>CBDBDT010000001.1:117500-1352577 GCA_965203975.1 Dehalococcoidia bacterium | reverse complement strand
TTCCGGCGTCCGGCGATGCCGGGGTGAAACCGGAAGTACGCGAGTTGGTCCGGGAAATCATGGATGGGGACGTCGGGTTCTACGGGGCCTGCGCCGAGTACGTGACGGGCGTGGAACAGCGGCGCGTGGATCTGATGGCCGGAATGCTCAAGGCTAATACGGTCATGATGGAGTCAGGGCAGGAAGTGGTGAAGAGCGCCTTCGACTACGGGCAGGCGTTGATGGAGTGGTCGGTGGCGATGGTCAAGGGGGCGCCAGCGCCGACTCAGGAGTAGCGGGAGTCTTCCTTCCCCCAGTTCACCGACCAGGCGGAGGGAGGGATTGCTCCGGCCAATTCCGGTTTCCGACAGAGGGATGAGGAGGCGTTTCCTTGGTTGATTCAACGGACTTCGCGGCTCAATTACAGGAAGACCTGAAGAAGAACATGGAGCGGGTCCAGACCCTGTTGGATTCCTTCGTTGCCAACCCGAGCGATCCTCCCGTGGGGGCCACGCCGTCGCAGGTTATCTGGAAGCGGGGCAAGGCGAAGCTGCTGAGGTATACGCCGGGCCAGCCCAAGACCAATCCCCTGCCATATTTGATCGTTCCATGGCTGGGGATAAGCCGTCCCTACGTGTTGGATCTTTTGCCCGGGAACAGCATGATCGAGTACCTGGCGAACCAGGGCCACGACGTTTACCTGCTGGACTGGGGGGAGATTGTCGAGGAAGACAGGGAACTGGGGTTCGAGGAAGCCGTCTTCAACATTATTCCGAGAGCTATCAAGCAGGTCCTGGAAACCTCGGGAGCGCGGGAGGTCACGTTCAACGGGCTTTGCCTGGGCGGGACTCTGGGCGCTTGCTACCTGGCCCTGAATCCGGATGCCCCGGTGCGGAGTTTCGTGGCGGTGGTGGCTCCGATTGACTTTGACCAGGGCGGGATGTTCCGGGTGTGGCTGGACCAGCGGTACTTTCCCGCGGACCTAATCGTGGAGCGGTACGGCGGGCTGCCGGCCAGCCTGATGGGGACCGGTTTCAAGATGCTGAGGCCGACACTGGAAGCGCAGGCCATGGCTGGTCTTTGGGCCAATGCCCAGCGTCCGGGGTATATTGAAAGCTACAAGGCGATGAACCGCTGGGCCAACGATTTCATCGGGATGCCGGGGCAGTTCTTCAGCGAGCTAGCCAAGGACCTGTACGGCAGCAACCGGCTGGTGCGGGGAGAGTTCGTCCTGAACGGCCAGACGGTTGATCTGAAGCGCATTGTCCAGCCCCTGCTGGTGGCCGCCGCCAGCCAGGACTACATCGTTCCGTCGCCGGCGGCGGAGGGACTGATGAACGCCGTGGGCAGCGCGGACAAGGAGTTTATTGAACTGCCGGGAGGGCATATCTCGGTGTTTTCCGGGCGGCAGGCCCACCAAACCCTGTGGCCCAAGATAAATGAATGGGTGCTGGCCCATTCTGCGGCGCCAGCAGCCTGACGTTACTCTGGCTTACCCCCATTCCCAGTTAAGTCAGCCCACAAGGGGGATTTCCCCATGACTACGCACGAAACCGGAACCAGAGGCAACAGTTCGGCGGGTGGGGGCAACGCGGCCGCCGCCTTCGAGGCCTGGCAGGAGATGTTCAGGAAATCGGCGGAAGCGTGGGTGCAGTCAGCCCCGGGGTTTCCCGGATTTACTTCCCCGGGTCCAGGGGCAACGCCCTTTGGCGGGTGGCCGTTCGGGGCCCCTCCGTTCGGAATGGGCGGCGCTCCCATGCCGGGGACGGGTGGGTCATTCCAGGGGTTCAACACTGAGGGGCTGACGCGAATGTGGCAGCAGTTTTACCAGGTGTGGGCGGAGCAGGCGTGGCAGTTGATGGCCACCCCGTCTTTCCCACAGAGCTTGCCGGAAGCGGAAAGGCAGTGGGCGCAGGGGCTGGAATCGCTGGCGTCTACTTTTGCCAAGGCGATGAGCACGGAAGAATTTTCGCAGGCGCTAGGCAGATACATAGAGCAGGTGCTGGTCTGGCAGGGGAAGCTGTCCAGGGAAAGCAATCCGCAGATGGACGCCGCGCTGCGGGCGTGGAACATGCCATCGCGAGCACAGATTGACCGGTTGTTTGAGAGGGTTATCGGCCTGGAGGGACAGATTGAGTCCCTATCGGATGCGGTCCGGAAGCTCCAAGCCACTGTTGATGCCGCCACCACGGCGAGGCGGGCAACGTCCTCACCGGTCAACTCAGCGGGACCGGGAGCCCGACCGGAAACGCAGGAGCAACCCTCCGGGTAGAAACCGTTTTCCGCGTACCGTTCCCTGAACCGGGGTTCCGCTCCCAGGAACCCGGGGAAGCCATCCTTTCGTTATGGTCTCCCCGGGTTTGCATGTTGGGGTTAATGGAGTGCGCGTTCACCAATCTTTCACAAAGAACTACACACCGGGAGGCTTCAGACCGGTGTAAATAGTGCCGCCCGAGATTGGCACTTCACCTATTTTCATGTTGGGGTTAAACTAGGGCACAGGGCAAACTTATGGGAAGCGGCGCCCCGGTTGGCCGTGCCAGCGCCGCCGGAGGTCGATGGACTCAGGCGATACAGCATGGATGCTGTCATCGACAGCGTTTGTCCTCTTTATGACCCTGCCGGGGCTGGCCCTGGTATACGGGGGGCTGGTAGCCTCCAAGTCGGTCCTTTCCGTAGTCATCCAGTGTTTCGCGATCTCCGCCTTGGCCAGTGTGATCTGGCTGTCGGTGGGGTACAGCATGGCCTTCGGAGAGAGCCTGTTCTGGTTCATAGGCACCCTGGAAAACGCCTTCTTTCTGGGGATAGCGCCGGAAACAGTCCACCCGGAAACCCCTAACCTGCCCGAGATGGTGTTCGTCATCTTCCAGATGACCTTCGCGATGATTGCTCCGGCGATAATTTCGGGGGCCTATGCGGAGCGGATGAAGTTTCCGGTGGCGCTGGTGTTCAGCGGGTTGTGGTCACTGCTGGTGTATATTCCCATCTGCCACTGGGTGTGGGGTGGGGGCTGGCTGGACCAGATGGGGGCGATGGACTTCGCCGGAGGCTTGGTGCTGCACGCCAACGTGGGGGCGGCGGCGCTGGTGGCGTCGATAATGGTGGGCCGGCGCCTGGGGTTTCCCAACGAGATTGCGCCGCCCCACAACCCGGGTATGACTGCGGCGGGGACGGGGATGCTTTGGGTGGGGTGGTTTGGGTTCAACGGCGGAAGCCAGTTTGCCGCCGACGGCGAGGCGGGGATGGCGATAGCCGTGACGCACATTTCCGCCTCAGCCTCGGCCCTTACCTGGATGATACTGGAGTGGATAACGAGGCGGTACGCGTCGCTGATCGGCACGGTGACCGGCGTTATCGCCGGTCTGGCAGCGGTTACCCCTGCCTCAGGGTACATCGGGCCGATAGGGGGACTTATCTTGGGGGCGGCGGCCAGCCTGGTCTGTTTCTTCGCCGTTGGTATAATAAAGCGGACGCTGAACATTGACGACGCGCTGGATGTTTTCGCGGTGCATGGGCTGGGGGGTATCATAGGCGTGGTGCTGGTGACTTTCCTGGCATTGCCCCTCTTCGGGGGCCAGGGTTATCCGGTGGAGGGACGGGATGTCCACGTTCAGCTGGGGGTGCAGGCCCTGGGAGTCGGGGCCTCCATGGCGTGGGCCGGGCTGTTCACGTTCATCATACTGAAGGTGCTGGACCGGGTCATGGGCGGAGCCCGGGTGGATGAGGAGGACGAGCTGGTGGGACTGGACCTAGCAGCTCATGGAGAACGGGGATACGACATTTAGGGTAAAATCGGGCGTGGAATGAACAGTCGGATTCGCGGGGTGAACACCAAACAGGAGGTCGAGGTATTGAACGTAGAGAAGTGGTGGGAACGGGGAAGTTTGGTTGTAACCACCGAGGGGCGGGTAAATGGGCTGAACGCGGCCGAGTACCGGCGCAAGCTGGACGATGCTTTGGAGGAAGAGAGTCCCGCAGTAGTGCTGAACTTTGAGGGGCTTTCGTACATCAGCAGTGCGGGGCTGCGAGTGGTACTGCAAGTAGCTAAAAGTCTGCGCCGACGTGGAGCGAAATTTGCCGCGTGCAACCTGGACGGTCCGGTGCTGGATGTGTTCGTTACCGTGGGATTCGACCGGATAATCCCCCTGCATAGCTCGGTGGATTCCGCGGTAGCGTCGTTCTTGGAATAACCTGGGATACCCTGCCAACGCCGGTGCTGAAACGGTTCTGCAATTGACCCGGCAGCCGCCGGCGGGCGCAGGTTCGGCGACTTTCATTAACAGGATGTAACCTATGCCCGAAGGATTCAAGATTCTGGTAGTAGACGACGAGCCCGACCTGGAACCGCTGGTACTGCAGCGGATGAGGCGCCATATCCGGTCGGGGAAATACTCTTTTGTGTTCGCCCACAACGGCGTGGAGGCCCTGGACCTGCTTCAAGCCCAGGAAGATATCGACATGGTGGTGTCGGACATCAACATGCCGCAGATGGATGGGCTGACTCTTCTGGAACAGATCCCCAAGGTGGACCCGAATATCCGGTCAATTATCATCTCAGCCTACGGCGACATGAAGAACATCCGGACGGCCATGAACCGGGGCGCCTTCGACTTCGTCACGAAGCCGTTGGACTTTGAAGACCTGCAGATAACCATTGACCGCACCCTGTTGCACCTCACGGAGTGGCGGGATGCGCTGTCGTCGCGGGACAAGCTGGTGGCGTTGCAGAACGAACTGGACATCGCCCAAAAGATGCAACAGTCCATTCTGCCGACCCAGTTTCCCAGGGGAGTGGACTACGAGGTCTACGCCAACATGGATCCGGCACGCAACGTGGGCGGGGACTTCTACGACGTGATCCGGCTGGACAACAACTGCCTGGGGCTAGCCATTGCCGATGTTTCGGACAAGGGGGTGCCGGCAGCGTTGTTCATGATGTCCAGCCGCACGCTCCTTAAGGGAGCAGCCATCGGCACCCCGGATCCAGGGGACGTGCTGGACGAAGTAAACACGCTGTTGTGCGAGGACAACGAAGCGGAGATGTTTGTAACGCTGTTCTACGGCGTATACGACCCGGAGACCGGCAAGTTGACCTATTCCAACGGCGGCCACAACACGCCGGTGGTCCTGCACCCGGACGGAAGTTCGGAGCTGCTGCCTCTGACCGGCGGGATAGCGCTGGGTGTGATGCCGGGAATGCCCTACGGCACGGACGAGATAGCGCTCCAGCAAGGGGACGCCCTGATCTTGTATACCGACGGCATCAGCGAGGCCATGAACGAAGCCGGGGAAGAGTTTGGAATGGACCGGCTGGCCGACGTCCTGTCCCGGGCGAAAACCAGGGATCCCCAGGAACTGAATGAGGCGATTTTCGCGGGTGTCAGGGAATTTGTTGGCGATACGCCGCAATCGGACGACATTACCTGCCTGACGATTTGTCGGAACGGTGCTACGTAATGAGTTCGACACTTGCGCTGAAGGTTGAGACGAGACTGGAAGAACTGCAGCGAATTGCGGCTGCGGTCGATGATTTGGCGGAGCGGGAATCGTGGCCGCCGGGGATGGCCGTCCGGGTGAACTTGGTCATTGAGGAGTTCGGAATCAACGTCATGAACTACGGGTACGATGAAGGAGTCCACACCTTCGACATCAACCTGAGTTACGATGACGATTTGTTGACGATAGAGATAATCGATGGGGGGAAGCCATTTAATCCCTTGGAGGATGCGCCTGAGCCTGACACGGAATCGCCGATTGAGGACCGGCCCATCGGCGGGCTGGGGCTCTTTCTCGTGCGAACGATGACGGAAGACCTGCAATACCGCTGGGAAGATTCGAAGAACCATTCCACCATGGTGATGCGGATAAGCAAATGATTCCTATTCGTACCCAGTTATTGACGGCAATGCCCATGTCGTTGGTCCTGGGTGGGGCATTCCTGATCTTGTCGACAATGTTCGGCGGGCTGGGCCAATTCATCCATGAAGCAGAGGGTCCCGCTGACCTAGCCCATCCCGTGGAACTGGCGCAGTTCTTGGGCCAAGAAATGACCCAAGCGGAGGGAGAAGCATCGGAAACCCGGATCGGGGATGGGTCAAGTTCAGGGGGTACCCAGGGAGTGGAAAGGGACCGGGTTGTCTTTGGGCAATCGGCAGCGTTGACGGGACCGGCGGCCGAGTTGGGGACCAACATGAAGCTGGGGATAGAGGCCGCCTTCCTCGAGGTTAACGAAACAGGAGGGGTTCACGGGCGACGCCTGGAGTTGACATCCCGGGACGACGCCTATGAACCGGAAGCCGCGATAGCGAACACCCGCTACCTGATACGAGAGGAGCGGGTGTTCGCTTTGATCGGGGCCGTGGGAACCCCCACCTCGCGCTCCGCTACGCCGGTGGCCCTGGAAGCCGAGATCCCGTACATCGCTCCCTTTACCGGCGCGGCTTTTTTACGGGAAACAAAATGGAAGAATATCGTAAACTTGCGGGCGTCGTACAATCAGGAAACCGAGGAAATGGTCGCCCAGTTGCATGACGGTTTGGGCTTGAACCGGATCGCAGTCCTCTACCAGGATGACTCGTTTGGAAGGGCCGGCTTCCATGGAGCAACCCGGGCGATGAACAAGCGGAACCTGGGGCCGGTTTCGGTCGGTTTGTATCCGCGCAATACCCTGGCGGTCAAGACCGCCTTACTGGACCTGAGGAGAGGAGATCCGGAAGCGGTGATCCTGGTGGGAGCTTACAAGCCGGTAGCTGCGCTAATCCAATGGGCGCGCCGCACCGGGCTTGATCCGGTCTTCATCAACATTTCTTTCGTGGGGAGCAACGCACTGGCGCAAGAACTGGGTCCGGCCGGGAAGGGGATATTCGTCACGCAAGTCGTTCCGTTCCCCTGGGATACATCGATCCCCGTGGTCCGGGAATACCACAGGGCCTTGGATACCTACTTCCCGGGAACCGAACCGGGGTTCGTATCCTTGGAGGGCTACCTAGCCGGGCGGATGGCGATTGCAGGATTGGAAGCGTGCGAGACAGAATTGACCAGGGAATGCTTTCTCCAGGCTCTCAGGAACGCCAAAGACGTGGACCTGGGGGGCTTTGGTTTGAGTTTCGGATTTGGTGATAACCAGGGCTCGGACAAGGTGTTTCTGACCGCCATAGGGAGCGACGGACAGTATCATCCCATCGAGACGCTGCGGGATCCTGTACCATGAACAGTCAAAATGATTTGCCGGACAGCAGTTTACTCAACCGGCTTCGCGGACACCTGAACAACTGGTACCTCCAGGGACGAGAATGGTACCGACGGGGGCGGGAACAGGACCAACAATATGCCGCCGCTACAGAGGCGGCTGAATATGATGAAGAGTTGCGGGAGGGTCCAGGGAGTCCGGAGCAGGGAGTCCGAGAACACGCCGCACGTCTGACCGCAGAGCAGAGATCTGCCCAGGCGACGGTCGTGGCCGACAAGAGCCTGCTGCAACGGGTGCTGCACGCCAGATTCCGGCTTTCCACCCAATTCTACATGGGTATTGGAGTGGCGGCTCTGCTGACCCTGGCCGCCAGTCTCGTGGGTTGGTTTTCGTTCGACCGGATGGGCGAAGCCCAAGACAGGGTGAACGAAAAGCATATTCCTGAAATAGCCGCCGCGTTCGAAATTGCCGAATACAGCAGTGCCTTGGTGGCGGCGGGGCCGCGCATGGCCACCGCCGAAACTCCAGAAGATGTGGAATTGGTGTACGACGGGATAGTGGCATCACAGGAGGAGATTCAGAGCCAGTTGAACCTCCTGGGTGTGACGGATGTTGAAGATGAACGCTTCCAGACGATCCTCGAACGTTCGGGGAATCTGATCACCAATATGCAGGTCATTCGCACCCACAAGTTTGAACTGTTCAAACAAGCGGAAGCGAGGGAATCGTTGTCAGCTGACTTGGCGGAGATACGAAGCCGGCTGGATAACACGCTGGTACCAGCCATCGACGAGCAGCTTTTCTATACCATTACGGGTTACCGGGACTTGGGGGCTGCCCCAAGCGATTTCACGGCGCATTTTTCAGAGGAGGAGCTGAGCCGCTACCGCTACCTGACGGAACTCCAGGCGGACGCCAACATCGCCACCGAGTTGCTGGCCAATGCTTTTACCGTGTCCGATCCGTCCTTCCTGGAACCGCTCCGGGAGCGATTTGAAACGACCATCAACCGCATTGAACGCAACCTCGGAGCCCTGGAAGGGTCACCGGTTCATGATGAACTGGCACCGGTGTTTACCGATTTGGGCAAGTTCAGTCTGGGAGTGAGCAGCGAATTCAACTTGCTGGAGAGAGAACTGCACTTGGAAGAAGACCTGCGGGACGTTCTGTCGGAAAATCAGAGCGAAGCCGTCGCGCTGATCCGAGAGGTGGATGGCCTGGTTGTTGACGCGATGGACAGCGCTCAATCCGCAACAGTCCAATCCAGCATCGTCATATTGGAAGGCCGGACCCTTTTGCTGGCCATTACCGGCATCAGCGTTGGAGGTGCGTTTCTGGTGGCTTGGCTCCTGGTGGGGAGGGTGTTGCTGAGGCGCATCCAGATGCTGTCGGACTGGATGCGGCGGATGGCGGGGGGAGAGTTGGACTCGCAGGTCGAGATTGGAGGCAATGACGAGGTTACCGACATGGCGGCAGCCCTGGAGGTTTTCCGGCGTCACGCGCTGGAGGTGCAGCGACTGAACCTTGTGGAGAGCCTGGCGGAAGAATTACAGGGGAAGAACGACGAGCTTGAGTCGGTACTCCATGACCTGCGGCGTGCCCAGGACCAGGTCGTGATGCAGCAAAAACTGGCCGCACTGGGCGAGCTTACCGCTGGAGTGGCTCACGAGATTCGCAATCCGCTGAACTTCGTGAAGAACTTCTCCGAGTCCTCCCAGGAACTGCTGGATGAGCTGAGGGATGCGCTCAAGGAGTCGGCTGACGAACTCGACGACGAGCAGCAGTCGCTGATCAATGACATAACTGATGACTTGGACTCGAACTTCGAGCGCATCCTGTCTCACGGAGAGCGGGCGAACCGAATTGTTACAGACATGCTGATGATGAGCCGGGGGGAGGCGGAATTCCGAATCATCGACATCAACACCCTGTTGGATGAGCACGCAAGGCTGGCGTTCCACAGCGCCCGGGCAACAGACCCGAATTTCCAGCTTGACTTGCGGGATGACTTTGACGCGGAGGCCGGGGAAATTCAGGCGATACCCCAGGACCTGGGCCGGGTCTTCCTGAACATGGTGACCAACGCTTGTTACGCCACGAACAAGAAACGGCTGGAACTGGAAGAGGCCGGAGAGACTTACCACCCGGCTTTGCTGCTCAGCACCAAGCGCCAGGACGACCGAGTCCTGGTCAGCATCCGGGACAACGGGCCCGGAATACCGGACGAAGTGGTGGAGAAAATGTTCCTCCCCTTCTTCACAACCAAGCCGACGGATGAGGGAACGGGACTGGGCCTGGCGATTTCGAGCGACATCATCCGGGAGCACGGGGGCTTCATACAGGTGAACACTGAGTTCGGGGAATACACGGAGATGGTCATTGACCTTCCCGTTGAACCGGCCGCGGCCAGGTTGGAAGCGGACGGGGAGGGAGCTACTGTGGCGGTTTCGGAGCCAGTGTCCGACTAACTTCCTTCCCAGGCCTCGGCTTGCGGTCCCGAATTGGATGGGCAGCCTGCCGGAGAGGGACGGGAGTGGTCTTAGACGGGATAATCGAAATAGGCGTTGGTGATGTGGAAGTGGAGGTCCCTGCAACCCCGGTTTATCTGTTCGAGCAGTTCGCCCCGGTCTTCCCGGTCAGGCCATTCGTAGTGGACCAGGGAAGCCAGGCGCCCGGCCAGCCGCCTAATGGCTTCTCCCTGCCGCGGGATGGGGCCAGTGCCGATGCGGGCGATCTGTTCTGCTATTCCGTCGAGAGACCGTCCTACGGAGGCTGGAAGGCTCGGGTCGGTAACGAGGAGGTCGAGGGCGTTTCCCGGAAGGACCTCGCCGCCATAACGGCGGTTGTGCGCTTCAAAGGCGTGGCATAAACGGAGCAGGGTTGCCCAATCCGCGCCGTCATTCATGGGGTCCGCGGAAATCTGGGTGAGCAGCAGCGCCGCCCAGACCTGGGAGCGCTCGATGGAGCGGCCCAGCTGCATGAAGTTCCACCCATCGTCCCGATACATGGTGGACACTGCCACGCCCACAAAAGTGTGGATCTCGGCGGCGGTCTCCTGGAAGAAACTCTCGGGGGACGTCTGCCAGATGTCGAGGATGCTTATCTGGCGCACACGCAGGTAGGCAAGGTTCAGGCGGGTCCACATCTCGCTGCTGATGCAGTGGCGCATCTGGCGGGCGTTTTCCCTGCCCTGAGAGAAGCAACTCCATATCGAGTCGGGATTGGACCGGTCGAAGGTAAGATCGTCGGTCAGAGTGTAGGAATCGGCGAGTATGTAGTTGTCCTCGCCAAACTCGAGGCTCCCGTGGGGAGGTTCCCGGTCCATACTGCCGTAGATCCGGCTCCAGCCGAAGTAGATGTCGCGCGCGGGCCGGTCCACCAGGGCTTCGACCTGGAACCGCAGCAGGTGGCACAGCAGTTCGGCCCGCTCGAGGTAGCGGCCCATCCAGTACAGACCCTGAGCGCTTCGGGAGAGCATTGAGGTCAGCCTTCCTCGTATTGTTCCGGCATCAGAACGAATTCGGGGTAGGCCTCAATGCCGAGTTCGCCGGCGTCCTGCCCCAGACGCTCAACGTCGGCGGACACCCGGGCCCCGAAGGTGAGGTCAAAGCCCTTCCACAAGGCAAAAGAAACGGTGAAGACGAAGGCTCCTACGGCGCCGATTCCGGCGAGCTGTGCCAGGATGTCGCCTCCAGCAACTATACAAACGGCGAGGGTTCCCCAGACTCCGGCGAAGAGGTGGGCGGGAATAGCTCCGACAACGTCGTCTACCTTCAGCACTTCGAGGAGCTTGATTCCGCCGGTGCAGATCACCCCGCCGATGGCTCCGATGATGATTGCCCAATAGTGCTCGGTGATGTCGGGCCCGGCGGTTATTGAAACCAGTCCCGCGATGGCCCCGTTGAGCACGGCGACGAGGTCGATGCGGCCGAGGACCATCCGGGACAAGACCAGCGCTGCGACTACTCCGGCCGCTGCCGCCAGGTTGGTGTTGACGAGCACATTCGCCATCGCCACTACGTCCAGGGCGCTTCCCAGGGCGAGCTGGGAACCGCCGTTGAACCCGAACCATCCGAACCAGAGAATGAACACTCCCAGGGTGACTGCGACCACGTTAGATGGCGGGGAGGGGTTAGCCCCCCCGTCCCGGCGGAACTTTCCGAGGCGGGGCCCGACAACGATGGCGCCGGCCAGCGCAGCCCAACCCCCGGTGCTGTGTACGATGGTGGAGCCGGCGAAGTCCTGGAACCCCAACTCGTCCAGCCAACCGCCGCCCCAGGTCCAGGCACCCACGACGGGATAGATGAAAGCGGTCAAGAAGAGGGTGAAGAGAAAGAAGGGCCACATTTTAACGCGCTCGGCGAGGGTGCCGGACACGATGGAGGCCGTAGTGGCGACGAAGACCATCTGGAAAAACCAGTCCGACATAGTGGAGTATCCGGAATCCAGCACCGTGCCAAGGCCACTGGCGTCCCCGCTGAGAAGAGCAAGTTCTTCGGGAGAGGAGCCGTAAAGGAATCTGAAGGACCCGATAATGCCCTGCACATCGACGTACATGAGGTTGTAGCCGATGATGAAGTAGGCGAGGCCAGCGATGGAGTAGAGTCCGATGTTCTTGAGGCAGATCATGGAGGCGTTCTTGGTGCGGACCGAACCGGATTCGAGCATCGTGAATCCGGCGCACATCCACATGACCATTGCGCCCCAAAGAAGGAACGAGAAGGTGTTGAAGACGAAGCGTAGCTCCTCATCGCTGGAAGCGAAGGCCACGCCGCCGGTGTGGCCGAAGAAAACCCCGACGGGTACCATCGCGGCGGCCAGGAGGAGAAGCCTGGTTCTGCGTGGAGACGAGCCTCGCCAGGCCGAAGCCCGGAGTGCGTGATTACTGCGCGTGGCCAAGGAATGCAGCATATCGGTCAGTCCTCCAGCACCCAGAAATCCTTGCCGCCGCCGCCCTGGCTGGAGTTGACCACCAGGCTGCCCCGGCGGAGGGCGACCCGGCAGAAGGCTCCCGGGACGATACGGGTGCGCTGTCCCTGGAGAACGAAGGGGCGCAGGTCCACGTGGCGGGGCTCGAAGCGGCCTTCGATGAGGCAAGGGGCCCGGGAGAGGGCCAATACGGGCTGAGAGATGAAGTCGGCCGGGTCGGAGCGGATCTCCTTCGCGTAGTCTTCCCGCTCTTGGGAAGTTGAGTGGGGGCCAATAAGCATCCCGTAACCGCCTGAGCCTCCGACGCGCTTGACGACCAGGTCCTGGAGATTGTCAAGGGTGTATTCGAGGCCCTGGGGACGGCGACAGAGGTAGGTCTCCACGTTGGAGAGAAGGGGTTCCTCGTTCAGGTAGTAACGCACCATGTCCGGGACAAAGGCATAGACGCTTTTGTCATCGGCCACTCCGGTTCCGGGGGCGTTGGCCAGGGTGACGTTGCCAAGCTGGCAACAGCGGAGGAGCCCGTGGACGCCCAGCAGGGAGTCGGGCCGGAAAACCGTGGGATCTAGGAAGTCATCGTCGACCCGGCGGTATATCAGGTCGACGCGCTTGAGTCCGTCGGTGGTGCGCATGAAGAGGAAATCATCCCGGACCAGGAGATCTTGTCCTTCCACCAATTCCGCTCCAAGTTCGTGGGCCAGGAAGACGTGCTCGTAGAAGGCGGAGTTGTAGACGCCGGGGGTGAGCAACGCGATGGAGGGGTTGGACATTTCGCGGGGAGCCAGTTCCTGAAGGGTGTCGAGGAGTTCCCGTCCATAGTGCTCGACCTCCCGCACTCTCATGCTCCGGTACAGGCGGCGGAGACTGGCCTTGGCCGCCTTGCGGTTAGCCAGCATGTAGGATACGCCGGAAGGGACGCGGAGATTGTCCTCCAGGACCTTGAACCCGTCGTTGGTACGTACCAGGTCGGTGCCGCAGATGGCTACCCAAGTGCCACGGGGGGCCGAGAATCCCCGCATCTCTTCACGGAATTGGGGGCAGCCGTGGATGACGTCCGCCGGGATCACGCCGTCGGCGAGGATGTGGGCGTCGTTGTAAATGTCCTGGAGGAAGAGGTTGAGGGTCTTCAGGCGTTGGGTGAGGCCCAATTCCAATTGCTTCCAATCGGATGCGGCCATGAGCCTGGGGAGGCAGTCTATGGGGATGATTCTCTCTTCGGCTTCTTCATCGCCGTAAACCGTGAAGGTGATGCCTTCGTTGGAGAACGAACGGTTAACCCGCTCGTGAATGCTGGTTAACTCGGGACCGGAAAGTTCGGAGAGGGTATCGTAGAGCTGTTGGCAATGATCCCGGGGCGTGCCGTCCGGGAGGAACATCTCATCGTATATTGCGGGATCCAGCCCGTAGCCAACAAAGTCCACGGCAACAGTCCGTCAGTTTTCTCCGGTGTGGCCACCGGGCCGTAGTAACATGCTCTTTTCAGGAAGGTTTCCAAGGGTTGGGCTTCGACCGGGATTGAAGTGCTCGTTCACCCCGGTTTCCTGCACCAGCCAGCAAGCGGTCGATGACAGCATGGCGCGAGGGTGCGGTCCGGGCCTGGCATCCCTGGCGGCAGTTCCCGAACCGGAGGGACAGGTGAGCCGTCGTTCAGGCGACAGGTTCGGGTTAACCGGAGAAGCTGGCGATCGCGTCGGGCTGGGAGCCCCAAACCGGGATGATCTTGTCGAACCCGCTGATTTCAAACACTTCGCGGATGGGGTCGGAAAGGGAACAAACGGCGAGTTCAGTGCTTTGACGCTGGAGGGCCTTGGTAGTCATGAGGATGACCCGGAGCCCGGCACTGCTGATGTAAGAAAGATCTGCCAGGTCCAGGACCACGCCCCTGTCGTCGGTGCTGATAGCCTCGCTCAGGTCTCCCTGGAACTCCTGGGCGTTGGAGCCGTCGAGACGCCCCTGGGGCTTGGCGATCAATATCCCATTTTCCCGAACGATTCCTAGTTCCATTACCAATCTCCTTAGGGGCGTCTTAAGCGCAAGGTGGGGAAACGGGAAACCCCGACGAAGCTGTGGGCGGATAACGTAATGGGCTTCCCGCTAAGTCTACTATGCGGTTTGACTTGGTTTCAGTGGCGCCCCCAGTGGGGGGACACCAGAGTCAGATTATACCCTACCACCCATGGTTGAGAGCAATATAAAAGATAAACAGTTAAAACCGGTCATTCTTCCTGCCGGATGAGGGCATAATCTTTCCGGCCTGACGTATCCCATGGAAGCCTCATTGAGGCTTCCTGTACCCGATGCGTCCATGTTGAGACTGACAAACGGGGAAGAGTGAGACTGGGGGGCGACACAAGGCTATGCTACACGGACGCAGTTGACAAGTCAACGACTTGCCGGAACAGGCCCAGGGCAATCGCATGAGTGCCAGTTTGGTCAAACTGCCAGTGAACGGTCAATCGGTTCGGCGACAGCCTTAACCCTGGCGACGGTGAGCCATGTCACGCCCCGTTTATCCGACAATATTTGCACCCGATGTGTGGGATTCAAGGGACGTTATGGGAAGTTACAAAACGAACTTTTGGGAACTCTGAGTACGCCAGGAATGCTTTGTTTCACGTTCTTGGAAACAAGCAGGCAGCGGAGGGAGTGGGAACCCAATTCGACAAGAAATGTGCTTGATTATGCCTTAATGGCGTTGGTACTCTCATTTTATCCCACAAATTAACCCACACGAAAGTATTGGTCTCAACCTGGCCCCATCACCTACCCTTTGAGAACTCCGCCCCGCGTTGTAATTCGGCGGAACCTCCTTCCGTATAGCATCACATCCGGCGGATCCGACCGATGTATTGGTTGGAAATCAACCGGTCCCCGTTGGGCATTATCCCATGGACCAGATGGCTCCAGGATTAGTGAGCAGTTGCTTAACAGTTGCCTACGATGGGTCTACTTGTCGGACTCAGTCCTCAACGTGGAGATCTGATGTTGGAGCACCGCCTCCACCTGGGATATCTCCACTCCCTGGAACCACTCCGTGAACTGTTGAATGGTGCAACCACCAAGCAGGCTTTCGAAAAGGGCTTCGACGGGTACCCTAGTTCCCCTGAAGACCCGGGCTCCTCCCAGTTTGTCCTTCCGGCGTTCCACCGTCGAACAGTCCTCCCAGCCCATGACCTTATCCTCATTCGATATGCCGCTCAGTCGTGCGGAAGGATACCGCACCGGGGCCACATAATCCACCCTCGGCAGCCGGTGTTGCGCGGCCACAGCAGGTGTCCCTGGCCGGTGGTGACGTACAGGTTGATTTGGTCGGCGTCGACGAAGCAGCAGTTGGTGGGGCCGCTCACTCCCACCGGAATGGGATAGGTATCCAGCACCCGGCTCTGGGGCGTCCAGACGCATATCATGGGGCCGGGGCCCGGGAGGACCGGCCGGTCGGAGTATGCGGCTGCGATTCCAGCTTCAGGAACGAACAGGTAGCGGGGCACTTCCCGAAAGGCGCGCTCGACCGCAGGGCTGGCGATGGCACCCGCGCTGATGGCCAGGGTGGGCTATGATGCTCCACCGGAGATTTTGGCTGAAGAGCCCGGTTTCTTCAGCAGCCGCCTGGGGGTCCAGGATGCCGGCCCCGAGTTCGTGGACACCCTGGGCGAGGAGTACGGCATCACCGGCATAATCTTCAAGCGGCAGAACGCCGGGGGCGGCAACCATGTCGCCAGGTTGATCCTCGTCGAATTGATGGCCGAGAACGGTCTGACCAGTTCTGAATATCGTGGAAATTAGGGCGGAACTGGTCCCCCGTCGAGGCATCCATCATCATTCCGGTTATGGAGAGAGGGTGCTTGCCCTGGCCGCGGTGTATGGCGGGGTGGGGTTGCGCGAGGCTTACGACGAAAACTACTACGACACTCTCGAAGTCAGTGCTATCCAAGAGCGTGTCAGGATCTCCGACCGGGATGACTGGGCCGGATATGAAGACCGTTTCTACGCCGGGGTAACCGTCGTGACCAAGGATGGCAGAACCCTGAGCGGAGAGAGCAACGACCGCCAGATGACTGAGGCGGAGCTGGGTGCCAAGTTCTCCTACCTCGTGGGGTTGCGGGCCGGCGAGGCCAAAGCCACAGAGTTGGCCGAGGTCCTGAAGCGGTTGGATACCGTGAGCGACATATCCGAGGTGATGGCCCAACTGGAGCTTCCGGCAGCGGGAATCAAGGAAATTTAGCTGCGGCCGGATTGGCCTGCCCCCTTCTTTGGACCTCCTGGGCCGCGGTTCGACGGGCTCGGTTTCCATCCTCGGGCAACATTGCAGTTCCCTAAGTCGGGAACCCCGCCGGATTTCCCCTAGCCGGAGTTGCCCCAAAGCGTTTCAATGGGACTCATGGGGCTGGGGCGGGTATATTGACCGAGGGCTGGTGCGCAGTTAGAGTCGGCATCACATAAATCCGGGCATACGCCTTGGGAATAGCTCGCCAACCCGCGGAATTCCAACTTGCATAGGAGCAACGCCATGGTTGTGGTCGACACTCATTGCCATGCCTCACCCTATTGGTATGCGCCGGTCGAATCCCTCTTGGACGAGATGAGTCGGGCCGGGGTAGACAAAGCAACGTTGGTCCAGATAGGCGGGATTTACGACAACTCCTACTTGGTTGAATGTATGCGCCGCTTTCCCGGGCGGTTCTCCGTGGTAGGCATGGTGGATACCACTCAACCCGACGCGCCGGACCGCCTTGAAGAGTGGGCGGAACAGGGAGTCGAGAGTGTCCGGCTGGGACCAGCCGAACGCTCGCCCGGCGACGATCCTTTGGCTATCTGGCGTAAGGCCGCCGAACTGGGGATGATCGTGAGCTGTCAGGGTTCCGACCTGGACGCTTTCGCCTCTTCAGACTTCGAAGAGGTATGCCGTGATTTGCCCGACCTGAGGATCGTTATCGAACACCTGGGGGGTGGCGGGCAGGACACGACGCCTCCCCACGACAGATACAGGAAGGTCCTGTCGCTGGCCCGGTATCCCAACACCTACATGAAGGTGGTGGGTTTCGGGGAAATGTGCCCGCGGCCCATGCCCTTCCGTCAGCCGTTTCCGTTCGAAAATGTTCCCCCGCTGACGGAGATGGCTATCGAAGCCTTCGGTCCACGGCGGTTGATGTGGGGCAGCAATTTCCCTCCGGTGGCCGGTCGGGGAGAAGGGTATCGAAATTCCCTGCGTTGGCCTATGGAGCGGGTCGCGTTCAAAAGCGAAGAGGACAAGGAGTGGATCTTCGGCGGGACCGCCGCCGCGCTGTGGAAGTTTCCCGGGTAGGGGGTTATAAGTGCATTCCTCCGTCCCCCTTGGTAGCCGCCGCTGCCTTCAGGATTAGAAGCAGGCCCCCGGTTCTTCACCGGTTCAGTTTCTCGGGTCCAACTCAATGGCCAAAAGCTATATTGGAGCCACATTGGAAAGGAAGCGGAAAGGGAAAAAAATGGGGTCAGGAATTCCTACGGTCCAAAACAGAAGCGTTCTTGTGCTGGACGGACATGACGCCGCAGGAAAAACAACCCTAGCACGAAAGGTCGCCGATTCCCTCGGTGGCCGCTATGTGAAGCCCTTTGATGGCACATTGGGAGACATGATCATTTGGCTGTATGAACGAAGAAACTTTGAACAGGCCGATGAATTATCCGGGGCGTCGGTAGAGAAGACCGTATTGGGCAATTCGGATTCCTCCCTGTTGGTTTTTGATAGACACTGGATGTCGATGTTCACCTTGTTCCCTCCTTCGCTGAGACAAGGATGGTTTCCCCTGCCCAGCACAATACTGTGCTGGGCCGATTTGACGACTACGGCCAAGCGGCTTTCTGAGCGCGGCGAAGAAGTGGGTAATCTCGCCGAACATGAACACTTCGTCCAACTGTACAAGGATATCGCTGAGGAATTTGGCGTACCCGTAGTAGATACGAGCCTGGAATCGGCCGAAGATTCTCTGGCAAGAGTCCTTTGGTTAGTTTCGGACTTGTTGCCTAACTGAATCAACAACAGGGATCCTGGGCTTCGCGGAATCCCAACACGATCATATTCGGGCGACTCTGTCACTGTTGGGGGAAGATGTGCTGCCTGTCGAGTGTGCGTCGGAGCCATCCTGCAATGACCGATTGAAGAACTGATCATTGAGTTAACCCACCTTTTGGCCATTAGCCCGATGGTCACCCCAACTTGCAGCGGTGGAGCGCCTGACTGAGCTGGCTAGGAATCTTCAAACGGGTGGGGTGCATCAATGGTCGCCTCTTCAATCACTTTCTGAGGGATGAAACCACCGCCTCTCTGGCCATCCAGGACTCCTACGTGGGGCTTCCCCAATCGGGAGCTCGGGGTCTCCTGGTTCCCCGCCAGGGAGGACTGCGACCGGCCTTCCTCCATCCCCGCCGGCGGGGGGAATCACCACACTGACGGCACCCGCTCCGAGGACACTGAAGTTCCCCACCTGACCGCCATCTCCAAGGCTCTCCGGGAGGCGTAATGGCAGGGGGAACTTGGCAATAACGGAATATCCGATGGGATGTGACGATCAACGGTGGTTAGCCAACCCGATGTGCAGGTTATAAAGGGGTTGAAAAATCCAGGTTCAAACGCCTCTACTAGAGTTGCTGTTCCCAGTGGAGGAGTGTGATGAACCTGGACACCAAAATAATAGCAGTCTTTTGCCGGATAGATGATGCCTTGAAGCGCCTTTTTCCGGGGCAACGACTCCGAAGGAGTGGCCCCGAACCGTTGTTGTCCGACGCTGAAGTGTTGACTATGGAGGCGGTTGGCGAGTTCCTGGGCTTGAACCGGGACACAGCCCTCTACCGCTACTTCCGTTACCACTACAGCCACTTCTTCCCAGCCATGGCCCAGGTCTGCCGCACTACTTTCGTGCGCCAGGCCGCCAACCTCTGGCGGGTCAAGGAGCAGGTCTGGCAAATCCTCCTGAGTTCCATCCGGTATGACCCGGCCCTCGCCATAGTGGACAGCTTCCCCCTGCCAGTCTGCCGCTTCGCCAGGGCCCACCGCTGTCAGCGGTTCCGGGGAGAAGCCGCTTTCGGAAGAGATGACGTAGCCCGGCAGACTTTCTATGGCTTCAGGATGCACCTGCGTCTGAACTGGCCCGGGCTGATCACCGGCTTCGGCTTGGCGCCGGCCAACGTGCATGACTTGGCCATGGTCCCCGAACTGGCCGCAGATGCCCAGGGAGTCCTGTTGGGCGACCGCAACTACTGGTCCCCGGCCCTGACTGAGGAGTTGCGTGACCAAGGTCTGACCCTGCTGGCCCCTTTCAAGTCGAAGAAAAAAGACCCCTGGCCTGAGCGGAGTTGCCAACTCAGCCGGCCCCGTTACCGGATTGAGACCGTCTTCAGTCAATTGGTGGAGCGCTTTCAAGCCAAACAAGTCTGGGCCAGGGACATCTGGCATCTGCAAGCCCGGTTGCTGCGTAAGGTGCTCAGTCATACGCTGGCTTTCAGCATCAATCAGGAGCAGGGAAATCCACCACTCCAATTCGACAAGTTGCTTGCATGGTAGAACCTGCACATCGGGTTAGCCAGTTTATTCTCCGGCTGGAGCGATGGGAAGGATGGTTGTGGATGGGCGCTGTGGGCGCAGTGGCAACTGGGGGGGGCCTGTTCTTGGGTGGTGTTGTTGGGACCAGTTGCACGACGGTGTCAATTTCCTGGTTTATTACGCCAGGGATTCGCTGGACAACAACACATTGACATGCCTTCGCTCCCCGGGAAACCGCCTTCCCGGGTGAATGCCCGGCGGCAAGTTCGGAGCCTGCCAGCCCCACAACTTCTGAGGAGCATCAGCCATCTGGTGGGCCGCATCGACGGCTGCCGTTTCGACCACTTCCTCCAAGAAGAAATCGTCGCTCCTCCGCGGAGGAGCGACGACTGACGCTGCTCGGCTTGCCCAACCCGGAGCCCGCGTTTGGAAGGGTCCCGGCCGGAACCCTTGTTTTCGTGCACTGGGACACCACCTCGTCAATCTTCATCAGCTCCCGTCGGGGGAGCCCGATGCGACAAGGTCTGTCGGACTGAGCTGGTTCGATCCCCAACGGCCCTGGGCCCCGCGCTCCCGCCGCGGCAAGCACCCGGCGTTGGTCCCGGTCTCCGGGCATTCTGAGGCCGTCCCGATGCAGGTCACGTTTCGGTCGTCCCGCCACGCCCCTTGTGACTGCCCCGCCGTAGGTTTAGGCCCGGGGACGTCAATGTAGAACTCCGCGCCGCCCTTCCGTTCCCGGGCCCGGTCAACCCCATCGCCGCCGGCCGCGGCGACGGCAGAGGGCCGCAGCGTGGAGAGCAACGTTGGAGCTACCCAACGCACTCCCAATACCATGATTCAGATCGCCAGAGCTCTCCGGCCCCGGAGCCCTGGATTTCCTCTGGACGGGGCCCAACTTCGTAACGCCAGTTGAACCCATCCTGCTGCTGATGTCTTCCCGGACAGATTGACTATCTATCCATTCGGTCCTTTCCCGATCCTCACCGGCAGACCGGCCACCTGACCGTGTTTTCGTCGGCAGCCGGAATGTGTCCCTGCTGCGATTAAAGCCGGTAGCGAGCAATCCATCGGCAGTCCTGGGTGCTCAGGACCCGGGGGAGAATCCATGACAAAGCCGGAACCCCCGTCCTTGGGTTAGGGTCGAGGAGGAACGTGCGCCGCCAATGCGGAAACACCCGGAATCCCCATGACAAAGGGTGGGATGCCGGTTTGGTTATACGCTCGACGGGGACTGCCTATCTGCTGCACGGAGAGCGCCGGAATTTCCGGAAGAATCCATGACAAAGCCTGTGACACCGACTTGGTTGTACGCTCGATGGGACTGCCCGTCGGCTGCAGGGAGGGCCTCGGAATCTACGGAAAATCCCGGGACAAAGCCTGGGACAGCGGCCTGGTTGTACGCTCGATGGGACTGCCCATCGGCCGCACGGAGAGCGCCGGAATTTCCGGAGGAATCCATGACAAAGCTTGGGACAGCGACTTGGCTGTACGCTCAATGGGGACCGATCCGGAGCAGTCCGGGAGTTCAGGAATCTTGGGAACAGCCACCCATACCGGCGGGAACGTCGGGGGGCCTGGCAACTGGGAGGTGGACATGCCATTCGATGACGACCTGGAGGACTACCGCCTCCTCCGGCTGGATGAAGTACTGCGTCTGAGTGGACTATCGCGGAGCCATTTCCACCGGCTGAGGGCAACCGGGCTGGCTCCGAAGGGGAGGCGCCTCGGCCCCCGCTCCGTGGGGTACCCCCGGCGGGAGGTTCGGGAGTGGCTTCAATCCCTGCCTCCGGCCTCCCCGGACGACCCGGATTGAGATCGCCTCTGAGGCGACATGCCGAGTCGGCGAGGATAGCGGGCAGATTTCCGCTGCAACGTCGGCAATCGACTGCAGGTACGGGATGCGGCCTGGGATTCCGCCACCGCTGTTGGAGACAGGAAGGGGACCGGCATGCCCCAGCCTTCCGTGGCTCATCCTGGCAAAATTGGGCCGTAGAAAAGGAGTTTCGTGAACATTTATGCCGAAATCATGGAGTGGCGCCTGGACAGCATTCAGCAGCAGGCCGCCGCCGCCAGAGGCTCGATCATGATCACCGGCGGACCCAATAGCGGGAAGAGCCGCGCCCTGGTGGAGCGGACGGCGTTTCTGCTGGCGGATACCAGCCCCTCCGGCCGGGTAGCGTGCCTTGCCGTCCGGGCAGATGGGGCGGCCCACCTGAGGGCGCAACTGCAGGCCCATCCCCGGGCCAGGCGCCACCTGGACCGGGTCTTCGTCGGCACGGTGGATGAGTGCGCCGAGTCCTACCTCCGTACCCGCGGGCGGGAGGCCCTGGGCCTCGACCCCGGCTTCAGCCTCTGGGGCGAAGATGAGGCCGTGGAGATCATGGCATTGATCCTGCGGAATCTCCCAGGACAAAGGCTGGAACGGGGCGTGATCCGCGACGCTCTCCGCCACCGCTGGGAAAACCGGCGGAGGTCGCCCGACGCGTTCACCGCCACGCCGGCCCGGGAAAGAATCTGGCTGGGCATCGCCGAGACCTATGGCGTCGTGCAGTCGCGGCACAACGCGCTGGACCGGCATGATCTGCCGCGGCAGGCGTGGCAGGCGCTGGAAGAGTCGGCGCGGACCCCTTCGCTGGCGGCATCGCTGGAACGGGCCCGGTTCCGGCACGTGGTGGTGGACCGGGGGGAGGAGTTCACCAGAGCCCAGGTGGAGTTCGTGCGGAGCATGGTGGCCCCGCAGGGCTGGTTGAGCGTGGCGGGGGACCCGACCCAGGCCATCAATCCGGAGGCATACCCCCAAGTCCTGGAGCACCTCTCCTTGGCCCGCCCGAGCGTCTTCGAACTGCCGGGACGTTACAATGCCTCCGGAAGGCTGGTCCAGGTGGCCCGGACCTTCCGGCGGGCCCACGGCCTGCCGGCGCCCGGCGATGACCGGGATTCGCCGGCCAGCCCGAGGGAACCGTCTCCCGAGCTGGTGGTTGTCGACGGGACCCTCTCGGACATGGACCGCCACGTCCTGGAAGAAGCCCAGGGCCGGCACGACGCCGGAGTTCCCTGGGAGGAGATGGCGGTCCTGGACCGGCGCGGCCACGCCCTCGGCCGGATGAAGACCGCGCTGCTCCTCCGGGGAATACCCCACCACTCACTGGGAAAGGCCCCTCCCGCCGGACCCACCGATGCCCGCTTCATCGCGGCAGTCCTCTCGCTGGCGCTGAACCCCCGCGACCCGGTCGCTCTCCGCATCGCCGGGGCCCCCGGCCACCCCAACCGCCGCCGGGTGCTGCCGGATGCCACGGTGCACCTCATCATGTGGGAGGCCCACGCGCTGCAGGGCCGATTGCCCGATGCCATCGCAGGCCTCCTGAAGAAAGGACGGTTGCGGGACCAGGAAGTGCGGCCCCTGGAATGCCTGATGGAATGTCTCCACCTGGTCGACCGGTACCTCTCCGAGGACGGGCACACCCTTCTCGACCTGCTGACGGGCATCCGCGAACTCTCCGGGCGGTTGGAGGGGCGCACCGCCGGCGTGGCGGCGGACGCGGCCACGGAGGGACTGCTCGATTTGGCCGAGGGCATGGCAGGACCGGAGGGCGAAGACCGGCGGGGGCGCCTGCGCCGGTTCCTGAGTGCCGCCGCCAGCCGCAGCTTGCCGCCCCCGGCGGGGAGAACGGCGGGGACACCAGCCAAGAGGGTGTCGGGGACCGGCGGGGCGTCGCCCTGGGTTCCATCCATGACGCCAAGGGAATCAGCAGGCGGGTGGTGTTCTTCCTCGACGTCAGCGACGAGGCGATCCCGGGCGGCGTGGGTCCCCACAGCTCGCGGCTCAGGCCCGAGGCCATGCTGTTCCATGTCGCCATCACCCGGGCCACCGAGCGGTTGTACCTGTACTGCCTGTCCGACTCGGGGATGAGCGGGCACTCCACCCCGTCCCGCTTTCTCGATCCCATCGCCGGCCTTCTCCGGCAAAGCCGGGTCCCGTTCCGGCAGTTAGACCCCTTTGCGGAGGACCCGTGGCGGCACCTGCAGCTGGAACGCCGGGACCCTCGCCCCTGGGACGGCCCTCCGGTCCCCACCCTTCGGGGCTTCCGGCGTCGGAGGGCGTCCGAAGAATGAGGGTTAAATTGGATGTTGGGCCGGACCAAGCATGGACCTCTGGAGGATTGGTGGATTTTCCATGTCACGTCCGTCATGAGGAATCAGGGAGTCCACCAAGCATGGACCTATGGAGAAATCCTGGAACCGCCCGGCGGCGGGGCCGTCGGTGCGGGGGTTGTAGGGGCATTCGGGTTTGGTCCCCCAGGCATCTGTGCAGAGGATTTGGACCGGGCCTTAGGGGCCCCGGTACCGTTCAGGAGGGAATGGAATGACCACATCCAGAATTTCACCAGCCGCCTCCGATGCGCTGGGCTCGGTGTTCAGGATGCCCCTGGCCAGCGCTGCCGACATCGCAGCGGACCTGGGCCGGGACGTCTCCGGCGTCCATGCCGCCCTGCGGGAACTGAAGGGGAAACGCGTGGTGGACTCGGCGAGCCTGGGCTGTCTGGGGCACCGGCTGGAGCGGTTCCATCTCCATCCAGACTATGTGGAACATGCGGGCCTGGCCGGCGCCACGCGGCATCAGCCCGGCAGCCTGAACCGTTCTCTCGCCAGGATGCCCCTGGTCGAGACCTTCTATCCCGGGTTCATCACCATGGATGCCCTGGGCGGGAGGACGGGGTTCGATTGGATCGACGGCGCCTCCTTCGACGCGGTGGCCGCCTACGAGAGGGGCTGGATCATCCTCATGTGGTTGGGCCTGCTCCGCTCCGAAGGCGGCATCGCCGACCTCTTCGAGAGACTGGGCTCCGACCTGGAGTCCATGGCCTACGGGGACCCTCATCCCCGTCCCAGCCTGGTCTGCTGCGTGGTGCCCGACCGCTGGCAGGTGGAGCTGGTGCTGCGGGTGGCCCGCCGCCGGGGGTTGGAGGGGTGGGTCGGCGTATGGTGCGTCCACGACGATACCTGGCACGGGGCCCGGGAGTTCCACGAGAGCCGGGGCTGGGTCCACCGGCCGGTGTACCGGCGGACGGAGACATACCGGGCCTGGGAGAACCGCGCCCACTTGTCCCAGTGGTCCCTGCCGGGGAACAAGGACATCGGCGCCCTCCTCGCCCGGGTCGGTCCCCGGCTCCAGGCGGTCCTGGGGGACGAGGGAGCTGGGAAAGGGTTGGTCCGGCGGGCGCGGCGGTCCATCCGAAAGGCCGGCGATTCCGAGGAAACCGCCGGACTTCTGAGGACCTTCGCCGGATCGTTCAGGGAGTCCGAGGGGACCCCGGAGGCGGCTGAGGCCGCCGACATCCTGGCGCGGGTGGCCGCGTCGGCTGGATCCAGCCTTCCCGGAACCGATGCCTTCAAGTTACTCCTGACGGTGGCGGAGTGGCCCGGGATGCCCACCACCATGGGATCGGCAGTCCTGGGCGAGGGGGCGGGCGGCGGGCCCAGCACTGGCTCCTCCGCCTGGCCGACTGCGGCCTCCTGTGCCGGTGGCGCCATGGGCGGGTCGTCCGGTACCGCTTGACCTGGGACGGGATGGAACTCCTGGCAGGGGTGGACGGTGTGAAACCCAAGGACGCCTGGGAACGAATACTCATGCCGAGATGGAACACGCTGGACGGGTTCGAGGGCCACGAGTACAAGTTGCTCGAGGTCGTGGAAAAGTTCATTGCCGCGGGGTGCCCCGCCTTCGCGGGCTGGCGGGACACCGAGTTCATGGGCCGCAGCGGCATCGCCCCCGACGCCGTGGTGATGACCCGCCAGGGCCCCCATTACCTGGAGTACGAACAGAGCGCTGTCCACCCTTCGGGGGTCGGGAGGAAACTGGACGGCTACGGCTCCCCGCTGCGGGACAACCGCTGGCCGGTGCTGTTCGTCTGCCGCCCCAGCGCCGAAAAACACTTCCAGCGGATCGGCCGGGAGCGCGGGATCGGCCTGCTGACCACCACCCTCAGCCGGGTGCGGCAGCACGGCCCGGTGAACAACGCCCATTGCTGGTCCAGGGACGGGGAGCCGGTGGTCATCGGGTGAGGGCCGGGATGGCGTCGGACCCGTCCACCGCCGCCGGCGGCGTTGACCGCGTCGTTGATGAAGACGCCCTGGCACTCATGGAGAACGGGGCGGTGAGGCCGGGGGACGGCCCGCCCCTGGCAACTTTCTTCCGTTCCCCCTCGTTCACGGGGCAATGCCTGATTTCCAGGTCGGCTTTCCGGTCCCGCTGCGCCTCCTCCGCCATCCGTTCCCCGCACAACGGACGTTTTCCCCCACCCTGCTGCATGTCGGTCTTGGGCCTGGAACCGGAAGGTCGATGCCCGTGACTCCCTTCCCGTCCGGTTCGGGCTGGGTCAGGTCGTCCGCCGGCTGGGTTGTCGCTCGACGTTCCAAGGCGGCCTTGCTCAGGCCGGGGTCCTCCCTAAGGGTCAACGGCGACCCTGCGTTCACTGCGTCACTTTCCAGAACAGGGCCGCCATGGCCGGCATCCCCAGGGTAACGGCCGCCGCCATGACGGCGGTCATGGTTCCCATGGCTGGGTCTCCAGCCATGAAGTGCTGGAGGGCCCACGCGCCGATGACGCTGCCGCCGGCCACTCCGAAGGCCAGACTGATTCCGGCAAACCCACATAACCGGTTCAATTCCAGGAGCAGCACAGCGACGGGAAACATCAGGGCGAAGACCCCGGTATTGATGACGAGCGCCCAGGCATGGACCGGCATCCCCGCCCTGAAAGCGCCCAGGGCGGCGATGGCGCAACCGGAGGCCATGACCGCTCCGAAGCCGGCGGTGAGGGCGGCCAGACCCCAGGCATCGCCCAGCTTGTTCCGCCAGCGTTGGTCCTGGTCTTCCCTTCCTTCTGTTCCCGATTGCATCAGATTTCCCCTGTCCGGTCCCCGGGGGAGGAACCGACGCCGGCCCCGCTGAACGGATCTCCCGGTTGTCGGTGTGGTCCGGGGCGGCGGAATGGTCGGGTCCCTCAGTCCTCGCCCCTGACCAGGGCCTATTACCGGGTGGGCTGGTCGGAGGGCGGCGGGGCGACGTTGTTCCGGGACGAGCGCGACGGCCGCTGGTTACGGCAGGACCCATAGAGCAGTGTCAACGCCAGCCTAATTTTGAGCGTTTTCGCCAACTCAGAAATGACCCACCCGAAGTTGGCGGTGAATTCCGCCAACTCAAAATTGACCCACCTCCTTTCAGTTGCTCAGCGAAAATATCCGCAGTTTAGTGCTCAGCGATTCCGTCAGTAGCCGGGGTCATGAGCGCGGTTTCCGGCCTTGAGGGAAGGTGTTGCTGGGTAGGGAAGAGACCCGCTTGCCGCTTTTCCCTCAACCTGTAGCTTTCTCCCCGGATGTTCAGCACGTGGCTATGGTGCAGCAGCCGGTCCAGGATGGCCGAGGCGATGACGGTGTCGCCCAGGAGTTCTCCCCACTCGCCGAAGCCCTTGTTGGAAGTGAGGATGATGCTGCCCCGCTCGTAGCGGGCGGAGACCAGGGTGAAGAAGGCGGTGGCCGAGTCCCGGTCATAGGGCCAGATGCCGAACTCGTCCACGATCAGGACCTTGGGCGCCAGGTAGACGCGCATGCGGCGGTCCAGGTTGTGCTCGGCCCGGGCCTTCCTCAGGTCCTCCATCAGGTCGTAGGCGCGGACGAAGTAGGCTCCATAGCCATTCCCGATGGCCTTCAGTGCCAGGGCCACGGAGAGGTGGGTCTTGCCCACCCCAGGCGGACCCAGCAGCAGGATGTTGGTGGCCTCGGTCACGAAGGCCAGGCTGGCCAGCTCCTTCACCTGCCTTTCATCGATGGAAGGCTGAAAGGCGAAGTCGAACTGCTCCAGGGTGCGCTGGAAGGGGAGGTGGGCCATCTTGGTCCTGGTGGAGAGGTAGCGCTCCCTCCGGGCTGACACCTCCACTTTCAGCAGTTCAGCCAGCATCTCCGGGTAGGTCAACTGCTTGCTGGCGGCGGTGTCCAGGGAGTTGTCCAGGGCTTCCACCGCCTGCTTGAGGCCCAGGGTCTCCAGGTGTTGGCGGGCTTGCTCCAGGGCGATGGTGGTCATCGCACACCTCCCGCGGCCACCAGGTCGTAGACCTCCAGGGAACGGCGTTCCACGTCTCCCACGGGCACCTGCACCGCCAGGGCCTCCTGCTGGGGACGGCCGTCAGCCCTGGGCAGGCCCTCCCACTGGCCGGGCATGGTGAAGCGCTGCCCTGCGCTCTGGGTCCTGGGGTGAATAGCCAGTCGCTGGTCGCCAGCCCAGATCTCCACGGTGCCCAGCCTCTGGCCCACCTGCACCGTGGCGCCTACCCACTTCCAGTGAACGCCATAGCGGGAGCCTTCCCAGCTGACATAGCCGTCCCTGGCCACCGTCCGGTCTTCTCTCAAGTAGGGAGCCAGGGCGGACCGCTCCGGCAGCTTCGCCAGGTGAAGCTGCTCCTGGACGAGCATCTCCCCGGGAATCCGGTGGGTGGTTCCGTGGATCCGCCGGTTGGCCACGGTGTCACACCACTCAACGGCTTGCCGGTTGAGATCGGCATCGTCGGTGAAGCGTACGCTGGGCCACAGGTTGCACCGCACGTACTTGACTCCGCTTTCCACTTTCCCCTTGGTCTGAGCCCGGTAAGGCTGGCACAGCTTCACCTCGAAGCCCAGCCGCAGGGCGAAGTCCAGCATCCGCCGGTTCCACTCGGTGCGCCCCTCCTCGTCTCGGCCCAGGGTCACCACCTTGGCGTTGTCGTACAGGCAGCGCCGCGGGACCCCGCCAAAATACTCGAAGGCGTTGACATGGCACTGGATGAAGCTGGCCGTGTCCGTCCTCCGGACGAACTCCACGTAGATGGCCCGGGGCCAGCTCAGCACCATGACGAAAGCCCAGAGGCGGCGCTTATGGCCCTTCTCATCCACGTAGTTGAAGCTGCCCCAGCCCACCTGGGCCTGTTCACCCGGGTCCGTCTCGAACCGCACCGTCGCCTGGACCTGGCTTCGCCGGCGACGAGGGGACACATACTTCTTCAACAGGGAGTAGCCTCCCTGGTAGCCCAGACCATCCAACTCCCGCTGCAGCACCACGCAGTTCTCCAGCCCTTCCGAGAGCCGCTGGTCGATGTAATCCCGGTAGGGGTCCAGCTTGGACCCTCGTGGCTGCCGGGGCTTGGGCAAAACCGCCTCCGGTGCGTTCAGATACTTGCGGACTGTGTTGCGGGCCAGGCCCAGCCTCTGGGCGATCTCCCGAGTAGAACAGCCCGCCCCCTTCATGTCGTAAATCTCTTTCACTTCTCCCTCCTTTAACAATCTCTCTGCGGCACCTCCACGGAGTCTCCGTAGAGGATGCTCTTGTTCTCAGGTGGGTCAATTCCATCTTGGCGATTTCGCTCATTTTTACATTGGCGCTAACAAGCAGCGGAGGGATCCCGTAAAACACCGCCAACTATGTACCAGTAAAGGACGAAATAGTCGAGAACTATAGACCGGATTTTCATGGTCTTTTCAATCTGGCCGCCCAGCCCGCTGATTGTCACCCCTTGCCAGGGTGACTAAAATCGGTGCCACTTGAGGTCTATGATGGAGTTTTTGATCCGCCATGCAGAGATAGATGATGCCGCTGGCATCGCACGGGTGCGGGCCGAAGGCTGGCTCGGAGCCTACCGGGGGATCGTGCCCGACGCTTTCCTTAACGCCATCGACGTCGGGGAGTGGGCCGAGCGGCAGCACCGGAACATGGAAAATGATCAGGGTGACCTGGTTTCCTTCGTCGCTGAGACCCAGGGGCAGGTCGTCGGCTGGGCCCTCGGCGGACCGAACCGGGAGGATGATCCGGATTACTCCGGGGAACTCTATGCGATTTATCTCCTTCCGGAGCGCCAGCGGCGGGGGATCGGCCTCAAGCTAACGGCGGCGACGGCCCGGTGGCTCATCGGGGAGGGCATGGACTCCATTGATCGTATGGGTGCTGGCGGAGAACCATCCGGCCCGCCGGTTCTACGAAGCCCTGGGCGGCCAGTATGTTCGGGACCACCAGATCGAGATAGGTGGGGCCCGGCTGCCGGAGGTGTCCTACGGTTGGCGGGACCTGGGCAAGCTGTCGGATGCCGGTTAGCCGGGTTGCAGGCCGTTGGAAGCTGGCCTCCTGACAGCCCATGACCTGCGGGAGGTCACTCCGGCAGGTTCAATTCCAGGAGTTTCTCGAATAGCAGGTGGTTCCGCACCACGTCCCCCATGGCCCGGTGCGCCCGTATCCTGGAGGCGGGGATCCCCAGGTCTTCGCAGGCGGCGGTCAGTCCGGTCCTGATCCCATAGGCGGCCAGGCCATTCACCCGCTGGACATAGTCCGGGTGGTTCTCTCCCTTCTGCGGGTACTCACCTAAGAGGTATCCTTTGTAGAGCCCGGCGGTGTCGATGAACCGTCCCGCGGGCAGGTCCAGGTCTTCGTCGATGACCAGCCTGGGGTACCGGCCTTTATCGACAGCCTGGCGATGCCGGCGGGCGGCTTCCACCAGGTAGGGACGGTCCGACTCCAGGACATTGTGTCCGACCAGGGGGAGACCTGCGGTCCTCTCCATGAACCAGGCCAACGCATCGTCGATGGGTATTCCACCTGAAGCCAGGTCACGGTCGGTTATGCCCGTCAACCGGACGATGCTCTTCGGGATGGGCTGGCCTATCTTCACCAGCACCCGGTCCGTGACCAGCTTTTGCCCTGGGCGGAAAACACCGACCGCCATCTCGATGATCAGGCCGGTCTGGGGGTCTGCTCCGGCCATCTCCAGGTCGATTACTGCGTAGCCGTTCTGCAGCTCAAACAAGCGGGGTCACTGTCACTGCCTGAGTGTGGGGATGGTGGACTCTGGTCATCGCCCTTGGCTCCAGTTCAGGACGTACTCCGCCTGCTCCCAGGTCTCGGGGGAGTTCCACGCCCTGGACTTGGGGCACGAATGCCAGAGGGCATCCAACTCCTCCAGGGGGTCCTGCCCGGGGGTACCGTGCCGGGCCAGCCAGCAGCCGATGATGGTGCCCGTCCTCCCGATCCCTGCCATGCAGTGGACGTAGACCATTCTGCCTGCAGAGATGTGTCCGTCGATAGCGTCCAGGATCTCCCGGGTCAGCTCCCGGGATTCCGGCACGGAACCATCGACTATCGGGAACCGCTGGTGGACCGCATCGCCCAGCCACTGGTTGTAGGGGGGCAGGTCCCCTTCCCGTGTCAGGTCGATGAAGGCGGAAACCCCGGCTCTGGTCAGGGCGGCCACCTTTCCGGGGGATGATTCGTCGTCGTAGTTCCTGGGGTACTCGCCGGCCAGGAGCTTGCCTGGCACTACCCAGTAGCAGTTCTCAATGGGCCTGGGGGTCATGAGAGCGCAATCCTCGAGGGGAACGATAGTACGGCCCATATGCTAGGGTGCCGGACCTTCCAGGTCAATCAGCCCGGTATGCGGGCACTCCACCTTAGTGTACCGGTCGTTGGTCCCGGTGGTTATCTCGCCTCCTGCTTCTCCTGGCCCTGGAAGGGCTCAAAACACGATTCCCTGCCTGAAGGTCCCGGACTGCTTCATTGGCCTGCCGATGCCTGATCGGCCCGGCCTGGGGCCGCCACCGGGTGCCTTTAAGCCGGGCCGGGATATTTCAAGGCCTTGATCATCGACCAACCCGGTGCGGGTCATGCCGAGACGGCGGCGATGGGCCGCGGGTCGGCCATCAGCGCCACACCCTTATCCACCTGTATTTCAAGGCGAAAACCAGGAATGCCAGGGCGTACAGCACCAGTTCACCGGAGATCGCCCGGAGCAGGTCATAGGTTTCGATGGGAACCTGGAAAATCGAGGGCGACTGCAGGGCCGACACCGGGGTGTTGGCGATCAGGGAGATGAACAGGTTGTTCAGGGCATGGTAGCCCACCGCCAGCTCGATGCCGCCGTCCAGGACCGTCGTCAAGGTCATGAACCCTCCGAAGAGAAGCAATGAGACCACGTAGGGGACCACTCCGTAGGCCCACGGTTCCGGATTGGGCAGGTGGGGCAGGACGAAGAGGATGGCGGAGAGGGATATGAGGAAGGCCCTGTTCCTGGAGAACAGGACCAGGCGCTGGAGGATGTACCCCCGGAAGAAGATCTCCTCGAATGCGGCCTGGTAGGGTATGAGTACAATGGCGAACAGGAGGAACGTCAGGTATTCCCAGGGGTTGGGGGCCTGGAAGCTGACCTCCGTCTGGAACACCAGCAACTCCACCAGGAACCATGCGGCGTAGAGGCATGCTCCACTCCCATGGCGAACAGCACCCGGTTGTAATCGAATGTGGGCCTTCCGGTGACGACCCGGGTCATGCTCTTCCTGTGCAGCAACCTGACGGCCAGCCACACTCCGATGATCCCGATGACGAAGGGGTAGAAGCCCAGGACGAACTCGGGGACTGCAGAGTCCCCGGAGATCGTGTTTCCATTGCAGGAGAAGTTGCCTGGGCTGGAATGAATGAGGTACTCGCAGGCGACCAGCCATGGGATGGCCCCGATTACCATCCAGACCAGGATGATGGCGATTATGCCCAGGGTCCACCGCCACCATGCGTTCGACCCGAGCGATGCGTTCTCAAAGAAGGTTTCGGCTGGCCTTCCCGCTCCCGATGTTGGGGGACTGGATTCTGAAGGCATCTGGGGATCCATTGAGGGATTGCCTTTCCGTGGTGAGTATAGTTCCTCAGCGGCGGGTGGTTGTCGTGAAGGTTGGGGCCGGGCGCGGGCTCAGATTAGCTGAGATTGCCGGCGCTCCGCCCGCCGGGCGATGGCCCCGATCATGCCCCTGAATATCCAGGCGTGGACCGGATACAGGCCGTACCAGTAGAGCAACCCCGCCAGGCCTCTGGGAGCGAATACCGCCGTCTGCTCCAGTTCAGCAGTGCCGTCACTCCCCGTCACCTCGAACTGCAGCCACGCCCTCCCCGGAAGTTTCATCTCCGATCTGAACCGGACGAGCCGGTCGGGCTCCAGGGCATCCACCCGCCAGAAGTCCACGGCGTCCCCCACCCTCAGGTCATCGGGATGGCGGCGGCCCCGGCGCAGGCCGGCGCCTCCCAACATCCGGTCGAGCACGCCCCGCAGGCGCCAGGCCCAGTTCGCAAAGCACCATCCCCGGGTTCCGCCCATGCCGGTCAGCACCCGGTACACGTCACGGGCGGGGGCGGCGCAGCGTCGCCGCCGTCTTTCTATGATCAATCCCTCCCTGGATTCCAGGCTGACCATCTCTTCCCGGCCCGCAGGTGTGCTGGCGGCATCGCTCCATGAGGTATCAACCCGGCCCTCCTCCAGGTCCAGAAGCGCCCGTTGGATTGCCGTGGTCCAGTCCACCGGCACGATGTCAGGGAAGAGGGTCCTTGCCAGGTTGTCGGTCACCACGACGTCGTTCCTGAGTCCCTCCACTAGGGGAACCGCGATGGACGCGGGAATGGGGGTCATCCAGTGGACCCAGTAGGAGGACAGGCGGGGCGTCAGGACCGGGACGGGGATGAGGAGCCGGTGGAGTCCCCTGGCCCTGGCATAGCCCAGCAACAGTCCCCGGTAGGTGGTCGCGTCCTTGCCGCCCACCTCGATGGTTACGTCCTCGGGATGAGGGAAGTTCAGGGCGGCCACCAGGTACTCCAGGAGGTCGCCGATGGCGATGGGCTGGATGCGGGAGTAGATCCACCTGGGGCATACCATCACCGGCAGGCGTTCGGCCAGGTGGCGGATCATTTCGAAGGAGAGGCTGCCCGGCCCGACGATCACTCCGGCCCTCAGTTCCGTCACCGGGACTCCCCCTTCCCGCAGCGCCTGGCCGGATTCCTGCCGGGAGCGAAGGTGGGAGGAAAGGCTGGATTCCGGGTCTCCCAGGCCTCCCAGGTAGACGATGCGGCCAACTCCCGCTTTCCGTGCAGCTTGTCCGAAGGTTCGGGCGGCCCGGGCGTCCATTTCGCGGAAGCCTGGTCCGGTGGAGAGGTTGTGGATCAGGTAATAGGCGGATTCCACTCCCGCCATTGCTTCCGCCAGTGAGCCAGGATCCAGGGCGTCGCCGAGGGCCACCTCCACCTGCCCCGCCCATGGCCGGGAGAGCACCCGCACCCGGCTGCGGGCCAGGACCCTGACTCGGTGGCCCTGTTCCAGGAGGCGGGGCACCAGCCTCCCGCCGATGTATCCGGTGGCTCCGGTGACCAGGATGGGCTTCTGGCCGGTCATCCTGCGTTTCCCTGAGGGGCTTCTTCCATAGCGGATCCAAAAGGGGTGGTCATTTTTTAGTTATATACCCAGCCCGTTGACCGGGAAAGGGTTTGCTCCGGGTCCGGGCGTATGGTGGCTCTACGCTCCCGGTGGAAGTCGCCATCATTCGTGTCCATGGCAGGCGTCATCCTCGAAGGGATACCGAAAACAGTTGGTCCTGGCCGTCATTCAGTCTGCTGCCCATCACGGCCCTGAATGCGAGTCTCAGGCCAAATGGGCGACTGCAACTTCTAGCTTTTCCCGCTTCGATGCCCGTCTTGCCAGGTTGTGGGGCCGCCACGATCGTCGATTGGATTGAGCCGCATTTCGTGGGACCCGCCAGTTTCCCGGTCAAATCTACAGCCGAGCCGTTCCAGCCTTTCGCGCAGTTCTCGGTAGGTCACGCGGCGACCGTGAGGCCCCCTTGGCCGGTCCCGCTGCGGTGTGTTAGTTACGGGCTTAAAGTGAACGAAAGTTACGGATTGGAGTTGACCCACCTGAGAAGGAGGGCATCATCTACGGAGACTCCGTGGAGGTGCCGCAGAGAGATTGATAAAGGTGGGAGACGTGAAAGAGATATACGAGAAGAAAGGGACGGGTTGCTCGATCCGAGGGATAGCCGATGACCTGGGCATAGCCCGGAACACGGTGCGGCGGACCCCTGCCTGCGCAGGGGCAGGCTCTGAGGACGCCTGATGTGATGCGACCCAAGCCGCGAGTGCCGCGGGGTTCGAAGCTGGACCCGTACCTGGAATACATTGACCGGCGGATGTCGGAAGGGTTGGAGAACTGCCGAGTGTTACAACGGGAGTTGCGATCCCTGGGGTACGAGGGGAGCTACACCATTCTGGCGGACTATGTGCGCCAAGGCGGCGCAGCCGTCAGCCCAAGGCGACCATGCGCTTTGACACCGGTCCTGGGGAACAGGCCCAGGTGGACTGGGGCAGTTTCGCCTACGTTGACGAAGCAGGTCGCCAGCGCCGGCTCTGGGCTTTCGTGATGGCGCTGGGCTGGTCCCGGGCCATCTACGTGGAGTTTGTCAGGAGAGCCGATACGGCCAGCTTCATTCGTTGCCACATCAACGCCTTCACCTACCTGGGCGGGATACCGCGGCGCTACCTGTACGACAACGCCAAGGTGGTGGCCCTGGGGCGGGACCAGGAGGGCCGCATCGACTGGAACCGGCGGATGCTGGACTTTTCCCTGCGGGTGGGCTTTGAACTCAAGCTGTGCCAGCCCTACCGGGCTCAGACCAAGGGCAAGGTGGAGAGCGGGGTGAAGTACGTCCGGGGCAACCTGTGGCCCTCACTGCGCTTCACCGACGACGCCGATCTCAACCGGCAGTCCATTGAGTGGTGCGACCAGGTGGCCAACACCCGGGAACACGGGACAACCCATCGCGTCCCCCGGGACATGCTGGCGGAGGAACATCCCCATCTGGGCAAGCTGCCTGAGGAGAGGGGTCTGGCTCCCTATCTGCGGGAGGACCGCACCGTGGCTCGGGACGGCTACGTCAGCTTTGAGGGTCCCGCTACGGGGTCCACTGGCAGTGGGCGGGGTCTACCGTCCAGGTAGGAGTGCGCGCTGGCACGGTGGAGATCTGGGCTGGCGATCGCCGCATCGCCATGCACCCCAGGTCCCAGAGTCTGGGGCGACGCTTCACCCTCCCCGGCCAGTGGGAGGGCCTGCCCACCGGCGGTGAGAGTCCTGGCAAACGTGCCCTGGCGGTGCAGGTGGCGGCGGGCGCCGTGGAGCGTCGCTCCCTGGAGGTGTGCGAACTGGTGGCCGCAGGAGGTGTCCGATGACCACCATCGTCCTGGAACAGGTCCGCCAGCATCTTCAGACCATGGGACTCAAGCAGGCGGTGGAAGCCCTGGATGGTTGGACCTGCGAAGCCGCCCGATCAGGGTTGAAACAGTTCAAGTCCATCGCCAGGAGTTTCCACCAGGATTACCAAGCCATCAGGCCGGCACTGACCAGCCTCTGGAGCACCGGACAATGCGAAGGGTAAATCTGCCGGGTGAAATTGACTAAGCGGGTTGGGTTTGGACGGGCCAAGCCGGACCTATTGCGCCAGCGATTATTGCGCCGGTGTGCTGCATGACCAGCAGGACCCGGCCCTTCCATTCCCTTCCCTGCGCCCAATCTCGCTTACCTTCACCAAAAGGGCGGAAGAGCCAGATTTTCGGCTCCGTTGATGGAACCAGATTGCCCTTTACTCACCAGAACCGACTTTTTCAACAGGACCCATCGCGCCTTCCTGATACATCAGCCACTCGGGGCACCTACTCGCGTCCTTGGTGGATGGTAACCAACTCATTCGGTGTGCACCGAAGAGTCATGGGTGTATAATCAGGCAATAAAGCATCGGGGGAGTCTCAACCCGGCTGACTGCTCAACTTCGATAATCGTAGGATTTCTGCCACAATTCGTGCTTAAGTGTCCCCGAACGCAACGCCCACAATCCGCCATTTTGGGCGGATTTTTCGTGCCGGAACCCATATCCGATGTCCTGTCGTGTTCGGTCTGGCGGGGCCCCTGCCAATTGCTTGGCTGTTGGACACTTGTCACCATGGACGCGAGAACGTGCCATGGTTAACAGAATTAACCGGAGATCGGCCTTTTTGACCAGCCATTTCTATGGCAAAGCAGGGAGGAACGAAGAGGCCACAAAACAGGCCTTGCGAGTCCGTGGCTGATCAGATAAATCCCAGAAGCCAAACCATCTTCCCTGGTAAAACCCGGCTATACTTTCCCGGTGACCCATAATCTAGCCCGGAAGGATAAAGAATGATATACGAAGTTCGCACCTACACCCTGGAACCCGGCACCGTAGGCAAGTTCGAGGAGAGCTTTGCCGAAGCCCTCCCTCATCGGCAGAAGTATTCTCCCCTGGCTGCTTTCTGGCACACTGATTTGGGGTGCTGAACCAAGTCATACACGTCTGGCCCTACGAGAATCTGCTGGAGCGGGAGACCATACGCGCCGAAGCTGCCCAAGACCCCAATTGGCCCCCCGTGACACCAGCATGGTTATGGATATGCAGTCGGAAATCTGGAATCCCGCGTCCTTTATGCGGACCATGGGCGGCGGGCAGGAGTTGGGCAACGTCTATGAAGTGCGCGTCTACACCTACAAGCCGGGGTCAATCCCCGAACTGCTCAGCCGTTGGGAAAAGGCTCTACCCTGGCGTGAACAGTTCTCGCCCTGCGTCGCCGCCATGTACTCCGAGTTGGGCGGCCTGAACCGCTGGATGCATATCTGGCCTTACAAGGACCTGAACCACCGGGACGAGATCAGGAAAGCCGCCGGCGGGACCCCCAACTGGCCGTCCGGTGCGCCGGGCCGCATCCGGCAGGAGAACAAAATCATGCTGTCAGCATCCTTCTCTCCTATGCGCTAGGCGCCAGCAAACTCTCCTTCTCCTTGTCTCTGCGGTTCGATTCGTTGCCGCAGAGACAAGGCGGATAGGAGCAACTCTTCCTTCACATGCAAATAGCCGGCCTCCTCAAATCCCTGGAAACGCCCGCTTTCGTTTACGACGAGGCAGCCATTAAACGGTTGCTTGAGTATGCCCAACTGGTACGCTCTCGCACTGACTGCCAGGTACTGTATTCCCTGAAACCCCTCTCTCTCCCTGAGTTGCTTGAGTTTATGGCTCCCCAACTGGACGGATTTGCCATTAGCTCCCCGTTCGAGGCGCGCCTCGCCCGCTCAGCGCTTGACCGCCGCGAGAAAGGGTCGGGTACGCTGCACCTGACCTCCCCAGGCATCCGGCCCAATGATGTAGCGGAACTTGGAAAGACATGCGACTATATATCCTTCAATTCGGTGGGACAATGGAATCGACACCGGACTGCGCTGGAGGGGAAGGTTAGTTGTGGGTTGCGGGTCAATCCGGGCTTGTCGTTTCTGGACGATGAGCGGTATGACCCCTGTCGTCCCAACTCCAAGCTGGGCGTGCCCCTGGAAGAGGTAACAGCCCTGGCCGCCGGTGGCCGAAACCCGTTTGATGGACTGGAAGGGTTGCTGGTACACACCAACTGCGATTCCAACGATTTCAGACAACTGGAAGACACGGTGGACCGGCTCCACACTGAAGTTAGCGGTCTGCTGCGCCGTGTCAGCTGGATCAACCTGGGAGGGGGGTATTTGTTCGACACCTCCCCAAACCTGTCCCCGCTTTACCGTGCGGTCGATTTCCTGCAATCCAACTACGGTCTGGCGGTAATCATTGAACCAGGGGCGGCTTTCGTTCGTTCCGCCGGCTACATCGTTGCCACAGTGCTAGATATATTCGCCAACAAAACCAGGAACATAGCCGTGCTGGACACTACCGTAAACCATATGCCGGAAGTGTTCGAGTACGACTTCGAGCCGGATGTAGTGGGTCACGACGATAAGGGGAAATGGGAATACATTCTGGCTGGCTGCACCTGTCTGGCCGGCGATTTGTTCGGGGAGTATCGCTTCCACCAACCCCTCGAGATTGGCGATCAGGTGGTATTCTGCAATGCCGGGGCCTACACCATGACCAAAGCCCACACATTCAACGGTGTCAACCTCCCGACGATTTATGCCCTTACCGAGGCACACACACTGGAGTTGAAGAAGCGGTTCACCTACGCCGATTACGCCTCGCGGTGGGGGGCTTATGCCGGCAGCACTGTTTGAGCGCGAGCTGATTATCCCCTCCGCTTCAATCCACGAGAATCTGGTCGAAGGCCTGGGTGGGATGGTTGCAGGCCAAATTCAAGAAGGTGACATCCCAATCCGGTTGGCGGTAACCAGCTCCGACGAAGAGAGTTACCACTGCGAAATGGGCTTGCTGTCCGGCCTGGAGTCCATGATGGGATCCGGCTGGATTCGGCCAAATCCGGCGCCTCTCTTCCGATTTGTTCGACGGCCGGTGGAAAATACGGCGGGCTTCAACGCGGTCCTGCTGGTACCCACCGGAATTGGGGCGGAAATCGGGGGCCACGCGGGAGACGCCGCCCCGGTAGCCTCCTTGCTAGCCTTTGTTTGCGACACGCTGATAACCCATCCCAACGTGGTAAACGCCTCGGACATAATTGACCTGCCCACCAATGCCCTGTACGTTGAAGGTAGCGTCATCACCCGAATGCTGCTGGGCACCGCGGGCTTGCAGCAGGCCCGCAACAATCGCCTGCTGGTGGTCATCGGCCACCATGAGGACGATCTGTTTATCCACGCCGCCATCAACTCGGTCAACGCGGCCCGGTCATCCTATGGGCTAACCGTATCGCGGATAATCCAACTGGGACCTGAATTTGAGATGGACTCCTGTTACACCGCGTCGGGGCGGGCCGCAGGCCGGGTGCGGGGGCTTGATTGTATGTTTGAAGCGTTGGACGAGTGCGCCGGCCAATACGATGCGGTGGCGATAACCTCTCAGATCATTGTTCCGCCGGGTTACCACGCCGACTACTTCAACGGTATGGGGGCAATGGTGAACCCCTGGGGCGGAGTTGAAGCCATGCTTACCCACGCCGTTTCCGCCATTTACGACGTTCCTTCGGCCCACTCGCCGATGTTGGAAACCCAGGAAATCGCCAACGAAGACCCGGGAATCGTTGACCCCAGGATGGCCGCTGAAGCGGTATCCCTGGCCCTCCTGCAATGCATCCTGAAAGGCTTGCAGAAAAGCCCCAGAATCATTACCGACGCCAGCGGGATGATGCACCATAGTGTCCTAACCGCCGCAGACATTTCCTGTTTGGTAATACCCGACGGCTGCATTGGCCTGCCCACCCTGGCCGCGCTGGAGCAGAGGATACCGGTGATCGCGGTACGGGAAAATCATAACCTGATGCGCAACGACCTCGCCGCTCTGCCCTGGGCGGCCGGTCAGTTACATCTGGTTGACAACTATTGGGAGGCTGCCGGCGTAATGGCGGCGATCCGAGCCGGCATCAACCCGGCAGCCGTGCGGCGTCCGATCCTGCCTTCAAGGGTGGAACGCTGGAATGGAAGGGCTGATGAAGCGAAAACGGGCTGAACGACATGGGCACCAACAGACAGAAAGGGGGACGCTTGCGTCCCCCGGTTTGTTCAAAAAACATTGACCTTTTCCGCGGCAGCACTGTTCGGCCAGAACTAGCCGGGCAGTAGGCCGTCCCCGATAAATATATGCTCAGCTTCTTCCAGGGTCAGGTCCGACTCAGGCAGTATCAGGTCCGATTCCACCAGTTCCTCTACGGGCACCTCGGCACCTTTGCTCCTGACCAGGTCCAGCATTTCCTTCAGCAACAGGTTGAAGTTCTCCTCATCTTCAGACTCCACCGCTTCCACCAACCGGTTGTCAATGTCGTTGAGGTCGTCAATAACCGCACCTGGCACATTGAACTGACCTTCACCGAGAATGCGAACAATCATGGCAAATTCTCCGAGCCTTATTCGGATTGAGAAGGACGCTGCGCTCGGAGAGCGGCTAGTTCATCATCCACGCTGGATTGAGCCGGCGGTAGCGACCTAGGCTCCGCCCCGTCGGGAGGTCTAATGCCCTTCAGAGCAGCCAATTCGGCTTCTACGCTTGCGGAAGTAGAAATCTGGGACAGTTCCCGCTCGATATCGTCCTGGGGCCCGGTGATGTCGTCCAGGACACCGGTAGCGACCAGTTCGTCAATTGCGCCCGCCTTGGCCCGCATCTGGTCTGTCTTGTTCTCGGCACGCTGCATGGCAAGAGAAATGTCTCCCATCTCTTCAGATATGCCTCCGAGTGCGGAGCCGATACGGACCTGGGCTTGGGCCGCCGAGTATTGGGCCTTGATGATTTCCTTCTTGTTGCGGAAGGCACTGACCTTGGCCTGGAGGCGCTGTTCAGCTACGGTCAGCTTTTTCTGCTCCTGTTCCATGCCCTCTATCTGTTCATCCAGACCTTGCAGTTCCACCAATGCGTTCTGTTTACGCTGCAGGGCCAAGCGAGCCAAGTCTTCCCGGTCGGCGTCCAGAGCCTGGCGCGCCTGCCGGTCCAGGCGGGCAATATCCTCTCTGACCTTGGCAGCTTGCTGTTGAATGCGCCGCTTGGCAGTCACCATTTCCACCACGCCGCGCTTAACATTCTGGAGCATCTCCAACTGCTTTTCATACGAGTAATCCAGGGTTTCGCCGGGGTCTTCAGCGGAGTCAAGGATGCGGTTCATCTTTGACTTAACAACAGTGGACATCCTGGAAAACATTCCCATGTCTCATGCCTCAGTTTGGATTTGTACAGAAACTCCGGGTGTCAGAAACGGCGCATTCAATCCCAATCGTCAGGTCAGGGGCGACTACTCAATATCTGCTTTTCTTGCTAAAAATCGCCATTGCACCCATCACAATAGCAACAACAATGCAGACGGCGCCCAGGATCCAAAGCAGGAAATTCAGGATACCGGAAATCAGGAGTATTCCCAAAACCAGCAGGAATATGGCGATTACTATTCCGCCAAAACCTCCAGGTTGACCCATCAATTGACCTCGCGAGTAAGCCGCTATTTTCGGAAAAAACCCCGAAGGGCCATCCTCCAACAATCCAGTTCAACGATAGCTTGCCTGGCAAGCCGGGTCAAGGGAAGCAGGAGGCTAGGGATTCCAGAACTCTACTACCCGCGGACTGGGCCAATGGGGGGATTTCCCAAGCATACCATGCTATCATCTTTGAAAGGTATCTGCGGCGTGTTAAATGTCAATCGAAGGGCGGCGCTCGGTAAGGAGCCCCAACGGTGGTCACCCACAATCTTCATCATCCGAGGTTATTCACGCGTGAAGTGGGGATTCTTCGCTCCGCCCAGAGTGACAGGACCAAGGTTGGGTTAGGATTAAAATACGCGGGGCATATTGACGCAGGCGGGCAAACAACGGCTCAAATGCCCTGGGACGGTACCAGACCAAAAGTCAGTCGGTCATTGTGGCCCGGTAAATTTACCGGGGTTTTGCTAACGGTCGGCCTCCGGCATAACCGATAGGGAGATAGGCGTCGCAATGTTGCGTTCACTATTCGGCAGGGGCAAGAAAAGATCGGATCCCAGTAATTCGCCTCCTGAAACCACTATCCGGGACTCCCGGGTCGGCGACGTGGTGGTGATAAAAGGTCTCGCTCTGGAATATGACGACGCTTACTTCGTTGTGGAGAACGTGCATCGCTACAGGGGCAACGGTGTCACTTGGTATGAGTTGGTAGTGGCCGACGCCGACAGCAGGGTTTGGCTGGAGTGGTCCGACGACGGAACGGAACTATTTGTTACCGCATCGGACAACCGACGGCCTATGTCTCCGGAAGCCATCGGGTTGACCGAGGAAGATCTGATTACCTTGGACGCGCAGCACTCCATTGATAGCTCGGTGGACATCGACGGACAACGCTTTTTCTACCGAAACAGTTTTGAAGCCTTCTATTTCAGGGATAACCAGCCCTCGGACGGGGAGGGCTTCTATCTTTGGGAGTTCCTGTCGGAGAACGAGCGGATGACCCTGGGGGTAACCAAGTTTGAGGGGATGCCTTTCGAGGCCCACTTCAGCGAGGTAATCCCTCCGGGAAACGTCACTCTTTACCCGGGAGAGCGATCTGAGCAAAGGAACCTGTGACCGCCATTTTGGAAGCTTTGATAGATACATTGACGTTCTTTCCCCGCGGATTGGTGTACGTGGGCCTGGGGCTGGTGGTGCTTTTTCTGGCCAAGATAGGCCGGGACCTGGTGACCCGGCACCGAATTGACGAAGAACTCACCGAGAAAAAGAACCTGGCTGAAGCGTTGCGCCTTTCGGGATACTTGCTGGGCGTAATCCTGGTTTTCCTGGGGGCCATCTATCAACCCTTCACCCAGGTGGTGAGCGTCAGCGAACTGGGCCTCAGCCAGGCCTTCTGGGTTGACGTGCTTCGGGTATTTTTGTATTCCCTGGCCGGTATTGTCGCCCTGAACCTGGTCCGTCCCCTCATGGATCGGCTGATCCTGTACAAGTTCAATCTCGAAAAGGAAATTATCGACGAGCAAAACGTGGGAACCGGAGTTGCGGAATTTGGCTTGAACGTGGCGGCCGGGCTGGCCATTGGTGGAGCGATTTCAGGCAGCGGCAGCGGTTCCGAAGTTTCCCAGGCCTATACTGCGCTGGCCTTTTCCGTCCTTGGGCTGGCAGTGCTAATCCTCTTCGCCCTGTTTTACCAACTGACCACCCGTTTTGACGTTCACGCCGAAATTGAAGGTGGGAATATGGCGGTGGGTGTCGTCCTGGGAGCCAACCTGATCGCCATCGGGTTGGTCACGCTTAAAGCTCTGTTCGGGGATTTTATCGGATGGCAGCACAGCATAATCGAGTTCCTGATCTTTGCGGTTATCGGCCTCGTATTACTTTACGTGCTGCGGTTGGTGGTTGACCTGATCCTGCTGCCCCACACCAGGGTGTCCGAAGAACTGGGGACCGGGAAGAACCTCGGGATGGCCTTCGTGGAAAGCATGGTGGTGATCAGTTCGGCGCTGATTCTGTTCTTCGCCATTTAAGGGACTGCACCAAAGCAGAAACGGGCCGCACCAGCGTGCAACACGCGGAAACCGACCTTTGGGACAACAGGATCACTCCCTTTTTAGCTTGGCGGCCCTTCAGTGGCAGCGGAATCTCCCAAGTACGTCCGCACCCGCTGGGCGATTTGCGCCTCGATGCGTTCTTTCCGGGCGGATTCGGCCCGCTCTTCCAGGCAAGCATGTCCACCTTCTATTATCTCCTGAATCATCTCCTCGGGGACCTCAAGCCGGTTGACCACCGGCTCCAGAATCATATTGAAGAATTCTATATCCCCAATCCGTTCCGGCCAGGTGGAGGCGAATTCATCGAACGTGCCGTCGTAGAGCCGCAACAGGAAAACCGTGCGCACCGGGTCGAGTCCCTCGGCGATAAAAACCTGCACCCGCAAGTCGAGGCCAGAGCCTGTGTCAAACTCGGGTGACTCGCCGTCCTCCTCCCAGAGAACGTCCTTGAAAACGTCGAACCGGTCAATGCAGGACCCAGTCTCCGACAACAGCGCACCGATGAACCTGCGGCCCTGCCCGGTAATCTGGGGAAATCCATTGTCACCGCAAGGAGCCAGGAATTCGCGGTCGAAAAGGCTCTGGGCTATGGGCCTAAGCGGGGAACTTCCACTCACCTCGGTCAAAGGTGGCAGCCGGTACTCGTGCTTATCCAGAAAGTAGAGCAAGGTACACGATTGCAGCCAAGCTAGCAGTTCGTCCTCGCTGCCGGCATACCCCTTGGAAAACGGCGTATGCCAAAGGCCGGTACTCCGGCTCCACTGTTAATTCAATGCCGAGATGAGACAGCTTGGCTGATAACAACGTAGTGGAAGCAGCCGGGACCGGTTGGAGGAGATCCGAAGCGATGTCGGACAGTCGAACCGGTCGGCCAACGCCGTCGGCCAGGTTGAGCAGGCATAATCCTGAGCGATAGTGGTCAAGAACCGGCAGGAAGCAATCGTAGATGTCCGGCAAGTCCGGGTTTTCCACTAGGTCCAGCATTTCCTCCACAGCCACCCGGCCGGCCTCATCTTCAGGGAACACTGAGTCCAGAAGTTGGCCGATGGAAAGACGGGCATAGTCTCGCGGGAGGGTTATTACAAGAGAAGCGTCCGGTGGCATCCCAGACAGGGATACAATCAACGCAAAGCCCGCGCCGCGCATGGAATATCCCTCTACCACTCAACCAGCCTGATCCCGTTTATAACGAGCTTGCGGAGCCACGCCGCCGTCTGAATCTTACCTGGCCGCCGCCGCCGCTGAAGCCGCCGCTGGTGCTCCTGGACACGGAGGAGGAGCCGAAACTGGAGCGGGAAACCGCGCTGCTGGACCTGAAAGCGCCGGAGGATTTCTGCGTCTGCTGGTAAGTCTGCCGTCCCGCACTGAGGTTCCGGCTGGATTCCTGGTAGCGGGAGCCGGCAAAGCCCCGCTGGGTGCTGGCGTAACGGCTGTTGCGGGAAACCTGGGTGCCGTATCTGCTGGACTGGCGATAGGTGCTGCGCTGTTGGCGGATCGTCGGCCCGTAATTTACCGGCGTGTGATAGAAATACGGCCCCCGGCTGAAGCTGCTGGCGATCAAATAGCCAAACAGGAAATCACCGCCCCCGAAACCCCGGTCGTAGTAGCCGTTGGCTCCGTAACCCCGCATATTGTATTCTTCGTTGACCTTGACTATAGAAAAGAGCCGGTCATCCGCTGAGTCGTCAATGTCGTTGTCGCCGTTCAGGTCTTCCCACCCCTCCAGGGTCAACCGGTCGCCATCCTGCAGGGCGCGGATCAGGATGATCCCGTCGCCCTCGTAGATTTGGTTAACTCGCTGCTCGAACTCGGTGGGACTCTTGGAACTCTTGAAAGCTTCCTGAACGTCATCTAGGTTTATCCGCCCTGCCGCGCCGTCGGTCGCCGCCCAGTCATCGTAGGAAGGACCGCCGCAGGCAGCGATGAGCGGCGAGCCCGCCACCATGCCTCCCGTAAAGATTGCCATGCTCAATCGGCGGAGTTTTGGCGCCATTTACGCTCCTTCTTCTCGGGCGTTCCGTGCTTGGTGCCGCCAACCCGGGCTTGACGGTTCCTTGTTGCTTTTGCCGGGAGTGGCCGGGTACGAAGGATTCCCGGCAACACCGACGGGAGTCAGCGAACCAACGTTGCTATATCCCTGCTCAATTCTAACACTCCATCCGGCCGTGTCGGCTCATCAGTCAGCCGGGCCAGCGGGAAGGTGAGCAGGCGGGACAGAAACAGGTCGGCTGCCTCGTTCCGGAACCGCTCCCAGCCGTCCGCGGCGTGGATTATGTAATCGGCCACGGCGGACTTGTGCCCATAATTCCCCAACCGAGAAGCAACGGTCAACGACCGCAGGCCGCCTCGGTAGTCTTGCCACACTTCATCGCCGCACTGCAACATCAGCAGCCGGGTCAGTTCCGTAAACTTGGCGTCACCCAGTTGATACTTGAGCCCCCGCAGCCGAGCGGCCAGCAAATCTTCCAGCGCGCCGGCCAACTGGTCCAGCCCCAGACCGCGCAAACCGGGGTCTTCGATCCCGTACACCAGTTCCAGATCCCTCACAATTCCGCTCAAAGACCGGTCATAATCGGCGGATTCCAGCCCGGGAAAATGACGGTCGACTAGACGGGATGCCGAGTTCTGCACCAGTGTATTGACCGGTTGGAGAAGATCATCGGCAAACATTACTGCCTGGCGCCCCCGATAATATGCTTCGGTGCGCGCGTCGGCCACGGCAGCGTAGTCCTGCGTTACGCTGCGCTGTGCCGCCCCCTCTTTCTCGCCTTCCTCCTGCAGGCGGCGGAGATACCGCTCCACTCCGCTGCCTTCGAAGCAAACTCGTCCTGCTGCGTCGGTTTGCCGACAGCCAGCCAGACCAGCCATACGGTTTCCCTGGTAAGCTAGCCGACCGTCATCCCAGGACAAGAAGAACCTGGTGGAGCCAAACCGGCCCTGCCGTCCGCTTCGTCCCTTGAGTTGCAGGATAACCCGGAGCGATTCGTTAAAATCGGCGTTAATAACGTACAGTCCCAACCCGAACTCTATGGAGCCGGTCGGCACCGACCGGAGGTGTTCCGATTCCGGCGGAGCTGAAGGGGCGACGGTCACTTCTTCCCGTTTCCTGAAACGTCGTCTGGTGATGGCCAGTCCGTTGATCGCTGTCAACCCCCTGACCAGTAGATCGGCCTCCCCGACGGTATAACACCGGACTGTGACCGGAGCATTTTCCTGCTGAAGACGCCGCCTGACCAGGGCGATGTAGTTGTCCAGAATACGCTGATCCAGGTCACCCTGAAGGATGATGTCGGTGCCCCGTCCAGCCATGTTGGTAGCGACAGTAACGGCACCAAAGGCTCCGGCTTGCCGGACAACCTCTGCTTCATCGTGTCCGGTTACGGCGTTGAGCAGCCGGTGGCCGATGCTAAGTTCCGATAGTCGCTCGCTGACCCGTGCCGACTGTTCCACGGTCTGGACACCAACCAGAACGGGCCGCCCGACCTGCTGCCAAAACTTGACCTCGTCGGCGACACCCGCCAATTTATCCTTGCCGGAAGCATAAATCCGGCTTGGCAAGTCCTGCCGCAACAGGGGTCGGGCGGTGGGAATAATGACCACATCTAGGGAATACTTGCGGCGGAACTCTTCCGCCGCCGCGGTCGCAGTGCCGGTAATACCGCACAGCCATTCGTAGCGGTTGGCGAATCCCCGTACTGAAATCTCCGCCAAGCTCTCACAGTCCGGGTTTACGGTAACGGATTCCTTCGCTTCCAGGGCCGGATGCAGACCCTCCTGGTATCGGGTGTCCGGTCGTGGCCGACCGTTATAGCGGTCAATCAGGACCACAGCATCCTCGGAAACAAGATAATCCACGTCCTTTTTAAGCAGCAGGTTAGCCCTCAGCGATTGGTACACCTGATTCGCTAAATTGACCCGGGGAAGACGGTTTCGGGACAGGGACTGGCCTGTTCCGTTCGAGTTCGGCGCTGGTTCCCAGGAATCAACCGGATGCTCTTCCGGATAAAAGGCCCCCAAGCGCTTTTCCAGAACAGCAGTGCCCCTGGGAGTTAGGGTTACAAATCGCTCTTTCGGGTCAATTACATAGAACAAATCCGAGGTCAGGGATTCATCCGGGTAGTCGGAGCCGTCGGGGTAAAGAATGGCATGCGCCCTGCGATAGGCGCGGGGATTCGCTGCCGCGATCTGCCGAAGGTCATCATTGTCCGGCTGGGCCAGCAGGGCTTGTCCCAGAAGAGTGGCGTAACCCTTGCTGTCCGGCAGTTCCTTATCCAGCTGAGACCGGATTTCACAGAATAATTCATGCTGGAGCGAAATTAACTTGGCTACCGCACCCGTAGCCCGGTTAAAGGTTTGCGGAGCCAGCATGGGGGAACCTGCGATTATCATCGGGGTACGGGCTTCGTCAATCAGAGCTTGGTCCGCTTCGTCGATGATAGAGACTTGAAGGTGGGTCTGAACCTGCTCTTCCGGCGACACGGCGATGTTGTCCCGCAGGAAATCAAAGCCGAACTCCCGCATGGTCCCGTAAACGATTCGCTTTCGATAGGCATCGCGACGTTCCGCCTCGATCATGTAACCCAAGACGGCATCAACACTTATACCAAGGGAGCGATAAACCGGAGCCAGCAGGTCGCAATCTCGGTCTGCCAGATAATCGTTAGCAGTAACGATGTGAACCGAGCGCCCCAGAACCGCGTGCATTATTGCCGGAAAGGCGACGGCAACGGTCTTGCCCTCTCCGGCGTTCATCTCGACAATCCTGCCGCGGAACAGGTGCAAACCGGCCAGGATCTGCTCATCGGTAGCCAGGAATGGCAACAGATTGCCGGTATCCTTGCATGCTACGGCCCGGTAAAACTCGGCGGGAAGGAGGACATCCCAACCGTACCGGCCCCCCCTTGAGTTCTGCATGTTGCGCAGCGCATCAACAATGATTCGTTCATCGGGATTGAGGGCCGATAATCCCGAGCCGGACCTGGCAATCTGGAAATATATTTCCAGTCCCTGACGATCAAAGGCAGGGTCGAAAATGCGCCAGATTCCCAACCGGCGGCGGATGCTTTCATTGGTGATGGCAAATACCCGAGCCAAGAGGCCATCAGAGTCGGGAGTGGCTGTCTGCCCCTTGATGTCATGCCTGATTTGGGCCAGGGATTCCCGCAATTCCGCATCCGAGTATCCATCTAAACCCAAGTCGGAGTGCAGCCGCCGTATTTGTTGCACGAGGTCCCGCTCAGACCGGCGGCGCCCGGCTTGTGCCAGCCGTTTGAACGCTTCAAGCGAACCGCCCAACCCGCGAACTCTCGGCAGCCTCCAACCACTATGCCCAGCGCCGGGAAAACTCCCGCCTCTGTTGGCCGGATTGTTGGCAGTTACGTCCATTTGCCGAGTTTCCCTATTTCCCCGGGGTAGCAGGATCAGCCAACCTGATTACCACTAGCCCCGCGTCGTGGCCCGGCCGGTCCCATTCGTTATACCGATAGAGCAGGTGGTCTTTGGAATCCAACACTCTTGCGGCAGCTTGTGGATTGTAAGACGTTAATTCCCGACCCAGCGGAGATTCCAGCGTCCACTCGCGGTTCACTTCGCACTGAAAATTGGCCCGGCTGCAGATGCCGAGATAATCCTGACGCAGCCGGTCGTGCTCTTTCCCGTTGCGGAAAGGCAACGGCATGACATAGAACTTTTCAGACAGATACAGGCCAAGCTCATTCTCAAATACCTGTACCATGTCGGTATCGGAAAGCCAGCCTTCCAACGCAAAAAACAGGTTTTCCGGTATGTCCTGCGGCACCCGGTGGTAGTAATAGTTCTCCTCAGCTTCCACCATCCTGACCATTACCGAGGTCTTGCCATCATAACCCAGCATGCGTTCTACATCCGGGCCCTGAAGGAACAAGAAAGGAATGTTACCGTTGGTGACGTCCACCAGAACCGGAAAGCCATCCACATGGTACAACAGGGCGGTGTGCTGCCAGTAACGCATATACCGCTTGGCGAATCGGAAATCGAAGGTGGTCAGCATTTCCCGCAGTTTGTTCGCCGGGACCGGCCCTCGAGCGTTGTCACCACCAATAAGGTACTCGGACTGCAGGCCGTAGTGATCGGTGAGGAATTTCAACGCCTGCACCTTTTCCGTGCAGATTCCCCCGGCGCCGGCGGCAATGTTCCGCACGGTTTCATCGCCGGTCTTGAACATCACCTTATCGGCGGTGAACCGGGAATAATTCTCGAAATCACTGTCCCAGATGTGGCGACCCAGTGCCTTGATAAACCGCAACTGTCGTTCCGCCGAGTCCAGCCGGAGCACGTCCTCTGCTCCTTCAATACCAAGAGCTTCTTCCAGGATGGCCTGAACAAAGGATGCGAAAAATCCAGGGTCGTTTTCCCACCGGCGGCGATGAAATCCGGCCCAATTGCGCTCGTATGAAACGTTGGTACGGTCAATAGCCAAGTCGATAACGGGCACCTGTTTTTCGTCAACCAGGGTCATTTGAACGGCCGGCGTATGCTCCAGACTGACCACCCTCCCCTGCTGCTTGAAAGCGATCCCGGAATACATGCCGGTCAATTTACCCATGTCATTACAGGCGTATACCAGGTCTTGTAACATCCGCAGAGAACGCAACGAAGCCTCAGTGATGGCCCCGGTCTTCACCAAACTTTCCGCTGGACAATGCAGCAAATACTTGTCTAGGATTTGGGCCAAGGTCGATTGCCCGTCGGATGGCTCAATCCGCAGGGCTGCCCCGCGTCTGGTGTATGTATCAGTCAGTTGAAAGATCAAATGTGAGGATTCCACACTTCACCTGGAACGGGGACGGGTTTGCGCAGGGAGGATTGCTCTAGACCAGACAACCATGAGATTGCCGTAACCCTGGACAGCATACCCCACGTAGTGATTGTACAACCTGCCTCTCCGGGTACGAACAGCCCCCAAAGCCGGTAGACCTGATCCCCCACGCTGACGTGCTCGGTCACCAGTTCCGCCGAGGTCATCCCAGTGTACACCACGTTCACGTCGTATCGCGTGAGGCTCTCATAGACTGCCAAGTGGAACCAGGCATACGCCCCCGCCGAAAACGTGCCCAGGACGAAAGACACCGCCCGTACCCGCCCGTCGCCCCGCCACAAAAAACCCTGCCACCAACAAGGCCAGTGGGAAATACTTCACCCCCAGCCAGCAAGACATCGACAATCCGGCAACCACCGCAATCCCGTCCGTAACCGACAATCTCCGCCGCACCGTAACCGCCAGCAGGCAGCCCAGCAGGGCCAGGGCGGCGGGGAATTCTGGGAAGATCTCAGTGGATTAGATGAAGGGGGTAGCGGTGAGGCCCGCGCCCAGCGTCGCCAGCCAACTTAACTGTCGGTACGCCGTCAGCCGCTCCGACAGCAGGAACGCCATCGTCATCGTGGCGGCCGCGGTCACGAGAAGCTGTACCTGCGCTCCAACCAGCCCTCCCAGCGCAAACCCGGGTGCGAGCAGAACGGACAGTCCGGGGTTGTGCGGGCTCAACAGGCGGCCGCCCTCCAGGGGCACGGACTGTTTCCCTAGCCCGTCTTCGTGGTCGTAGAAAATCCGCCACGACTCGGCCTCATGTTGGTTTGCCAGGTCCAGGTCTCCGTCCTGGAGCAGGCTCTGGGTGGTCAGCAGGTAGAAGGGTTCGTCCGACGAAATCGATGTCCCCCGGCTGGCCCGCAGGTCCACGGAAAAGGAATAAGCCACCGCCAGCAACGGGAAAGGGGCTGCCGCCATTAGCAGTAGCCCCCGGTTTCCTGCCAGGTATGGTCCCGAGGTCACGGGGTGATGCCCACCTCCCGCAGCAGGGACAGCGTGCTCCGGGAATCGGTCAGGTTGTCCAGGTCGACCTCGGGCGGTTCCAGCGACTCAAGCGGAGACAGGTCGCCCTCGGGTTCCACCCCTTCAATGAGAGGGTACTCCTTGGTCGTCTCGGCAAAGTAGGTCTGCGCTTCCTCGGATAGGATGTATTCCACCAGTTGCTCCGCCGCTTCCCGGTTCTTGGTGGTGCTAGTAGTCAGCATTATTATGCCCGAAATTGGGCCGTGCAGAGGGGAGTAACTGGGTGGGCGCCGGTCGGGTAGGATGGTGGCAAGGCGTGCCGCCTAGGTGAAGACCGACTTGACAGTGGTGCGAGTTGCCCGTTAGTCAGCATGGTCTGGGCGTCCTACGGCTGCATCATTGGTGACACTCCTTTTGGGTGGGGAAACTCCCGTTCGATAGATTGTGACTTGCTGCGGCGCCCCCTGGCGACACGCCTTCAATCCGACAGCGGGGGTGAACGATGAGGGCGCATAAAGAGAGGGACGAAACTACGGTCAAAGCGGCAGGTCAGCGCGGTAAACTTCCGACGGAGCTATCAAGGGTGAATTTAAACGCGGCCGGGGTGGACGTGGGGGCCAGCAGCCACTTCGTGGCGGTGCCGGAAGGCCGCTGCGAGACCCCGGTTCGCGAGTTTTCCTCCTTCACGGCAGACATGTACCGGATGGCCGACTGGCTGGAGAAGTGTGGCGTGGAGACGGTGGCCATGGAGTCCACCGGAGTCTACTGGATACCGCTCTTCGGAGTCCTGGAAGAGCGGGGGTTCCAGGTGCTGCTGGTGGACCCCAGGAGGATCAAGAACGTGCCGGGCCGCAAGACCGACGTGCTGGACTGCCAGTGGCTACAGCAGCTTCACACCTACGGGCTGCTGTCGGCGGCCTTCCGGCCCGAGGCCGACATCCGGCGGCTGAGAAGCTATCTGCGGCAACGGGCCATGCTGGTGGACTATGCGAGCCAGCACGTGCAGCATATGCAGAAGGCGCTTACCCAGATGAACGTGAAGCTCCAGCACGTCATCAGCGACATCACCGGCAAGACCGGTATGGACATCATCGAAGCCATTGTGGGTGGACAGCGGGACCCCGTAAGCTGGCGGAACTACGAGACCCCAGGACCAGGGCCGACGAGAGGACCATAGCCCTGTCCCTGGAGGGACACTGGCGGGAGGAGCACATCTTCGAGTTGACCCAGGCCTTGGAGCTTTATCGGACCTACCAGGCCAAGATTGCCCAGTGCGACTGTGAAATAGAGGCTCAGATGGAGCGATTCGCCGACCGCAGCGGCGGAACTTCACCAGGGGAGCAGCCCAGGAGGAATCGCGTCCAGGGCAACGCGCCGCGCTTTGACGTGCGCGGCCACCTGTCCCGGATGACCGGAGTGGACCTGACTCGCATCAACGGCGTGGACGCCCACACGGCCCTGAAGGTGGTCAGTGAGGTGGGCACCGACATGACCAGGTGGCCGACGGGCAAGCATTTCGCCTCCTGGTTGGGGTTGAGTCCGAACAACCGGGTAACCGGCGGCAGGGTCATCAGCTCCCGAACCAAGCCCAACGCCAGTCGGGCCGCCAAAGCACTGAGGCTGGCGTCCAACGCCCTCTACCGGTCCGACAGCGCCCTGGGAGCTTTCCTGTGCCGGAAGAAGGCCCAGTTGGGAGCGCCCAAGGCCATTACGGCCACAGCCCACTAGTTGGCCAGAATCATCTACGCCATGCTGCGCTTTGGCCAAGACTACGTAGATGCCGGCGCAGAGTACTATGAAAACCAATACCACGAAAGAGCCTTGCGGGCGGCAAAGCGAAGAGCGAGCGCAGCTGAGCTACGAACTTGTCCCCACATCAGATAACCGAGACCAACCCCAGGATCTGCCCCCGGCAACGGCCGCCGCCGGAGCGGGACAAGCTTAGTTGAGTTGGGACCCACCAGTCGGACGGGATTAAGCCATAAATAAGTGCCGATGGTCACTCAAGCTTCAAGTAATCCTTAAGTCATGCGGTTTGGCAGTCCGCTTAGGGTTTGGCTTCACAACCTCATCCACATCTCGAAGATTGCACTGTCTACAGCAGAGTCAGACTCACCCAAAGTAAACCGAACTTCCGCGAAGACTGCGGTACCAAAACTCATAGGCTTCCCCAACCACATCTCGAAAACGGTTCGGCCTATCGTCAAAATAGGCCCGCCAAACTGGATAAAATCAAGAACCTTTCCGTTGCGGTTCAAATTGGACTTTTAAGTCGAACAGATCGCCGGGCTCCCACGGGGCCGGCCCGAAGGGGCAAAAGCTGCCTAAGCATGGAGGTGAACCATGCGCTGCCCTCGGAAACCGGCATAAACGTTTGACAATGTATTCATAATCAATACATCCCACGGATAGGTGATCCAAATGACGAACGCAACAATCGCAATTGCCGATTTACGGGTCTTGCTGGAGGTCGTAGAAGGGTATACAAGCGAAAATGGCATAGATGCCGCTGGCCGATATGCGGCGCCAAGGGAGCTACAACAGGCGATCATCAATGCTAGAACCGCCATACGGAAGGGTGGAACATAGGATACTGAGCGATCGTACTAATGGCGCGCCAACAGTTCCACATTCTTCATCTGTCCGGTGGCACAATGGGTACGGACTGGACACTTTCCACATAGAGGCAAGCGCGCTTTGCAGACCAAGGCGCCGAGGTCAAGGAGTGCTTGGTTCCACTGAGCGTTTGCACCTTCTTCGCCGGCGAGTTCGCGTAAGAAAAGTCTAAGATTCCACAGAGAGAGGTTGGGGCCATTTCCTAACACTCTACAGGCGATTCTCTTGGTATTGGTGTCCAGCAACACACTGGGGCGACCAAATGCGAAACACTGCACCGCCGAGGCAATGTAATCCCCCACTCCTGGTATAGACATTAGCTCCGGCCATCCATGGGGGACTTGCCCATTGAAGTTCCTTAGAAGGTATTTGGCTGCTGCTGTTAGATTCGCAGAACGCCAATCAAGTCCAAGCGTTGATAGGTACGTGTCCAGAATTGTCGAATTAGCAATGAAGGAGTCCGGTGTTTCACCAATCTCCGTTATCTCTTGAATTACTCGGGCCACTTGGTCAGCCCTTGTTCGATGGAGGCACATTTCCACTAAAAGAAATTGCCAGGGGTTCAGTGCTGTAGACCTCCATGGAAATTCCCGACCATAAACTCGGTGCCATTGAACTAGGTCTCCTCTGAATGACGACCCGTATTTGTGTGGGGTCTCCCCGACTATCCCGGACGTAGGAATCCCATCTAGTGCCCTGCTCAACTCTTTAGCGATAGCCGACGCCAGCATTGGCGGCACCGCGTTGCCAATTTGCCTAAATCGGTTCGTTGGATGGCCCGCGAATCGGAACCTATCTGGAAATGTTTGAATTCGAGCAGCTTCACGGACTGATAATGTACGGTCCTCTTCTGGATGTATGTACCAGTAACCGTCCTTGGCGATGTGAGCTGTGATAGTTCGTGAGACATTTTCGAATGACAGGCGAAAATATTTGTCATCGAAGATGTCGAATCGATATCTCCTCAGATGTTCAGGAACATCCAAGTAGGTGTCACCAGGTTTCATTAACCGATATATCTCGGCGTCATCCGGGCGAACGGATCGGGTTATGTGGTCCCTGATCAGCCCACGTTCCTCTCCCTGTAACCCGTGTCGCAGCGTCTTCGACAGTTGCGACGTGGGTGGGCCCTCATAATGTTGCACCTCATCCCTTGTGTCAGCAGCAACCTTTGGTAGGTCACCTATCGCCTCCCATACCGTCGGACGAGTTTCAGAATCCCTGGGCCACCTGAATTCCGCGTTTGCGACGCCAACCACAAATAAACGGGATCGATGCTGAGGCACCCCGAAGCGCCAGGCTTCCAGTTCTCGAACATGGACGTTGTATTCTCGATTTCTCAGCTCGTCCACGAGGGAAACAAGCAGAGCGCCGCCCTGGGCTCGGGAGAAGTCCGGCACATTCTCAAACAGCATGGCACGAGGGTTAAGTCGGTCTAGGATGGCGAAGAAGCTCTGCCATAGATCAGCCCTCTGGTCATAAGCGGCCCTGCTTCCCGATTTCACCAAATTTCCAATCTTGGCAGTGCCAGCTCTGGAAAACGGCTGACAGGGGGGACCACCTGCCAGGAGATCAACGCTCTCGATGCCCCACTGATCCAACTGCTTAATGAAACCAGCCGGATTCGACAGGTCCCCGACCCATGTGAGCCCCGGAAAATTGGCAGCATGAGTCTCAATGGCTACCGAGTCGGAGTCGACCGCCGCGACTATTGAAAAACCACCTTGTTCAAGGCCGAGACTCAATCCTCCGGCGCCTGAAAACAGATCAATGGCCCATGGCCTCGGCAGACCGCCCAGCCACCTCCGAATATTTTCTGGATCATTCGGGTCCGGACCCGCTGGGTGAGTTCCCAGCGTGACCCGAAATCCCCGCTTGCTGGGGAGTCTGTACCCCTTTGTCAATTCGCTCAGGAAGTTCAAGGAACTACCTTAGACTATGCGCCAGCAGCCAAAGTACTGGGTACGAACTCTATCTCAGGCATATCTGGGGTCCCCACGAGGAGGCCTCGGTCCAAGAGACGATTTCCGGTCTCGCAGGCGGTTTCGGGCAGCAACAAACACCCATGGCAGGCTGCTAAGTTGGCGTTGTCGGTACCCTGTCCGGAACTCTCTATGCAGATCGGGTCGCTCGAGCACCATCTTGACCGAAGTATCGCCTGCTCAAATACCGCTGTGAGCAGATCTGGTTCACCCTGACGCACAAGTCCCCCGAGAGTTCCCTCGGAATCTCCAGACGCCGTGTATATGAGCACACCCTGCATGGGTCTATCATGGTCCCTCAGGTCGCAGTACACCCGCTCGCGCAAAGCCGCACTACCATAGCCGCACTCGAAACTCAGTTGTGAAATCAGGGCGTGAGCTATGGTATGCAGAAGCACGTACTTTTCTGATATTTCGACGTCTCCCATACCCCGTTCCCGACGTCGCAGGTTGTAGTTGTTCCTCAAAGAGGACATTCGCCCTGTAACCTGTCTCCCCTGTGCCCACCGCTCCAGACCATGATAATCGAACTCCATGAATATCCCCTCTCCGTGAACGACAGCTGCTGGAAGCCAGCTGAGGCTTCCGTCCACTGCGATGGGTAGCAGATCCGGGGAGGTGGGGTCCTCAATCGGCAGAAGCCTGGAAAATCCCACCAAGACCCTGGTTTCCCGAAGTTTCCTCACCAGTCCGACCCGACTCAGGACTGTCGCCAACAGCGTCCCATACTCGGAGGCATCTCTGAGTTCCACCATCAGACCAGTAGTCTCTCCTCCCCTGCCATTTCTGAGCGCTTCATACTCCTGCCGGCGAAACTCCTCCTCAGACCGATGTTGCACATTACTGTTGTCCAAGATCCCATCCAACTTTCTTTGAGCAACTTCCTGCAACTCTTCGGAATCGACGCCAAACCTCTCGGCCAATACTTCGCACCTAACCTGCTGAATGGATGTTCCGTTATCCAGTGTCCTAGTGAGGATGTCCCAATTCTTCGGGTCATCAAGAATCCTGTTCACGGTCCGTTTCGCATCTTCCCCCCAAAGTGGAAGGTAAATTGAGGAAGCCGTTACCGGAAAGTAAACATTGGATGCACCCCGTTGGACGACCCTCAGGTATTCGCCACAATACCCTGGGCCTCCTCCAATGTCGCCGACCCAGGGCATACTTCCGGAGCAGTCATAGTCGACAGCGTGAAGCGACTCGGGGTTGAATGTACCAGCCATTGTTTGGGACTGCCCGCAACTGCAATCTACACGGATTCCCGACAGGCTCGCGGATGATCGCCCAGGCAATAGACGCAACCAGTGCCGCCCGTCTCCGGCGGGACCTCTGTGGACCCACTCCATAAACGGGAAGTCTTCGATGTGTCCTTTCGGGCAAACGGCTATGAAGCGGCTGGGTATCAACCAAGGTCGCCTATTGGGGTTAACTGAGTGGCAGTCCAACTCCGCGCTACATGGACACCTTACACGTGAGCCGAAAAGGGGAAGTCTCTGCATTATTCCTCTTCGTGGGCAGTAGTGCCATCTGGGAAACCTCACAAAGGGAATGTGCTGATTGGCGTGCTGTACCCCTGGTCCCGGATCCCTGAATTCTGGGGGCAGCCTGAAGTGGCTTACTCCCAACCGTGCTTGGAGCCGCTCCTCGCGCACCAACCAATCCGGAGGGCATTCTTCCAAGGCAAGCGGCCACTCATCCAAACCGGCCGTCATAAGGGACTCATCGCCGCGAAAATCGACCAGCGCACCGACACCGAAGGGACTGATCAGTTGTCCCCTCCTTATGGGCCTATTGGTTGGCATGGTAGCTACAAATCTCCTTACGCTTGTCCGTACAGGGGCCTTCAGCCGTTCTCCCTGCTGCCGTATCCGCTGGGCAGGGCACGTGCGGAACAACCCGCATCCACATTCCTCATCGAACTTGGAGTCGGGTATGGTTTCTCAGGCCACTCGGGATGGTCCTGTCCACCGGCTGGGTACATCATCGGTAACTCCTCCGTAGGAGGTCGGAAGTCCCCGTACTTTGATCTTGGTGCGACCAACCACTTCCCCACAATCTCGTCTATGTGGGCCTCCGTATTGGCCCACTCATCAGCGTCCACCGCCATAACTCTTTCTTTGATCGTGAGTTTGATGCGGTGTATTAGCTGGTCATCGGGTGGGTCGCTGGGTCTGTCCCTCAGTCCCGAACCTCCCCAGAAACGACAGAGTATAACTATGAGGGCATGCAGAGCTCGTTCGCGCACCGGAACAGCAAAAGGGGTCACTGAAGTCGGCTCGACGTATTGGTATAGGGCCTGGTGATATGACCGGAAGTGCTCATAGTGCGACCTGTCTCTGGACCTGGACGGGTTATAGTTTGTCACCACGATCCCGGGACTCTCGACTCGACGGCCTACCCTGCTTGATGCCTGGATATACTCAGACGTAGTCTTGGGTTGTCCGATAATAGTCATAAGACTCAGCCGGGGAATATCCAAACCAACTTGGATCATATTGGTTGCAAAGCAGACGTCGACTGCTTGAGGATTGGTGGGATCAGTGTATGGCGTAAATAACTTCTGCAGGACCGACGGTATGTCACTACTCTGGACGCGACTGGTAAGTTCCACGTCTCGGTTTATGAACCTCCGTGGGTCGACGGCGGATTTTCTGGCTTCTTCACGACGCAGGCCGAATCTGTCGTACATTGAATTCAGATACTCAGCGATGTCGGCCCGTATCAACGTGGCCGCGTGCCCCAGTTCCCTGAGGCTGTTGAAATAACCCATCATGGTCCAGTAGGGATCAATCGCAGACGGATCGCTTACGCCAACCATCTTGGGTGCCTGCAATAGCGCTCCCATCGTCCGTATCTGCGAAGTAACATGTGAAGGTAGTGCGGTAGCGAACACACCGACATACGTACGCCCCTCCTCGTCCTGACGCTCCTCGGCAAAGAAGGAATCGCCTGCTCTCAGAGCCTGCGGAGGAAAAAGAAAAGCGGACCTGCCGTACAGCGCCTTCACCTGGCTATCCGCTCTGGATATGGTCGCCGTTGACGCAATCACCTTGGCCCGGATGCTCCCTTCGATATGGTCATTCGTACAAAGTGCGTCAATAGCGGTCTCATAGTGTCCCACCATCGAACCAAGAGGTCCTGAGATGAGGTGCAGTTCATCCTGTATTATCAATTCTGGTGGAGGATACGGAGAATCAATCCCGAAGATGCTTCTGGCCTCTGGCCGAAACGCGAGCATCGCGAACTTATCCACTGTACCGATCAGCAGGGTCGGAGGCGAAACGTAGATATGCTCATCAACTACGGCCACAGGCAGGCCTTCATTGGAGCTGAAAACGCAGTCGGAGTCCTCGCAAATGTGCCTGACCCTTTGCGGGCGGGGCAGAATTCTGTACCCCTTGACTCTTGTACCCTGTTTGAATTTCTGCGGCCCCATTTCCGCCCCACACCATGGGCAACTCAGTAGGATAAATTTGTTGTCTCCTTGCCCTCTCTGTAGTTGTTGCAGGGAAGAAACTGCATTCTCCTCTCGATTGGGTGTTACCTCCCCTCCAACCCACAATCCGATGGAGAACTGATCAGAACCCAACGTATCGACTTCCCGTCGGCGGATGACCTCGCACGCGCAGACCAGAGATGCCGCCCGTTGGAATTGTTGGGTGGTCAACAACCTCAGGGTATAGCGCATGAGGATATTTGTCCCGGCGTGTTGGGGGTTTTTCATTCTTCGTAGCATCATCGTAAATGCAGAAAGCCCCAGATATGCCTCGGTCTTGCCGCCTCCAGTGGGAAACCAGATAACATCCACTATCTCACGTTCTTCGCAATACGGGTCTGAGAGGGGCTTCAGGTTCATCAGGATGAATGCCAGTTGGAAGGGATACCATTTGCGCGTGGGGTCGTTATAGGAAGGTGGGTCAAAGCTGCTCGCCAGTTCCAGCCTGCCCGACCTTTCCACCCAAGGTCTGGGGCTGCGCGATGCAATTTCATAGTGGACCTGCTGCATCAGCATCGCTTCATTCATCAATCTGAAAGCTGCGGCGACTTGGGAGTCCCGACCAATTAGAGCCACGCCCTCTCGTATACGCCTGAGACATTCTCGGCAGCTTTCCAGATGTCGAAATGCGGTCTTTGTCAATTCCGGAGTCAAGTCTTGTCTTCCCGTCACCTCCTGCTCACGTTCGCTTATCCATGCCTCATACGCATCTGCCAAGCTGAGGCAAAGGTTCAATACATAAGCCGAATCACCGTTAGCCAGCGCACTAATGCTGAGATCCAGGCCTTCCACTTGACTGGGCAGTACCGGCTTAACTTCGTATGTTGGCAGAACCTCTGTCCGAATTAGAGACGTGCGCCCATTGGCGGGCCATTCCCAATCAGCGGCACAACCGTGTCCAACCGCAAAAGTCTGCTTGTGCAAATGGAGAAGTTGGAGAGAAAGTTGCTCTTCGTCATTTGTGTAATTTGGACGCTCCCGATAGCTGAGGAAACACGATCTTCCCTCGGGGTCTGAGACAGCAAACTCGCATTGAAAGAAGCATTCCGAATTGCGGGGAGTCTGGGCGTCTGACAGCAAACGATTGATGAGGGTGAACGTAATGAGCCTCGTTCTATCCGATTCTTCGGTTGGGCGACTTATGACGTGAAGAACAAGGGCAGGTTCACCATCCACTTCTACGACGGATTTTTCCGTTGACGTATTCCTGGTTGCAATTAGCTCAGCGGCTTGGTATTCAAGAGTCCGGGTAATCGGCTGTCGAAGCCATTGTTTACCACTTGGCCGCTCATTCTCGGAAGGAGGGACATCCTCCTGTCGGTAGGTCGCAACCGAGACTTCAACACGAAGCTGGTCCGGAACATCAACCAAAGCAGAGATTCCCATCGCGCTCGGCAAGTATTGGTTCGCAAGGTTGACTTCGTGGTCCGTATCGGCTGCGCCATCAGATTGGCCAGCACTCGAGTCAGTGTCATTCAAGCTGCCCTGCAATCCAGACGGTTCAGGAGAGTCGGCTTCGGCGTTCCCCTCTTCATCTCCGGCGGTTTCATCATGGCTTGGAACACGAGACTTCAAGGGGAAAAGAACCCCAGCACTGTATCGCTGCCTGGGTGAATCTTGGGGTCGAAGAATCTCCTCTCCGTCGGGTTGCACATTGGGAGGGAGAGGTGAGGGTCCAATGAGCTCCTTCCGCAGAAAGTCCAAGATGAAATCACGTGTCGCCAGAGTTTCACTCATTCCCGAAGCTCCTTTTCGACTGACGCTCTGATACGGGCATCAATTGACCCACGAACTCGTTCTTGGAGCATCAGAATCAAAAGACTGCGTGCCCTGGACATGCCGATATACAGCAGCGACTGCGACCTGTCCTCATCCACTTCATCTATGTCGACAATGATCACTACAGGGCTTTCCAAGCCCTTAAAGGAGTGAATCGTGGAAAACTTGATACACGGTTGAGTTGCGTCCATGGATCTTGAGCAATCAACGACGGGCACACCATCTATATGCTCAGTGGAATCCAAAGCCGAGTTCTCGAGACGACGAGGGGAAAGGACCACGATGTCGTCCGTCGATACGCCATCGCTCACCAAGCCTCGTATAGTTCCAGATAGAGTTCTGACAAGATCGGAGGCGGTTTTCCAATACCGATGCTCTACGGGCATTCCGGATTCAAGGCCGAACCTGAACGGCGGCGTGACGAATCCTCCGATGGAGGCCACTTCCTCAGCTATCCTTCGGGTGTTTCTACAGTTGACCGTCAGCTTTGCTCTGACAAAGTGCTCGCAGTAGCTCGACAGGTCTAAAATCGCTTCCGATGAATTGCCGTATATCGCCTGTCGAGTGAAGTCTCCAAAGATTGCCCACTTCCCGCCTGCCAGACCTCCCCGGATCGCACGGTTTATCAGATCGAGCGTGGGTTGGTTGAATAGGTCCTGCCCCTCATCCATTACCAGGACGTCAAACGGTCCGGACATCTCATCTAGGGCTATTTCGCCATAGAGGGGGTAGAGTTCCTCGAACAGGGTCACAAGGTTATTATCTCCCAACGCCTGTTGCTCCTGTCCCAAGAATTCCTCCCCAACGCTACTTGCTACGATCATACGCTTGAGAATCTCGTACCAAGTCCCTGTCGTGATTTGAGTGTCCTCGGTCTGGCTTTGAAGCCAGTCTCCCAACAGACGATTGAAACACACCAAAAGGACCTTCGATCCGCCTTCGTCCGCTCGTCGAGCATATTCCAGCGCCAGGAGGGTTTTCCCCGTACCAGCAGCTCCCTCAAACAGGCATCGAGGGTTCTCCTCAAGCTCATCAAGACGATCATATTGCTCTTCGGTAAGGCCCATCAACTTGGCCTCGGTTCGCCCGAGGAAGACCGATTTGGCGATCACCAAGTCGAAGTCCGGCCGAAGGTAGGTCTGAATCGCCTTGCATTGAGAAGGTGAGGGGAAGCGTCCACCACTCCGAGGCTGGAATTCTCTCAACCGCCTTCGAATCAATCTGTTGATTGATATGGAGATTGGCCTGCGCAGGTCCTCGGAATCTATTACGTCGGAGCGCTCAAATTCGGGCGTTAGCGGTGGGCTGGTTACGTCAGGCAACACCACCCCGTATCCAAAGGGACACGAGGCCTCGTCTGAACGCGGTCCGAAATGTTCAATCACCGAATTCCGAAGTGCAAACATGGACTCCCTGGCTTGCATGAAGGGGCTCTTGTTGAGCAATGCCACATTCTCGTGCCGATCTATGGTCCGCCAGACCCCGTTCTCGCAGGACACACGCCCGCCCTTGACCTCCAGGCAGATGACGCCCTCTCCGGGAACAACTACCACGAAGTCTATTTCCCCGTAAGGGCCGACTCTCCTTCGCGCCAATCCCAGGGAATGAAGGACCGTCCACCCATTCGTATCCGGGTCAGTGTCCAAGAGGTCGAAAACACGCTTCTCGGCTGAGCTCAAAACGCCGTCGTCGATCCTGGCAGGAATCATTTTCGCCATATCCCGTCACCCTCTAGAAGAAGGGATCATCGGACCATAGCAGGCGATTGGTCTGGTCGATTGGATGCTCTTGTTCCTCCATATCCACAGCATTAACCTGTACAACCCAAGCCTGCCCATATTCGAGGTCAAGCAGCACCGGTTGACCATCAAGTTGACTTAAGCGACCACGAACCTCATCTACTATTAGCTGGGTCAGACGGCTTCCTGCTCCTATGTGCGCCCCACGTATCCTGGAGATGGCATCAGCAACAGGGTCAAGGTCTCCGAGTAGTTTACTATCACCCGAAGCTTCGGCGACGATTCTGACATCATCGCTGTCTCCGGGGCCAATAAGGTGGGGATTCCTCAACCAACCCGCAATTGTCGCGGTCGACCTGAGGAGTCCTTGACGTTCCAAGCGCATCTGAACTGTGGCGGGGTCATTGCCGAGGCGGCGAAGTGCCATTTTCCAGCTTTCCGCCATCGTACGTATTCTTTCGTATTCTTCGATTCCAAGGATGTCTTCTGCTAACAGTCTTATGAACTCTTTGCCTCCTCCCGCCCGAAATAGGACGTAATCACCTTCCGAAAGACTGGCCACAGTTTTCGTTCGTAGCCGCCCGCCTTCTGACAGAGCATTGTCTATGAGTTCGTTCAGAACGTGCAGTTCAGACCACTCCGAGAGCAGGGCGTGACACCCTCCGTAGAATTCAACCATACGGGCGCGTCTGGTTTCGTCGTTGCCGACAAATGCTACTGGACCCACTGAACGTCGCCTGGAGACTCGGTTTTCCAGTTTGAATATGGGCAGTTCAGGTGTTGTGTCCTCCATCGGCGGACTTGGCTCCCACCCACCCGATGAGGCAAAAAGGTCAGGTGCTACCCCCAGAATACCGGCAAGTTGTTCGGGTTCCATTTGGTTAGATCGCATGAGAGTGCGTTCTCGGGCTTGGTGCCCCGACAACCATCTACTCTCGAACGGATATGTCAAGACCCGGATTTCCTTCGCTGCTGCCAGGTTCTTGAGCCGCGTGAATCGTCGGGAGTTGGGCCAAGCGGGCACAATGATGCAGTCGAATTCGTCATCGGGACGAATCGCCTGTATGGGGACAACGCATATGTCGATTCCAAGAGCACTGAGGCTTTCTCGAATACACGCCGCCGTCCGAGTCGACCTGGTGGCTATTGCCCATCGTTCATTGGATTCAACAAGCTCATGCAAGAGGGCACCTGCCTTTTGCTCTAAGCCTATGCCCTCGTATGCAATCCCCTCTAGGAGGTCTATGGCTGATTCAAACTCGTTGGCAATTTCGATGCCCAACCATCTGCGGTTCTGGGTCAAGCTCTCCCTGACCAATCGGAGCTCGTGCTTCGCCTCGTCACGGATCTCGATACAGCACTCACTGAATTCCAACAGGATACCGTACACCCGTGCCAATAGTTCATCTACTTCCGCCCTTTCATCTGAATCGTCCATTCCGGACTCAATCCTCTCAAGGGCTGTTGCCACCGTCTGAAGTTCGTCGCTACTGCAAGCAACTGGAATTACTTTGCAGTTCTCCCTGATTCTCGCTACTCGTACTGTACGACCCACAAGACTTTCCCTAGAGCGTTCTCTGGTTTCGTCTTCGCCAATCGCGACGTCTGCTGCCGACATGTACCACACGGGACATCCATATTCGCGCAACAGTCGGATTTCCTCCGTTTCGTCTGGTGAAGCGAGTATCACGACCCTCTGCCGTTCCGAAACATCGTCAAAGGCCTGGAGGTCATTGGCAATTCCACGCGCACCGTCGACGAGAACTATCTTGGACCCACTTGGAGACGCGGAAGCTACGGCTGCCAAGTCTTGGGCCACCCTGGTTACAGCGATTAGGGGCTCTCCGATCACTTGGTAGTTGTCATTTGCCCTAATTTCTCCTTCAGGGCCAACGACTCCCCAGGGCAGGATGTCCGAGAGTTGGCTGGAACCGTCAATCTGATCCGGCCCCAGCGACACTATGTCCACAATTCCAGCGAATCGTGTCTGCGGCATATGTAATAGAACGACATTCAGGAAAATGCTGCTGTTTCCGAAAGTTCTTAGTCCAATCAACCCATCAAGGTTGGTTTGGTTGAAAACACCGAGATTCGAAACGAGCGTCCCTTTCGGCAGTTTGTGGGTAGTTGGTTCCAGCCTGAGCACCTCGGAAATTGGAAAACTCCTTCGCTCCTCTTTATCTTGTATTTTCAGCCTGAACAAATCGGGATGCCCATCCCAGATACCTTCATACTCGTACACAAAGTTGCTCGGTTTCACCCGCACATGCTGTCCCTCACCGAAGGCCGTTCGCGCGTATCTTTCAGCGAGATGTGGAAAGTCTTCCTCAAGTCTAGCAAGCGCCACGAAAACGGCAGTCAGGGCGGTGGTTCCCTGCGTCTTGTCCAGAACCAAGCAGCACGCGCCGGGTTCCTTTAACATGGAAGCGCCAAGCACTATGCCGAAGAACCATGGAATTGGTTCCCTTGTCATATCCTGACCGAACCGTCCCGAGATACGTTCCAAGATTGGAAAACGGCTCCGCAGTTCGCGGATCAGTGCTTCCTCGTTATTTCCAGCCAAAGTCACTCACCCCAACTTTCACTTTGCATAGCTGGCTGAGGTCAACCACGTTTCTCATTTCACGAATTAGTGCCCGGCACTTACCGGCTTCCTGCCGAAGAACACGGCACAGGTGAACAGGGGAGTGGCTGCTGCCCACCATCCGGTAGGAGGAAACTGATGGCGAGCGCAGACTCGCGTCAGGGAGACTGTCGGCGGAGTTGGTCTTGCAGTTCGCGGACCCGGGCTTCGGCATTGTCTGCGCGGGACTGCTCGGCGTTAGCGCGGGCTTCGGCGGTGGTGCGGGCATCCCGCTCGGCGTTGGCCCGCGCCCGCTCATCTTCCAGAGTGGCGATGGGCCGGTCTGTTGTCGGGTCGTAGAAAAGCAACTCGCCGGCCTCCCACCGGATGTTCAGATCCAGTGCCGGACTGTATCCTTGCAGGCTGCCGCCCGGCAATTCTATGATGTCTATCGTGAGGTATTCGCCTTCAACCAGTTGCTCCCCAGCCAGCCGCGCCCCATGATGCTGCCCCGTCTCGTCGAACCGCCAGTATTCCTGTATTCCCAGGGCGGCGTAGTCCCGCCGCTTGTCTCCCACGTCAACCTCCGCCGTGCTCTCCGACGCCACCTCCAACACAAAGTCCGGCGGCTTCCCCTGCTCCGATATGACGTATCCGTTGCTGGCCTTGTAGGCTGCCGGGTTCACTGCAAAAGCCACCAGCAGATCGGGACGCCGGGCCCTGGCCCTGTTGAAGCTGGGGTCGGTCACGATCCAGCGGTCAGCCTCAACCAGCGTAGTCTCCGGGTTGCCCAAGTGCAGAGCCAAGTAGTGGGAGTTGCCGGTCTTGAACAGGCGGTCATACTGGGTCATCTCGTCGGGCTCGCGCTGCGGCGGGTCCGGCAGCCGGAAGCGGACCGGGCCCTGGGATGTCTTGGCAGTGGTGTCGGGGGTGGTCATGTCGCACCTAGCGGCTTGCGGCAACGCCAACCCAATGATCAACAAACTGCGAGGCTGGCGCCACCACGCTTGGATTTCCCCAAAGGGTGCAAATCTACAGGTGTCATTCTACACCACCGGGCGATGTTCGGACAGCGAGATAAAGTCCCTAGTCCGCAGGTACGAGCGGCGTTCCTGCATTCCGACCCAGCAGCCCCAGGTCCGGCAGGGGCGAGGATACCGGCGCATCCGCTTCGCCCTAAACCCCTTCCCGGTCCCGACGCGTCAGCATGGCGCCGTAGCCCCGCTCGTCCACGATGTGGTTCACCGACAGCTGGCCCCGGCTGTCGTAGCCGCTGGTGTAGGCATATTCGACCTCGGCGCCCCAGGGCACCCGCCCCCCGATGCGGACGGTGCCGCCGCCCGGATTCCTGCCGCTGTGCGGCCCGCCGGCGCCCTTGACCACCACTCCCTTGCGGTCGTCCTTCTTCCAGGCCATGACCTTCAACTCCACCGGGGCAACCAGTTCCGCTTGGGTCGGCGCGAACAGCACCTCGTGCAGCCGCCGGAGCACGTCCCCCGAGGGAGTCCGCTGGCCGTTCATGATCAGGGAGAGATGGCCGGTGCTGATGCCCGCCAGCCGGGCCACCTGGTTCTGGGAAAATCCGTGCGCGTCCATCCGGTCCCACAGGGTCCTGGGGTCAACGGAGGGACATAGGGCCGCTTCCACCCGCGCCGGGGCTTCCAGCACCGCCTCCACCTTGGCCTGGACCCCCGGGCTCATGTTCCGCTTGCCCCTGGACGCCATCGACATGTAGCTGCGGGACACCCCCACCAGGTCGGCCAGCGCCCCCATGCTCAGGCCCACCTCCCGAGCCCGCTCCCGGATGCAGGTGCTCTCAGCACCGTTGACGAGGCCGCCCTGGCGGTAGACCACGCCCTGCCCGGGGACCTCGCCCAGGACCGACATGGCCCGTTCCCGCAGCATGGGAGTCCAGGGCCTGCTGCCGCTGCTGACCTGGGACAAGTAGTTGTAGCTCACGTTCATCTTCTCGGCCAATTCCTTCAAGGTGAGGCCCTTGCGCCGGGCGGCGGCCCGCAGTTCGCTCTCCGGCTTGCCCTGGCCGTGTTCCTTTGCGCCGTTCTGTTTCGGCCCAGCCTGTCCGGTATCCGGTACGCGGGGTTCGCTGCCGTCGAATCCGGTAGTGGGATGGGTGATGGTCTGTGCTGTGACTTCGATGCTGGTAGTCGCCTTCATGTCGTTTCCTCCGAAAGACAGAAAGCGAGGCCGGTCCGAATGGACCGACCCCGCTCTCCGGTTAAAGATGCAGGTCTCTGGTTGCGGTCCATTCAGCCGCTTGGGTGTCCGCCGGTGGCGAAACACGAAGAGCGGGGCCGCCTCCCCACCGTTGGGAGAGACGACCCCGCTCGTTGATGCCTAGTCGATTGTCAGGTCAGTGGCGGCCTACAGAGCCGCCCTGGTTGACGCCGCGCCGCGCTTTGGGCAGCGGGCTTTGGGTTACCACAGGTTCACCGGTTGCTTCAACTGGCCCGTGATGACCGGGAACCCGCGATGGTCGTTGTTGCTGTGAATCACCTCCTCAATGTGATTGTCGCTGTCGCCGTAGTCCCTGACGTAGTACCCGTTGTTGACCCGGTTAACGCCGTCGGCAACGGCGCCGGTGATTAGCGCGACCGGCTGTCGCTTTCCCCCGATTCCTGCTGCTCTCCGCACCACCCCGGAGACGATGCCGGCGCCCGCCCGAACCTGCCCGCCCCTGTGTCGGAGAGCGACAACCGCGGGACGGTCAGAGTCCCTGGCTGCGCAACCAACACCAGCTCACGCCATCCGGCGCAATACGCACTGCGCCCAGGGTAGTGTTCAGCAGGTCAAGCCAGTTAGTGCGGAAGGCGCACTACGCCCAGGGTCAGGTAATGCAACGAGAAATGACGGTCGTGGGTTGGCGCGAGGCGCGGGTCGCCCAGGTTGGAGGTCAGCCGCTCAATCCAACCGCCAAGCGCCGGACGCACCACGCCCAGGGGATGCCGACGCAACGTAGAACGCCGATGTGGGGCTGGCGAAAGGCATAGTTACCCCAGGGTCAAACTTGCCGGGTAACTGGCGCAATGGGGAATGTGTGAGAGGGTATGGGAGAGGAACGCAGTGAGGCCAACGGCTAAGACGTCAGCCAGCGCGCCGTTGGGAACTGCGTCGCAATGGCAAGCGTCCGGTCCGCTGTTCTCAAGCGACCGGAGCGTGTCGAATATACAACCTGGCTGCTGCTTTCAACAGCTATGCCGCAGTCGTGATGAAACGGTCAGAGCCGGGAATCAGCCCCAACCGCAGGTGGGAAGGGGAAGCTACGAAGCGGGTCAGCCGCTCCGCAGGTGATAATAGAGGGACCGGGTTTCCTGGCCTGGGTTGTGTTCCTGTCTGCTACCTCCTGGGCAATGGTGAGAATACCGATGTTCTGGTGCACCGCATCGAACCGGTCGCCGGAGGAGCAGGGCTCGACCCCGGTTCCGCATCGCGCAGCGGGCGGGCGCTTATCCCTTGGTGAACCGCCTCAGGGAGAGCAGGGCTCGATCCCTGAACAACGGTCCGGGCCGGGGATGGACCCTCCAGTTTTCTGGGCTGGAAACACTGGAAAAAGCCAGACAACACATCCAGTATCACCCCGCCGCCGCAGGAGGTAAAGGGCCTGGGCGGTCCAATCTGGCCAATCCGGGTAAAGTGCTCACTCTTAAACAGCACACTCCGAATGGCCGTTCCGGTTAAGGCTTCAACCACCTCCTCAGCGTCAATCTGTGGGGCAGGGTTTCCGAGCATCGGGTTGGGTTACCGGCTGCGGGCAGAGTGCCAATCACTCCGAGCCAGCAGCGATTCCCTCTTGGGCGCTCCGGGGAGAAATATCTCGATCCTCGCGGAGCAGGCCCGGGCGAGCAGGGATCACGCCCCCGGGTTTCTATGGCAGTGGAAACCCTGGTAAAGCCAGACAACGCATTCAGTATCCGGCCCAGGCCAGACCCCGCGCAAGGGCTTGAACCGTCTTCCGCCCCAATCGTTCACATCACTCGGACAGGAAAGCGACCGGAATACGACAAGAATGCGACAGGAATGAAAGAGGCCAGCTCCATAGCTTCCCCGTCCGCCCCGGCGCCGCCCCGGACCGGGTTGGAGACCGGGCGTCGGTGGTCCGTCTGCTGGCACGGCAGAGCACCAGAGCGAAGAGGCGCAGCTCGTAAACCCGGCACGTCGCCCGGGATCACCCCGCCCTCCACCACGGCGGCATATTGGCGCCCGACGCCGACGCTATCGCCGCCACCCGCCGCAGCGGTCCAGTTGCCAATGCCGCCACGCCCGAAATGGCCAGCATGTGCCATCGCCGCCCCGCAACCCTGGCACCGCCCAACCACGTCGTTTGCATCGCCACACTCCGCCACCACCCGTTCCCGGCGACATCTCCGCCACTGGCGGCGGCCAACCCACATTCACCCGTCTCAAGGCCAAAGCGCCGGCCACCTGCCCGGATGCACTACAGCACCCTGCCAACCGGCGCTGCCGGCGTCGGCAGGGTCGAGCGTGTCGTCCCCCATTCGCCTGCTCAAGACCGAGCTCCGACCCAACCCCGCCGACACTCTCATCCACCACCAAAGCGAACAGGAACACCAGCAAGCGCCAAAGGCCAACCACGCCGCCGGCCAGCCCAGCGCCAGCGCCAGCATCCCGGCCGGGACTCCACCCGCCGTCCGGCGCCGCCGCATCCCCAGGAGTGCAAAATGTACTTTTCCAACGGGGACGATGCACCGCCGCCACCATCTCCACCGGCGCGTCCATGTACTCGTCCAATAGGGGCGATGTATCCGCCGACCGGAACCAGGGTTAAATATATTCGTTTACTCCACCCACGCTGAAACGGGCGAAATTCCCCCGTTTCAGCTACGCATTCCCTTGTTTCCACCAATGCTGTCAAAGTCCAGATTCCTGTACACGTCCCCAGCGTCCGGGCAGAACCGGAAAATCCCGCGCCCTGAAAGGGGGGTCTTGCACACCCCCCTCTGGCGTCCTGTCGCTGCTGGCATGGGCGACGGCTGCCCGGCCCGGCCCGCCGCTCCGCACCGTCAACCCTGCTCCCTACGCTTGCTCCGAAGCAGCTGGGCGTTCACTTCCCAAAAGGGAAATCGGCCCACAATTTTCGGAACCGGTCCTTACCCTGAAGTGCTCGCTACCACGGGATTTCGGCCCGATTTCTTCCATATGTTTTGAGTTCAAAAGGGGCCGGAAAGTTCCCAAATGGGAAGTGGTCCCAATCTCTGTACACGGGTATCACATGGTATTCGACCTCCGAAGCGACTCCGGGCCATCCCCGCGCCCGTCCGGACCCAGCACTCTGGCAACCACGTCCCTGCCAATGCCCGCAACGTCACCGCAGGGTCGCCCCCGCAGGGCGCCTTCCACCACAGGTGATTTCAGGGTATCAACCCTGTCAGACCCCCTAGGGACCAAACGTGGGGCATTCCGTAGCGGAACGGCGCCCGCGACGGTGCCATCGAGACCGACCACGCTGGTACCCGCAACTCCGGCGGCAAACCCGATGCCGTGTTTGACGGGTCAGGTCTGACACATGACTGCCTGCAAGTCAGCCGCGCCCCGGAGCCCAACCCCGTCTCCGATCCCACCTGCCACCCGCCGGACTCCCCGTGAACCTGGCCCTCACTCCCGCCGACGGTGAACCGGTCCCGGACCTTCGGCTCTCCTGCAGCAACAGCGCCACCCCGAAAGCCAGCGCAGCCCCACCAGCTGCCTCACCCGGCCCGTTCCGACCCCGCTGGACAACTGTCCGATTTCGTACCTGGCGCTGTCCAATGACGACCCTCCAAGCCTGTGGACAACTGTCCGATTTCCTACGTGGGACTGTCCAACGGGGCTGGAAGCTGCCCTGGAACCAAGGTGTTCACTGCAACCATCCAATAGGGGGTGATTTCCCCCGATTTCAGGTTCAACTGGACAGAATTGGACAGTCCGCCACCAACTCCAAATCCCTGTACACGGGTATGACACCACACCGGCCTGTCCAAATCCTCTGCCCTATAAGGGGTGACGCGCGTGACACCACCCGGGCCCCCACCGCCCCGACGCAGGCAGACCTGGCAGCAGGGACCGTCGCCCGGCAGTCTCAGCACTGACTTGTAAAAATACAAATGAGACCGGAACCGGACCTTACTCGGGATTGCTTGCAAAACCGGCTTTGGGACCCCGATTCGCCCCCGTTTCAGGTTCAAAAGGGCCGCGACTTGTATTTCTGCAACTGGTGGCAATCCCTGTACACGGGTATGACATCGAATACGTCGCCGACCAGGTCCCCGGACTGGTGATCTTGCGGCGGCATGCGAACCTGTTGACGTTGCGGCCCGACACCCGGTGGAAAGCGCCGGTTTCGACGCGAGATGCCCCTACCCTGGCCGTCCGGCTCACCCGCGCCGAGAAGCAGGCCCAGGGCCTGCTGGCCGCATGGCCCCTGTGCGCCACCGAGCAACTCTTGGGGCTGACAGGCAGGGTCGCCCGCCGCCGCGTCAACTAGGTGGTCCGGGCGCTGACCGACCTGGCATTGATTTGCGCCGATGGGCAACAGCACGTGCTTACCGACGAGGGGCTGACGTGCCTGGTCCGCCGGGACCGGGCCGCCGTGGGGCAGGTCCTGGACCGCCCAACCCAGCCCCAACAACCACCACGCTCCGGTGGGTGCGGGCAGGGCTGGATAACTACCGGCGCTACTCCCAGAGCGGCTACGCTCGCCGGGACCACGACGGGGCGCTGCCCCTGGTGCTGTTCGTCTTCGAGACCCCCGACGACGAGGACGCTTTCATGGACGCCGCCAGTTACGTGGACCACGCCCCCTTCGCCAGCTCCAACCTGGAGACCATCGCCCAACACGGCATCCTGGCTGACACGTGGCTGCCGCCCGCCCCGGAACCCTGGGAAAGGCTGCAATTGCAGCGACTGGTCAGGGTGCCACTTTTCCGGTAAAGCGGCTCCCGGGGTTTCCTGTAGGGAGGCCACAAACAAACGTGAATTACAGGGGTTTCCCCCTGTCTTAACCCTGTCTGACCCCAAAAGCCCTCCGGCTTGCATTTTGTTGCAGAAATCGGGGCTTTCGCGGCGGAGACGCCGACCCCCCCAAATAACTGCGAAAAAGCCGCTGACACGTATGACACATGAGGATTGACCCGTAAATGAAACGTAATGACACAAAGCGAGGTGAACGTATGAAACAGCTGACCAAGACCGAGGCTTGCCGGGAGCTGAGGCTGTCGCTGTCCACGCTGAACCGGCGCATCGCCGCCGGGGAGGTGCCGGTAAGACGGGAGCCGCGAGGCCAGCGGCACCGGGTGTACGTGATGCTGGACGACGACCCGCCGATGTATGGAGAGGCCGCTGACTCGGAGCTGGCGGTGGCCCAGGATTGAATACGCGGACTGGAAGAGCAGGTGGAGTTGTTGCAAGGGCAGCTTGACCAGGAGCGGCTGCGCAACGCCGGGCTAGTCAATGAGTTGAAGTCAGCACAGCAACGGAGTGGTTCACGGTGGCGGTTCTGGCAGCGTTAGGGCCGCGACCCCAGTTCAAAACGCCAAAGACCGGCCTCCGGTCCGCATTCTGTCCAACCTGTTGGGGCCAGAGCTCTGTGACCAGCACATAAAATGGTTTTCAGAAGCCGCAACGTACTCCAGAATACCAGTTGACGGAGGTGGCCAATGAGTCGCAAGGACGAGCAGGACAACCGCTCCAACCAGATGAACCCAAACAACGACGCCTACTGGACGTCCCGGGGCTATGACGAACGCCCCGATGATTGGGAGGAGCGGTCTACCAACGAAGGGGAACTTCAGGACCGTCCCAAGAACAATCCCACGACCAAGAAATAGGGTAGACCGGAAGGGCGTCCGGATCAGGCGGTTTCGTCCGGGCGCTTTCCGCCAGGGTTACAATGAATGATATGAACCAAGACGACCACGACCTTCTTGCCGGGATCTACGGCGGCGACATCTTGAGAGCCGTGGTACAGGCTCTCGACATCAAGGACGACGTGCTCAGCAGCCGGACGGCCCGGCGGTTTTTCGCTGGCGAGTCTATTGACGAATACAACCGACACCTGATCTTCGAAGCCGTGGGGCAGGCTCTGATCGACTGCGGCATCGTTTCCGAAACGGTTGACGCCCTGCCGGATGGAGTATCAATGGCGTTGGCGGCAGGGATGGGAGTGGGCTTAGTCGGCGAACGCTGGGACCACCTGATGGCCACCATTCAAAGCCGTGCTACGGCCGCGGTCGACGTAGAAGCTGTAGGGCGAGGGTTTCTCCGGCTGGTGGCGGTGGACCTATCCTTACGTGTGTTTGCCCTGCACCGGTTGACGGGATTCTCGTTGCCGGATGCCGAGCCTCCGTTGTGGGTCCAAGAGAACGGCGGGGGCCGGATACTGCGGCGTCACCTGTCCCAGGCCGGAATAACCCGTGACCAGTTGGCGCGCCGCATTGGTGCATCCTACACCTCGGTGGACAACTGGCTGGATGGAAAGACCTGGCCCAGCCGCGCCTATGTCGGCGCCCTGGCCGGAGAACTGGCAAAGTCGTCGAGCGGACTGACCACCGAGGAGTTGGATCAGCAACTGCGCCGCCAGTTCACCTTGGCCCATCTGGCGGACCTGCTGGCGGCCCAAGTGGGTCGGCAACCGGTAATTGAGATGACGACGGCGGTGGGGCGTTTCGCACGGATGTTGTCGGAATCGCTGGACTTTCCGCTGTCCAAAGAGGAGCACTCCAATCACGTGGAATTGCGCCTCCTGCTCTTCGGCTGCCTCGAAGATTCCGCACCGGTGTTGCTTTGGTGGCTGGGCAAACTGGAATCCGACGCGGATTGGAAGCGAGACATACTGGCTGCAAGTGAACCCTGGGAACTAGCTTTCGAGCACATAGCGACAATGCATGGTAAGAGATTGGCAGCCGGTTTGGCCCAGGACATCTCGGACGTGGAGGGTGAATACGGCGGATTGGACCAGGAGGTCTACGCCGCCATAAGGCAGGAATTTCTGGCAGAGGCAAAGAATCGGGAAGCCATCCCTCACAATGCAGGAGGACCCCGCCTTATCCTGGACCTGCTGCAAGACGGCATCGACCGCCGCTGCCGACTCGTCCGCCGATTCCCCAATAGCCCGGAAGCTCATTATCAACTGGGGTCATTCCTGGGGATGGCTGGGAAGCATTTACGGACCAGAAAGATGGTGGACGAGGGAATCGTCGAGTGCAAGATCGCCGCTGGGCTGTTGCCCAACTGGGATGCTCCCGCAGTCGAATGTGGAATCATGCTGGCCAACATCGGCGAGTACGACGTCGCGCTCCACGAGCTGAAACAGGCCCGTTTGACCCTGCCGGAAGCGACGCCGCATCTCCGGTACGTTACCGGCTACGTGCTGACCATGCTGGAACGATACGCAGAAGCATTGGAACACTTGGAATTGGTGATTGAAGTCCGGCCGGATTTCGCACCGCTTTACCGGTATGCGGCGCGGTGTGCGTTCGAGTTGGGCGACAAGACCAGGGGAAGGCGTTACGCAAAAGCCGGTCGTCAGTTGGGTGAAGCTACCGAATACCTAGCCTGGCGAGACGGCGTGTATTCCTCCCCAATAGGGACTGGTAGTACCCTAGCCGAAGAAGGATGACTGGCTTCTCCGAGGTGGCATCCCGATGCGATGGGACCGCCAAGCCCTCGACCTCAGTGCACCCTCCGGGGGCAACCCCAGAGGGAAGTTTCCAGGTGGGCACTCCGGTTCCCGTTGCAAGCCCGTAACGGAGGGCAGGATTTGACCTTCCTAATTTCGTCGGCTTATGGTTGGATGCACACGTCCGCGCGGTGTCCCGTTGCGGACGCCGGAATATCAGATGGCCTTCCTGGCTGGCTTGGCAAGCGTAGGGGCGAGAGTCACTAACCAAACCGATGTATGGCAACCAGTTGTCCTATGTGCCTACCCCCTCTATTTGCTTTTCTAGGTCCGCTATCGCTACTGCGGCCGCTCGGCGCAAGATCTTGTCGAACTCACTGTCGAACGCGTTAATTTCGACGCGTTGGCGTAGTTCGGCGGAAACGTCAGCAAACCGCGTCCCGAGGGCATCCCAAGGCGATATCACTTCCAGCTTGGCTGTTACATACGATTGTCCCAATACCGCGGGTAGATTAATGTCTAGATCACTTGCGGTCCAGCGGACGAGGTTCTTTTGTTCATCAGTTCCAGCCAATCTCCATGCGACAGTCAATGCTATGTCCTTGCCCTCGCTCCGGCCAGCTTTGATAGCGGCGGATTGTTGTTCGGCAAAGCCTGCCTTGTGCCCGGCTTTGTAACCCTTACGCCAAATCCACATCGTTGATTCGTACAATGCGCCAAGAACAGGATAGGCCAAAGCGCCGTAGAAGTCTGCGGCTTGAATCGCCGACATATTTTGCCAGAAAAGCCATTCGCCATCGCCGTAGAAATTCGCCCACAAATAGGTCCCGACTATGGCAATTATTGGTGCCGCAATGGCATGATGAAACCACCGGTTGCTGTGCTGAAATTCATTCAATTGACTCTTGGCCATTTGCTACTCCGAAGAAAAGTCCTGGTCGCGACGACGTTTGTTCTCGCATACTTTCACGTGCGAGGTCAGCCAACCCGGTAAGCATCAGCGCCCTCAGACCCGTCCTTGGTCAGGACTCCGCTGATAATGGAACTCGACTGGGCTAACCTTTTACACTCTGCCTCCAATTATATGGCAGTGGGACTACGTACATATCGTCTATAGTGGCCTCCAGTTCAAAATGACCTGCCATTGACAGAACCACCCCGATGGAACAGTATTTGAGTAAGACGCGATAATAGAGAGGCGCTATGCCGAGAACCACAAAGACCATCACCTTCTCCCTGCCGCCGGAGATGGCGGAGAGGCTGGACCAGGCCATGCAGGGCCAGGGCCGATCCCGCAGCGAGTTCCTGCGGGACGCCGTGGTGCGCTACCTCGAGGAGTGCGAGTGGCGGCAACTGCTCCAATACGGCGAGGAGCGGGCCAGGGAGCGGGGCATCGGCCCGGAGGACGTGGCCGGGCTGGTGGAGGTGTACCGGAACGAGATGGGTCAGCCCCAGCCGTGAGGGTGGTCCTGGACACCAACGTGATCATCTCCGGCCTGAACTTCCCCGGCAACGAGCGGATGGTGCTGGAACTGGCCCTGCGGGGAAGGTTCGAGCTGTTTCTGTCCTGGTTCATCCTGGGCGAGGTCTCCGGGGTGCTGACTCGGAAATTCGGCTGGGACCAGGAACGGGCGATACGGGCGATAAGCGCTCTCCAGAATGCCGCCACCGTCATCGAACCGCCGCGCTTGGAGGAAGTGATAGAGGGCGGCCACGCCGACAACCGCATCCTGGAGTGCGCCGCAGCCGGCAATGCCGACTACCTGGTCACCGGCGACCGCCGCCATCTGCTGCCCCTGGAGGAACACGAGGGCACCAGCATCGTCAACGCCCCCCGGTTCCTGTCGGAACTGGGAGCATAGTACGTACAGGGAGAGAAGGACATGGAATCCTTTGACCGGTGGATCGGTCTACACCAGACCGAGTGGCGCAAGGCTAATGTGGCATCTACGGAGCTCGGATTCTGGCGCGGTCGCCAATACCCGTGGATTCTGCCCGAAGGTATGTGGGAAGAAGGTCTGTGGCCGGGGATACGCACCGGTTCGGAAGATTCTCTGCCAGCATACATCGAGAGAACCGGCGTACAGAAGCATGATGGGGTGCACAATCTCAAGAGTTCGTGGATTCTGTGCGCCAATCTGTACTTTCCTTTCCGGGCCCGTGCCGACGGCAGAGCGCTGTTCGCTTCGTTTCTGAAACATTACGTAGCCGAAGAGATCGACTCCTTGGAGGACATCGACTTGGAATACGCCGGCGATGGTGAGCTACACCCCTCCCGCCTGCTTGGGGAGGAAGGAGGTACGAGGGGCGCCAACCAGACCTCGCCTGACCTTGGCCTGCTGGTTAATGAACGTCGAGGGCTGGTATTGGTGGAGAATAAGCTCACCGAACACAGCTTTTACGAATGCTCTGCCTGGCGGCACCAGGGAAGTTCCAGACGGCTCGGGAACCCTGACCCCGACCGCTGCCATCACCCAGTGGAAGTTGCAAAAGCCGCCGCCGATCAATGCCACCAGTCAGCTTGGGGACGGCGTTATTGGGACCATCTGGCGCCCATTGCTGACCAAAGCGCCTTGGCTGGTCTCTCTCACTGCCCGGCAATGAGGCATGGGTATCAGCTATTCCGTCAACACTCGCTGGCCGAGGGCATTGCCCAGTCTGGACGCTACGACCTCGTCGTATCAGCAGTGGCGGTTGATGTGCGCAACCATGCTCTTGATGCTGCGCTCAGGCGGACTGGAATCAACGGAGTAAAGGGTTGGGGGAGGGTTTTCCAGGGTCGGGCTCGGTTCGCCGTATTCACCCATCAGGAATGGGTTGCCTGGGTGAAAGAGCACGACACCGAGGGGAGGTGGAGTGATTGGCTGGGTTATGTCCTGTCCCGCTACGATATTAGCGGATAGTGGTCCGGTGGCGGGAATCATCGCCAGCGCAAGACCTCCGACCTGATGACGGAGCGAAAATGCAACCAACCTCGCCATAACCTGAACAGGTTCACATGCGCACGATGAACAGTTTGAAGTCGAGCATCGCGTATATTGCTTTGGGAGTGGCAATCTTGAGTATGCTAGCCGCCGTCGCCAGTGCATACTACGCATATCAGTCCAATCGAACGACCGGGTACCTGAGGATTACCGCGGTGTATGACACTGAGGACAGATATGATGTCCGTAAAATGGGCCAATCGCCGCCAGTCCTTCTCAGAACAGACCCGGGGCTTCGCTTAGAAGTTAGAAATACTGGAAGGTTCAACGAACAAATTATCGGGATAGGTTATGGACGCCACCAGAGAGAAGCCTATCTGGAGTCGCTAGATCCTCTGGTCGCTAAAGATCTACGGATGTGGTCACCGGATGAATTACGGGACCTCGGCCTCTATCCCAAGAATTCTGATGAGTTCTATGTCGTGCCACAGCCGAGTTGGCACAGATTACCAATCAATGTACCGGCAGGGGAATCGAAATCTATGTTCTGGGGACTCAGCGACACGGAGGACCAAGTAATCCGGGAGGAAGGAAATTACCTGTGGTTTGAAACCGCGCGTGAGACGTTACGTGTCCCGATAGGGGCAAAGAGGAAGTAGCGTTGTGAGGCTACATTGAATCCATCAGATGACTTCCTATTTGCTTGACCCACTCCTCCAATTCGATGACGGTGAAACTATGAGCACTCGGCTTCTACAGGCCAGGTGTCTGGCGTCGCCAATAATTGTCGCCGGTTACACCCTACATTGATGTGATTTGTGTCCTATAGGCGGTAAACGGTTCGCGCGACGTAACCCGGTGACACTTGGTCCTTGACAAAAGCCGGCCGCAGGCTTGATGATATCTAGTAAGACTCGGTAAGTATTAGCAATGCAAAAAAGGGAGGACACATGAGAAAACAGTTCCAGCCATTAACCCCGGCAGCCCTCTACGCCCGCGTCTCCAGCGACCGCCAGGACGTGGACCTGTCCGTGGCGGCCCAGATGCGGGCCTTGCGGGACTACGCCAAGGCCAACGGCTACTCCGTGGCCCGCGAGTACGTGGATGAGGCCGAGAGCGGCAGAATCGCCGACCGGCCCCAGTTCCGCAAGATGATCGACGAGGGCGGCAAAACCACGGCGCCTTTTGAGGTTATTCTGGTCTGGAAATTCTCGAGATTCACCCGCAAGCGGGAGCACGCCGTCGCCTTCAAGTCCATGCTGCGGCGGAAGGGCATTAGGGTCGTCTCCATCACCGAGCACGCCGACGACTCTCCCACCGGCAAGCTGATGGAGGCCATCATCGAGTCCGTGGACGAGTTCTACTCGGAAAATTTAGCCACCGAGGTCGTGCGGGGGATGCGGGAGGCCGCCTCCAGGGGTTTCTTCCTCGGCTCCAAGGCCCCCTTCGGCTATACCCGCATCAAGGTCAGCGACGGCGTGAAGGACCGCCCCACCCTGGAGGTTGACCCGGTGGCCGCGCCAATAGTGCAGGAGATATTCGAGAGTTCCCGCCGGGACTACGGTCTGATGGAAATCTGCAAGGAGCTGAACGGGCGGGGCATCACCCACAAGGGACGGCGCTGGCAGAAGAACGTGGTCCACTACCTGCTGACCAACGAAGCCTACACGGGAACCGCCGTATGGGGAGTGAAGAGCAAGGACGAGAAGGCGGGCGAGCCGGTGCGTGTCGAGAACGCCTGGCCCGCCCTGGTGTCCAGGGAACTGTTTGACGCGGTGCAGCAGGGGTTGCACGAACGGGCGCCCACGGTGGCGCGGCCGGGACGGGTGGGCAGCCAGTACCTGCTCAGCGGGTTGCTCCGCTGCGGGGTGTGCGGCAAGCCCTATTCAGCCCAGGGAGCCAAGAGCGGCCAGTTCGCCTACTACGTCTGCTCCAGCCTGTTCCGCGAAGGAGCGGGAGCGTGCAGCAACGGGCGCTACCTGAACGCCAGCAAGGTCGAGGACCTGGTGATCGAGAAGGTGCGGGAGCGGATTCTCACCGAGGAGACCATCACCGAACTGGTGACGTTGGTGGCCGAGGAGATTGACAACATCGCCGGTGAGGTCAACGGCAGACTTACGGCTATCAGCGCCGAGCTATCCGACGTGGATAGCCGGTTGGAGAATCTCTACCAGGCGTTGGAGACCAAGCAGTTGCCCCTGGAAGTGCTGTCGCCCCGCATCCTGGCCCTGAAGAGCCGACAGGACCAGCTCACGGCGGCGCGAGAAGAGGCCGAGGGCCAGCTTGAGCAGCGGCGGGCCGAGTTGCCCACGTCGAAGGAGATCAGGGGGTACGTGGCGGACTTCCGGGAGTTATTCCAGGACGGCACCTTCCCCGAGCGGAAGGCGCTGATCCGCAACTTCGTGCAGGGCATCGAGATCGTTGAGGACGAGGCGGTCCTGACGTACACCATCCCCATGCCCCAGGACGGCGTGACGTCGGAATCGGCCCCGGTTCTTGATTTCGTCCAGTCCGGCCCACCAGACTTGACGGTAGACAGTACCGGGGAGGCCAGAGCGACCTCCTCGGCGTCCCTTCCCTCTATCGGGCTATCCTCGGGCATGGGGATCGTGTAGCGCAGCATGGCCCCGCCGGGCTGCACCATGATCTCCTTGACGAAGGACTCGATGAAGGCCCTTCGCTCCGTGAGCTCGCTCTCGTTCAGAAACTGGCTCAGGTCCTGGGCGTAGGCCGTGATGGTCTCCACGTCGTCCAGCACCACCCGCCGCTGGGACAGCATCGCCCTGGCCTCTGCGGCGGTGGCTTCCAGCTTCTCCTGCCGCTCCCGGTGGTCCTTGATACGCGGCTTGAAGTCCTCGATGTCCAGGTCGGTGGTTTCCGCCAGGTTGTAGAGCCGGTCCAGCCTGCGCCGCACGTCTTCCAGTTCCGCCTTGGCGGTCTCCAGCCGCTGCCGTTGCTCCCGGGCGATGCCGTCCATCTCCTCGTCCACCAGCCTGACCAGCTCCCGGATATTGGACTCGGTGAGCACGTTCTCCCGAATCTTCCCCACCACCACCTCCTCGAAGCGCCGTGCGTTGAGCCTTGGGCAGTCGCAGGCCCCGCTGCCCCGCTTCATCAGGGACTGGCAGACGTAGTAGGCGAACTTCCCGCCCTTGGAGTCCTGACCGGACATGGCCCTACGGCAGGCACGGCACTTGACCAGGCCGCTGAGCAGGTAGGAGCTTCCCACCCGGCGGGGATGGGCCTTCTTCGGAGCGCGGGAGCGCAGTTGCCGGTTGACCTTGCGGAACTGGGTCTTGGTGACGATGGCGGGAAAAGCCTTCTCCACCCTAACCGGCTCGCCCTTGTCCTTGGCGCCTTCGCCCCAGACTAGAGTGCCGGTATAAGCCTCGTTTGGGAGGATGATGTGGACGCCGTTCTTGGCCCACAACCGGCCGGTGGGGTTGGCGATGCCCTCGCCGTTCAGGGTGCGGGTGATGTCCAGGATGCCCCTGCCCGATTCGGCCAGGTTGAAAATGCGCTTTACGACAGGAGACGTGTCCGGGTCGGGTTCCAGGGTGGGCCGCTTCTTGGCCCCGTCCTGGACGTAGACCTTGTGGTAGCCGTAGGGCACCCGGCTGGCGACCCAGAAGCCCCGGGAGGCAGCCTCCCGCATCCCCCGCAACACCTCCGTGGCAAGATTTTCCGAGTAGAATTCGTCCACGGACTCGATAATGGCCTCCATCAGCTTGCCGGTGGGGGAGTCGTCGGCATGCTCCGTGATGGAAGTGACCCTGATGCCCTTGCGCCGCAGCATCGACTTGAAGGCCACGGCGTGTTCCCGCTTGCGGGTGAATCTCGAAAACTTCCAGACGAGAATCTCCCGGAAAGGAGATTCGGGCTTGCTGGCCTCGTCCAGCATCTTGCGAAACTGAGGGCGGTCGGCGACTCTGCCGCTCTCGGCCTCGTCCACGTACTCGCGGGCCACGGAGTAGCCGTTCTTCTCGGCGTATTCTCGCAGCGCCCTAAGCTGGGCGGCCACGGAAAGGTCCACGTCTTGGCGGTCGCTGGAGACCCGGGCGTACAGGGCCGCCGGGGTCAACTCGGTATTCTTACTCATCGCTGTGTCCTCCTTGATTCTCTTCCCGTTCAGCCTGCCGGGAACGCAGGCGTTCCAGGCGCTGCTCACGGCGCAGTTCCCTGTCCTCCATGTAGAGGCGGAGGGCTTCCCGCACCAACTCGCTCATGTCCCGGCCCTCTTCCTCCTTTACCCGCTGCACCTCCTCGAACATCTCCGGGGGCAGCGAAAAGGTGATCGTCCTGGAAATGCGTCGTGGGGGCATGGTCTCTCGCGATTGCTGATGTGATGTTTTGTCTTACTATTTTATCCTCCATCCCCGGCTCGCTGTCAACGACGCCCTGATGAGCCGGGCGGCATTCCAACCATTGCATGGACCTGCACCGCTACGTGATCAACCACCAGGCCACCAGGACGGTGACCGCCAGCAGGACGACCAGCACGGCGACGGCGATGCCCAGCCGGGCAAGCCAGCGCCTGGTCCTCTGGTGCGCCTCCTGCTCCCCGACCAGTACATCTTCCAGCTTGCGGTACTCGTTCAAGGCGGCCTCCGTCTCCGCCCGGGACTGGTCCCTCTCCCGCTCCAGCCGGTCGGCTACGTCGGCCACCTCCCCCACCCTGCGCTCCAGTTGTTCCACCCTGGTCCTGGCATTTCGCAGCAGCTCCCGGTCGCTGGGATAGCGCGGTCCCGCCAGCTTCACGTAGACCCGCCGGCCCTCCCTGGCCACCTCCACCTCTCCCTTGCGGATCATCCTATCAAGGGTCGATAGCGATACCTCCAACTCCCGCGCCGCCTCCCCCTTGTCCACCCAGTGGACATCTTTCTTGACGTTATCTGTCATGTCAATCACCTCGTTACCGGCGACACGTCAGGCGATTGCACCTGCCCCAAAATCGCCTCACTGTTTTAGCCTGGTTTCTCACGCTTGCAAGAATGCAACTTTTGACCGGTCAAGGGGAATTGCAGCCCATTTCCTAGCTGAAACCGGGGTTAGGTGATGCGTCGCGGTGTCCCGGCCAACCCCGATATCGTCCCTGAAATGCACGTTTGCGCCCCCGGACAACAGAGCGGGGAGATAAAGCCGTGTCAGCATGATTAACGTGTCTCCAGCCGGTGCATCCGTCGGCGCAGGCCGTCCCACCCGTAATCGCCCAGCTGGGACAGGGCCAGGGGCGGGCGTTCAGCGTCCCACAGGGGACGCCAGGACCGTCCCAGTATCCCCCTATAGGACAGAAGCTCCCTACTGGACACCAGGATGGGCAGCTCCATGCCGGTCATCCGGGCCGCCGTGCCGGCGTAGGTCTCCGCCACCTCCTCGGTGTCCACCATGAACAGCGTGGTCGGGAAGGGCGGCTGGTCCTCCCGGGGTGCGTCGGAGCGGTAGTACCGGACGTAGGGGCGCAGGCGGGCGGCCACGCCCCTGGGGTGTCGGGCCCGCAGCTCGTGCTCGAAGTAGAATGGCACGTGCAGGCCATTGGTCAGCAGGTGTCCCACGGCGTCGGGGGCGATGGCGTCCTCGCCCCGGTTGAAGGCCCGGTCGGAGCGGGCGGTGGGTATGGACCATTGAAGCTCGCTGGCGCCGTCGGCCCGGGCTTCGGCGGCCAGTTCCGACAGGAACCAGGTAATACCGTCGGCGTGGCTGGTCTGGCGTTCCCAGGTGAGGATGCGGTGTCCTAAGGGCCGGGGTTGTCCATGATTGTCAGTGGCAGCCTCGGTGCTCCAGGCGGCCATGGTGGTGGCAAGTTGCGCCCGGTCCCGGCGGGTGATGTACCTGATGCCCCGCTCTGACAGAGTGTAGCGCACGTCGCTTCGCCTGCCGTGCTGTTCGATCAATCCCCAGGAGTCTTGCAGGCTGCGGGTCATCTGGCTGACCCTACCGTCGGAGACCCCCAGCCAGCGGGCCAGGTGCTCCCGGGGTATCATGGGGTGGTCGGTTATCAGGTCCAGGGCGCGCTTTTCCGACGGGCTGACGCCGAAAGCTGGGGCGGACCGGACCATCCGCTCCGGGTCGGGCAGGGAGGCCCGCTTGCGCTCCGGCGTTTCCCAGGGGAACCTGCCGCCGGGTTCGGCCTGGGATACCACCTGCTCCATGCTGCGGTATGTCTTGCCCACCACCCAGTTGGATGAAATCCAGCCTGTGCGGTCCCATTCTTCCAGCGTCGCCCGGCACTCCACTCCCACGTAACAATCCCTGAGATCCGCGTTCAGGCAGAATTCGTCGGTGAGCCGATGTTCCCAGGGGCTGGGGACCAGCACCAGCACCACGCTGGGACGGCGGGCAGGGCGGTACTCGGCGATGGCCCGCAGGCGGTCGTAGAGGGAGCGGCGCCTCAGGCCCAGCCCCTGGCGAACCACGCCGAAGCTGCGGCCATTGTGGAGGGTGATCACCGCGTCGAACCGGCCCCGGCGCTGGAACTCCACTTGGGTTTCCAGCCCGTCCACGCCGGGGGACAGGGTTGCCGCCAGGCGGTACACCGAGGCCACGGCGTCCATACGGCGTAGCAGCAGCGCCAGCCACTGCCGGGACACCGGGTAGGCTCGCACGAAATCCGAGGGCCCGTCGTAGTCCAGGGCGTCGGCAGCTTCGGCGATGCCCTTTTTCGTGAGGTAATAGCGGTGGCTGGAATGCAGTTGGGCCGTGCCGTGGCTCACCCGCTGGGCCAAGCCGTCCTTCAGCAACGCGGACAGGGCGCGGTGCACCGTCGCCAGCGGCTCGCCTAGGATGAGGGCCAGTTCGCACGCGTCGATGAAGGGCAGCCAAGCCAGTGCGTCCAGGATGCGCTCTCGTGAAAAGGCCATGCCTCCAGCGTAACAGCCGGAAGCCGTCGCCGTCAGCGAGCAACTGTCACTAGCGCGGCTATCCTCTCTTCAGCAACCGTCCCACCATGGTTTCCACTTCTTTGTCCTCCGCAAATGTGCGGAGCCATGCCCGCAACTCCCGGCGAGCGACGGTCACGATCAGCTTGTCGCCCTCCTTCCGGCGCAGTTCCTCCCGAGGTGGAACCGGAATTTCGGACAGGTAGCCCAGTGAGGGCCCTGCTCCCAAACTGAGGCCAGCTGAAGGTGGAGCGGGACTTCATGGGGTCACAACTTACAGATCCCACGGTCAGATTAAGGATTATGGCGCACACTCCCTTCAGTCCGCTAGATAGCTAGGCTACAAGCAACCGCATATTCACTGACATCAGTAATCTCAACACTACCAACCTAATGATATGATAGTTAATGCGAAGACAGTTCCAGATGAGGAGGTCTTATGGCCCGCACATTGATAGAAGGATTCCTCTGCGAGCGGTGCCAGTACCGTTGGGTGCCTCGTCGGGCAACAGCAAAAGAACCGAAGATCTGCCCCAAATGCAAGAGCACCTACTGGAACAAACCGCGCAAACTGGACTGGCCTGCCGATAAGCGCGCCGCTCAACACGACGAGCGGTCCCAGAAAACCGGATGATTGGGCACTAACACCACGATAAGCTCCCTGTCAGAAATAGTACCGACGACACAAACGAACCCCGGAGGTATCGCACCAATGAACAATCTGATGCCACTCTTGACCGCCTGTCCGGTGCGACCCATTCAGCAGGCCGGCGACCAGTACGCCGCCGATCTCATCCGAGGACTGAACGAAGAACTCGCCTCCGAGGAGACCGCGGCCGACTTCCTGGAAACGACCCACCTGACCAAGGCCACCGTCGACTTTCTACGGATGGCTATGGACCGCATCGCCCTAGGAGCCGGCAGCACCAGCCCGTCCGTGTACCAACTGTACAGCCGCTACGGTGGCGGCAAGACTCATAGCCTATTGCTGTTGGCCGCTGCGGCAAGATACCCACACCTGCGTTATTGGCAGGACGCCGCCCAATGCGACCCGACCACTGCCAAGGTAGTCGCCTTCGACGGCGAAAAGCACAACGTCGTTAATGGCACCGAACTGGACGGACAAGGTAACCGGGCGCGAAGCCTGGCAGGTTACTTGCTGTACCATCTGGGCGGCCAGGCGGCTCTACACGAATTCAGTGAGGGTGACGAAACTCTAGCCGACCCCGGCTCCGACACCTTCCGGCGTCTGATAGGCGACGAACCGGTAATCATCGTCATTGACGAACTTGTCCATTACATCAACCGCGTGAATCAGCGTGTCGCCAGCGATACCCGAATTAGCGCCGAGGGGGTGCTGACCACTCTCAGCGCCTTGACAAATGCCGTTGCCAATAGCCCCAGAGCAGTGCTGGTCATTACCACTCCGGAAGACTCTCATGAATTGCTGGAGGAGAGCAATACAGCAACCTCCGGCGACGCCCACCACGCCGACGCCTTGGCATTGCTCAATATGCTGGACCGGATTAACTCGCAGCTAGGGCGTGTAATGCATCCGGTAGCGCCGTCCGGTGAAGCCGACCTGTCAGCCATCTTGCGCAAGCGCCTGTTCTACAGCGTGGACGAAGCCGCACGCCAAGACACCGCCAACTCCTATGCCACCATTGCCGCCCGCAACGGAAGGTCCAACGGAAATCTGGATTACCAAGGATTCTACAACGCCTACCCATTCCACCCTTCGCTGCTGAACATCATCACGGGCCGTTTGTCCGCTAATCGCAACTTCCAGAGAGTGCGCGGCACCCTGCGGCTACTGGGCAACACCCTCTTGGAAATACAGAACGGCAACGGAGAGTCGGCGCTCGTACATCCCTACCACGTCACCCTTCGCGCAGCCCGCATCCGCGACGAGGTAGTCAATCGGCCCGGCTTTTCCGAACTGGACCCTGCCATCGAGACCGATATCGTAGGACGCAACAGCACAGCCGAGAAAAGCGGTAACGACCTCGCAGAACCCGCCGCTGTGACAATGCTGCTGGGTACCATCGCTCCAGACAACAGCAATGGTCTCTACGCCGACCAGATCGCCGACGCCCTGCTTTCTCCAGAGATCGACGACTTCGGCGTCATCGCCAATGCAATTGAGCAGTTCCTGAGCCGCGCCATTTACGTGGACGACAGCCCCGACACCCAGCGCAAGCGTTTCAGCAAAGACGCCAACGTAATGAAAGAGTTGCTGGAGGTCAGAGACGGCATCCTCTCCAATACCACGATAATGTCCGACCTGCTCAGACAGGCAATCACCAGCGTCTACGGCGGAGGCAACCGGCGGAACGACCAGTTTGAGATCCTGGTCTTTCCTTCCCGTCAGTCCAACCTGCCGGACAACCCCGACCGGGCAGTGTTAGGCGTCGTCAACCCGGACCACTGGAACTGGGCTGACGCAGGGAATCCGGCCAACGGAATGAATAACCATGATCTGCTGGACCTGCACCGGCACAGTGTCAACAACGACGGCAACGCTGCCCGTCAATACCCGAACAACGCTCTCCTGTTAGCCGCTCATGACGCCAACCTAGGCCGCATCCGGGAAGACATCGCCACAATGGAGGCAGCAGAACGACTGTTGAAAGACACGTCCCGCACGCTGCCCCCGCACCGGCGCGAAACGCTGGAAAACATCCGGGCCTCCTCCGAGAAGAACGCAACTACCGGCATCCAGAACAAGTTCTGTCACCTTTTCTCGGCCGGTAACAGCCAACAGCATCAATGGCCGGAATCCAACAGTCATGTGGAGCAACGGACATTAGAGTCCCTGACCGACGCCACAGGCAAGGGCCAGGAAGGTGTCCTTCAAGCGCTAGGCGACCGCGTGCTGCGCGGTGCCGCTGCCGGACTGAACAAAAACGCTTGGGCCAGAGTAGGCATCATCGCCAACGAGCGCGGCAGTACAGTGGGTGAACTGCGGGAATACTTCGCCCGGACCCCGGATCAGCGGATCATCCTCAACGATACTGCTTGGCGAGCCGTGGTGGCCAACGGAATTGCCAACGACGCCCTGCACGTGACAACTCTCAGCGGCGAAGTAAACCCCACGGGATACGATCCCAACTGGCGGGTCTGGGTAAAGGGTTACGAACCTCAAAGTGCGGAACCCGAACCGCCGGAACCGGAACCTAAACCTGAGCCGGGACCCAATCCTTCCAGACCCGGCAACCGCCACGCCGCGTTCACCAGCGGGAAGATGTCCGGCAAGGCCGCCTACGAAGCCGTGAAGCGGTTTATGACCGACAACGGGCATGACTGGGATGGCTTAGACTCCTGCCGGGTCACGGGGACCAGCCCGGCATTGGCTGACCAGATTGCCAGCATCGCCCAGGGCGACGACAACGGCATCATCCTTACCCTGATGGCGCAGAACCAGCGGTTGCAGGTTGGCATCCGCAATGCGCCTCCCAGCGAGTTCAAGGACTACTCCGGTCCCGCCAAGCGGATGATGACAAAGGCCGGCGTCAGCGCCGCGGACGTAACTGTGCAGTTGGAAGCGGAAGCTGCCCAGCGCGTGCTGGAAAAGCTGAACAATCGGGACGAAGCCAACATTAGCGTTTCGTTCCGCTAACCCACAATGAGGAATCTGATATGACGCTGATGCGCGAAACTCCCAAGGACCACGGCCTGCTGGTGGATCATGACCCCAAGGGCAATCGGCGCCTGTCAGTCACCCTTGCCGGAAAGTCGCCCCGGAGGAACGGGCGTCGATTGCAGTACGCCACCGGCACGCTGTACAACCGCAGCTTTCAACACGTCTCCACTATCCTGTGGAATCACCACGGGGAACGGTTGCAACCCCAAGAGGAAGCCGGACGACAATACCATCCAATCACCGAGGAAGCCGCTGTGCAAATCCGGCTGTTGCTGGACGCCATGGGCGGTACGGAACGGGCTGATAAGTCAGAACGGCTGGCCCGTGCCGTAGCGGATATGCACCCTTGCGAAAGCAGTTGGTGGTATGCCTGCCACAAAAACCGCAACCGCCCACGCAGAGTGCTGGATGCGCTGACACTAATGTACGGGTAAGACTGGTGGGACGATGTCACCTCGTCGAAACAGACTGTAAAGCGGGTCGGCCCGCGCCCGATGCGGTGACGGGGAAGGCTTCGTTATCCCTGGTGGATGGGGAATAGTGAGACAAAAACGCTCATGGTACTGAATCAGGAGCATTCTGAGTGAGGTGGAACCCATTATTTGGACAGGATCAGGGCTGAATTAAGTGAGAATCCCAACGCTCCTGCCAATGCTTGGATACCCTTTTCCGGTGAATACCTCCTTGCACCAGAGTCCCCTTCTACGGCTTCCTGCTCCCCATGGAACACCTCGGCGGGAGTCCGGTAGCCCAGGGCCTGATGGGGCCTGAGCCCATTGTAGAACCTGAAATAGTCTTCCAGCCCCCGCTGAGCCTCCAGGACGCTGGCGTAGGCTTTCAGGTACACCTTGTACTTCACCGTCCGCCACAGCCGCTCCACGAAGATGTTGTCTTGGTACCGCCCCTTGCCGTCCATGCTGATCCTCACGCCCCGGTCCTGCAGCACTTCGGTGAACTCCAGGCTGGTGAACTGGCTGCCCTGATCGGTGTTGAACACCTCGGGCTGACCCTGGCCCAGAGCCTCCTCCAGCGCCGCGGCGCAGAAGCCGGCCTCCAGGGTGTTGGACAGCCGCCAGGCCAGCACGTACCGGCTGTGCCAGTCCATCACCGCCACCAGGTAGACGAACCCACGGGCCATGGGCAGGTAGGTGATGTCCGCCGCCCACACCTGGTTGGGCCGGGTGATCCTGGCATTTCTCAGCAGGTAGGGATAGACCGGGTGCTCCGGCGACCGGCGGCCGGTGCTGGGACGGCGGTAGATGGCCCGCAGCCCCATGGCCCGCATCAGCCGCTGCACCCGCTTTCGGCTCACCGGCATCCCCTGCCGCTCCAGCCAGGCCTTCATCCGCCTGGACCCAAAGAAGGGCGTCTCCAGGTACTGCCGGTCGATCTCTCCCATCAGGGACAGGTCCTCTGGCGATGCAGCCCGGGGACGGTAGTAGATGCTGGAACGGCTGACGCCTAACAAAGCGCACTGGCGCACCAGGGACAGGGAGGGATGCTCCCGGTCCACCATCTGCCGCCGCCGGGCCGGACTCATGGACCGGACCTCTCCGCCAAGAAATCCCGCTCCACCTTCAGCCGGCCGATCTCCTGGTACAGGCGCGCGACCAGGGTGGCGTCCTTCTTCGACTGCTGGTCATTGCCGTTGCTGAAGACCCCGGAGGCGCCCTCCGCAAGAGCCTTCTTCCAGGCCTGAATCTGTCCGGGGTGGACCTCATACCTGGCGGCCAGTTGGGCCACCGTCTCCTGGCCCTTCAGCGCCTCCAACGCCACCTTGGCCTTGAAAGCTGGGCTGTGTTTCCTGCGTCCTTGCGACATTTCCTGCTCCTTCCGACAGCAACCGCTGCCCTCAGTTTAGGAGCGGGACTCTCACTTAGCCACTTGTCCGAAATTCCGGGTCCACCTCAAGATTCAACCAAAACAATGGCCAAGCACTGTACAGAACTATAGCTACCATCTCAGGCGCGCTCACAGGATTTGCAATTACAGTCACGACTCTCATACTTGGGAACTGGGGACACCCAAGCATGGCACTGATTGCTCGTCATCCTATAAGGAGCAAGGAGATTAGAACCGTCCTTAGACATTCAACGTGGAGCCTAGTGGCAACTATGCTTGCATCACTGGCAGCGATTGCAATGCACAGCGAAGAAGCACCTTCCAAGACCATTATTTCGGTAACCATCCTAGCAACCGCGTTCTCGGTGGTCCGGTTGTGTGAGATGATTTGGCTGGTGCAAAGTATCGCTGCAATCATAACAACGTCCCAGCACGAGGCCCGATGAACAACCAGCTTTGATGCGCAGATGATTAACTCGGAGAGTAAATGGAGTACCGCGAGGCCCTGCCGCCGGATTGCCCTCCGCCCAGCGCGCAGGACATAACGGAGCAGACGGTGCGATACCGGCTATTGGAGACCACGGCTCCTAGACCGGAAGACTTCGACTCCTACGTGAAAAGGAACGGGGAAGTAAACGAGCGAAGCCGCAGGACAGCCTGCGAACAAAACGGCGTGTCCTTGTGGACGTCTCGGGAAGCTGTGCAAGGTGTGATGACAGGCAGGCCCAACAGAAGACGCCAAAACAACGCCCCCCGATGGCAGGCTGTCGGCGAACTAACCATTTCCGCCGGGGCCGGCAAACTGAACCCGGTTGAACCGAACGGACATCAAACCTGGTGGCCGTCAAAAGAGTTCGACCCAGTTGGAAATTGCAAGGTGATGTCATGAAAGTCGCGTTCAAAGAATCAATACTCTACAACGACTACGAACTGCTTTTCGAGGCCGAGGATGAAACCGGCCGCTGTTACATCGCGGTGATTGATGACGACCGCCAAACTGGGTGCGAGTACATCATGGCGCCGACAACCCACGAAGACATGGCTGCGTTCAAGGCTGGCCGCATGGGATTGCGCGACCTGCTCCTCGCTTCGCCCGGCGGAGAGTGGTATGTCACAGAACCGGGAGGAAATGCGGACGGAATACCCGTGGTCCGCCAACCCTCCCCAATCACGGACCACCCCGAATTGCTGGACGGGGATTACTACGTCACCATCGTCAACCCCGGCCAAGCCCAACCGGAAGACGCAAAACAGTCTCCACCCTCAGCGGACACGGCGCCAAACAACGCCACCGCGCCCCGCCTAATCGAGAAATGGCTGCCCATCAACGAGGTCTCAATCGAGGCCGTTCGGGAGGGCGGCGCTTTGGCTGGACATCCACCAGTAAACCAACTCCACGTCTGGTGGGCACGTCGGCCCCTGATTGCATCCCGCACAGCTATCGCAGCATCCTTGCTACCCATCGACGCCGACCGGAGCCGGTTCATCACCAACATCGGAACTACGACAGAGGTGGTCACTGCTCGACGTCAGATGGACGCCATCAAAGCCGAGGGTGGCTGGTCGGACATATCCTTCCCAAACGACCGGGCATTCAAGTACAACCCAGATTTCCTGCCCAATGATACCACCGAGGCCCCATTGGTCCTCGACGTCACAGCCGGCGGCGGCTCCATTCCATTTGAGGCTGGACGCCTGGGCTTCCGCACCATCGCCAATGAGCTGAATCCAGTGGCCTCCCACATCCTGCGTGCCACTTGCGAATGGCCCCAGCGGTACGGTTACCCTCTGCTAGACGAATATGGCCGGAAGCCGAGCCTCACCGGCACCTGGTCCGGCATTGCCGGCCGCTACCTCGCCCGCGTCACCGAGCTTCTGGAAGGAGTCTATCCTGAAGAGACTGAACCGGACTGGATGGTACACTGGAACGAGAAGTACCGCGATGAAATTCAAAACAATCGAATCGTGCGCGCGAAAAGATACGCCCAAACGTATCTTTTCGCGCGCACGATTTACTGTCCATCCTGCCAGATCGTGATCCCTCTCTCTCCCAACTGGCGGCTCGACGGCAAGGGCACTGGCATCCGGGTGATCCCGGAACCAAACGCAGGGCGGTGTTCATTCGAGATCGTCAAGACTGCCGCGGAACAGTCCGCCGGAACTGTCAACGGTGCCATCGCCACCTGTCCCTACTGCGGGGCGACCACTCCCAAAGGGTACATCGCCGGCGAAGCCCAGCGGGGCCGGCTGGGGCACCAGTTGTACTGCGTCATCCTGAGCGACCAGTGGCAGGGCTTCACCAAGGCCGGCCAGCCAAAAAAACGCCTCACTACCCAGCGCAGCTTCCGCAACGCCACTCCGGGTGATGACGCCAGCATCCGAATGGCCGAATACCGTCTCGCAGAACTGGCCCCAGTTTGGGATGACGGCGACATCCTGCCTACGGAGGCTGTACCCATCGGCAACGACCAGCGTCCGCACACCTATGGGATGGAACAATGGGTGAAGATGTTCAGCCCGCGTCAGCAGTTGGCCCATGGCTACTGTGTGCAGGCGTTCCGCGAGTGCGTTGACGCCGACGCGGACGCCGGGCGGCTGGACCACCGTCGGAGAGCAGCATGGGCATACATTGCGATAGCACTTGATAAGCTGATCAATCGGAACAGCCTTTTGACTCGGTGGGAGCCAAAGACAAGCATAGTAGTGGGAACCTTCGACAGTCACGACTTCGGAATGAAGTGGTCATATTCGGAGATGGCGATCACCTGCCGCGGCTTGGGCTTGGAATGGAGCCTCAACGACATTGCTGGGTGCCTCACTGAGATGCTCGGCATGACCGGCCACGTCGAGAACACCGTCAATGCAGGGCAGCTCATTTCTGAAATGCCGTCCGAGTTCCGTAGAGCCGTCGTCCCACCAACCCAAGTAATCCAAGGCGACGCTCGCGACCTGCCCTTGGACGACGCCTCGGTGGACTGCATTGTCTTTGACCCGCCCTACGAGGAGAACGTCTGCTACGCCGAACTGTCAGACTTCTTTTACGTCTGGCTCAAGCGCACCGGCGGCTACGTGTTTCCGGAAGACTTCACCGACTACCTGACGGAGAAGGACCAAGAGGCTATCTCCAGCCCGGCGCGGTTCAAGAACCGAGCGACTAAAGGCAAGTCGGTCAAGGCACTGGCCCTCGCTGACTACCAGGAAAAGATGGCTGAAATCTTCATCGAATGCCGCCGGGTCATCAAAGACGATGGCATCGCCACCGTAATGTTCAACCACAAGTCCACCGCCGCCTGGGACGCCCTCACCGTTGGCCTAATCGAAGCCGGCTTCTCCATCACACGTACCTGGCCCGTGAAAACCGAGGCTGAGTCAAGTATCCACATCAAGGGACGCGCCGCCGCACGCACCACTATCCTGCTTGTCTGCCGGCCCCGCGAGGAAAACCCGTTCCCCAAGCCGTGGCATGAGGTTGAGCAGCTGATCACACAAGCTGTACAGGACGACATCCAAGACAACTTGGGGCAGGCCGACCTGCGCCCCATCGACTTGTATCTAAGCGCCTTCGGCCCGGCCCTGCGGGTCATCAGCGAACACTGGGGCACCGAGCGCGAGAGTAACAACCCAGATCGCCAGGAAGCGCCCTTTCTGGTAACGCCCACCGACGCCTTACAAGTGGCCCGCCGGGAGGTCAGCCGCCACCGCGCCCTCGAAATCAGCCGGGAGTGGGCTAACAACCCGGTGGACGCCGCCACCAAGTTCTACGTCCTCGCCAAAGACGCTACCGAGAACGACACTCTGCTCTTCGATGAGGCCAACCTGCTAGCCCGGGCCATCGGCGTCCGGCTGGAGAAGAACGATGCCGACATGAAGCGCATCGTCGGATTCAAGGCAGATAAGGTATCGCTGCTCAGCGCCCGCGACCGCCTGGCAGCCAGGAACATCGGAGAGGACATCAACCCCAGCTCCACGCTGGACACCGTTCACACCGCCATTGCCCTAACTGACCGGCGCAACACGCTGGACGCCCAGCAATGGCTCACTCAGCACCTCCACGACCCGCAGGAAGGCCAGTTCCGGGCCACCCTGGAGGCTCTCATCCGCACCACCAAGCCGGGCCACGACGACTATCAGGCACAACGCAACCTTTGGCAAGCGCTGTACGGCGAGGAAGCGCCGCGACCGACGGTGGCTCAACCATCTTTGTTGTGAAATCACCATCCCGAACCACAAATAGGAGAGGAAGATGGCAAGGCGTATATCTCGCTCACAGATGCAGGCCAAGCTGCGCCATGCAGAGGCTAACCGCCGCCAAGCGGTGCAGAAGTTCAACAGCGCGGTCCGTAAGTACAACAATGAGGTGCGGTCCCACAACGCCCGCGTTAACACCGCCATAAATAACTACAATCGGGAAGTCCGCGCCCACAACGCCAGAGTCAGGGCTAACCAGTCGCGCTTACGGTCTGTTCTCAGCCGATTGTCCCACCAAACTGTCTCTGTCCGTTACACCACTGTGCACCACTCGGTGCTCGAACTTACGCGCGCATACGAGAGAGTGGATGCCAGCAACGCGGACCCATTCCTCTCAGACCTTGCGGAGCGAGAAACCGCGAATAGCGCACAAGTTTTGACCAGTCTCCTCGAGGATAAAGACGATCCACCAGAAGCCGCGATAGACTTCACCGACACAACAATCACTGACTCTTTGGTCAGAATCTCGCCAGATCTTAATGACCGATGGGGCGGCGCGTTATTCGCGCTGCACCCAAATAACCCCGATGCGGCCCGTCACTTCTGCACGAGCTCCCGAGAGATCATCGCAACCATCCTTGAGATTGAGGCACCCAACGCCGAAGTGCTGCAACGTATCCCGAGCTGTGAATTAACACCGCAGGGGACGCCGACCCGGCGCGCAAAGCTGCAATTCATGCTCCAACGTCAAGGAAAAGCAGACGATGCCCTTGAAAACTTTGCCGAGACGAACATCGCCGATGTCGTAAACCTGTTTCCGCTACTGAACGCGGGCGCACACGGGCCTGCCGGAAAATACTCGATGAACCAATTGAGTGCCATCAAAAACCGAGTCGAAGGGTCCATCGAATTCATCTGCGAAGTCGCTCGTCAATAGTCTTCCGATGGCTCATTATCCTATTGGAGTTCCTGCAACGCAGGTGGAGCAACGCAATTGCCTCTCGCCGACCTGAGCCTCAAACCTGTTTATAACCACGGCAACTGTCCTGACCTGCTGGCAGGATTGTACGAGCCGCTGCTGGCCCAGGCCGCGCGCTACGACCGCACCACCTACACGTTCACGGCCAAGGGTCTGATTGCGGCGGCCGCCGGCACCGCTGGCCTAATCCGTAACGGCGGGCGCATCCGCCTCATCTGCGACCACAGCGTCAAGGACGACGTGCTCCAAGCCATCCACGACGGCCAACTAGACGCTGAAACAGCCCTGCAACAGACAGCCAACCCCGAAGACCTACTGCTGACCGAAGCCGCCGACATAGCAGACCGTAACCACCTGGAGCTAGCCTACTGGCTGGTAGCCAACGGCATCTTGGAAGTAAAGGTAGCCATCCGCGGAACCCGGATATTCCACAACAAGAGCGGCATCGTGGAAGACGCCCAAGGCAACCGCGTTGCCTTCGCCGGCAGTCTGAACGAAACCCTATCCGGGTGGCGGCACAACTGGGAATCCATCGACGTCTACACTGAGAGTGAAGGACTGGCGCACCTCGAGGCCAGAGAGTCCGAGTTTCAAGCCCTCTGGACCAACCGGGCCGCCGGGTTGAAAGTCGTCGACCTGCCAACCTACTACCGCGACTACATCGTAGAGCGGGCACCGGCATCCCCGCCTGAGATTAGATCAATCCGGGAACGTCGCAGGAGCTACACAGTCAAGGACCAGGCGGTCAATGATTACTGGCAGCATATCTACGACGCACTGGCCAACGACCCAGACAGCACCGTAGCCACCATACCGGCCTCCCTCTGGCCTCACCAAGAGCGATTCCGCCAGCAGAACGTCGTCAGCGACGCTGTCCGCCGCCTTGTCGCCGACGAAGTAGGACTTGGCAAGACACTGCAAGCGGGCATCATCCTCAAAACCCGTCTCAATCAAGGCAAAGCCCGCCGCGCCCTGATTATTTCCCCCAAGGCAGCGACAAAGCAATGGCAGAGCGAAATGTTGATGAAGTTGGCCATAGACGCTCCAATCATTGACTCCCATGGCTACTACTACCGCGATGGGCGAACGGAGCCGGGCAACAGCCCGCCCTGGAGCACGCCCCTCGCCATTGCAGGGCACCAGTGGCTGGTAAGAAACGCCGACGATTTCCTGTCCACTTGTGGCGAGTACGATATTGTAATCGTTGACGAGGCTCACCGCGCCCGTTTCCGGGACGTTGATCACGAGCAGCGTCGCCAGCCGAACCAATACCTGCGGCTGCTGAGCCGACTATCGCGCCGCACCCGGGAACTCCTGCTGCTCACCGCCACACCGATGCAGCTCAACGAAGTCGAGCTGTGGGCCTTGCTGGAACTGCTGGAACCGGATGGATGGCACAACGCAGAATACCGGAGATTCTACAAGGACGACGAGCTTGACCTACCGGAATGGAAATTCCGCCGCGACCTCTGGCGCAAGACCAACCCGCCGGAGACCGGTGACTTCCTGCTAGCCAGCGATAACGACGACTACATCGCCAGCGAGTTGGACGACCCCGAGACGCTACAAGCCACGCTGGAAACGATGCGAAGGAGCTCGCCAGCCAGACGGCTGATGAGCCGTCATACCCGCGAACTGCTACGCAGATACCGCCTCCAAGGTCTGCTGGATGCTCCCGTGCCACAACGTCAGGCGCGGGATGTGGTAATCACCATGACGCCCTCGGAGCGCGCTCTGTATGACGACATCAAGGAACTGGTACGTGAATGTTACGCTGGACGCGGCATCACGCCCCAATCTTTGGGATTCATTGCAACGATTTTCCGCAAGCGGTTCGGCTCCTCAACCTGCGCCTACGCACAAACCCTGCGCAACGCAGCCAACCACATCCCGCAGGACGCCGACGACTGGATGACCCTGCTGGACGACGCCGACCTGGACGAACTCACGGACCGCGAGACCAACGCCTTGAACAACGCAGCTAATCTAGACGCGCTACTCAAAGCCGCCGACGAAGCCGAAAGGCTATCTCAGCAAGACAGCAAGCGCGGCCGACTGACTGGCGTTATAGCAGAGCTTCGAGAACAAGGCCACAATCACATCCTGTTGTTCACTCAGTTCCGCGATACGCAGAGCTGGCTGTCCGAACACCTGCGGAGATCAAGACACTTCGTGACTGAGCTATTTGGACAAGATGGTCACCTGGGCGACCGCGGCCGCCGGCTAGAAGAGTTCCGGCAACAAAGGCAGGGTATCCTGCTCTGCACCGAAACGGCCTCGGAATCCCTTAACCTTCAGTTCTGCTCGGCCGTCGTCAACTACGACATCCCGTGGAACCCGATGACCCTCGAGCAGCGAGCCGGAAGGATTGACCGCATTGGACAGGAACGTAGCGTAGTAGACGTCATCAACCTGTTCTACGAAGATACAGCAGAACATGACGCCTATAAAGCGGTGGAGCGGCGGTTCAAAGGTATCGTGGACAACGTAGGCGCCTACCCGCCGATAATCGCAGCCAACATACAGAGCATCATCCGAGACGGCAAAGACCCGGACGCCGAACTGGACAAGATAGCCGCCCGCAACGACTTCGACATCAACCAGCTCAATGCTGACTGGAACAGCAGGAACTCGTCCCTCAATCCCCAGATAGCTATGGACGACCTGGAGAGACCTCTGCGTGAACCAGAGCTACTACCAACGGGCTGGACTTCAGAGAACATCGGAGGAAGACACTGGGAGGTCAGGGACCCGCAGGGCAATTCGCGGCGAGTCACCACGGATGCCGAGTCCTATCAACAGGCAGATGGCAGGCTCAAGTGGTGGGAAGGTCCTTGGACGGAATAACTGCTGACAGTTGGAAAGTAGCGCAGGCACATTAAGGCGTAGGATTATGGACCTATCGCCGACGAAGGCGGCATCACCGGCCACTACCGACGAACAGGGTGGCCGGCTTTGCGTCCTGGGTCATCCCTGCCGAGACTGCCAGAATCCTCTACTCAAGAGGCACCCACTGGCATAACAACTCAGAACGACCCTATTGTTATATCCAGCCGAACCGATTCCAAGACCCGCAAAATGACAGCAACCCGTCACTGGGCTGACCCGGTGGCACAGACGGCTTTCGTCAGAATGGCGACGGACTCAGATAGGGATCGAGGCTAGATCCGAGTAGCGGAATTTTCTCGAGAGGTGAAGCGGAACGGGAATCCCCTACAGGTTCAACCACATCTCGAACGTGGTACTGTCTATCCCCAAGTCAGGTCCACACGGAATGGAGTTCCTCTTAGTGGGGAGTGATTGGAAGGCCACCGCACTCATCGGCCGTTGCCGCGAAGTTCAATTGTCGATACTATGGGAGGCAATGGCCGGTTTATCTTGTACTCTGAAATCCAGGACAATAAAGGTAACGATATGACGTTGAACGGCGTAACGACTCATGAAGCTGTAGCGAATGGGATGTCTGCCAACGGAGCAGCTCCAGTGGAGCTAAACCTGCAAATCAATGACAGTGATTTATGCAGCGAACTCGCTGCGTATCCGGAAGGGCAGGAGCGTGAGGAGTTCGCTATATCCGCTATGAAGATAGGCGTCATTGCCCTGCGCCAGGCGCAGGGACGCATAGACGCTGATCGTGTGCGGCAAGAGGGGGAGCGGTTTATGGACAACATGCGGGTCGCGCTCGAAACCTACCAAAAGGATGTTACCGAGCAGATTGGCCTCTGCCTTAAGACCTACTTCGACCCGGAAAGCGGGCAATTTTCGGAACGCGTCAGGCGGCTCACCGAAAAAGACGGTGACTTGGAAAGGGTTATACGAGCGCAAGTTGAAGGCAGCGATTCTGGGCTGGCCCAAACTCTGACCACCCATGTCGGCCAGGACAGCCCACTGATGCGGACGCTGGACCCCGAAGCCACCACCGGCTTGATCCAACAGCTGACCCAGTCCACGGAAGCGACGCTGGTGCAGCAGAAGGAGGCTATCCTCAAAGAGTTTTCGCTGGACAACGGGGAAGGTGCTCTCAGCCGGTTGGTAACAGAATTGAAGACCAAGCACGGCGAAGTTGGTGACGCCCTGGACAAGCGCATCAGCGAGGTTACCGGTGAGTTTTAGCTGGACAACGAAGATTCGGCCCTCTCCCGCCTGATGCAAGGGGTCGAAAGGGCACAGCGCCAGATCAGCAGTGAGTTTGATCTCAATGAGGATGGCTCCGCTCTGGCTCGGATGCAGAAGAAGCTGCTGGAGGAAATTGAAAAACAGAACAAAGCGAACACTGATTTTCAAACCGAAGTCAAGACTGCGCTCGCAGAGATGAAAGCCCGTAAGCAGGAATCGGAACGAGGCACTCACCATGGCCTGGTTTTCGAGGATGCGGTATTTGGCTTCGTCAGTGAAAGGAGCCAAGGGGCGGCCGACATCGCTGAACGTACAGGAAATACCACCGGGCTGATCAAGAACAACAAAAAGGGCGATGTGGTCATAGAGCTTGGCCCGGAAGCCGCCTCTGCTGGGGCCAGGATAGTAGTCGAGGCCAAAGAGGACGCTTCTTACAACTTGAGGAAAGCGCTGGAGGAGATGGAGGAAGCGAGAAAGAACCGAGGTGCCGGTACTGGCGTATTTGTCTTTTCCAAACGCACGGCGCCAAATGGCCTGGAGGTCTTCAACCGCTACGGAAATGACGTGGTGGTCATTTGGGACGCGGAAGACACCGGCACCGACGTATTTCTTGATGCTGGCCTCTCGGTTGCCAGGGCACTATGTGCGCGGCCCAAATCCATTAGCGAAGAAGTAGACGCAGACTTTGAGGCTCTGGAAAAGGCCATCTTGGAAATTGGACGGCAGGCCGACGGCTTGGATGAAATCACCAAGTCCTCAGAGACTATTCGCAGCAGCAACGATAAAATTGTTAACCGCGCCCGCATCATGAGGGAAGGTCTGAGCAAGCAAATCAGCATCTTGAACGAAAAGGCGGATTGCCTGAAAGAATTGATAGGCAACCTTGCCTGATTCCAGACTGTGTTGACTTGTTGGTAAGCCTCCCCCTCAGACCTGTTTTGGTCTAAGCGGAAAGAATTCATAACTAGCCGACGAGAGTAGCATTGACTTTATCAAAGTTGCTGCAGTCTTTTGCGCCGTGGGATCGGCGATTAGAAACCGAAGCAGGAGGGAAAGCTAATTGGAAACTGGGGAAATCCTCTCCATGGTCAAATCACTGTCCAGAGTACGCCGGGCATGCACCTATCGCAAGGTGGACTTGCACGTTCATTCGCCAGCTTCCTCAGACTACTCCGGAGATCGGAACGTCTCTGCGCTTGAATTCGTCTCCGCATTTGTGACCAACGGGTTCGACCTAATCGCGATTACGGACCACAATACGGGAGGCTTCATCGACAAAGCACTCGAAGCTCGCAATAAGATTGCCAGCGAGGAAGGCAAAAACATCACAGTTCTGCCGGGAGTCGAACTCTATGTTTCGCCTGGCATCCACCTCCTCGCCATCCTGCCCGATGGTGGATCAGCCTCTATCTCAGACCTGCTTTCGCGACTAGGATTGCCGGTCGACCAGCACGGCGATACTACCAAGCTTATTTCGCAACCGATCGGTGACATTGTGAGGGCTGTCCACGAGCGGGGAGGACTACTGATTGGAGCCCACTGTAATTCTACGCACGGTGTCGTGGAATCTCTTAGCGGTCAGACACGACTTGAATGGCTCAGAGCGTTAGATGCTCTTGAAATCAAATCAGGGTCTGACGAAGAGAAGATCGCCCATACTATAGACTACGTAACGAACAGTCTGGGAGTTCGGATCCCGTTCACATTTTCTTCTGATTCGCACAACTGTGCCTCCGTCAACGTGGGGATGTGGGTGAAGATGGCAGATTCAACAATCACCTCTCTGCGACAGCTCATCTTCGAGCCCGACTTGCGAATTAGTCGTAGCGAACCTATTGCGCCGGCGCACGGGCGGGTAGTTGGGTTCACGATCACATACGGGATCTACGCAGATCAACGATTTCGTTTCTCTCCCCATCTAAACGTGCTTCTCGGAGGCCGAGGGGCAGGGAAGTCGGCGGCCATTGACCTCTTGCGGTTCGCGTTCGAAGCAGAACCCAAGGCCGGAGATGGCAACATCGGGTTGTTCACCAACCGGATCATGGGTTTTTTGCAATCAGTAGGTGAGGTCTTAGTAGTCGCAGTCGGGATTGACGGGGAAACCTATGTCATCATGCGGTCGGGAGCTTACGAAAAGCCCCATGCTCGGGCGAATGTAGTCTTCACAGATCCTGCCCGAGTTTACCAAGTTGCCGGTGCCCAATTGATCAAGCGGGAGATGCGCCCCCTGGATTTACTGGGTATTGAATTCTACGGCCAAGGTGAGGTGGCGCAACTGGCAAGCCGAGTCGATGAGCAAATGCGCCTCATTGACGAGAACCTCGATCACTCGACTGCCGATAGTTCTATTGCAGACGCCGAGCGCCAACTCATATCCGGCGAAGATCAGCTAATTGAAAAAAAGAAGAGGCTCGAGGATCTATCCACTGAGGCCGCCACTCTCCCCGGTCTAGAAGATCGTCGGAACCACCTCGCTCAGTCGCTCGCCGATCCAATTTTTGCAGAGCGTACAAGATGGGACCGAGAAAGGACTTGGATTCAGGCACACCAAGATTGGGTTCAAGGCATGCTAGTTTCCCTGCCAGATTCAATACCAACACGTTCCGAATTCCCCATCGACATCAACCAATCAGCTGCCAGGAGCGTACTCGAGAAGGCCAAAGAGGCTTCAGACCGTGTATTTGAATGCAGCAGAGATGACCTCCATCGTTTCCGCGAGATGATCACTGAAGCTGTGTCAGAGCTAAATGGGATTCGGACCGAGTGGAACACTGTCTTCGATGTTGCAGAGGATAAATTTCGAGCTCGGCTCGCCGAACTCGGAGCGACAAACTTGGCCGAGGTCGCGGCTGAACACAGAGGGGTTGAGCAAGAAATAGCACGCATTGAAACCATTGTAAAACCCGAGATCGAGCGAATTGAAGCGGAAATTGGGGCGTTAGAGGGTAAACGAGCTACACTTCTTGCCAAGCTGAGGGATGCGCGGTCAGCGGTAAGGCAGTCTAGGTCTAGTTTTGTCGAAGAGTTGAATAAAAGCTTGGGCGGCGATGTCACGGTAGACTTGACTGGCACCGACACTTCACAGTTTTTCGGAGCCGTAGATGATCCGTTGCAGGGATCTGGAATGATACACCGTGAAGACCAAATCTCGCTAATGTGTGAGCGGTTCACTCCCGAGAGGTTTGTTGAGATCATTCGAACCGATTCCACTGAACAATTGAAGGCGATAGGTATCACAGAGAACAACCTTTCCCGCATGAAAACCTGCCTCACCGAGGATGTCTTGTACCGGATAGAACGAGTTGATGTTCCACAGTTGCCTAGTATCCGAATCAGGAGAGAGGGTGAGACGGAGTACACAGAACTCTCTTCGCTATCTGTGGGCGAGAAATGCTCTGCGATACTGTCTATCGCTCTCTTGAGTAAAGGCAAGCCTTTGGTGATAGACCAGCCGGAAGATGACCTTGATCACGCATTCATTATCAATTCAATAGTCGAAGGCATACGCACGGCCAAGTCGACACGGCAGATCGTCGCTGCTACCCACAATCCGAATATCCCAGTCCTGGGAGATGCTGAGATGGTGTTCCGCGTGGCGCGACAAGCTGGCCACGATATCTGCTGCATCCAAAACTCCGGAGGGCTCGAGTTACCTCAGGTTACAGCTGAAGTTCAAAGCCTTGAAGGTGGTGTCGAGGCTTTCGAGCGGCGTAGGCAGAGATATTCAGCTGTCTTTTAGAGCCTATTTGAAAAATCCTGCCTGATAGTATGGGAAGGCTCGAACCAACCCCATACACCAAGGCAGGAGGACACCATTGTTGCACAAGGAGCAGGGCTACACCAGCGACATGAGCACTCATCAATGGGAAATCATCCGGCCCTTGCTGTCCCCGCAGCGTGAAAGTCCGGGACGGCCACCGGAACTGGACCTGCGCCGCGTGGTCAATGCTGTTTTCTACGTAGCTCGCACCGGTTGCCAGTGGAAAAATCTGCCCAAGGACTACCCCAATCACAACAGCGTCTACTATTACTATGGCAAGTGGCGCGACGACGGCACCTGGCAACGGGTCAACGCGGCCCTGCGCCAGCAGGAAAGGGAGCGTCAAGGGCGAAAGCCGGAACCCAGTGCCATCATCATCGACAGCCAGAGCGTCAAGACCACGGAGGCTGGGGGAGTGCGGGGTTACGATGCTGGCAAGCGTGTCAAGGGACGCAAGCGGCATATTGCCGTGGACACCCTGGGCAACCTGCTGGAAGTAGTGGTTCATGCCGCTGACATTCAGGACCGGGACGGGGCCCGGTTGTTGCTGGAACGCCTGGGGCAGGGAAGCAGGGTTGCCGTGCAACGTATTTGGGCCGATGGGGCCTATCGCGGTCGGCTGGTGGAGTGGGTGAGGGATAATCTGGAAGCCCTTCTGGAGGTGGTTCCACGACCATCGCAGCAAAAGGGGTTTCAAGTCCTACCCCGCCGGTGGGTGGTGGAGCGAACTCTGGGGTGGCTCAACCGCTACCGCAGGCTGAGCAAGGACTATGAGCGTCTAACCGAAAGTAGCGAAGGCATGGTTTACATCGCTTCCATCCAGACCATGCTCAAGCGGCTGGTTCCATGTTGCTAATTTTCAAATAAGCTCTTAGAGTGCAAGGTCCCGCTCTCATCGGAACTGTGGCACTAGAATTGGTCTTAGGCCATTTTCTGTATCTAGCATAGTGCTAGTGTTGTGGGGGCAGATCAGGGCCTCCCTAGAGTCGGTCGTCCATCTGCGTTGCAAAAGAACACGCTACGAATCCCATTTTTCTAGAGTGGTAGAGAACCAGACCTACGGGACCCTCAAAAGTCTAACCACATCTCAAACATGGTACTGTCTACCGTCAAGTCCGGCCCACCGTAATGGACTCGAACTAACGTGGAACATCGAAGGTGGTCTCGTTAGCCTGCGTTCACGCAGCGGGGCAGGATTCCCTTCCCACACAGTAGCCAAAACTACCTGCCCACGAGTGCAACTCCGGATTAGCCCGTGTCCCTGGTAAGTTCTCCCACCCCATTGGCGAACGCGTTCCACGCCTCCATCAACTCCCGCCGCTGGTCAAGCAGGTCGCTGCGAGCGTAGGCCTGCTCAACTGCCGATCCCACCCGGTGTGCCAGCGACAATTCCATCACCGCATGAGACGCCGGGGTGTTTTCCGACGCCCAGTCCCGGAACGTACTCCGGAACCCGTGCACCGTGGCCAGGTGCGCCAACCCGGTGTCCCTCAGAACCTTGGTCAGCGTCATGTCCGAAAGAGGTTGGCCCGAGCGCCTCGGAGAAGGGAAGACCAGGTCCGACCCGTCGTGGAGTCCCCTCGCCCTCGTCAGCACATCCAGCACCCCCTTGGATAGCGGCACCCGGTGCTGCAATCCTCCCTTCATCCGGGTTGCGGGCACGGTCCAGACCGCCTGGCCCAGGTCTATCTCGCTCCAGACCGCTCCCCGTGCTTCCCCGCTTCTCGCCGCCGTCAACATGGTGAACTCCAGGCATAGCCGCGCCGCAGGGGACGCCCGGGATTCTTCCACGATCTTAAATGCCTCTGAAATCTGCCTGTATGGGAGCGCCCTGTAGTTGTCCTTCACCCTGGGGATGGCCGGCAGCGCCCCATCTATGGCTTCACCCGCCGGGTTATTCTCAATGAACTCGTGGGCCATGGCCCAGCGCATTACGGAGCGGATTCGCTGCCGGACCCGCCGGGCCGTCTCCGGCAGGGTTCCCCAGATCGGCGTCAAAACCGCCAGAACGTCCGCCCGGGTGACCTGGTCGACGGGCATGTTGCCGAAGGCGGGGAAGGCGAACCGTTCCAGGGTGCGAATCCAGGCCGCGGCGTGTTTCTGGTTCCGCCATCTCGGCAGGTTGGCCTGGTGGACCTGGTGGGCAGCTTCCTTGAAGGTGGGCTTCGGCGGTCTTCGTTTTTCGGCCACCGGGTCCCGCCCCTCGGACACGACCACCCGGTTGGCTGCCGCCTGGGTCCTAGCCTCGGCCAGCCCGATGGTGGGGTATCCGCCCAGGCCGATGTCCCGGCGCCGGCCATTGACCACAATGCGCTGAACCCAGGATTTCGATCCACCCGGGGCGACGTTCAGATAGAGCCCGGCGCCGTCGCCGTACCTCCCCGGCTCCGTGACGGCCTTGACCTTGGCAGCAGTAAGTTGAGGCATGCCCGCTTCCCGTCTTTCCCACAATTATTCCCACCTGATTAGTGGGATTGTACGGGATGTTATGGGGACTTACAAGACCAACTTATGGGCTCTCTAAGCACAAAACCGTGGCTTATGGGGCTTTATTGGACTTCCTGAAACATTGGTCTGGCGGAGAGGGCGGGATTCGAACCCGCGATACCCATAAGGTATACCGGATTTCGAGGCCGGCGCATTCGTCCGCTCTGCCACCTCTCCGCACCAGGAATTCAGCATATCCCGGTTATTCCCCCATTGCAAGGCGAATCCCCCGCCCATTCTCCCAACCCTTGCCGCAGTCCCAGGCTTGCCTCCGCAACACTGCTGCGGGTATAGTGGGGCCCGGTGCCGGACGTCTCCCCGGGATTTTCCACCCGTTCGCCACAGGCCCGACCCTCCAGCGTCCGGACCGGAGGAAGGAGCCTGCCCCTGGCGGCCGAGGAGGGACGACGAAGGAGGGAAGGGGGCACAGTATCCAAGCTCCGCCGGCTCGGACTGGGTGCTTGGGTGAGCGCCGCTGGCGGCAGGGCTCGGAGCGTTGGAGGGCTAATGACCCCTCAGGAAATCGCAGAAAGATTAAGGGAGTCGGATGTGCGGGTTACGCCGCAGCGGCTCGCCATCGCGGAAGCGGTGCTCAACTCCGCCGATCACCCATCGGTACAGCAGATCTACGAACGGGTCCGCGACCACTTTCCCTCAATGACCCTGGCGACCATCTACTCCACCCTGTCCGTCCTGGAAAAAAGCCATCTTATCCAGGAACTTCCCTTCGCCCAGTTTTCCCGCTACGAGTCCAATCTCGAGCCTCACGTCAACCTGGTCTGCATCCAGTGCGGCAATGTGGTCGACGCCACGGCCGGCACCGGAGCCGTGGTCCGGCTGCGGGACGAAGTGGCTGGACAGTCCAACTTCAAGGTGGCCTGGCAGCGGGTCGACTTCCACGGATGGTGCCGCCGTTGCGTCGCCGCCCGGGACGCTGCCACCGCCGAGTCCTAGACACACCGTTGCAGGTGTCGGGACGCTCCTCCCGCTTATGTGAGACCCCCAGATGATTACCGGAGTAGTTGGAATAACCCTCTGGACCGACAACCTGGACCGGTTGTTCCGCTTTTACCACGAGACCCTGGGCATCCCCCTCCATTCCAACCACGGCGATTACATCGCCCTAGAGCTGGGCGGCGTCCGTTTCAACCTCGGCCTCCATGACCGCATTCACGGAGCAGCCCAGGACCCCTTCCGCGTCATGCCTCACCTCGGCGTGGATGACATCCACGCGCTGCACCGCCGGTTGACCCATCTCGGCGTGGAGTTCATCCGCCCGCCGGAAAAAGAGGGATGGGGCGGCTGGGTCGCCACCTTTAAAGACCCCGACGGGAATATTGTCCAGCTTCTCCAATTTCCCGCCCCGGCCTGACTCATCCCGTCTAGGATGCAATCCTGGCCAGGCCCCCGGCGGGCCCCTCAGTGCAGGAACATGGCATCGCCGAAGCTGTAGAACCGGTACCCTTGGGCTATCGCCTCTTCGTAGGCTGCCAGGATGTGGTTCCGTCCCGCGAAGGCGGAAACCAGCATCAGCAGCGTGGATCGCGGTAGGTGGAAGTTCGTGATCATCGCGTCCACTAGCCGGAAGCGGTGCCCGGGAAGAATGAAAATTTCCGCCTGGCCTGTTGCCCCCTGGCCCGTTGCCCCCTGGGCCGGATTGTCCTTCCCGATCCCCGGCCTTTCCCAGTTCAACCCCAGTTGCTCCAGGGTCCTCACTGACGTGGTCCCCACCGCCACAATCCGCCGGCCTTCCCGTCGGGCCAAGGAAATCCGCCCGGCGGTTTCCTGGGAAACTTCGTAATATTCAGTGTGAATGTGATGCTCCGCCGGGTCTTCCCCCTGCACCGGGCGGAAGGTGTCCAGCCCGATGTGCAGGGTTACAAACGCCTGTTCCACGCCTGCCTGCCGGAGTTTTTCCAGCAGTTCGCCGGTAAAATGCAGCCCCGCCGTCGGCGCCGCCACGCTTCCCGGTTCCGAGGAATACACCGTCTGGTACCGTTCCGGGTTCGATGGGCGTTCGTGGATGTATGGCGGCAGCGGCGTCTCCCCCCAACAGTCCAGGGGAACATCCCAGGGAGAAAACCTGACCAGCTTCACGCCCTGTTCGTCCGATTCCAATATCTCGGCTTCAATGCTGGACGCAGACGGAGTTTTGGATGACGACCGCGCTTCAGGAACGGGACCGTCCACCACCACCCGGTCTCCGGGACGCAGCCTCCGTCCCGGCCTACCCAGGGCTTCCCACAGTCCCGGTGACTTCTGGCGCAGCAGGAGCAGTTCCACCCTGCCGCCGGAATTGGCCCTTGTGCCGCGCAGCCGGGCCGGAATAACCCGGCTTCGGTTTAACACCAAAAGGTCTCCTGGCCGCAAATACTCCCCAATGTCCGGGAACAGGCGATGCTCCGTCGCGCCAGTCCTGCGGTCCATAGCCAGCAGTCGCGAAGCGTCCCGCGGTTCCGCAGGAGTCTGGGCGATCAGCCCCTGCGGCAGATGGTAGTCAAAGTCGCTGGTACGCATTCAGGATAGGCGTCGCTTCATGAATACCATTGGAAACGTCGGCGGATGGAATGGCTGGAAATGCCTGCCCCCTGTCCCCGGTCCAGCCGGGACGTCACCCGCCAATCAACGCCGCGACCGCTCCCGCCGGATCGCGGATGACGCAGAAACGTTCCTCCCCGACCTCCCTGGGACCGTCCAGGACCGTCCCTCCCAGCTCCCGGCACCGCCCGGCGCTGGCTTCCACGTCCGCAACCCTGATGTAGATCAGCCACTGGGCCGGAAGATTGGCGTTGGGGCCCCGGGCATGGCAGATTCCGGCTACCGTATCTCCGCCCGACGGCTGGTTCATGCCGAAGTCGGCGTATTCACCCATGTCGTGTTCCATGGATTCCCACCCCGCCACCCCCGCGTAAAAGTCCCGGATCTCCCCGGCGTTGGGAACGGTCAGGTCGTGCCATACGATGCGGCCGGCGCTGGACTGTTCAGGGTCGGTCATTCGGATCCTCCTCAGGGTGTCGGCTTAGGGGCGGTCGGCTGAAGCCAGCTCCGCTGCCTTCAGGGTGTTGACCAGGAGCATGGCGATGGTCATCGGGCCGACCCCGCCGGGGACCGGAGTGATCGCCTCCACCTTGCTTTCCAGCCCGTCGAAGTCCACGTCTCCCACCAGCCGGTAACCCCTGCGCCGGGATGCATCATCGATCCGGTTGATCCCCACGTCTATCACCACCGCGCCGTCCCGGACCATATCGGCGGTGACCGCCCGGGGACTGCCGACCGCTGCCACCAGGATATCGGCTTGACGGGTGATCTCAGCTAGGTCCCTCGTCCGGGTGTGGCACACGGTGACCGTGGCGTTGGCCCCGTCCGTCCGCTGCATCAGCAGGGCGGCCAAGGGCTTGCCCACTATGTTGCTCCTTCCGCACACCACCACGTGCTGCCCCGCAGGATCGTATCCGTTTCTGACCAGGATCTGCTGGATCCCTGCCGGCGTCCCAGGGACGAAAACGGGGGACCCCTGCAGCAGCTTTCCCAAGTTGAACGGGTGAATTCCATCCACGTCCTTGGCTGGTGCCACAGCCTCGATCACCGCATCCTCATTGATCTGGGCGGGCAGCGGCAGCTGCACCAGTATCCCGTGGAACCTGCTGTCTCCGTTGAGCCGATTGACAAGCTCCAGCAGCTCGTTCTGCGCCGTCGTCCCCGGGAGGTGGAACGTCTCGCTGAACATCCCCACTTCCCCGCAGGCTTGCCCCTTGTTGCGAACGTAGACCGCCGATGCCGGGTCCTCTCCCACCAGCACCGCGGCCAGCCCGGGCGTTGTCCCCGTCCGCGCCGCCAAATCCGCTACGTCGAGAGCAACTTCCCCGCGAATTTCCCGAGCCAGGGAGGCCCCATCCAGAATCTTTGCCATCATCGCCGACCTGATGTCCGTATGTCTTTATGCTCCGAACCCGCCCGTAAGTTTACAGGACAGGAGAATCCGCTCAATTCCGCCTGCGCAACCGGAAGGCTGCAAACGCTATCGCCGCAACGGCGGCCACGGCAACAACTCCCGCCAGTATGAACCATATCAGGTTGGAGGCCTCTCCGTCGCCCTCCGCAGGAGCGGTTTGCACCACCGGAGGCAGGGTTGGAGTGGGCAGAGGGGTGGCCGTCGGCTGCGGGGTGGCCGCTGGTATGGGTGTCGCCGACGGTGCCGGTGCCGCCGTCGGCGTGGGAGTCGATGTTGGAGCGGGTGCCGGTACCGGTGCCGGCGTGGGTGTTGGAGTGGCCGTCGGCAATGGCGTGGGGTTTGGCGTTGGCGTTGGTGTCGCGGTAGGTGTTGGTGTCGGCGGTGGACCGACCCGGATGGAATCGGAACCCCCCGTCACCCGTTCCGCCTTGTTGACGTCCTTCAGCACCCCCGCGAATTCATGGCGGCCTTCCTCCCGGGCGGCTGTCACCGTGTACGTGACCCGGTCCTCGCCCAGCAGGACGAAGCTGATGGTCTGTCCTGCTACGGTCACCGCCGCCTCCGGCAGTTCCGATCCGGCGTACTGGAACCCCGGCGGCAGCGTCTCCACCATCTGCCCGAAGGCCCCATAGCCTGCGGCGGTCACCGTCACTCGCACCTGGCCTCCCGGCTCCACCCACTCAGATGAAAAAGACCGTTGTGCGCTGTGGGATTGAGCGCCTGCGGCGCTGGGCAGGACGGTCGCCATGACCACCAACGACGCGATCCCCACAACCGCCGCCAGCCCCACCAGCGCAGCCGTCCAGGCTGGCATCTCCCTTCGATTCTCCCCGGTCCCTGGGCCGTTAACCCGCAAAATAGAGCTCGACCACCTTCAGAACGTCCTCCAGCCCGATGCGTTCCTCGAAGTAATGGGTGACGGCCCGCCGGGCTTCGTCCAGTTCAATTGACAGGTTGTTGTTCGCGTCGTATTGAGGAGCCAGGCTCCCCGCGAATTCCGCGGACGTCACCGTCACCTGCACCCCCACTTCGATGGGAGAATCCCGGAACCCCGTCCCGCTGATTCGTATCAACGCCGGGTGGCGCCCCGGCTGAAGCTGGGAAGCATCCACGGATACCGCCACCTCCATCCTTTCCAGCGGGCCGGAGGAGGAACCGGACGTGGGCTGGACCACCAGCCACGGCACGTTGCTGGACACATTGAAGGTCATCGGCGTTCCCGACGGGCTCCATAGATGCAGCAGCCGGGGCGGCAGGTCCTCCCCGCCCACGAAGGCGGTGAACTCCAGGGTCCGCGCCGAAACCTCGGGTAGCGGCAGCACCGCCGGAATGGGGGAGCCGCCCCCGCCGCCGCCTCCCCCGCGGCGCGGCTCGGGCGGTGGAAGCTGCTGCTCCGGTGGCAGCTCCACCTCCGGATCGGTGTCCGTGTCTGATGGCGGGATTCCCGGTGCAGCAACCAGCGTTGGTGACCATGGGCTCTTCTGGCCGTTTCCGGCCACCCACCTCGCCTGGATGTCGTACTGCACGCCATCTGTCAGCCCGGTGATGGTGTGACTCGTGGGTCCGGCATTGTCGGCCGTGGCAGGGATCACCCGCTCCACCGTCCAGTTGGCGTCGTTGGCCTTGCCGGGGGAATCGTGTCTAATGTAGCGGACTTCAAGATGGTCGATAATTTCGTCCGGATCGCTGGGAACGTCCAGCAGCACTGTCAGTTGACCGCTGCCGCTGCTGGTTACCGAAGGCCTTGACGGAGTATCCGGGCAGAAGGGCAAGCCCAGCACTCTCAGGTCGTTCTCGATTTCCTGGGAAAGAGGTTCCAACTCCTCGGGAATGCAGCCGGACAGGTTGTTCCCGTACAGGTAAAGCTGACTTAGAGGGAGATCAGCCAACCACGCCGGGATAGTTCCATCGAATTCGTTGTCATCCAGGTGAAGTCGGCTCAGTTTTTCCAGGCTTTCAATCCATTCCGGTATACCCCCGGTGAGCCTGTTGAAGAACAGGTACAGCCACCTTAAATCGCTCAACGCCCCCAGGTCCGGCGGCTCCCCGGTCAAGTCGTTGAAGGGCAGGAGAAGAATCTGGAGGCTTGTCAGGTTGCCAAAGCTCGAAGGAATGGGACCGGTCAACGCGTTGTGGTGCAGGTCCATTGCTTTCAATTTGGTCAGGTTGCCCAGTTCCGTTGGAATCTCCCCGGTCAGGCTGTTGTCCCCCAGCCAGAGTTGTTCCAGGTTCGTCAAGCTGCCCAGCCCGGCGGGAATCGGCCCGCTCAGCTGGTTTTCAGACAACCGCAACTCTTTCAACTCGGCAAGATTGCCCAGGTCCGTCGGAATCGGACCGGTCAAGCCGTTGTCGTGCAGGTCCACGATTTCCACGGAGGACGAACTGCTCCATCCCGTCGGGATGCCCCCGTCCAACCCGTTGTCTCCCAGGTTCAACACCTTCAGGCCGGCCAGACTCGTCAACCCCGGCGGTATCTCTCCCGTCAGGCCATTGCCGTGTAACAGCAACTCCTCCAGGGCGGTCGTGCTCCCCCAGGCCGTCGGCACCTCCCCGGACAGGCCGTTGTCCGAAAGGTCCAGGTGCGTCAGATTCTGCAACCCGGCAACTTCCGGCGGTATCTCGCCGGTGAGATCGTTGCCTCCCAGGAGCAGCTTCTCCAGCGTACTCGCTGCCAGCTTGCCGGAAATCCGTCCTGACAGTTGATTGCCGGACAAAGCCAGCACTTTCAGACCCGTCAGGTCTCCCAGCTCCGACGGGATCTCCCCGGTCAGGCCGTTGCCGCTCAGGTCCACCTCCACCAGGGAGGTCAACCCGGGCAGCCACGTTGGGAACACCCCGGTCAGGCCGTTTTCGTTCAGGTGCAGTTTCTCCAGCGCGGTCAGGCTCGCTAACGACGGAATGCTCCCGGACAAGCCATTACCGCCCAGGTTCAGCTCCGTCAAAGCCGTCATCCCGTTTAGGTTGGCCGGAATATCCCCGCTCAACTGGTTCCCGTTGAGGCGCAACACTTCCAGGGTACCCAGTTTCCTGGTTGGCGGCGTCCCTGAAACGGCCCCCCAAGTGTCGGGTATCGGCCCGGTGAGTTCGTTGTTGGACAGGTCCAGCAACATCGTCGGGCCCATCGAACCACCCAGAGCCCCTATTCCGCCGGTTAGTTGGTTATCGGAGAGATCCAGAGTCCCCAGCACCCTGAGCGTCGGAATGTTCCCGGACAACTCGTTGCCCGACAGGTCCAGGGAGGCGAAATCCCGTCTGCTGAACGAAGACGGAATCCTGCCTTCCAGGTCGTTCCCCGAAAGATCCACTGTCGCGAGGCCGGACGGATTAACCAGATAGGACGGTATCCTTCCGGTCAGGCTGTTCCCCGAAAGATCCAGGGTCACCAGCCGGGAAAGCCTCCCCATCGATGGCGGGATGGTTCCGGTGAGTTGGTTGCGCCGGTCTTCCGTTCCGGGGTCATCACCCAGGTTCAACACCGTAAGGCCGGCCAGGTCACCCAACTGCCTGGGTATGGGACCGGCCAGGTTATTGTCCGAAAGGTCCAGCGTCACCAGCCCGGTCAGCTTCCCAAAGGTCGGAGGAATCCGTCCGTCGAGTCCTGCGGCTGGCAGTTCGAGCTTGGTTACGCGCTGGTCGGTGCCGGCTTGGGCGGTTTCAATGCCATCCCAGTTGCCGATTGGGATGTTCTCCGACCAATTGGGTACGGACCCATTGGTCCCTGCCAGCGCGTCTTTAATCGCCAGCAATACCCCGCAGTCGATTGCCAGCTCCCGGTTGTTCACGGGGTCCGTTATCGCACCGGAGCCGCACGCCGCCGCCCCCGGAGTCCCCCGAACGATGCTGGACCAACCGCTGTACTGGGACCCGTTGAACGCCCTGACCTGCACGCTGTACTCCACACCGCCAACGAGCAGCTCGATGGTCGCCTCCAGCGGCCCTCCTGATGAGGTTTCCCAAACCCTTTCCAATACCTTCCAGTCAGACCTCACCCTGTCCCGGGCGTCTCGTTCTATATAACGCAAGTCGTAGGAAACAATATCCCATCCGCCGTTGTAGGAAGGTGCGGTCCACGCAACGGTCAGCTGGCCTTCCCCGGCCGTCACACCGCTGGCTGGGTCGATTGTTGGAGTCCCCGGCTCACCCGCCCGGCGGAAAGTGATCTGGTAGACCTGCTCCGCCTTTCCGTCTGCGGAAGCCGCCACAATTTTCACCACAGTGGTGCCTGTACCCAGGTCCACCTGGTGCTCCGGTTCATCGGGGTCAACGTCTGGGGCTTCTTCATCCGTCTCGTCCCGGAACGTGAAGGAAACGCCGGGTTCACCCGTTGGAGCAATTGTCACCCGCGCCAGCCCGGCCACCGCCTGGTAGTTCGTCGTCTCCCGGTCCGCCGGATCAAACGCCGGGTCGAGGGTCGCTCCTTCAACCGTCAGTCCGGTCAGGAACAGATCGCAGTAGGGCAGCTTCAGGTCCGGCAGATCGTTCTTGGCCACGTTGCGCAGGCCGCCCGGTATGCATCCGGTCAACGTCTCCCCGTCCTGCGCCAGGAACAACTCTTCCAGGCTGGCGAGGCTGTTCCCCAAGCCGCTTATATCCTCCTCAAACCGGTTCCCGTCCAGGTGAAGTTTCTGGAGAGTTCCCAAAGCCCGCACGCCCGGGGGAATCGTCCCGGTCAAATCGTTGTCGCTCAGGTCCAGCAGCGACATTTGGAAGAAACTGCCCCAGCTTAACCCCGCTGGCAGGTCCCCCGAAAAACTGTTGTCGGCCAGGCGCAACTCCTGCAGGCCCGGCCAGGTGGAAAGGCCCGCCGGTATCCCGCCGGACAGCCGGTTGTTCGACAAGTTGAGGTAAACGAGGCTGGACGTCGTTGTCGCCGGCGTCGGCAGCCCGTCCGTCCCCCTCGTCAACTGGTTGTCGCTCAGGTCCACCCGTTCCAAGCCGGACATGGTAATCACATCGGATGGTATCTCGCCGGAAAGCTGGTTGCCGGTCAGGATCAGAACATCCAGGCTGGTCAACCCGCTCAATTCCGTCGGAATCGCGCCGGACAGGCTGTTGTTCGACAGGTCCAGTTCCTCCAGCGTGGTCAGATTCCCCAGTACGGCCGGAATCTCCTCCGACAGTTGGTTCGCCTTCAGCCGCAGCGTCGTCAGACCGCCCAGCTTCGTCTGCGGAGGCGAGCTCGTGTCCTGCTCCCCCAGCGCTTCGGGAATCCTGCCGGAGAGGCCGTTGTCCGACAGGTCCAGCGTTTCCAGCGCCTCCAGGCTCCCAAGTTCGGACGGAATGTCCCCGCTTAGCTGGTTGCCGGCCAGGACTAACTCCCTCAGGGCGGTCAGTTCGCCCAGCCTGGACGGTATGCTGCCCGTCAGGTCGTTATCCGACAGATCCAGCGTTTCCAGCCCCGTCAGGTCGCCGATCTCTGCCGGAATGCGGCCTGTTAGCCCCTCCCCGCTCAGGTCCAACCCTGTTACCCGCAGCGAAGTCGCCCCGGCTGGCGCCCCGGAGGCAACCCCGTCCCAGTTCGCGAAGGCCAACCCCGTCGACCAGTTCAGCGATCCTTGGCCCTCGAGAGTCGCCCTGGCGGACAGCAGCTTGGTGCAATCGTTGGTCAGCTCCTGCGAAGCCGAAATGCCTTGCAAGACTGTTCCTGTGGAGCAATCGGTACCCCCGGAGCCTTCCGTAGTCGCTCTCACGGCTTGTGACCACGGCCCCTCTCCCGCGGAGTTTCTTGCCAGGATTTCGACACTGTACTCCGTGCGAGGATCCAATCCGGTGATTTCGTATGACAACGGGTCGTCGCTGCCGAACTGCAGGTTCTCGGCTATAACCGCATCGCCACCGCCCGTCGGCGTATAGCGGATGTCGTAGCCGGTGATTGCCCCCCGCGTCACCTGCGGCTCTTCCCAGGTCACCGTCAGCCTCTCCGGCCCCGGAGTCACCGATACCGCTCTGGGTGCGCCCGGAGTCGGACTGTGCCCGTAAACCGTGATTTCCCACGCCTCCAGCGTCCCCGACTTGCCGTTGCTCAGTTTGTCCGTAACCTTCAGCGTCCACGTCCCGTCCGGGGCCTCCCCCAGGTGCTTCGACGCCCCCAGGCGGATCTCCGCTGTCAGGGACACCAGTTCCTGCGACTCGTCGTGGGTGACCAGCTTGGAAACCTCCCCTGCGGGCGACATCAACTCTATGTCCAGGTCCCGGAACGACGTGTGCTGGAAGCGCGCCTTGACCTCCACAAACTCGATGAAGCTCATTCCCGAGTCCATTATGGTCGCGGTATATTCTCTTGCCGTCGTGGAGTCATCCGGAATCTGCTTGGGCCCGGGGGTAAGTGTTCCGTCGGCCTGTTTTTCCTGGAACGGCGGCAAAAGGTCCCAGTTTTGCGCCAGGTCCACCGCCGCCTTGGCGTCCACCATCCCGAATCCGTACTCGTGGTTGAAGTGATACCGTTCCGTCGTCGAACCGTACTTCAATGCCCCATCGTCCCAACCCCCGTTGCCGGGATCGTTCCTCTGCGCCGACCCCGCTAGGATCAGCTTGAGGTCCCGCCACGTCAGGTCCGGCTCCACCTGCCGCAGCAGCGCCGCCACCCCCGACACGATGGGCGCCGAAAAAGACGTCCCGTGCGTCCGGTTCCGGTAACGATCGGAGTTGTCGGTGGTCACCAGCCCCCGGTACCCGTCCCGGGTGTCCCCCGCTGCGGCGCAGACCCACAGCGAAGACCCCTTGACCGAAAAGTTGGTTCTCGTGCCCCGGTCGTTCACCCCGCAGGCGGACGTGACCGCGTAGAAATTGGCAAATTCGTCCAGGTTGGCATCATCCCCATCCAGGGCGCCGTTCCCTGCCGCGAAAACGTAGAAGGTCCCCTTCCCTCCGTAACCATCCCGGATTCCCTTCTCCACCGCCAATTCCCAGAAAGACTCGGCGAATCCCAGCACCGCCACCGGTCCCCAGCTGTTGTTGGAGACCGCGGTTACCTCCCCATTCCGGACCATCGAATCGGCCTCGGAGAAAGCCGATTGCGCCGACAGAAAGTTGTGCCCGTGAATCGTCGCCCGCGGCGCTACCCCCCGCACCCCTATGCTGTTGTCCCGCGCCGCCAGCACTCCCGACACCATGGTGCCGTGATGTTCATCGGAATGGTGGATGTCGTTCCCGCCGCCGTAGTCATGGTTCCGGCTGGCCTCTACGTTTGGACGCAGGTCCTCGTGCCGCCAGTCCATCCCGTAGTCCACCACCACTACGTTGACGCCCTCGCCGTTTACCGGCCTTCCATTAACCGTCGTAGCCCACGCCGCTTCGATGTTGATGTCCTGGCCAAGCTGCAGCGGCTCTCGGTTCTTCAGGTGCCACTGGCAGGCATAGTAGGGGTCACCGAACAGGCGGGCGTCGGTTTGCGGGTGCCTCAGCTTGTCCGTTTCTTCTGCGCAATCCGAGGCCAGGTTCGCATACCGTGAGTGAGGTAAGAGGATGACTGTGTACGGCGTCGGCCCTGAGGGCGCTGTCACCTTCACATAATATGTGCCTGCCCCGAAGTTCTCTGCTAGGATGAACCCGCGGGTATAGGAATACGCGTTGACTTCGATCCTGCTCCCGTCGCTGCTCTGTATTTCCCCTTCGACGGATACCTCCCCGGCGCTGATTACGTCCAGCAGGAAGTAGGTTTCCGACCCGTAGTTGTGGGTATCCTGGTTGAACTGGAACCGGAAATAGTCCGCATCGTTCTCAGAATCAATAGTCCCCGGCTCAGGGACCCACGGCTCCAGGGTGTTCGCGCTCTCCCGGTTGCTCCCCGGCTCGTCCACCGCATGAACGTGCAGCGCGTATCCCCCCGTTCCGGTGCCGTAGCTACTCACCTTAACGTAGTAGGTGGTGTTCGCCTCTAGTGTCTCCCTTATGCTGAATTGGCGGATTAGACCCTCAAGGCCGCTGTCGTCGTTGGAGGCGATCTCGTTGAAGTTGCTGTCGTACAGCGTCCCGTAGGTATCCACCAATCCCGTCGTGTAGATCCAGACGGGGGCTCTGGTAGCCAGCGTGAACTTGTGAAAACCCTGGTCGTGCCCCGTACGGATTCTGCCCACGGCGTGCTCCCCGTCTAAACCCGGAAAGACCGCCACCGGGACCACCGGCTCAGCAAACAGCGCATAAGACCCAGTGGTATTAGCGCTGAACCCCTCCACCCGGATGTGATGCGTCCCCGCGGCCATGGAAGCGTGGATCAGGAAGTTGAACCCTTCCCCACCATCGTCGTCTTCGGCCTTCGGGCTCAGGCTATCCCCGTTGCTGTCCAGCAGTTCTGCCTTGGTATCCGTAGGCCCGTTGCTGTACAACACCACCTCGGTGTCCCGGTCCAATTCCAGCTTGAACAAGTCCTTGTCGCCATCGGAACCGATTGCCCCGATCTCGACCGCGCCCGGCGTCAATTCCGCCGCATTCGCGGTGGTGTCCCCGGGATCAGTCACCTCCTCCACCACCAGCCGGTACGGCCCCGTCTCATCCTCCCAACCCGTTACGAAGATGTAATGGACCCCTGTGGAAAGGGTCCTTTCAATCAAGAATCCTCTGTGCCCGGGAGACAGACGACCGTCGTTATTCTCTCCCCGGGATGTTCCCTCGCCGTCCTGCAAGTCCCCAACCGTGTCGGTCGCCCCAAGCGTGTAAACCCTGAAGACGCCGGCGCTGCTCGGCGTGAACGAGAAGTAGTCCGCATCCCCCTCCCCGCTGATGAATCCCATCGTCAAATCCGGGGAATCCAGGGTCACGCTCTCCGCGCTGCTCCTGGTGTTGGATTGGTCTCCAATCTCCCGGTAATGCAATCTATACGGTCCGGCGCCATACCCCGTGACCTCAATGTAGTAGACCCCGGCCTCCAGCGTCCTGGCAAGCAAGAAGTTGAGCTCTACTGCTGCATAGGCGCTGTCGTCGTTACCGGCAACGTAGTCCCCATCCGCATCCAGCAGTGTCCCGACCGTGTCCAGGTCTCCCTCCGAGTACAGCACCACGTCCGTCTCCCCGGCTATGTCCAGCTTGAAAACGTCCGCGTCTCCGGCAGGCCCCACAATCCCTGCCACCGGAGTTCCCGGGGAAAGTGGGGTGAGGCTGGCTGAGAACTCGTCGGCGTGGTCCGTACCCTTCCGGGACTTGAGGGTGTACGTGCCGGCGTCTCCGTCCGCGCCGGCAACGGTAACGTAGTAGGTGCCAGGGTCCAGGTTGGCCCCCAGGTAGAAATTGTCCCCATCCGCCAGCGCACTGTCGTTGCCCAGTTCTAACGCGGTCGAGAAGTCCGCCAAAACCCCGGTGTCGTCCGACAGGAACCCCACCGTATCCGTGCTTCCCGTCGTGTAAAGCCAAACGTCGGTGGCCCCATCGGCGGCCGCGATTTCAAACTCAAGAACCGCCACTTCGCCCCCGGGATCAAGGTTCCCGGTTTGGTCCGTGCCCAGCGTAAATGTCGTGGTGGAAGAAAGGTCCTGGGACTGGAGGTAATACACTCCGGTTGTAGTGTCAGGGTCAGCCCCGGCAACGACCACGTAGTACGTCCCCGGCCCCACATTCGCCCCAAATCCAAAATTGGAGTCCGCAGCCAGAAAGCCGTCGTTGCTGAAAGCGAGCCACGTAGAACCGTCGGACAGGGAGCCGGTGCCGTCCAGCAAAATCCCGAAAGTATCCGTATCCCCGGTGGCATAGATCCATACGTCCTTCGTGTCCCCGGCCGGAACGGTAAACTCGAAGACGTCAATGTCGCCCGTCGCCTCCAGGTTTCCATCCAATGCTGTGCCGAGGGAAAGGTCTGTCGCGGTGTTGTCCAGCGCATCGCAGTGGTCATCGCAAGGCTGCTGCTGCGCCACTGCCTCCGCCCCTACCCACAGCAGTTGCAGCCCTACAATCAGGGCCGCCGCCAGCAACCCCACCCTTCCTGCAGAGAGTTTGCCGCGCCGCCGTGTGAACATCAGGGAAAATGCAGGCTCTCGGAGAAACTGCGCCTGATTGGGGAGCAACCGGGGGAGTAAGCCGAGTCTTCCGTCAAACTCGGGCAGGGGTAAGGAACGGAACGGCCCGTCACCGCGTTTCCCGCTCCCGCGACCAGTTGGGCACTGAGGACACCACTCCGTCCTGGTGCGCCAGGTCATTGGCCAGGTTGAGCGACGGAAAGCCCGGTTCGGTGGACACCAGGAACCCGTTATCCAGGAACCCCAGTTCCGTCAGCCGGTCCTCTGCTATGCCGTTGTCGGAGAAGAACTGCTGGACCCGGGCTTCGTCCCAGTTGGGGTCCAGAGCAACCAGCACTCCCCCGGGAAGGGTCATCAGTTCGCCCCCCGATTCCGCCTTGAACACCGGTTGCAGGTTGGAATCCTGGCCCGGCTGCTTCCTGACGATACTCTCCTGCCCCTTCACTGCCACCACGGCGTCGCTCTCGGCGTTGGACGATGTGCTCTGCGCCCCGAGATCGTCCTGCACCACCGCCTTCATGGCCTGGTCCCCGTCATACCAGGTGTAGACTTGGCCCTGGGTGGATGTCTTCGCTCCGGCCTGGGCCGGCTGCCCCTCCGCTGTGGATTTGGATACTGACTTTTGCGTTAGTTCCGGTTGTCCCAACGCGGATTTCCCGGCCGCGGGAGTTATCACCGGCGTGGGTTTCGGCGTCGGCTTGGGACTGAGGCCGTACCCCACTCCAACTCCCATCTTGATTTCGGCCTCCTCTGCAACGTCGCCGCCGATGCCGGAACCTTTCACCGTAACCCCGGTGCCCTTCACCGCTGGCGGGTCCTCCTGGGCGGTGATTTCCGCCCTCGCCGCCGGTTGCTCCTGGGACCTCGCTGCAAACAACACCGTCGTCGCGCTGCCCAGCACCAGGAGCGCAGCCAGCGCTATCACCGCGGCCGCCAATCTTTTGCGTCTCATGGAACCGCTCCCGGACCGGCTGGAACCCGCCGCGTCCGACATCCATTCTATCCGTCTCTTGCTGTCGTCGGTGCCCGTTCTTTCAAGTAGATTAGGTTAGCGGTTGCCCGCCAGAGTCGTCAACCGAAGCGGCGCAATTCTCACAAAACCATCACACCATCCCCTCGGATATAACCATGGCCTCGACCGCTTTGGTCTTCCCAACCTATCATCTTCACAGCGATAATACGGGTATCCGTCCAGCACGGATTCCTGGCTCACCTTTCCCTTGTGAGGTCTTTCCGGTTTGAAACAGCGTTTCCCCTTTCCCGCCCGCCTGTTCGCCGCGGTCTTGATGACCGCGTTCGCCGCCCTTTCCTGCACCGGCGACGGCCAGGACTTGCCCCCCTTCCGCATCGGCGTCATGGAATCCCTCACCGGCGCCGGCGAGACCTACGGCACCGTCGCCAATCAGGCCAAGCAGATGGCCGCCGATGAGATCAACGCCGAAGGCGGCATCAACGGGCGAATGCTTGAACTGGTCGTCGAAGACTCCCAGTGCGCCGCCAAAGAGGCGATCACCGCCTACAACAAGCTCACCGATGTCGAGGGAATCAAGATTATCCTGGGCACCTCCTGCAGCGGGGCCATGCTCGGTGCCGCTCCCCTGGCTGAGGCCGACGGGACAATCCTCTTCTCGGGCCTGGCCAGCAACCCGGACATCGCCAACGCCGGCGACTACATCTTCCGTACCCAGATCAGCGACATCCACGTCGGGATAAACACGGGAAACACCCTCTGGGCTGACGGCGTCCGCACCCTGGCCACCATCACCGAGTCCACCGACTACGCCGAGGGCGTCCGCCGCACCACTGTCGCCCAGTTCGAGAAGCGCGGCGGGACCGTCGTGGCCGCCGAGCACTACGGGGCCGACATCACCGACTTCCGCAGCCAACTGGAAAAGCTCTTCGCCGCCAACCCGGACGCCCTGCACTTGGTCCCCCAGTCCGAGTTCTCCGCCGGGACCATCATCAAGCAGGCCCGCGAAATCGGGTACGGCGGCCCCATCTACGCCGAGACCGTCACCATGGGCACCACCTCCTTGGACATCGCCGGCGAAGCCGCCACCGGCGTCAAGGCCATCGTCGCCGATCTCGACCCGGACAACGAAAAGGCGCAGGAAGTGCTGGAGAACTTCCGGGAACGCTACAACTACGTCACCCTGCCCTGGCACCTCGGCTCGGCCTATGACGATGTCTACATCGCCGCCGAATGCCTGCGCCGCACCAACGACGACCAGGACGCCGATGGCTTCCGCGACTGCATGTACGAAATCACCTGGAGCGGCGCCATCGGCGACAACTACAGCTTCGACTCCGACGGCGAAGTCGTGGGACTGTCCCGCGTGGTCGTGGAAGTCCTCCCCCTCGCCGAGCGCACCCCCGACCGGTCATACCGCGTCCTCGGCCCCGCCCCGGGGGAGTAAACTTTCCGGCCCGGGACTCTACCGCCCCTTCCTTTTCCCGTCATTCCCGCGCAGGCGGGAATCCAGACCCCCGTTGCCCTTGCACGATCAACTAAGATGAAACGTTGCCGTGATTGACCGGCCATTTTCCTGTGGCTAATCAACCTTTGCCACCGCTGGATCAGTTGCGCGTTAGCCCCCTACAGCGGCGGCGTCAGCTCCACGTCCAGCACTCGCTCGCACCACGCCGCCGCCGCCAGCAGTTCCCCCTCCCCCAGGTAAGGACCGGCCAGTTGGATCCCCAACGGGAGGCCCGACTCCGCCAGCCCCGAGGGCAGCGTGATGGTCGGCAGTCCGCAGGAAGTCCACGGCCCCTGGAACATCGGGTTGCCGGTGTTCGTCCGGTCCGGCTGGGCCGGCTGGGGAGTGGTTGGCGTCAGCAGCACGCCCGGCCGGTTGGCTAGGCGCCGCATGTCCGTCACGAACCGCTGCCGCCGCTCCATCGCCCGCGAATACTCAACCGATGGCGTGCTCAACCCCCGCTCAATTAATCCCCGCAGCCTCGGCTGGTAGTCCTCCGCCTGCCGCTCGTGCATCGGTTGGTGGAAGGCCCCCGCCTCCACCGCCATGATGATTTGCTGGTCTTCGATGGCGGTGTTGATGCTCACCGGCATCGCCACCTCCTCCACCTCTGCCCCTGCTTCTGCCAGCCGCCGCAGTACCTCGTCGGTGTGGGCCGTTGTCTCGGCGTCGGCGTTGTCGTAGAAGAAGTCTCGCAGAACGCCGATCCGCGGCGGCGAATTCGCGTTTAACGCTCCAACGTAGTTCGTCGCCGGCTCGGATCGGGATACCATGTCCGCCGGATCATAGCCCGCCATCGCCTGCAGCATCAGCGCCACGTCCTCCACCGACCGGCACATCCACCCCACCGTGTCCAGCGTCCAGCTCACCGGCACCACCCCGTGCCGGCTGATTCTCCCGAAGCTGGGCTTGAATCCCACTACGCCGTTGTAGGACGCCGGCCGCAGCACCGACCCCACCGTCTGCGACCCCAGTGCCGCCGGAACCATCCGCGCCGCCACCGACACCGCCGATCCGCTGCTCGATCCCCCGGGAGTGCAGGCCGCGTCCCACGGATTGAACGTCGGCGACGGGTCCATGCAGGCGAACTCCGTCGTCACCGTCTTCCCCATGATGATCGCCCCCGCCTCCTTCAGCAGTCGCACCGAGGTGCCGTCGAACTCCGGCACGAAGTCCGCGTAGACCTTGGAGCAGGCCGTCGTCGGAATCCCCGCCGTGTAGTAAATGTCCTTCAGCCCTATGGGAACCCCGTGCAGCGGCCCCAGCGGTCCTCCGGATCGTAACTCGGCAGCCTTGGCCTCCGCCTCTGCCAGCACTGCCTCCCGGTCCAGGTACACCCACGCCAGCAGCGAAGGCTCCAGCGCGTCAACCCGCGCCAGCAGCGACTCCACCAACGCAACCGGAGTCAACTCTCCGTCCCGAATCGCCCGCGCGGCCTCCCCAACAGTCAGCTCAAAAGGTTCCGGCATAATCCCGCTCCTCCCCGTATTACGTTACGACTCAATTCTATCCAGTTCCTCTATCAGTACATCGCCGCCGACTCGGACTTGGACTATCAGCTGGCTGTCTTGAAGCAACTCCATGCCCAGCAGGGGAGTTTCCTCAGTCTCGAAAATAAGGATGTTGCGAATATGCCCATGCCAGAGGACATATCCATCCCAGGTATCCCACAATACGTTCTGTCCATTGGCCATGATCACGTTGACAGATAGGTCCGGTTCAAGCCCCAATTCCCTTATCAACTGATGCGGCAGGGATAAGCACCCGTCAAATCCAGTGTCCAGGACAGCTACTGTAGAGTGAAGCTGTCCGTCCTTGCTTTGTACTTCCAGCGGAACCAAGGCTTGCAGGTTGGCATCCACCCTGCCCCTAATCATCTTGGGTCTGTCCTCGCCAGCCAATGCGATAGGCGGACGGATAACCGATCCTGGTTCCAAACCTGATGGATTCGGGGCATCTGTCCCGCAACTGATGAGAAGCGACGATAAGCTTATTGGCAATCTCGTAGTCTCCGCTCTCAATGTCTATGACGATGAACTTCCCGTTTTCCTGGGGTTCCACCAGAGGTTTTATCTGCTCCTGGTAGATCTTCTCGGCCCGGTCCCCTATTTCATCTATCGTGTATTTCCTGGGAGGCATCACAAATTCCTCTGCTGGCACCGTTCCGCTTCCATTATCGCTGATGGTAAGGAGAAGGATACCGACATCGAACAACTCCTCATTAAACGTGCAACGTGGGGAATGACCTCTACTTGAATTGCTGTCTCCGCATCCGTGAGAAACTATCTCAAAGGGGGTTGGGGGGGATGAATCCCCCCAACGTAACCCCGTCCCAAAGTCCCCACCGTCTTTGGGTTTGAGGCGGCTTTGAGAAAAGACCTAAACCCCCGGCCTCCGCGTGCCCCACTCCGTCGCCTGCTCGTAGGCGTAGGCCGCCTGGAACAGCCGCGTCTCGTCGAACGGACGCCCCGCTATCTGCAACCCCACCGGCAGCCCCTCCGACGTGAACCCGCAGTTGATGGACAGAGCCGGAGTGTTGGCCAAGTTAAACGGTGACGTATAGCTCCGCCGCCCCTTGTACCCGTCAATCACTTCCTGCTTGCTCCCGATGCCCGCGCTCTCCGGTATCAGCGGCGCCGGGATGGATGACGTGGGCATCACCAGCACGTCCACCTCGTTGAGCGCTTCCAGGATCTGCCGCCGCAGCATCTCCCGCAGCTTCAATGCCGTCTGGTGCGCCTGGGCTGGCAGGACCGCCCCCATCAGCAGCCGCACCTGGTTATTGTGGTCAAACTGCTCCAGGTTCTCCTCCAGGTCTCGCCGGTTCAGCGACGCCGCGTCCGCGCTGATGATGCAGGATGAAATCGCCGCCGAGTGGGGCATCAGCGGAATCTCCACGTCAACCAGCGCCGCCCCCAGCTCGCCCAGCACCGCGATGGCGTTCACCACCGCCTCCCGCACATCCGGCTCCACCGCGTCGGCATGGACCCTCTCCTGCACCACTCCCACCCTCAACCCGCTGATATCCCCCGTAAGCGCTCCCACGTAGTCCGGCACCGGAACGTCCCAGGTGTACGGGTCCTTCGGATCATGCCCCGCAATCGCCCCCAGCGTCATCGCACAGTCCTGCGTCGTCCGCGAGATGGGTCCCACCGTGTCCATGGACCACGACGCGCCGAACACCCCGTACCGGCTCACCCGTCCCCAGCTCGGACGGATTCCCACCAGACCGCAGAAGGACGCCGGCCCCCTGATGGATCCTCCCGTGTCCTCCCCCAGTGACGTGGAGCACAGGAAGGCCGCCGTCGCCGCCCCGCTGCCGCTGCTGGACGTCCCCGGGTTCCGCGACAGGTCCCACGGGTTCCGGGGCCTTCCGTAGGGATGGTGGAAGGCGTCGCCGCTGGCGTACTCGCTCATGTTCAGCTTGCCCAGCAGCACCGCCCCCGCTTGCTTCAGGTTGGCGATGACCGTCGCATCCTCGTCTGGGATGAAGCTCCCGTGGATTGTCGACCCGTTGGTCGTCAAAATCCCCTGAGTGTTGAACTGGTCCTTCACCGCTACCGGAATCCCGTGCATCGGACCGGCGTATCGCCCGGCCGTGATGTCCTCCTCCGCCTGCCGCGCTTCGGCCAGCGCCTCGTCCCCGCTTACCGTAATGTACGAGTTCAACTGCCCGTCCACCGCCTCGATGCGGTCCAGATAAGCCTGCGTCGCCTCCACCGGCGACACTTCCCGGGACTGGATCAACCCGGAAAGCTCGGTTGCCGAAAGAAACGGGATCTGCGACTTGTCCATTACTGCCCTCCCGATGACTGTTCCTGGGGAATAACAATAGGAAGCGGCTCCACAGAGTTCACTCCTTCCGCCGCTCCCGCCGCCGCTTCCAGTGCATCCAGCAGCCCGTTGAGGCTGTAGCCAACTTCCGCCACCAGCTCGGCGGGAATATCAATCCGAGCCGCCCTCGCCAGCGCCATGACATCCGAATCCGTCAAATCAGGCATAACCCCAGCCCTTCCCCGGGCTCCGATCTTTCCCATGCGCCCGGTGGTTAAGATTAACCGGATTCTGCCCGTCCCCCCAACCCTTGTCAACGCGAACCCGGCTCCCTCAATGCCCCTGCTATAATCCCAACCAATCAGGCCGGATGAGGCATCGCTCCCGCTTCCGGCTCACACTTGGAGGCAGCGTCGTGGAAAATTGGGTCGGAATCATCCTAGCGGCCGGGGAAGGTTCCCGCATGAAGTCCCGCCTCCCCAAGCCTCTTCACCGGGTCTGCGGCAAGGAGCTCATCCGTCACCCCGTCGACCTGCTTCAGGGCATCGGCGTGGGAAGGACCGTCGTCGTTGTCTCGCCTGCCAACCAGCCGGCCATCCGGGACTTGTTGGGCGGTGCCGTCGAATACGCCGAGCAGCCCCAACCACTCGGCACTGCCCACGCCCTTTCCTGCGCTCTCCCCCTGCTGGATGAAGACTGCTCCCACATCCTGCTGCTGAACGCCGACACTCCCCTCGTTACCTCCCAGTCCGTCCAGAATCTCGTCCAATGCCACCTGGACCGGGAGAACGCCATGACCTTCCTCACCGCAGAAGACTTGTTTGCGGAAGACATGGGACGAGTCCTACGGGATGAAAACAACAACGTCACCGGCATCGTCGAAGCCCGCGACTACGACGGCCCGTGCGATGCTCCCACCGAGGTCAACGCCGGCGTCTACTGCTTCCAACTCCCCTGGTTGGCCCGCAACCTCCCGGACATCCCTGCCGGAGCATCGGGGGAGCGTTACCTCACCGCCCTGGCTGCCGCCGGTAAACAGCAGGTCCAGGGAGTGCCCGCCTCCGACCCCGCCGAGGCCTTTGGCGTCAACAACCGCGTCCAGCTTGCCATCGTCGAGAGCGTCCAGTGCCAGCGCATCCTCGAAAAATGGATGCTCGAGGGAGTCACCATCCTCGACCCAGGCTCCGTACACATCGACGCCGACGTCACCATCGGACAGGACACCACCATCCTCCCCAACACCATGCTCCAGGGGACCACCGCCGTTGGCGAGGACTGCACCATCGGGCCTAACTCTGTCGTCCAGGACTCGCGCATCGGAGACGGCTGCCGTATCACCGCCTCCATGCTGGAGGAGGCCATCGTGGAAAGTGGCTCCGATATTGGCCCCTTCAGCCATCTCCGCCCCGGTGCCCACCTTGAATCCAATGTCCACGTTGGCAACTTCGTCGAGGTCAAGAACAGCCGGATGGGCGCCGGAGCCGTTTCCGGCCACTTCAGTTACCTCGGCGACGCCACCATCGGCGCGAACGTAAACATCGGCGCCGGGACCATCACCTGCAACTACGACGGAAAGGACAAGCTCCCCACCGTCATTGGCGAGGGAGCCTTCATCGGTTGCGACACCATGCTGGTCGCCCCGGTCACCGTCGGCCCCAACGCCGCCACCGGCGCCGGGGCAGTCGTAACAAAGGACGTCCCCCAGGGTAGACTCGCCGTCGGCGTCCCTGCTAGAATGTTTCCCAGAAAATCCGGCGAGTGATCAACCCCCACCCCTCCTGAGGGCATCAGCTTCGTAATTGCCCGCACCAGGTGGCGAGGGTAGACAATTTGGATACTGATAGTAGCTTATTACCGTCAGCATTAGTCTTCTCGGCATTCTTTCTGCTTTTCTCGTACCTGAGTCTGGCTGAACACACCGTCGGCACCGGGTCGGCCAGCGCCCGCCCGCCTCGCGGCGTCGGATTCACCGTCTCCTCCTTCAAGTACGCCTGCACCATCGCCGTCTCCCTTTCCGGCCTCTTCCTGGCCGCCTCCCTCGTCCCGGTCATGGACTGGTGGTATCTCACCATGCTGGCCCTCGGACTGCTGGTGGCCCTCACCGCCGTCAACCGCGTGGCATACGCCCTGGCTCTTCGCAAGCCGGAACGTGCTGTCGGATTGTCCCGACCCGTCCACCGCCTTGTCTCCGCCATGACCGCCCGCCGTGCCGCCGGCATCCCCGTTGGCTCCAACGGCAGCGGCTCCCCCGGGGACGCGCGGGAAGAAGCTCACGCCGAGCTCCAGGAGCGGGTGCTGGTCGCCGCCCAGGTCGGCAGCATCGACGAGCGGGACCGGGAGATGCTCCAGTCAATCCTCCGCCTCGACGGCTCCACCGCCCGGGAGGTCATGGTTCCCCGCCTCGACATCGTCGCCGTCGAGGCTAACGCCCCCCTGCTTGAAGTCGCTGAAATGATGGCCGTCAAGGGTCACAGCCGGCTCCCCGTCTATCGCGGTAATCTGGACAACATCGTTGGCATCGCCCACTCTCGGGATCTCCTCGCCGTCCTGGGCAAGGCGAATCCCGACGCCGAGCTTGCCCAGACCCTCCGCCCCGCCTTCTTTATCCCCGAATCCAAGCACCTCGACGACCTCCTCGAGGAACTGCAGGAAAAAGCCCTTCAGATGGCCATCGTCGTTGACGAATACGGCGGCACCGAGGGCCTCGTCACCATGGAAGACCTGTTGGAAGAGATTGTGGGAGAAATCGAGGACGAGTTCTCCCATGTCGAGGACCCCGAGGTCATCCGCAACCCCGACGGGTCAGCCCTCGTGGACGCTGGTGTCAGCACCGACGAAGTGGGCGAACTCTTTGGGACGGAGATAGAAACCCCGGAGGTGGACACCGTCGGGGGCTACGTTTATCGCTCCCTCGGGCGCATCCCCCAGGTTGGCGACTCCCTCTGGGTCGACGGCCTGCGCATCGAGGTCGTCTCCATGCTTGGCCGGCGCCTGCGCAAGCTGAGGATCGAACCCGCCTCCGAAGACCCGGTGGCTTCGGCCTGATCCAACCCGGGCCGCGCCTTTCGTTGGCCCAAGTTAAACCGGGGGCCCATGTTCAACCGTGCATGGGGAACTACCGTAGACAGGCCGGAGGGATCGCCCGTTTTTGCTGGCCGCACACGTCTTCCTGCACCCATCAACCTGCGGCAACGGGCAACGACGAAAGCCGCCGGAGAGGCGGCTGTTAACGTCTAGCGGATTCGGGGAGTGTTCATGCTGCCGGGCGTGATGGGTTCATTCAGATAGATGTCCCCATTGCGGATCTTTATGTTGAACCCGCAGTCCGGGTTGATGCAGACCCACGCCTTGTAATGGACCGCCGCTCCCTGTCCGCCGTAGTCGGACAATGGTACTAGCTGACCTACGTCACACTGTTGGCACTTCGGTAATGTCCACTCTTCCACTTGACCACCACTCCCTTTCGTTGACGCCGAGTTTAACACCGCCGTTTCGCCGAATTAAAGGCAATTCCCTCACGCCTATTTGGCATTTTCTTGCCTTGCCGGTATGACATGGCTGCGGCATCTCCCTGTTCGGCGCCAACTGGCGCAACGGATGGGCCAAAGTGCCGCCGCGCCCTTACTCTAGGAAGTCCCGCAGTTTCCGCGACCGCGTCGGATGCCGCAGCTTCCGCAGCGCCTTCGCCTCGATCTGGCGGATCCGCTCCCGCGTAACTCCGAACTCTCGTCCCACCTCCTCCAGGGTGCGGCTCCGGCCGTCCTCCAAGCCGAACCGCAGCTTCAGGACTCGTCCTTCCCGGTCCGTCAGCGTGTCCAGCACCTCCGACACCTGCTCCTTCAACAGTTGGAAGGAAGCCGCGTCCGCCGGCGCCGGGGCGTTCCGGTCCTCGATAAAGTCCCCCAGGTGCGAGTCCTCTTCCTCGCCGATTGGCGTTTCCAGCGACACCGGCTCCTGGGAAATCTTCAGGATCTCCTCCACCTTCTCCGGCCCAATGTCCATCGCCAGGCCGATCTCCTCGGGAGTGGGCTCCCGCCCGTACTCCTGCAGCAGCCGCCGGTGCTGGCGCATCAGCTTGTTGATGGTCTCGACCATGTGTACCGGAATACGGATGGTCCGCGCCTGGTCTGCAATCGCCCTGGTTATCGCCTGGCGGATCCACCATGTCGCGTAGGTGCTGAACTTGTACCCCTTCCGGTAGTCGAACTTCTCCACCGCCCGGATCAGGCCGATGTTCCCTTCCTGGATCATGTCCAGGAGCGCCATGCCCCGCCCGATGTACTTCTTGGCCACGCTTACCACCAGGCGCAGGTTCGCCTCCGTCAGGTGGGACTGGGCCCGGTCACCCTCTGCGATCACCTTCTGGAACGACGCCCCGAACAGCCGCTCCCGCCGCTCCAGCAGGTCGTAGGTCTCCTGCTGGTCCAGCCGGGACGCCAATTCGGGCAGCGTGCAGCGGCCCAGGTCGAACACCGCCTCGTTGGGAATGACCCAGCTGCTCAGCGACAGTTGGACGATGTCCGCGTAAATTTCCGTCTCCTCCTTGTTCAGCGCGTCGGAAATGAACGCCACCATCTCCGTGTTGATTTCGGCGTCGATTGCGTCCCGCAGTTCCTCGTTGACCACAACCTCCTTCAGGGTCAACTCCCGCGGCAGGTTGAGATAATTGCACAGCGAGGCCACCAGCGGCTCCGCATCGGAAACCCGCCGCAGCAGGCGCCGCGTGGACTCCCAGTGGCGCGGCGGACGGCCTTCCAGCTCCTCCAGTTCCTTATCCAGGTTCTTCAGGTGCTTCTCGCCCTCCAGCTTGCGGGCCAGCTCCCGCTCGTCCTTCGAGGTCAGCAGCCGCACCCGGCCGATCTCCCGGAGATACATCCGCACCGGGTCGTCCAGCACCTCCATGGTCTCCGCCTCGGCCTCCCACTCCGACTCCTCGTTTTCCACGTCCGCGTCGGTTGGACCTTCTTCCTTGTCCTTGTTGGCCGGCGTGTCCTCGTCCGATTCCGTGCTCGATTGTCCCCACGGCTCCTCGGTGGGCTCGCTGGGAGCCGTGCCGGGGATCACGACGATCCCGCCGCCGCCCATTCCCTCTTCCTCTTCGTCATCCCCCTTCACCTGCCCGATGATCCCCAGGATGTTGGGCGGGCCATGTTCGTCGTCGTTGTTGTGATTGTTCTCCAGGAAGTCCTCAGGATTGAACTCCCGGTTGTTGCGTCTGACCATATCCAATTAACCTCCCGTGTTAACCCTGTCCGGCGGCCGCGAGCGCCATTGGCTTCGCGCCGCTTCGTTCTCCTTGATTCTAGTGTTGGTTCCCCGGATGACCGCGGCCAGTTCCTCGTCCACCCTGTCATCGGATTGACCGGCCTTGGATGTATTGGCCCCGTCTTCCGCGGGAACCCTCATCGTCCCTTCATCTATTGCGTCTTTCCGTTCTGCATCCGCCAGCCGCATCGCCTCTTCCGACTTCAGGCTTCGCAGGAAGCGTTCCTCCAGGCGGTTTATCGCTTGGGCCAACGCCGCCCCCTCGCCTGAATCTGCGGGATGGAGCGGCTTTGCCAGCAGATAATCTAGGTGCTCCTTCAGTTCCTCTCCCGCCGTCTGCTCCAGCCATGCCACCGCCGCCTCGTCGAACCCGTCCTGCTCCACGTACCGGATGAGTTCCATAATTTCCCGGTTCTCCGGCCTGGAGAAATACTCCGTCTCCAGCCGGGGCGCCGGTTCGTACAGGTCCGGCCGCTGCAAAATCCCTGCCAGGCAATATTCCTCTAACGGGTCGTGCTCCAGTTGCGTAAACGCTGAGTCTGTTCCTCCCGCATCCCGCTGGGCGGAACGATTAGTAGCGGGAGCCGTCCTGGCTCGCTGCGGAGTCAGGCTGCCCATGCTGGCCCGCAGGGTCTCTTCGTTCACCCGCAGGTAGTGGGCCATCTGTTGCAGATAGTGGTCCTGGACTATCGCGTCCGGCACTGCCGCCACGAAATGCCGCAGTTGCTCCACCACCCACGACTTCCCCTGCGCCGTCCCGATGTCCACCTGAGCCGACAGCGCCGGCAGCAGGAAATCGAACACCGGCTTCGCATTCTCAATGAACCTCGGCCACTCCTCCGGTGCCCGGCGGATTACCTCGTCCGGGTCCATCCCCTCCGGCAGCGACACAACCTTCAGTTCGCCCCCGTCCCGCCGCTGGTTCATGCTGATATTCCCCACCCGTCCCACCGGCTGCACCTGGAAAACCTTCCACGACGACTCCAGGCTCCGCAGCGTCGCCTGCTGCCCGGCGGCGTCCGCGTCCAGTGCCATCGTAATGTTCCCGGTCACCCGCCGCGCTTCCGCCACCTGCGTCTCCGTCAACGCCGTGCCCATCGAGGCCACCACGTTCCGGTACCCGTGCTGGTGGGCCATGATCGCGTCCATGTACCCCTCCACCACCACCATCCCCTGCTGGCGGGCCGACTCCCGGGCTGCATTCAGAGCGTAGAGTATGCGCCCCTTGTCGAATATCGCCGTCCGGGGAGAGTTCAGGTACTTCGGATTGGAGTCGTCCAGCGCCCGGCCCCCGAACCCGGCCAGTTCTCCCTGCCCGTTCCTTATCGGAATCATCAGCCGCCGCCGGAACATATCCCGGTAGCTGCCGTTATTGCCTCTGGAGACCAGCCCGGCCTCCGCCAGTTGCTCCGGGGAATAACCCCGCCCCTCCAGGTGAGCCCTGAGCGACTCGCCGTCATTCGGGCTCAGGCCCAGTTCAAAATGGGCAATCGTTTCCCGGTTCAACCCCCGGCCTTCCAGGTAGGCCCGCGCTTCCGCTCCCTGGGAAGAAGCCAGCCTCTGCTGGAAGTAAGTCTTCGCCGTCTCGTTCAGATCGAAAGCGCTCTGGACTTCGCTGCGCCGCTCCGCACTGGGCAGCGTCACCCCGGTCTGCTGCGCCAGTTGACGCAGCGCCTCCCCGAACTCCAGGTTCTCCGCCTTCATCACAAAGGTGAAAACATCCCCGCCGGCCGCGCAGGCGCCGAAGCACCGCCACGTCTGCCGGTCGGGAAACACGTGAAACGACGGAGTGTGTTCCTGGTGGAAGGGGCAGTTGGCCTTGTACGACTGCCCGGAGCGTTGCAGCGCCACCTTGCTGGAAACCACGTCCAGGATATCCAGGCGGCTCTTGATGTCGTCGACAACGGTCATGGGGCGGCTATGCCTCCCCCGGCCCGTTCCGGTGCAACACCGGACTAATCTGGAAAGCCGTTACCGTCAGCGTGCTGGTCAACTCCCGGATTCAATTGCATCTAGTGGAGATTAAATCCGTTTATCCATTGGGTATAATGCGCCAAACCTATTATACCATCCCCAACTCCCGGTAAACAACCGCCGCCGAGGCGAGTGCAAATGTTGTTCCATGTTCCAGCCGGACAAGGTCCGGTTGTTATGGATGTTGGCAGGGTGGAGAATGCTATAGTCCTTCCCGGTGATAGCGATCCTTCGGCTGAAACCGGGCGCACACGAGCTGCCCAGGCCAGGCCCGGTATAACAGCGTCGGCCCTGGGTTGGCGGGTTTGAAGTAGTTCCTGAGGGAGGACCGATACGAGGGCCAACCCAATGTTTGAGCAATTACGCGCCCGATTCCCGGCTTCCCAGGGGAACCTGACCGTCGGTGACGTCGTGCCGGTCGCCATAGTGCTGGCCGCTATCATGGGCCTGACCATCCCGGCGGCGACTATGCTCTTAATCTCGCTGCGGGACACTGCCCTTGTCATGGGGACTTGGGCCGCGCTGGGAGCGTTGATCGGCTGGAGCAGGACGTCGGTTCCTCTGGTGCCCCGTCTCTGCGCAACGGTTGTCGCGGCCGTGGCGGTGTCCGCCGTGTTCGTCATAGTGGCCCTGAACTATACCCGGGACTGGTTCCACGTCAGCGACGCGGACCGATTCCTCCATGTGCTGGGGCTAATCGCCCTGGCAATCGCTGGAGTGTTCACCGGACTCATGATCGGCTTCGGCCTTCGCTGGCGAATCGTCCGGCCCGCCATTGCCATTGTCCGGCCCGCTGTCCGGCCCGCCATTGCGGTCCTGTCCATATCCGCGCTGGCGCCCGCCCTGTGGTTACTGGTGACCACCGCTTTCGCGTCCTCTTGGGATGGCGGCGCATTTGGCCACGGCCGCTTCTACGACTACCAGGTAGAGCCAGCGGTGAAGTTCTGGCTGGGTTCGTTGCCGGCCGCCTTCGGGATGTGGTTGCTGCGGCGCCGCTCGGGCTCGGGTGCCATTCCGGCGTTCGCGCTCTGGTCTCTTCCGTCCCTCGCCGGGGTATTTTCAATGGCGCTCTTCTCGTCATCCATCCGGGACAGTTGCGATTGGTTCTGCATGAGTTGGGGCAGCCTGAGCGACGGTTCAAGCGGGTTGGCCAAGCTTATGGTGGGGCTGGCCGGACTCATTTGGATTCACTTGGGAATCGTTGGATTGATTGACCTGCGACGCCAATTCCAGTCGGAGGACAAAGCGGAATGACGGAACGTAACGGGTGGGCGGGATAGATCGGACGCGGCGGTCATCCAGTGGCTTGGCCTCCGGCGCGCTTGTCCTGGTACGCCCACCACCCCGGCCGTTGACCCGCCCCATCCCCGGTGCTAGCATTGGGACAACCAACGGCTCTGGCCTGAACGAATAATCAATAATCAAGGAGGAGCAAACATGGATTTCGGATTGTTCACCACTTGGAATGCCGTCTACGAGGGCGGCAAGGTTCCCTGGGACCCCGAATACCAGGGTGGCAAGCTGCTTGAGGCCGCAGCCTACAAGCAGAACTTCAAGGAAATCGATCACATCGAGAACAACGGTTGGGACTACGTCTGGTTCGGCGGCGGTCACTTCTCCACCCAGGGCAGCATGGACCCCCAGTCCATCATGCTCTCCGGCATCATCGCCGAGCGCACCGAGAACATCAGGATCGGCACGTCCATCCACCGCCCGACCCTGCGGCTCCCCGGCGAGACCCCATCCCCCCGGGCGCTGCCCCACGAGCGCTACGCCTTCGACAATCTGGCGCCCGAGGACCCCTTCCAGGTCGCCGAGCAGGTCGCCATCGTTGACCAGGTCAGCGAGGGACGCTTCATCTACGGTGCCGGTGCCCGCACCCGCGGTTCCGACGAGCGCCGCGAGTACTTCTTTGAATACCTCGAGCTCCTCAAGCAGCTCTGGAACGAAGAAAAGTTCTCCGGCTTCGAGGGCAAGTATTTCAACTACCCGGCCTTCTACGAGGGCTACATGGGCATCCCCAAGCCCGTGCAGCAACCTCTCCCCATGCTGCTCCCCGTCGACAGCCAGGAGAGCTTCGTGCCCATGGGCGAGCACGGCTACCGCATCGCCATCGGCGCTGGCAGCTCCCCCCACAACCTGCGCGGTTCCGCCATCCTCCGCCAGGACGTCCAGGCCTACCGCAACGCGTGGAAGGAAGCCGGACATGAGGGCGATCCCACCACCGTCGTCCGGGTGCCCACCTTGGTGGCCGACACCCAGGAAAAGGCCGACCGCCGCGTCGAAAACCTCATGGACTTGGCCCGTATCTACTACGCCGGCCGCGTCGCCATAGGCTCCACCGACGCCGGCAGCGCCGGCCCCGACGCCACCGAGGAAGTCAACCTCTTCGGCACCCCGGCCGAAGTCGTCGAGAAGATCCATATGTTCAAGGAGGCCTTCACCACCGACGAGATCATGTTCGAGTGCAACTGGACCTCCTCCGTCCCCCGCGAAGTGGTCATGGACACCCTCAAGTGCCTAACCGAGGACGTCATCCCCCACTTCAAGTAACCCACCTCCACCTCAAGGCCGGATACTGGCAAAAGGCCCCGGGCAGTCTGCCCGGGGCCTTTTCGGTGCCCCATCATATCCGGGGGTTTGGGGGATGAATCCCCCAACGTACCCCATCGTCCCAACGTTCTTATCGGCAAAAGTTCTACCGGAGCGCAAAATCCTCGTCGCCTGTCAGGAACTCCTCCCCCTCCCCACCGGAAACAGCCCCCGGACCTCCCCTCCCTCGCCGAACAAAAACCCCCGGATCGCCGCGTTGTACCGCTGGTACACCAGCCCCGTCCCCAGCAGCAGAACTCCCAGCGTCACGAACGCCGCCACCCGGTATCCCCGTTCCAGCAGGAAAACATCAAAGACGAACAGCTTTGCCACCGGTACCGCCAGCAAAGCCATCCCCGACAGCCGCACCACCGCCGAGCGCAGGACAATCCCGGCCCCAATCACTCCAATCGCGTAGACCGCCCAGAACACCGTCAGGGAAAGGTTCATTGCGCTCGCGTAGTCGTCTCCCGTTCGCGCCTCCAGTCCCCCGAAGAAATGGACAACCTCCGCGCTGACCGCCCACACCGCCAGGACGTTCACCCCCACCACCAGCCATCGGGGAACAGCATGGTCCCATTCCGTCATAGCTTCCCGTGTCCTCCACCACGCGGCCATCGCCGCCGGTGCCGCCGCCGCCAGCATCGCCGCCAGGAAGCGCATGTTCAGGACTGGCGTAAAATCGAACTGGTCCAGCGTCACCGCAAAGGTATCCACCAGCATCAGCTTCAACCCCGCCGCCGCCATCAGCATCAGGCCTCCCCATCGCGCCAACCGGAGCCGGAACACCAGCCCCAGTCCGGCTAGGACAAAGCCGTAGACGGTAACCATCGCCGTCGTGGCCAGCAGTTGAGCGCTCAGCAGTGAGTCCGCCAGCAGGCGCGGACCGCTGTATATGCCCAGGATCGGACGCTCCAGCGTCTCGATGTACTGGACTATCTCCAACCCCAGCAGCAACAGCGTCAGCCCGTTGGCCGCGATGAACAGCCCCTCTGGGGTCCCCTTCTCCCACTCCTGCCACGAGTCGCGGAAATGCCGGTACAGGACGCCGGCCGCGTAGCCGCCCGCGATCACAACCAGGAAAATCGCGACCCGTTCGTTGACCACCGGAACGAAACCCTCCAGGTCTATCTCCACCTGCGTCAGCAGCAGGTGCGCCGCTGACAGCGCCAGCGTCCCCAGTCCGAAGACCCGGGTGTACCACCGCTCCAGCCGGAACCCGGCCCACACCAGGGCCGCCCCCTGCGCCGCCCACGACACCGTAATCCACACCCCGGTGAACTGCAGCGGAATCGCCACCGCGAAAAAGACCATCGCCGCCACCGCCGCCGTCACCACCAACTCCGAGGTTCCGCCCAGCCGTTTCACCGCGGCGAAAGTTATCAGCCCGTAGAGCGCCGCCAGCCCGAACGCCACAATCCCTTGCCAGTCGGGGTACTCCGCCAGCACGAACATCGACAGCCCGAAATACGCTCCGGCGTTCACCCCCAGCAGCCCCAGGTCCAGCGGCCCGGGCAGCCGCCGCCACAGCAGGTGGAAAAGCGTCGTCGCCCCGGCGAACACCAGGAACACCCCGGTCAGCGCCACCTGCACCATCACCGGACCGAACTCCGGGAACTCCACCATCCAGTACCCGAACAGCCCGTAGGAACCCGCCCACCCCAGCAATGTGAACCACTGCCAGTTGCGGAAGGTCGCCACCCCCAGGATCCCCAGGTCCACCAGCAGGATATACACCAGCACCAGCCGGATGTCCGGCAGGTCCCGTCCCAGCAGCACCGGCGCCAGGAACGCCCCGATGATCCCCAGCACCGCGATCACTATGGAGCCGTAGCGCAGGGACAGCAGGCCCGCCGCCACGACCACCGCCGCGACCCCGAAGAATGCCCCTTCGGCCAGGATCAGCCCATACAACCCGTAAGCCGCGTATATGGATAGGTAGAGGACTATCGCCCCGCTGGCCGTCACCGGCTGCGCCCACAGCGGGACCCTTCGTTGCGACAACTCCCCCAGCCCCAGCAGTATCACTCCCAGCCCGATGCCCAGCAGCACCCGGCCCGTATCACCGATCCAGTTGTTGTCGAAGGCCAGCTTCAGGAAAAATCCCACCCCCACCACCAGGGCAATCCCCCCGATGATTGCCAGCCAGTTCCGCCCCAGTACCTGCTCCCACTCAATGGCCGGGAGGCGAATACCGGGCCCCGGCCCGGAAGGCGCGACGGTCGCAGCCGTTGCAGACTGTGCCCGGCCCGCCTCGGTGTCTCCGGCTGCTTCTTCTCCTGCTCCCCCCGAAACCGGCATCGGAGCCGGCTCCGGTGATGGGGACCGATGGGCTGCGGCTTCCGTGATCGCCGGTTCGGGAGTGGATGCTTGCGCTTGCGTTTGCGGCTCCGGTCCGGCCCCCGGTTGTTCCGCGTCACCGGCCGTCATTTGCTCCAGCCTGGACAACCGCTGTTGCAGCCGCCCCATCAGCCGTCCCGCCTCCGCCATCTCCTCCCGCACCGACGCCAGCTCCTGCCTGAACTCCCCCATTTGTTCTTCGGGTGCGGGATTGAGACCGGCGTCCGGCTCTCCCCCGGAAGGCCGGGGCAACTCTGACCCGCACCCGGTACAGAAGCGGCCGTCAGCCGCATTGGACTGCCCGCAGTTGGGACACTCGACGTTTCCGGTCATGCTTCTCTCCCCTGCCCCGCCCGGCGCTTCTGCATCGCCCTGAATATAACACCGCCCCGCCGCCAGACTCCTTTGACCAGCCATGCGGTTTCCCATCGCTTGCCCTAACTCCGCCGTCCCTGGGTCGGAGGGAATCCAGACCCCGGCAAATCCTTCCCTACAACCCCGTGTCCCCCTTGGGGTTGCACCAACATGTTGGTGCCGCATCCTGGCGCCAGGGCCCCCTCCTCGCAACCAACCCCTTCTGTCCACGGTCCCAAACCCCACCCCAAACCTTGACAGCCACCACCGATACTTCCGCCCGCGAACTCCCTCACAATTCCTGACAGTTTGCCCCTTGCCAAGCCTGGTGCCGCCTTCCTACGATATATACAGGTTTCCCAATCAACAGGACCCGAAATCCTGAATCCAACCCCGCCGCTGGGGCAAATGGGACAGAATGGGACAAAATAGGACAGATATTTTTCCTCCCCACGCTCTTCACGCCCGTTGACACCCCATCTTCCCTTACATAAACTGCCGCGTGTCCCCTCCCACCCCTTTTCCGGCAGGAATGGAACCAACAGGTTTGTGGCAAGCTACAACAGGCGTCCTTGAGTCCATCGCCACCGGAGCCGGAATCCTCGGTACCGGCGGCGGCGGGAACCCCTACATCGGTCAGCTCCGCGCCCGCCAGGCCATCGAGAAACACGGTCCCGTCACCGTCCTCTCCCCCGAAGAACTCCCCGACGACGCCCGCGTCATCTGCGTCGGCGGCATCGGCGCCCCCACCGTCGGCATCGAGAAGGTCCGCGACCTCCAGTCCTACTACGCCCTCCGCGCCATCGAGGACTACACCGGGGCCAAGGCCACCGCCCTCATCTCCAACGAGATCGGCGGTAGCAACTCCGTCGAACCCCTCATCCCGGCCGCCATCGCCGGACTGCCCGTCGTCGACGCCGACGGCATGGGCCGCGCCTTCCCCGAGTTCCAGATGAAGACCTTCTTCGTCTACGGCGTCCCCTGCTGCCCCATGGCCATCGCCGACGAGAAGGGCAACTCCATCATCGTCCGCGAGACCGTCACCCCCGAGTGGGCCGAGCGTATCGCCCGCGCCGTCACCATCCAGATGGGCTGCGTTGCTTGCTACGCCGTCGCCCCCATGACCGCCGAGCAGGTCCGCCGCACCGCCGTTCCCCACACCCTCTCCCTCGCCCGCGACCTCGGTGATGCCGTCCAGCACGCCCGCGACTCCGGATCGGACCCCCTCGACGCCATCCTGTCCACCTGCCCCGGACACATCCTCTTCACCGGCAAGGTCGTCGACCTCGACCGTCGCACCACCGCCGGATTCGCCCGGGGCTCCGTCGCCATCGACGGCCTCGACGCCTTCAGCGGCAGCCACATGGTCATCGACTTCCAGAACGAGAACCTCATCGCCCGCCTCGACGGGGAGATTGTCTGCACCGTCCCCGACCTCATCTGCGCCGTCGCCTCCGACACCGGCGAACCCGTCACCACCGAGCTGATGCGCTACGGCCTCCGCGTCACCATCCTCGGCTTCCCCGCTCCCGCTCTCTGGACTACCCCCGAGGGATTGGCCGCTTCCAGCCCCCGCCACTTCGGGTACGACACCGATTACCGGCCCTTGCAGGTCTAGTCCTTTCCCCATGTTCATCGGCGTAGACGTAGGCGGCACCAACACCGACGCCGTCCTCATGGACGGCTCCCGCCTCGTCGGAGCCGCCAAGCTGCCCACCACCGCCGATGTCACCGCCGGCATCGTCAACGCCGTCACCGAGCTTCTCCGCCAGCATCCCGCCCACGGGAGCGTCGACGCCGTCATGGTCGGCACCACCCACTTCACCAACGCCCTCCTCGAGCGCCGCCATCTATCCCCCACCGCCGTCATCCGCCTCTCCCTCCCCGCCACCCAGCTTCTCCCGCCCCTCGTCGACTGGCCCCACGATCTCAGGGATGCTATCGGCGGCGTCACCTGCATGGTCGGAGGCGGCCACGAGTTCGACGGACGCGAGATATCCCCTCTCGACCGCGATGCTCTCCGCCAGGCCGCCCGCGAAATACAGAAGGAAGGCATCCGCGCCGTCGCTGTATGCGGCGTCTTCTCCCCGGTGGACCCCTCCCACGAGACCGAGGCCGCCGCCCTCCTTAAAGAGATAGCCCCCGACCTCCGGGTCTGCTTGTCCCACGAAAACGGCCGGATGGGGCTGCTGGAACGTGAAAACGCCGCTGTCCTCAACGCCTGTCTCGGAGAGGTGGCACTTCGGACAGTTCAAGGCATCGAAGCAGCCCTCACTGAATTGGGAATCAACGTTCCCTTGTTCATGAGCCAGAACGACGGCACTCTCATGGACGCGGAGTTCGCTGCCCGCTTCCCCGTCCTCACCATCTCCTCCGGCCCCACCAACTCCATGCGGGGCGCCGCCTACCTGTCCGGCATTACCGACGGCATCGTTGTTGACGTGGGCGGCACTTCCACCGATGTCGGAGCGCTGGTCAAGGGCTTCCCTCGCGAGTCCTCCGTCGCCGTCAGCCTTGCCGGAGTCCGCACCAACTTCCGCATTCCCGACATGGTCTCCATCGCCCTCGGCGGCGGCACCGTCGTCCAATCCGACCCCTGGCGCATCGGCCCCGAGAGCGTCGGCTACCGCTTGACCGATGAATCCCTCGTATTCGGCGGCCGGACCCTCACCGCCACCGACCTGGCCGTCGCCGCCCGACGCGCCGAACTGGGCGACCCCCGCCTCGTCGCGGAACTCTCCCATCCCTTGGTAGCGCGGGGCATGGCCGAAATTCAGGAGCGCGTCGAGACCGCCATCGACAGCGTCAAGCTCAGCCAGGACGCCGTACCCGTCGTCTTGGTTGGCGGCGGCACCATCCTGTTGGGAGACACCCTCGCCGGAGCATCCCGTGTCCTGCGCCCCGGCAACGCCGGAGTCGCCAACGCCATCGGCGCCGCCATAGCCCAGGTTGGCGGGCAGGTGGAGCGGGTCTACTCGTTGGAGGCTGGCAATCGGGCTGAAGCCATCGCCGACTGCTCCGCCGCCGCTGTCGACCGGGCTGCCGCAGCCGGAGCTGATCCCTCGACCATTGAAGTGGTGGATGTCGAGGAAGTTCCCCTCACCTATCTACCCAGCAACGTCACCCGCGTCCGCGTCAAGGCCGTGGGCAACCTTGCCGCCCCCCGCCGCTGAGCCCTCCCCGGGCCTTCACGAGGCCGCCGTCGTCTGGTGCCGCCCGATGTATCCGATGATGACCTTCTGCAGAGTACGGTCCCAGTCAAACCCGATTCGTATCGTCCGCCTCGGGTCGAACCCGGTTCCCTTGCCGATGTGCTCCCCCAGCCAGATGATGCGCCCATTCACCCGCGTCGTGTAGGCATTGCGGTACAGGGCCATCGTGTTGTCATGCTGGCTCGTCTTGTACCACATCCCGCTGGCCTCCCGGCACGATACGTCCAGGTCAGGATTCGTCGCCAGGCCGATACGCGAGTCGTAGTAGCTGGTCGCTAGCCATTCCAGGGCCTTCCAGACCTGCTCCGGCCACTTGAACGGATTGTCCTCAATGGTGGACTCGGAATTGCACTGGAAGAAGAGGCGGTCCCGGAACCTCTCTGTCGCCAGTTCAACCGCCGCCTTCACGTCCTCCAGGATGGGGAACTCCACCTCCTCGACGGAGCCGTCCTCCTTGTAGGCAAGGGCCAGACGCAAACCCTCTCCCACACTGCGGGTCTCATACAGCTGCTCCTTTAACGTCTCGACCTGCCGCTCCAGGTCGTCGTTTTCCTTGTCCAGTTCCTGTATCTCCAGCCGCATCAGCAGGTAGTCCTCAATCTGGCACGGCGGCACCTCCCGAAACGCCTCTTCCCTCGCCGCTCCCGTATTTGTTGCGGAGTGGTTCTGGTTGAGGGGATCGTTGAGGGCATTATCGTGTTCCCCCGTCCCGTCCAGGCCGAGGTTGGTCCCCTTCCCCGCCGCCGTCCTCTGCCGGACCGGTCCTCCCTCGGAGCCGTCGTCCGCAACCATAAGATCGTCCAGCGACTTCCCTGCAGAACTGATGGCCGGCATCAGGTCCATCCGCCTCTTCGCCCTCTCCATCTCCTCCGAAGCCACCGCCGCCCGCTCGTGGATGGGCCCGTATTCCGACAGCAGTTCCTTTAGCTTCGCTGCCAGGCCATGTGCTTCCCTCAGGTCAACCCCATTCAGCAGGTTGGCAACGAACCACCGCTCCGTGTTCCACTGGAAGAACTCTGTCAGTCCCCCGTACTCCTCGCAGATCTCCGCGAAGAGGTTGTCCACGGAGACAGCCAACTCCCGCTCCGACTTTTTGCCCTCGATTATCCCGGCGACACCCTCGGAGAAGCCCGGGATTATCTCTTCCCAAGCCGCCGCGCCCGCCGGCAGCCGCCTCAGCGCGTCCAGCGTATCCTCCAGCAGCGAAGCCAATTGCCCGACTCCCGGTTCTCCCTGCTCATCGGCGTCCAGCAGGAACGTTCCTGTCATCAGCTCCATCACCAGTATCGCCGCATCCTCGTCGGTCTCCGGGTGGTCTGCTGCGAACGCCGCCGCCGCTTCCATCAACGGATGGTCGTTCAGGCCGACACCTATCTCGCCGCCGGAAAAATCGGGCTCCACGACGGATACTTCGCAGCTTTCCAGGTGCGAAGCTGCAGTTTCCCGCAACTCTTCCTGGGACTCATACCATACCCATAGCACGCCGCCCGCAAGATCATCGGCAACACCTGCCTTTTCCGCCACCTTGCCCGACACCATCGCAGGGGGAGCCAGCCCTGCGTTGCGGAACCCGTCAACCACCACATGCTTGCCGATAGGCCGGGTCAGGGCATCCCGAGCCTCAGCGGAGACCCGGTCTCGCCACGTCAAAGCCCGTTTCACCACTTCCTCTCGAAACTTGGGAGACATCTGGAAAAACACCATGCTCAAACCGATGGTATCGTCGCTTCCCGACCAGGTGCCCGGGGTGCCTTGCATCGCCGTAACTTCCTCGACCAGAATGATGGACCTGCCTTCATCTATCTTATGCGGGCAGCTTTGGCCGCGCAAACCCGGTGGGTCCTTCCGTTAACAAACCGAGGGACCGCCAATAGCCGCTCCCCGGCCGGTTCTCAAACCCCTCCAAGTGAAACTTGGCGCAATCTTGACGCCAATTATTGCCGGGAATATCATGGTGTCGTCGCCTTTATGTGAGGAGGCGAACGCCCTGTTATCGGCTCGGAATCCCCGAATCCAGGGCGGCTATCACCTCAACATAAAGGAGGCGTGGTAGGAAACCGTAACGGCAAGGGAGTTGCCAGCAACCCCAGGAACCCGAAATTTAAGGAGGAAAGGAATGGCAGACAAGGACATCGCATTAATGGCCCACCTGATGCGCCGTGCCGGGTTTGGCGCGACGTATGAGGAACTCGAGGCCCGTGCCGCCGAGGGCTACGAGGCCACCGTGGAAGAGCTCCTCAATCCTGAGAGCCAGCCCGCCATCGAGCGTGACATCCTCATGCGCTACCAGCCGCAGTGGGTTTCTCAGGCCGGTCTGGAAGGTCAGCAGGAGGAGTGGACCTTCCGCATGATCAACACCAAGCGGCCGCTGGAGGAAAAGATCGCCCTCTTCTGGCACCAGATCTTCTGCACCGGCCACGCCAAGTGCGAGTATCCCAAGCAGCAGCAGATCGAGTTCGATATGTTCCGGACGATGGGCATGGGCAACTTCGAGGAGCTGCTCATGGGCCTCTCCACCGACCCCGCCATGGTGTTCTATCTGGACAACTGCATGAGCCACAAGGACGCCATCAACGAGAACTGGGGCCGCGAGCTTCTCGAGCTCTTCTCCATGGGCGTCGGCATGGACGGACAGGCCAACTACTCCGAGGACGACGTTAAGGAGTGCGCCCGTGCCTTCACCGGCTGGACCGTGACCAACTCCGTCCCTCGCTACCCCTACGGCAAGTACGAGGCCGCCTTCATCTACGACCCCTCGGACCACGACTACGGCGAGAAGACCTTCCTGGGCGAGACCGGTAACTTCAACGGCGAGGATGTGGTACGCATCATCGCCCGGCAGCCCGGCACGGCCCGGTTCGTCGCCCGCCACCTCTACAACTTCTTCGTGGCCGACGAGCCTCAGGTGCCGGCCTGGCAGAACACGCCGCCCCGGGACCCCGAAGCCATCAAGATGCTCGAGGACGAGTACTTCCGCACCAACTACGACATCCGCTCCATGCTGCGGGTGCTGTTCACCTCCGACTTCTTCAAGAATGCCCGCTTCACGAAGGTGAAGAGCCCCACCGAGACCGTGGTCGGCACCATGCGGCTCGTGGGCGACTTCGACACACCCAAGCCCGGCATGAACGCCATGGCCCTCAACATCCGCTACATGGGCCAGGACCTCCTCAACCCCCCGACGGTTGAGGGCTGGCACACCGGCCGCGAGTGGATCGACAGCGGCACCCTGGTAGAGCGGATCAACTTCACCGCCGACGCCGTGGGCAACACCAGCCTCCCCGGCGTCCAGTCCATCATCAACCGCTTGGCTGCCCAGGGCGACGTCATCTCCCCCGAGCAGTTGGTGGACGGCTGCCTGGAACAGCTGGGAGCCTACCAACTGGCCGAAGTGACCCGCAACGAGTTGGTCCAATTGGCCCAGAGCGAAGGCGAGCTCCGCACCGGTTCCGATGACTTCGGTCAGCGGGTCGGGCAAATGCTCCAGTCCATCGTTGCCACCACCGAATATCTCTTCGCCTAGACTTAGACCAAGCCGCCCTGCGGAACCTTTTGGCTGGTTCGCAGAGGCGGCAACCCTGACCTTCAAAGGAGGAAAGAAATGACTTCCACCAAGAAAGACCCGGTGCTGGTGGTCCTCCAGTTGTCCGGGGGCAACGATGCCCTGAACACCATCGTCCCCTACGGCGACCCCCTTTACTTGGACAACCGGCCCAACGTCAGGATCCCCGTCGACCAGGTCCTGCCCATCAACGACAACATCGGCTTCAACCCCGCCATGGGTCCGGTGAAGCGGCTGTACGATGACGGCAAGGTCGCCATCATCCAGGGCGTGGGCTACCCCACTCCCAGCCGCTCCCATTTCCGCTCCATGGACATCTGGCACACCTGCGAGCCGGAAAAGGTCGGCGATGAAGGCTGGCTGGGCCGCGCTGTCAAGGACATCGACCCCAACAAGGAAAACGTGCTCACCGCCGTCAACTTCGGGCGCGGCCTTCCCCGCTCCCTGGTGGCCCCCGGTGTCCCCGTCGCCTCCGTTGGCAACCTGGAGACCTACGGCGTGCTGACCGGAATCGAGGTCGAAGAGCAGCGGGCCAAGGCCCTCGACGTCTTCTCCCGAGTCTACTCGCCCATGATCGGCCAGGGTCCGGTGCTGGACTACTTCGCCCAGACCGGCTTGGACGCTCTCGAAGGCGCTGACATTCTTAGCACCGCCCCCGCCATGTACTCCTCCAGCGTGGAGTACGGCGGCGATGTGGTTGGCCAGTACATGAAGAACATCGCCCAGGTGCACCTGGCTAACTTCGGTACCCGGGTCCTGTACACCACCGCCCCTTACAACAGCTTCGACACCCACGCCGGCGAGCTCATGAACCATACCCGGCTGTGGAACGAGACCTCCAACGCCATCGCCGACTTCTACGACGACCTCAAGGAACACAATGCTTCCGACAACGTCGTCCTGCTGGTCTTCACCGAGTTCGGTCGCCGCGTCCATGACAACGGCTCCGGCACCGACCACGGCTCCGGCGGCATCGCCTTCGTCGTCGGCGACGCGGTCAAGGGCGGTCTCTACGGCGAGTACCCCTCCCTGGAGGAGAACAAGCTGTTGGAAGGCGACCTCCACTTCAACAACGACTTCCGCGGCCTCTACTCCGCGCTCCTGGAGAAGTGGATGGGTCTGGATGCCCAGCCCATCGTCAACGGCTCCTTCGAGCAGATGGATTTCATCTAGGCAATATCTGGACGAACGAGGGCGGCAATCGCCAGGCAACCCGCACGAGAGCGGCGCCGCCCCGACCAATAATGAGGTGAATGTATGGTCACCACTCCAGCACGAATATCCCACGTACAGCTCCAGTACAGCCACACCATCGGCCGCGGTGAGCAGTTTGGACCGGGCTTTACATACCCGATCCACTTGGCCCGGGGCGAAGATGACCTGATCTACGTCGTCTGCCGCTCCTCCGAGTACCGCCCCGAGGGCACCCGCATCACCGTATGCACCACCGATGAGGAATACGTCAACGCCTTCGCTCGCGGCGTCCCCCAGCAGGGACCCCACGAGTACAACTTCGAAGACGGTTCCCTTGTCTGGCCCACCTGTGTGGCCATCGCCGGCAACGGTGACGTCTTCATCGCCGACGAGTGGCTCAACCGCATCTCCATCTTCTCCCGCGATGGCGAGTACCTTGGCAAGTGGGAGGAGAGGACCGGCAGCGGCGATGGCGAACTCAGCCATCCCTCCGGCATCGCTTTCGACGCGGACGACAATGCCTATGTCGTGGACAGCCACAACCACCGGGTGCAGAAATTCACCCGTGACGGCCAGTACCTGTCCCAGTTCGGCAGCTTCGGTGACGGCGACGGCGAGTTGAACATGCCTTGGGGCATCGACATCGACAACCAGGGCAACATCTTCGTCGCCGACTGGCGTAACGACCGCATCCAGAAATTCGATTCCGAAGGCTGCTTCCTGATGAAGTTCGGCTCCTCGGGAGATGGAGACGGACAGCTTAACCGTCCCACCGACGTGGCTGTGGACCAGGACGGGATCATCTACGTCGCCGACTGGCTCAACAACCGTCTGGTAGTCTTTGACCCGGATGGCAACTTCGCCGCCGCCAAGACCGGCGACGCCGGTGTCTCCAAGTGGGGGAAGGACAAGCTCGACGCCAACCCTGAAATGTGGGGCGAGCGTGAGCGGGCCCAGGGACTCGAACGGGAGAAGGACTTCTGGGCTCCCAGCGGTGTAGTAGTGGACGACACCAACACCGTCTACGTCTGCGAGGGTCCCCGCAACCGCATCCAGGTCTACCGCAAGCAGCCGGCCACCTTCATGGGCCCCCGGCTGTAAGCCACCAACGGATTAGACCTCTTGGGAGGCCTCCGAGTAATCGGGGGCCTTCTTGGTTGTACCGGGACGGCGCCTTCTGGGTTCGCTGTACAATGGTCCCGCCGTCCAACTATACTGACCACACGTTGTTCAGAGATCACGAGACCTCCTACCTGGTAGCCTCCGTCCTGTTGGTTACGGCCTTCATGCCCGTAGCTGTCTGGTACGAGGTCTGGTATCGCGGCTCCGACTCCCCACTGGAAACAGCCGCTGCCGTAATTCAATGGGTAGGACCGGCCATCGCGCTTGCGGTGGCCATCCTAGCCTACCGGGAGGCAATAATGGTATTCGCCGAAAGATACAAAGCAAGGCGGTTTGCGGAAGGGCGAGAAGAAGGTCGAGAGGAAGGCCGCAAGGAGCGGGACGCCGAATGGGAAGCGTGGCTTAAACGCCGCGACGCAGCCCTCGCCAACAACCAACCCTTCGATGAGCCTCCCCCTTCGGCCCGTCCGGCAGCCCAACCATAACCGGAGCGTCAGTTCAAGGAGCCGCCTTAAACATGCCCGCCAGGGTAGCCCAGATACCCAACCTGGAATGCGAAGCGTTCTACTACGACATGGAGCGCCGCGGCATCGAGTTTGTCCGGCTTGAGCCCAACGCCGTCGCTGCGGCCTTGCAAGCCGGAGAAATCGACGCCGGACCCGTTCCCCTGGTGGACATTCCCCAAATGGAGGACCGTGCTTCTCCCGTCCACGGCTTCTGCGTCGCCTCCGTGACCTCCTCGGCCTTTAGCCTCCTCTACTCCCGGGAACCCATCCAGTCCGTGGGCAGCCTGCGTATTGCTGTGGGGAACGTCGACTCCGCCTCCGTGTCCCTTCTCCGCGTCCTGCTGGAGCAGAAGCACGGGGTTCGCCCTGAAGCCTTCGTGAGCGAGCAGGATGAACACGAAGCCATCCTTCTAACCGGCAACCCTGCCCTCCGCCGCCGCCGCGGCAATCGAGGCTACCCCCACCGCTACGACCTTGGAGAGGAATGGAACTCCTGGACCGGCCTACCCTTCGTCTTCTCCCGCTGGATGATGTCCAAAGACATGGAGCGGCAGGATCGCGTCGTCCTTGAGGACGCCCTCTTCGTCGGCCAAGAAGACTGGATCAACAACCTCTACAAGGCCACCGGCCCCCGCGACGACCTCTTCATGCTTCCCCGCGAAGTCCTCGAATATGTCCAGGGCCTCCGCTTCTTCACCGGCGTCCCCGAGGAACGCTCCATCACCCTATTCCACGAAAAGCTCGCCCTGCTGAAGGACTGACCCGACTTTGGTTTTCCGTCCTGGATAACACTTGCCTCTAGCGGCAGTCACCACTCCCTCATCCGCGGCAGGACCTCCCGTCCGAACAGCTCAATCTCTTTCATCACCCGTTCGTGGGGAATCCCCGGTTGCTGGAAACCCAGGTCAACCACTCCCACCCCGCACCGGTCGTGAAACGCCTTCAACTGCTTCGCCACCGTCTCTGGACCTCCCACGAATCCCACCATGCCCCGCAGCCCTCGCCCACCCCGGACGTTGGGGTCGCCCCCAAACACTCGGCCGCTGTCGAAGGTCTCTCCCGCCCGGGCCGCCAGCACCGCCCGTGTCAGGTTGGCCCCCACCGCCAGCCCCCGTTGAACTCCCCTAGCCTCCAGGCTTTCCAGTAGTGACCGAGCTTCCTCGTCCGTCTCACCTAGGCAGATCCCTCCCCGGTAGACAATCTGCTCTGACGACGGCTCCCACCCTGCTTCCCGGCACAACTCAACGTACTTGTCCGTCACCCTCGCCGTGTCTTCCACCGAGTCGTAGGAAACCCCGATGCCCAGGCGGCGCTCGGCCGCGTACCGGACAGCGTCTTCGCTCCTCGTCGCAACGATTACCGGAGGTATCGGCTGCTGCACCGGCTTGGGCCACACCGAAACCGTCCGGTAACGGTAATGTCTCCCCTCCCATGAGAAGGGCTGCGGCTCCGTCAGCGCCCGGATGACCAGGTCCATCCCCTCCGTCAGACGCTCCCGGCCCTCCGCCGGATTCAGGTCGTATACCTGGTCCTCGCTGATTACCCCCCGCATGAACGCTACCACCAGCCGACCGCCGGTCAGGTTGTCCAGCATCCCGATTTCCTCTGCGGCCCGCACCGGATTGATAATCGGAAGCAACTGCCCCAGCAGCGCAATCTTGGCCCTCGTGCATCGTTGGCTCACCGCCCCCGCCATCACTGCCGGATTCGGCGTCATCCGGTTTCCCGAATAGTGATGCTCTGACAGGCTGATCCAGTCGAATCCCACCGCTTCGGCCAGCTCGCACTCCGCCATCCCTTCGTCGTAGCTGCGCATGGTGGTCTCCGGGTCCTGGTGCGCGGCTGGAACCGGCCAGTTCGGAGGGAACTCGTGGCGCTTGGCGTAGCCCATGCAGGCGAAATATGATGCCTTCACAAAAACCTCCGCGACGCGCTTCCAATCTACCTTTACCGGATGGTATGGGAGGGCCTGTAAGGTGTCAACGAACATGGTAATAAGCGGCTTGACTGGTGTTCTTAAACAGGTACAACTTTTCGCAACGAGTTGAGCAGGTCGCCGTCCAATGATATCCGGTGGTGAAAGCCGTTTTAGCGACGGGTTTTTGTTAAAATACAACGTATGCACCTTGGGGTAGACAATTGACTCCCAAAATTCGGAGGGATATTCGCCTGTCTAACATACCGTATCAATATCCGCCTGATCTGTTTCAGCTTCTAGTCGATACCATCCCTAGACTTTGCAGGTCGAAGAACGATGTGCTCATGTTCTTTCTTGGAGCCGGCATCCCGAATTGGGTAACGAAGGATATCGCTACCCAATTGAGAAAGGACCGAGAGAGCCTCAACAAGTTCGATATCGTCCGCAAAGTGCTTTCCCGGCTGAACGCGTCTGGAGATAGTTGCTTGAGGGAGCGGAGGGAAGTCCTTAAGCGGGTGGTTGAGTTTGAAGATTTTTCCACATGTTGGTCCAACGACCAATTAGAAGCCAAGGGATTGGTGGCTGAAATACAAAGAGTCGTCAATGTTAAAGACTCTTTTACTAGAATAAACCTTGAGCGGGAAGCCGAAGTCCGGAAACATCGGGATGCAGAGCGCCTCAAGCTGGAACAACTTCATCAGAAGCAGGAGACTTTGGCACAGATCCGGAAGGATCTTGGGGACCTCTTTGGTATGGACAACCCTCACCGACGTGGGGTATTACTCGAAAGCGTCCTCAATCGTCTTTTCGCACTGGATGGAGTACTTATTCGTGAAGCCTTTCGACGGGTGGACGAACCGGGCCAAGGCGTAATCGAACAAATCGATGGAGCGGTTGAACTCGATGGTGAAATTTACCTTGTGGAGATGAAATGGCTGAAAAAAGCTGTAGGCGTCAATGATGTCTCGGCCCACTTGGTCCGTGTCTTCAATAGAGGGGAAAGCCGAGGAATATTTGTTTCCTGCAGTGATTACACCACCGCAGCACTCCAAACTTGTAAGGACTCCTTGACCCGAGCCGTTATAGTCCTGGCGACAATCCGTGAATTTGTCCTATTGATGGAGCAGGAACGTGATCTCCGTGAATTCCTCAGAAGAAAAGTAAGGGGATCCGTAGTCGACAAGCGACCATTCACCGAAGCCATTTGAGACAATCGGCAAGAGATTCTTCGCGGTCCACTTAAAATCCGCGATAGGCCGTTTTTGGCACAGGTTTATCCCGATTCGCCTTCGGCCCCGTTTTTTAGGTTGGGATCAATGCTACTGGAGTTGCATCGTCACTGACAAATCCCCCGTTGGAGGTGAACGTCCATGCCTGCCAGAACCGGAGCCGAATACATCAAGGGCCTCCAGGAACACCCCCGCGAAGTCTGGATCGACGGGGAACGGGTGCAAGACGTCACTACCCACCCCGGCCTGCGCAACGGCGTCCTGTCCGTCGCCGCCCTCTACGATATGCAGCATGACCCGGTGATGCGCGAGGAGATGACTTTCGCCTCCCCCTCTACCGGCGACGCTGTCGGCCTCTCCTACCTCATCCCCCGCACCATGGAGGACTTGGAACTCCGCCGCAGCATGATGACTAGGTGGGCTTGGGCCAGTTGCGGGATGATGGGCCGCTCCCCCGACTTTCTCAACGTCATCTTCTCCTCCTGGGCTGGCGCCTCCGGCTACTTCGCCCAGGACCGCCCCGAGTTCGAGAAAAACGTCGTTAATTACCACGAGTTCCTCCGGGAGAACGACGTGGCTTTGACCCACGCCCTCGTGAACCTCCAGCGCCGCCGCACATCCAACCCCGCCGACACCCTCACCGACGAGGTCGCGCTGACCGTCGTCAAGGAAACCGGCTCCGGGATCGTTGTCCGCGGCAGCCGGGTCCTCGCCACCCTCGGCCCCATCTCAGACGAGATAGCCATCTATCCGGTCGCGTCCCACCGCCTCGCCGACACCGACAGCCGCCAGTCCTTCTCCTTCTCCATCCCCTGCGACACGCCGGGAGTGAAATTCCTCTGCCGCGAGAGCTTCGACCTTGGCCGCTCCCCCTTCAACCACCCCCTCGGTTCCCGCTTCGAGGAGATGGACTCGGTTGTCTTCTTCGACAATGTCTTCGTTCCCTGGGAACGGGTTTTCCTTCTGGGCAACGTGGAGCTCTGCAACGGCTACGCCCAGGGCACCAACTCCGACGCCCACACCGGCCACCAGGTCCTCACCCGCTGCCTGGTCAAGGCCGAATTCATGCTGGGACTGGCTGACCTCATCGTAGACACCCTCGGCTCCGGCACCATCCCCCACGTCCAGGAGCAGGTGGCCGAGCTTATCATCCAGCGTGACACCCTGCGCGCTTGCCTCCGCGCCGCCGAGGCCGACGCCGCGCCCAACCGCTACGGCGTGATGAGCCCCGCACTGCCCCCCATCCGCGCCGGACGCACCCTCTTCGGACGCTCCATCTACCCCCGCATGGTCGAAATCATCCAGCTTCTCGGCACCAGCAGTCTCATGGCCCTCCCTGCCGAGGGAGATTTCGACACTGATATCGGCGCCGAGATCGACCGGTACCTCGCCACCGACACCACCAACGCCCGCGACCGTGCCAAGCTCTTCCACCTGGCCTGGGATGCATCATGCAGCGCCTTCAGCGGCCGTCAGGTCCTCTACGAGCGCATGTTTGGAGGCAACCCCGTCCGCAACGCCCTCGCCCTGTACACCAACTACGACAAGGAACCCTTCAAGCAGAAAGTCCGCGAATTCTTGGACCTTGACGAATGACGCCGTTGGGGCAGATATAATTGAGGTACGCAAATTGAAGGAGGAACGACCATGGGCTACACACCAATGAGGCTGGGACACCTGGTTATGCGCGTCCGCGACATGGAACGCTCCCTCGACTTCTACATCCGGGTCATGGGCCTGACCATCATGGAACGGACCCCCAGCGGCACTGTTTTCATGTCCGCCGACACCGAGAAGTCTCACGAGCTCGCCATCCGCGCCATCGGCATGGACGCCGAAGGCCCCGACCACTCCCGGATCGGACAGGCCCACATGGCCTGGCAGATGGAAAGCTTCGAGGACCTCCAGGAGCTTTACCTCCGGCTCAAGGAGAACAACGTCCGCATCCAGCGCATTGGCGACCACGGCCTGTCCTTGGGCGTCTACCTGCTCGACCCCGACGACAACGAGATCGAGGTCTACTACGAGCTACCCAGCGCCCAGTGGGACCGCCGCGAGGGCAAGGGCCTCTTCGAGGGCAGCTTCCCCCGCCAGCTTGAGGAACCCATCCCCGTCGCCGGAGACTAGGCAGTTGAGAATTCCAAACTCCTTCCCAGGATTTCTGGGAAGCTGATCGCACTGAGAGGGCCACCGGATGTCAACGTCCAGTGGTCCTCTGGTTGCAATCCGATGCTCCAACTTTCTAACGTGTTGGCCGAATCACCTCTAAGCCCTCCGCGAGGGCTGCCCGGAAAAGCGCCTGATCCAGGGTGGCTAGTTGTGAATCTAGGCGAACGGCCAGTTCCAGGTACAACGCATCGTAAAAGGACAGACGGTGCTTTCTGGCCAACGCTAGGGTTTCCTCCAAGCGTGTTTCTTGGTCGGTATCAATCGGCAATTCCGCTAGGGAGTCCAAGCGGTTTTGTATGTCCCGCTCATGCAGACGCCCACGCCGTTCCGCCACCAGCAGGATGTTGCGTATCTCGTAGTGCCAGAGGGGCGGGACGATCCCTCCGTTCTGTTTCGTCCCTTCCAACGCAACGGCGGCCGTAGAGTCGAACTCATCCTCCAACAGCAAGTCGGCGGCGACCGACGCGTCCACAACCAGAAGCGTCACCTCTTGTGGCCTTCATGCCGCGCGGCCAGTATCTCTTCCACCGACATTCCTGTTCCTTTCCAAGCGGCCCTTTGTTGCAGGAAACGCTCCACCGCCTCCGCCCGTCTCGCCCTATCCCCTTCTGGCGCCGGTATTAGACGGGCAATGGGTTTCCCGTGGCGTGTGATTGAGATTGTCTCGCCTTGCTCGACGTCCCTTAGCAACTCAGATAGCCGGACCTTGGCTTCGGCTGCTCCTATTTTCCGCATCGGCTGAACCCCATATTGTTCTTTGAACCCAAAAACGGACCAACAAACAAGTGAAGAAACCACTGCCCACCCCTACGGGTTTATCACCCCCGACTCCCGCCCCACGATAAACGTCTCCCGCCTCTCCACGAAATCCGCCACCGCGCCGGTCACCGCTTCAGGCCGGTCGCACAGCAGCGCATGTCCCGCATCGTACACCAGGGATATATTGCAGTTGGGAATGCGCTCCCGGTACACCCGCGCCGCCTCTGGCGAAACCAGCCGGTCTTCCAGCCCGAACACCGCCAACGTGGCGCATCCAATCTCGCCCATCCTCCCCTCCAACTCTGCTTCATGGACCCCGGCGGGAATGGACTGCATCAACCGCTGCCACTCCTCCGATACGGCGGGAGGAATCGGTCCGCCTCTTTCGGGATGCGCCACTAATTCCTCCGGCGCAGCCTGAGATGGGTCGCCGGTGGGCCTGATGCCGATGGGCGAAAGCAACGCTAGTGCCTCTACCTGCTCGGGCTCCAACTGAGCGTGCCACATCGCTGCCGTGGCGGAAAGAGAGGTGGCAATCAGCGTGTACCTTTCCACGCCTATGAAGGCAATGGCTTCTCCCAGCAACCGCGCCATGCCCCCGCCGGACTTGGGAAGCAATTCACCGGCCAGTTGCCCCAACCCGGACAAGTCAATCCGCGCCACCCGGTAATCCTTGGCCAAAGCCTCGGCCAGCGGCCCAACGTCCCACGAAGGACCGTCTAGTATAACCACGGACTCCCCATGCCCTCCTTCCCAACATCGTAGGGAAACTCCCTGCACTTCGATTTGCCCCTGTTGAAGAGTCATCGCGCGTCCTCGGGTCATGCTGAAATGTACGCCGGAAAGCTCCGTTGGGAGGCGTTGTCCGAAGTAGCTAAAGCTCCCTGAGCTGCGGCAGGACCTCCCGCCCGAACAAATCAATCTCGTGCATGACTTCCCGGTGACTGAGCGTGGCCTGCTGCATGAAAAGGTCCACCACTCCCACCCCGCATCGGTCGTGAAACTCCCTGATTTGCTTGACCACCGTATCCGGATTGCCCACGAAATTCAGCCCCCTGGCTACCCCCACCACGTCCCCTTGTGGGCTCCCCGCCAGGACGCTCCGCAGGTCGAACTCCTCCCCGCTGCGGGAAGCGGTGACCGCCCTCGTCACCATGGGCCGCATCACTATCCCGCCAGGTACCGGGGTTCCAATCTGCTGCCGCTCCACCCAGTCGTGGGCTTCTTGGTCTGTCTCCGCCACGTAGATGCTCCCCCGGTACACCACTTGGTCCGGCTCCGGCTCCCATCCCGCGTCGGCGCACCACTGGAAATACCTGTCGGTTATGGGACCCATCTGGTCCACCGGAATAAATGATATCCCCAGCCCCAGCCTGTGGTCCGCGGCGTACTTCACAGCGTCGTCGCTTCGGGTGGCCACGACCACCGGGGGCAAGGGCTGCTGCACCGGCCGGGGCCACACCGCCACCGTCCGGTATTGGTGATAGCGTCCCTCCCACGAAAACGGCTGCGGCTCGGTCAGGGCCTTCAGGATCAGGTCCATTCCCTCGAAGAGCCGCCCCCTTCCCTCGGACGGGTTCACTCCGTAGGTCTGGTCTTCATTGGGAGTGCCCCGCAGGAAACCGCCGATGACCCGCCCGTTGGTCATGTTGTCCAGCATCGCCAGTTCCTCGGCGCACCGGACCGGGTTGTTCAAGGGAAGAAGCTGCCCCAGCATCGCGATCTTCACCTTCTTGCACCGCTCTGCCACCGCCGCCGCCATCACCGCTGGGTTCCCCGTCGCTATCCGCCCCGAGTAGTGGTGCTCGGAGAAGCTGATCCAGTCGAACCCCATCTCCTGGGCGAACTCGCACTCGTCCATCCCCTCCTCGTAGCTCCGCACCGAGGTCTCCGGGTCATGGTAGGCCGGTGGCACCGGCCACGTCGCCGGGAAAAACCGGCGGTCCGAATACCCCATTGCCCCCAGGTAAGATGCTTTCATCGTGTTCCTCCGCCGGACTGACGAATCTTGGACAACGTCTTGCTCCCCGGCTTGCCCGGCTCAGGATACCATGCTGCCGAGGGGTGTGACCGTGTCCCGGTAATCATCTCCCGTTTCCTGCCTCAACTATCCCGGGACTCGTATGCCGGGACTCGCCCGGCCAACTCGCGGATGACGGCTTCGTTTCTACCTTATAATGGTTATTAGCAGCTATCCAACATGGTGAAATCACGCTCACACTGTTGACAACCTCTTTAGCCCGGAATATCATTTCCCCTGTATATCACGGCTCGGAGGGACGAAAATCCCTCACCAATGGTATTGCAAATAAATAGAAGGAGGCAACGGATGTCGCACAAGGATGACCTGGCTCTGATGGCCCACCTGATGCGCCGCGTCGGTTTCGGGGCGTCTCGTGAGGAATTGGAGCGAAGGGTTGCTCAAGGGTACGAGGCCACTGTCGATGAATTTCTGGATCCGCCGGAAGAAGTGGAAGGCGGCAAGATGGCGCTGATGCTCCGGTATCACCCCAGCTTCTTGCTCCCCGGTGGTACTCCCTTCTCCGGTCAGGCCAACTGGATGTACCAGATGGTCAGCACCGAGCGCCCGCTGGAGGAGAAGATCGCGCTGTTCTGGCACCACGTTTTCGCCACCGGAAACTCTAAGGTGGACAACTGTGACCAGTTGCTGGAGCAGATCGACATGTTCCGCAAGCACGGTCTTGGCAACTACAAGGAACTGCTCGTCGAGCTGTCCAAGAACCCCGCCATGATCTTCTGGCTGGACAACAACGAAAACCACCGCGACGCCGTCAACGAGAACTGGGGCCGCGAGCTCCTCGAGCTGTTCTCCATGGGCGTCAGCAACTACACCGAGGTAGACGTTCGCGAGTGCTCCCGGGCCTTCACCGGCTGGACCATCAGCCCGAAGCTCCCCCGCCAGCCCTACGGCCGCTACCCCTGGAAGTTCGAGTACAAGGAAGAGGACCACGACGAAGGCGAGAAGACCTTCCTCGGTGAGGTCGGCAACTTCAACGGCGAGGACATCATCGACATCGTCGTCAGCCAGCCCGCCACCGCCCGGTTCATCTGTCGCCACCTCTATAACTTCTTCGTCGCCGACGAAGTCCAGGTTCCCGCTTGGACCATCGAGCCGGCCCGAGACGAAGAGGCGCTGGACATGATGTGCCAGGTCTTCGAAGAGAACAACTATGAAATGAAGCCCCTGCTTCGCTTCATGTTCAACTCGGAGTTCTTCAAGAACGCCCGCTTCTCCAAGATTAAGAGTCCTGCCGAAGTCGTCGCTGGAACCCTCCGCATGGTCGGCCTGTTCCAGAATCCCGACCCCGGCGTCCTCCAGATTGGCAAAGAGCCCACCTACATGGGCCAGTCCATCCTGGATCCCCCCAGCGTGGAAGGCTGGCAGACCGGCACCGAGTGGATTAACAGCGGTTCCCTCCTCGCCCGCGTCAACTTCGTCGCCGACCGGGTCTCCAACACCGACCTCCCCGGCGTCAAGAGCATCATCGAGCACATGAAGGCCGAGGGTGTCTCCACCCCCGCCCAGCTCATCGATGCCGCCGCCGAGCACATGGGCTTCGTAAACCTCAGCGGCGAGACCCGTGACCAGTTGGTCGAGAACGCCCAGAGCGGCGGGAACCTGGACTGGGCCGACGAGGCAGCCGCCGGTCAGCGAATTGGCGAGACCATGGCCCTCATCGGCGCCACCACCGAGTACCAGTTCGGCTAGACCTGGAACCCATCGGGCCGCTGCGCGCCCCGGGCCCGGTGAAACCACTCCGGGCCCCGGCGCCTCCGGTACCCAGAAGTTCGGTGCCACTCATCAAAGAAAGGAGCAGAACGCATGACTTCCACCAAGAAAGACCCGGTTATAGTCGTACTGCAGCTCACCGGCGGCAACGACTACTACAACACGGTCATTCCCTACAACGACCCCCTGTACTATGACAACCGCCCCAACGTGAAGTACGAGCGGGACGACATCATCAAGATCAACGACGACCTCGGCTTCATGCCCACCATGGGCCCCATCAAGGAGCTCTACGATCAGGGCAAGGTCGCCGTCATCCACGGCATGGGCTACAAGGACTCCCCGCGCTCTCACTTCCGCTCCATGGACATCTGGCACACCTGTGAGCCGGACAAGGTCGGGACGGAAGGCTGGGCCGGCCGCGTCGCCCGGGAACTCGACCCCAACAAGGACAACGTTCTGACCGCCATCAACTTCGGTCACGGCCTCCCCCGCGCTCTCGCCGTCCCCGGCGTCCCTGTCGCCGCCATCGCGGACCTGAGCACCTACGGCCTCCTGACCAGCATCAGCGACCAGAACCAGCGGGCCAAGGCCCTCGACCTGTTCTCCCGCATGTACTCTCCCACCGTCGGCGGCAGCTTCGTCACCGACTATCTGCGCTCCACCGGCACCGACGCCATGGTCGGCGCTGACATAGTCAAGGTTGCGCCCGAGATGTACAGCTCCCCGGTCGAGTACCCCAACTCGCCCATCGCCATGCACCTCAAGGACATCGCCCAGGTCTACTTCGCTGACCTCGGCACCCGCATCTTCTACACCCAGCACGCCAGCTTCGACACCCACGCCGGCGAGATGGGCGGACACCCCGTCCTGTGGAAGGACGTCTCCGAGGCCATCGCGGCCTTCTTCGAGGACCTCAAGGCCCATGACACCGGCGAGAACGTCATCATGTACCTGTTCTCCGAGTTTGGTCGCCGCGTCCACGACAATGGCTCCGGTACCGACCACGGCGCTGCCGGCGCTGGTTTTGTCATCGGAGACATGGTCAGGGGCGGAATGTACGGCGAGTATCCTTCAGCCAAGGCCGAGGACCTCGAACAGGGCGACCTCGTCCCCAACTACGATTTCCGCGGCGCCTACTCGACCATCGTGGAAGACTGGTTCGGCCTGGACGCCAACCCCATCGTCAACGGCAACTTCGAAAAGCTGGACTGGCTGAAGAAGTAAATCCACCGTGAGCTTGGCGCTTGCGGAGGTTCTGCCGTAGACCAGACTAGGCACAGTTGGGGCCGGGTGAGTTCCTTCGCTGAGGGGCGGCCCGGCCCTTCCTCAACCTTGAGGGCGTAGTAACGCCCCGCACCTTGAAAATGGAGGCCCGAATATGGCGCTCAACACGATAGCGGCCGGCCGGGCGTGGCTCTATAGCCACAACATCGGCCGCAATGCCCAGGCCGGCATGGGTTTCAGCAACCCCGTTGGCGTGGCCCTCGCCCCCAGTGGCATAGCTTACGTTGCCAACCGTTCCGGTGAGCAAAACCCCAGCAGCCGGATCAGCAAGGTAAACTACATCGAACAGGAATTCATCACTGAGTTCGGCCGCACCGGCCCCGCTTATGGCGGCGGCGGTTCCCACCACTTCACCTGGCTAACTGGCGTTGTCATCGACAGCCAGGAAAACGTCTACACCTCCGACGAGTGGAAAAGCCAGATTAGCGTCTTCGACAGCGAGGGCAACCTCCTCAGCGTCTGGGGGGAAAAGGGCTCCGAGGCCGGGCAGTTGGACGGCCCCGCCGGCATCGCCCTCGATGCTGAAGAAAACCTCTGGGTCGTCGATGCCAACAACGACCGCATCCAGAAGTTCAACAAGGATGGCACGCTACTCGGCGGGTTCGGCGAGAGCGGCGAGGCCGATGGGCAGTTCAACAAGCCCTACGGCATCTGCCTCGACGGCTCCGGCAACATTTACGTTGCCGACTGGGGCAACGACCGCGTCCAGAAGTTCGCTCCCGACGGAGCCTTCCTCATGACCTTCGGACACGGGGGCAAGGGAGCCGGCTCCCTCAACCACCCCACTGGCGTCTGTGTCGACGGCGACGGCGATGTCTACGTCGTGGACTGGCTCAACGAGCGCGTGGTCATCTATGACGAAGACTCCAAGCCCATCACCTACCTGTACGGGGATGCCGTGGAAGTCTCCAAGTGGGGCGAGATCGGTCTGAACTCCAACCCCGACATGGTCAAGCGCCGGAATCAGGTCCAGGACCAGGTCGAGCAGCAGCGGAAGTTCCGCCTCCCCACCGGCTGCGCCTTCGACGTGGAGAACAACCGCCTCGTCATCTGCGACACCCAGCGCGGCCGTCTCCAGGTCTACATCAAGGACCACTCCTACCAGGACCCCCAGTTCAACCTGTAGACCCAATCTACAGCCCAGAACGCAAGAAAGCCCGGCGTCAAAGCGGCGCCGGGCTTTCCCGTCGTAAAACAACCCCGGCTTCAGTCTCAAAAGTCCCTTCCCCCTTGATGGGGGAAGGTTAGGATGGGGGCGACACAGGGCTATCGCATGAAGTCTGTCTCGACCCTTTCACCTCTCCTCCCGTCATTCCCGCGCAGGCGGGAATCCAGACCCCCGTCGTACCCATTTCCCGGGATTCGGGTTTCGGAATGTACGTCTTGAGATAGTTACTAGATAATGGTCCGCGACTTGAACGTCATCGCCTTGAAGGAGTCCTTGAACGGGGACTCGCCGATTTTCCGGATCCTCCCCTTCCCCAGCTTGAAACGGTAGCGGTTGGTGATGGGGTCGGGGACCCGGTGCACCAGGCTGTTGGACTCAGTCTCGGGCCAGCCCGGCGAGTAGAGGAAGTTGGTGTACAGCACCCCGGGCCGCACGTCGGCGGACACGATGGCCACCGCCCGGCAGCTGCCCTGCCCCCGCCGGATTAGACCCTGCTCGTCCAGCTTGCTGAACAGGAACCCGTCTCCCTCGACCGGATGGAAGCCGCCGGTCTGGACCAGGACGTCGTCGTTCTCCATCAAGACGTCGTCGCCGCTTTCTATTCCCCGTGGGGCCGCATCGTCGGGATGAATCTCGACGTAGGTGTCTGGCCAGCGCTGGTGGATGTAGGGCTTCCGCAGGTCATCAAAGGCCGACTGCCACAGCTCGTTGATGCGGCCGTTGGTCACCCACAGCTCGTCCCCGGTGGGCGTGACCCGCTCGTAGAAGTCGCTGAACCACTCCCACGGCGACTTGTTGAGGACGGCCTTCCCGGAATGGGTGCCAAAGCTTGTGAGCCATTTCCGGTGGATCGTCGGCCCTTGGGGCGGCCCCAGCTCCAGCGTGGAGTCGTGGAGCCGTTGGGTGCCCACCAGCTCTCCGTACACCAGGCGGATGGGGGTCTGGATGCCGGTGGTGCCCAGGTCGCGGAGCAGGTCATGGGCTCGGCGCCCTTGCTCCTTGGCTTGGACCACCAGGGCATGGTAGTCCAGCACCCCGCCTCGGCTGGCCCGCGAGGACTCCTCGAACACCTCGTTGGAGTCCTGCCAGTCGTAACCAGGGAACCCCATCCTCTGGGCGAACTGCCCGATGATCCACCAGTCCGGGCGGGAGTCGCCGGGCGGGTCGTTGAACTTCGAGTACAGCCGCAGCCTCCGCTCCCCGTTGCAGCGCGTGAAGTCGTGCTCTCCCCAGGTGGCGGCGGGCAGCACTATGTCCGCCAGTTCGTCGCCGATGGGGGACTGGAGGTAGATGTCCTGGTCCACGATGACCATGCCCCCGCTGTCCGCCCGTCGGATCAGGGCTGCCGCCGCTTCGTCCACGCTGGTGGAGGAAACCTGGTGCTCGCTGCCGGTGGTCATCCGCACGAAGGTTTCATGGAGTTCCTGGGAGGCGGCCATGGCGTTGATCCAGGTGGTGCCGATGACCCAGGCGAATCTGACTTCCCCCGCCTCGACCCAGCGGTCTAGGTCGATTTCCTGCCGCCGTCTCCCGGGAAGCTGGTGGGGCGACTTGTCGATGGGGTAGGGAGCGGCGCCCATCCATCCCCTCTGGTGGCCTCCCAGCCGGGACACCACCTGACCGGGCCGGTTGCCCGCGCCGCAGATCAGGGCCAGGGCGGCGAACGATGCGGTGTTGCCGTAGTTGTTGGACCAGTAGTTCCCTTTTTCCAGGCCAAAAGACGTCTTCGGGCGGCGGCCGTCCACCGGGCGGGCCAGCATCTCCGCCGCCTGGATTATCTGCTCCCGTGGGACCCCTGTGATCCGCTCCGCCTCGTCCAACTCGGCGTGGGGCTGCTGGAACAGCCACTCCCGGTATCCCTCGAAGTCGATGCCCAGGCGGCCCCAGGTGGTCCGCCACTGCCAAGGCGTGTTTCTCGTCCCCCGGCCCATGCCGGCGTCGATTTCCCAGGAGTTGGCGACCCATTGTTCGATGAACTCCCTGTCCTCCCACCCGTTCTCCAGGATAACCCGGGCGATGGCCAGGTGAAGGACGGTGTCGCTGCCGGGGATCAGCTGGAGCAGCATCCCCCCGTTCTGCTCGGCCCAGGCCACGCCGGTAGTGCGCCGCGGCAGGGTGAAGATGAGCTTCTTGCTGGGTCCGGTCATCATCCATTCGGTGAAGACGATGGTCTTGCTCTCGAAAGGGTCGGTCCCCGAAAGGAAGATGACCTCGGCGTCGGACCAGTCCTGGTATGACGCGCTGAAGGGGTTGATTCCCGAGTCGTCCAGCCCGGCGGTGTCCGCCCCGGGGCCCGGCTTGTCGTGGGGGGAGTAGGCCGGGGTGCCAATGGAGCGGAAGGCCAGCTTGGAGATGGCGTAGGTGTTCTCAAAATACTGGTACGAGAAGGTCTTCATCGCCCACGCCGCCTCGCCGTAGTTGTCCAGGACGTGGCGGGAAACCCGGGCCATTATCTCGAAGGCGTCGTCCCAGGATACCGGTGTCAGTTGCCCGTTTGCCCGGAGCAGGGGTGTCTTGAGCCTGTCCCTGGTTGGCCCGTCCGGGTTGTGGACCTTCAGGGCCAGGGTGCCTCCGCGGATGCTGTGGTTGCCGGCCCGGTTGACCACGGTGGCGTTGGGGTCGGGCTGGACCACAACGTGGTGACGCTGCCCGTCGATGATGGCAATGTTGTGCTGGTTCGGGCTGATCCATCCCTGGAGCAGGCGGGTGGGGAAGTCCAGGCCCAGCGCGTTCTCGTGGGCCTGGGGACCGCCCTCCCGGCCTTCCGGCCAGGTGAACACCCGGTAGCCGCAGGCCACGATGCAGTAGTCGCAGGCCGTGGTGTGGACGGCGGCATCCGGCGGAGGAACGGGGACCCTGTCCTGCGGAACGTATTCTTCGGGCATTTGCTATCCCCCTGTGCTAGGCCTGGGCCGGGTTCGCTTCGTTGTCCGAGAAACCGTAGATGAGTGCCATGACTCCAACGGCGTATATGTCGTCCCCCCGGGTTTCCAGCAGGATCTGCGGCAGGCCCTGGGTCGCGTGTCCCGCCACGACCATCCCGTGCCGGGTCAGGTCATAGGTGCTCAGGTGCAGCGGGCAGGGGCCCAGCACCTGGGAATCAGCGTGGTACTGCCCGACCAGGGGCATTCCCATGTGGGGACACAAGGTGTTGAAAGCCACCACGTCCTGGTCCGGCCCGATGCCCCCGCCAGCCGGGACGCCCAGCTTCACCAGGTAGTTGACGCAGTTGTGGTCGTCCCAGGGATACCGGAACTCCTGGGGCTGTCCCACCCGCAGACCGCTGAGACTCCCAATCCTGGCGCCCTCGTAGCTGGCCACTTCCGCCTGGAACAGGGAGCCCGGCAGCACTTGGGAGAGGGTGACGGTGGTAACCGCCGCGGCGGAGAGGAACAGGAAGCGCCTCCGGGTAATCTGCGTCTCCAGCAGGCCGGCGGGGCCCGGCGTTTCGGCCCTTGTCGGATTGCCGGGAGGATGGTTGTCGTTCACGGCAAGACCTCGTATTCGGGAAGGTCAGGGGGTTCCACGATAATGACGTCCCCGGTGAGACTGAGCAGGAACTCCACGATGTCGTCCCTTTCCTGCTGGCTCAGGCCCAGGGGGCGCAGCAGCGGGTCCTTGCCCGGGTCGCCGCCGCCTGCCCGGTTGTAGAAGTCCACAACCTCGGGTAGGGTCTTGAACACCCCGTTGTGCATGTATGGCCCGGTCTGGCCCACCTCCCGCACGGTGGGAGTGCGGAACTTCCCCTTGTCCGCCTCCTGCTTGGTAGTGTAGTAGAGGCCCAGGTCCCGGTCGGCGCTGCGATAGATCTCCTCCGGCACTCCCCGGGCCCGGTGCTGGTAGCGCAGGGTTATCTGGCGCAGCACGCTGGTCTCGAACTCTGCGTTGGGCGGGACGCCCGTGTTGTGGAAGCTCTGGTCGGTGAACAAAGGCCCGCCGTGGCATTCGACGCATCCGGCCTTCCCGACAAAAAGGCCCAGACCCCGCAAAGCTGGTTCCGACAGCGCCGAATCGTCCCCCTCCATGTAGCGGTCGAAGGGAACATTGCGGGAGACGATGGTCGCCTCGAAGGCAGCAACGGCCCGCAGGGCATCGTCGAAGGACGGGGAGTCCGCTCCGAACACCTCGTTGAACCGCCGGACGTATTCCGGCATCTGCCGCAACCGCTCCTCGGCCATCACCGGGTCTAGGTTGCCGGCCACGTTGCCGGTGAAGGCGGACTTGGCCTGGGCCTCCAAACTCTTCGACTCCCCCGCCCAGAAGAGCTTGGGGTGGTAGGCGCTGTTGATGATGGTCTGGGAGTTCCGCCAGTGCAGCGTTCCAGGATAGCCCAGGGACAAAGCGTTGCCGTCTCCCCATCCCAGCGTCGCCCCGTGGCAGGTGGCGCAGCTCACTGCCCCGTCCCCCGACATGCGCGGGTCGAAGAAGAGCAGCTTCCCCAGCTCAACCTTGGCTTCCGACGTCGGATTGTCCGCCGGCATGGTCACTGGCGGCAACGGCCCCAGGCCCATGGCCCGCAACTCGTCCTGGGATGGTATCTCCGCCGGAGCATCCACCGGGGCCTCCCCGGCCGGCGCCGCCTGCCGGGCGGTCTCATCCCTGACGCCGATTCCCGCGACGGCGAACAGGGCCACGAAGCCGGCCACGGCTACGACCATGATGATGGTGAAGGCGAAGAAGTTGCGGTCGAAGATGGTCATCAGTTGCTGCCCAGCGTCCGCAGTTCGTATGGTAGCGATTCCGGCGGGGCGGCGGGTTCCTCGTCGCTGCCTAGGGCCGACAGGAAGGCGACTAGGGAATTAATCTCGGCGTCGGTCAGCCCCAGAGGCTTCAACTCCGGCGCGATATTCGCTCCCTCTCCTCCCCCGTCGTTGTAGAACCGGACGACGGCTCCCAGGTCAGGGAAGACGCCGTTGTGCATGTAAGGAGCGGTGCGGCTGGCTTCCAGCAGGGACGGTGTGCGGAACTTGCCCCGGTCCCCCTCATCGTTGGTCACGGCGTACAGCCCCGGGTCCGACCGCAGGGAGACGTACTCCGGCACTCCCTGGAGCCGCATGAAACGTCGGAAGGTGATGTGCCGGAGGGGGTCGCTGAATATCTCCGGGTTGTCTGGCACTCCGATAGCGTGCATCCCGCCGTCCGACAGCAGTTCCCCGCTGTGACAGGCGGCGCACCCTGCCTTCCCTTGGAAAAGCTCCATTCCGGCCTGCTGCTGCGAGTCCAGGCCACTCTCGTCGCCCTCGAGATAGCGCAGGTAGGGGTGGTTGACCGAGCTCTTGGAAGACACGAAGGCGGACAGGGCGTTGAGCACCTTGCCGTAGGACACCTCGCTGCCGTAGAGCCGCTGGAAGGCTTCCTCGTAGACCGGAACCTGTTTCATCCGCTCCACTAGGAGGCGGCCGTCAATGTTCATGAAGTGGGCCTCGGCGATGTGGTCCCGCACTAGGCTGTCCATGTCCCCGGCGGCGAACCGTCCATCCCAGTCCAGCCGCTCCATTCGCCCGGCGTTCAGGATAGTTGGCGTGTTGCGGAAGTGGAGGGTGCTCCGGTATCCGTCGGACAGGGGCTGCCCGTCCGTCCACGCTGTTTCGGGAGCATGGCATGAGGCACAGGACACCGAGGCGTCGCCGGAAAGCCGGTTGTCATAGAACAGGACGTGGCCCAGCTCTTCCACCGAGGCGGGGGCAGCAGAAGCTCCCTGCTGCCGCGCGTCCGTCGGCGCCGACGGGTCACGGAGGGCATTGGCCGACAGTGCCCCAACGGAAGCCGCCAGGACCGCTGCAACAGCCAGGACCGCAACGAAACGGTTAACGAACATTCCTCTCCAAATCTCCCCGGTCATCCCGGACCCCTGGGACACCCCGGCAGATAGATGAGCTGAATACCGCGCCAACCATCGTAAATGGGCATAACGCCCGGCGTCAACGACCCCCCGGATGGCAACGTTGCACTTTGGGTGGCTTCGTTCCCGGTCGGCCACTCCCGCCATTCTTGACCTTTCTTGCCGTCACCCCCGCCTCCCATTTCTCCCGTCATTCCCGCGTAGGCGGGAATCCAGACCCCCGTAAAACCTTCCCCAAAGAACGGCAACCGGAGCCAACCCTTCCTCCCGTCACCCCATTTAATTCGGCACCCAGACCATCGCTCCCACCTCCGTGAACTCCCGCTTCAGCTTCCTCCACGACTCCCCCGCGTCATCGCTGGAATACACCTCTCCCATCAGCGTCGATGCCAGCACCACCTCCGGGTCCGCCGGATGCGTCGCGAACGCCCACAGGTTCGAGTTTGGCTCCACCGGCAGCGGCCGCGTCTCCCACGTCCCGCCCCCGTCCTTCGACCGCTGCAGCGCCCCGGTGCTCCCGATGGCCGTATCCCCGATAGCCGAGAAAATCACTTCCGGGTCCCCCGGCTTGAACGCGATCCCCCGGCTGTATGGCAGCGGAAACCGGTCCGTCGTCACCACCGAGTCCCAGCTCTCCCCCATGTCCGTCGTTGAGTAGATCTCCCTCGGAGTGCTCGCCACCACCCGCCCCGAATCTCCGGGGCTGATCGCCATGCCGTGAATGTCGGGATTCACTCCGCCCTCAACGTGCGTCCACGAGTCCCCCCCGTCCAGGCTCCGGTAAATCCCGTCCACCTCCACTCCGGCCCACACCGTGTTGTGGTCCTTCGGATCAACCATCAACATCGTAACCATCGGCGGCCCTATCGGACAGTCCTGCGCCATCTCCACCCCCAGCTTCGTCCAGCTCTGTCCCCCGTCCTTCGACCGGAACAGCGCCGCCGGCTTGATCCCCACGAAAATCGTCTCCGTGTCCACCGGATCAATCGCCATCGACCAGATGGGCATCCCCTCCATTGGCGACCACAGCTTCTCCCACGTCGCCCCCTTGTCCTCGCTCCGGTACACTCCGTTGTCTGCTCCCGCCAGTATCCGGCTCGGATTGTCTGGATACACCACTAGGCTCCTCACCTGGCTGCCCAGCGGGAATGGCTGCCTGATCCGGCTCCAGCTTTCCCCCGAGTCCGGGCTGTGCCATACCCCGCCTCCAAAGCCCGTCGCCCCTACGCAGATGCTGATGTCCTTTGCCATGACTTCCACCGCCTTCCATGATGAAATTTCCCCTCTCGGGGATTCGCCAAGCTGTTTGCCCCGAGTATACCGGATTATGCCCCTTGTCCTGAATGGTCGGCCGTTGCTAGACGAAAATATCCAGCGGCAGGAACGCCGACACCACAAAGTTCGGCACGTCCACCACCTCGCTCACCTTCAGGTCCACCGCCACGCTGCAGATGCAGTACGCCTGCTCCCGTGTCCAGCCCCGCTCCATCATCAGGTGGATCATGTTCAGCAGCGCCTGCCGCGATGCCAGCGTAGCGTGTTCCGACTCGTTCGTCCCGTCCGCGATGCACATCCCCGTCGCCGCCAGGAACCGGCGGGGCGCCGCCATCTCCGGAGCCGTGAAGTACTCGTCCCGCTCGAAGTAGGGAAAGTTGATCCCCCGGCTTTCAGCTTCCCCCTTCCGCACTTGGAAAGAGACGTGCAGCGTGCAGTCCATCTCGATGGCAGTCCCGCAGCACTCCGAGTCCCCCTGCGCGTAGTGCGCGTCCCCCGCCGAGAACAGCCCCCCTGGGACAAACACCGGCAGGAACAGCCGCGTGCCCCCGGTCAGTTGCTTGATGTCCACGTTCCCCCCGTTCTCTCGCGGCGGGATCGTCCGCAGCCCCTCCGTGGCGAATGGCTCATCCCCGGGCACCGCTCCCGCCGGAGTTGGCCCCACCACCATTCCGCCCCGCCTCAGCAGTTCATCCTCCCGCAGCAGGATCTCTTGCCGCAGCCCCCGCGACGGTGCCACCCCGATGGTCCCCATGAACGACGCCTCCGGCATCCGCACCCCGGGAAGCTGCTCCGATTGCGCGTACCCGTCCCGCATCTCCCAATGGACGATGTACGGCTCCGTGTAAACGTCCCGCAGGAACCCGAACCCCGGCAGGATGGTCGTGAACCCCCACTCCGCCGGTTCGATACTTTGGATATTGACTTCCAGCAGGTCCCCCGGCTCCGCCCCGTTCACGTACACCGGCCCTGTCAGCGGATGCACCAGGTTCAGGTCCGCATTCAACAGGTCCGCCGCCTGCGAAGAAGGCGTGATCTGCATATCGAACGCGTTCCGCGTCTGCATCACCACCTCTTCCCCCGGATCGGCGGTCACCGCCGGAGGAATGTCCGGGTGCCACCGGTTGTGTCCCTTCCCCGGCTCCTCCCCGCACCGCTTCGAGTAGTCCACCTCAATCGTCTTCATCAAAACCTCCTGCCAGTACCCTACTCGTCGTCCCTGCGTAGGCAGGGACCCAGACCCCGGTCCTCCCTGTTTTCCCATCTCCCCCGCCCTTCATTATTCCCGTCATTCCCACGACGGAGCCGCCCAGCGCTCTTAGACAAGTTACCCATGAAGGGCGCGAGAGCGGCGACCCTTCAATCAAGGGAATCCAGACCCTCGCCGTCCCCATTTCGCAGGTTTCGGCCTTCGGAATGTACGTTTTGAGATAGTCACTTAGGGGGTTTGGGGGATGCATCCCCAACGTATCCCCGGTCACTTCCCCGGCTCCCACCCGTAAATCTCCCGCAGCGTCCCGCCCATCAGCGCCGCCCGCTCCGAGTCGGAAAGCTGGTCCGTCACCCGGAACGCCTCCACCCCCTGCTCGTAGGTCAGCAGGTTCACCGCCCGCGTCCAGTCCGTCCCCCACATGCACCGCTCGAACCCGAAGGCATCGAAAATCATCCGCAGCGGCTCCCAGATATCCGCATACGGGAACGGCTCATGGGCCAGCGTCCCCGCCCCCGAAATCTTGATTGCCACGTTGTCCAGCTCCGCCAGCGACAGCACCAGCGGCAGGTCGGCCCAAGCGTCGGGAGGGGCCGGCGGCTCCGGTGGCTGCACAATCCCCAGGTGGTCTATCACCACCCGCGTATTCGGATTCTGCTTCGCCAGTTCCCCCAGCACCGGTAGCCGCGTTGAGCACATCACGTTCACCGGAACCTCGGCCCGCCCCGCCGCCGCCATTATTCGGTTCAACCCCGGGTGGTCCGCCCAGAAATCGTAGGCCGTCAGCATGATCCGCGCCCCCACCACGCCCGGCCTTCCCGTCCACTCCTCCATCTCCGCCTCGATGCTCTCCGACGTTGGATCGAACGGCCGGATCAGCCCGAACCTCGTCGGATGCTGCTCGTAAACCGACAGCGCATAACTCGGATCGTACCGGTAGATGGCGAACGGAGACACCAGCAGCGCCCCGTCGATCCCCAACCCGTCCATCGCTGCCACCATATCATCCCCGGTCACCTGCTCCGGCCCTTGGATAAACCCCGCCCACGGCGTCTCCTCCGTATTCCTCTGGTAGCAATGCACCTGCACATCAATAACCGGACTCCTAGTAACCATAATCTCCCTCCTTTCAATCACGCACTGTACCTGGAATTAGTAACTATCTCAAAACCGATTCCCCCCTCCCGTCATTCCCGCGCAGGCGGGAATCCAGACCCCCGTCTCGTACCCATTTGGCGGGTTTCGAGTTTCAGAATGTACGTTTTGAGATAGTTTCTTAGTGTCAACTCAGTCCCTTCCACCTTGATAGGGAAGAGCCTGCCCCCGCGAAGGCGGGGGTTGGGATTGGGGGTGAAAGTTCGATATTCACACACCCTCTACGATGTAAGATGAGTTGGGACAGCTAGTGCCAAGCCGAGCCAATGGCAGAAATTGGGAGCACCCGCTGAATCTGGATAGTCAGGGGCTCGCGACTGGTCCGGTAAGTGTATTTAGCTTCTTGAGGACATCTTCAACTACATTTTCGGGAAGTTGGCAAACAACCTGGCCGTTCCTGCTTTTCCAGTCTAGGCTCTTCACGTGGTCTGCTAGGACTACTCCGTGCACGCCCAGTCCTTGCGGTATGTCAACTTCGAAGGGGTATCCCTTCGCCTGTGTCGTAATCGGGCAAACGATCGCTAACCCCACCTTGTCGTTGTATGCGCTGGGGGAGAGCACCAAAGCGGGGCGCCTTCCTGCCTGTTCGCGCCCCGCTTGTGGATCGAAATCCAGGTATATCGCATCGCCCCTTTTTGGCGCTGAAGTGTCTTTGGCTACCATTCCTCTCTGCCGGAGGCTGGCCCCGTTGAAGTTTCCCCATGAAGGTTGGATTCGTTGACTTGTTCAAGAAGTTCGTCTAGGAGATTGGGCTGCCTTGCCGGTCGGATAATGATAGCTCCTCCCAGGGTGGTGACCGATACTTCCGTATCGGGTTCGAACCCAAGTTCCGTGGCAAAGTTCTCGGGGATTTGCAAGGTGAGGCTTCTGTCTAGTCTGCGGGTCACCACCTCCATAAAGCCACCTCCTCCATCAGTGTTCCAAAACTTAAGACCCTGTTTTGTTTTTGTCAATGCGGATGTTCGGGATTGCCGGTCAAGTGTATTCCCTGAGGAATCCCGCCCTCGTTTTGTGGCCCTGGCAGGTTGGAATAGTTTTCCTATTCTACATTCTTGCCGGTCTTCCAGAAAGTCGGGCCTGTCTGACTAGCAGGACGATTGTAAAGTCGAGTCAAGTGTCCCTTCCCCCTTGATGGGGGAAGGTTAGGATGGGGGTGACGCTCTCGCTGTTTGAGGCTATCACCCTAACCCTCTCCCACCAGGGGCGAGGGAACTTTGCAATCGTCCTAGTCAGACCAGCAGGGCCATCGAACCCGTAAGACACCACCAAGTTGGTGCTGATCCTTGGTGCATATAGCTGCTATTGACAACCTTTAACTGTGGTAGGACTGCACCTGTCCATCCCTCCGTGTCAACCCCCCTCACCGAAACCTCCCCATAACCTCCCCGCTCAGTAGCCTCAGCGACCTCTCCGTCTTCTCAGGAGACATCAACCCCCGGTTCGTCAGCATCAAATTGCGGATGCCAACCTCCCGCATCTGCTCCAGCTGCTCCGCCACCCTCTTCGGACTCCCCACCAGGCTCTCCGCCGCACCCGGATCGGGATGTGGCGCATACCCCTCCGGCCCCATCGGTGGGGCCTGCCGGTCCATCGAGTACTCCGGCGGATTCCATCGCGTCCGGTACTGCTCCATGTTCGTGTACGCCGCCAGCTGCGCCCCCAAAAACCCCTCCAGCGCCTCCTCATCCGTATCCGCCACGTGCATCTCCCGCCACACCCAAATCTGGTCCAGGTTGTCCTCGATAGCCTCCTTCCCGAACCTCGCTTCCTCCATCGCCTCCCGGTACACCCGGATCGCCTCCCCCGTCGCGTTCGTCGACCGTCCCCGCAGCAGCACCGGACGCCCGATCTTTCCCATCGCCCGAATCGACCCCTCGTCCAGGCAGGCCCGTGCCAGCCTCGGATGCGGCTTCTGGTATGGCCTCGGCCGGACCGACGGAAACGCCGCCCGGTAATGCTTCCCCTCGAACTCCACGTTGTCCGTCGTCCACGCCTTCACCAGCAGCTCCTCAGCCTCCTCCAGTTGCTCCGCCCCCAGGTCGGGATCCGACCCGAACCCGATGTACTCGTAGGCGTTGTAGTTCGACCCCTTCGCCGTCCCGACGATCAGCCTCCCTTGGCACAGGTTGTCCAGCAAGGCCGTCTGGATTGCCACCCGAACTGGATTGTGCAGCGGCAGCTCCAGAATGCCGAACCCGATGTCCACCCGCCGCGTCTTCATCGCCACCGCGCTTGCGAACACCAGCGGGTCCCCGTACACGCACTCCCCGGTGAAGTAGTGCTCCGCAATCCAGATGGCGTCGAACCCCAGCTCCTCCACCAGTTCCGCCTCCGCCAGGCACCCCTGGATCTCCGCCTCATCCCGGGAGTCGTCGAACTTCATCGGATAGAAAAAGTGACCAAACCGCATCCCGCCTCCATCATCGTTGGATCGCCCGTCCCGCCCCCTACCCCCTCGTCACCCCAAACCCACCACCCGGACTGAGTATAAGGTCGTCTCCATCCCCCTTCAACACGCCCTCCCGTCGTCCCTGCGGAGGCAGGGACCCAGGCCCCCGTAAATTGCTCCTACCGAACCTCCGCACCCCTACTCCCGTCATTCCCGCGCAGGCGGGAATCCAGACCCCCGTTAGCCGTTCCCCACCAGACCCCCGCCGCCCTCCGCCGCCGCCCCCAAAACAACCCCTCTCCCAACCACCATGCAGATGGAAATACCTGCATGGTGGTGCCGCACCATGCTGCCGCACCGTTGTCCCTCCCGGCCGCTCACTTTATAATCCAGCCACCAACTTCCGGTCCCTTCCGGGGCCGGCCTCGGAGTGCAACAATGACTACCTCGTCCCGCTCCCTCGAAGGAAAAGTCGCCATCGTCACCGGGGCCGCCAGCCCCATCGGCATGGGTCGCTCCATCACCACCGGGCTCGTCCGCGCCGGCGCCCGCGTCGCAATGCTTGACATAAACGACGACTGGCTCGACCAGACCGCCAACGACATGCGCGAGATTGGCGGCGACGATTCCGTCCTGCCCATCATCGCCGATGTCACCGAGCCCGAATCCGTCGACCAGGCCGTCCAGCGCACCATAGATGAGATGGGCGGCCTCCACATCCTCGTCAACAACGCCGGAATCAACCTCCGCTCCGGCGGATTCACCTCCCCCGACGTCTCCGGCCGCCGCACCGACTTCTGGGACATCGACCCCGCCGGTTGGCTCCGCGTCATCGCCGTCAACCTCAGCGGCCCCTTCATCATGTCCCACGCCGTCGCCCCTCACCTGGTCCGCCAGGGCCACGGCCGCATCATCAGCGTCACCACCAGCATGGACACCATGTGGCGCAAGGGCGGCGCTCCCTACGGCCCCTCCAAGGCCGGTCACGAAGCCCTCGTCGCCATCATGGCCCAGGACCTCGAAGGCACGGGAGTCACCGCCAACGTCGTCACCCCCGGCGGCGCCACCGCCACCAACATGGTGATACCGCCCGGCGGAACCAGCCCCCGCACCCTCATCCAGCCCGAGGTCATGCAGGCCCCGGTCGTATGGGTCGCCTCTGATGAAGCCGCGGACTGGAACGGCCGCCGAATCATCGCCTACTACTGGGACGAAGAACTGCCCTTGGAGGAACGCCTGGAGAGGTGCGGTGCCCCCTGCGCCTGGCCTCAGCTTGGCCTCCAGGCCGTCCACCCTGATTGGTACGGCCAGGACTGACCGGTGCCGGACCGCATCTGGGCTACTAGGCGCCTTGGAAATTATCTCAAAAGTCCCTCCCCCCCTTGACGGGGGAAGAGCCTGCCCCTAGCGACTGAGGAGGGACGACGAAGGAGGGAAAGGGCCGGGGGCTAGGATGGGGGTGAGCATACCCCCTACACCTTTAACTCGGGCGTTTCACTCCTGAAGGTCGTGAACCCTTACGTTCTCCGAGTCCGCTGCCTGCATCCCCTGCTCCACGTCTACCCACCGTAGCGCCACCGTCCCCGCGACGATGATTAACAGGATCGACGTCACCGCCACCCGCGTGTCGAACAACGCCGTGGCGACCACGTAAATCATCGGCCCGAACACCGACGACGCCCGGCTCATGAATCCGAAGAAGGAAAAGAACTCCCCACTCCGCGACTGCGGCGTTATCTGGGCGAACAGGCTCCGCGCCAGGGCCTGGCTCCCGCCGATTACCACTCCCACCGAGACCCCCAGCAGCAGCCACTGGTAGCCCGCATCCAGCCCCAGCGGTGCCCAAAGATGCCGCCGCACCAGCGAAGGCCACCAGTCCAGCGGCCCCGTTCCCAGGACCGAAGGGTGCGCCCGCCCCACTGCCGATTGACCGTCCAGTTCACCGCCGCGGATCGATAGCGTCCAGGTCGTCTCTTCATCTCCGCTGACCGCGTTCACTAGCCTTTCGGCGGCGGCCGCATCCAATACAGCCCCCTCCTCCGGCATCCGTACTTCCCCTTCAGATGCCAGGGACGGCCCGCCTGCCCCCGGCTCCGATACGGTTGCCACCACGTAGTCCCCGCTGCTTTCCCGGTAATTGAGTTGGAAATCGAAGTCTTCATGCAACCTAGGTGCCAGCGGCGCGATCCCTATCCCGAACAACACCACGACTATCCATCCGACCAACGCCGCCACCAGCGCCCGCTTGGTCGTGATTTGGTCCGCCAGCCACCCGAACCCCGTCGCCCCTGGCACCGCCACCAGTTGGATGATTACAATGGTCGCCATGTTGAACGCCAGCGGTATCCCCAGCGTGTCCGCTGCGAAAGCCCCTGCGATGGCTAGGACCGTCTGTATCCCGTCATTGAACAGCACGTATGCCAATAGGTATCTCAACGCCACCCGGAACCGCGACAGTTCCCGGAACGTATTGCCCAGTTCCCGGAACCCCATCGCCGCCGCCGTCAACGGAGTCAACCCTCTTGCCGTTCCCACCGACGGCGGTTCGGGCACTGCCTTCAGCGTCCACAGGCTCCACCCGAACCACCAAACTCCGATTGACGCTATCGCTCCCCTCGTCACCAGGTCCGCGAAATCTGAGCCTTGCGTCGCCAGGATTAGCCCTAGGTGGATGAGCAGCAGCAACCCCCCGCCCGCATACCCGAACGCGAACCCCCGGCTGCTGATGTCGTCGAGCAGGTTTCTGGGCCCGATGTGGGGCAGGAACGAGTTGTAGAACACCAGCGACCCGGCGAACCCGATGTTCGCCAGCGTGAACATCCCCAGCATCCACAACCAGGGCTGGGAAGTGTAAGCCGAGAAGAATGCCAGTGCCGTAAACAGCGACCCGGCGATGATATACGTTCGGAGCAACACCTTCTTGATGGGGATCCGGTCCGAAATCACCCCCAGGACCGGGCTGGACAACGCAACGATTCCCGTGGAAATCGCCACCCCCACGCTCCAAGTAGAACTGCTGGTGAAGGTTATCCCCAGGAACGTCCCGCTCTCCCCCAGCGCCTCCTTGAACAGGAAGACAAAGTAGACCGGAAATATCGCCGCCACGCCCGATGTGGCGAACCCCGAGTTGGCCCAGTCGTACATGCACCAGGCCCGTATAACCCCCCGCTGCTGCCGGGGAAGGTCTCCTATCCTTTTCGCTTCCACCGCTGCCAATTGGCTCTGTCCTCCGGCGTCCCCTGCCCTGTCTTTCCCCGCGACCGGTTCGTTCCCTCCGGCCCATCCTCCCTGTCAGTCACGGCTGCTGCCTTGGCGCAACATTATATCCTTGCCCCCTCCCATCCCACGCCCCAACAGTCTCCGCGCCCCTTGAGAGCGCTGCCCGGCCTCCCTTCATCCCGTCCTGCCGGCTACTCTCCCGTCATTCCCCGGGTCGTTCCGTCATCCCCACACCGGCGGAAACCCAGACCCCGGTAAATCCCTCCGGGCAAACTTCGCGTCCATCGCCCGGCAGCGTACCCCGAAAATCCCGTCGTCCCTGCCTACGCAGGGACCGATCAACTCTCCCCGCAATACCCGCAATGACAACTGCCCCTTTCCAAACTCCACTCTCCTCGGCTAACATGGAATTGACGACTATTCTCGCTGGAACCTTGGCCCCGGCCCATCCTCCCCAATGCGACGGAATGCAACTGAATGCGACAGAAAATTCTTCTTCCGTTTCCTTCGTCTTCTCCTCCCTGATTCGGCCGCGGCAAAACCGGACAAACACCGGATAAAACAGGACATTCCGCAGACAAAACCGGACTCCAACCGGCCAAAGCAGGACAAAACTCCGGTTGCTCCCACGCTCAAATGTCCTGAAATGTCCGCTTTTGTCGCAGTTTAAGGCATTCGCTCCGTGCCCTGTGGTATCCTTGGCCCAATAATTTGTCTGCCGTGAGCTTGGAAGGAATTGGGAGGCATCTATGACCGCTGGCCGCATAACCCTCTACGACCCCACTGCCGATGAGCGCGTTGGCCAGGACAACTTGGCTCCCCGGCCCACCACCCTCGATGGCCGTGTCGTTGGCTTGATCGACAACACCAAGGACCGCGCCGAGGTCATCCTCCGCCAGGTCGAGGGCCAGCTCCGTTCCCAGTTCCCGGAAGCCGAGTTCCGCTACTACCGGAAGCAGAGCGTCAGCGGGATGGGCCCTCAGTTGGAGCAGAAACTCACCGATGAAGTCGATGCGGTAATTGCCGCCGTAGGCGATTGAGGCTCCTGCACGTCGTGGAGTGTCCACGACTGCATGGCTCTCGAGCGGCACGGCATCCCGTCCCTCACCGTCGTCACCCACTCCTTCGCCGAGTACGGCCGTCGGCTCACCCGCCTTCAGAAGATGCCTGACCTGCCCATGGCAATCATCCAGCATCCCGTGGCGGCCAAGCCCGAGGATCTCGTCCGGGAAGACATATCCAGCCAGTATCGGGATGTCGTCCGGGCCCTCGTCCGGGAGTAAACGGAACAACCTCGTGCCTGACCTCGGCTCCGCTGCCCAGACCTTCGACGTCGAGCCCGACGCTTCCGCCATTTTCGATCATTACTACGACGCTGGCTGGACCGACGGCCTGCCCATCATTCCCCCGACTTCCGAGCTGGTTGAAGCTGCTCTGCGTTACACCGACCGGGACCGTCGCGAGGTTATCGCCGCCTTGGAACCCCGCGGCGGCGAGGCCACCGTTGAGAAGATCGCCATCAACGCCGTCATGGCCGGCTGCCGCCCTGAATACCTGCCCGTTGTCATAACCTGCGTTGAGGCCATCGCCGATCCGCCCTACAATCTCTACGGACGCCAGACAACTACTCATCCCGGCGGCCACCTTGTAATCATCAACGGCCCTATTCGCAACGAACTCGAGGTCAACTGCCGTCAGAACGTCTTCGGACAGGGCTGGCGCGCCAACGCCACCATCGGAAGGGCTATCCGCCTCATCTGCGGCAACATCGGGGGCGGCCTCCCTGGTGTCACCGACATGGCCACCCATGGCCACCCTGGCAAATACTCCTACTGCATCGGAGAGGACGAGGAAAACAGCCCCTGGGACTCCCTCCACACCGAGCGCGGAATGTCCGATGGCGCCAGCTCCGTCACCGTCTTCTGCGCCGAGGCTCCCCACAACATCAACGACCTCGTCAGCCAGACCCCCGACGTCTATCTTGAGAGCGCCGCTTCGGCCATGCGCCACCTCGGTGCCAACGGCGTCTACCGCAGCGGTGTGGAGGGCGAGCAGATGCTCGTGGTCACCTCCGAGGCCGCCAACTGGTTGGACCAGCACGGCTGGGACAAGGAGCGTGTCCGGGAGTACATTTACCAGCGCGCCCAGAACCCGGTCGGCGCCCTCCGTAATCGCGGCGGCTGGGGCACCGTCATCCCCCCCGACTTCGTCGACATGGACGACGACGGTGCCATGATGCCCATCGTCCCTCGCCCGGCCAACATTCTCATCGTCGTCGCTGGTGGCTATGGCCGCCACATGAACGCCGTCCTGTCTTCCGCCTACAACCTCAGCGTCACCCGCCCCGTCACCTTCAAGGACGGCGACCCCGTCGCCTCCATCCAGGACTTCCTCCGCCGCTGAATCCTCCCAGCCGTGAGAAGCCCTCGATCACTTCGTCGTCAGCTTCAGCCCCACCAGCGCCACGATGATCAGTCCCAGGAAACATAACCGCCAGAAGTCCCGGGACTCGTCAAAAAGGACAATTCCCAGCGTCGCCGTCCCCACCGCCCCGATCCCCACCCAGATCGCGTATGCTGTCCCCAACGGAAGGTCCCTCACTGCCAGGCCCATGAAAAACATGCTCCCCAGCAGGAACACTCCCGTCAGAACCGTGGGAATGAACCGGGAGAATCCGTCGGTGTAATTCAAGCTCACGGCCCATCCGACTTCCAGCACCCCCGCAACCATAAGGTAAATCCACGCCATAGATTCCTGCCTCACTAGCCAACAAGGAATGCTGCGGCTCCTGGCTGAGGAAGCCCGGCCCAAGCAAAACCCCCGGCGATTAGGCCGGGGGCAAACACTCCGTCGAATTCAGGCGGTGGCTCACTCCCGCAGCTTCGGCCCAACCTCTTGCCCATAGAGCCGGATCGAGTTTAGCACCTGCTGTGCCGTCAGTTGTCCCCCCACATTGGGTTCCATGATGACGCCCGACAATCCCAACTCGTTCTTCAGATTCAGCAGTTTGTTGGTCACTGCTTCCGGGTCTCCGTAGGCCAACCTGTCCTTCAACAAGTCTTCGTATGTGACCTCCGAAAGCCGCTCGTACCGCTCCTGCCGTTCCTCCGAGATCGTGGTCCCCGCCGCGGACGCCGACTGGCGGAACGTTTCCGCCAGTCGGCGGTAGGACCGCATCGTGCTTTCCTCGGGTTCCCCTATTCCCCGTTCGTAGTCATCACCGACGTATATCGGCACCCGCAGGTAGACATCCCCATCCCCTTCGTGCCCTGCCTCGTGCCAGGCTGTTCTGTAGGCTTCCAGGTTGCGCGCTACCTCTGGGATGGTGAATCCCCGCAGTCCGGAAACAACTGGGAACCCCATCTGCCCGACAATTGGGAAAGTGTCCATGGTGGTTGCAGCGATGCGGATCGGTGGGTGCGGCTTCTGGTAAGGCCGGGGCATCACCGACAAGTTGTCGAAGGAATAATACTTGCCTTCGTAAGTGAGGCGGTCGTCGTTCCACGCCTTGCAGATAATCTCCAGGTTTTCCTGGAATCGTTCTCTGCTTTCAGCGTAAGGTATTCCGTACCCGATATAGGACCTTGGGAACCCGCTTCGTCCCACGCCGAAATCCAAGCGCCCCTGGCTGATCTGGTCTACCGTCGCCGCCTCTTCAGCCAGGCGTATTGGATGGCAGAGAGGGAGGACACTGACGCCGGTGCCTATTCTCAGCTTCTTGGTCCGGGCCGCTATGGCGGCTCCCCACACCAGCGGGACAGAAACAACCGACGGGATGCCCGCGCCCATTGGATCACCGGGGCGCCGGTGAGTCGCGAAGTGACGTTCCGCCAGCCAAACTCCGTCCACACCGTATTCTTCGGCGGTCTCCGCTATGTCGAAAGCCTCTGCGAAGGCCTCCTCTTGGGTGCGATCCTGCCGGTAGTCGCACTCCATAACCAGCCCTACGTGCATTGCTTGCCTCCCTGTTGTCCCGAAGAAACGAAAGATTGCTCTGTGAAAACTAGGTGCAGATTGGTACCCTGAACCAGTCCCTGTTCCCGGTCCCGCCTGGCAACCCCAATTAGTCGGTGTAGGTGGATGGGCTGGCGAGGAATTTCGTTCGGCAGTCTAGGCTGCAGAAATAGTACCACTGCCCGTTGTAGAAGCTTCGGGTTCCCATGTTGGGATCAACTTCCGAAGCTCCGAACGCCGTCTGGCCGGTTGTCGCCCGGGCGCCGGACTCGTCGATTTCCTTGCCGCAAACGGGGTCCTTCGGCATTTGCTTTACTCCTGGAGTGTTGTAACGGGACCGGAGTATGTTGCGGCGCCCGTTTGAATCTAACCTAAACTGCTGCGAGGTCCATCCCCAAGCGCACCCGGCCTGGCTGGTCCAGGAGGGCGCTTGCAACCCTGTTCCGGTGCTCGAAACTGGTGCCCAGCCTCATGCTCCACGCGCAAACCCGCCGGTACCACAGGTGCAGGTCGAACTCCATCATGAATCCCATGCCCCCGTGCAGCACTTGGCTGCTTCGAACGGCGGCTTGGCACTTGTCGTTGCAGAACGCTTTGGCTTGCGAAACTTCGACGCTTGAGGGGAGGCCATTGTCCATCTTCCACAGGGCCTCGTAGGTCAGGAGTTGCGCTCCATCCACCCAGATCGTCATGTCAGCGCACATGTGCTGCACCGACTGAAAGGCGCCTATGGGACGGCCAAACGCTACCCGGTTCTTGGAATATTCGATTCCCATCTCAATGTCTTTTCGTGCTGCCCCCACCATCTGGGTACAGAGCAGGACGGTGGCTTGGTCCAGCATTCTGGAAGCAATCGGCCAGCCCTCGTCAAGTTCTCCGACCAGAGCAGTCTTCGGGACCCGGACTCCGTTGAAGTCCACCTTGCTCTGCTTGTCCTTGGCCAGCGTCGTTAGCGCCGTTTGGGAAATCCCTACGGCGTTGGTATCCACCAGGAACATCGAAAGTCCGTGGTTTGTCCCGGATGCAGGGGACGTCCGGCAAGCCACCAGGCATTTCTCCGCGACATTGAAGTTGTCCACGAACATCTTGGTGCCGGAGATGACAAATTCATCGCCCTCGGCAACTGCATGGGTTTGGACCGCCTCCGGGGTTAAGCGCGGGTCGGGTTCCTGAAAAGCCCACGTCATAATGATGTTTCCTTGGCTGACCCTCGGCAACACCTCCTGCTTCTGTGCGGTGGAGCCGTGTTCCGCGATGGTAAGGGCCGGAACCACCGTTGAATGAAACGGCACCGGTGCAATGGCGCGTCCCACTTCCTCGAGAATCAGCCCCAGATATGTTAGAGGGAGGCCTTGTCCCCCGTAAGCTTCAGGAACCGATGTGCCCAACCACCCGAGCTCGGCCATCTTGTTCCACAGCTCCTGTGAATACCCTGCTTCGTCTTTTTCCATTTCCCTGGCCAGCAGCGGAGGACATTCCGCCTCCAGGAACTCCCTGGCCAGGTTCTTCATCATCAATTCTTCTTCGCTGGGTAAAACGTCCATCCGACCTCAGACCTTTTGGAATATTCCGGAAGATATTTCGGTTAACTCCGTGGCATCCCCAGCCCCCGGCGGGCCACCTGGTCCCGCATCACCTGGGTGCTGCCGTGGTTGATTCCCGACTGGAACGCGCCCAGCAGGTTGTGGGCGAAAATGCCTTCCTCCACCGCATCTTCCGAACCGTGCAGCAGTTGCGCGTATGGGCCGAGGATCTGGGCGATTGTCTCCGTAGTGCGTACTCCATGCTCGGGCGCCCACACCTTCTCCGCGGACCCTTCGTATGTGAAGCTTCCGCCCCGCTCCACCAGTGACATGCTACGCATGGTCATTAACCGGCACACCTGGGCCTCGACCCAAAGCTCGGCCAGCCGGTCCCGCACTGCCGGATCCTGGGCCGGACCAACACCGTTCAAGTCGTTTTCCTTGACCCAATTGACGATGTCCTCGTCCCGCTGCACCGAAATCAGATAGCGGCTGGCTCCCACGCGGTCCAGGTTCAGGCCCATCGCCCCCACGTACCAGCCCGTGTTCTCTTCGCCCAACATGCACGACGCAGGAACTCTGACGTCCTCGAAAAACACCTCGTTGGTGCGCCGGTCCCCGTAGGTGGTCCGCGGCGGCGCCACCGGATCGTTCTGGATGGTCCAAAGGGGACGCACCGTTATTCCAGGCGTTTCCATGGGCACCAGGAAAATCGAGATGCCCCGGTGGCGGGGTGCGTCCGGGTCGGTGCGGGCCATCAGGTAGATGTGGGTGCCGTAGTGGGCGGCCGTCGTGAACATCTTCTGGCCGTTGATGACGAACTCGTCACCGTCGCGGACTGCGCGGCATTGCAGGCCCGCCAGGTCCGCGCCGGCTTGTGGCTCGGTAAACCCCAGTGCGAACGCAATTTCTCCTCTAATCAAGCCCGGGAGAAAATACTTCTTCTGCTCCTCCGTCCCCGCTGCCAGGATGGCCGGAGCCCCGCTTCCGGCTCCGCCGACCGTTATCCCAACCCGGGCAAACTCCTCCTCCACGATGTACTGGTCGATCCGGCTGCCGCTTTGGCCCCCATACTCTACGGGCCAGCTTATGCCGATCCAGCCTTTCTCCCCGATTTGCCGGTACATCTCCCGGGTCTTGGGACCTCGGTTTCGAATCCCGGACTCTTCGATTTCAGCCAGGATTTCATCCGTGACGTGCTCGGCAATAAACTCCCGCACTTCATTGCGCAGGGCTTCCTGTTCCGGCGTAAATGCAAAGTCCATGGGCGGCCTCTCTAAGGGAGAGCGGTCTGATGGGGACGGTGCTGGCCTTGACCGCTGCTCAAAATCATCGCAATTATAGTACCTGCCGGGTTCAGTGTCACCCGCAAGGCAGCGTTCCGTTTCAGGTAGTTCATCTCAACGGCGTCGCAGATCCCCGCCTGTGCGGGGATGGCGTTTCTGGATTTCCGACCTCGCCTCCGCAGGGCATGCCCTGCACGGGAAAGACGGAGGCGGGCCGGGAACGAAACCACCTCAATTGCAACGCTACCCACCCGCGACCAAATGTCGCCCCGGCAACCTCCGCGACCGGCCAGAACCGGTCGTGCATTCTTCGATTTGGCCTGCGAGGTCCTTGGTCCCGCCTGCGATGCCGGGAAGAACGGCGCTACACCATGTCTGCCAGTACTGGCTTCAACTCCTCGATGAGGGGTGGTAGGAAATCCTTCCAGTCCCCCACTATTCCGTAGTCGGCGGCCTTGAACATTGGAGCGCGGTGATTCCGGTTGATTGTCACGATCACTCCCGCCTTTTGAATCCCGACAGTGTGGTTGAAGGCCCCCCGGATTCCAACGGCGATATAAACCTTCGGGGCGATCGTGCGCCCGCTTATCCCCACCTGCACTTGGTGAGGCAGCCAACCCGAATGAACCACGTTCCGCGTCGTTGCCACCGTGGCGCCTATTGACCCGGCCAGCGCCTGAACTTCCGGCAGACTCTCTACCCCGCCAATCCCCATGCCCACTCCGAGAACGATCTGGGCTTGCGTCAGGGCGATGGCTCCCAGGTCTTCCGAGGTGTGTTCTTCCAGCACCCTTATATCAGCTCCTTCAAATCGACTGGCCGGAATCTCTTCTACCTTCGCCTCGACTGACTCGTCGGGTTGTGCTGGGGACAGCAATCCCGGCCTCAACGTCACCAAGTTGGGCAGGGTCTTCGACAAAATCGGCGCTACGACGTTCCCCCCCAACGCCGGTTTTAGCTGGACCAGTTGCCCGTCGCTGTTGATTTCCAGGTCAATTGCATCTCCGGTCAGGCCCAACTGCAACTGGGCCGCGATTCTCGATGCCAGGTCTCTTCCGTCCGGGGTTGACGCAAACAGCACGCCATAAGGCCGGGCATTATCGATAGAATTGGCTAGGCATTCACTGACCGCCCGGCTACAGACCGGCCCCAGCGCGGAGTTGTCCAGAACCAGGACCCTGTCCGCTCCGTACGCCGCCAGCACCGGTGCAGAAGCCTCGTCCCAACGCCCGATCAGGACGGCGGCTACCTCACTCCGGGTGATCTCTGATAGCTGGCGCGCCTTCCCCAGCATCTCCAGGGTCACGTGCCTTATTTCTCCGCCGGCAGTCTCCGCCACTACCCAGATGCTTCGTTCCCGGTTGTCTTGATACCGGGCGCCCGTACCTTCTCCCGGGCCGGCCCCAGTTTCCGTGGATATTGCCGCCAATCTTTCCTTCAGCCGTTCGGCTACCTGGCGGGCTGCGGTGGCTGGCTCCTCGCCGTTGATTACCTCCCCCAACCGGCTTGGCTCCACCAGCCTGATGTCCTCCACCCACGTCGGCGATCCTTCGCTGCCAAACTGGGAAGGGTCGTCCGCAAGGTCCGAACAACCGATCTCTTCGACCGGTCTGTCCTGCGCCGCCGCCAGGTCGTCCCTGCTGGGGAACCGTTCCTCCGCCACCCCCTCAGTGACGCATACAACGGCGGGAAGCGGGCACTCGATGACTTGATGGCCTTCATCGGTCGCCCGTTCCACCGTGACCGAGTCTCCCCTCGTGGTGTACTCGAGCTTCCGTACCTGGCTCACATGAGGCAGTCCCATCAGTTCCGCCAGCTCCGGCCCCACCTGGCCCGTTTCCGCGTCGGCGCTGTTCCTGCCGCAGATGATCAAGTCCGGCTGTTCCTTCGCCAAGGCCAGGGACAATGCCCGCGCGGTGGCAAGCGTATCCGAACCGGCCAACGCCCGGTCCGTCAGAAGGACAGCCCGATCTGCACCGAAGGCCATGCACTGGGTCAACCCTTCCCTTGCCTGGGGAGGCCCCATGGACAACGCAACCACCTCATCTGACGGTCCGGACTTCAACTCCACGGCACGGGTCAGCCCCAGCAAGTCGAATGGGTTAACCTCGGAAGGAACTCCTTCCCGGATAATCGTCTTATTCTCATAGTCGAACCCCATGCGGGCGACTACTGGAACGTATTTCACGCAGACAGCTATCTTCATGTCGTCAGGTCCTTCTGCCCAGGCTTTCGGGGTGGTTTGACTCCAGGATGTCCGCCCGGACTTCGTCAGTGAGTTCTGCCAGCTTTGGGCTGAACGCTACCGGATACCGTTCCGGCGAGCTGATATTCTTGTATCCTTCGCCCAGCCTCTCCAGTTGTGCCGACAAAGTCGCCCGAATTTCATCCAGGGACGGATGAGCTTTCAATCGCCGGCCGCCGCGCATGACCGGACTCATCAATTGGAACCGTTGATTGGGTGCTTCACCCTCGGTGGCCACGACATCGCCGGCGAACATCCCGTCCGGGCCAACGGACCGGAAGACCTGCTTAGACCCCGGGGGCGAGACCTTCCCCTCGCTTAATTTCATCACCGGACGCTTGTCGTACACCACCAGTTTGTATGCCATATCCGACCAGGCCGCATCCTCTGACACACCCACCCGGGTGCCCACCCCTAATATGTCGATTGGCGCGCCGGTTCGCGCCAGTTCGAGGATACTGTATTCGTCCAGGCCGCCGCTGGCGACGATTCTTACATAGCCCAGACCCGCCTCGTCGAAAATGCGCCGGACCTGCCCGCTCAGTTCTCCCAGGTCACCCGAGTCCAGCCGGACCCCGGTCAGTTGGTGGCCGTTGGCTTCCAGTTCCTTCCCGACCCGGACCGCGTTGTAAGCCCCGTCGACCGTGTCGTAAGTGTCCAGCAGCAGGACCGCCCGATCAGGAAAGGACCGGGCGTACGCCGAAAAGGCGTCTTTTTCCCGCTGAAAGCTCGAAACGAACGAATGGGCCATCGTGCCCACCGGAGGAATACCGTAACGCCTGGAGGCCAGCAAGTTGCTCGTCCCTGCGAAACCTCCGATGTACCCGCACCGGGCCAACTTCATCGCGGCATCCGTTCCGTGGGTCCGTCTCGCTCCAAAGTCTGAGACCGCCCGGCCCCCAGCCGCCGCTACGCACCGCGCCGCTTTGGTGGTTAGCAAGGACTGCAAGTTGACTTGGTTGATCGCGAACGTTTCCGCAATTTGGGCTTCAGCGATGGGAGCCGTTATCTCCAGGACTGGCTCCTCCTCGAAGAACACCGTCCCCTCTGGCATGGCCCGGACAGAACCGGTGAATCGGAATCCTTCCAGGGAGCGAAGAAAATCCTCCGAAAATATCCCCGTGGATTCCAGGAAGGCCAGGTCGCCGCTATCAAACCGCAGTCCTTCCAGATAGTCCAGCACATCTTCCAGCCCGGCGGCTACCAGGAACCCCCGGTTGGGGGGAAGCCGGCGGACGAACAACCCGAATGTCGCTGTCCCGCTCATTCCGTGCTCGAAATAGGCCTGCGCCATCGTCAACTCGTAAAGGTCGGTAAACAGACCCATTGGAGTTGCCCCAGCCGCCTGCCAAACCGGGTTCATCGGTCGCCACTCTCCGGCCATTCCGTACTCATGCTGCTTGTCAATGATGCGGACCTCACCGGGTCGTTGCGCCATTATGGTTTCGGCTCAAAACACTGTCAAACTTCGCCGGGACGGTGCCGGGTTACTTTTTCCGCGCCCTTGGACGGGCTCCGTATTCCCGGTTGGCTTGGTTCCCCGCAGCGTCACGGCTTCTCCCATGGAGTCTCCAAGACCGCCCGTTCCTTGACACGAAAATTCCCCCTTAGTAGTATTGGATAAGCATTTACAAACGAATAATCTTCTGGATCCCTTATCCAGAACGGCGGAGGGAACGGCCCGATGAAGCCAGGCAACCGGCCTGTCTGTCGGCTAGGCGGCGGCAGGACACGGTGCCAAATCCGACGCTTCTCCAGCAGAAGCGAAAGATGAGGGAGCTTGAGAACCAGTTGAGCTTCTCTCCCTGAGAAGCTTTTTTTGTGGGGTGCGTAAACGTCCCTTTCCAGTCAGCCTTTGAGACCCCTTTCGGAGTAATCCACATTGACCGAAATCCGACCAATCCTCTGGGAGAACGGCAGCCTCAAGCTGCTTGACCAGACCCAACTCCCCAAGAGCGAAACCGTAATAGAAGTCACCAGCTATCACGGTGCGATCTCGGCCATCCGCGACATGCAGGTGCGGGGTGCCCCGGCTATCGGCATCACCGCGGCTTACGGCGTAGCCATGGCGGCCCGTGACATCCATGTCGATTCCCACGCGGACTTCATGGCCCGGTTGCGGAAAGCTGCCTCCGAGATAGAATCGGCTCGCCCCACTGCCGTCAACCTCCAATGGGCGGTGCGGCGCATGTTGGCTGTTGCCGAAGCGGAAACGGACCTGTCCCACCTTCCCCAGGCCCTGTTGGCGGAAGCCTCCCGCATCCATGAGGAAGACGAGACCGTCAACCGCCGCATGGGGGTTGCCGGCCAGGATTTGATTCCCGAAGGCGGGGCCGTCCTGACCCATTGCAACGCGGGAGCATTGGCTACCGCCGCTTACGGGACCGCCGTCGGCGTTATTCGGGCCGCCTGGGAATCGGGCAAGCGGTTCGATGTGTTCAACACCGAGACCCGCCCCTTCCTGCAGGGAGCCCGCCTCACCGCCTGGGAGTTCCACCGCCTGGGCATCCCCTCCCGGCTCATCGTGGATTCGGCCGCTGGAATGTTGATGCAGCAAGGACGCATCGGGTGCGTGATTACCGGCGCCGACCGCATCGCCGCCAACGGGGACACCGCCAACAAGATCGGTACCTATTCCCTCGCTGTTCTGGCCCGGGAAAACGGCATCCCCTTCTATGTAGCTGCCCCGGTAAGCACCATCGACCCGAACCTTACCGATGGAGCGGGAATCGAAATCGAGCAGCGTTCCCCCCATGAGGTCACTCACTTCCGGGGCGAACCCACCGCTCCCGATGGGGTTGAAGCGCTCAACCCGGCCTTCGACGTAACTCCCCACCGGTACATCGAAGCTATCGTGACCGAAAACGGGGTTTGCCGCCCGCCCTACCTGGAGAGCCTGAAACTGGCCGCCGGTTAACCCGGACCGGCCCAAGTATTGCCCTGCAATCCCGGACAACAGGAGAAACCAGCCATCACTGCCGTTGATCAACAGACTAGGCGCAGAATGTCCCGCACCGGCTTGACGGCGTTGGACCCCGACAAAGCCTGTCCAGGGTACGTCTTGTACGCCTCTATGAGCGGCGACGGCGAGGTGTATCTCGTGGACCGGAATGGCATCGAAGTCCACACCTGGAAACTCCCCTATCCCCCAGGGCTTTACGGGTACCTGCTCCCCAACGGCAACCTCTTCTACGGAGGCAAGGTACGCGACGAGACGTGGGAACGTTTTTCATCCTGGAAACGGTTCAAGGGCGGTGTCATGCTCGAAGCCGACTGGGATGGCAACGTGCTTTGGGAGCACTATGACAAGGACCACCACCATGACGCCCGCCGCACCGGGAACGGGGGCGCCATCTATCTCACCGTTGAACTCCTCCAAAACGACGTTGTCGCCAAAATCCAGGGAGGCGTCCCCGGTTCCGAGCGCCACTATGGCATGTGGTCCGACGTTATCGTTGAAGTGGACGCCGCCGGAAACCGGGTATGGGAATGGCATGCCGCGGAACATTTGGACTTTGCTGCCGACGTCATCACCTTCAATGACCTCCGTGATGAGTGGAGCCACGCCAACACCGTTGTCCCTTTGCCGGGAGAACAGGTCATGTTCAGCTTCCGCCACATTTCCACCGTCGGGATTATCGACAAGTCCACCGGGGAGATCGTGTGGAAACTCGGCTACGATATTCTGGCCCAGCAGCACGACCCCAGTCCCCTGGACAATGGCAACATTCTCATCTTTGACAACGGGTCCCATCGCAAGGAAGTCGCTTTGCCCGCTTCCCGGGTCATCGAAGTGGACCCCAGGACCAATGAAATCGTCTGGCAGTACCAGGATAGTCCGCCATACAACTTCTTCAGCCCGTACATATCCGGCGCCCGGCGCCTGCCTAACGGCAACACCCTGATAACCGAGGGGATGTTCGGCCGGATCTTCCAGGTAACGCCGGAAGGGGAAGTGGTCTGGGAATACATCAACCCCTACTTTTACCCGGATGTGGAGGGCGTGGTGACCAACCGGGTCTTCCGTTCCACCTTCTACCGGGCTGAGGATATCCCGGCATTTCGGTAGGAGCACATCCTCTGCCCAACGGCCAGTATCCACCAGGAAAGCAGGTTCATGCGGAGAAGAGAAGCAAGCATAGCAATCATCGGCGGCAGCGGTCTCTACGAGATCGAGGGCCTTGAATCCGCCGCAACGCTTGAGGTTGACACGCCTTTCGGCGACCCCAGTGACGCCATCGTCCTGGGAGAGTTGGAAGGGCAATCCGTCGCGTTCCTGCCCCGCCACGGCAGGGGGCACCGCGTCAACCCCACCGGAATCCCCGCCCGCGCCAACATCTACGCTCTCAAAATGCTCGGCGTCGAGCGCATCATCTCCGTCAGCGCCGTGGGCAGCCTTCAGGAGCGCTACGCCCCTCTGGACCTGGTTATCCCGGACCAGTTGATCGACCGTACACGCCAGAGGGCCAACACTTTTTTCGACGAAGGAGTCGTTGCCCATGTCGGGTTCGCCGAACCTTTCTGTGCCGACTCCTCCCTCGTTATCCAGCAGGTTGCCGGGGAAATGGGCCTCAACGTCCATTCCGGCGGCACCATGGTCGTCATGGAAGGTCCGGCCTTTTCAACCCGCGCCGAGTCCGAAATGTACCGTTCCTGGGGTGCCGATATCATCGGCATGACTGCCTTGCCCGAGGCCAAACTCGCCCGCGAAGCCGAGATCTGCTACTCCACCATGGCTTGGATAACCGACTATGACTGTTGGTACGAGCACGAAGACGACGTAACGGTGGAGATGGTGGTTCAAAACTTGATGAAGAACACCGCCAACTCCAAGGAGATGATCCGGAAGGTTGTGGGGCGGTTCGGAACGGAACGGCCCTGTCCTTGCGCCAACGCGCTCAAGGACACCATCATCACCCACCCTCAGGGTATCTCCGAAGCAACCAGGCACAGGCTCGCGCCCATTATCGGGCGTTACCTGGATCCATAAACGTTCGGGAGGTTACACATGCCCAGGCAGCAACCTGGTGAGCCTTACTACCGGGTAGATTCCAACGAGGCCCGGCAAATTATCGACAGCGATCCCGACGGGACCGCCGTCGTTGATGTTCGCCGCGATGACGAGTGGGTCACCGGTCACGTGACCGGGGCCATCCACATCCCCATCGACGACTTGGTGGACCGCATCGACGAAGTCCCCCAGGACAAGCGGCTCCTGTTTATTTGCGCCGCCGGCGTTCGCAGCGGATTGGCCTGCGAAGTCGCTGCCTCCATGGGATTCGACCCTGAAACCTTGTTCAATATCGACGATGGTACGCCCCACTGGATTGCGGGCAACCATCCCACTTCCTACGGCGTTGACCCGTAGCTCGATTCACCCTGCTGACCTTGCCAACCAATTCGGAAAAGGAGAGGAATATTGACCACGAATAACACCGCCGGCGACGTAAAGGATATGTCTCTGGCGCGAGAAGGAGTCAACCGCATTCAATGGGCCGAGCGGGAAATGGGCGTCCTGCGTTTGGTCCGTGAGCGGTTTGAACAGGAAAGACCCCTGGCCGGATACAAATACTCTTTGTGTCTCCACGTCACCACCGAGACCGCCAATCTGGCCATCACCCTTAAAGCTGGCGGCGCCGATCTGGTCCTCTGCGCCAGCAATCCGCTCAGCACTCAGGACGACGTCGCTGCCGCGCTGGTCAGCGAGTACGGGATACCGACCTACTCAATCAAGGGCGAGGACCACGACACCTACTACAAGCACATCAACGCGGCGTTGGACCACGCGCCCAATTACACCATGGACGACGGAGCGGACCTCGTTAGCAGTCTCCACACCCAGCGGGCCGACCTCCTGCCCAACGTCCTGGGCGGTACCGAGGAGACCACTACCGGGGTCGTCCGCCTTACCGCCATGGCCAACGACGGCAAGCTGGCCTATCCCATCATCGCCGTGAACGAGGCGGAAACCAAGCACTTCTTCGACAACCGCTACGGCACCGGCCAGAGCACGCTGGACGGCATCACCCGCGCCACCAACATCCTCTGGGCCGGCCGGAAGGTTGTGGTCGGCGGTTACGGCTGGTGCGGCCGCGGCGTCGCCAGCCGCGCCCGCGGGATGGGCGCTCATGTCATCGTTACTGAGGTCAATCCCATTCGGGCTCTTGAGGCCGTTATGGACGGTTTCACCGTCATGCCCAGCGCCGAAGCCGCTTCGGAAGGAGAAGTCTTCATCACCGTCACTGGCGGTTACCACACCATCAGCGGCGACCACATCGCCGCCATGAAGGACGGTGCCATTCTGTCCAACAGCGGGCACTTCAACGTCGAGATAGACATCCCCTCCCTTGAAGAAATGTCCGTCGGCCACCGCGAGGTTCGCGATTTCGTCGAGGAATACACCCTCAAGGACGGCCGCCGCATCTACCTGTTGGGAGAGGGACGGCTGATAAACCTCGCCGCTGCCGAGGGACACCCCTCCGCGGTAATGGACATGAGCTTCGCCAACCAGGCCTTGAGTGCCGAATACCTTGTAAAGAACCAGGAGAGCCTCGGCAAAGGCGTCCATGTCGTTCCCCGGGAAACCGACCAGGAGGTCGGCCGCCTCAAGCTTCAGTCCATGGGAATCAACATCGACAGTCTTTCCGACGAGCAACAACACTACCAGGATAGCTGGGATCAAGGCACCTAGGCCCATCCCGGCAGGAGAAATAACATGCCTTTGCTTTTTACCGAGTCCCCTAAGTACCTGCTTACTTCCGAGTCCGTCACCGAGGGGCACCCCGACAAAGTTTGTGATCAGATTTCCGACGCCGTCTTGGACGCCGCCTTCACCGTAGACCCCATGAGCCGGGTCGCCTGCGAGACCGTCGCTGGCAAGAATCTGGTCATGGTCACCGGAGAGATCACTACCAAGGCGGAGCTGGATTTCGACGCTATCGCCCGTAAGACCCTGCTGGAAATAGGCTACACCGACATCAAGTACGGGATCGATGGCCATTCTTGTGGCATCATTCGGAACGCCAGCCAGCAGTCCCCGGACATCAACGCCGGTGTCAGCACCGCCTTAGAAGCCCGCAATACTGCCGACGCTGCCGACGCTCGCCGTGCCACCGGTGCTGGCGACCAGGGAATGATGGTGGGTTTCGCCTGCAACGAGACCGAGGGCCTCATGCCGCTGACCGTAGACCTTTCCCACCGCTTGGTCGAGCGCCTCGCCAAGGTTCGCAAAAACGGTACCCTCCCCTATCTCGGACCGGATGGAAAGTCCCAGGTCACAGTCGAGTACCGCTACGGCAAGCCTCACCGTGTGGACGCCGTCGTCATCAGCACCCAACACGACGATTCCGGCGACCGCGCGGCCTTTACCGAGCAGCTCCGCGGCGACATCATGGATAACGTGATAACCCCGGTCGTTCCGTCTGAAATGCTTGACGAAGACACCAAGTACTACGTCAACCCCAGCGGATGGTTCGTAGTCGGAGGCCCCCAGGGAGACACCGGCTTGACCGGCCGCAAAATCCTCGTCGATACCTATGGCGGCATCGCCCGTCACGGCGGCGGAGCCTTCTCTGGAAAAGACCCCACCAAGGTCGACCGTTCCGGGGCCTACGCCGCCCGTTACGTCGCCAAGAATCTGGTCGCCGCCGGACTGGCCGACCGGGCTGAGGTAATCGTCTCCTACGCCATCGGCGTGGCTGAGCCTATTTCCGTTTCCGTTGAGACTTTCGACACCAACCACATCCCCACCGACAAGTTCGACGGCCTCGTAAAGGATCACTTCGACCTGCGCCCGGGCGCCATCATCGAAGACCTTGACCTCCGCCGTCCCATCTACCGCAGAACCGCGGCCTACGGCCACTTCGGACGCACCGACCTGGACCTCCCCTGGGAGCGTACCGACAAGGCCGAAATCCTCCGCAAGGAGGCTGGCCTCTAGGCCGTTCCCGTAGGAGCCGGGTCCCGGCTCCCATCTGCCAGCCCCCGAAGGGGTCACCGGTGTCCCCTGCCTCTGGTCTATCGCCCGCGTCGGGCTTTAGAATGGGCGGGGGACATCTTCTTTGGAGGAGCGATGACCAATCGGAACGTCATCAAGTTCGGCACCGACGGCTGGCGTGCCATCATCGCGGAGGACTTCACCTTCGAAAACGTAGCCCGTTGTACCCAGGGATTGGTCGACTATCTCCGGGGCCAATCTGACGCCGAAAAAGGCCTGGTTGTCGGCTACGATACTCGCTTCTTATCCCGCGAGTTTGCCGAGACCGTCGCTTCCGTCTGCGCCGCCAACGGAGTCAAGGTCTTCCTCGCCAACACCGCCGCGCCCACCCCGGTCATCAGCTTCCAGGTTCTTGAGCAGAAGGCGGCGGGAGCCGCCATAATCACCGCCAGCCATAACCCCGGAATCTGGAATGGCTTCAAGTTCAAGCCGGAGTACGCGGGCAGCGCTACCCAGGAAATCACCGACGTCCTGGAAGAGCACATCGCCGCCGCCCAACCACCCAAAGCGATGGGCCTCTCTCATGCCCGCCATAACGGGCTCGTCGTCGATATTGACCCCATGCCGGCTTACTTGGACCGTATGGCCTCCCTCGTAGACCTCCCCGCCATCCGGAACGCCGGGTTGAAGGTTTGTGTCGATCCCATGTTTGGTGCCGGCGCGGGCTATTTCAACCGTCTCCTCGATGGCGGGGCCACATCGTTGGATGAGATCCACGGTTGGCGCAACCCCGCCTTCCCCGGAATGGAGCAGCCCGAGCCCATAGCCCACAACCTCACCGAGCTTTCGCAACTGGTTCCTTCCACCGGCGCTTCCGTCGGTATCGCTTTGGATGGCGACGCCGACCGGGTTGGCCTTATCGACGAGACCGGGAAGTTCGTCAGCACCCTCGAAGTATTTTCCCTTTTGGCCTTCTACCTCTTGGAGGAAAAGAAGTTGACCGGCGACCTCGTCAAGGGCGTTACCGCTTCCATGATGCTCAACAAGCTGGGCGAGCAGTACGGCGTGGGCGTCCACGAGATGAAGGTTGGCTTCAAGTACATCGGCCCCCGTTTTTCCGAGGTCGATGGTTTGATCGGCGGCGAGGAGAGCGGAGGGTTCGCCTTCCGGGGTCACATACCCGAAAGGGATGGCATTCTCAGCGGCCTGTTCCTCTTGGAATACATGGCCAAAACGGGAAAAACACCCTCCCAACTGGTGCGGGGGCTTTTCGACCGGGTTGGAGCCCACCACTACCACCGCCGCGACGTCACTTTCGACGCGGCCCAGCGGGAAACAATAGAACAGCGTCTCGCAGCGGGGGACCTCACCGAATTGGCCGGACTTCCCATACGGAGCTCCGACGAGATAGACGGGCGCCGCCTCTGGTTTGACCACGCCTGGCTGGCATCCCGGTTCTCCGGCACGGAGCCATTGCTGCGCATTTACTGCGAGGCGGAAACCCCCGAATTGGTGACCGAACTATTGGACGCCGCCCAGGAATACCTCGGGGTATGACCGCGGCCGCATCGCTCCTTACTACCCTCATTCATTGTCACCCCGAGCGTCGTCCCCCCTGGGCGGTTTTTCGTGCGGGTGGAGGCTCCGGAAACCCGCAGCGATACCCTCAACGTAGTTCCCGGTGAAACTTTCTGAACTTGGGAGGGAACACTATGGCCGCGGACAGGACATTCTCCACCAGCCTCCGTGACCCGGGCTTTTGGTACCGGATGCTGTTGCCCGCTGCTATCGCGGTCGGCGGCGTGGCGTTGGCGGTAATCGCCACCCTGATCATCGGCCGGGAAAACGACATAGACGCCATCAACGGGTTCGTCGAGTTGCTCTCTGGAAGGTCCGGTTCCGCTCTGGGAGGGTTGGTCAACGCCTCTTTCCTATTCGCCTTTGCTGCGGGACTGGCCTCGGCCGTCAATCCTTGCGGATTCGCCATGCTCCCGGCCTATCTAGGCCTCTACCTGCGCGGCGACTCTGCCGACGACAACGCGCCCAACTTTCTCTTGCTCTTGGGCCGGGCCATCCTGATTGGCGCTGCCGTTACCGCCGGTTTTATCGTCCTCTTTGGCATCGCCGGCACCGCCATTGGACTCGGTGCCTCGGTCCTGGTCGACGCCCTGCCCTGGACCGGGTTGGCCGTTGGTATCCTTCTCATATCCGCCGGCGCCTGGATAGTCACCGGCGGCAAACTGTATTCCGGCCTAGCCGCCCAGGCTGCGTCTCACATCGGCGAGGGTAACGAGATCGGGGTCAAGGGTTACTTTCTCTTCGGTCTCAGCTACGGAATCGCCTCTCTCGGATGCACCCTTCCCATATTCCTGGCTGTTCTCGGTGTTAACACCGCCGGAGTGAGCTTCGCTGAATCTGCCGGCCAATTCCTCCTCTACGCCTTGGGTATGGGCACCGTAATCATGGTCCTCACCCTGGGAATGGCCTTCTTCAAGGGCGCTGTCGTCAAGGGATTGCGCAAGGCCTTGCCCTACGTCCAACCCATTGGAGCCGCCCTCATGATTATCGCGGGGATATACATAATTTTCTATTGGCTCACCCTCGGCGGCTTGCGTGCCAACTTCGGCTTCTAGCATCCGCCCCTTCGTCCCGGTCGGATTCTCCGAAAGTCGGCAACGAAAACGGGTGGGGTTGATCCCCACCCGATAACTCTCGACAATTGCTCCGGCTCGGCGCTGGCCCGTCCCACTACCGTTTCGTGTACTGGGGAGCCCGCCTCGCCCGCTTCAGACCGTACTTCTTGCTTTCCTTGATACGGGAGTCCCGCGTGATCAGCCCGTGACGCCGGAGAGTCGGTTTCAAGGAGGGATCAAAGACCACCAGGGCTCTCGCGATGCCGTGGCGTATCGCTTGCGCTTGCGCATTTACGCCTCCCCCGGTAACCTTGGCCACCACCCGGAAGCGGTTCCCCGTGTCGGTGACCCGGAAAGGCTCGTTGATCGTCACCTGCCAGGGCTCCCAGTTGAAATATTCGTCCATCGGCTTCCCGTTTATGATGACCGGTCCCGGGTCATCAGGGTACAGTCGTACCCTTGCAATAGCTGTCTTGCGCTTTCCGGTTCCGTAGTGGTAGTGCTGGGAAATTTCCGATTGAACCAAGTTGCTTACCTACCCTCCGTTTTGTTCCGTCTGTGAGGATACTTGGGCCTCATGGGGATGGTCCGCTCCGGCGTACACCTTCAACCGCCGCAGCATCTGTCGGCCCATCTTGTTCCGCGGGAGCATCCCCTTCACCGCCAGTTGGATCACCCTTTCCGGTCTCTGTTCCAGCATGTCCCGCAGCATGAACGTCTTCAAATTGCCTACGTATCCGCTGTGCCGGTAATACATCTTTTGCAGCAGCTTCCGGCCCGTCACGTTCACCTTTTCTGCGTTCACCACCACCACATGGTCGCCGGTGATTACATGCCGCGTAAAGGTCGGCTTGTCTTTCCCCTGTAACGCCACGGCGATATCCCTAGCCAACCGTCCCAGGTTCTGACCCGTGGCATCGACTACTCGCCAGTTGTCTGTTACCGCTCCCGGCTTTGGAAAATAAGTGCTAGTCCGTTTCATCAGTGTTGTTGACCTTGTCCCAGTCGTTTGGATAGTTGACCTTCACTAGGCATAGTCCCCGCGCCGGCAGGGACAATGGCTTCAATGCCAGCTTGCCCGTATCGAGCAAGGCTTCCTCTGTCGCTGTTTCGGGCCACCGGCCTTTCCCCACCTCAACCAGGATGGCGTTGGCCCGCCGGATCATGTGCCGGAGAAACCCGGTCGCCTCACATTCAACCACCACCGTGTCCTCTTCTGCCATCACATTCCACCGAAAAACTTCTCTCACGGCGCTGCGGTCTCGGGGAAACCCTGTCGACAACGGCCGGAAATCATGCACTCCCGCTAGGGCCTGCGCCGCCCTGTTCATCTTGTCAATGTCCAGGGGGTCCCGCTCCCAATGGTGGTTAAACCTGTAGATGGGCGAAGGCCAGGGCCGGTTCATGATTCGGTACCGGTACGTTCGGCTTTCCGCATCTCTGCGGGAGTTGAAGCCCAGCCCGACCCTGTACGCCTGCTGCACCTTGATATCCTGGGGAAGGTAGTGGTTCAGCGCGTGGGGGAACCGGTCCATCGTGTAGGGAGCTTGGCTGAGAAAGTCCACAACTTGGCCCTGAGCATGAGCCCCGGAGTCGGTCCTGCTGGCCCCCCGTATCCTGGTGCGTTCCCCAGTGAACCGATTTATTGCTGTTTCGATCTCTCCTTGTATCGTAGGTTGTCCGCTTTGTAGTTGGAACCCGGCATATCTGGTGCCATCGTATTCAACCACCATCGCAACCCGGGTCCACGGTGGCATGTCATGTGCGTACGACACATCTGGTTTGGTGGAGTCCTCAGAAAGATGGCGCTCGCGGTGCTACTACACCAGTTCGATCACCGCCATCTGGGCCCCATCCCCTTGGCGCGGCCCTAGCTTCGTGATGCGGGTGTATCCGCCCGGCCGGTTTGCGTACCGCTGGGACAGGTCGTCGAACACCTTCTTCACCACCTTCTTGTTGGGTACTTGGCTTAGTGCCAGTCGTCGGTGGTGCAGCGTTCCCTTCTTGCCGTGGGTTATCAGTTTTTCGGCCACGATCCTGGTTTCTTTGGCCTTGGCCAGGGTGGTCGTTATTCGCTCATGCTGGACCAATTCCGAGGTCAAGCCCCGCAACAGGGCCCGGCGTTGGTCCTTCTTCCTGCTTAGATTGCGCCCGGAAACGCGGTGGGAAGCCATTCTTACTCCGTGTCCTCCTCGTCGTCGTTGTCCAGTTCTTCCTCTTCTACCTCTTCCGCGTCTTCATCGAACCGGGCAGTTTGATTCCAGGCTTCTGCCAGGTCCGCCAGGCCAACCACCGTTGCTGTGGTTGCCTGCGCTTCTCCGCTTTCCGATCCAAGCCCGAAATTTCTCGGATATCCGTTGATCCCGCGTTCCGTCAGTTTTTCCTGCAGTTCCTCCAGGGATTTTTCCCCGAAGTTTCGGATTTTTAGCAGTTCTTCCCCGCTTTTCTCTAGGATCTCGCCCACCCTGGTTATATGAGCTCGCTTGAGGCAGTTCAAGGTCCTCGGAGAAAGGTCCAGGCGCTCTATCGGCATCTGGTAAATCTCGGGAGAAACCTGGACCGTCGGCCCCATCTCCCAGGCGCCTCCCTCCCGGTTCAGAGATATGAACAGCTGGAAGTATTTGGATAACTCGTCCGCCGCTTGTCGCGCTGCTTCCAAGGGAGAAATGGTCCCGTCCGTCCAAACGTCGAGCACCAGCCGTTCTAGGTTGGTTTTCTCACCCCGCCTGGTGCGCTCGATGCTGTAGTTCACCTTCCGCACCGGGCTGAACACCGCGTCCAGGGGCATAACTCCTACCGGGCGGGCCGTGAATGGATCATGCTCCTCCACCGCTCGGTATCCGAACCCGGATCCCACGTCAAACTCGATGGATAGCGACGCATCATCCGAATCCAGCGTTGCCAGGTGCAACTCCGGATTGACGATGTGGAAGTCTTCGGAAGTCGAAATATCCCCGGCACAGACCGGACCTTGGCCCATCACCTCCAGCCTCATCTTCCCGTCGCGCATCGATGGGGAGTTGATTCGGATCCGCTTGATGTTCAGAAGAATGTCCATGACCTCTTCTTTAACCCCGGGGATGGCCGAATATTCATGCACTACGTCACGGATCTTGACCTGCGTAATCGCACTCCCCTTGATCGAGCTCAACAGGATCCGGCGCATCGGGTTCCCGATAGTTATGCCATGCCCTTCTTTCAGGGGCTCGATCACTATCTTGCCGTAAGTCTCATCGGACTCGGAAAGGTGAATCTCGGCTGGAAAGTCTTCCAGCGAGCCGTCCGGTTGCACCGGTGCGACTATGACATTTTCTAACATTAACCCAGTTACCTCGAATAGAACTCAACGATGAGTCGGGAGTTGATTGACTGTTGCAGTTCCTCGTCCGGCGGCATGGTCACCACTTGTCCGCTCATATCCTCCTGGTTCAGCGAAATCCACGACGGAATCGGCCGCTTCGGTATCCCGTCGGTCCGTTCCCGGTAAAATTCCGTCTGCTTGTCCGACTCCTTCCACGAGATTGCATCCCCTACCCGCACCAGGTAGGAAGGAATATCGGTCTTCCGCCCGTTGATTCGGAAATGCCCGTGCGTCACCAATTGCCTGGCCTGCTTGCGGGAGTCGGCGAATCCCAACAGGAATATGACGTTGTCAAACCGGCGCTCCAACGTCCGGAGCAGGTTCAGTCCCGAGATGCCTGGGGTGTTGAAAGCGTCGTCCATGTACGCCCGGAACTGGCTTTCCATCACCCCGAACATCTGCCGGGCCTTCTGTTTCTCGCGAAGGTGAATTCCGTAGTCCGACGACCGCCGCCGCCGGTTGGATATGTCCCCCGGGGGCGCGTGGCGGCGTTCCACCGCACAGCGTGGAGTGAAGCAGCGGTCTCCCTTGAGGAACAGCTTTTCCCCTGCCCGCCGGCACAGCCTGCAGGAGGGTCCGGTGTATCTGCCCATAAACAGTCGGTCCTTAAACTCGTCGTCGTTTTGGCGGCCGGCACCCGTTGTGAGGAATCGGAGTCACGTCCCTGATGCTGGTGACCACCAGACCTGCTCCCTGCAGCGACCGTATCGCCGCTTCCCGCCCTGACCCGGGCCCCTTGATGTACACGTCGATCTGGCGCATCCCCATGTCGATTCCCTGGCGGGCAGCCTGCTCCGCCGCTCGCTGGGCCGCGAAAGCCGTCCCCTTCCGTGAACCCCGGAATCCCGAGGTGCCGGCGCTGGCCGAGGCTAGGACATTGCCGTCGGGATCGGTGATGCTGACCAGGGTATTGTTGAATGTCGAATAGATGTAGGCCCGTCCCTGCGGAACGTTCCTGCGCTCTCTCCGCCGTGCTCTGGGTCTTGGCATCGTTTACTTCTTGCCTCCAGTGCGGCGGCCCCGTCCGGCCACGGTCCGGCGCGGCCCCTTTCGTGACCTGGCATTGGTTCGCGTCCGCTGCCCGTTTACCGGAAGGCCCCGCCGGTGCCTCAGACCCCGGTATGATCCAATCTCGATCAACCGGCGGATATTCTGGTTGACCTCCCGCCGGAGGTCACCCTCGGTTAGGTATTCCCGGTCGATAATCTCCCGCAGCCGGTCGACCTGGCCGTCGCTCAGTTCGTTCATCCTCGGCGGGAAGGACGGGTCCAGGTCTGCCTTCTCCAGGATCTCCGCCGCCATTGTCGGCCCAATCCCATAAATGCTGCGGAGCGCAACATGCGCCCGCTTCCGGTCCGGAACGTCTACCCCAGCAATTCTTACCATTGCCAGACTCCTGTTATTGGGTTTATCCCTGCCGCTGTGCGTGGCGGGCGTTGGAGCAAATGATCCTTACCACGCCCTTCCGCTTGATTACCCGGCAGTTGTTGCACCTGGGTTTTACCGATGCGCTCACTTTCACAACAAGGCTCCTTGGATACCGTCCCCGGGGCTACTTGAACCGGTAGGTTATGCGCCCCCGGGTCAGATCATAAGGTGAAAGCTCCACCAGCACCCGGTCTCCGGGCAGGACGCGGATGAAGTGCATCCTGATCTTGCCCGAAACATGGGCCAGCACCTGGTGGTCGTTCGGAAGCTCCACCCGGAACATTCCGTTCGGCAGGGCCTCCGTCACTTTCGCCTCTACTTCAATGGCTTCTTTTTTCGCCATACTGCTGTTCGCTACTCCTTCCCACTGCTGTGGTCGGAAACAATTCGGATTACGTCTGAATCTATCTTAGGAATGGCCCGTCAGGATCTTCGGCCCTTCTTCAGTGATCGCTATCGTGTGTTCAAAGTGGGAGGACAGGCTGCCGTCTTCGGTAACCACCGTCCACTGATCGTCCAGGATGCGGGTGTGCCAATCACCTATGTTCAGCATCGGCTCGATCGCGATGCACATCCCTGTCCTGAGGAGCTGTCCCTTACCGGGTTCGCCGTAGTTCGGGACTTGGGGGTCCTCATGGAGGAATCGGCCTATCCCATGTCCCACGAATTCCCGCACAACCCCGTATCCCTTCCCCTCAGCGTAGGTCTGCACTGCCGCGCCAATATCCCCGATGCGGTTCCCTGGTTGCGCCGCCTGTATGCCCAGCTCAAGGCTCGTCCTCGTCGCGTCCATCAAATCGATGGCTTCCTGCGAGATCTCCCCCACGGCCACCGAAACCGCCGCGTCTCCTATGAACCCGTCAATCGTGGCGCCGCAGTCCATCTTGATGATGTCGCCTTCCTGCAACACCCTCTTCCCTGGAATCCCGTGAACGATCTCCTCGTTCACCGAAGCGCAGATCGTCCCGGGAAAACCGCGATAGCCCTTGAAGGCCGGCTTGGCTCCGCACCGCAGGATTTCTTTGTATGCGATATTGTCCAGTTCCCGGGTGGTGATCCCTGGCTCGACCGACCGTTTCAGCAGGGTTAACGCCGAACCGACAATCGCCCCCGCCTTCGCCATCGCCTCCAATTCTTCGGGCGACTTGATGGTAATCCCCCCTTTGTAAGTGGAAGGCGAGTTGGAGGCTGTCTGGTTTTTCCTGCGGCGATTCATCAGGAAATTGTACTCCTATTCGGCGCGATTGTGAACAGCGCGTTAATCCCGGCCGGCTCCCAGGGCTTCCAGCACCCGCTCGTTTACTTCCTCGACGCTCCCTAGCCCGGGTACGTTTGCTAGGATCCCCCGCTGTTCATAAAAGCCCAGCAAGGGAAGGGTCTCTTCTTTGTAGACTTCCAGGCGTTTCGCAATCGCCTCCGCCCGGTCGTCCTCCCGCTGGTAGAGCTCTCCCCCGCAGCTGGAGCACTTCCCGGGCGCTTCCCCTTCCTCCGATGCTCCGTGCGGGGCCTGGCACTCCCGGCAGGTGTATCTGCCCGACAAGCGCCTGATCAGCTCTTCGTCGGGCACGTTGATGAACACCACGCTGTCCAGTCCCCGGGAACGTTCTGACAAGGCGGCCTCCAGCGCTTCGGCCTGATTCAGGGTCCTCGGAAACCCGTCCAGCATGAACCCCTGCTCCGAAGACAGCTCCAGCACTTTGTCCAGCACTATGTCTATCGTCACCTCGTCGGGCACCAGCAGCCCCTGCCGCATGAACTCGCCGGCCCGTTTCCCCAGTTCGGTTTCATTCCGCAGGTGGAAGCGGAACAGGTCTCCCGACGTAATCTGCGGGATGCTCAACTGGTCCTTCAACAATTGCCCCTGAGTGCCCTTCCCGGCTCCCGGGGGCCCAAACAGGACCAGCCTCAATGATGAGTTAGATTCAGCCATAATCCACGCCGGATAGCCGCTGCGTCCGTTCCCCGGACAGCTCTATCTCAGGAACCCCTCGTAGTTCCGCATCAACAACTGGGCTTCTAGCTGCCGCAGCGTATCCAGTCCTACGCCAACCATTATCAACAGGCTGGTGCTGCTCAGGGATACCGCCTGCACGCCCGTAATCAGCGATGCTATATACGGGACGATTGCCACAAATCCCAGGAACAAGGCCCCGCCCATGGTGATGCGGACGATCACCCTGTTCAGGTAGTCCTGCGTCGGTTGCCCCGGTCTGATTCCTAGTACGAAACCGCCGTTGCGCTGCAGATTTTCCGCTATGTTCTGCTGGTTGAAGACCACCAGCGTGTAGAAGAAGGTGAATATCACCACCAGGATAAACACCAGTACCCAATACAGCGGGGCCGTCGGCGTAAACAGGTCTGAAACGTAGGCAGCGACGTTCCCAACCCAGCCTCCGCTGGTCGCGAAGTAGGTCGCGATGGTTCCCGGCAGAATCACGATGGAAAACGCGAAAATCAGCGGAATCATCCCCGCCGAGTTGATCCGCAGCGGAATGTACGTCGAACCGCTCTGCCGGTACATTCGCCCACTTCGGAACACGCTCCTCCCGTACTGCACCGGAATCCGGCGTGCCGCCTCGTTGAACAGCACTATCAGCGCGATAATCAGCACCCCGATTATCACGAAGAAGCCAATCCCCAGCAGGTTGTCCCGGTCGATGAATCCCTGCGTCACCAGCGACGGAAATCCCACCACGATGCCTGCGAAGATTATCAGTGAGATTCCGTTGCCGATGCCCTTCTCGGTGATCAGTTCGCCCAGCCATACCAGGAACATCGTTCCCGCAGTCATCGACAGGATCGCCGCCAGCGTGGGCAGCAGGGCGTCTCCCGTGAACCCCACATTGGTCAGCACCGCGCTCTGCTGCAGCAGGACCAGCTGGGCAAAAGCCTGCGAAATCGCGATCGGGACCGTCAGCCAGTGAACGATCCGGTTGATCTTCACCCTTCCGGAGTCCCCTTCCCGCGACATTTGCTGCAACGTCGGAATCACCGGGGTCAACAGCTGTATGACGATGGACGATGTGATGTACGGGAAGACGCCCAGCGCGACGATGCTCATGCGGCTCAACGCGCCCCCGCTGAACAGGTCCAGGAAACCCAGCAGCTGGTTGTTGCGGAACAGGTTGTCCAACTGGAACTGGTCTATTCCAGGGATGGGAATATGGGCCACCGCCCGGTACAGCACCAGCATCCCCAGGGTGAACAGAATCTTCGCCCGCAGGTCCGGCAGGCTGAACGCATCAATCGCGGCTTGAATCAGCCGCGGGAAACGCCCTCCCTGGGTTTCGGTAGCGATCATCTGCCTTACAGTTCCTCGACCGAGCCGCCTGCGGCTTCAATCTTGGCCCGGGCCGCTTGCGAAAACTTGTGCGCGGCCACCGTCACCGCCTTGGTCAGTTCTCCATTGGCCAGCACCTTGACCGGCATCCCCTTTTCGCGAAGCAGCCCTCGTTCTCTCAGGACTTCCGGAGTGATCCGGTCCCCGGCGTCGAACAATTCCAGCGTATCCAGTTGGACCAGCGCGTACTCGGTCTTGAACGGGTTGGTGAACCCCCGCTTCATCGGCAGACCCTTGATCATGCGCATCTGTCCGCCTTCAAATCCACGAACGATACCATGCCCTGAACGGGATTTCTGCCCCTTCAGGCCCCGGCCTGCATAGCTGCCCTGCCCGGCCGCGTCACCGCGCCCGACCCTCTTTCGTCCTTTTCTGGCCCCCTTGGGAGGGGTTAGCAAATGTTCTCTCATTAGTCGTCTCTTCCGTTTGTTTCCCGGCAACCCCAGCGGGGGCGTTCGGAACTCTCCCCGGTCGCCACCAGCTTCGTAACCCATTGGCCGGGTAAACAGGGCTCTGGGTCGGTGTTGCGCCGCCCCGGTTGTCGGGCGAATCTAGATCTACGGAGGGGTGGAATCACACGCGGCGCACTAATCCTCCGCCACTTCCTCCACCGCCAGCAGGTGGCTCACCTTGTTGACCATCCCGCGTATTGTCGGAGTGTCCCCGTGGACCACCGTGTGGTTTAGCCGCTTCAACCCCAGCGCCTCAATGACGCGGCGTTGATTGCGTGGCTTCCCGATATAGCTCTTCTTCCAGGTAATCTTCAGTTGGGCCATTCATGCACCTACAAAAACCAGGACCGTTCCCGGCACCCAGCCGGCTTATTGCGGATTCGGTGTCCCCAATCGCCGGGCCAGTTCCTCCGCCGGGTCCCTCAGCTGGCGGAGCGCTTCCAGCGTGGCCGCCACGATATTGATCGGATTCCTGGACCCCAGGGATTTCCCCACTACGTCGCGAACCCCGCCCAACTCCAGGATGGCCCTCATCGCGCCCGCCGCGATTATCCCCGTCCCGACTCTGGCCGGTTTGATTACAACGATCGACGCTCCCACCTTCACCGTGATCTCGTGCGGGATGGTGCTGCCTTTCAGCGGTATCTTCACCATGCCCCGCCGCGCGATCGCGTTTCCCTTGCGGACCGCATCCGGTATCACCAGGGCCTTGCCCATTCCAGCGCCCACATTCCCTTCTCCGTCGCCAACTACCACCAGCGCGTTGAAGCGGAGCCGGCGCCCTCCCTTCACCACTTTGGCTATGCGGCGGGTGTAGACCACTCTCTCGGAAAAACCCGAAGGGTCCTCGTCCTGGTATCGGTTGCCTCTGGGTCTGGGAGGTGCAGAAACCATTAGAACTGAAGTCCCCCTTCTCTAGCTCCGTCGGCCAACGCCTTCACTCGGCCGTGATACTTGTACCCGCCCCGGTCGAACACCACCCGGGTGATCCCCTGGGCCGTCGCCCGCTCTGCCAGCAGCTTGCCAACCGCCGCGGACGCCGCTGTCTTGGGGCCATCCTCGGACGTCTCGGCGCTGGAGGCCGCCACCAGCGTCTTCCCTTCAGAGTCGTCTATGACCTGGGCATATATTGCTTTCAGGCTCCTGAAAACGCATAGCCTGGGTTGCTCCGGCGTCCCCTTGACCTTCTTGCGTACTCGGCGGTGCCTGACCACCCGGAGCTTTCGTGAATCTTTGTCCTTGGGCATTTCCGATTTGTGACCTCGTTACGTTCCCGGGGAATGCCCCGGGCTTGACTGCTAAATTGGACTCTAAGCCTTCCGGGCCGCTGCCTTGCCCGGCTTGAAGTGCAGGACCTCTCCCTGGTACCTGATACCCTTTTCCTTGTAGGCGTTGGGAGGCCTCACTTTGCGTATCTGTGCGGCCTGTGCCCCGACCTTCTGTTTGTCCAGGCCCCGCACATGGACCCGGTTGTTCCCTTCCACCGTCAGTGTCACCCCGTCAATCGGCTGTATCTCCACGGTGTGACTGTATCCGACGCTCAACGTGATCCCGTCGCCGGTCTGCTGGACCCGGTACCCGACGCCCATCAATTCCAACGTCTTGGCATAACCCTCGGTCACCCCGGTGACGGCGTTCGCAATCAGGCTCCGGGTCAACCCGTGCAGGGAGTGGTGGAATTTGCGCGGGGAGCGGCGCTGGACTATGACTTCCCCGTCCTCCAGGCTGACATCCACCTCGGGATGATAAGTCTGGGTCAGGGTTCCCATCGGCCCCGTCACCGTCACTCCGTTCTCGAAAATCTCAACCTGTACCCCCGCCGGAAGGGGGATGGGCTTCCGCCCCACCCTGGAAAGTGTTCGTTCCTCCAGCTGTTCCCGGACAAATGGACTACCAGACATAACAGAGCAGCTCCCCTCCGATGCCGGACCGCCATGCCTGTCGGCCGGTCATCACTCCTTGAGAGGTCGAAATAATGGCGGTGCCTATTCCCCCGTAGACCCGGGGAATCTCCCCCCTCCCCACGTACACTCTTAACCCTGGCTTGCTCACCCGCTTGAGACCGGTGATAACCGGTTCCCGACCGGTTCGGTACGAGAGATGCAGCCGCAGATTGGGGAAGGTTTGCCCCCTCGGTATATCAAAATCCCGGATATACCCCTGGTCCTTCAGAATCTGGGCAATCGCCAACTTGAGCTTGGAATGGGGTACCAGGACCGAATCATGACGGGCCTGGAGGCCATTCCTGATTCTGGTCAGCATATCGGCTACTGGGTCGGTTACTGGCATCCGTTACTCGCTCCTCAATGTTCCTGCCTGAGTGAGGCCTCTACCAACTGGCTTTCCGCACCCCGGGCAGCTCCCCGGTCAGCGCCAGCTCCCGGAAGCAAATCCGGCATAGTCCGGTGTATCGGTTGTACGCCCTGGGCCGCCCGCACCTGTTGCACCGGTTGTATGCCCGCGTCTTGTACTTCGGCTCTTTCAGCCAGCGCTGGATCATCGACTTCTTGGCCAACGGTTCCTCCTCAGCTCTGCCGGACAAACGGCATTCCGAAAAGTTCCAGAAGCCTCGTGGCCTCGGCATCGTTTTCGGCAGTTGTCGCAATGGTTACCTGAAGACCCCGGATCCGGTCTATCTGGTTGTAGTCGATCTCCGGGAATATTATCTGCTCCCGCAGCCCTATCGAGAAGTTACCCCGCCCGTCAAACCCGCGGCGTGGAATCCCCCGAAAGTCCCGGATGCGAGGCAGCGCCGTGTTCACCAGGCGGTCTAGGAAGTGGTACATCCGGTGTCCCCGCAGGGTGACCGACGTCCCAATGGGGTTGCCTTGCCGGAGCTTGAAGTTGGCGATGGACTTCCGCGCCCGCGTGATGACCGGCTTCTGTCCGCTCACAATCGCCAGGTCGTTCGTCGCCGCTTCCATTGCCCGCCCATTGGTCAGGGCTTCTCCCAGTCCGATGTTCAGGACAATCTTCTGGACCCTGGGTACCCGCATCACGTTGGGAAACCCGAACTCAGTCATCATCGTCGGGACAATTTCGTTGCGGTAGGTGTCCAGCAGCCTGGGATGGGGCTTCCCGTTCATGGCCTCAGTTGCGGCTTCTGCCTCCGCTGCTCCGCCCGAACGGCCCCGCCTCTGCCTTGCTCCTCCGCCCTGATTACTGGCTGATGTCATCGATAACTTCCTTGCACTTGGGGCATGCCCGCACTCGCTTGCCCGTCTCGAGCCGCATCATGTTGGGCCGCGTCGGACGGTTGCACTTGTTGCAAATCAGCATGACGTTGGAAATATGGATCGGAGCTTCCTGCTGGATAATCCCCGATTGCCTCACCCCGGGACGAGCTTTCATGTGGCGGGTCACCATGTTGACCCCTTCGATAACCACCCGGTTCTCTTCCAGGTCCTGTCGTTCCACCCGGCCGGACTTCCCTTTTTCCTTGCCGGATATCACCAACACCGTATCGCCGCTCCGAATATTCACTACAGGACCTCCGGCGCCAGCGATACAATCCGCATGAACCCCTTGTCCCTTAGCTCCCGGGCCACCGGCCCGAAGATTCTGGTGCCCCTGGGCATCAGGTTTTCCTGGATTATCACCGCGGCGTTATCGTCGAACCGGATGTATGTCCCGTCCGGCCGGAGCAACGGCTGGGCCTGCCGGACCACCACCGCCTTCACAATCGTCCCTTTCCTAACCGGAGAGTTGGGCACCGCTTCCCGCACGTTGCAGACGATCACATCCCCAACCTTGGCATACTTCCGCCGGCTCGCTCCCGGAATGTTGATCAGCCGGATGCGCTTTGCGCCGCTGTTGTCCGCGACGTTCAATCTGGTATAGGTTTGAATCATTATTCGGTAACCTCAGACCCCTCGTCGGCCTCGCCATCATCCACCGCGTCTGCCGGAGTCTCGGCCAGCGCCTCGCCCGTCATCACCGGCGTCACGTCGGTCTCCAGCTCGATGGGCCGGACTTCCGCCACCTGCCGCCTCTGGATAATCTCCAGCAGCCGCCAGTGCTTCGTCTTCGATATCGGACGCGTCTCCTCAATCCGCACCGTGTCTCCCAACCGGCACTGCCCCTGGGGATCGTGTACGTAGTAGCGGGCAACCCGCCTCATTTGTTTCCGGTAGATCGGATGGCGCTGCTTCCAGACCATCTGCACCACCGCCGTCTTGTCCATCTTCGTTCCGACCACCGAACCGATACGGACCTTCCGCATCTCCTTCGCCATGGTTAGCTCTCCGTTCCTTGTCGCTCCCGGATCACCGTCTTGAGCCGTGCAATGGTCTTGCGGACCTTTCTCGGCTCATTGGTGTCCGTCAACTGGTTCGTCGCTGCTCGAAACCGGAGGTTCATCAGTTCCTTGTAGGAACCCTCCAGCTCCTCTTCGAGCTGCTGGTTGGTCAGGTCTCTTATCTCGTGAATCTGCATAGCTATCGCCTATCCAACCCCGCCGCCGGCCATCGCCGCCACCCGGTCCCGGTGCACCGTCTTGGTGGGGACCGGCAGCTTGTGGGATGCCAGCCGGAGGGCTTCCACGGCCTGGTCGGCCGGGACTCCCCCAACCTCGAACAGAATCCGCCCCGGCTTGACCACGGCTACCCAGTGGTCGTTAGCCGCCTTGCCTCCGCCCATCCGCACTTCTGCCGGCTTCTTGGACACCGGCTTGTCCGGGAATACCCGGATCCACACCTGTCCGCCCCGTTGCAGATGGCGCGTAATGGCGATACGGGCGGACTCGATTTGACGCGCGGTGATCCACTCGCACGCCATCGCCTTCAACCCGAACTCGCCGAATTCAACGCTGCCTCCGGTAACCGCGTTGCCCTTGCGTCGGCCCCGGAACGCCTTGCGGTACTTGGTTCTTCTCGGTTGTAGCATGGATGCTTCCCCTAGATTCCGTCGTCCGGCACGATGTCATCCGCGATGGTGCCGGTCTCCATCTCTTCCGTGCCTGGCTCGACCCTGACTTCAATGGTCTCCAGTTCTTCCGCCGCTTCTGGCGGCGGCGGCAGGATTTCGCCCTTGTATATCCACACCTTGATGCCGATGCGGCCCATCCCCGTGTGAGCTTCCGCCAGCGCGTAGTCAATATCGGCCCGCAGCGTATGGAGCGGCACCTGGCCCAACATCAGCTTCTCGGTACGTGCGATCTCCGCTCCCGATATCCGGCCCTTGGTGATGATCTTGATGCCCTCGGCCCCCGCCTGCATCGCCCGCTGCGCCGCCTGCCGCATCGCCCGGCGGTAGGCCACCCGGCGTTGCAGCTGGTCGGCTATATTCCGGCCCACTAGGTACGGGTCCAACTCTGGGTGCTCAATCTCGATGATGTTCAACTGCACCCGGCGGGTCGTGATCCGCTCCAGCTTCGACCGCAGGTTTTTGACCCGCTCCCCGTCCCGGCCTATCAGTATCCCCGGGCGGGCCGAATGAATGTTGATGACGCTATCCTGCGCTCCCCGGTCGATCTCCACCCGCGCGATGCCCGCGTCGGAAAAGCCTCGATACTCAGCGTGAATGCAGTCTCGCAGTTTCAGGTCCTCACCTACCAGGTTCCGGTAACCCGCCGCATTGTTCGCGTACCAGTGGGTCTTCCAGTCCTTGATGATGCCCAGGCGGAATCCGTAGGGATGGGTCTTGTGTCCCATGCGCTAAAACTCCTCTGCCACCTCGTCCACGACTACCGTGATGTGGCTGGACCTCTTCGTAATTCGCCCAATTCGACCCCGGGCCCGGGGCCGGAACCGCTTCAGCGGCGTTGCCTGGTCCGCGGTAATTCTAACTATCCGCAGATTGTCCCGATTCATGAACATGTTGTTCTCGGCGTTGGCCGCCGCCGACTGCACCACCTTGGAAACCACCTTCGCCCACGGCGACGTCAGGAGCGTCAGCGTGTCTACCGCGCTGTTGACGTCCTGTCCCCGCACCAGGTCCAGGATGGGCTTCAACCGCTTCGGGGACGCTCCTACCTGCTTCGCGACCGCTTGTACCTCCGGCATCGTGCTACCTCACCCCGCTCCGGCGCTCGGAGCGTGCCACGTGCCCCCGGTAGGTCCGCGTTGGAGAGAACTCTCCCAGCCGGTGTCCCACCATGTTTTCCGTGATGAAAACCGGAACGTGCCGTCGGCCATCGTGGACTCCTAGCGTCAGCCCCACCATCTCGGGCATGATCATCGATGCCCGCGACCATGTGCGGATAACGGTCTGGGCTCCCGACTGCTGGACCGCCAGCACCTTCTTCATCAGCTTGGCCTCGACGTAAGGCCCCTTTTTCACCGATCTGGACATGTTCCTTACCGTCTTCTGCCTCTCACGACAAACCTGCCGGAGGCCTTCTTCTTGTTCCTTGTCTTGTGACCCAGCGTTGGCTTTCCCGTTGGCGACTTCGGGCCAGGCATCCCTATGGGAGACCGGCCTTCCCCGCCGCCGTGCGGATGGTCCACCGGGTTCTTGGCTACGCCGCGAACATGCGGCCTGCGCCCCAAGTGGCGGCTCTTGCCCGCCTTGCCCAGGCTCTCGTTCTTGTGGTCGGGATTGGACAGTTGGCCGATGCTCGCCCTGCAGTTCAGCAGCACCCGCCGCATCTCGCCGGAAGGCAGCCTCAGCAGGACGTACTCCCCCTCCCGTGAAAGGACCTGCGCCGACGCTCCCGCGCTCCGCACCATCTGCCCGCCCCGGTCCGGCGTCAGTTCCACGTTATGCACCACTGTGCCGGTGGGAATGTCCCGCAGCCGGAGCGAGTTCCCCGGCTTGATCTCCGACCCGGGGCCGGCCTGCACCCAGTCATCTACTTGCAACCCCACCGGGGCCAGGATGTAGCTCTTCTCTCCGTCCGCGTAGTAGATCAGCGCAATCCGCGTCGTCCGGTTGGGGTCGTACTCTACCGACACCACCCGGCCCGGAACGCCTTCCTTCCGCCGCTTGAAGTCGATCTGCCGGTACATCCGCCTCGGACCGCCGCCCCTGCTTTGGGTCGTAATCCGGCCCCTGTTGTTCCGCCCGCCGTGCTTGGACAACGGGGTCAAGAGGGACTTTTCCGGCTTCCTCCGCGTAATCTCTTCAAAGGACGGCCGCACCGCGTTGCGTGTGCCCGGGGTAATCGGCCTTAGGTTTTTCAGAGGCATAACTATTCCCTTCGGGTCCGGGCCCTGCCCTACAGCCCCTCGACCAGGGTGATGCGGTCACCGGGTTTCAGCGTGACCACCGCCTTCTTGATGTCGGGCATTTTCTTTATGCGCGGGCCGTATCGCTTTCGCTTCCCGTGCTGCTTAGTGATATTCACGTCCGTCACGGTCACGTTGAAGTTCTTCTCCACCGCTTCCTTGACCTGGATCTTGTTGGCCCTCGGGTCAATCTGGAAGGTGTACCTCCCCGACTCTTGGAGGAGAGTGCTCTTCTCTGTGATGGTTGGCTTGAGCAAAACCTGGTAGATATTCATTACTCGGCCTCACCTTCGCCGCCGTTCTCCGAAGCGGCGCCCTCCGGTGCTGCACCCACTCGACGGCCCCCTCGGGTTATCTCCGCCGTCCAGAAGGTCTCGGCTTTCTGGGCCGCCGCCACCGTTATTATCAGAGTTTCCCGCTTCAGCAGATCGTTCGCGTTCAACTGGTTCAGCGGCAGCGTCCAAATGCCCTTGATGTTGTGGGCCCCTCGGGTCACCGCGTTGTCTGGACCGTCCGTCACCACCAGCGCTGAGCCCTTGACCCCTAGGTTGGCCAGCAGGCTCACCATCGACTTCGTCTTGCCATCCTGCCGGTCCATGTTGTCGATGCACACCAGGTTCCCCCGGCGCGCCTTCTCCGACAGCACACACTTCACCGCTTGCCGGCGCATCCGTTTCGGCAGGGCCTTGCGGTAGTCCCTGGGATGCGGTCCGAAGACGACTCCGCCGTGGCGCCATTGCGGAGATCGGGTGCTGCCTTGGCGCGCCCGCCCCGTGTGTTTCTGAATCCACGGCTTCCGCCCGCCGCCGGACACCTGGCTCCTGGTTTTGGTGTCGTGGGTCCCTTGCCGCTTGTTCCCCTGGTATATCACCACCACTTGGTGCACCAGGGTATGGTTCATGGGAACGTCGAAGACCGCATCGTTCAGGGCGATGGTGTCTATCGTTTCCCCGTCTTGGTTCTTGACCGGAATATCCATAATAGGCTTGAAGTCTCCTAACTCGCGGCGGCCACTGACCTGCCCGTTTTCCTGATGGTCAATAGACCGTTCGGCGCACCGGGGACTCCGCCCTTCACCATCAGCAGGTTCCGCTCCGGGTCAACTTGCACAACCTGGAGCTTCTTCACCGTGATTCGGACATTCCCCATGTGCCCCGACATCTTCAACCCCTTGAACACCTTGCCGGGGGTAGTTCCTCCACCGATGGAGCCGGGTGCCCTGGCCCTGTCGGACTGACCGTGGGTCCTTGGCCCACCTCCGAAGCCATGCCGCTTCATGGTACCGGCAAACCCGCGGCCCTTGGATCGCCCGATGACGTCTACCAGCTCTCCCGGTGCGAAGATGTCCGCCTTGATTTCCTGGCCCACGGCCAGGTCGCCCATGTTGTCGGACTTCACTTCCCGCAGGTAACGCAGGTTCTTTACGTTCTTCAGGTGCCCGGCCCGGGGCTTGTTGAGCTTCTTTGCTTCTTCAAACCCTACTTGGACCGCCTCGTATCCGTCGGTTTCCCGGGTCTTGATCTGGGTCACATAGCAAGGCCCGGCTTGAATCACCGTCACTGGCACCACGTTGCCCGACGGATCGAAAATGTGCGTCATGCCGACTTTTTTGCCCAGGAATGACCGGAGCATGGTTAACACCTGTCCTTGGTTCAGATCCGCGGCCCGCGCCTCGAAGATGCGGCCCGCCGTGGCCAACCCAAGGGGTTGGCGGTTCACCTTCCGCTAAAGCTTGCCTGCCATTAGAGCTTGATGGAAATATCAACCCCCGCCGGCAGGTTCAACCGGGTCAAGGAGTCAATCGTCTTGGAGGTCGGCTCCAGGATATCCACCAGCCGCTTGTGCGTTCGTATCTCGAAATGTTCCCGCGAGTCCTTGTCCACGTGCGGCCCCCGGATTACGCAGAAACGCCGGATATGCGTCGGAAGCGGCACCGGCCCTGCGATGCGGGCGCCCGTTCTTTCCGCCGTCTCCACTATCTGCTCTGTGGAGGTGTCCAGCATCTTGTGATCGAACGCCTTGAGGATAATTCGTACTTTTTGTCTGGTAACCATTCTTCCAGTTTCTTCCGCTTGCCGCTCCCTGTGAGCGCTCCTATACCCTTCTGACCAGTTGCTGCGCCACGTGTTCCGGCACCGGTTCGTAGTACTTGAACTCCATGCTGTACGATGCCCGCCCGCTGCTCAGGGATCGCAGCGCGGTGGTGTAGGCGAATGTCTCCCCCAGGGGAATCATCGCCTTTACCGCTTGGATATCGTTTTCGCCCTCGATGTTGCGGATTTGCGCCCGTCGTGTCCCCAGGTCCCCGATTATATCCCCCAGGAACTCCCCCGGGGTAACGATTTCCATTTCGACCATCGGCTCCAGGAGCACTGGCTTTGCCCGGTTGGCGCCCTGCCTGATCCCCAGCATCCCCGCACTTCGGAACGCCATCTCCGAAGAGTCCACCGTGTGGTAACTTCCGTCAACCAGTCGTACCTTGACGTCAACCAGCGGATACCCGCCCAGCGGCCCGTTCTGCAACGCCTGCCGGACTCCGGCTTCCACCGCCGGGATGTATTCCCGCGGGATTACGCCCCCGGTTATCCCGTTCTCGAACACGATCCCTTCGCCGCGCTCCAGCGGCTCCACTTCCAGCCAGACGTGCCCGAACTGCCCGTGCCCGCCGGTCTGCCGCACAAACCGCCCTTCTGTTCGGATGGCCTGCGTAAACGTTTCCCGGTATGAAACCCTCGGCGCCCCGACCCTGGCTTCCACCTTGAACTCCCGGCGCATCCTGTCCACCAGGACCTCGAGATGGAGTTCGCCCATCCCGGAGATGACCGTCTGTCCGGTCTCTTCGTTGAAAATCACCTGGAACGTCGGATCTTCGTCCGAAAGTTTGTGCAGGGCGTCCGACAGCTTGTCCTGGTCGGCTCTTGTGTCGGGCTCAATCGCAATCGATACCACCGGATCCGGGAACGTTGGCGGCTCCAGGATCACGGGCTTGAAGTCAGTGCAGATCGTGTCGCCGGTGAACGTGTCCTTCAACCCCACCGCCGCGCAGATTTGCCCCGCCGTGACTTCCTCCAGTTCCTCCCGGTGGTTCGCGTGCATCCTCAGCAGCCGGCCCATCCGTTCCCGCTTCGATTTGGTCACGTTCAGGACCCCTGCCCCGGCTTTGACCTCGCCGGAATAAACCCTCAGGAATACCAGCCGCCCCACGTAGGGGTCCGTGACGACTTTGAAGGCCAGCGCCGAAAACGGCTCCCTCGGGTCCGGGAATCTCTCCACCGGTTCCTCGGTCTTGGCATCCACCGCTTCCACCGGAGGCACATCCTCTGGAGAAGGCAGGTATGACACTATCCCGTCGAGCAAGGGTTGAATTCCCATCCCCCTGAGGGCCGTTCCGCACAGCACCGGAACCAGGTTCTGTTCCACCGTTGCGTGCCTTAGAGCTTGCTTCAGGTCCTCTTCGCCAATCTCCTCGCCTTCCAGGTAACGGATTAGCAGCCCCTCGTCCGTCTCGACGATCTTTTCGATCATCGACTGCCGGTATTGCTCGTACTGCTGTCGGTAGTCGTCCGGCACCGGCCCGATCTCCGACAGGTCCAGCCCTTGCTCGCCCAACCCGTCCTTCCCGTATTGGAACGAACGCCCTCCGATCAGGTCTATCACTCCGTGGAACTGGTCCTCTTCTCCCATGGGCAGCTGTATGGCGACTGGATTGGCCTGCAGCCGACGCCTCATGGAATCGATAGTCCGCTCGTAGCTCGCGCCCACCCGGTCCATCTTGTTGACGAAGGCAATCCTCGGCACCTTGTAGGTATCCGCCTGACGCCAAACCGTTTCCGATTGCGGCTGGACCCCCGCCACCGCGTCCAGGACGACGATGCCGCCGTCCAGCACCCGCAGGCTCCGCTCCACCTCGGCGGTGAAGTCCACGTGGCCCGGCGTGTCTATGATGTTGACCCGGTGGTCGTTCCAGTACGTCGTCGTTGCCGCCGCCGTAATGGTGATGCCCCGTTCCCTTTCCTGGGGCATCCAGTCCATCGCCGTGGTCCCCTCGTCCACGCCGCCGACTTTCCGGATCCTGCCAGTCAGGTACAGGACCCGCTCCGTAACGGTCGTCTTGCCGGCGTCGATGTGGGCTATGAACCCGATGTTTCGAATTTTGCTTGTTGGTACGGTGGTTTCCATGGGGTTGTATTGAATAGCTCCGTTGGTGGGACCCGACTTCCTCGGTGTGCGAGTGTGGGGCCCTTGGTTTTCAGTTGACAGGTTGCTCGACAGCAGCCTTACCGCCGGTAGTGCACGAACGCCCGGTTGGCCTCTGCCATCCGGTGCAGTTCTTCCCTGCGCCGCACTGCCGAACCCTCTCCCCGGGATGCGTCCATGAACTCCGTCGCTAGGCTCCGGCGCATCGGCGTCCCCTTGCGCCCCCGGGCGCCCCGGATAATCCACCGCATTGCCAGCGCCTCGCTCCGGTTTGTCCGCAGCTCCTGCGGCACCTGATAAGTTGCCCCGCCTATCCGGCGGGGCTTTACTTCCACAATAGGGGTGGCATTGCGGATGGCCTGCTCAAAGATCTCCATAGGATCCCGCCGGGACTCATCTCGGATAATGTCCAGCGCGTTGTAGACCAGCCGCTGTGCGGTGGACTTCTTGCCCTTGAGCATGAGCCTGTTGATGAACCGGGCCAGAACCAGGTTGTTGTACCTGGGATCGGGTGGAATAACTCTCGGTTCCGCTCTTCTTCTTCTGGACATGGAACCCTTCCCCTAGAAAATAATCTGGCCTGGTCGCTCGGGGCTCTCCCCTGAACCACCGGCCAGCTTTGGTAAGGCTTCTTGCTCGTTTACCGCCTGGCTCCGTACTTGCTGCGGCCTCGCTTTCGGCCCTGCACGCCTTCCGTGTCCAGTGCGCTTCGGACAACGTGGTATCGGACCCCCGGCAGGTCCTTCACGCGGCCTCCCCGCACCAGCACCACCGAGTGCTCCTGCAGGTTGTGGCCTTCCCCACCGATATAAGCGGTCACTTCCACGCCGTTCGTCAACCGGACTCGGCATATCTTCCGCAGCGCCGAGTTGGGCTTCTTGGGCGTCATCGTCCGCACTTGGATGCAGACTCCCCGCCGTTGCGGGCATCCCGGACCCCATTTCGTCCGGTTTTTCAGCGAGTTCTGGACCCAGTGCAACGCCGGTGCTTTCGTACCTTTCTTGGAAGGACTCCGCCCTTTCCGCACCAGTTGATTTACAGTTGGCATAACTTGTTCACATCTTTCCGAAAAATCGGTTGCGCATAAACCGGAATGTTACAAACAATTAACAGCGATGTCAACCGCTGCAGCAACTCGCACCGGCTAATCTCCCGGCAAGTCTCAACGTGAGTTGCAGCCCGGTGGCACCTTGTGTGTCCCGGCAGTTCCGACGATGCTTCCAGCCGGGGAGCCGATTATATCATGAAGCCGAGAATGGGACAGCGGCGTGTCGTGTAGGAGTCGCCCGCATAACCAACTCTTCGCGCCTATCCCGCGCTCTCCCGGTTCTCACCCGTAGGAACGTTACCCCCAGGTATCCGGTGGGATGCGCCACGCCGAACACGGCATGCTGCATCGAGCTGCCGTTAAGGGAAGGCCTATCCCGGTCTTTAATGTATAATGCCCTTGCCTAAATTACTTTCCTTAACTAGAGGTTGTCTCCACCATGTTCAAGCCCGTCTCCAGCCGGGTCAGCTTCCCCGAAATGGACGCACGCATCCTCGATTTTTGGAAGCAGGAAGACATCTTCCGCCGCTCCGAGTCCGAGCGAGCCGGCGGCCCGCTCTTCATGCTTTTCGAAGGACCGCCCACCGCCAACGGCAGCCCCGGCATCCATCACGTCCTCGCCCGCGTCTTCAAGGACGTCATCTGTCGCCACCGCACCATGAAGGGCTACCGCTGCATCAGGAAGGGCGGCTGGGACACCCACGGCCTTCCCGTCGAGTTGGAAATCGAAAAGGAGCTCGGCCTCACCTCCAAGCGCGAAATCGAGGAATACGGCATCGAGAAATTCAACGCCCAATGCCGCGACAGCGTCTTCCGCTACGTCAAGGATTGGGAGGTCCTCACCGACCGCATCGGCTTCTGGGTGGACATGGACGACCCCTACGTCACCCTGGAAAACGACTACATCGAAAGCGGCTGGTGGATCATCAAGCAGCTTTGGGACAAGGGCCTCGTTTATCAGGGCCTCCGCGGCACTCCCCACTGCCCCCGCTGCGAGACCAGCCTCAGCTCCCACGAAGTCGCCCTAGGCTACAAGGACGACACCCCCGACCCCTCCGTCTTCCCAAAGTTCCAGATCCACGGCTACGACGCTACCATCCGGGCGCGCGGTGCATTCGATGGGTCATACGACAAATTGACGGATTTCAATGGGCCAGTGTACCTTCTCGCCTGGACCACTACCCCCTGGACTCTCCCCGGCAACACCGCCCTCGCCATCGACGCCACCGCCGAGTACTCCATCCTCCAGACGGAAGATCCCAACGGCCCGGAACGTCTCATCGTTGCCTCCGCCCTGGTCGAGAAGGCCGTCCTGGGAGAGTACACTGTCGTCGCCATCGTCCCCGGCCGCGACCTCGTAGGTCTGACCTACGTCCCCCTCTACGACCCCTTCCAGTACGGAGCCGATGTCCGCCGCTTCGTCGAACAGGTGGGCGAGGACGGCGGCACGGTCACCGTCCTGGAGCCAGCCAGGGACTTCCAGCCCCGCGTCGTCGACGCCGACTTCGTTTCCATGGACGACGGCACCGGCATCGTCCACATCGCCCCGGCCTTCGGTGACGAAGACCTAAACCTCGGCCGCAGCCTCCTCCTCTCCTTCGTCCAGGAAGTCGACCTCCGCGGCGTCGTTACCGGCAGCTACCCGTTCGCCGGCAAATTCGTCAAGGATGCCGATCCTCTCATCATGGCCGACCTCGAGGAGCGGGGCCTCCTTCACCATAAGGGAACCTACCGCCACACCTACCCCTTCTGCTGGCGCTGTGACACCCCCCTCCTCTACTATGCCAAGTCCTCCTGGTACATCCGCACCACCGCCGTCAAGGACAGCCTCGTCAGCGGCAACGACCGCATCAACTGGTATCCCGGATACATCAAGGACGGCCGCTTTGGCGAATGGCTCCGCAACAACATAGATTGGGCCATCTCCCGCGAGCGTTACTGGGGCACCCCCATCCCCATCTGGGAATGCCCCGGCTGCCGCCGCCAGATGTGCATCGGCAGCGTCGCCGAGCTGGAAAAACATGCCTCCGTCGCCAGCCGGTCTTCGGTGACCAACCTGGACCTCCACCGACCCTTTGTGGATGACATCACCCTCGACTGCCCCACCGCAGGATGCTCCGGCATCATGCGCCGCATCCCCGAGGTCATGGACGCCTGGTTCGACTCCGGCGCCATGCCCTACGCTCAGTGGCATTACCCCTTCGACAACCCGTCCATGGACGACGACGGCCGCTTCCCCGCCGACTATATCTGCGAGGCCGTCGACCAGACCCGAGGCTGGTTCTACTCCCTCCACGCCCTCGGCACCCTGCTGAAAGACCAGCCCGCCTACGACAACGTCATCTGCCTCGGCCTCATCCTCGACGACCGCGGCCGGAAGATGAGCAAACGCATCGGAAACGTCGTTGACCCCAACACCGTCCTGGACGCCACCGGCGCCGACGCCCTCCGTTGGTATCTCTTCACCGCCTCCCACCCGGGCGAGCCCCGCCGTTTCTCCGACCGTCTCGTCAACGAAACCCTCCGCCGCGTCCTCCTCACCCTGTGGAACGTCTACTCCTTCTTTACCAACTACGCCAACATAGACGGCTTCACCCCCGAACAGATCCCTTCGGATTGGAAGCCCGAGAACGAGCTGGACCGCTGGATTCTTTCCGAGCTTAACCTCCTGATCACCCAGGTCGACGACCACCTGGAGAACTACAGCCCCACCGACGCCGGGCGCCGCATTCAGGAGTTCATCGACGGCCTGTCCAACTGGTACGTTCGCCGCAGCCGCCGCCGCTTCTGGCGCAGCGAAAACGACGGTGACAAGCTCTCCGCCCACACCACCCTCTACCAGTGCCTCGTCACCGTCGCCAAGCTCATGGCTCCCCTCGCGCCCTTCATGGCCGACGAGATCTACCAGAACCTCGTCCGCACAAACGCCCCGGACGCCCCGGCCAGCGTCCACCTTGCAACCTTCCCCGTCGCCGACGAGTCCCTCGTTGACGGTGCCTTGATGGATGCCACCCGCCTTGCTATGCGTGTCTCCAGCATGGGCCGCGCCGCCCGGTCCCGCGCCGGACTCAAGGTCCGCCAGCCTCTGCCCGCCATCGTCGTCAGGACCCGCCTTGAGGAGGAAGAGCAATACCTCGAATGGGTCGAGTCCCAGGTGCTGGAAGAACTCAACGTCAAGGCCCTCCACGGCGTCTCCTACCGGCCGGACCTCTTCGACGAAGCCCGCGCCGCCGCCGGGGAAAACACCGACGCCATCCTGTCCATCGGCGGATACTCCGTCAACCTCGAAGCCGGATACATGGTCGCCCTGGACGCCACCGTCACCCCCGAGCTTGCCCAGGAAGGGCTCGCCCGTGAAGTCGCCCACCGCATTCAGAACCTCCGCAAGAGCGCCGGGTTCGACATCACCGACCGCATCGTCACCTATTACGAAGGGCCTGACGAGCTGGCCGCCGTCATGCAGGCCCACGCCGGATACATCGGCGGCGAAACCCTCAGCGACGCTCTCTCCCAGTCTCCACCCCCCGAAGACGCCCACTACGAGACTCAGCAGGTCGAAGGAATGGAAATCACCCTCGCCGTCCGCCGCATCTAGCCGCCGTTCTTCCGTCATTCCCGCGTAGGCGGGAATCCAGACCCCCGTATCGAGAGACGCGGACGAAAACAAAATCCCGCAGACCGTGTGAACCCCATGCCCGAACTCCCCGAGGTCGAAAACACCCGCCGGTACCTGGTCGAGATCGGCCTCCCCGGCAAGACCATCGCCCTCGCCACCATTGGATGGGCTAACAGCGTCAGGCGCCCCTCCCTTGAGGACTTCGTCCTCGACCTTCCCGGCGGAACGGTCCAGGCAGTCAACCGCCGCGGCAAGTATCTTCTCGCCCCTTTGGACACCGGCCAGACATGGGTCCTCCACCTCGGCATGACCGGCGGCCTCCGCATCCACCCCAGGAACCAGCCCCCGCCTTCCATGGTCCGCCATACTGTCGACTTCACCGACGGCACCCAGCTCCGCTTCATCGACCCCCGCAAGTTCGGACACCTGTGGCTTGTCGACGACGTCACCCAGGCCACCGGGAAAATGGGACCGGAACCCCTTTCCGAAGACTTCAACGATGCTTCCCTGGCCCTCATCCTCTCCAACCGCACCGCACCCATCAAGGCCCTTCTCTTGGAGCAGCATATCATCGCCGGACTCGGCAACCTCTACGCCGACGACGCCCTCTACCGCGCCGGCATTCACCCGGAACGCCCCGCCTCCGGCCTGTCCTCCGAGGAAATATTCCGCCTCCGGTCCTCCATCGTGGAAGCCTTGGGACACTCCCTGTCCCAGTACGACCGGAGCCGCCGCAACCACTGGCCCGACCCTCCCTTCGGCCTCTCCCCTTGGCTCATCCCCCGCTCCCCCGGCGCTCCCTGCGTCCGCTGCGGAAACGGCAGAATGGAACAGATCAAGGTCCGGGGCCGGACCACCTTCTACTGCCCCGCCTGCCAACCGCGCCCGATGTAATAGGCTCTTTCCCCGCACCGACGGCCTGCCCCTCCCTCATCCGTCGTTTCCTGACAAACGGCGGTTGACACCCCCGCTGCCGCAACACTAACGTTGGTAGAGCAGGCTATTCCGTCACCTCCTTGCTGGGTTGCGTTTTGAATTTCGCTGGACATCCTTGTTCACTACACACAACCCCGGAACGTTCAACCAAAGAAATGTCCCTCTGCCCACGCTCGAATGTCGCAAAAATGCCCCGAAATGTCTCAAAGTGTCTCAATCACGCCCCGTTCGTGTCCCGGAAACGGCACAAGCAGAGCCCAATTTGCCGCGAATGTCCCGTGGCTCCAAGGGCTTTTGAGCACGAAAGTCCCAAAATGTCCCGCAAGCAGAAAAATTGGGTTTCCTGTCGTTCTTGACTGGTCTTGACACCCGCCCGGGCAGCTCATTTATTGACGTTGCCGTCCCCACTGCGTAAACTTGAATGGGTTGATTTGGTCGCCTCTGCGCCTTTCGTGACGACTGATGCGGCCTTTCTTGTGCCCGCGACCACCCGGAAGCCTCGCGTTTTCCGGTCCCGTCGGACGGGATCTCGCCGTCCCCCTTATCTCCGTTAGCCTCATCTACTCTTGCAAGAAGGTGAAAATCATGGCGGGCTACCAGAAACATGAAGCGCAGGATTGGGCTTGGGAAAACCTGCGCGGGCAGTGGAGCACCCTCGTCACCCCTTTCACGCCCGATAAGTCCTTTGACGAAGACGGAATGCGCCGCAACATCCGCCACATCCAGTCCCTCGGCACCCGCGGCGCTGGCTGCACCTGGGCCATGGGCGAGTTCTGGAGCCTTACCTTTGACGAGCGCAAGCACGTCATCGCCACCGTCGCCGATGAGTCCATTGGAAAGTGGCTCTCCGGCGCCCACGTCACCCACACCTCCACCCGCGAAATGCTGGCCCTCGCCGACCACGCCGATCAGGTCGGAATCGACCTCCTCATGGTCGCCCCGCCCTACATGGTCGCCAAGACCGAGGATCAGGTCTTTGAATATGTAAAGCTGCTCGCCGACCACACCAACCTCGCCATCATGTTCTACAACTCCCCCCAGTTCGGCTTCATCATGAGCCCCCAGGGACTCAACCGCCTCTGCCAGATCCCCAACGTAGTCGGCGTCAAGGAAGCCAGCTTCAACCAGCAGACCTCCATCGAGACCCATCTCCTCGTCGGCAAGAGGGCCATCATCAGCACCCCCGACGAGTGGATCTTCCCCAAGGCCCAGGAGCTCGGCTTCCACCAGCAGGTCATGTTCGCCAACACCTCCGACTGGCGCTTCGACACCCCCGAGGCCAACTACTACGTCCAGTTTATCGACCGCGCCACCAGCGGCGACCTCGACTTGGACTTCTACAACACCCATCTCAAGGACCTCAAGGCCCTTTCCGACAAGTGGTGGGGCGGCACCGTCAAGAAGTACAACGGCGTCATCCCAACCACCATGTGCAAGTATTGGGGCGAGCTTATGGGAATGGCCGGCGGCGGCGTCCGCTACCCCCTCATCGACCTGACTGCCGACGAGAAAGCTGAGCTCAAGCGCGAGTTGACCCCGCTCACTCCTCATCCGGAACCCGCCAGGGTTCCCGCCCGCGCCCACGCCGCTTGGCTTAACGAAAAGAGCCACCGTGATGTCGACTTCTCCGGAATGATGCTCCTCGTCAGCGTCCAGAACATGGAGGAAGCCCTCGAAGCCGACCGCGGTGGCGCCGACATCATCGACGTCAAGAACCTCCAGGAAGCCCTTGTCGGCTCCGGCCACCCCGACCTCGTGGAAGCCGTCCGCGACCGCATCCCCGAGGAGAAGCACGTTAGTGTCACCCTCGGAGTCGTCCCCAACCAGGCCGGCACCGTCGCCATGGCTGTCCGCGCCGCCGGAATGCTCGACGCCACCTCCGTCAAGGTCGGATTCTGCGAGACCGACTACGACTCCGCCCTGGAAGTCCTCAAGGAGTCCCGCCGCGCACTCAAGGGATTCGACACCAAGCTCATCGGCTCCCTCTTCGCCGACAACCATCTCTTCGGCGGCCTCGAACCCCGCCAGATGGTCAAGCTCGCCCGCGAAAGCGAGTGCGACGGCTTCCTCATCGACACCCTCACCAAGGACGGCCGCAATCTCTTCGACTTCATCCCCGAGCCCGAACTCCGCGAGATGGTCATGGAGGCCAAGCAATACGGCCTCAGCACCGCCCTTTCCGGTCACCTCCGCCTCACCGACCTTGACGAGTTGGCCCGGATCAACCCCGACATCGTCGGCGTCCGCGGTGCCGTCTGCCGCAGTGGTGAGCGGGAAGCCGCCGTCGCCGCCGAGGCCGTCGCCCACTTCAAGCACGAGCTCGACCTCCGCAAGACCGGCATCATCGACCCCCGCGCCAATGGAAACGGCCACAGCAACGGCATCGTCGCCGCCCCCAACGGCTCCCACGCCGGCGGATGGGCCGTCGTCGATGGCCGCGGCAAGAATTGCGCCGGCGTCATCGCCGCCCTCAGCCGCCAGATCGACAACGACGGCGACTCCTTCGTCGAAGCCATCCTCCACGACGCCCTGAACATCTACGACGTCCTCTACTGGGCCGAGCAGGCCGGACATAAGCTCATCACCCAGCGCCGTGAGGAAGGCGGCCTCGTCCGCGTTCTCATCCAACCCGGCGCCAACGGCCGCTGACCCCCGCACCACAGCCTAGCGGAGCCATTGAGCCCCCGGCCAGCCTGGCTGGGGGCTCATTCTCAGGGGACACAAGCCCAGCCAGCCGACCAAACGCAGGGGTCTGGGGGACGCCCCCCAGCGTAGCCCCGTTTCCTTGCCCCCGTTGACCCCCTTTTCCACGCCACCCTATAATTGCGCCACCTCCCAGGCCACCCACCACTTCCCACCATGCGGGAAGGAAGGCAGAGGCAATATGCCCCGTTTCGACTACCTAGAACCCCAGACCCTCGAAGAAGCCCACTCCATGCTCCAGGAACACGGTAGCCGCGCCCGCATCGTCGCTGGCTGCACCGACTTCCTCGTCCGCTGGCGCACCGGCTTCTGGACCCCCGAGTTCGTCGTCAACCTTCTGCACATCCCCGGCCTGAACATGATTCGCTTCGATCCCACCGACGGATTACGGGTCGGCGCCCTCGTCACCATCCAGGATTTGGAAGACCATGCTGCCGTCCGGGAGCACTACCCCGCATTGGCCGCCGGCGCCACCTCCTTCGCCGGAGTCCAGGTCCGCAACCTGGCCACCGTCGGCGGCAACGTCTGCAACGCCTCTCCCGCCGGGGATACCCTTCCGGCCCTCCTTGCCTTGGATGCCCAATGCCGCATCAACGGGCCCGCCGGTGAGCGGTGGCTTCCCTTGGATGAACTCTTCGCAGGTCCCGGCCGCACCAACCTGCAGCCCGCCGAAATCCTCACCGAGTTCCACTTGCCCGCTGTGCGGCCCAACAGCGGCTCCCTCTACATCAAGCACAGCCCCCGCGGTGCCATGGACATCTCCGCCGTAGGAGTCGCCTCCGCAGTAACCTTGGAATCTCCCGGCGGCCTCTGCGTTGATGCCAGGATCGCCCTCGGCGCGGTCGCCCCCACCGTAATCCGCGTTCCCTCCGCCGAAGCCATGCTTCAGGGACAGACTCTCACCTCCGAAATCATCAACGCCGCCGCCGATGAATCCCAGCGTGTGGCTACGCCCATCGACGACGTTCGCGCCACCGGAAACTACCGCAGGTCCATCGTCGCCGTCCTCACCCGCCGCACTCTTCAGCACGCGGCGGCCATCGCCGGCGGCGCGGATACATCCTTCGCCGCCCAGCGCCGTCTTGCCATTCAGACCGCTTTCTGACCCCTTCTACCCTTCCTGCCCTCGCGTGGCATAAGGAGACTGGAATGAAGAAACCCCTTCAGTTGACCGTCAACGGAGAACTCCGGCAGATCTTCGTCGAGACTTACTATTCCCTCCTCGACACCCTCCGCGATGAGCTCCACCTCACCGGCGTCAAGAAAGGATGCGACGAAGGCGACTGCGGAGCCTGCACCGTTTTCCTGAACGGCAAAGCCGTAACTTCCTGCATGGTTCTCGCCCACAACGCCCACGACTCCGACGTTACCACCATCGAGGGCCTCGGCTCCGTGGATGCCCTCCATCCCGTTCAGCAGGCCTTCGTCGACTACGGTGGCCTCCAGTGCGGCTTCTGCATCCCCGGCCTCATCATGTCCGGCGCAGCCCTCCTCGACCGCAATCCCGACCCCACCGAGGAAGATGTCCGCATCGCCATCGGAGGCAACCTCTGCCGCTGCACCGGATACTCCAAGGTGGTCCAGGCCATTCTTGCCGCCGCCGAGCCCGCCCGCTCCCGCTGACCCGTAACCCGGCGCCATACCCAACTCTACCCGCTTAAGGAGACCGCGATGGTTGAGTTCAAAGTCCTCGAACAGAATCACCCCCGCGTCGATGGCCTGGACAAAGTGACTGGCCGGGCCACCTACGCCGCAGATGTATACCTCCCCGAAATGGCCTGGAGCAAGCTGGCCACCAGCACCCGGTCCCATGCCCGCATCGTCAGCATCGACGTTTCCCGGGCTCGCGAGCTCCCCGGTGTCTACGCCGTTATCACCGGTTCCGACTTCCCGGATATCCGTTTCGGGTCCGGCGCCCTCAGGGATCGCTACGTCATGGCTCGCGACGAGGTCTACTACGTCGGCGAACCCATCGCCGCCGTCGCCGCTGTTGACGAGATGACCGCCCAGGAAGCCGTCGACCTCATCCAGGTCGAATACGAGGACTTGCCCATGGTCGTCGACGTCCTCGATGCTCTCCGGGAAGGTTCCTCCACCGTACACCCCGATCTCCCCGATTTCGAGGGATTCGGGTTCGCCCTCGGCGGAGAAAACGTCTGCACCCTCCTCGACGCCGACCGTGGCGACGTGGACGCTGCCTTCCAGCAGGCCGACCTCGTCATTGAGGACACCTTCCGCAGCCAGGGCATCAACCAGGGCTTCCTCGAACCCATGGCCTGCGTTGCCAGTGTCGAAGCCAACGGCCGCCTCACCGTCTGGGCATCCACCCAGGGTCCCTACCAGGTCCGGGCCCAGTTGGCTTCCGTGTTGGATATGCCCCTTTCCAACATCCGGGTCATCCCCATGGAACTTGGCGGTGGATTCGGCGCCAAGCTCCGTTTGGCCTTTGAGGCCTTCCCCGCTCTTCTGTCCATGAAGACCGGACGCCCTGTCAAGCTTGTCAACACCCGCGAGGAGGTCTTCACCCTCAACGGCCCCCGCCTTCCCGTCGCCAACTACATCCGCTCCGGGGTCAACAAAGACGGAAAGATAATCGCCCGCGAAGCCTTCAGCGTCTTCGACGTCGGCGCCTACCTCGGCGCAGGCCCCAACTCCGGTGTCGGCCACGGCTTGGGCGCCTACAACGTCCCCAACTTCCGTCTCCGCTCCTACGGCGTCTACACCAACAAGGTCTACGTCGGCTCTTACCGCGCCTCCGGCGTCGCCGACATGACCTTCGCCGTCGAGTCCCACACCGACAACATCGCCCATAAGCTCGGTATGGACCCGGTCGACTTCCGCGCCAAGAACTGCCTCCAGGAAGGCCACACCGCCGTCAACGGCTCCGCCATGCCCCGCAACGGCCTCCAGGAATGTCTCGACGCCCTCAAGGAGCGCCTTGACCTGCCGAAGAAGCTCGGCCAGCGCCGCGGCGTCGGCGTCGCCCTCTGCGAGTGGCGCAGCGGCAGCGGCCCCTCCACCGCCTCCATCAGCGTCAACGAGGACGGCACCGTCAGCCTCCTCACCGGCTCCGTGGACATCTCTGGCAGTGACACCTCCCTGGCCGCCATCGCCGCCGAGACCCTTGGCCTTCCCATGCAGCGCGTGATTGTCGCCAAGCGCGACACCGACCTCGCCCCCTTCACCGGCCCCAGCGGCGGCAGCCGGATCGTTTACAGCCAGGGCACCGCTGTTCAGCGCGCCGCCGAGGATGCCCGGGACAAGCTCCTCGCCATCGCCGCTGACCGCTTCGGCGTCCCCGTCGACGCCCTCGCCTGCGAGGATGGAGCGGTCTTTGTCCAGGACAACCCGCCCCAGAAGCTCACCGTCAGCCAGTTGGCCGCCATGAGCCTCAACTCCCGTGGCGGCCCCATCATCGGCACCGCTTCCCTGTCCACCATGCCCTTTACGCCGGTTTACAGCGCCCACGGGGCCGAGGTCCTCGTGGATGAGGACACCGGCCAGGTCCGCGTCACCCGCTACGTCCAGGCCCAGGACGTCGGCACCGCCATCAACCCCATGGCTGTGGAAGGGCAGCTCGACGGCGGCGCTGTCCAGGGAATCGGCCGCGCCCTCACCGAGGATATGCTCTTCGACTCCGAGACCGGAGCGGTCCGCAACGCCTCCTTTGCCACCTACCTCATGCCTCTTGCTGTGGACTTGCCCGACATCGAGAACATCCTCGTCCGCGTCCCGGCGGAAGACGGCCCCTTTGGCGCCCGCGCCGTCGCCGAACCCCCCGGATTCGGCGCTCCAGCCGCCATCGCCAACGCCATCTACGACGCCGTCGGAGTCCGCATCAACGAGATGCCCCTCTCCGCCGAGCGCGTCCTCGCCGCCCTCCAGGGCCAGCCCGCCTCGGAAATCCCCATGGATATCCAGGCCCTCAAGGAAGCCGAAGGGTTGACGGCCTAAACTCCTCCGAACCAACCCACCCCTACGCAAGGCCGGGGCAAGGTGGAATCCTTGCCCCGACCGAGTCCTTCCCTCCCGTCATTCCCGCGCAGGCGGGAATCCAGACCCCGGTGAATCCTTCCGAAAACTGCCGGACCCTTGAGCGCAACCCTGCAATCGTCCTGCGAATCTAGGGGGTTCGGGGGATGAATCCCCCGACGGACCCGCTTCTCTCCCCCCGGCTCATACCGCCGTCCCGTATACCTGCCTTGGAACCACAATCACCGCCGACCGCTTGTCCGCCACCATTGCCGCGTCATATTCGTCCCAGTTCGGATGCTCCTCCCCCGACGCCGTCCGGTAAACGTCCCGCAGCACGTCCCGGTATTCCTCGGCGGATGCGTTGTCTTGGGAAACAATCTCCGCCGACCCTTCCAGCACCACGAACCCCCACCAGCTTTCGTTAGACACCAGCAGCGAGCACCGCGGGTCCCGGTGCAGGTTTACCAGCTTCGCCCGGTCCGCCGTCGTCGTAAACGCCACTCCCTCCCGGTATGGCCCACAGCTGACGATGCTCATCTGTGCCGCTCCGTTCCGCCGGAACGTCGTCAGCACCCCTCGGTGCGTCTGCCCGAGAAACTCCCTGACCCCGTCGCTCAACATATCCAACTCCTCCATCCTTCGGTGTATATCGCAAATCCCCGGCACACCCGAACCGCCATACCGGACCCACAATTTCAGGGGGTTTGGGGGATGGAATCCCCCAATGTGCCCCGTCCCCCGCTCTCAAACCAGCCGCGCCATCCCGCCTTAGCTCAGCCAGAACGTCGAACCTTGGTCATCCTTCTGGACTTCAATCCGAACCGGAAACATATCCTTCAGATCATCCAGGTGCGTAATGACGATGATTTTGTCAAACTCGTCCTGTATCGCGCTGATTACATCCAGGATGCGCTCTCTCCCGGCTCCGTCCTGCGTCCCGAAACCCTCGTCGATGAACAGCGTCGGCAGCGGCGCCCCCATCCGTTGCGCCAGCACCTTGGATAGCGCAATACGCAGCGCCAGGTTCACTCGGAACGCTTCCCCGCCGCTGTACATCTCGTAGCTGCGGGGCCCCAGTTCATCGCTTACATTTATCTCCAGCGTCTCTATCGCCTCCCCCCGTCCGCTGCGCCGTTCCCTCTGTGTCTCCAGCTTCACGTGCATCTGGTTGTCCGTCATGCGACCCAGGAGCAGGTTGGCCTCCTCTTCCAGTCTGGGCACCACCGTTTCTATCAGCATCGCCTGCACGCCTTGTCTTCCGAACGCCGTGACCAGTTCTTGGAAGATGCTCTGCTCCTTCTCATGCTCCCTCAACCTCCCCGAGTGCTGCTCCACATCCCTCTGTACCTCTGCCAGCCTCTGCACCTGTCCTTCCAGGTAGCCTTTGCGGGCTAGGTAAGATGCCCGTTCCCCGTCCCGGCTCGCCGCTTCCTTCTGCGCCTCTTCCAGGCGGCGTTCCAATTCCGGGAATCCCTCCAGGGATGCCTCGATGGCATTCACCCGGCCCTCTAGCTCGGCCAGTTCGTCCTTCCGTCGGCCCAGCAGTTCCCGCGTCCGTTTCAACGTCTCCTGTTCCTCCGGAAGTCGGTCCAGCGCCTGCGCCAGTTCCTGTGCCTGTGCTTCGAACCCCTGCAGTTCCTGGATTTCTTGGTAACTGTCCCGCCAGTCGGATTCCCGGTACGGCACTCGCCTAAGCCGCCCATCCACCTGGTCCAGTTCCCTCATCTCCTCGGCGGCGAACCCCCCCGACTCCAACTCGGCCCTGCCCCGTGCCAGTTGTGGCTGCAACCGCCCCATTTCCTGTCGGGCCGCCCGGGATTCGGCCAGTTGCCGCTCCAGGTCCTGCAGCCCCAGTTGAGCATCCCGCCGCTTCTTCTCCAGGGCCAGCTCCCGGATCGGCAGCGCCTTCTCCACTTCTTCCTGCTCTCCTTCCAGCTCCCTTAGCGTGGTTCGGGCAGCCCGGAACATTTGCCTTAGCTCATCAACTTGGGACTCGTACTGGTTTGCCAACCGTCCGCACCCGTCCATCCCTAGCGGCGTCCCGCACAACGGGCACACCGCCCCTTCCTCCGGAGTTTGCGCCAGCAGGTCCAGCTTGCCGCGCACCTCCTTCCCTTCTCTTTCGTAGCGTTCCACTAGCCCCTTGGTTTCCCCGACTTGCGTTGCCAGCGCCCGTTGCCGCTCCCTCTCTCGCGCTATCCCCTGGTCCTCCTTTGCCAGCGACGCCAACTCCTCCCGCCGCTCCTCTGCCGCCGCTGCCAGCCCGGGTTCCCCCGACACCTTTGGGATTAATTCCTCGTCGATTCGCCGCGCCAAGTGCGCCAACTGTGCCTCCGCTTGGACTCGCTTCAACGCGATCTCCTGCGTTAACTCCTCCTTCCTCCGGTTCAACGCCTCGTAGGTGTCCCTCAGCTCTTCCAGTGCCCGGAATCGTTCCTGGGCTTCCCGAAAACGCTGCAACCCATCGTTAATTTCGTCGGCCTTCTCAGCGGTGGCCTGGGAGTCCCTCAATCGCCGTTCCGTGGCGGAAACCTGGGCTTTCAGCTGGCCAATTTCCAGGTTTGCCCCACTCAGGTTCCTGCGAAGGTCGCCGAGTTCGGCTTGCCTCCTCAGGCCGGCATCAACGGCGTTCTTGGCTTCCTCCTCGGCTTTCCTGGCAGCGCTCAGTCTGGCTTCCACGTTTTCCAGTTGCTTCGCCACCAACCCCAGTTCCGATGCCGGGTCCCCAATCTGCTCAATCTGAAATCGGCCCTGTTCCACTAGGGCGGCGCTTTGAGCTGCCCCCACTCGCGCCCCTTCCAGCCTTCTCCGGGCCCGTTCCTGGTAGGTATCGTAGGCTTGAAGGTCCAACAGCGACGCCAGGACTGCTTTCCTCTCCGCCGGCGTCTTGCTCGTGAACTCGTCCGCCCGCCCCTGCATCAGGAACGCCGAGTTTATGAACGTCTCATAATCCATCCCCGTCAGTTGCTCGATTTTGGCTTGCGTCTCTCTGACCGTGTTCCCGCCGACGGATTGAGCGTCACCTCCGTTCAACGCCTGCAATTGTAGGTCCGTCGCGCCCGGCCGGTTCCGCCCCCTCGCCCGTGAATGGCTCCGGATCACCCGGAACGGTTCGCCCCGGGACAGGAACTCCAGTTCCACCCTCGCTTCGGGTGCACCGTAGTTGATCAACTCGTCCTGTGTGCGCCCTCGCGCCTTCCCCCACAGGCACCAAGTGATGGCATCCAGCAGCGCCGACTTTCCATGCCCGTTGTTCCCGCACAGGCAGGCCACGTGAACGCCTGTCAGGTCCAGCGTCGGAGCCCCCTCCCGGTAGGACAGGAAATTCTTTACGGATAGCTTCACGGGGATCATCTCAGGTCTCCCAAACGCGGTGGCTTCGGCCCGTCATCGCAGAAATTCTAACACTCCGCTTTCTCGGAACCGCTGCACCGGCCCGAATCTCCCCTGAACATGTTAAACTCCGGGTAATCGGTATCGAATAATCGGAAGCCGCTGCCACTTTATGCATCCCCGTACCCGAAACTTTCGGCCGAATCACCCAGACTAACGATGGAAACCGCCGCAACTCCCATCATCGAAGCCGCCAACCTCCGCAAGACCTACGGCTCCCACCCGGCCGTGGACGGTGTCTCTTTCCACGTCCTCCCCGGGGAAGTCTTCGGCATCCTCGGCCCCAACGGTGCCGGAAAGACCACCACCATCGAAATCTTGGAAGGAATGCGCCGTCCCGATAGCGGGACCGCTTTCGTCAACGGCGTCAACGTTGTCGACGACCCCCGCGGCGTCAAATCCGTCATCGGAATCCAGCTCCAGTCCTCCGCTTTTTTCGACAAGCTTTCCCTTGCCGAAATTCTCTCCGTCTTTGCCTCCTTCTTCCATCGCCGCGTTCAGCCGGCGGACATCCTCGCCCAGGTTGAAATGGAAGAACGCGCCAGGGCACGGTACAAGGACCTGTCTGGAGGCCAGAAGCAGCGTTTTTCCATCGCTGCCGCCCTCGTCAACGACCCGCCCATCCTCTTCCTCGACGAACCCACCACCGGCCTCGACCCCCAGTCCCGCCGCCACATGTGGGAACTCGTCCAGAAATTCCAGTCCCTGGGCAAGACCGTCCTTTTGACCACTCACTACATGGAAGAAGCGGAGGAACTCTGCGACCGGGTTGCCATCATGGACCACGGTCAAATCGTTGCCCTGGACAACCCCGGCTCCCTCGTCGATAACCTATTGGATCGCGGCTTCACCAAGTCCCACGTCGAACGCCACGCCAACCTCGAGGACGTATTCCTTGACCTCACCGGCCGCCAGTTGCGGGACGGCTGACCTTGCTCTCCAACCCCACCCTCATCCTCACCGTCGCATCCATGAAAATGTGGTTCCGCGACCGTCAGGCCCTCTTTTGGAATCTCTTCCTCCCCCTTCTCTTGATGGTCATCTTCGGTCTCTTTAACTTCGGCTCCTTCGGCCAGATTGACCTTGGCGTGGTCGACCACGCCGCTAACCGCGAGTCCCGCGCCCTCGTGGCCCTTCTCGACGCCTCTGAAGGATTCAACATCACTCCCGGGGACAGCGAGGATTCCGAGATACAGGCCGCCGGCGCTGGAAAACGCGACCTCGTTCTGATTATCCCCGCCGACTTCACCATCGAGGGCGACCCCGTCCCCCTGAAAGTCCTCTACAATCAGGGCCGCCCCCGGGAATCCGATGTCGGACAGGCCGTTTTGACCCGCATCCTCGACGAAATGACCTTCCAGTTCGGCGACGCATCCCGGCTCTTCGTCTTCCAGGCCGAGCCCGTGTCCAGTCGCCGCCTCCGCTACATCGACTTCCTGACCCCTGGGATCATCGCCCTCGCCATCATGCAGATGGGACTGTTCAGCGTCGCCTTTGCCTTCGTCCAGCTCAAGCGTCAGGGAATCCTCCGCCGCATGTTCGCCACCCCCGTCAGCCCTGTATCCTTCCTCGTCTCCTACTCCGCTACCCGCCTAGTCGTCTCCATCATGCAGACCCTGGTACTCATCGGAGTGGCCATCCTTCTCTTCGATGTCCAGGTCGTTGGAAGCATCCTGTCCCTTCTCGCCGTCACCCTGCTGGGTGGAGCCGTGTTCATCACCCTCGGATTCGCCGTATCCGGTTGGGCTCGCACCGAGGAAGTCGCCGCCCCCTTGGCCAACGTCGTTTCCCTCCCCATGATGTTCCTCTCCGGAATCTTCTTCCCCCGCGAGGTCATGCCCGAATTCCTCCAGTCCGTCACCGACTACCTGCCCCTGACCTACCTCGCCGACGCCATGCGCAGCATCTCCGTCGATGGCGCCGCCCTCTGGTTCCAGTGGTATAACCTGGCCGGACTCGCCGCCTGGCTCGTCGTCAGCTTCGCCCTGGCCGTCTGGCTCTTCCGCTGGGAATAACCCGTTAACCCGGACCTGCCTTCCCGCGCCCTACTGACAGTTGCCCCTTGCCGTAGGCGCGCTCACATCGCTACTATTGACTCAGAGCATGACCTGCCTTTAGCCCCCGCGGAGGCAGGGGGTTGTCTCCGTAAGCCGGAACCCAGGCCCTTTTCCTCAAATGCGACAAAATGTAGCAGAATGCGACAGAAAATTTTTCCCGCCCCGGCTTCCACGTTCTTTTTTCAGGGGGTTTGGGGGATGAATCCCCCAACGTGCCCGTAGCGCCCTCAGAACGAACCCCATTAACCCAGCGGCTGTGGCGGAGGATAACAGCCCTGGTAAGTCCTTCCCCTTCCTTGACCACCCGGTTTGCCCCAACCTACAATCCACCCAAATGCGACACGGGGATGGACTTAGGGATAAATGTTCGACAACCTAACCGACAAGCTCACCGGAATATTCAACCGCCTTTCTAGCAAAGGCCGACTCACCGAAAAGGACATAGACGAGGCCCTCAGCCAGGTCCGCCGGTCCCTCCTGGAATCAGACGTCAACTTCCGCGTTGCCCGCGACTTCGTGGCCAAGGTCAAGGAGCGCTCCCTCGGCGCCGACGTCATGCAGAGCCTCACCCCCGGCCAGCAGGTCGTCAAGATAGTCCACGAGGAACTCACCGAAATCCTCACCGGCGATCAGCACCGCCTCACCCCCTCCAGCCAGCTCCCCTCCGTTCTCATGCTCGTCGGATTGCAGGGCTCCGGCAAGACCACCACCGCCGCCAAGCTCGCCCTCCAGCTCCGGCGCCAGGGCAACTCCTCCATCCTCATCGCCGCCGACCTCCGTCGCCCCGCCGCCATCTCCCAGCTTCAGACTCTGGGAAAGCAGCTTGACGTCCCGGTCTACTCCGAAGACCCCTCCAAGTCAACCGTCAAGCAGGTCGTTTCCAATGGCGTCGAGGAAGCTCGCCGTCTCGGACTCCATTGGGCCATCGTGGACACCGGGGGACGCCTTCACATCGACGATGACCTCATGGCAGAGTTGGAAGAAGTCAAGGACGCCTCCTCTCCCCACGAGACCCTCATCGTCGTTGACTCCATGACCGGTCAGGATGCCGTCAACGCCGCCCAGGAGTTCCACAGCCGTGTCACTCTCACCGGCCTTGTCATGACCAAGCTCGACGGCGATGCCCGCGGCGGAGCGGCCCTTTCCGTCACCCGGGTCACCGGCGTACCCATCAAGTTCGTCGGCACCGGGGAGCGGCCCGACGCCCTCGAGGAGTTCCACCCGGACCGGATGGCCTCACGAATCCTCGCCATGGGCGACGTTCTCACCCTAATCGAACGCGCCCAGCAGACCATCGACGAAGACCAGGCGAAGGAGATGGAGCGCAAGTTCCGCCAGGCCTCCTTCGACCTCGAGGACTTCCTTAAGCAGATTCAGAGCGTCAAGCAGATGGGGTCCCTGAGCCAGATTATGGAGATGATCCCCGGCATGGGCCAGATGGCCAAGAAAATGCCCACCGAGTTCGACGACAACCAGATTAAGCGGGTCGAAGCCATCATTCGCTCCATGACCCCCGGGGAACGTAAGCGCCCGGAAATCATCAACGGCAGCCGTCGCCGCCGCATCGCCCGGGGCAGCGGCACCACCCCTCAGGACATCAACCAGCTCCTCAACCAGTTCCGCCAGACCCAGAAGATGATGCGCCAGTTCAACCGAACCCGTAACCCCCGCACCCTCATGAACCTCTTTCGCTAGGCAGCCGCCCGCTCGTACACCCCGGCCTACGCCAACCCCGCCCGCAGCGCCGCGAAGAGATACCCCGTGGCGTAGGCCCGGAAGGGACGCCACCGTTGGGAAAACTCCTCCACCTCCTGCTCCCCCTGTTTCTCCCCGCCGAAGTACAGGTTGGACACCGCCCGCTGCAACGCCAGGTCCCCGGAAGGAAAGGCGTCCGGGTGCCCCAGCGCCCGGGTCAGGACCCAGTGCGCCGACCACTTCCCCACCCCCCGCAGCTCTGTCAGCCGCTCCACCGCCTCATCCTCCGGCAATTCCCTCAACCGCTCCAGCCACCCCGAGGAGTCCATCGCCGCCGCCGCGATCCCCTTTACGTACTCTGCCTTCCGCTGGCTCAGCTTCAACCCCCGCAGCTCCTCCACCGGGGCGTCATGGATCGCCTCCGAACGCGGGAATACAAAGTACTCCAGTCCGTCAAACGTCTCGGAACTCCCGTAAGTCTCCACCACCAGCCTCCGCACCACCCGTGCCACCGGGGCCGCGATCTGCTGCCCCAGGATTGCCAGCACCAGTGACTCGAACACCGTGAGGGAGTGGGTCAGGTGCATCCCGTAAAACCGCCCGGTTATCTCCCGCATCACCACATCATCTCTGGTCCCGTCGTAAAACGGGCTCACGTCTTGCCCGGATCCCAGCACCCACTCGAGTTGCTCCGCGGCCTTCAACCCGTCCCCGTCACCCAACTCGCCACCCCGCAACTCCACCTCCAGCAATGGATCGTCCACTCCGCCTCTCGGGCGGACGACGGCCAACGCCGCCTTGTCCCCCAAATCCAGCAGTCGCCGGTACCCGTCCACCGTCGGATTCAAGCCCTCCGCCCCATCCCCCCGGAAAAACGGCTGCTCCGGCGCCGTCAATCCCAGGTCATACGGGGCCTTTGGCTCAATGGTGAAAGCTGCTCTATCCATTGGGCGGCCCCAACCGGGCCGACCCCAGCGAGATGTACTCCGGGGTCTCCGGCGGCAGCACGCTGTGTATCAGGTGCATCTCGTCCACCCTCCACTCCACCTTGGGCAGCGCCGGCCAGTCCCAGACCGCCGTCGCCAGCGCCCGACCGGCTTGGCGGTTTCTCGCATCCCGGGGACGCCCCAGCGTCATGTGCGGCCGGTACGGTTGCTTGTCTGGACCAAACCCGGCCCGCACCAACTCCCGGTCTAGGGCTCCGTGCAAGTCCCCCAAGGCCGCCACGTCCCCTTCAGCCCCCGCCCAGACAACTCGCGGGTTGCTCGGCTGCCCAAACGTCCCTAACCGGGCCAACCGCAGCTTGAAACCGCCCCGGCTGAACTCCGCCGGCACCCTTGCCATTGCCTCCAGGATAGTAGCCGCCTGCGGCCTCGGCATGTCCCCGAAGAACCTGAGCGTCAGGTGGACTCGCTCCGGCCTCACCCACCGCGCCAGGTTCGGCGCCGCCGCTTCAAATTCGGCCATCGTCTCCCCCAGCGCCCGCTGCGCCTCTTCCGAAGGATAGACCGCCGCAAACAGCCGGATTTTCGGCTCACCCGCCGCCATTGGCCAACTCGTCCCGCAACCGTCCCAGACTCCGGTACCATTCCGTCAGGACTTCAACCGAATACTGCGCGTTGGCCGGGCTGGGATTCGGCACCACGTACAGCCGCGTTTCGCCAATCGTTCGCGGTTGCAGCCCCAGTTCCGCCCCTTCATTGCAGCCTTCGCCGTACTTCAGGAAAGCCCTGTACCCTGTCAGTCCATGAAAGCAGGCGATTCTTGGCTGGAACGCCAGCAGTTTCTTCCTGACCAGCGGGCATCCCTTCCTGAAGTCCCCTGCCTTCAAGTCCGACGCCTGCGCCGACGCTCGCTTCACCAGGTCGGTAAACCCGAATCCGTATTCGGGCAGCATCCTGTCCAGCTCCGGGCTAAGTTCCGCCCCCACGATTCCCGAGGCGTTTAACGCCCTCCAGAACCGGTTGCGCGGGTTGGCGAAGTAGTGGCCCGACCGTACCGACGGCAGTGATGGATTGATCCCCACTAGCACCACGTCCAGCCTTGGAGCCAGGTAGTCCGGTAGGGTCGCAAAATCCTCCACTATCACCTACCCCTTCCCTGGCGCAGCCTGTTGGCTCAGAATCCCCGTCCCCAGCAGTCCCGCCGCATTCCCTCCCAGGATCGCCCACTGGTCGGTCTCCGGCAGCCCGCTTTCCAGGACCTGCCGTAGGAGTCTTCTATGGTTGATTAGCGGGTAGTCCGTCCCGAACAAAATCCTCTCCGCTCCTGCCAGTTGGACCACCCTCTCGAATACCTCCGGTCCGTACAGGAATGGTGAAGCCGCCGAATCGAAATAGACGTTGGACAGGACTTTCGGGACCTCCGGCATCATGTAGTAGAACGGCAGTCCCCCTCCCCAGTGGGCGCATACGATTACGTTCTCTGGAAATGCTTCAATGAAACGGTACAGCCTGTCCGGGGTCGTGCTCCCCTTCCCGGGATAAACGTGCCCCACCGGCTCCGAGGAATGGACCACCACCGGCCACCCCAGTTCCCGCAGTTCCCCCATTATCGGCCCCATGACGTCGGCGTCGGCGACATCAAACCCCTGCGTGTCTGGGTGCAGTTCCCCGACACCCCCCAGTCCCATATCCGCACACCGGCGTATCTCGGCTGCGGCTTCTTTCCCCCAGGCCGGATTCACCGAACCGAATCCAGTCAACCTGCCCGGCTCTCTTGCTGCCGCCTCCGCCAGGTAATCATTGACCTCCCGCGCCACCTCCTGCGTCTTCCAGCCCATCCCCATGACCACGGCGTGGGACACGCCCGCCTCCTCCATCACCTCCAGCAATTTTTCTCCCATCGCCATCTTCGGGTTGGGCTTGGGAAACAAAGCGGCGAAGGTAGCGTCCTTCGCCGCTAGTTCGCCGTATCTTTCGCGGAAACTGTCCGGCAGGATATGGCAGTGGGCATCGACTACGTAGCGCGGAATTGCCTCTCCGGTATTCTCAACCGGACTCCCCACGAATTCCCGGGGTGACTCCTCCTTATTCACGGACTTGCCCATTCCCCCGCGCCAGCCATTTGTAGGAAGTTAGCTCCCTGAGGCCCATCGGGCCCCGGGCGTGGAACTTCTGCGTGCTGATACCTACCTCCGCTCCGAACCCGAACTGCCCTCCGTCCGTGAACCTCGTGCTCGCGTTTACATAAACCGTGCATGAGTCCACTTCATCCAGGAATCGTTCCGCCGCCGTCGGGTCCTCCGTAACTATGGCGTCCGAGTGGCCCGAACCGTATATCTCGATGTGCTCCAGCGCATCCTCCAGCGAGTCCACCACCTTCACCGCCGCCGTCAAGGAAAGGTACTCCTGCCCCCAGTCTTCCTCCGTCGCCGGGACCACGCTGCCCAACGGTTCCGGGCCCAGGACCGCCAGCGCCCGTTGATCGCATCTCAGCTCCACCCCCGCTTCCGCCAGCCTCACCGCCAGCGGCGGCAGGCATCGCGGCGCTGCTTCTGCGTGGACTAGCACTGTGTCCAGCGCGTTACACACCGTCGGGCGTTGCACCTTGGCGTTGAAGATGATGTCCGATGCCATCACCGCATCCGCTGATTCATCGACGTAGGTGTGGCAAACCCCCACGCCTCCGGTAACCACGGGCATCGTCGCCTTCTCTGTAACGGATTTTATCAGTGCCGGGCCCCCTCTCGGCACCAGCAGGCTCACGTAGTCCTTCATTTGGAGCAGTTCGTCCACCAGGGCACGGTCGGGATTGTCAATGTACTGGACCGATTTCGGGTCCAACCCGGCTTCTGACAACGCCCGGTGTATTAGCTTGACCAGCTCCACGTTGGACCGCACCGTTTCCTTCCCGCCCCGCAGGATGCATGCGTTCCCCGATTTCAGGCATAGCGTCGCGATGTCTATGGTAACGTTGGGACGGCTTTCGTAGATGCTCGCAATGACCCCCAGCGGGACCCGCTTTTTCTCCAGTGACAACCCGTTCGACAGCACCCGCGACTCTATCGTCTCCCCCAAGGGGTCCGCCAATTCCGCGATGTTGCGAACGTCCTTCGCCATCGCGCTCAGCCTGTCCGGCGTCAGCAGCATTCTGTCCAGGAAAGCGGCGGTTATCCCTTCCGCCTCCGCCTCCCGATAGTCTTCGCCATTCGCCGCCAGCAGCTCATCCCTGTCCTGTTCCAGGAGGTCCGCCAGCCGGACCAGCGCCTTGTTGCGCGCCTCGGTTGAAGACCTGCCCAGGCTCCGTGCCGTTGCCTGTGCGGTCTTCCCCATGGCCGTGATAGTTGTGAGTCCCGCCTCGATTGTCATGCCTTCGCGTTTCTCCGGAGTGTCGATTTAAGGATAGCCCCGCTGGTTCACAGCAGGACCAGGTTATTCCGGTGCACCACCTCCTGCCCGTAGTGATATCCGAGCACCCCGGGTATATGGTCCGACCGCAGCCCGCTTATCCGCACTATATCTTCCGACGAATAGTTCGCAATCCCGCAGGCAACCCGCTCCCCCTCTTCCACGGATATATACACGATGTCTCCCCGGTGGAACTCTCCAGCCGCCCGCTTCACCCCTGCCGGAAGCAGGCTGACGCTTCGCTCCGCCAGGGCCTTCGCCGCCCCAGCGTCCACGATAACTTCCCCCCAACCCGAGTCCAGCACCCTGCTCAGCATCCACCTCTTCCGAGCCTCCATCCGCGCCGTCACCGGACGGAACCACGTCCCGATCTCGTCTCCCCTCAACGCCCTGAGAATCGCATCCTCCGCCCGCCCGTTGCACATCACCATGCCGATTCCACCGGATGTAACCAGTTTGGCTGCCTCAATCTTCGTCGGCATTCCGCCTCGGGCCCAGGGGTTTTTGTGCGTCCCGGCCATTGCTTCGACCGTGGTGTCTACCTGCTGCACCACCGGCAGCAGTTCGGCCTCCGGATGAGTTCGCGGATCAGCGGTAAACAGCCCCTCCGTGTCCGTAAGAATCACCAGCAAGTCTGCGTCGACCAGTGCCGCTACCAGTGCCGACAGCCGGTCATTATCACCGAAAACCTCGCCGATTTCGTCCACCGCCACCACGTCGTTTTCGTTGATAACCGGCACCGCTCCCAGTTCCAGCAGTGCCATCAGCGTGTTCCGCACGTTCAGGTACGACAAACGATTGGAAAGGTCATTGATCGTAAGGAGGGTCTGCGCGGTGCAGATCTCGTGTCCCGCGAACAGTCCCTGGTATGCGTTCATCAGTGGCCCCTGCCCTGCCGCCGCCAGCACCTGGCGGGTCACGATGTCTCGACCGCCTCCCCCGGCCCTCTGACGCAGCACCTCCCGTCCGGCTGCGATCGCTCCCGACGTCACCAGCAGGACTTCCACTCCCGGCTCCTGTCTGACAACAGCTATCTGCCGCACCAGTTCGGCCATCGCCTTCCTGTCCAGCCTTTGCTCCGCGGTCTGGTCAGTCAACACCCCTGTACCGACTTTCACTACCACTCGGTGGATCTGCCGGAATTCACGGATTGCGGATTGTTGGCTGGACGAACTGGCGGACAATGCCATTGCTGTCAACGCTTTCCGTACGGTAGGAGACTCTTCGAACGCCCCGTGGACACCTGCCTATGCGCTCGAAAATTATAACATGCCGGCTCCCGATCCCCCCTTTGTCGCCGCGCCCCTCCCCACAGGACACTGGCAAACCTGGTTATCCGTCGGATTGTGCAAATGCCCCCTGCCGCTTACAATCCTTTTGGGACTGGCCCCCCTGTGGCCAGCCCCGTTTGTGCGTGTTGGTAATGCTCCCGCAACTCCCAGCCGCAATGCCAACAACTCGGAAACAACAACTCGGAAAGGACTAATGCCCCGCCCATGCCGCTCAACGGACTGATAACCGCCGTCGCCGACCGGCCCGAAATTTCCCGTTCCCTTGCTGACCTTTCATCCCCCCAAAGGAACGCCGGACTGACCCTCCGCCGTGGGGCCCGCCCCGCCGTTCTCGCCGCTCTTTGGCAGCGTTGGGGTCGTACCGTGTTCGTCTTGACCCCCCGGCCCGAGGACGCCCGTCAGCTCCACGAACAGCTTCTGACCTACCTCGGCGACGATGCTCCCGTCTACCTGCTCCCCGAGTCTGAAGTCCTTCCCTTCGAACGCCTTGCCGTTGACGCCCACACCGGAAACCAGCGGTTGGTCGCCCTCGCCGCCCTTGCCGGCGCGGCTTCCGGCCAACCCCAACCCCTGGTCGTCGCCTCCCTCTCCGCTGCCTCTCGCCGGACCCTACCCCCGTCCGTGTTGGCCACGCCGGAATCCTCCGGGCCCGCCCTCCTTCAGTCCGGCCAGCGCATCCCCAATATAGAAGCTATGCTTTCCCATTGGCTCGACCTAGGATACCGGCATGAGCCCGTCGTCCAGTCTCCCGGGCGTTTCACCCAGCGCGGCGGCATCATCGACGTATTCCCCCCGGACCGCGAGTTGCCCGTCCGCATCGAACTCTGGGACGACGAGGTCGACACCATCCGGTCCTTCGACCCCTACACCCAGCGTTCCGTCGAGCCTCTGGAGTCCATCCGCCTGATGCCCGCTCGGGAACATCTGCCCAGCTTGGCGGAACGGGCCGAGGTCGATACGGCGATTAAGTCCCTCGATTGGGACCGGTGCGCCGGCGAGGTCCGGGAACGATTTCGCCAGGACTTCGTCGACCTTTTCGGAGACCCCGACCTTGAAACCCTCTACTTTTACAGCGGCCTCCTCAACCGCGCCCACATCCTCGACTACCTCCCCGGGGATGCCCTCTTCGTCGCGGACCGGATCGGACAGATCCGGACCGAAGGTGAAGAACAGGAGGAAAAGCACTTCCGTATGCGCTCCAGCCGGGAACAACGCGGCGAACTCCCCGGGAACTTCCCTTCTCCCTACTTTCCCTGGAGCGACTTCGCCTCCCGCCTTGACCAATGGAAAGGAAGCCGCCTCGACCTCGCCGGGTGGCTCACCGGCGAAGGCGACCCCACTTTCTCCGCTGCTACCCCCTACTACGGCCGGTTGGATGAATTCACCTCCAGTCTCAGGTCAACCCGACAGGCAACCGTCATCGTTAGCCACCACTCCCGGGGACGCATTGCCGAAATCCTCGAGCAAGCCGGCCTGACCCCCGCGACATCCGACGCCCTCGAAACCGGGTCGCCCCCTCAGCCCGGCCGCATCTACCTCGTCAACGGCACCCTCGCCGAGGGATGGGAACTCCCCGGGACGAATGCCCAACCGGGCATCACCTTGTATTCCGACGCCGAGCTTTTCGGAACGTCCAAGGAGCGCCGACGGCGCCCGCCCCGTCATCTCCACGATGTCAGCAACGATGTCAACCTCGCCGATCTCGAGCCCGGCAGTTTCGTCGTCCACATCGACCACGGCGTCGCTCGATTCACCGGCACCACCAGGATGGGCGACGACGAGGACCGGGAGTACCTCGTCCTCGAATACGCTGAAAACGACAGGCTCTACGTCCCTACCGACCACCTCGACCGCGTCGGCGCCTACGTCGGCCCCACTGGCCAGCCGCCCACCCTTACCCGCCTTGGCACCGCCGAGTGGTCCCGCGTCAAAGAGCGGGTCAAGGGCGCCGCCCGGGAGATCGCCCATGAGCTCATCCAGCTTTACGCCGCCCGGCAACTCTCCCAGGGGCACGAGTACGGCGAGGACACCGTCTGGCAGCGGGAGCTGGAACAGTCCTTTCCTTACCAGGAAACCCCGGACCAGGTCCAGGCCATCGAGGAAGTCAAGAACGACATGGAAGAACCCAAACCCATGGACCGCCTTGTTTGCGGTGACGTCGGCTACGGCAAGACCGAGGTCGCCCTTCGCGCCGCCTTCAAGGCCGTCGCCGACGGGATGCAGGTCGGCGTCCTCGTTCCCACCACCGTCCTGGCCCAGCAGCACTACGCAACCTTTTCCGAGCGGCTCAGTCCCTTCCCCATATCCATCGAGGTCCTCAGCCGCTTCCGCACCGCCCGCGAGCAGCAGGAAGTCGTCTCTGGCCTCAAGCAGGGCTCCGTTGACGTCGTCATCGGCACCCACCGCCTCCTCCAGAAAGACGTCAGCTTCAAGAACCTCGGCCTCGTCGTCGTAGACGAGGAGCAGCGCTTCGGCGTCACCCATAAGGAGACCCTGAAACGTATGCGCCGCGAGGTCGACGTCCTCACTCTGACCGCCACTCCCATTCCCCGTACTCTTCACATGGCCCTCTCTGGCATTCGGGACATGAGCGTCATCCACACCCCTCCCGAGGCCCGTCTTCCGGTCAAGACCTTCGTCGCCGAGTATGACGACGATGTCATACGTGAGGCCATCCTCCGGGAGATGGAGCGCGGCGGACAGGTCTTCTTCCTGCACAACCGCGTCCGCACCATCGACCAGACCGCCGCCGACCTTGCCGAACTCGTCCCCCAGGCCCGCGTCATCGTTGGTCACGGCCAGATGCCCGAGGCTGAATTGGAAGACGTCATGGACGCCTTCGGCAGCTACGAAGCTGACGTTCTCGTTTGCACTACCATCATCGAGTCCGGCCTGGACATGCCCAACGTCAACACCATCATCATCGACCGCGCCGACCGTTTCGGCCTGTCCCAGCTTTACCAGCTCCGCGGTCGAGTCGGCCGCGGCGAGCATCGCGCCTACGCCTATCTCCTCGTCCCCCGCGGTCAGCGCATCACCGAAACCGCCGAGAAGCGCATCGAGGCCATTCTCGAAGCTTCCGAACTCGGCTCCGGCTTTCGCGTTGCCATGCGGGACATGGAAATCCGTGGCGCCGGCAACCTCCTTGGTGCGGCCCAGAGTGGACAGATTCACTCCGTCGGCCTCTCCCTCTATGGCCAGCTCCTCCAGGAAGCCGTCCGGGAACTCGCTGCCCAGCAGGACTCTCCCCCGCTCCCCGGACCCGGCGAGCCCGTCGAACTGCCCCGTATCGAGCTCCCTATGCCATCGAACATTCCCGAGTCCTACGTCGAGCACCTTCCCACCCGCTTGGCCCTTTACCAGCGCTTGGCTCAGGTCACCGGCCGCGCTCAGGTCAAGGAAATCGAGGAAGAACTCCGCGACCGCTTCGGCCCGCTCCCGGAAACCGTTGAACGGCTCCTTCAACTCGTGGACTTGAAGGCCCTCGCTGCCGCCGTCGATGTAGAGTCCATCGTCCAGGCTTCCGAAGGGATAACGGTGCACTTCCGGAACCCCGTCGGGAGCGCTCGGGTGGCCCTTCAGCGTGCCCTCGGCCCGTCTGTCAACGTCGGGAATCTCCGCCTGACCATCTCTCATCGGGAACTTGGCGACAACTGGTTGTCCCGGCTCACCCGTATCTTGGAAAGACTCCAGGTCTTCCGCTCCCGGTTGCAGACCGCAGTCTGAACCCCAGGGCTATCGCATGAAGTCTGACTCGACCCTTTCACCTCTCCTTCCGTGATTCCCGCGTGATTCCCGCGCAGGCGGGAATCCAGACCCGCGTCATCTGTTCCGTGCCGTATCTTGTTGACCGTTCACTGGAAATTTAACCAAACTGGTACTCATGCGATAGCAGTGGTCTGAACCGTGCTCACCGCCGCCGTCTACCTGTTACAATGCTCCCAACCTGCCCGCCTTGTTCCCCATCTCGGAGAAAGGAAACTCGTTATGGATGAGCCCAAGGTTTACTTTGCCCCCGGTTGATTCACCTGCGGAAGAACGAAAGATTTCCTTTCGTCGAATGGCATAGACTTTATTGAGGGCGACGTCGAACACGACAAGGCGTCAATGGACGAGTTGCTGGCCCGGAACATCAAGTCCGTCCCGGTAACCATCATGGGGGACCAGGTGGTCATCGGCTTCAATCCAAAGGAATTGGCCCGCATGTTCGGTCTCAACGCCGAGGTCGCCGTAGCCGATCTCCCCACCATGGTCGCCAAGTACGAGACCGTCCTCACCGCTGCCTGCCGCGCCTTCCGTCAGTTGTCCGCCGAGCACTGGGACTGGGAGTCCCCGGAGCGCCAGCGTACCCTCGGACAGTTCTGTTTCCATCTTTCTGACCGGCCCGACCGTGCTCTTAACGCCTACCTCACCGGCCTCTACGCCAACGAGGATCGGGGCCGTGATGTCGTAGACGTTCTCGGGGACGTGGGCTTCGAGGAGGTAGCGCTGAATATCGAAGATGTTCTCCGCCGTGTCAATCAGGCCCTGACTGGCGACGCCACCATCGACCTCGACAAGGTTCTCGAAACCTACATGGGCCAAAAGACCGCCGGAGAAATGATGGATCTGGCCCTCGGACATTCCGTCCACCACCTCAAGCAACTCTACGAGTACATGTCCATCATCGGCATCAACCCCGTCAACCCCCTCGGCGCGGAAGACTTCGAGGGCATCTCCGTCCCCACCGAGCTCTTCTGACCCTCAAAGACCCGCCGAATCCGACCGGCGGGGCCCCAAAACCCCCGTCACCCCCGCGCAGGCGGGGCCCTGACCCGCGTCCTTCCTCCCCATCCAAACCCGCCGCCGGAATGCAACTCTCCTACTCCAACCCCTTCCCTCTGTAAACCAGCGTATCCGGCTTGAACGCCGCCCACGCGAACCAGAAATGGTTGGCATGGACCACCGGAGTCAGCACCGCCCCCTTCAGCGTTCCCTCCACCGCTCTCCCGGCAAAATCCCAAGCGCTACCCGTCTCCTCATCCATGAACCGCCCATCTCTACGGTAAAACGTCAACGTCCTCCCGTCCGCCTCTGCCAGGAAAATCCCCGTGGCCCCCACCTCCTTCGAGCGTTCGATCAGGGAATGGTCCAGCGCGGAACGCGTCCCTGGCTGGAAGAACACCACCAGCTCCTCTCCCCCAACCCGGCAGTTGACCGCGCCTTCTTCCGCCAGCACAGTGAACGGGAACGCCACGTCTACCCCTCCCGCGCCCACCGCCGCCACCCGTTCCTTCGGTAGCAGCCTCCCGTCCGGTTCCCCGAAGAACAGGAACGGAGGTTCATCAGCCCGGTCATATCCCACGTATGGATTCCGCCCGTAGTCCCTGGGATGTCCCGTATCCCTCGACAGCACCATCCCGTCAGGATGGAACTCCTTGAAGTCCGCCCACGAAACGATCGTCGAGGGCAGGAAGGTCAGCAGAGACCCCGTTAGTTCCCCTACGATAGCTTCCCCGGTGAACTGCTGCCACCAGGATTCGGTCTGCCGGTCCCACATCACCAGATCGCTGTTTCGCAGGTTTCCCGACGTCCCGAAGTCGTACACCACTCCGTCCAGCCTCCTGTCGAACGTGATCGCCGAGTTGCACAGCGGGCAGAACGTCACCGAAACGGGAGTGCCCCCAACCTCGTCGTTTACGATCTCGTGCCACGTCATTATCTGGAGTGAAAACGCCCGCGCATCCCCGTCAATCTCCAGCAGGATCACCGGCTCCAGATCCTCCAGCCACTCGTCCGCTTCCTCCACCGGAACGTATTTCGGGTCGTCCAGCGGCGGTATCCCATCCCGGGAAACGCCTCCTGAAGTTATCTCCTCCAACGGCACGCTGCTCCTGGAAAAGTCGGTTCCCCATCCCTGCCTCCGGAAGCGTTCCGCCAACGGACCCTCCTGGCTTTCCCGGTCCAACACCGCCGCTGGCGCTCCCCCGGGCTTCGCCGCTGTCCCGCAGGCCGGAAGGTCGTCCACCAACGTGGACGGAATCGGGGCCGCGGAGACAGTGGTTGGTTCCGTCGTCGCCGGCACAACCTCGGAAACCGGGTCGCTTGAAGCCTCGGACCCTATGGCCGACTCAATCTCTGGGTTAACGACGGATTGCTCCACCGTCGCGGGCGGTTCCGTCGGATTCGGGGTCTCCGCAGTAGCCGCTGGCCCACACGCCACGAACAGAAACAAGACCGCCCAGGAACCTGAGAGCACTAGCCAGTTGGTCTTCCTGGTCAAATTCGGGATCAGCAAAATTTTTCTCCGCCATCGCCCCGCCTCAACTTCCTTGTGCTGCGGGCTCCTCTCGCCAATTGGGCCTGGGATTAGATCCGACCGTCGTCGATTTCGGGTCACTCCGGCCAGTCCTTCCCTTCCCTTGCTAGGTATTACGATTTACGCCAACAACTGGATGACGTCATAACCACTCAGCCCGGAATTCTCTCCCGGCCGGACCTCCCGCCTGTCCCGGGCAACCCACAACCACCACAGTTTGAGTTATAATGAAAGCCTGACGGGCTGCGGCGGTTCATCGTCGGGGTGTAGCGCAGTGGCTAGCGCGCTTCGTTCGGGACGAAGAGGTCGGAAGTTCGAATCTTCTCACCCCGACCATCCGGTGAACCCATCATTGTCATTGTGACCCCAGGCCCGTTGGGACGCGTGTCCCCCTTCCATCACGCCCCTCCATCGGCGGCTTCCAGTTCCACTAACCGCATCCCCCGGTCCACCAGGTCCCCCTCTTCCACCGCAATCCTCTTAACGACGGCATCCCCCGGAGCGTCGATGATCAATTCCATCTTCATCGACTCCAGGATAACCAGCGGGTCACCCGCTCCAACCCTCTGCCCGTTCCCCACCAGCACCAGCATCACCCGTCCCGGCATCGGTGCGGACACATCCCCCGGGAGAGCCCCGGCCCTCTGGCCGCCTCCAGCCCCCTCATACGCCGCCTCGAACACGAACACCCGGCCGTCCAGCCAGACCTGGATTCGTCCTCCCTCTCCATAAACTGCATGGGAGTGGATCGCGCCATCCGGGCTGGTGCACCATCCCCGGTTGGGATTGCTCTGCTTCTTGTGAATCTCCACCGCGGTGCCGTCAACGGTGACCCGCGATACCTCTCCCTGGTCCTGGACTTCACACTCCCTAACCGGCCCCTTGGCCGGATACGTTGCCTGTAATCGGATCATGGTCACGGCAGCGTCCGGTTCCCCACCGCCCGCCACGGCGAAATCTCCCCTCGCCCTTCTGTCTCCCGGCCTTCTCCGGCCGGAATCTCTCCCTGTGCACTTCCCTGCGACAGCCCCAACGCCGCCACGGCGGCAGCGACCGCTTCGGCATCCTGTCCAATCTCCGGAGAAAACAGCCCTCTCTCCCTTTCCAAGAATCCCGTGTCGTACTCCCCCTCCCGGAACCTCGCATTCCGCACCACGTCCCGCAAGAAAGGAATGTTGGTCACTGTCCCCAGCACTGCGAACTCCGACAGCGCCCGCTCCATCCGCCCCAGGGCTGAATCTCGGTTCGGCCCCCACGCTGTCAGCTTGGCCAGCAACGCGTCATAATGCGGAGATACCTCATCCCCTTCCGCCACTCCGCTGTCCAGCCGGATACCCGGCCCGCTTGGAGGCTCCCACACCGCCACCCTTCCTCCCGTGGGCAGAAAATCGTTATAAGGGTCCTCGGCATATACCCGGCACTCAATGGCGTGTCCTCTGGGATCAACCTCCTCCTGCCCGAGGCCCAGTTCTTCCCCCGCCGCAATCCTCACTTGCCATGCCACCAGGTCCATCCCCAGCGTCTCTTCCGTAATCGGATGCTCCACCTGCAGGCGGGTGTTCATCTCCAGGAAAAAGAACTGTCCTTCCCTCGGATCGAAAAGGAACTCCACCGTCCCGGCGTTTACATAACCCGCAGCCTGTGCCAGATTCACCGCCGCCTTTCCCATCTGTTCCCTCAAGCCCGGTGTCAGCGCCGGAGACGGCGTTTCCTCGATCAGCTTCTGCCGCCGCCGTTGGATGCTGCACTCCCTCTCCATCAGGTGTACCGTGTTGCCATGCCCGTCCGCCAGGACCTGCACCTCGATATGCCTCGCCCCGGGCACGAACCGCTCTAGGAAGACCCGTCCATCCCCAAACGCCGCCTCCGCCTCCCTCGCCGCAACCTCCGCCAGGAGGGCAAGCTCGGACTCTTCGTTTACCAGCCGCATCCCCCGCCCGCCGCCGCCTGCCGCCGCCTTGATTAGAAGCGGGTACCCCACGGTATCCGCGTAGCGGTGGAGGTCTTCTTGGCGGTCCGTCACCGGGCTGCTCTCCACCACCGGCACACCTGCCCGCTCCGCCATTTCCTTCGCCCTTGCCTTGTCCCCCAATGCGGCCATGTTCGCCGCCGTCGGCCCGATGAACACGATCCCCGCCTCAGTGCAGGCTAGGGAAAACCCCGCATTCTCCGACAAGAATCCGTATCCCGGGTGGATCGCCTCCGCTCCGCACCCTTTGGTGATGGCGATGATCTTTTCGGCGTTCAGGTATGTTTCTTCAGGTGTCACCCCGCCTAGCGGAAATGCCTCGTCGGCAAGACTCACGTGGGGTGCATTCCGGTCCGCCTCGGAGTAGACAGCAACTGTGGCGATCCCCATTTCCCGGAGAGTATGCTGAATGCGTACCGCAATCTCCCCCCTGTTCGCCACCAGCACTTTCTTAAACATGGCAATTGCTCGGACACGACTTTAACGGTCCCACCTGCCTTACATGCGGAAAACGCCACGGGCCGGTTCCGGAAACGGACCGTTCAGCGCCGCCCGAATCGCCAGCCCAAGTACGTCTCGCGAGTCCGCCGGATCGATTACTCCATCATCCCACAGCCGCGCCGTGCTGTAATACGGATTCCCTTCCTCCTCGTACTTGGTCAGTATCGGTCTCTCCAGTGCCTCTCTGTCCGACTCAGAAAACTCCCTTCCTTCACGCTCCAGTTGCCGCTCTCTGATGGTTGACATCACTGTAGCCGCTTGCTGTCCTCCCATCACCGAAATTCTTGCGTTGGGCCACATCCACAGGAACCGGGGTTGGAACGCCCGGCCGCACATCCCGTAGTTCCCTGCCCCGAACGACCCTCCGACGACCATCGTAAACTTCGGCACCGCCGCGTTGGAAACCGCCATAACCATCTTGGCCCCGTCTTTTGCGATACCCGCCGCCTCGTACTGCCGCCCCACCATGAACCCCGTCACGTTCTGGAGAAACACCAGTGGGACTCCCCTCTGCGAACAAAGCTCTACGAAGTGCGTCCCCTTTAACGCGCTCTCGGAAAACAGGACCCCGTTGTTCGCTACGATCCCGACCGGGTATCCCCAGATCCTCGCGAACCCGCACACCAGCGTTTCTCCGTAATTCGCCTTAAACTCGTGGAAGAAGCTCCCGTCCACTATCCGCGCAATTACTTCCCGGCAGTCATACGACCGTCGCCGGTCCGCCGGAACAATCCCATATATCTCCTCCGCATCATAGACCGGGGGCGTCACCGCCTGCTGTCTCAAGGGAATGGGATTCCGTAAGGGAAGGTTCTCGATGACGTTCCGGGCAATGGCCAGCGCCTCCCCGTCGTCTGACGCGTAATGGTCCGCCACCCCCGATAAGCGCGTGTGAACGTCTGCGCCCCCCAGCGTCTCCGCGTCTACTTCCTCACCCGTGGCTGCCCGGACCAGCGGCGGTCCACCCAGGAAAATCGTTCCCTGTTCCTTGACGATTACCACCTCGTCGCTCATAGCCGGAATGTACGCCCCGCCCGCCGTGCATGACCCCATCACTACCGCCACCTGCGGGATCCCCAGCGCCGACATCTGCGCTTGGTTGTAGAAAATTCGTCCGAAGTGTTCTTTGTCCGGGAAAACCTCGGCCTGTAGCGGCAGGAACGCCCCTCCCGAGTCCACCAGGTAAATGCAGGGAAGCCGGTTTTCCAAGGCAATTTCCTGTGCTCTCAGGTGCTTCTTCACCGTGATCGGATAGTAAGTGCCCCCCTTCACTGTGGCGTCGTTCGCCGCCACCATCACTTCCCGCCCGTGGACCACTCCAACCCCTGTGACAATTCCCCCGCAGTTCACCTCGTCGTCATACATCCCCCACCCGGCCAGCGGACTCAGCTCCAGGAAGGGTGTATTCGCGTCCGTTAGGCGGTCTATCCGCTCCCGTGCCGTCAGCTTTCCCCGGTTTCGGTGCAGCTCTACCGCCCCCTCGCTTCCTCCTCCTCGGACCAGTCCCAGCCGTGCCTTTAGCTCCGCGACCAGCCCCGACATCTGCCGCTCGTTCTCGGCAAACTCGGAGCTGTTCCGCGCGACCCGTGATTCCAGTCTGTTCATCCCAAAACCCGGCCAATTATAACCCGGCTATCCCCCGGCTCTGTTCCCACTCATTGAACCCCTTCGCCCGCTCGACTATCCTTTACCCAAATACTTGCTCTCAAGGAAAACAATGCCCATGCCCGCCTCCACCGTCCTCGGACTCGTCGGAAACACTCCGCTGGTCGAGCTCGCCCACATGTCTCCCAAACCCGGCATTTGCATCTTCGCCAAGCTTGAGGGACAGAACCCCAGCGGCAGCATTAAGGACCGCATCGCCCTTGCCATGATCGAGAAGGCCGAAACCGAAGGCCATCTCCGTCCCGGCGGCTCCATCGTGGAAGCAAGCAGCGGCAACACCGCCATCGCCTTGGCTTTCGTCGGTAAGCAGAAGGGATACGCCGTGCGCGTCGTCATCCCGGGCGAGGTCGCTCCCAGCATCGGCGATCTCCTCCACCTTTACGGCGCGGAAATAACCTGGTGCGAACCCCGCGCTGGAATGAAGGGCGCCATCGACCTCGCTCTGGAAATGTCCCGTTCCGAAGGGTTCCACTACGTCGGGCAGTTCGACAATCGCATTAACCTCCGCACTCACTATCACCACACCGGCGCCGAAATTGCGGCGGGCCTGCCGTCTGTTGACGTCTTCGTAGCGGGTATCGGGACCGGCGGCACCATCACCGGCGTCGGTCGGCGCCTTCGCGAAATCAACCCGCAGGTCAAGATCGTAGGCGTCGAACCTCGCATGGGAGAATCCCTCCAGGGGTTGCGCAGCTTGTCCGAGGGATATGTCCCGCCTCTGCTTGACCTCGGCCTCCTCGACCGCCGGTTCCTCGTCGACAATGCCACCGCCATTGACATGTCCCGCCGCATCGTGGAACACGAGGGCATCCTCGCCGGAATCTCCGCCGGTGCCGCCCTCCATGCCGCTTACCGGGTGGCCGGGGACATGGATCAAGGCAACATCGTGGTCATGTTCTCCGACGGCGGGTGGAAGTATCTTCCCGCACGGCCCTGGGATGCCGCTCGCGCTGGCTCCGAAGACCTGGACGATACCCACTGGTGGTGAATCGGGCGGTGGTCTGTCCCGCCGTCGGCTTTCCCCGATGGGGTTTCCCGATCCTACCGCGCAGCCGCCGTGCCGACCACCGCCTCTACTTCCTCCGGCTTCGAGGGAATCGCCTCTGAAAGCACCCGGTGCCCACCATCCGTCACCAGGACATTGTCCTCGATCCTGATGCCGATCCCCCGTAGTTCCTCCGGGGACTCCATCGCCAGCGGACCGAAATACAGCCCCGGCTCCACCGTGAACACCATCCCCGGTTCCAGCTCCGTAGATTTCTCCCCATCCCGGTACTGCCCGGCATCATGCACGTCCAGCCCCAGCCAGTGGGAAGTCCCGTGCATGTAGTAGGGAAGGAAAGCCCTGTCTTCGATGATCCCGTCTATCTCCCCGGACAGGGCCCCCAGGTCCTTCAACCCCTGGATCAACGTCCGCAGCGCCGCCATGTGAACGTCGTCGAACAGCGCCCCCGGCCGCACCTCTTCAAATCCCCGCCGCTGCGCTTCCAGGCAAATGTCGTACACCGCCCGTTGCTCCGCGGAAAAACTTCCGTTCACCGGCCACGTCCGCGTGATGTCCGCGGTGTAATAGTCCACCTCCGCCCCTGCGTCGATCAGCAGCAGGTCCCCGTCCCGCATCCTGTCCCGGTTGGTAATGTAGTGGAGCGTACAGGCGTTCATCCCCGAAGCCACTATCGACGGATACCCGTTCCGCGGCGACCCAAGTCTTCGGAATACCGCCTCCATTTCCGCCTGTACTTGGTACTCGTAGTCTCCCGGCCGGGTGGACCGCATCGCCGCGTCAAACCCCTCCGCCGTCAGATCGATTGCCTGTTGCAAGGCCGCCACTTCTTCTGGAGACTTGATTAGACGCATCCGGTCGATCACCGGCTTCGGGTCCTGGATTCCCGCCAACGCCCTTCCGCCCCGCTGCGCCCCGGCCCGCCGCCGTCGGACCAGGTCCCCAATGACCTCGTCCATGTCGTCGTCGCTGCCCAGCCCGTAGTAAATGGTGTCGGACTCTTCCAGCAGCTTCGGCAGCTCCTCCTTAAAATCCTCAATCGGGAAAGCCAGGTCTGCCCCGTGCTTCTCCAGAGCGCCTTCCACCCCGGCCCTGTACCCGACCCATATCTGGAACCTTTCCTCGTAGGGACGGACGAACAGCGCGTACGGCTCCTCGTGCCCCGGCCGCAGCACCGCCACCGCGTCCGGCTCGTCAAACCCGGTGAAGTACCAGAAGGACGACTGCTGCCGGAACTTGTAGTCCACGTCATTGTTCCGCGGCTTGTCCCTGCCCGCCGTCAGGATAATCGTCCCGCCGGGAAGCGAGTCCATCAGCCGCTTTCGCCGTTGGGCAAACTGTTCGTTGGTGATGAGGCCGGCGGTTGTCGCCATGGCTCCTCCATCGTCGTTGGATCGCCGATTCAGGCGGGATGCTCTACGCGCCGACTCCCAGCTGTTCCTTGATGTCCGACAGCACCTTGTCCCGCGTCCGCGTCTGCCACCGGGTCCGCCGCCCAATCGGCTCGTTCTCAATCTCCGGAAACACCTTCATCGTGACGAACACCGGCCCCGGCTTCCCCAGGATATCCTCGATGTTGTTGGTGAAGTCCTCCAGGTTGTCAAAGGCATACGTGTGCGGATACCCCGCTCCCTCCGCGATCACGTCGTACCTAACGTTCTCCGCGTTGGGCACCGGCTGTCCTCCCGTCGTGGCGTAGCACTCGTTGTCCAGGACAAAGTGATACAGGTTTTCCGGCGCCTTTTCGGCAATGGTCACCAGCGCCCCCAGGTTCATCAGGATGTCCCCCTCGGAGTCGAACAGGATGATCTTCTCCCCCGGCTGCGCCAGCGCCATCCCCAGCGCAAAGGATGCGTGCCCTCCCATGGCCGGGTCTCCCAGCGGCACGTCCCGCGCCTCAACAGTGCTGATGCCCGTCCAGTGCTTCCCGCCCCGGCCCGGGATCACCACCGCGTTCCCCCGGAACGGCTGGAATATTCGGAACATATCGGCCATGTGGAACATGCTTCCCTCCCTGGTTTCGGGCGGGGATCGGACGCCGCCCTTACTGTCTCTTGACCTGGTTTGCTTCGAGTAGCCCTGGTTACCGGTTGAACCCGTGGTATTCGTCCCCCACCAGGATTGCGACCGGCCGCTGTGTCCGTTCCGCCTCTTCAAACGCGATGGAGATCCGCTCTGAATCTCCGTCGTTCTCCACCAGGTAATACTGGATTCCGAATGCGTTCAGGAACCTCTCGGTGTATGTCGCTGCCGTATCCGAGTTGACCCCATGCCGCGTATAGCCCCGGTAACCCACCATCATCACAACCGGAATATTCAACCCCAGCGCCCAGCCTCGCAGCGAGTCCCCGGATTCCATCATCCCGGTGTTCTGTATCAGGATCACCGGCTTCTTCCCGCCAATGGACAGGCCCGCCGCCGTGGAAAACGCCTGTCCTTCCCGGCTCACCGCGATCAGGTCCAGCGTCGGCTCCTCCTTCATCAGCATGTAGAGCCAGTTGGTCTCGCTGTCCGGCAGCCAGACCACGTGGGTCACTCCCGCTTGTTTCATCTGGTCTAGGACCGTCTGTGGGTTGAGCTGCGCCTGCTGCGTCATGCCGGATTCCTCCCGTGGTCAATAGCGGCTATTCCCGTTTACCGGGCTTTGCCCGGCCGTCGGTTGGGCTGATTATATCCCCGCCCCCTCCTTCCGTCATCCCCGGCAGACGCCGGGCGGGTCCTGTCCGCCCCTACAAAAGGGAACCATGACGCCGGGTGTCAGGAAGGATCAGGGAGCCCGGTTATATGGCAATATAACACGCTGCGAACTGTCCGCGTCGGTTGGCATCCCTCGGCATGGTGGATATAATCGCCGGGTTATTGTTTGCGTCCTCCAGCGTGTTTCATAGGTTGGCCCGTGGTCAATATCTGCCTTCTAGCCAAGGCCCCTCAACAGGTCCAGGCCCTTGCCAGCGTCGCCGGAAAGGCCGGTCTTTCTTATAGCATCTGCGAGGACCCGGACTATTTCGCGGGCCCCGACGAAGACCCGTCGGCCGAAGCGGCCCTCCTGGACCTGGCTTCCCTGGGAGCCTCCCAGACCAGGTCGCTGGTTACCCGCTGCCGGGAGTCCAGGCTTCCGGCGGTGGTCGTGGTGCCCCGGGATGAAGCCTCGGAATACGACCCGTCCCTGAACCCCGACGAGTTCATCCTTGCTCCGGTGCATCATGACGAGTTGCTCGCCCGGGTCATGCAGGCCATCTTCCGCGCCAGGGGTCCATCGGGCGGCCAGGTTCTCCGGGTGGATAATCTGGTCATCGACCTCGAGAAATACGATGTCACCCTGGGGAATCGTCCCGTCTCCCTGACCTACAAGGAGTTCCAGCTTCTCGTCCTCCTGGCTTCCAACCCGGGACGGGTCTACACACGCGAGGCGCTCCTCAGCCAGGTATGGGGCTACGACTACCTGGGCGGTACCCGGACCGTCGACGTCCATGTCCGGCGGTTGCGCTCCAAGATTGAAGACCCGGACCACGCTTTCGTGGAAACCATCTGGAACGTGGGTTATCGCTTCAAGTCCGCCTCCAACGACTGAAAGCGCCATCGAGAGGTCTTGGGCCGCGCCGGGATTTAATGCAAGTGCGCGGTGATTTCGGCTTCCTAGCTCACTTCACCGCTGGCATATTCAAGGAAACGGGCAACCTGGCGGGATAGGGCCCCGTACTCATCCCCCTCCAGGTCCGGGTCCGCCTCCATCAGCCTCGATGCTTCTCTCCGGGCGGTTTCCAGCAGGTCCCGGTCGGACAGGGAAGCCATCCGCAGATCGGGCAGTCCGCTTTGCCGGGTGCCGAAGAAGTCTCCTGGCCCCCGCAGCCTCAGGTCCTCCTCGGCCAGCTTGAACCCGTCGTCTATGTGTTCCAGCGCTGACAGACGTTCCCTGGCCACTGCGGAGGGATCATCCGACATCAACATGCAGTAGCTCTGGTATTCACCCCGGCCGACCCTGCCCCGGAACTGGTGCAGTTGGGACAGCCCGAACCGGTCCGCTCCTTCCACCATCATCACCGTGGCGTTGGGCACGTCTATCCCCACCTCCACCACCGCAGTGGACACCAGGATGTCCAGCTCCCCATCCCGGAATTGGCGCATCACCCTGTCCTTCTCCCGGGAAGCCATGCGTCCGTGCAGGAGGCCCACCTTCAGGTCGGGGAATACTTCCTCCGTCAGGCGCCGGTGATCATCAACCGCGGCCTTGGAGTCAACGGCTTCGGACTCTTCGATTAACGGGTAGATTATGAACGCTTGCCTGCCTTCGCTGACCTGCCTGCGGACGAACCCGTAGGCCGCGTCCCTCCGGTCTGGCCCCAGCCAGCGGGTGCGGATTGTCTGGCGTCCCGGCGGAAGCTCGTCTATTACCGAAATGTCCAGGTCGCCGTAGAGAGTCAGCGACAGTGTCCTGGGGATGGGGGTGGCCGACATGACCAGGCTGTGGGGATTCTCCACGCCTTTCTGCCTCAGTGCCGACCGTTGCAGCACGCCGAACCGGTGCTGCTCGTCCATCACCGCCAGAGCCAGGTTGGGGATCTCTACCCCCGACTGGATTAGGGCGTGGGTGCCTACCAGCAGGTCCAGTTGGCCTTCCGCGGCCAGCCCCGTAAGTTCCCGCCGTGCCCGTTGGCCGGTGCTGCCCGTGAGCAGCCCGACGGAAACCGGCCTCCCCAGCGATTCCATGTAGGCGGTGACCCGGTGTTCGTCCTGCACCGGACGGGCCAGTCCGCTCAGCAGGTTGCCGATGGTTCGGAAGTGTTGCTCCGCCAACACCTCGGTGGGGACCATGATTGCCCCCTGGTATCCCGCCGCGGCCGCGGCCATCAGTGCCGTCAGCACCACTACCGTCTTGCCGCTCCCCACCTCGCCCTGGAGCAATCGGTTCATGGGAGGGCTGCCCCGCTTCAGGTCCCCCAGGATTTCATCGACGCAGCGCCGTTGGGCCCCTGTCAGCGGGAAGGGCAGCGACTCAATGAATTTCCCGATTACTTGCGGGTCGGCCTTGATCCTGACTCCCTCCAGCCCTTGGCTCCACTGGCGGCGACGGGACAGAACCGCAAGCTGCAGGGTGATAAGTTCCTCAAAAGCCAGCCGCCGCCTTGCCCTGGTTGCCGCCTCCGCGTCTTCCGGGAAATGGGCCTGCATGATCGCCTGCTGCAACGGCATCACACCGGCGCGGGACCGTATTTCCTGGGGCAAGGTCTCTTCCACGCCTCCCAGCCATTGACCGAGGGCCTGCCACACCAGGCGCCGCAGATTCCTCCCGGTCAACCCTGCCGTCAGCGGATAGACCGGTGCCAGCCGTGCCGTGTGGATGGGTGTCTGCCCCTCCGGCAGGGGTTCATAGTCCGGCGACTCGAACACCAACCGCCCCTGGTTCCGCGATGCCCTGCCGCTGATTGCAACCCTGGAGTTGGTCTTGAGGGAACGCGCGATATAGGGTTGACCGAACCATATCACCCGCACGTTGCCCGTCTCGTCGCTTAGCACGGCCTCGGTTGCCTTCAGCCTGCCGTTGCGGCCCAGCGAGACTTCCCGCGTCTCCCAGACGTGTCCTATCACCGTGCAGTCCACGTCCGGCTCGACCTCGGCGATCTTGACCACCCTTGTGTAGTCGGAGTGCCTCCGGGGAAATAGGTAGAGCAGGTCCCGGATGGACCGCACCCCCAGCCGGCCCAGCCTCTCGGACAGCTTCGCGTCAACTCCCCGCAACCGGTCCACCGCCACATCCACCGTCAACCCGGCCGGTGGTCGCGAATATGCGGCATCTGGAAGCTCCCTTCCGCCGGTCCTGGTAGCCATCTCAGAACCAGTGGGCGCAACCGGGGATTCCCGCGTCTCCCTCCCGTCGTTCCCGCCTCCTACTCTCCCGTCTTTCCCGCGCAGGCGGGAATCCAGACCCCCGTCGTTCCCGTTTCGCGGGTTTCGGGTTTCGGAATCTACGCTTTGGGATAAGTCCCTGGTGGGGGGCCTGGGAGCGGCCGCCAGTGGTTCGACCGGAGGCCCCGGTTTGCCAGGAGGACCCGGTGCGGCGGGCGGCTCATTCCCGGAGGCCGCATCGTCCCCGGGAGATGCGGCAGCCGCGTCGGGAAACAGAACGGCCCGCAGCCTCTCCGCCCACTCTTCCCGCTGTTCCGGGGTCATCTCCCCGTATTCCCCGGATCGGACCGCCCTCTCCGACCCGGCAGCCGCCAGGGAGCTGTTCAGCGGTTCCAGCCAGCGATCGATGAAGCGGTCAACGCCGCCGGAGACCGCCCGGTTGTTGAACTCCCGGGATTGCTCCAGGTCGAGAATCCCCGCCAGGGCTGTCAACCACTCTGGCGTTTCGGTCTGGCGCTGGTTCATAAGTCCGTCGTTCCCACCAACCGTTTCGCCGGGTCGATTATATTACAGGGCTCCGGTCTCAGATACGCCCCTATGACATAACATCCATGTATCGGCATCATCTGCCCTCCGGCGTATTGCCTCTGGGAGGATCCGCTCGTCCTTGACGCCTCTCCGGGGCCAACCTAGAATGAAATCCATTCCCGGCCCAGGTCTGTCCTTGCCCCGCCCCATCATCCTCCCGAAAGGCGGCATATCCCAGATGGTTTCCCAGCCCGACGGTCCGCCCGTCGAAATCCCCGGCTCCGAGAAGCGGCGCAACGGCTCCGGCCGGATAATCTCCGGGGATTCCCTGCCGGGCGACGTCAACCTGGACATTTCCCTCCGTCCCCGCCAGTTGGACGACTTCGTCGGGCAGGATCAGGTCAAGGACAACCTCCGCATCGGCATCCAGGCGGCTAAGCTCCGCGGCGAAGCCCTCGACCACGTCATCGTCTACGGGCCTCCCGGGCTGGGCAAGACAACCCTCGCCCACATAATCGCTAACGAGTTGGGGGTTAACATCAAGGTCACCTCCGGCCCCGCCATCGAACGGGCCGGAGACATGGCCGCCATTCTCACCGGCCTCCAGCCCGGAGACCTTCTCTTCATCGACGAGATTCATCGCCTCAACCGCGCTGTCGAGGAAGTCCTCTACTCGGCCATGGAGGACTTCTTCCTGTCCTGGATGGTGGGCAAAGGACTCGCCGCCCGCAGCATCAACCTTCGCATCAGCCCCTTCACCCTCGTCGGAGCCACCACCCGCTTCTCCCTCATCAGCGCCCCCATGCGCGACCGCTTCGGCTCGGTTTTCCGCCTCGACTACTACAACCAGCCGGAGATGGAGGTCGTGACCCGCCGGTCCGCCGCCATCCTGGAATTCGACGCTGAGGAAGAAGGCGTCTCGGAAATCGCCTCCCGGGCTCGCGGTACGCCCCGCATCGCCAACCGCCTCCTCAAACGCTCCCGGGACTACGCACTCGTCGAGGCCGACAACCGCCTCACCGGCAAGGCGGCCCGCGCCGCGCTGGACCTGCTGCGGGTGGACCGCCTCGGGCTGGATGAGTCAGACCATCGGCTCCTTTCCAGCATCATCGACAAGTTCGACGGCGGGCCCGTTGGATTGGATACCCTATCGTCCTCCCTCAGCGAGGATTCGGACACGGTCATGGAAGTCTGGGAACCCTACCTCCTCCAGCTCGGCTTTCTCCAGAGGACCGGGCGCGGCCGTGTCGCCACGCGCCTTGCCTACGAATACATGGGCCGCACCCTCCCCGTTCTGGAAGCTCCCCCGGACCAGGGCCGCTTCGCCGGACTGTAACCCATCGGCCTTTCACGCCCCGGCCTTTACGCTGTTCCGCCTAAAGGTTAGTATGGCCGGGCTTACTTGGAGAAACGCCTGCTGGGCATCCGCACACCCCCGGAAATCCCCACACCGCCGAAGCCTCATACCACAAGGAGACACCATGATCTACGAGCTTCGCATCTACGAGACCATCCCTGGAAAGCTTCCCGCTCTCAACGACCGCTTTGCCAACCACACCGTCGGCTTCTTCCAGCGCCACGGCATCCACGTCGTCGGCTTCTGGACCGAGGACATCGGCACCAGCAACCAGTTGGTCTACATGCTCGGCTTCGACAGCCTGGCCGACCGGGAACAGAAGTGGGCCGCCTTCCAGGCCGACCCCGACTGGCACCGCGCCCGCGCCGAGTCCGAGGTGGATGGCCCCCTCAACGCCCGCGTGCGGAACGTCATCCTGCGCCCGACCAACTACTCCCCCATGCAGTAGCGCCCTTCCGTCCCATCGGCGGCAGGGGACGCCCTGCGGCCGGTCTCTGACCCGCTCCGTGATTGAACGCAACGGGGAAGGGGAATAGAATAACCCCACTTCAGGAGGCCAATGGCCCCCTCAAAGCTGTCTGCCGTTGGGCGGGAACCGTTTCGGGGATCGCCCCAGGAATCATTAGTTGAACACCAGGCTTGCCATATCGCACTCTCCCGCGTCTTCCCTTCAGGCGGAAGACCGGGGTATCGCCGGCGTACTGGACCGCGCCGCCCGCGGCTCTCGGCTGTCGCCGGATGACGCCCTTGCCTTGTCTGGTGCCGGTCCATCGGCCGCTGCCGAAATGGCCGCCGTCGCTTCCGGCCTGCGCGACCGTGGCCGTGGGAAGGTGGTCAGCTTTTCCCCCAAGGTGTTCATTCCTCTCACCCGCCTCTGCCGCGACTTCTGCGGATACTGCACCTTCCGACAGGACCCCGGTTCCGCTGCGGAACTCTACATGACCCCCGAGGAAGTCTTGGGAGTCGCCCGGGCTGGCGAGAAACTCGGCTGCACCGAGGCCTTGTTCACCCTGGGAGAGCGTCCCGAGCAGCGCTACCCGGAAGCAGCGGAATGGCTCCGGCATCGGGGATACTCGACCACCCTGGATTATCTGGCGGATATGTGCCGCCTGGTCCTGGAAGAGACCTCGCTGCTGCCCCACGCCAACCCCGGCACCATGAGCCGCCGCGAGATGGCCCGCCTCCAGCCCTTCAACCCGTCGATGGGCCTGATGCTGGAAAGCGTCAGCCCCCGCTTGTACGAGGAAGGCGGCCCCCACGAGTTCGCCCCCAGCAAGCGCCCCCGGGTCCGCCTCCGCACCACCGAGATCGCCGGCGAACTTCGTATCCCCTTCACCAGCGGAATCCTCATCGGCATCGGCGAGACCCGCCGGGAGCGCATCGAAGCCCTCCTCGCCATCCGGGAACTCCACGAGGCCCACGGCCATATCCAGGAAGTCATAGTCCAGAACTTCCGCGCCAAGCCAGGTACGCCTATGGGTGAGGAACCCGATGCCGAGTCCCTCGAATTGCTCTGGACCGTCGCCGCTGCCCGCCTGGTCCTCGGGCCCCATGCCAACGTCCAGGTGCCGCCCAACCTCAGCGCCTCCGATTATGACCTTTACCTCGACGCCGGGATCAACGACTGGGGCGGCGTTTCCCCGCTGACCATCGACTACGTTAATCCCGAGGCTCCCTGGCCTCTGCTGGCCGAGTTGCGTGGCCGCACCCTGTCCCGCGGCTTCGAGTTGCGGCCCCGCCTGCCGGTCTACCCTGAGTACTTCCTCGGGACCGGCGAGTACCTTACCGAGTCCTTGCGCTCCCGGGCGCTGGATCTGACCGACGAATCGGGCTACGTTAAAGGGGGAATTGAACGCTATGCCGGATCAAACTGACGGGACCCCGGACATCCGGTCCCTCGAGTCCCTCATCGGGACCCTTCAGCCCGCCGTGGCCGGCGTTTTGGATCGGGCCCTCTCCGGTGAGGACATCACGGTTGACGAAGCGGTGGCCCTTTTCGATGCCACCGGCCCCGAGTTCAACGCCCTCGGAATGGTCGCTGACGAGCTCCGCCGCCGGACCGTGGGGGACATCGTTACCTACGTTGTCAACCGGAACATCAACTTCACCAACGTCTGTATCAAGCGGTGTGGCTTCTGCGCCTTCAGCCGCGACTACCGCGAGGAGGAAGGGTACTTCCTGCCCGTCAGCGAAATCATCCGCCGCGCCGGGGAAGCCCGCGACTACGGCGCCACCGAGGTCTGCATCCAGGCCGGTCTCCCTCCCCAGATGGAGGGCGACCTCTACATCCAGCTTTGCCGCGCCATCAGGGAAGACCTCCCCGACATGCACATCCACGGGTTCTCCCCCGAGGAGGTGCTCTACGGTTCCATCCGCTCCCAGTGCACCATCCGCGAGTACCTGGAAGGCTTGAAGGAGGCCGGCGTCGGCAGCCTGCCCGGGACATCCGCCGAAGTGCTGGACCAGGAACTGCGTGACCTCATCTCCCCCGGCCGCATCTCCGTCCAGCAGTGGGTCGAAGTCATCACCACCGCCCACGACCTCGGCATCCCCACCACCTCAACCGTCATGTTCGGCCATGTCGAGACCAACCAGCAAATTGCCCGCCACATCGCCTTGCTGCGCGATATTCAGAAGGATACCGGCGGGTTCACCGAGTTTGTCCCCCTCAGCTTCGTCAACTCCGAAGCTCCCATGTTCCTCAAGGGCCTTGTCGAGAACGTCCGCTCCGGCCCCACCGGCATGGATGTCATCAAGGTCCACGCCGTCGCCCGGATCGTGCTCAACAACTGGATCCCCAACATCCAGGCTTCCTGGGTCAAGGAGGGCAGCCGGATGTCCCAGCTCCTTCTTACCACCGGCGTCAACGACCTGGGCGGGACCCTTATCAACGAGAGCATTTCCACCGCCGCCGGCGCCCAGCACGGCCAGCTCATGCGCCCCTCCGAGTTCCGCCAGATGATCCGTCAGGCAGGACGGGTTCCCGCGGAGCGTTACACTGGCTACGATCTCAAGCGAGTCTTCAACGACACCGACGAGGAACTCGATCCTCTGGACCTCGTTGGCGACAACGTCGAGGAGATATTCGGCTCCTACAACCGCCTCGTCAAGATGGAGGGCTACCGTTTCGAGCACCCCCGGAGGGCCTCCAATGCCGGGGCCTCCAACTCCGGGGCGCAGGCCCTTCCCTGACCGGCGGCGCGCTTCCGTGGCATCCGGCAAAGTGCTGGCCTTGGCCGGCGGCGTGGGCGGGGCCAAGCTGGCCCTTGGATTGTCCCGCCTCCTCTCTCCCGGTGAGCTGTCCATCGTGGTCAACACCGGCGACGACGAGACCTTCCACGGCCTCCACGTCTCCCCCGACCTCGACACCGTGGCCTACACCCTCGCCGGGCTGGTCAACCCGGAAACCGGCTGGGGCCTGTCCGGCGACACCTTTCACGCCCTGGAGATGCTCCGCGGCTTCGGCGTGGAGACCTGGTTCAACCTCGGCGACCGCGACTTGGCGACCCACGTCCGGCGCACCCAGCTCCTCGCCCACGGGTGGTCCTTATCCCAGGTCACCCGCGAGCTGTGCGTCCGCTTAGGCGTGGAGATTCCCGTAATCCCCATGAGCGACCAGCCCGTCCGTACCGTCCTGCATACCGGGGAAGGTGACCTGCCCATGCAGGACTACTTTGTCCGGCTTCGGGCTGGACCGGCCGTAACGGACATAACCTACGTCGGGTCGGATGCCGCCCTTCCGTCCCCCGGCTTCCAGGACGCCTTGGACGAAGCTGGCTTGATCGTCTTCTGTCCCTCCAACCCCTGCCTCAGCGTATTCCCCATCCTGTCCCTCCCCGGGGTGCGGGAATCCCTGGAAGCTGCCGGACAACGGGCCTTGCGCGTCGCTGTCAGCCCTATCGTCGGGGGCGATGCGGTCCGTGGCCCCGCCGGCAAGATTATGGCCGAGCTCGGCCACGAGGTGTCCTGCGTCGGCGTGGCTCGGGCATACCAAGAGATAGTGGACGTCCTGTTCATTGATGAGCAGGACAAGCCATTGTCCCCCCGGATTCGCGAGTTGGGAATGGAACCCGTCGTGGCCCCTATCATCATGCACGACGAAACGGATAAAATACGGCTGGCCCGGAGCATCCTCGACCTGAACGGCGGCTGAACCATGACCGACGCCCCATCCACCATCCCCATAATCCCCATGAAGCCCCTTTCCGAGGGCAAGTCCCGCTTGGCAACCGAGATGACCCGGGAACAGCGGGCCGAGCTGGTGGTCGGAATGCTCCGGCGGGTTATCGGCGCCATCCGCAGCGCCAACATTGGGCTGTTCTGGGTCGTCGGCGGCGATGACCGGGTCATGCACCTCACCCGCAACTCCGACGGCGTCTGGTTTGAGGAAATGGGCCGTGACCTCAACGATACCGTCACCCGGGGCTTCGAGCGGGCCTTCAACGACGGTCACTCCGCCCTCTATCTTCCCGGGGACCTCCCCTTTATCAAGCCCAGCGATGTCATCGGCCTGCTTCGCTCCTCCGAGCGGGGCAACAACATCACCCTGGCCCCCGCCCGGCGTGACGGCGGCACCAACGGGATCGTCGTGCCCCACGGCATCCCCTTCATGCCCCAACTGGGCCAGCGCAGTTTCGCCCGCCACCTTGCCCGGGCCGCCTCCATGGGAATCTCCGTCGCCATCAGTTACAGCCAGGGACTCGGGTTCGACCTCGACACCATTGACGACCTGGAGTCCTATGAGCACATGGAGCCCGGACTGCTCAGGCGTCTCGTCCCCCAGTGGGACAGCCTCGCCCACCGCTAAGAGGGTATGTGAGAAATTCCCAGTCGCCTTCCGTCATTCCCGCTCAGAGCCTGCCCCATGTACCATTTTCCCCGTCATTCCCGCGAAGGCGGGAATCCAGACCCCCATCCTGTTCCCATTTCGCGGGTTTTGGCCTTCGGAATGTACGTTTTGAGGTAGTTTATAAGACCCACCAGGACCCCATCCCTTCACCACACCCACCCGTGACCGACTATGCCTGAAATTCTTCCCAAGCTCGGAATACTACTGCCCACCCGAGGCCTGTTGCTCCGGGACGAAGCCCCCTCCGACGCTGAGCTTGTCCTGCGCATGGCCCGGGCCGTCGAGGATGCCGGGCTTGACTCCGTGTGGGTCGGCGACAGCCTGACCGCCAAGCCCCGCCTCGAACCCCTGGCAACCCTGGCCGCCATCGCCGCCCGCACCGGCCGCGTCCGTCTCGGGACCGCCGTGCTGCTCATGGCCCTGCGCCATCCCCTCCTCTTGGCCCAGACCCTCGGCACCGTGGACCTCATTTCCGGCGGCCGCGTTATCATCTCCGCCGGGGCTGGCGGTGCCTTCAACGACGAACAGCAGCAGGAGTGGCGCAGCGTCGGAGTAGACTCCTCCCGCCGGGCCGGCCGCCTCGTGGAAATGGCCCGCATCGTCAAGGGTTTGACTTCTGGCGAGACTGTTTCCTTTGCCGGCCGCCACTTCGACCTGGAGCCCACCGCCATGCTGCCCCGCTCACCCCGCCCCGGCGGAGTGCCCTTGCTGCTGGCCTGCCACGGGCGGTCGCAGGTTCGTGAGCGTCAAATTCGGCGGGCTGCCCGCTGGGGTGACGGTGTCATGTCCATCTCCGACACCCCGGATGAATACGTCGGCATGGTTGCTGACTTCCGGGCCCTCGCCGCCGGCCTCGGCCGCGACGCCGCTTCCCTTGAAGCTGCCATGTATCTGACCGTAAACCTTGACCCGGACCACGCCCGGGCGGAAGCCGAGGCCGAGGAATGGCTGCTCGGGTACTACGGCGCCAACATCTGGGGGACCCGCTGGGGCCCCTTCGGCGGAGCGGAGCGCGTCCGGGACCGCATCGCTGAGTACGCCGAGGCCGGTGCCCAGACCGTCATCGTCCGTTTCGCCTCATTCCAACCCGAGCATCAGCTCGACACCTTCCTGGAGCACGTAGCTCCCGCCTTCCAGTAAGCCCCCGGTCGCTTCTCTTCCAACCGATTCAGTACCTGCTGATGCCCGGAAAGAACAACCCCGCTGGCTGAAACTCCCCATTGTCGCGGGTTCCCGTCGGGCCATTCAACACCCGGTCCGGCAAAACCTTGCTACAATCCCCTAAACTCCTGGGTGGAGGATGTTCAGCGGAGGATGTTCACTTGTATCCAATAGACCTTTCCGGCAAGAACGGCGTCATTCTCGGGGTCGCCAACGACCGCAGCATCGCCTGGGCCATCGCCCAGGTCCTAGCCGAAGCTGGCGCCCGCCTTGCCTTCACCTACCAGAACGACCGCCTGAAAGACCGCGTCGAGCGGTTGGCCGACACCTTGGATGGATCCATCTCCCTACCCTGCGATGCTTCCGATGACCAGCAGATTATCGACCTGTTCCAGCGGGTGGGCGACTCCTTCGGGGACCTCTCCTTCCTGGTCCACAGCATCGCCTTCGCCAACCGGGAAGACTTGGCTGGCAGGTTTTCGGACACCGGCCGCGACGGCTTCCGCCTGGCCTTGGAAATCAGCGCCTTCTCCCTGATCCCCCTCGTCAGGCACGCCGGACCTCTCATGGCCAACGGCGGCAGCGTCATCGCCATGACCTTTCAGGCATCGCAAAAGGTCTATCCGGGATACAACGTAATGGGCACCGCCAAGGCTGCCCTGGAGCACGAGGTTAGGCAGTTGGCCGCCGAGTGGGGACCGGACAACGTCCGTGTTAACGCCATATCCGCCGGTCCTTTGGATACCCTGGCCGCCCGGGGAATCCACGGCTTCCTCGACATGAAGCGCATCCACGCCGAGAAAGCCCCCCTCCAGCGGAACATCACCGCCGACGAGGTGGCCAGGACCGCCCTCTATCTCTGCAGCGACCTGTCCAGCGGGGTCACCGGCTCTGTCATCCCCGTGGACGCCGGCTATCACATAATGGCCGTGTAGGCCCGCGCCTCTACCGCCGGATTCAGGAAAGGGCCCCGGTGGGCGTGTAGTTAAGCCTGCGGGTCCTCCGCCAGGCTGTTGAGCAGTTCTTGGTCTTCCGCAGCCTTGGCCTCGAGACCTAGTTGCAGGTACGCCTCCCGGCGTCCCTCCAGTGCCGCCCGGTACCGGCCGTCCAGGGCAATCGCCTTCGTGAACTGGTCCACTGCTTCCTGGAACCTGCCCTCGCCGCTGTACTCCGCTCCCCGGCCGGTGAACAACGCCGGAGTCAGCGCCTGCCGGAAAGTCGGCATCGAGTCGAACCCCACCCTGCCCGCCGCCGCATCCTCAACCTCCGGAGCGTCGAGAGCATACCGCTCCGTCTCCCCGGCCGCCTCTTCCGGGACCGCGTCGGTGGCTACCTCCGCCTCGCTGCTGCCTTCCCCGTCTGCTGAATCAACCGCCGCCGGTTCCTCAGAGGCTCCTGCCTTCGGAGCCTCCGGTTCAGTTACCGGCTCGGCATACGGCGGATCCCAGGTCTCCCTTTCCTCCTCGACCGGTTCCTCTTCGACGGAAATCGCCGGAGAAACTTCCGGCGGAGGCGCCTCCGCCGCTGCGGTCGGCTCTCGCGGCGGACTCTCCACCGCCGCGCTCCTCATCGTCTCCCCGCCCGCCTGTGGGTCTTCCACGTAGGGACGCCGCAATTCCCAACCGCAGTTGACGCAGTACGAGTGTCCTGCCGCATGGTAAGCGTGGCACTTGGGACAGGTAACGGTTTCCGGCGTTGGTTCCGGTGCAGCCGTTGGGACCGGTTTCAAGAAGAGAAGGGCAACCATCGGAGCCATGCCGATAATGGACGGAACGTTCGGTACCATCGTTTCCGCGACAACGATCAGCACCAGGGCAATCCCGCCCCAAACCAGGGGATTGCGCCGCTTCACCCGGGCTAGGCGCACCGTCCACAGCACCACCAGCCCCAGCGACACGTAAACCAACGCGGTTAGCAATGGGGATTCGGCTAACATGACCGCTTTTCGCCAACCTCCCGCTCAAATGGCTCTGACACTGCTTTGACTATACACGCAAACGTCGCTCGCCGACAACTTGCTTTGGTCCATCGGCAGTGGTGCAGTTTAGGTGTTTTCGTTCCCATCCCGCCTCCTTCTCTCCCGTCATTCCCGCGCAGGCGGGAATCCAGACCCCCGTTGCCGTTGAGCTGCGCCACCTGGAACGGAACCCTGCCTTCAGATGGCCCGACTTTTGAGCAAACGGCGTGTCCAATATATACTACGTTGTAGCAACACTCCCCGACTAAAACCAGTTGAAGTATCGAAAGCCCCAGGAGGCTCACCATGGCAACCAAAATGACTCTGTCTGTCCTCAAGGCCGATGTGGGCTCCATCGGAGGGCACACCAAACCCTCCCAGCGCATGATGGAGGCCACCCGTGCGGCGGCTGCTGGCGCGGTCAGAAACGGCCTGTTGATCGACACCTTTGTTGCCCACACCGGCGACGACATCGCCATCATCGCGTCCCACACCCGTGGCGCCAACGATACCGATGTCCATCAGTTCGCCTGGAACACCTTCCTGCAAGCAACGGACATTGCCCGGGAGTACGGTCTTTACGGCGCGGGCCAGGACCTCTTGGCCGATGCTCCATCGGGCAACATAAGAGGCGCTGGCCCGGCGGTGGCGGAGATCGAATTTGACCACGACCCGGTCAAGACCAACCCTGTCCGCCCCGCCGAGTCCTTCATGGTGCTGGCCGCCGACAAGTGCGGCCCGGGCGCCTACAATCTCCCCATGTTCCTTGGCTTCGCGGACCCCATGTATTGCGCCGGCCTGATGCTCCCCCGCATCGGCGAAGGCTTCACTTTCAACATCATCGACATGGACAACACCCAAGGGGACAGCATCATCTCCCTCAACGCCCCCGAAGATTACTACAAGATAACGGTGCTGCTGCGGGACAACGAGCGCTTCGGGATCGATTCCATCGTCTCCCGCCACACCGGACAGGTGGCCGCCGCCGTGTCCGCCACCCGCCTCCACAACATCGCCGGTTCCTACACCGGCAAGGACGACCCGGTGGCCATCGTTCGGAACCAGGGCATCTTTCCCGCCCCGGAGGAACTGATCTCCCCCTACGCCAAGGCCCACTACATCGGGGGCGACGCCCGCGGCTCCCACACCATGCCCCTCATGCCTGTCCCCATCAACACTCCGGTCGTCGGAATGTACTGCCTGCCCCTGGTTTCCTGCGTTGGATTCTCCCTCACCGCCGAGGGTAAATTCTCCGACTCCCACGCCGACTTCTTCGACAACGCGGCCTGGGACCACGTCCGTCTCCACGCCCAGCAGAAAGGCATTGAGATGCGCTCCCAGGGATGGTCCGGCCCCGCCATGTTGCCCTACGGGGAGCTGGAGTATTCCGGTTTCCGCCAGAGCATCGGCGACCTGGTTGAACGGTTCGCCTTCCGCAACGGCCGCCAATCGGGAGTCCCCGAACCCCAGAAAGCCGGCGCAGGGGACGGCAACGCCGACTAGCCGGCGCCGGCGTTGCAATTTAGGCGGTCTCGTTCCCCGCAAACCATCCCGTCATTCCCGCAACAGACCCCGCCCCCGCCTACCCGGGGGCAGGAACCCAGACCCCCGTAAACCCTCACCTCAGGAGCGGCAACTGTAGCAAGCCCTCCCTCCCGTCATTCCCGCGTAGGCGGGAATCCAGACCCCCGTAACCCACTCCCTTCAAGAAACGTCAGGAAACAGGTCATCCTACCCTGGATTCGACAATTCGATGACCCGAATCTTCCACGCCCGGCGCCACTTCTTCAATGCCTTCTCCCGGCCAATAGCGTGCTCCATCGTCTCGTGGAACTCGTACCACACCAGGTTGCCCACCCTGAACCGCCCGGTAAACCCCTGGAGTCCACCCGCTCCGGTGCTGCCAGACCCTTTCCGCCAAGTTCGACGTCACTCCTACGTAAAGGGTTCCGTCGCGGCCGCTGGCCAGCATGTAGACGGCGGGATTCTTGCGCATCAAGGTCCTTTGTCCAACCAGGGGTAGGATTCCCGCCCGCTCAGGAAAGGCGTTCCCTCATAGCAATCGCGGTTGGAGTAGCAAGAATGATCGTAGCGGTAGGAGTCAGTTGTCACAACCGGCAAGTGTCATCGAAAATCTGGCGAACCCACTCGCGTTCCTCATGCCCCACCCCGCTCCTCCATTTCTCCCGCCCTTCCCTCAGGGCCCGGCCCCGCAGCATCCCCCCTCCCCCGTCATTCCCGCGCAGTCGGGAACCCAGACCCCCGTCAACCTTCCCTCAGGGCCCGGCCACCAGAGCAGACCCTCTCCCCCGTCGTCCCTGCGGAGGCAGGGACCCATCAGCCTTCCCAGGAACCACCGCGGATTACGCAAGACCAGCCATGTCCACCACTCGTCTTCCCTGTCATGCCCTCCCACACTGAAAACACCACCATGCAGATGCCGCAGCTCGACACCCACCGTTGCTATATTCAACTATTGCCAGACAGCATGGTCTTGCTCGCTCATCGCCTGTTTTCTTCGGTTGCCGGCGGCATCGTGGGCTCTATTGAGCTTCTAGCCGCTCAAAAATGATTGCCCCGGGCTGAACCGGGGCAATCTCATCGCGTACGTGTTGCCAGGGAGTCCTGGGATGCGCTGACTATAGGACCCCGTGCCGCTCGAAAATGCGGGCCAGCTCGGCGACCCCGTCGTAGTTGGTCTGCGGTGAGGGATGCCCGAAGCACAGCCGTGCGCAGTTGGCCCCCCGGCCCTCCGGCGAGAACATGGTCCCGTTGTAGTAGCCAACGCCCTCCTCGAATGACTGTTCCTGGAGCGATGCCAGGTCGGTTCCTTCCGGCATCTCCAGCCAGACGTACAGCCCGCCTTCCGGTTTCACCCACCTGGCCGCATCCCCGAAGTTCTCCCCGAGTGACGCCAGCATGGCGTCCCGTTTGGCCCTCAGCGCATCGTTCTGCTCGTTTATGTGGTCGTACATATTGTTCCGCAGGTATTCTTCCACCGCTAGCGCCGCGAACTGGTTCACCCCGCCGCCGCCTTTGAAGCTCATCGCCCGCTGCCGCACTTCCAGCGGGGCCACCATATAGCCTAGCCGCATCCCCGGGGCTACGATTTTGGAGAAGGAACCGACGTAGAGCACCTGCCCGTTGTCGTCCATCGAGTGGAAGGAAGTCACATCCTCACCCTCGAACCTCAGGTCCACGTAGCAATCGTCTTCCAGGATGGGCACACCCCGTTCCCGGCAAATGTCTAGCACCCGCCGCCTCCGCTCCAGGCTCATCGTCCAGCCCATCGGGTTCTGGAAGGCTGGGATGGTGTAAAGGTACTTCACCCGCTTCCCTTTCCCTTCCGCTGCCCGTATGATTTCCTCTAGCGACTCCGGGATGATCCCCTGGTCGTCGCACCGCACCCCCCTGACGTCTCCTCCAAACAATCGCATCTGCCGCAGGGTGCCCAGGTAGACAAACTCCTCGGTCAGCGCCACGTCCCCCGGGTCCGTCAGCGCCTGGATAATCATGGAAATGCCTTCACCGGAGCCTGATGTGAGCACGATATCGTCAACGTTGACCGTCATGTTTCGGTCCCGCTGCAGCTTCTCAGCCACTAGTTGCCGCAGGGATGGCAGTCCGGCGGGAACCGGATAGTAGGCCAAATCCCTCCCCTCCCGGTCCAGGGCGGTCTTCAGCGCGTCCACCAGTCCGTCCAGGGGTAGCGTCTCTGGGTCGGGGTACGCCACGGCGAAGTCATACCTGGCGTTCCGGTTGCCCCCCCGGTTGCTCACCGGCGCATTGGCTGAGAAGAAACTCTCGTAATTGAACCCGCTGGGACTGGTCATGTTCGCATCCTCCTGCGTGGTCAGTAGGTTCACCCTGCCTGGTCAATGGTAAGCTCAGATGGACACCCCAAGGCTATCGCGTCAAGTCTGACTCGGCCCTTTCGCCGCTCTTCCCGTCATTCCCGCGCAGGCGGGAATCCAGACCCCCGTCTCGTCTCCATTTTGCGGGTTTCGGGTTTCAGAATGTACGTTTTGAGAAAGTTTCTTAGTAACTATCTCGAAAGTCCCTTCCTCCTTGATGGGGGAAGAGCCTGCCCCCGCGTAGGCGGGGGTTAGGATGGGGGTGAGAATTCAATTTTCACACACCCCCCGGGTCGAAATGGCTCGCTTACTCGGCCAGCCGCAAGGCCAGGTCCCGCAGTTGCGTGGCGTCTACCGCCGCAGGAGCCCCGAAGAGCAGGTCCGACCCGCTCTGGGTCTTGGGGAAGGCGATAACGTCCCGGATGGACTCAGCCCCCGTCAGGATCGCCACGAATCGGTCGATCCCCGGCGCGATCCCTCCGTGCGGCGGCGCTCCATACTCGAAGGCCTCCAGGATGTGCCCGAACCGCTCCTCGACGTCCTCCGGCTTGTGCCCCAGCGCCCGGAACACTTTCTCCTGCAGTTCCCGCCGGTGGATGCGGATGCTGCCGCTGGCCAGCTCCGACCCGTTGCATACCAAGTCGTAAGCCTGCGATTCAATCCTACCCAGGTCCTCCGAGTCCAGCAGGCTCTCTTTCCCCGGCGCCGGCGCGGTGAACGGGTGGTGGGACGAGTCCCAGCGGTTGGCATCATCGTCCCATTCAAACAGCGGGAACCCGGTAACAAACGCAAAAGCCAGCTCGTCCGGGTCGGCCAGTCCTAGGGACTCCCCCAAGTGATTTCGCATCGAATCCAACCACTGGTTCACTTGCTTGGCTTGGCCCGCCAGCAGCAGAATCAAGTCTCCCCGGTTCGCCCCCATCCGTGCAGCGACACGTTTGGTCCACTCCACCGGCATCCGCAACCCCGGCGACAGCAGCGCAGATTCGTCGTCCAGGCCCTCCAGCGGGCCCTCGCCTCTCAGACGGATGTGGCTCATTCCGGCCGCCCCGAATCCCTTGGCCATCTCCTCCAGCCGCCGCATGTCCGAACCCGTCTGTTCCGCCATCCCCGGGACCACCATCCCCTTGATGATGCCCCCCTGCGCCGCGGTGTTCAGAAAAACCCGGAACTCTGTTTCCCTGGCCAGGTCGGTGATATCCGTCATCTCCAGCCCGAACCGCAGGTCCGGCTTGTCGCTCCCGTAGCAGCTCATCGCCTCGTCGTAGGTCAACCTTTGGAAGGGGCTTTGCAGCTTCTTGTTCGGCGCGACCGCCTGCACCATCGCCGTGTAAAGCTCTTCAGTGAGGGAAAGGATATCCTCCTGCTCGACGAAGCTCATCTCCAGGTCCAGCTGGGTGAACTCCGGTTGCCGGTCCGCCCGCAGGTCCTCATCCCGGAAGCAGCGGGCAATCTGGAAATACTTCTCCACGCCGGCCACCATCAGCAGTTGCTTCAACTGTTGCGGCGATTGCGGAAGCGCGTAGAAACTTCCTTTCTGCAAACGGCTTGGCACCAGGAAGTCCCGGGCCCCTTCCGGCGTGCTCTTGATTAGAATCGGGGTCTCCACCTCCAGGAACCCCCGGTCGCTGAGGAAGTCCCGGATGTACTTCACCACCCGGTGCCTAAGCAACAGGTTTTCCTGCATCACCGGCCGCCGCAGGTCCAGGTATCGGTACTTCAACCGCAGCCCCTCGTCGGCGGAAACGTCGTCGGTGATGTAGAAGGGAGGCGTCAGAGATGAGTTCAAGACCTCGGCGTCCTCCACCATCACCTCCACCGCGCCGGTTAGCATGGACGGATTCTCCGACCCCTCCGGGCGTTTCAGGACGGCTCCCCGGACCTTTATGACCCACTCCGACCGCAGTTGGTCGGCAACTTCATAGGCGCCCGGGGACACTTCCGGGTTGAACACCACCTGCGCTATCCCGGACCGGTCCCGCAGGTCCACGAAAATGACGCCGCCGTGGTCCCGGCGGCGGGCCACCCACCCGTACAGTGTGACCTGGGATTCGATATTCTCTTCGCGAAGTTCGCTGCAGTTTGTGCGTATCAGGACTTAACGCTCCATAGATGTGTGAGTCAGCCGGATCGGTGTTCAGCTCCCGCCCGAAAGGCTAGGAGCCGGCTTGGTCAATCGGCGGCTCAGATGCCGCCGAACTGTTGGAAAATATCCGCGAAGGGACTTTGCTGTGGTGACAGGGCCTCCGCCACCAGCGGGGCCAGCTCTGCCGGTTCGTCCACCGGCGGCCAGCAGACCGTATCCAGGCAAACGTGGGCCTGCGCCCGGGAGCCATCCCCTCGTCTCACGAACTTCAACACCGGATTGAGATGAGTCAACCCTGCCGCGGCCTTCATCATCGCCCGGGTGTCGTCAGACCCGGGCCGCCCTTCTACCGTGATCTCCACCGGATTGCTCAGGAAACGTTCGACGGCCAGCGCGTAGCCCGCAGCATGCTCCCCGTAGGCCCGGTTTACCTCTGCGAAGGCGCTGAGTGTCCGTCGCGCCGCCTCCAGGAAGTCAGGGTCGCCGGTGGAGTGATGCAGTTTCATCAGGCCCTGCACCGCCGCCACGTTTTCCGGCAGTGGCTTCTCCCGCAAGGCCAGGTACCCCAGGGGTTCTTCGATATGTTCTATGTCGTAGAACCCGCCGTGTGCGTGGTCATAGAAAGCGTCCAACATCTTCGTCGCCGCTTCCACCGCCCGTTTCAGGTACGCCTCGCTTGTCCCGCCAGAGAGATTGGTGGCGTCCACCCATCCGTTCAGCAAATGCGCCCAGTCCGCCAGCAGTTGCCCATCTGGGGACGGCTCGGCCCCCGCCGCCGAAAAAACGTGGGGAAGATTCCCAGTCCCGGCCATGTCCCACAGCCTGGCCAGTATTCGTTCCCCGGTTTCCAGGAGTTCCTCTCGCCCCAACCCACACGCCGCCTCCATCAGCAGCGATGCCGCCTGCCCGCTCAGGCTCGCGTAGCACCACGGGTCGGTTGGCGGGGTCGGTTCGCTGGCCCGCGCTTCCGGGGGAAGGTCGTAATACTCCGAGTGCGCCCCTTGGCTTCCCCTGAATCCCTTCGCTGCCGGGTCGTACAGCTGGCCCAGCAGGTAGTCCAACGTGTCGTTGGCGGCTTTTTCATACCTGGAGCTGTCCAGCAGAAGGTGGGCCTCTAGGAATACCCTGGCCAACCCGATGTTGTCCTCCAGCATCTTCTCGTGCTGTCCCTGGCTCCAGTCGCCGTCATTGCAGTACCGGAAGAACCCTCCCTCTACTCGGTCCGCCAACTCTCCGTCAAGCATCGCGTCCAGGGTTTTCACCAGCGCGGCGCGGTAGAAGTCCTCCCGCGTTGTCCGGTACAGGTGGAGCAGAAATTCCAGGACTGGTACGCTCGGAAACTTGGGTGCCTCCCCGAACCCGCCGTTGCGCGCGTCGTACGTTCCCATCACCCGGCGCGCCATGCGGTCCACCATTTCCGGCCCCAGCTCCGCGCCCGCCGATACCTTCATAACCTCATCTCGCCGCTGCCTCAGCAGGATGTTGGCCTGGTCGTAAAGCCCTGGCTTCCCGGAATCGTAAGCCCTACGGACTTCGTCCAGCATGGCCAGGAGTTGGTTCGGAGGCAGGTAGGTGGCCCCCGCTACGTATCCACCGTGCCCCGTCAGGAACACCGTCGAAGGCCATCCCCCTACGTTGTATCGGGAGTTGATGTCCGGCCTGTGGTCGTTGTCCGCCTTCACCGCTACGAAATGCTCGCTGACGAATGCGGCCACGTACGGATCAGTGTAGGTGTCTTCGTCCATGACGTGACACCAGTAACACCAGACCGCGCCGATGGAAAGCAGGACCGGCTTTCCCTCTTCTTGGGCCAGCGCAAAGGCATCCGCGCCCCACGGCAGCCACTCGATGCGGCTGCCGGGAGAAGGGGAAACGCCGCCCCATCCCAGGCTTTGGGTCATCGGAACACCAACTTTGGCAACTCTCGGAAAAACTCGCAGGAATCCGGTTATCAATCGGAACCCGGTTCGCCGGATTACGTTAGCATAGGGTAGGCCGATTTTCAACGAACTAAGGATGCACAAACCCCTCCCGGACAATATAAAACCGCCCGCCTCTGCCAGCCGTAAACCATGGCTGAGGGGGGACTGTCTTCCGTTGCGACCCGCCCATGCGGTGCCGGTCACAATTTCGTCAAGATTGTTTTCCCGGTCTTTGGTAAGATTAATACGGTGCTCGAGAAGGCACCTCTGCTGACATTGGGGAGGGTTGAGGCCTTCAACTCCCCAGGCGCCTTGAATCGTAAGACTATCACCATTGATCGCTGCTACGAGGGTTGAGCTATGTTCAATCTTTCCGCCTTCATCCCCGGCGCAACTGCCCGGTCCCTGCGCCGTTCCCTTTGCTGTCCCCGTTGGTTGGGAATGACTGTCTTGATGCCTGCGTTCGCCCTGTTGTTTTTCACCGCCGGCTGCGCGTCCATCCCCTTCGGCAACCCCTTGGATCTGGACCCTAGTTCCCAACAGGACGCGTCGCCCCAGGCCACCGAAGTCCTTGCTCAGGCCCAAATCCCCGCTGCCCCGGCTCCCGAACCTCCCCGGACGAGCCCGCCGGTCCTTCAGTCGGAACCTCAACCCGAGGCTCCGGCTGCCGCTGCTGTTGACGCTCAGCCCTCTCCCGGGCCGTCGGCCTCCGGTCCCGCAGCTGTTCCCCAGGACCTCCCTGTGTCGCCCCTCGACTTGACGCCCGATGCTATTCTCGCCGCCACCGAGCAAGTCTTGGTTGACATATATGAGCGTGTCAGGCCATCAGTCGTCCAGATCAGGGCCATCCGCCGCTTGGATTTGCCGGGAGGCCCTTCTGGACGGGCGCCCCTGCCCTTCGATACCCGCCGCAGCGCCGGGTCAGGTTTCGTGTGGGACACCGAGGGCCATATCGTTACCAATCACCACGTGGTCGAAGGCGCGGACATCGTGTTGGTCACATTCTCCGATGGGATGGAGCTGGAAGCCACCGTGATGGGCACTGACCCTGACTCCGATTTGGCCGTCCTCAAGGTGGACGCCGCGGAGGAGGCTTACGAATTGACTCCCGTCACCTTGGGCGACAGCTCCGCGGTAAAGGTTGGGCACCTTTCCAGCGCCATCGGCAACCCCTTCGGCCAGGAATTCACCATTACCAGCGGGATCGTTAGCGCCGTTGGGCGCACCATAAGGAGCGGCAATAGTCCCTTCTCCATCCCCCGGGTGATCCAGACCGACGCTCCCATGAACCCCGGAAATTCCGGTGGGCCGCTGCTGGACCGCCGTGGGCGGGTTATCGGGGTTAACACCCAGATCGCCAGCAACACCGGGGCCAGCGCTGGCATCGGCTTCGCCGTCCCCATCAACACCGCCAAGCGGGTCATCCCCGAGCTCATCGAGACTGGAAAGTACGAATACGCCTGGCTGGGGATTTCCGGCGCTTCCCTCACCGCCGAATACGCCGAGCTCAACGGCCTGCCCCGAGACACCCGGGGGGCTCTGGTCATCGAGGTCGCCGCCGATAGTCCGGCCAGCAGTGCTGGGCTTAAAGGAAGCGATCAGGTTGCCACCCGCCAGGGTGTCGAGGTTCCCGTGGGAGGAGACGTCATCATCGCCGTCGACGGTACCGGTATCGCCGACATGGACGAACTCATTGCTTTCCTCATTGAGGAGACTCGTCCCGGCGATACCGTCCGCATCGACGTAATCCGGCAGGGCGGGGAGAGCGCCACCTTGGAGGCAACCCTCGCCAGCCGCCCCAGCTTCTGATGCGCCCCTGCAAGGAACTTTCCAAGACTTGCTGGCGCTTGGGGTTTCTCTTCTCGTCGAGGACTCGATCAATCAAGATTTTCTCCTCGTAGTCGAACATCTTTGAAATGACGGTTGGTCGAGGTTAGCCTGATTGCACAGCAATATTCGGGAATCGCTGCTCTCCCGTCAGGCTGCCAATTACTCATCTCCATCAATTCAAAGCTGTTGGTTTACTAGCCCGGGACTACCAGCGAGAGGCCACAGCCCAATTCGTGCCCCGCCCGCCGCCGGCAACCACCACCATTCCTTGCGGCGGCGGGTGTTTGGCCAAGACAGGAGGGCCGTACATGAGCACCTTGAAGGACAAATGCGCTATCGTTGGCGTGGGAGAGACGGTCTACAACCGGGACTCCGGCAGGACCGAGTTGAACATGGCCGTGGAGGCGGCCAACCGGGCCATCGCCGACGCGGGTCTTGTTCCCCAGGATATTGACGGCATCGTGAAGTTTACCGCCGACTCCACACCACAGGGAGAATTGGCCGCCTGCCTGGGCATTCCCTACCTGCGGTACTACGGCGAATTGGGGCCGCTGGGCGGGGCCGCCTGCGGCCTGGTCATTCAGTCGGCGATGGCCGTTGCCCAGGGCATGGTCAACAACGTGCTGGTGTACCGTTCGGTCAACGGCCGCTCCGGGCAACGCTACGGCTCCGGCACCGTCACCACCCGCCGGGGCCTGGGCAGCTCCGCATTCACCGAGCCCTACGGCCTGTTGGTGCCGGGGCAATCGAGCGCACTGCGGGCGCGTCGCCACATGCACGAGTTCGGCACCAAGATGGAGCATTTTGGCGCGGTGGCGGTGGCCTTCCGAAATAACGCCTGTCTCAACCCCAAGGCCATCATGCACGGGCGGCCCATCACCATGGAGGACTACCTGACCTCCAGAATGTTCTTCGACCCCCTGCACATACTGGACTGCGCGCTGGAGGCCGACGGGGCCAACGCTTTCGTCATCACCTCGGCGGAAAGGGCGGCCAACCTGAAACAGCCGCCGGTGTACATAACCAGCGCTGCCCAAACGCTGCTGGCCGGTATGGGCGGGCACGGGCGTTCCTGGGACGAAAGCGGCGGAGCCCTGCTGGCCCCCGAGTTGTTCGGTGAGGCCGGGGTCACCCCGCAGGACATTGACGTGGTCGGCTTCTACGACCACTTCAGCCCGGTGATTATCACCAAGCTGGAGGACTACGGTTTCTGCCAGCGCGGCGAGGGCGGGCCCTTCGTCGAGGGGGGCAGGATTGAAGTGGGCGGAGAACTGCCGGTCAACACTTCCGGCGGGCATCTATCCGAGGCCTACCTGCAGGGCATGAACCAGATCATCGAAGTGGTGCGTCAGTTGCGGGGACAGTCACCGGCCCAGGTGGAGGGCGCGGAGTTGGGTCTGGTTGACAGTGGCGACGGCTCGGGCGCCCTGATACTGAGGAGGTGAGTCAGCTGTGACTACCGCTAATTTTCCCCTGCCGGTGCCCAACCTGGACAACCAGGAATTCTGGGACCAATGCCGGCAGCGCCGGCTGGTGCTGCGGCGTTGCCTGGACTGCCGTTCCTTCCACCATCCGCCAAGACCCAACTGCCCGGAGTGCGCTTCGTCCAACCTGGAGTGGGTGGAGTCGCCGGGGAAGGGTAGGGTTTACACCTACGTCATAACCCGCCAGCCGGTGAACCCGGCCTTCCGGGAGCGTCTCCCCTGGGGCGTGGTGGAAGTTGAGCTGGAGGAGGGGGTCCACCTTATCAGCAATCTGGTGGACTGTGACGCGGACGACATCGAGATCGGTATGGAAGTGGAGGCAGTCTTTGAGTCGGTCAACGACGAGATAACCCTGCCCAAGTTCAGGAGAGTCGGACAGTAGCCATATCCCCGTAAGGTTGCCCTGACTTTCTCCCCGTCACAGTGTCAGTTCGGCGGGAATCAGGCGGCGGTTCTTGGCGTCGTCATCTAGTGGTCCGAAATCTTTGAAATCATGAGTTGAAATGAAGAGTTGCTGGCTTCGTCTTGGTTCTCCAGCGAAGTCGGTCTAAAGCAAGGCGTGAGACGGATTCCTGTCATTCCAGCGCCGGCCCCGCGCGACAGCCGCCGGAGTTGAGACCGGCGTTGGGACAAGTAGTCTTGCGCCTGCGGTGGACTCGCAAAAAGGAAGTCCAGCCCCCCGTCGTCTCTTCCCGGCTATATCCTGTTGACCATTCCCTGGCAGTTCCACCAAACCGCCACTCACGCGATAGCCCTGAACTTAGTCCCTTCCCCCGTCAGGGGGAAGGTCAGGATGGGGGTGATAGCTGTAGTTCCTAGATATTTGCGAAACCCCTCTATCACCCCGCCTTGCTGACTGGCCCCGGAGGATACAATCCGTGGCCACGTCCTGTTTCCCCCGCCGTCGTAGCCCCTCCGGGCCTCTACCCGGCGTTTGACTGGCAAAGGGCTTCGGATTAGACTCGCCGTTGGACCCCCCTCATATCCGCGGCCCCTTACCGGGTGCCCGATCCCGCCGTAAAGGAGCGACCCATGGCAACCCTCGTTACCGGCGGCACTGGCTTCGTCGGAGCCAACATCGTCAGGGAACTGGCCGCTCGCGGTCACGACGTCATCAGCTTCGACATAATGCCCGACGACGCCCTCGTCCACGCCTTCATTGGCGATCTTCGCTCCCGCGTAACCTTCGTTACCGGCGACATCCTGGATATCCGGGCCCTGGAAACCCTGGGGAGGGATCACTCCTTCGAGAAGATCGTCCACGCCGCCGTTTTCACGGTCAACCGCACCAGCCTTGAGACTGCCCGAAGCAAGGACATCCTGGATATAAACCTGTCCGGTACCGGCAACCTCCTGGAGTTTGCCAGGGTTGGCGGCGTGCAGCGCTTCGTCTACGTCAGTTCCGGGGCTGCCTACGGGCTGACCCGTGACCCCGACCAGACCTACAACGAGGACGACCCTGCCCGCCCCGACAACCTCTATGGCATCACCAAGTATGCCAGCGAGTGCCTGGCCCGCCGCTACGGGGAGCTCCATGGCTTCTCAACGGTCAGCCTCCGCGTCAGCACCCCTTATGGTCCCATGGAGCGCGTCACCGGCCACCGGGATAACATGTCCACCCCCTACCAGTGGACCGGCCAAATGCTTCGAGGCGAACCCATAACCATCGACCATACCGATTACGGCCGTGACTACACCTACTCTCTGGACACCGCCTCCGGTGTCGCTGCCGTCACCGATGCTCCCCAGCTTCCCCACGACCTGTACAACGTCACCAACGGCGTGCCTGTTACCGGCGGCCAGATCCAGCGCACCCTCGCCGGGCTTTTCCCTGATGCTCGTCTTGTGGAACCGGAGCAGGTTTCCCAGCCGCCCTCGTCCCTGGGACCAACCCGCGGCCCCCTCTCCGGCTACCGCCTCTGGCATGACCTCGGTTGGACCGCCGGTTATGACCTGGCCGCCGGCCTCGCGGACTACGTCAAATGGCGCCGGGAAAACGAATTCCTGGACTGAACCCGCCCTGGGGCTGCGGGAAAGCGGCCCTCTTCCGGGCACACCACCTTTTGCAAGGAGTCAATACCGATGGCCCTCCCACCTGACCGGATCGATTACCTCCCCATCATTGACCGTCCCGTGATCAAGTGGCCCAATGATGCCCGTGTCGCCCTTTGGATCTCTCCCAACGTGGAGCATTACGAGTACACGCCGGTCAACGAAGGGGTGCGCGATCCCTGGCCCCGCTCCCCTTATCCTGACGTCCAGCAATACTCCTACCGGGACTACGGCAACCGCGTCGGTTTCTGGAGGATGCTGGAACCTCTGGACAAGCACGGCATCCGCTGTTGCATATCCCTCAACATGGCCGTTCTTGAGCACTTCCCCGAGATTGCCGAAGCCATGATCGAACGGGACTACGACTTCATGAGCCACGGCATCTACAACACCCGCTACCTCTACACCTGTACCGAGGACGAGGAGCGGGAGTTCTACCGGGACTGCATCGACACTCTGAAACGTCACACCGGCAAGGACCTCAAGGGGATGCTTGGCCCGGCCATCTCCGGCACCGTCAGCACCCCCGATCTCATGGCCGAGGCTGGCCTCATCTACCACACCGACTGGTTCCACGATGACCAGCCCACGCCCATCAAGGTCAACTCCGGCAAGCTCGTCTCCGTCCCCTATTCCATCGAGCTCAACGATTCCTCGGTGCTGCGGGATAACCACTATGGGGCCGACTACTTCGCTGACATCTGCAAGGCCCAGTTCGACCAGCTCTACCGGGAAGGCGCCGAGAGCGGCCGCGTCATGTGCATCGCCCTTCATCCCTTCCTCATCGGTCAGCCCCACCGGATCAAGTACCTGGATGACATCCTGGGATACATCATGGCCCACGACGGCGTCTGGCAGACCACTGCCGATGAGATCGCCGAGTACTACATCGCCAACTACTACGACCAGGCGGTGGCCCACGCCCAGCGTTTCAACGGCCCCCGGGCCTGATAGCTCTCAGCCCTGCCCAACCCACAAGGAGCGTTCCTGACATGCCCGCCAATCGCACCCCCGGAACGGATCATCCCCACCACGAATGGTCCCCCATCTCCACCCGCCCCGCCCTCCGCTGGCCCGGCGATTGCCCCGTAGCACTCTGCGTCATCCTTGTCCTCGAGCACATGGAATGGCAGGCTCCGCCCGGCACTTTCCAGGTCGCCCGTCTGGCCGGGGGCTCTTCCCCCCGTGAGTTCCCCGACTACGCCCGCCTCTCCCATCGCGAATATGGACACCGTGTGGGTATCTTCCGCCTTCTGGATGTCCTCGAAAATGTCGGCGTTCCTGCCACCATCGCCATGGACGCCCTCACCGCCGAAAACTACCCGTTTCTCGTTCGACACTGCCTAGACCGTGGCTGTGAAATCATCGCCCACGGCATCTCCGTCAGCCGCATGATAACCAGCGAAATGTCCGACGACGAAGAACGCGCCTACATCGGCACCTCCGTGGACGCCGTCACCAACGCCACCGGCATCGCACCCCGTGGCTGGCTTGGCCCCGAATATGGCGAGTCCGAGCGCACCCCCCGGCTCCTCGCCGAAGCTGGTTTGAATTACGTCTGCGACTGGGCCAACGATGAACAGCCCTATCGGATGACCGCCGGGGACAACCCCTTTTTCGCCCTGCCAGTCCTCTACGAACTGGACGACGTCGCGGCCCTCGCCCAGCGCAAGGTCAGCCTCGAGACCTACCAGAGGATGCTAACGGAGAGCTTCGACACCCTCCACTCCGACGGCGTCTCAAATGGCCGCTTGATGACCCTCAACCTGCACCCCTGGCTCATCGGCCAGCCCTTCCGTGTCGGCCTCCTTGACCGGGCTCTGGCCTATATGAAGGACAATGGCGGATTCTGGCCTGCCACCGGATCCAGCATCATTGACTGGTTCCATTCCCAGCCTGCGGGCCAGACGGTGTGAAGGAGGTCGGCGTGGCGTCTTCACTAATTCACGGCAAGTACCTCATAACTCCCACAGCGGGCGGGGACACCGCCGTTCTGAACGAGGCGGCAGTCTACCAGGAAGACGGAATGATCCGAGCTGTCGGCTCCTACGAGGCGTTGCGTTCCCAGCATCAACCGGATGAGCACCTCGGCGGCACTAACTACGCCATCATTCCCGGCCTGGTCAACTCCCATCATCACGGCCGCGGGGTGTCCACCCTGCAGATGGGTACCTGCGACGACTGCCTGGAGATGTGGATCATCGCCGGATGGGGCCGCCGTCCCTACGACTACTACCTGATGACCCTCTACACCGCTCTCAACATGATGGAGTCCGGCACCACTGCCGTCATGTACAACCACCCCCAGACTGCCGCTGCAACGTTGACAGAAGACGTTGACGCTGTCCTTCGCGGGTTTCTCGACGCCGGTATGCGGGTGGCCTTCTCCAGCTACCTGCGCAACCAGAACCGTCTCGTTTACGGAGACGACGAGACCTTCCTGTCCGGTCTACCGGCCGATCTTGCCGGTGGTTTGCGGAACTTCCTGGCGGTTTCGGACATGAGCGATGATGACTACTTCGACTTTTTCGAGGAAACGCACCGGCGTTACAACGCGCATCCCTCGGGGAAGGTGCGGGTGCTGGTCAGTCCGGCCAATGTCCAGTGGGCCTCCGACGATTTCCTGCAGCGGACCAAGGAATACGCCCTGCGCTGCCAGACCGGTGTCCACATGCACCTCGTCGAGAGCATCTACCAGAAGGACTACGGTGTCCGCACCTGGGGCCGAACTCCGGTGGAGCATCTGCGAGACCTGGAGTTTCTTGGGCCGGAGCTGTCCTGCGCCCACGCCGTCTGGCTGACGGAGGGAGATATCGAAATCCTCGCCGCGTCGGGGGCGACGGTTTGCCACAATGCCAGTTCCAACCTGCGCCTGAAGAACGGCATTGCGCCGGTTAATCCCATGCTGGCCGGCGGCGTCAACGTCGCCATGGGCACCGACAGCACCGCCATCAACGACGACGACGACCTGCTCCAGGAGATGCGGCTGGTGAGCAAGCTTCACCGCCAGCCTGGTATCGGCTCACCGGCTATCACACCAGAGCAGGTGCTGTCCATGGCCACCGCCAACGCCGCCGCTCCCACGGGATTCGGCGGCGAGATCGGCGTTCTGGAACCGGGGCGGCGGGCCGACATGGTCCTGGTCCGTCTCGACGACCTGGAGGACCCTTACCTCGACCCGGAGACGCCGCCATTGGAAACCATCCTTGGCCGCGCCAGGAAACGCGACGTTGCCGCCGTTATCATTGACGGCGAACTGCTCGTCCGGGAAGGCGCCCATCAGAAAATCGACAAGGCCAGCGTCATGAGCGAACTGCGGCTCCAGTTGTCCCGACCCCTGGAGCCGGAAACCGCCGCCACCCGGCGAATGGCCCGGCAGCTCGCGCCCTACGTCGAGGAATTCTACCGGGGCCTGTACCCTGCCACCGGACTGCCCCCCGTCGGGGTCCCCCACTACTCCTACAACAGCCGGACCTGATTGCGGCCCAGCAATCCGGGAGGGAACAATGGTCCTCGAAATCGAGTCCGCCCTTGGCGTCATGACCGGCGCGTGCTACATCGAAAGCCTGAGGGATGGCCGCGAGGTATGGCTGGACGGGGAAAAGGTCCCCGACGTCACCACGCATCCGGCCCTCACCGGAATGGTCCGCGAGCTGGCCCGAATATACGACCTCCAGAACTCGGACCAGTTCCAGGAGCAGATGACCTTCGTTTCCCCGGAGACGGGCAACCGCTGCAGCCTTTCCTGGCTCCCGCCCCGGTCGGCCGGGGACTTGAAGCGGCAGCGGCGCAACAGCGAAATCTGGAACGAGGAATCGTGGGGACAATTGGGCCGCAGCCCCGATATCCTCGCTCCCCACATCATCGGTCTCTACGCCATCCGGGACGCGCTGGCCGAGGTCAGGAATCCCCACTGCGACTTCGGCGAGAACATCACCAACTACCACCGTTACTGCATGGAAAACGACCTGTTCCTGACCCATGCCCTGGGAGACCCCCAGGTGGACCGCAGCCAGCAGCCCCAGAACGAGAACCCCCGGGAGGGGGAAGCCGAAGTCGCCCTTCACGTCGTCGAGGAAACCGCCGAGGGGGTCATCGTCCACGGCGCCAAGCAACTGGCCACCGCCGCGCCCATCAGCAACGAGACCTACGTTTCCCTGTCCGCCACCTTCATGCGCCGTTCCGACCCCCGCTTCATCCTTGCCTTTTCCATCCCCACCGCCACCCCGGGGCTGAAAGTGCTATGCCGGGAGCCCGTGTCCCAGTGGTACGGCAGTTACGGCCATCCCCTCGGCGCCCTCTACGACGAGCAGGACGCGATGTTGTTCTTCGACCACGTGCTGGTGCCGTGGGACCGCATCTTCATGCTCTACGACTCCGGCCCCCTGCTGCAACGTCTTGGAGCGGAGGCCAATTTCCGCGGCTGGGGCAACCTCTGCCGCATCCACTACCGGATGAAGTTGATGACCGCCGTAGCCACCCTCATCGCAGAGGCCATCGGGGTCATCGAATACCGGGAGGTCGCCGCCAAGCTGGGCGAAATGGCCACCTACACCGAGATGTGGCGCCATGCCATGGACGGCGTTGAGCTCGGGGCCTACCTGGCGGACAACGGCCTAATGTCCCTGGGCTCTGTATCCGGGATGAACATCTACTTCACCCAGGTTTCGGCCCGGATGGTTGAGTTGCTGCGGGAGATATCAGGCTCGGGAATGGTGATGCAGCCCAGCGAGGCTGACCTGTCCAACCCCGAGTTCCGCCCCTACCTGGACCGTTACATGCCCGGCAAGGGAGTTGGAGTGGAGTACAAGTCCCGCCTCTTTCGCCTCGCCCACGACCTCGCCGCCTCATCCTTCGGAATGCGGCAGGAAATCTATGAGTACTGGCACGGCGGCGACCCCAACCGCAACCGGATAAACCTGCTCAGGACCTTCGATCAACAGGACATAACCGCCCGGATCAAGGACCTGGTCTCTCGTCCGCTGCGCTCCTGAACCGCCGCCGCTTCAGGATATTCTGGTCGGAGCGTGCTACCCCCAGGTGGCGAACCCCATCGCGCAGCCCGTCCCCGCCGGGGAGCGGTAGCAGGGCACATAGTCCACCACGTTCATCTCCAGGTGCTCCGTCGCTCCAGTGACGACCATCCAGTTGCGGATTTCGGAGCTGCCGGAATTGATCTTCTCCCGGGGCAAGGCCATCAACTGCTCCACGCTCTTGGCCTTCATGGCCGCCAACGCCTGTTGATCAAGCTCCTCGTCCACCACGAAATGGCTCAATCCCCCGGATGCCAGGATTCCCACCCGGATGTCCTGGGGCCAGGACTCGATCGCGGACCGCAGCGCCCGTCCCAGGTTGTAGCACCGCTTGGGAGTGGGTTGATTGGGAGGATAGTAGGTGTTCAGCATCACCGGCACGGCGGTAATGGTCCCCTCCGTCATCAGCCGGTTGTAGACATAAGCGAATGCGTGGCCGATGCCGCCCTTGGTTCGGCCCCCTTTGCTGGGGTCGAGAAAGCTGGAACGTCCCACGTCGAACTCCTCGTCCATCAGGGACTCGATCATGTGCCTCCCCAGTGCCGCGTCCGTGGGCACATGCTGGTCCTCGGTGTTGTACCCGATCAGCAGCCGGTTTCCCGTCGACGGGCCGGCTTCGTGGCCGGAAACCTTCACCTTGTCTCCCCAGTAGATGCAGAACGCCGGCATGTTGTCATCCAGCAGGTACTCTTGCTGGTCGTCCCCGACCATCACCAGCACGTCCAGCCTGGCGTCGTACATCTTCTCCGACAGTTGGGCAATGGCTTTCTGGTTCTTCTGGTGCCGCTGCTCAAATTTCTCCGGGGTTATTTCCTTGGCGATGCGGCCTGTGTCCGCCCGCGCCAGCAGGTCCTCATAGTTGGACGTAATGCCGTCCGTCCCGATCAGTTCGGGATTCCCCTTGTCCCTCTCGCCCCGTCCCGCCCAGCCGTCGGCCGGAGTGCTAAGTTGCGGGCTGTGGGATGAAGCCAGACCCAATACCAACTCTGCCATGGACCCCTCCTCATATCTTGCAAGTATTGAACGGGACCTCTGCTCCGGCTCGGCCCGACGTGCGCCGGGCCAAGCTTGTCAATTTTGGATGGGATGTTAGCACGCTGCCGTTGACCGTACAACGCAGCGCAAACGGCTCGATGGGGAAGCAGATTGAGTGAGACTTGGGTTGGCGCGCCCGGCAGGATTCGAACCCGCAACCCCTGGGTCCGAAGCCCAGTGCTCTATCCGTTGAGCTACAGGCGCAGCGAGGAGCGAAAAGAAGGATTGGGGCGAGCGACGGGATTCGAACCCGTGATCTCCTGTGCCACAGACAGGCGCCTTAGGCCTCTTGGCTACGCTCGCCGTGCTGAACGAAGCAGGACTCCTCGGAATCCGGAACAGCCACAACATCGTAACAAAAACAACCAACAGTGACAACAAGACTGCCAGGACACTGCTCATTGGAATGTTGAAATGGCGTATCGGTAGTTACTACAATGAAGCGGCCGGGTTTTATGTTCACTGTTCGTTCGCGTTGCTTGCTTTCTGGCGCCCGATATTTACCGGGAAGGTGGGAACTGATGGGTTGGAAATTTCTGCCAGCAATCGCTGTCCTTTTCGCGTCACTCTTTATCCTGGCCTGTGGCACACCCACCTCCACCGATGAGGGGGAAAGCGCCGCGGACCCCGCTCCCGAACCCCAGGCCGAGGCCGCGGTGGAGAACGACACCACGGGGGGCAAGCTGGTTCGTCTCTGGGCCGATCCGCCCACCCTTGATCCCCACCTTGCTACCGACAACATCTCCGGCGGCCTGGTCAACGAGGTCTTCGGCGGCCTGGTCACCCTGAACCTGGACCTCAACGTCGTCCCCGACCTGGCGGAGTCCATCCAGACCAGCGACGACGGCTTGGTCTACACCTTCAACCTTCGCGACAACGCCTTTTTCCACAACGGCAAGAAGGTTACCGCCCAGGACGTGAAGTGGTCGCTGGAACGGGCGACCGACCCTCTCACTGAATCCCCCGTCGCTGACACCTACCTTTCGGATATAGTCGGTGTGCCCGAGAAGCTGTCCGGAGACGCCGCCGAAATCTCCGGGGTGCGAGTTATTGACGACCGCACCGTCGAAATCACCATCGACGCCCCCAAGTCCTACTTCCTAGCCAAGATGACCTACCCCACTGGCTTCATCCTGGACCGGGAAAACGTCGAAGGCAAGGGCGACGACTGGCTGCGGGAGCCCAACGGCACCGGCCCCTTCAGGCTGGCCCAATACGAAATCGGCGAGGTCATGCTGCTCCAGCGTCACAACGCCTACCACCTCGGGCCCGCCCGTGTCTACGAGATCGAGTTTATCCTCAGCGGCGGGACCGCCATGTTGATGTACGAAAACGACGAGATTCACCTCACCGGCGTCGGCCTGTCCGACTTGGACCGGCTCCTTGATCCTGCGGAACCGTTGAATGCCGAGCTCCACCAGCTTCCGGCCAGCTTCAGCGTGGGCTACGTCGGCATGAATGTTGACGAACCACCCTTTGACGACCCCAAGTTCCGCCAGGCGTTGAACTACGCCATCGACAGGCCTTTGATCGCGGAGAAAGCCCTTTCCAACCTCTCCGCGCCAGCCAACGGAGTGATCCCACCCGGGTTCCCTTCCTATAACCCCGACCTCCGGGGTTATAGCTACGACCCGGAAAAAGCCAGGCAGTTGCTGGCCGAGTCCAAGTACGGCGACAGCATAGAAGACCTGCCCCGTATAACCCTGAGCATCTCCGGCAGCCTGGGAGCGGACGTCCCGCTGGATCTGGAAGCCATTCTCAAATCCTGGGAGGAAATCCTGGGAGTCACGGTGGAAATCCAGCAGACCGAGTGGGCCACCTTCCTGCAGGACCTGCATGATAAGCGGTTCCAGATGTTCAGCCTGGGCTGGGTTGCGGACTATCCCGACCCGGAAAACTTCCTGGACATCCTCTTCCACTCGGAAAGCGACAACAATCATGGCAACTACTTCAACCCGGAGGTGGACCGGCTCTTGGAAGAGGCCAGGGAGATTCGCGACCAGGAGACCCGCTTCCGGCAGTACAACCAGATCGAGCAGATGATCCTGGACGACGCTCCCTGGATACCCCTCTGGAACCGGGGCGAGCGGTACGCCCTTATCAAGCCCGAGGTGCGGGACTACCACCTGACCCCCATGACCATTCCCAAGTACCGCTACGTCTACCTGGAGGAACAATAGCGGCTCAGGGTTGACCGGGGATGTGGGTTTACATAGTCCGCAGGCTGCTTTGGACGCCGTTCCTGCTCTTGATGGTGTCCTTTATTACCTTCGCACTGGGACAGTTCGGCCCGGGCGACCCGGTACAGATCCTGCAGGGGCAATACTCCGACCCGGAGACCGTGGAGCGGATTCGGAAGCAGCGCGGCCTGGATGACCCCATCTTCATCCAGTACGCCCGCTACATGGGCAACGTCCTGCGGGGAGACTTCGGCGAGAGCTTCCAGTTTCGCGGACGCAGCGTCACCGAGCTCCTGATCAAGCGCATCCCCGTCTCAGCCCAGCTGAACCTGGCCGCCCTGATCATCTCCTTGGGATTGGGGATACCCATCGGGCTGTTCTCCGCCCTTCGGCAGGGTACCCCGTGGGATACCGGAGCGGTGGCCATGACCCTGTTCTTCCAGTCCATGCCCGTGTTCCTTACCGCCCCGGTGATGCTCATTGTCTTTGCGCTGTGGCTGGACATCCTGCCATCTCGCGGCTGGGGCGGGTTCTTCGACACCCGCATAATCATGCCCGCGATGGTGCTGGGGATCCCCGGGGTGGCCATCATCACCCGCCTGACCCGCGCCAGCACGCTGGACGTGGTCCACCAGGACTATATCCGGACGGCCCGGGCCAAGGGGCTCCCCGAAATGGTTGTAAAGACCCGCCATATCCTCCGCAACGCCCTGATCCCCGTCGTGACAACCTTAGGGTTCGCCCTGGCCGGCCTCGCCGGGGGATCGTTCATCGTGGAGATTTTCTTCGGTATCCCGGGCGTGGGGCTTTTCACCATCAATGCCCTGTTCGCCCGGGATTACCCGGTAATCATGGCCGTCGTTCTTATTGGCACCACGCTGTTCGTGCTGGCCAATCTGATCGTCGACCTCCTTTATCCGGTGCTGGACCCGAGAATCCGGTTGGGAGGTGGCTACGTTGCAGGCTGAACCCGTCGCCGCTGGCCTTCGCCCTCCGCGCACCGAAGGACGCAGCTTCATCGCCCTCTCCCTGCGCCGTCTGGTCAGAAAGAAGCTGGCGATGGTGTTTTTCGGGATCATCGTGGTGATGTACGGCTCTGGAGTTCTCGCTCCCCTGGTAACCCCTTACGGCTACAACGACCAGAACCTGGAGATCGCCAAGGAACCACCCTCCCTCAAGCACCCCTTCGGCACCGACCGCCTCGGCCGCGACCAGTTGACCCGGGTCATCTACGGCCTCCGCACCACAGTAATCATCACCATCACCGCTCTGGTCGGAGGCAGCCTCGTCCTCGGGATTGTTCTGGGCCTGTTGAGCGGTTACATCGGCCGCTGGGTGGACGGCTTGATTATGCGGATTGGAGAGGTCACGTCGGCCTTCCCAGAGATCTTGCTGCTGCTTATCATTGTTGCGACCATCCGGCCCCGCATCATCTCGTGGGTCCACGCCTTTGAAGACAACACCGGCATAGACTGGATCGCCCGGCTGGGCATCGTCGACTTCGCCATAGTGTCCTTTGCCTTGGCGGTGTTCTCCTGGTTCGGGATGGCCCGCCTGGTAAGGGGACAGGTCCTTCAGGTGCGCGAGAACCAGTACGCCGAAGCCGCCCGGGCCACCGGGGCTTCTACTGCTCGTATCCTGCGGGTCCACGTCTTCCCCAACGTGGTTAGCCCCGTGATAGTTTCAATCTCCGCCGGTCTGGCCGCCTTTGCCGGTGCCGAGTTGTTCCTCAGCTTCATCGGAATCGGTGTTCAGCCCCCGACCCCCAGCCTCGGGCGGATGATATTCGAGAACAGCAACATTTCCGTCCTGCGCAGCGACCCTCACCTCTTGCTGTGCCCGGTCATCACCATCTCCGTGCTGCTCTTCTCCTTCAACCTGCTCGGGGACGCCGTCAACGACGCCTTCAACCCCCGCACCCGTTGACGCCGTTGGCCCGTTGAAACCGTTGAAACGATAGGTGGGCCTTCCCCGGCGCGGATTACTCCCCGCCTTTCCTCCGGTTCACCCAAAGCAGCCCCACCCCTCCTGCAAACAGCAGCGGCAGCGCCGGGTCCGCCATTCCCGGACGGGTGGACGCGCCGCAGCCGGGCGTTGACTGCTCCTGTTGGCCTGCTCCCCGCGCTTCGGTTGGCGTCGGTGTAGCCTGCTGGACCACACCGCTGGGGGCCTGCACCGGTTTGATCGGACGGGCCGTCGGGGGTGCCAGCCGCTGCCGGGTTTCCCGCGTCGGCGGAGGCGGCGACGCCTCCAATCCCACCGAGTTGCGCCATTCCGTGTCCAGGTCGTAGAAGGTGAACCCGTAGGTCTGCTGGAGCGCCTCATCAATGTCCAGGGTGTCGGCCAGCGTTTCCATCAGGACGGCCATTTTGTCTTCGCCGTAGTTGTCCAGGAGATACTCGACCACCGACTTCCCCTGACCGTATGCCACGATCACCTCGCCGGGAGTGCCGCTGAAGGTGTTTTGGAACCACAGCGGCCTCACTTCGTCCTTCTCGATTGCTCGTGCCAGGGCGGAATCGTAGTCCGGCGAAGGATGCAGGTTCCCGTATTCGGCCAGTCCCTCGTTCAACCACCGGGGAACCCGGCTCGAACTCGCTCCCGTGGCATCGGCAACCAGCAGGTGGGTGAACTCGTGGGATGTCGTGCCCAGGTAGTCCGTCCCGCTGGCCAGGACCAACAGGGACCGGACTTCGGAAAACGCCGTACCTTGCGTGATCAACCCTGCCCTCGTCGCCTGGGACGTGAAAGGAAGCGAGTGCACCATGTCCCGGTAGTCCGAGTAGGCGACAATGTGTAGGGGATGTTCCAGTTCGACCCCCAGGATGGGGCCCATGTGTTCCAGCGTTTCCGTTGCGGTCTCAAGGATGCGCTCAGCCCGGTCCTCAATGATTTCGTCGTTGTAGTAGACCGTGATGGCCCCGTCCGACTTGGTCTTCCAGTCAAAATTGTGGTCCAGGTAGACGTAAACTTGGTCGTCAGTGCGAAGGGAGCCGCCGGCCGTGTCCCGTATCTCGAAGGAATACTCCACCCGGGTGCCGGGCGGAATGTGCTCCCCCCTGCTCCCGCTGTGCAGGATCGCCTCCCCGCGAATAGACGTTCCCGGCTCGAACTCCATGGACCGGTAGGCGCTTTGATTCGTTTGCCCCAGCAGTTTGAAGTGGACCCGGATGTCGTCGATCTCATCCGGCCCCCTCGCCGCGAGGTGGAACCTCACTCCATCGGGAAATATGCTCTCCACCCGTTCCTCCGTCACCGTGATTTCCGGCGGGTTTTGCTGGTTGGGAGCGGCGGCCAGGGAGGTAGCCGTGACCACAATGAGTAGGACGAACAGCAGCAGTAATTTCACTTTACCTCGATTCTCTACCCTGAAGCAGGGTGAGGGGTTCATCCGACAGCCGTGGCCCCGGCCGGACATCGCGTGGAATGGACCCTTGGCTGGATACGTCATCGGGCACTGTCTGGCCCGGCCCAACCATGATACATGGCCCCGCTTGCAACCAACAATCTGCCGCTTGGCCGTTGCTCACTCTTTCCCCGTCCCCACCGCCGGATACGGTTTGCCTTGACGCCACCCTAGGCAAAACCTACAATTTCCCCGCCGGAATACCCCTCCCCGTGCGGAGAGAAAACCCCGTGATAACCCAGCGAAATGGTGGCGGTTGACGCGTATGGCGATAAAAGTAGCCAAGATACCCTACATCCACGACGAACCCTTCTACTTCGATATGCCCCGGCGCGGGGTCGAACTGTATGAAATGCTCCCCAGCGCAGTCGCTCCTGCCGCCGAGGAAGGGACCATCGACGCGGGCCCCGTTCCCATCGTGGATGCCTTCCGTCTCGAAGACAGGTTTCAGCCCATCGCCGGATTCTGCACTGCTACCAACGACGCCTCCGGCAGCGTTTTCCTTTATTCCACCAAGCCAATTGAAGAGCTGGACGGAGCGCGCATCGGCATCATCGACGACGCCAGCACCTCCCCCAAGCTTCTGGAAGTCCTGCTGAAGCTCAAGTACGGGATCGAACCGGGCGAATTCGTGGGACTGCAACCCCAGGAATACGACGCCTTCCTCCTCATCGGCAACCGCGCTCTTCGCCAGCGCCGTGGCGCTCGGGGATTCCCCCACCGCTACGACCTCGGCCGGGAATGGAACGAATGGACCGGGCTTCCCTTCGTATTTTCCCGCTGGATCGCCCGCAACGACATGGACATTAAGGAATTGGCTCTCCTGGAAGACACCCTCTACGTCGGGCTGGAGGACGGCGTGGATACCCTCTACCACCTCAACGAGCCCCGCGATGACCTTCTCATGCTTCCCCGGGATGTCGTCATCCACCTGCAGGGCATCCGCTACTTCATCGGCCTGTCCGAGCAGAAGGGGATCACACGCTTCCGCGAGTGCTTGGGACAAATCGCAGGATAATCGGTTCTCCCGTGTCCCGGAGCACCCCTGGCCGAACATAACCGCATCCCACGGCAGTTTGACCCATGGCTCGCGTAACCGAGCTCTGCTACGAGGCTGCCGGACGGCCCTGTGTCATCTGCGACTTTTCCCCGCCCCGTTCCGGTCGGCCCGTGGCGGAGTGGGCCGCTGCCCTCAACGTCGACTTGGTCTCCGTCGCTTACAACCCGGGCCGCTCCGTGCGGACCGACTCGGCGATGTTGGCCTCCCATATCAGGAAAACCACCGGACGGGATGTAGTCTTCACCCTCGCCACCCGGGACATGAATACCCTCGCCCTCCAGTCCCACCTTCTCGGCGCCCAGCTCCTGGAGCTTGAAAACGTCATTGTCGTACAGGGGGACCCGTTCCCGGACAGGGACTTGCGCCTCGTCCAGCCCGCGGCCAGCTATCCGGCAACCGGCCTGATTAGGGGAATCGCCGGGATGAACCGGGGCGTTGACTTCCGGGACACTCGTTTGGACGCCCCCACCAACTTCTGTATCGGTGCTGCGGTGGATCTCGGCAAAGGCCTCGACCGGGAAGCCCGCCTAGCCCACCGTAAGGTGCAGGCTGGGGCAGAATTCCTGATTAGCCAGCCCATCTTCAGCGTGGAACATGCTTCTCAGCTCGAGAACGCCTACGCTCGGATCGCCGGCCGCCCCTTGCCCGTGCCCGTATTCTACGGGCTCCAGGTCATGGAGCCTGACGGCCTCAGCTTCTCCCACGTCCCCCGGGAAATTCAGGACAAGCTGGGCGCGGGACACCCCGGGCCGGAACTGGCGGCGGAACTCTACCGGAGGTTCCGGACGTCGGGCCGCCACAACCTCTACCTGGTCCCACCCATCCGGAGAGGCGGTTCCCGGGGCTACGCCGCCGCCCGGGACTTCCTGGCTGCCATCGGCCGGTAGCGGAAATTCAAGGGCCAGCGGTCCCCAAAAGACGAGTCCCCCGGAGCCACCTCCGGGGGCCGTTCAATTTGCGGGATACCTGGAGACTACGGCGCCCAGGCCCGGGGAGCAATCCCATCTATGTCGGAAACAGCGTCGATCACCGCCGGTTTGCCGGAAGCCAGGGCCTGTTCCAGCGCGCTCTGCATCTCGTTGGGGTTTTCCACGCGGGTGCCGAAGCACCCCATAGACTCCGCGACCCGGGCGAAATCCACGTCGGACAGCATCCACAGCTCGTCGGAGCCGGGCGTCTGCCCGCCGTAGGTAACCTCGTTGCCCCGCTTTTCCTGGTTCAGCGAGTGGTTGTTGTTTACCACCGTAACCGTGTTGATGCCGTAGCGCAGCGCTGTTTCCAGCTCTGTCAGGTGGTACCAGAACCCTCCGTCGCCCGTGAAACACACCACCGGACGCTCCGGCGCGGCGCACTTCGCTCCCAGGGCCGCTGGGAATCCCCATCCCAGGGAACCGGCGCACCGCATGTAGCTCTGGGATGGGTGGTTCAGGTCCAGCATCGTCCCAGTCCAGATTCCGGCGTGCCCGGTATCGGACACCAGGATGGAATCCGACGGCAGAAAGTCGGAGACCTCCTTGCACAATCTTTCCGGCCGCATGGGGGCGCCATCGGAGTTGACGTGGACGGAGACTTCTTGTTGCCAGTCGCCCAGCAGTTCCTGGGCCCTTCCCACCCACTCGGACCGCGGCCCCAGTGGTTCCATCACGTCCATCAGCTTCCGCAGGGAGGCCTGGACGTCTCCCTGCAGCGACGCCTGGGCCGGGTAGCTGCGTCCCAGCTCCGATGCGTCGATGTTTATCTCCACCGTGGGAGTCCCGGGGGCGGGGACCTGCCACTCGTTGGTGACCTGGCTCCCCGTGCCGCTGCCCAGGTAGATCGCCAGGTCCGCCTCGGCCACTACCCGGTTGGCGCACCACCGGGAATACGCTCCAACCACTCCGATGGCCAGAGGATGGTTCTCCGGGATAGACCCCTTGGCATTCAGCGAGGTCACCACCGGAATGTTCAGCATCTCGGCGAACTGCACCAGTTCCTGCTGCGCTCCTGACGCTACCACTCCCCCACCAGCCACGATGACCGGCCGCCTGGCCTGGGAGATAACCTGGGCCGCCTGCCGGACCAGCTCCGTGGCAGGCTCGGGTCGGAAGGGAGGTACCATGGTAAACGGCTCGTCCACCAGCACTTCCAGGTCCGCTTCCCCTTCGCCGATCACCGTTCCAGTCGTGCCCTCAAAGTCCAGGTGGACCGGACCGGGAATTCCCGAGGTCGCCTCCCGGAATCCCTGCCGCAGGAACTGGGGCAACTGGTCTGCACTGTTCACCAGCACGTTGTACTTGGTCACCGCGTTGAACGGCTCCGTGTGGTCGATTTCTTGGTAGGAGTGACGGTACTGGTCGGGCTGCGGACGCCGTCCCGTAATCGCCATCACCGGCGAGTTGGCCAGGAAGGGGTCCTGGAGCCCCGCCGCCAGGTTGGCTGCCCCCACCGATTGGGCCATGCAGACACCCACCTTGCGGGACGCCCGGGCGTACCCGTCGGCCATGTAGGCCGCCGCCTTCTCCCCGTGGGTCATTATCCGGCGTATCCCCAGGTTCTCCATCTCCAGCAGGGCCCGTTGGATTATCACCGGCATGAAAAAGACATGGGTGACCCCGTATCCCTGGAACGTCTCCGCAATGAACCGGCCCCCCGTCATCCTTGGCATGACCTACCTCCCAAATGTGGGCGCCGCCCGGTAAAGACACCACGGCGGCGCGTTTCCCTGTCGTTGCAGCTTGCTTCCCGCTTCCAGCCTGTTGGAGCGACATAACCCGGGTGTACCCTTGAATCCGGTTGTCCCTCGGTCATGTGCCTCTGCTGTTAGCCCCGGGAGTCAAAGACCTCTTTCGCCACCCTCACCGCGTTGGCCGCCGTGGGCCAGCCGCCGTAGAAAGCCATGTGGGTGATGACTTCGCCGATCTCTTCCTTGGTTACGCCGTTGTCCAACGCCCGCCCGATGTGCCCCCGCAGCTGCTCGGTGCGGTACAAGGCCACCAGGGACGCTACCGTAATCAGGCTGCGGTCCCTCTTGGAAAGGCCGGGGCGCTCCCAAACGTCCCCGAACAGGACGTTGGCGCTCAGTTCAGCCATCTTCGGGGCGACTTCCAGTCGGGGGTCCTCGCTTTGTGTGGTCATAAAGCAAACTCCTTTCGTGCGTCTATTGCGCTGATGGTGCGGCACCGGGAGTATATTACTTGCCCGGCAATTGCGGTAGTGTTGTTCCGGAGACCTCGCCGCGGAGGCGTAGACGCGAACCCGGCTAGGGGGCTGCCTCGATTGGCCCCCACGTCCGCCCGAACTCAGCCCTTTCCACCAGGTGTCCGGTGAAGGTCCCGGCGTCCTGCTGCCCCAGCCAGACCGCGGCAGGAATCACCTCCTCCGGCTGCACCATCGGAATGTGGGCCGTTCCGGGCCAGTCCCCGTTGCGATTCATCCAGGTGTCGATCCGCCCCGGGCTGAACACGTTCACCGCAATGTTATGCGGCCGGACCTCCTCGGCCAGGTTGAGAAACATCCTGTCCAGGGCAGCCTTGCTCATCGAATACCCCACACGGCCCGGCCGGTACCCGCGGGCCGCCCCTGACGTTACGGCGAAAATAGACCCTCCCGACCCCTGCGCCATCATTACCGGGAGAACGAACTTGCAGAGCACCAGCGGGGCTCGCACATTGGTCGCCAGGCAGCGGTCCAGCAGGTCCAGGTCCAGCTCCGGCACCGGGGCCTCGCAGTCGATCCCCGCGTTGGAAACCAGGATGTCGATCCGCCCGTAGCGGTCCACAGCCTCCCGGACCAGGTTCTGGATGTCCCGGTCCTCCGTCAGGTCGCACCTGATGCTGTGGGCGTCGCCTCCGTCCTGCCGGATGGCCGCCACGGTGTCGTGAATCGTCCCGGATGCGTACCTCTGGAACCGGGGCTCAACCGCGGCATCGCTTTCCGTGCGGGATGTGACGACCACCCGGCAACCTTCCTTTGCCAGTCCCCGGCTGATGGCGCGCCCGATCCCCCGGCTCCCGCCGGTGACAATGGCAACCTTGCCGGAAAGAGGCCCGGAACTGCTGGCGGTCAAACCCGTCTGGCCTGTGGGGAAACGGCCCGTCTAGGAGACCGGCCGGAAATACGGAAGGGAGATGTTCTCGTCAAGCTCCTCGAAGACCACCTCAACCTCCATCCCGCACTTCACTACTGATGGGTCGGCCTCCACCTCCACCAAGTTGGTCGCCATCCGCCCACCGCTCGCGAACTCCACCACTGCCACCACGTATGGGGCCTTGTCCCGGAAAGCTGGAATCGGCGCCCGGTGGACAATCGCGAAGGTATGGACGGTGGCCTTCCCGTCGGTCTTCACCCAGTCCGTGTCCCGCGAGAAGCACAGCGGGCAGATGTCCCTGGGATAGAAATAGGTGCGGTCGCAGGACCGGCAGTGGCGCAGCCACAGCTCGCCCTCCTTGCACTTTTCCCAGTAAAAGTCCGACTCGGGCTGCGGCACCGGCGGAGTGATTCTCGGAGCGGGTTGGGTCATGTCTATCTCCCGGGGAGTTGGTTGAAGCAGGCTGCCTGCAATCTCCAGTGAGAATAAGGACTGGCGCCCGGAGCGTCAAGCGCTTGTGTCCCGGGACCTCGTGCCGGTTGCATCTGGTAAGCTGGGCTTGGCAAAGGCATCTGAAACCTGGGAGGATGATATGCGTATCGCGGTAATGGGTGCGGGCAGCATCGGCGGATATTTCGGCGGTATGCTCTCTCTCGGGGGTAACGACGTCACCCTCATTGCCCGTGGCGCTCACTTAGACGCGATCAGGACCAATGGCCTGAGAATAATCTCCGACGACCGGGAACGTACCGTATCCTGCACTGCCACCGATAACCCGGCGGAAGCCGGAGCAATAGACCTGGTCCTGCTGACCGTCAAGACCTACCACAACGCCCAGGCGGTCGAGGCCATGGCTCCCATGGTGTCCGGCAGCACCACGGTCCTCTGCCTGCAGAACGGCATTGACAGCTACCGGGCCGCCGCCGACGCCTTTGGGGACGACCGGGTCATGCCCGGCGCTGCCTATATCGAGGCCGGCCTGCTCGGGCCCGGCACCGTCCGGCAGACCGGCTCAGTCGTCCGCGTCGAGTTCGGAGAGATTCAGGGCGGCGGTTCGGAACGGGGACGCCGTATCCTGGATACCCTGGAATCTTCGGGTATCCCGGCCCGGTTCAACGAGGACATCCACCGGACCCTCTGGACCAAGTTCCTGTTCATCGCCACCATGGCCGGCACTACGACCCTGGCCCGCGAGGAGTTGGCCGGGTTAATGCCCCGCCCGGAGTGGAAAAGCGTCGTCGTCGGCTGTCTCCAGGAAATTGAGGCCGTGGGCCGCGCTTCCGGCATTGCCCTGGAACCGGATGTGTCCGGCGGAATCCTCCGCTACATGGAGGATAACTTGGCGCAGATGCACGCCTCTATGCACTCCGACATCCTGGCCGGGCGGCCCCTGGAACTGGAGGCCCTCAACGGCGCCGTCGTGCGGGCCGGGCTGGCGGCTGGCGTCCCCACTCCCATCAACGACCTCATCTACGCCATGCTGAAACCCTGGGCCGGTGGTCCCCCGGAATAACCAGGCCCGGACCAGGCCGGCGATGTCATGGATTTTTGCCCCCAACGTCCCCTAGGAGTAGACTTGCCGAATCAATACCGGCACCGGACTATAACTTGCGATCATATCTGAACAAGGAGTTGAAAATGCCCACCGAACAGGAGAAACAGGCAGAACTGGAACGGGTCGTCGAACTGCGCGGGTTCCGCTATGGACTCCACGATTTCTACGCCGAGTACGATCTCGATGCCCTAAAAGCTGTCAACCAGCACGTCGCCGACAGCTACATCAACACCACCATCCTCGACCGCAAGACCAAGGAGCTGGCCCTGGTCGTGGCCTGCGTCGCCCAGCAGGACCTCGTCTCCCACATCCAGATCCACATGCACGCCGCCAACAAGGCCGGCGCCAGCCCCGAGGAGATAATGGCCGTCCTAGACCTCATCGGCGGCTGGATTGGAAATGTGGCCAAGATTAACGGCCTGGAGGCCTGGCGGGCCACCTTCCGCCCGGACATCCCCACCATCGACCGTGTCGTCGAGCTGCGTTAGCCGCCGGACCGGTCATCCGCCCAAAACGCTTTGAGGGGGCTTCATTAAATGTCAACCGATTTGGAACGCGAACTCGAACGGACCACCGCTCTCCGGGGATTCCGCTTTGGCCTTCACGATTTCGTGGGCCACCTGGGCGGTGCTGACGCGTTGGCCCGCCACAACGACAACACCGAGGCCAACTACCTGAAAGAGGGCCTCGTAGACCGCAAGACCAAGGAACTGCTCATCGTCGTCGCCTGCGTCGCCCGGCAGGACCTGGTTTCCCACGTCCAGCTCCACATGCACGCCGCCCACAACGCCGGAGCATCCCCCGAGGAAATAATGGCGGTGCTCGACCTGGTGGGCGGATGGATCGGGAGCGTCGCCAAGATCAAAGGCCTGGAGGCATGGCGGGCCACCTTCCGCCCCGACATCCCCACCATCGACCGGGTTGTGGAGCTGCGCTGACGAAGCCAAAAGGCACTGGATTGCCCCCAGTGTCTTTTCATCGCCGGTAACTACTGGACAATCGGGGGGATGAGATCTTCTATGCCTGTTCAACCCCACGACCCATAAGTTAAGGGGGTTTGGGGGATGAATCCCCCAACGTACCCCGTCACCCCAGGGTTTCCTCGGACCATTTAAAGGCTCAACGGGTTCCGGGCGGCTTGAGCCGAACACCCGGCCGGGTTGCCCTCTACTCCTGCGGATTAACCTCGGCCAGCAGCGTCTCCGGGATCCACTCGCCCAGCAGTGATTCCAGTTCCTCCCCGCACTCTTGGAGACGGTGTTCCGCCCCGTCGTACAGGACCAGGCGCTTTGGCTCGTTGGCCCAGTCGTAAATCTGAACGCCGCAGCTGAAGGGCAAGCGCGTGTCGCTCTTCCCATGCACCACCAGCAGCGGCTTCGGCGAGAGCAGACCGGCCATGTTCGCCCCGTAGGTCTGTGACGCCAGGGCGGCCACCCCGCAAACGTGCCGGCTGGCCGCCCCTGCCGCCACCACCACCGCTCCCCCAAAGGAGTGTCCCACCAGCGCCACCGGCGCGTACCCCGTCTTTTGCAGGAACATCACCCCGGCCAGCAAGTCCAGCACGCATTCCGGGAACACATTGGGTTGGCGGTAGTTCAGCCGCAGGGAGCTGATTCCCTGGTCCTTCAACGACTCCCCCAGCCGGGCGTAAACTCCGCCGGCGGGCCCGCCGAACCCTCCCCCGGCGCCGCAGACGTAGATCGCCGCCAGCTGGGCGTCCGGGGCCGGGTGGAAAATGGATGGGATGTCCCCACGGCTGGTCCTGAACAACAGCCCCTGACCGGTCTCCCCCTCGTGGGGCGGCCCGGTCAGCACCTCGTGAATCTGCATCTGCGGGCCGCGCATCGAATCGCTTCGGGAAGGCTGTTCAGTCATGGGACTCCCCCTGCTGCCGGATGGCCCGATTATATCCCCTGCGGGCGGGGAACCGCAGGGCAACCCCTCGCCACCCGGGGCGATGGCAAAGGCAGGCCGGTCCGTCACCAGATAAACGGTTTACACCCCTTGACTAGTCTGGTAACATTTGCCTACCAGTCCGTTCAATAGGGCCGTGGGCTGGTCCCTTTCAGGTGGCGCATTCGTCTAGCGGCCCAGGACACCGCCCTCTCAAGGCGGAGATCGGGGGTTCGAATCCCCCATGCGCTACCAAATCAACCCCTTCCTGCTTCTCCTTCGCGCTCCCTGGAATGCCAGGCCGACTCCTCGACGCCTTGCAGATCTGGCTGTTTGACGTCTTGGGTGGCTCCGCAGAAAACGGTATGCTGGCCGGGAAGCGGTATGGCGGCCACGCTTGAGCGCCCCAGCGGGTGGCTGGGCCGCCGTCGCCATAAGCCGGACTCCCACAGCGTCTAGGGCGGACTGCAATTGTTGCCAGCCGGAGTTGTGGTTGACGTCCAGCAGCCATTCGATCCTCTGGTTGTCCCATTTCATCATTGCCGCCAGATCATCCTTGCCAATCCCCCGGTCACGCATCCCCTGATAAAGCAGCGCCTTGATTCCTGTAAGAATCGACGGGGAGGCGTATCTGCGGCCCCGGACCAGTTGATTTGACGGGTAGGGAATGTCGTCGCCGTCATGGATGCGGGCGGCAATGGCTTCTTCGAGGGCGTCCGAGGCCCTTTCCAAAGCCTCATGTTCGTCGTCCCCGAAGGTGGCGAGTTCCGGGAAATCCGTCGAAGTGACGAGAATAGTCCCATCATCGTCTTGCAGCGATACAGGATAGGCAAGCATCAGTCCATACCCCGCCCCCCAACTCCCGGCGGCTCCCGTGCATCGGCAGCTGGGTCTTCCGGTCCCCGAGCCTGACAGTTACGTGGCCGCTGCCGCCTTTGTGGTTCTCAAAAGTGCAACCCCTGGCCCGGAGCCACCGGCGCAGCTCTCCCGACGTCATAGCGCCAGATTACAGTTACCGCGTACCATTATCAAATATGTCTCCGCCAATGCCCTGACCGTGACTTGCGCTATAATGGCCCCAATCGTCTCCCCCCCAACCTGCACAAACCGAGGTACACCCCATGATTGACCAGGACCGGTTGGTCGGGTCCTTTTGCGACCTGGTACGAATCGACAGCCCATCCGAGGAAGAGGAAGAGGTCGCCCAACACCTCATCCCGCGCCTGGAAAAGCTCGGCCTGACCGTCGAGCGCGACTCCTTCGGCAACGTCATAGCCAGCGAGGGTGGCGACAACCCCCTCCTCCTCTCTGCCCACATGGACACTGTCGAGCCGGGCCGGGGGATCAAGCCCCAGATTAACGGCGACCGGATAACCTCCGACGGCACCACCATCCTCGGCGGCGACTGCAAGGCCGGCGTCGCGGCCATCATGGAAGGCCTGGAGTCCATCTACGAGGACAACCTCCCCCACCGTCCCGTGCAGGTGGTGTTCACCCGCGGCGAGGAAATCGGCCTGGTCGGAGCCAACCACCTGGACTGGTCCATGCTCCACGGGGCCGAGGCCGTCGTGTTTGACGGCAACGGCCCGGTCAACACCATCACCGGCTCCAGCCCCACTTACATGCGATTCGACGTCACCGTCCACGGTCGGGCGGCCCACGCCGGGGTCGAGCCGGAAAAGGGCCTCTCCGCCATCCGCATCGCCACCGACATCATCAACCGCCTGCCCCAGGGCCGCTTGGATGAGGAGACCACCTTCAACGTCGGCTTGATATCCGGCGGCACCGTCCGTAACGCTGTCCCCGCCCTTACCACCTTTGGCGGAGAGTTCCGCAGCCGCAACGCCGAGACCTTCGACCTCCTCAGGATGCAGCTTCTCTCAACCATCGAGGAAGCCCGCGATCTTTACCGGGAAGCCAGGATCGAGGAAGACCTCGAGGTCATGTTCCACATGTACACCCTCGACCCGGAGGAGGCCATCGTCAGGCTCGCCACCCGGGTCATGGGCGACATGGGAATGGCCCCCGACATTAAGCCCTCCGGTGGCGGCACCGACGGCAACGTCTTCCGCCTTAACGGAATTGCCAACGTGGTCGTGGGAATGTCCACCAACGAGATGCACACTGTGGACGAGTACGTGGTGATCCCGGACCTGGTGGACACCGCCCGCTTCTGCCGGCAGGTCGTCACCTTCGGCCACTAGCCCGGCCAGGGCTCTCAACCGGCCCCTTAAACGGATAAGTAAGCGGCCCGCTCCCCGGTCTGCTTCAGCCGGATGCCGCCTACCCGGTCTCCATCACCTCCGCCCATCGCTCCCCGAACTCCCGGCGCTGCCAGTTCCGCACCTCGGCAGCGCCGTTTTCGTGCGTCTCCCGGCGCCAGTGTTCCGGGTCCAGGGCCATCCGTTCCAGGCTCGGCGCCGGCCATACCAGGGACGGGTCCAGGGAAAGTTCCCCGCCGATCTCCGTGCGCAGCTGCTTCAAGGCTTGCAGCAGCGCGCGGCTCTCCGGCGTCCACGGGTTGACCCGGCGGGGCCGTTCCGGTCTCACGAAAGGCCCGCTTTCCAGTCCCCGTTGTGCGGCCCGTACCAGGGCGGAACTTCCTCCGCCGGAAAGGTGGCGGCGCAGCCCGGGGGCCGTGTCTTCCAGCGTGGCGGCCAGGGCGTCGCCCCCCCTTCCGTGCCATGCCGCCGCCCGCGCCGCCTCCAGCATGTCCCCGTTGGATGCCACCTTGAACGGCGGGCGGTCCTGCCTCTCCGCCAGCTCCTCCCGCCAGCTGTGCAGCTCCTTGAGAACGGCCAGCTCCCGCCCATCCAGCCGGTCGGCGCCCTTGATTCTCAGGAAGGCCAGGCCTTCCGACGCCGGCGGGGAATACCTGGCCCGGCTCAATCGCTCGCACTCCTCCTCGACCCAGTCCAGCCGCTCCAACTCCTTCAGGCGCTCCCGGAGGGTTTGCGCCAGCCGCACCAGGTGCAGAACGTCGTTGGAAGCGTACTCTAGCGCCGATGCGGAAAGCGGGCGCTGCCCCCAGTCCGACCGCTGCATTTCCCTGCTTTTCCGGATCGCCACCCCCAGGTAATTTTCCAGCACCGACCCCAGATTGGGGGTGTTCGACCCAAGGAAACGGGCGGCGATCTGCGTGTCGAACAGGTTGCGGAATCCGAACCCGTAGTCCCGGTCCAGTGAGCGCACGTCGTAATCGCAGCCGTGCCCGTCTTTGGTAATCCCAGGATTTGCCAGGATCGTCCCCAGGGCGCTCAGGTCCTCCACCGCCAGTGGGTCCAGGACAAAGCACTCCCGGCCGGTTGCCAGTTGGATTAGGCAGACCCGTTCCCGGTAGGCGTGCAGGCTGTTGGACTCCAGGTCCACCGCCAGTTCGGCCAGTTCGGAGGCTTCGGATAGTTCCGAAAGCTGTGCCGCGATCTCATCCCATGCCGCTTGCCGGTCAATCAACATCACTGTGTTCAAGACCCTCCGTCCGACGCTGGTCCCGCCGGAAATCGCGGGTTGTCTGAGGGAGTATAACAACATCCTCCCAGACCGGCCGGCGCTCCTTCGGCCTCTTTCCTTCCTTCACCCCCCTAACCGCCGGGTGATATACTTGCGCCGCCCTCCGGGCCCACAACTATCGAAAGGACAGATTGCCAGCATGAACGGTGCAGAACTGAAGCAGGTGTTGCAGTCGGGAGGCCGGGTCTTCGGGACCATGATTAGCGTCGCCCGCAATCCCAAGTGGATCCCCTTCATGGACGGCGTGGGGCTGGACTACGTGGTCATTGACACCGAGCACAACTCCCGCAGCCGCGGCGAGTTGGGCGATTTCCTGGCCATGTTCAACACCACCGGCGTCGTGCCCATCGTCCGCATCCCGATTCCCGACTCCCACTACGTTACCATGGCCCTCGACGCCGGCGCCCAGGGAGTGCTGGCCCCCTACTGCGAGACCGTCGAGCAGGTCAAGAGCGTGGTCGAGGCAGCCAAGCTCCGGCCCCTGAAGGGTGAGGCCGCCCGGCGCGTCATCGACGGCGGCGGCATCGCCAGCGAGGAAACCAGGCGCTACCTCGAAGACCGCAACCGGAACAACGTCGCCATCATCGGCGTGGAGAGCCTGATTGCCGTCGAGAGACTGGAGCAGTTTCTCGCCGTGCCCGGGATAGACGGCATATTCGTCGGGCCTAACGACATGAGCATCCAGCTCGGCGTTCCCGACATGTACGACGAGGAGGCCTACAAGACCACCGTCAAGAAGGTAATTGACGTTTCCGAATCCCACGGCGTGCCGGTCCTGGTGCATCACCAGACCCCGGACCTCTCCAGGTACTGGATCAGCCAGGGAGCCCGGTTCATCCTACACGGCACTGACCGCCGCGCCCTGGTGGAGGGCTTCAAGGCCGATTTCGGCCAACTTCGGGAACACGCCGGGACCGCTTAGAAACCATCCTATCAAGTCCCTTCCCCCCGATGGACGGGCCTTTACATCGCAGAACTTCCTACTCGGGAAAGGGCCACAGTCCCTTCCCCCTTGATGGGGGAAGGCTAGGATGGGGGTGAAGGGTCGTGCAACATCGTCGTTGTGCGCATCCGCACACTTACCACCGCTATTCGGTAGTCCCTCAACCCTCGGACGACACCTTCCCTTCAGGCAATAGGTCTTCACCGCCGTGCCGCCCGGCCTCATGCTAATCGCTGGGCCGGCCCCACCGTTCCCGCAGCTGTTCTACGTAGACCCGGTCATAGTCGCCGTGGTGCCCGTTTTGGGGATGGGCCGTCAACTCCTCCGCCCAGAGGTAGTCCACGTCCCGCCACTGGATTGGAAACGGCGACTGGTCGAAAAACTGGGTCACCGCCGTCCGGGAGTCCTGGGCGTCCACGTAACCCATCATCTGGAAGTTGTCGTAGAAGTTCCCGTGGTCCGAGACGAACCGGCCCTTCATAGCTGCCAGGATGATGTATGTGGGCATAGGTGTTGGACTCCGGGCCCGGTTTTGTGGGCCGCGGGCCGTGCTATTTGGTCAGGATATGCACCGTCGTCACGTCGCCGGCCCCCGAGCACTGGGCCAGTCCCACCCGGGCGTCGGAGACCTGCCTCGGCCCCGCCTCTCCCCTTAGCTGGGTAACCGTCTCGTGGACCATACGGATTCCGGTGGCCCCGAAGGGATGGCCCATTGCCAGCAGTCCCCCGTCGGTGTTTGTCGGGATCCGGCCCGATAGCGACGTCTCCCCGTCCAGAGTCGCCCGCCACCCCTCGCCCCAGGGGACCAGGTGCAGGGCTTCCAACTGTTGTAGCTCCCCTATCGTCGCTGCGTCGTGGACCTGCACCAGGTCCACGTCCTGCGGCCCCAGCCCGCTCATCTCGTAGGCTTGGAGCGCCGCTGGCTCGGTGCGGTATGGGCTGAAGGCGGAATGGTCGCTCCCCCGCCCGTTGTAGCTCCCGGAGGTCAGGCTCGCGGCCGCCACCCGGATTGCCCTGCTCTCATCCAGCCCGTATGCCGCCAGCTCTTCCCGCGCGCACAGCACCGCCGCCGCTGCCCCCTCGCTGGTGGGACAGCACTGGTACAGGGTCAACGGATCGGCAATCAGCCGCGATTCCAGGACTTCGTCCACCGTGTAGGTCTGCTTCCGGTGGGCGTAGGGATTCATCGAAGCGTTCTGCCGGGCCTTCACCGAAACCTCGGCGAAAGCATTGGCCGGAGCCCCCGTCTCCTCCATGTACCGCCGCATCCGCAGGGCGTAGCCGGCCATCATGTGGTCCGCCCCGATATACCGGTCCGGGCTTTCCTCCGACGTGACCGTCACCGGGCCGCCGGGGACCTTCTCCGCCCCGAAGGCCAGCACCATGTCGAACATCCCAGAGGTTATCCCCCAGTAGGCTTGCCAGAAGGCGGTCGACCCGCTGGAGCAGGCGTTCTCCACGTTGATGATGGGAACCCCGGTCAGCCCCAGCTTGGCCAAGGCCGTCTCCCCCACCGACATCCCGTGGTAGTAGACGTGCCCGAAGTAGGCCACCGGAATGTCCTTCCACCCCACCCCCGCATCCTTCAGGGCATCCACCACCGACACCACGGCCATCGACGCCAGGTCCTCGCTGGGAAACCTTCCGAAAGGATGCAGCCCCACGCCCACGACCATGACATCCCTTCCGGGACGGAATTGGCTCATTAGGAAACCTCTCTGCCCCACGCGGCCGGAACCCGGCTCACGGGGGCGGGATTCAGGCTGTGGGCCGCCACTTGTACGCCGCCATGCCGTCCCCCTTCGGGTGCTCTGGGACGGTCGCCACCGCCAGCTCCGTGCCCATCCCCACCTTCAGGGACGGGATGTCCGCATCTACCACTTCGGCCAGCACGTGAGGGCCTTCCGCCAGCTCGACTTCTCCCAGTACGTAGGGGACCGGGCCCGTCCACCCCGACGGCGGCACCCGCACCACCGTGTAGCTGAACAGCGTCCCTTTCGTCCCGAACTCCATCGGAGACAGGTTGTCCGAAGTGCACGACTGGCAGAATGTGGCCGGCCCGAACACGCACACCCCGCAGTCCAGGCACTGAAACCCTACCAGCGCTCCCGACAGTCCATCGTCGGACAGCTTCAACCGTTGCGGATCAATGGAAGTGGGCATTCTAGCTGGACAATCTGTTCGGGAATGGGGGCGCTCCAAGTGGCCCGCAGTGTAAGTTTGGAGGGTTGGGTTGTCAACGAGACCCGCGTAAGGTATGAAGGTCAAGCAAACGGTCGAGGTATGAAGGAATGGTCATAAGCAATCACGATCTTGAGAGAGACCGGATAGCAACCGAATGGCAACAAATCCCGGGATTCACTTGCGCCGGGTGCAAGTCCGAAGCCCGATTTCCTGTGGCAGCCGACGTTAAGACCGAAGTTCGTCATGACCAAGGGAGGTTTAGGGCAGACGTAGCAGCATTTGACTCCTGCGGCCAGCTTATGGGGGTCGTTGAGATAATATGCTCTTCCCCGCCTTCCGTTGAGAAACTCGCATCACAGGACCTCCTCGGATTTGCATATTACCGGCTACTGCCGCTTTCCTGGCGGAACGAGCCCCCTGCCTGGCTTTGTTCGCCGGAGTGTTGGTCTTTTTATACCCAATTGGCGGGCAACGAAACGGAATCCCCTTGGGAACCGCGAAAGTGCGATGGGTGTTCAGGGTACTTCCACGAAAACACCATCAGTTGGTTTGAATTCAGGGATTGGAGTGATGACCCCCATTATGCCTACTGCATCCATTGCGCTGCATCATACAGCGACGGCCAGTGGAGAACGCCCGGGGAGTTGGCAGGTGGCGACCTGCGGGAATGGACTCCTGACGACGACGCGGACCCGGTTATTTTGTTTATGCCGTACTGCGACGCCGCATTTCGGGCAATGGTATGGAGTCAAAGGGTCGCGAAACTTGAAGACCCTGACACTTACAACGGCAACCGTAACGAACCAGCAGAGGATGCCACTGCAATGCGGTTGCTAGAGGTTGCGAACGCTTTCGACTCAGGAGAATGGGGCCAGGGCGCAGATTTATTGTTGCCAGTGGGAGCCCCCGGTTCGGCGGCATATCCAGGGGAACCACTACGTTTGCTGGCTTTCCGCTCTGCTAATTGCATCGGAACAGCAGAGGAGTGGCGCAGACTAGCAACCTACCGTTTAGGCCAACTACCAGAGGAATTGTCGGACATTATCCGACGGCAATCTTGGGGACAGTGTTCCAACTGTAGTAGGTCGATTCCAAAAACCGAACCTCGCTTCCCAATTTGTTTCACTTGTGATACTCCTAGGCGAGAACGTGAGGCGGCGACACGGGCCACACAGCGTGAGGACGAAATGGCCAGACTAGAAGCGGAGGCCGCGGACCGTTCCAAGAAGGAAGCCGCCAAACGTGCTGCCGAAGAACAGTACGTAATGGAGGGCTTGGAAATGTTGAATCGTAAGCTCCGGGCAAGTCGCGGCCAATAACCCCTCCACCACTGCAGACCTAACAGGATCGTATTTGGTTTTGAAGTGGCAAGATTGGTTCTCCAATAGTTGTCGACGAAACCGGCCTTGCCGCGCCGGCCCCCGCCATTGACCCGGCCAACCCCCCATGTTAGCTTGAAACCCTGAAGGCCCAAATCAGCGGCTTGTTGCGGAACCCTTTCGTGCCGCATCTGGCCGGAATCGGGCGGTGGAGTTATGAGCGGAATAGTGGGAATGCAACCCCCTCCCGGGCGCCGTTCCTGGGAGTGGTCCCTGGGAGAGTTCATGGGCCTGGCCGTCCAGCGCCAGCCCGACAAGACCTTCGTCGAAATCGCCGGACACAACATCACTTACGGCCAGTTCCAAGAGCGGGCCCTCCGCACCGCCGGAATGTTCCGGGACCTCGGCATCGACACCGGCGACCGGGTTTGCCTCTTCCTGCCCAACTGCCCCGAGTTCCTCTATTGCTGGTTTGGGTTGTCCGCCATCGGCGCCATCGCCGTCCCAGTCAACACCGCCTACAAGCGCGACGAGACCGCCTACATCCTCAACAACTCCGAAGCCGCCGGACTCGTCTCCCACCCCTCTCTCGTCGACGTGGCTGAAGCTGCCGCCCAGCTTGCCCCCAGCGTCCGGGCCAGGCTCCTCGTGGACGACGCCTCGGCAGACGTGAGTCCCTCCGGCCCCGCCGAATGGGACAGTTTCTCGGACGAGTTGGCCGCTGCGGAACCTGTCCGGGACCTGCCCCGGGTATCCTCTCTGGACATCTCCATGCTCGTCTACACCTCCGGCACCACCGGCAACCCCAAGGGTGTCCAGGTCACTCACCAGATGTACGTCGCCGCGGGACAGGGGTTCGCCCACTGGACCCAGGCCACCGCCGAAGATCGTTTCTTCACCTGCCTGCCCTACTTCCACGCCAACGCCCAGTACTACTCCACCATGGGAACCCTGGCCGCCGGCGCGAGCCTCGTCGTTGCGGACCGGTTCAGCGCCTCCCGCTTCTGGGATCAGGTGCGGGCGGCCGATGCCACCGTCGTCAACTTCATCGGAATGATGATGCCCGTCCTCGCCAAGAACCCCGAGTCCGAATCGGACCGGGACAACCATGTCCGCCTTTTCTACGGATCCCCGGCCCTCGCTCCGGAGTTCCTCGACGATTTTCAGGAACGTTTCGGCACGGACATCATCGTCGGCTTCGGGATGACCGAGACCTGCTACGGCACCATCGAGAGAATCGGAGACCGCCGTCGCGCCAATTCCTCCGGCCTGCCCCGTCAGCATCCCGATCCTTCCTTCGTCAACGAAATCAGGATCTCCGACGACGCCGGAAACCCGGCTGGCCCCAACACCGTCGGTGAGATCACCATCAGGAACCCCGCCACCATGCTTGGATACTGGCGCAATCAGGAGCAGACCGATGATGCCCTGCGCGATGGTTGGCTCTACACCGGCGACCTCGGCTGGCTGGACGACGATGGCTTCCTCTACTTCGTGGACCGCAAGAAGGACGTCATCCGCCGCCGGGGTGAGAACATATCCTCCCAGCAGGTGGAGGATGCTATCAAGGATCACCCCAATGTGCTGGACTGCGCGGTCATCGCCGTCCCCTCCGAGCTGGGAGAGGACGAAGTGAAGGCCTACGTCCTTCCCCGCCCCGGCGCCCCCGTCCGCCCGGAGGAGGTCGTCCTCTGGTGCGCGGACCGGCTGGCCTACTTCAAGGTGCCCCGCTACGTCGAGATGCGGGACGAATTTCCCCGTACTCCCAGCCTCCGCGTCCGCAAAGACGTCCTCCGCCAGGAACGCGAAGACCTCATCCAGGGTTGCTTCGACCGGGAGGCGGCCGGCATCAATATCCGGCGCTAGGGAGTATCGTCAAATACATTTTTCCGTCACTTCCTCGTAGAAACGGCCTGCCCCCGCGTCGGCGAGGGGTCACCCGGCGCCTGCTCTGTCGTAACCCCCGCGCATACTTTCCCGTCATTCCCGCGGAGGCGGGAATCCAGACCCCGGTAAATTCTTCCCGTAAGGAACTCCCAACCGTGGCCGGATGGTCTCATTATCGAAGGCTTCAAGGTGGCAGCCTGTATTCCACTTTGGGTTATAATTGATGGCAAGAGACGGGAGGCGGTTATGCAAAAGGTAGAAGCAATCATCAGGCCCGACAGGCTCAACCACGTTAAAGATGCCCTGGCCGACGCCGGGTTGGTCGGAATCAACGTGACCCAGGTCACCGGGCGCGGTGCCCAGCGGGGCATCGAAATCGGCGGGCCCCGCGGCGTCGGTTCCTACGTCGTGGACATGCTCCCCAAGGTCAAGCTGGAAATGGTCGTTGCGGACTCCGATGTCGAACGCTCCATTGACATAATCATCGAGTCAGGGCGTACCGGTAACATCGGGGATGGCAAGATCTTCATCATTCCGGTTTCAGACGCCATCCGCATCCGCACAGGTGAGCGGGGCGACATCGCCCTTTAGGGCCGGAACCAGGATACCCCTATTGGTTAGCGAGGGCGCGATGGCAGAGCGGAAATACTGGCTCTTCAAGTCCGAACCCGGCAACTACTCCTTCGACGACCTCTGCGGCGAGGAAGACCAGGTCGCCGAGTGGGACGGCGTCCGCAACTACCAGGCCCGCAACTTCATGCGCGACGACATGAAGGTGGGAGACGCCGTCCTCTTCTACCACAGCAACGCCAAGCCGACGGCCGTGGTGGGAATCGCATACATCTGCAAAGAGGCCTACCCCGACCCCACCGCCTGGGACCCCTCGGCCCGGTACTACGACGCCAAGAGCAACCCGGACAACCCCACTTGGCTCATGGTGGACATCAAGGCTGGAGAACGCCTGGCCCGTCCCGTGACCCTCCAGGAGATAAAGCAGAACCCCAAGCTCGACGGGATGCTCCTGGTGCGCCGCGGGATGCGCCTTTCCGTCCAGCCCGTCGCCAGGGAAGAGTTCGACGAAATAGTGCGACTGGGCAACGACGTGTAGCCCCGGCCCTTGCGCCAACCCGAAACGGTCCGCTACATGAGCGGGCCGTCATCTTTGCCAAGACGCTTGGAAACTATCTCAAGGTCCCTTCCCCCTTGATGGGGGAAGGTTAGGATGGGGGTGACAGGCTAATGCAGTATCGCCCCGGCAGGCAACCGCGTAATTCAAGGTCGGTTCTGAGATAGTTGCTTAGGGACTCTCCCTCCCCCGCGTCAAACGTTATACGTCATGAACTCCAGCAGGTTCTCATCCGGGTCCCGCAGGTACAGGCTCAGGGATGGCGTCGTGCCCCGTCCTCTACCCCCTGCCCGCTGCACCGGCCCCCGGATTACTTCCACCCCCGCTTCGGCCAGCATTTCCTGGCATTCCTCCACCGTCCCGTCCCACACGAAGCAGATGTCAGTGCAGCCTGGAACCGCCGTCGGGCCCCGCAGCGACGCCGTGTGCCCCTCTGGGTGAACGTTGATCTTCGAGTCCCCCACCTGTATCGAGAAAGTCGGCGTCTGTCCCGACCGCCACTCTTCTTCATTATTGAATTGAAAACCCAGCTTCTTGTAGAACGCGATGAGCCGCTCAGCGTTGGCGGTGGGCATCGCTATGTGGTCTATTCCTGCGGTTGGCATGACCTACCTCCGTTCCCCGATGCTTTCTGCGATTAGTCTGCGGCGGCCTCCGCCGGTGTGGCCCGGCGGGAAAGAAACTCCAGGATGACCTTCCGCATCAACGCCGGTTCATTCCCCATCAGCCCGTGCTCAGCCCCCGGGACCATGAACCACTCCGACCCCGCGATGGCCTGGTGCAGCTGCCGCCCGCACTCTACCGGAATCCTCGAGTCCTCGTCGCCATGCACCACCAGCGTGGGCATTGTCAGCTCTGCCAGGTGGGACTCCAGGCTGTCCCTGATGTCTAGGTAGCTCTGCATCGTCTGGGCTATTCCGTCGTACCTTTCCAGGTTCAGCTTGTAGAGCCGCTGGAACCGGTCTGGCTCCGTCTCCCTTATCCCCGGCCACCGCGCTTCCAGCGCCCCAGCTATCGACGCTTCCCGTCCCTTGGCCGCTTCGTCGGACCGCATCTGGTCCAGCTCCCGTTGGCGGACCGCCCGCTCCGACTCCTGCACGTAGGACATCGTGTTGATGAGGATCAACGTGTCGGTCATCTCCGGGTGTTCCAGCGCGAACCGCAGCGCGATGGGGCCCCCCGCCGACGACCCCAGGATATGCGCGTGCGTCACCCCCAGGTGCTCCAACAGGCCCCGCAGGTCCCGCGCGTAATCCTCGATGGAGTAACCGCCAGCAGGATTGCCGGACTTCCCTGCCGCCCGCCGGTCGTAGAGGATCAGCCGGTAGTCCGGGGACAGGGCCGTGGCGTGGTGCTCGACAAAGCCCGCGCACCCCTCTCCCCCGCCCAGTCCTCCGTGGATCATCACAAAGGGCTGACCGCTGCCGTGGGTCTCGTAATACATCCGGTACCCGTTAATATCCGTTTCAGGCATTCGTTCCTCCGCCAAAAATCCGGTTAATGAGAAGGACTATCCTTCGGATTGCTGCCATTCGGATTAACGGTATCTTAGTCCCAACCTTTGCTCCGGGCAAGAATGGTTCGCCGGACCCTCAGGACAATCGTATTTGGGTTCTCGAAGACCTATTGACGTTCACGATACAGCCGCCCACTGGATAAAGTGAGGAATGGATAGTCGACAACTTACTCAAGGAAATATTTGATAATATGGTATATGGGTGTCAACCTGCGGCACCCGCATGGTGGTATCTCTCGAATGCGATTGCGCCGCCTGGCCCCGGCTGTTCCTTGACAACCCTTTGGGCACACTCATAAAATCCCGGCAATCGGCCGCAGGAAAACGGCCGCGCGTTGGGCGTTGCCCGCGTTTCCCCGCCCCTGTGTAACCGCACGAAACATACCTCCAAGGAGAAGCTTATGAACCGCTGGCCTACGGTCCACTACAAGGAAGAAGGCATGCGTGAAGGCATGCAGATCGAGGACTCCAACATCGCCGTCGACGATAAGATAGAGCTCCTCGACGCCCTTTCCGAAACCGGCCTTCAGCAGATCGTCGTTGGCTCCTTTGTCAGCCCCAAGTGGACTCCCCAGATGGAGCGCATCGACGAGATTGTCAGTCGGTTCACCCCCCAGCCCGGAGTCACCTATACCGCTTTGGCTCTCAATGCCCGCGGCGTCGAGCGCGCCCGTGCCTACTCTCCCCCTCTGACCATCGAGCGGGACGGCTTCCCCCGCCTCAACTGCCACATGTGCGATGTCTTCACCCGCCGCAACACCAACCGTACCCAGATGCAGGAAATGGAGCGCTGGCCCCAGATCGTGGCCCAGGCTCAGGAACTCAACATCAGGGAAGCTGGCATCGGCTGCAACGCCAGTTGGGGCTCCAACTTCCTCGGGGAGTTCCCCGTCGACAGCCTCATGACCCTGTTCGAGAAGCAGCACGGGATGTGGGACGAGGTCGGCATCAACGTCGTCAGTTGCTCCATGGGCGACCCCATGAGCCACTGCCGCCCCGACAAGGTTGAAGAGAGCTTGTACCGGGTCAAGGAGCGCTGGCCGGAAATTAACCACTTCCGCCTGCACCTCCACAACGGCCGCAACATGGCCCTCCCCTCCGCCTACGCCGCTCTCCGGACCCTCGGCCCCGAAGACACACTCGAACTGGACGGCACCATAGGCGGATACGGCGGCTGCCCCTACTGCGGCAACGGCCGCGCCACTGGAATGGCCCCCACCGAGGACCTTCTCCACATGATGGAGGATATGGGCATCCCCACCGGCGTCGATATTGACCGGCTCATCGACTGCGTCTGGATGGCCGAACGCATCATAGGGCGGGAACTCTACGGCCACGTCTCCAAGGCCGGCCCCCGGCCCAAGACTCCCGACAAGCTCTACGACATGAACATGCCCTTCGTGGAGACTCTGGAACAGGCCCGTCACTTCAAGACCGGCCCCGGGGCCTACGAGGGCGGCATCTACCCCTACCGCGAGCCCATCACCAGCCCCTACCGCGACCGGGTGGAAGCTGGACAGCCGGCCTTCGACGACGCCAACGGCGACTTCCCCTGGAAACAGGACTGGTTCCCCGCCAAGGACTAACCCGCCAACCCCGGGCACACACAACACGGGCCGCCGGTTCTTCATCACCGGCGGCCCGCTTGTTTCAGCCCAACGTGCGTTCCAGGAGAAAATGCTGATGACCACCAACCCCACCGACCCCAACCAGGTTCGCCTCACCGGCGAAAACTCCTTCATCCGGCTGCACGCCGAGGAAGGCGGGCCAATGCTCACCCGGGTCAGCCATTGGAGGGTGCTCTACTCTCCCGCTGGTCCCGGCCACGTCCTCTACATGAAGAGCGACATGCTTGAGGACCAGGTGCTGGTCTACTCCGACAACATCGCCCTGGCCCGCTGGCTCCAGGAAGAGATCGAGTCCCTCCTCTTCCCCGAGTTCGCGGACCAGTCCCTTCCCGTCGTCGACGCCGAGTTCTCCAAGTCCGGGGACGGACGCTCGTTCTGGACGGAAAAGGTGGAGTCGGAAGAGGACACCATCCTTCTGACATGGCACGACTTCGGCGAACCCTTCATGCTCCGCGTCGAGGCTGGCAGCGTCCCTGGCCGCCCCCACGGCGTCTACAGCTGCTTCATTCCGGCCCGCCAGGCCCAGATTTCCTTCAACGGCGTGGTTGCGGCGGGCCGCCCTCTCCCCGAAGCCCGGGGCGACAAGCAGAGCAGTTCCGCCTGCCTCGCCTGGTCGGAAACCTGGGTAAGGCCCTAGCTGCTCCGGACGCCCCGGCGGGCACGAGGAGCCTCTTTGGCCAGGGCCAGTCCCCATACCTTCACGGCTCCGGCCTCTTTGAGGGCGGCCGCGCAGGCGAAAAGGGTGCTGCCTGTGGTGATAACGTCGTCCAGCAGCAGCACCCTCGAACCCGCTGCATCCGCCGTGGCTCCAAATGCCCGCGCCACGTTTCGGACCCGTTCTTCGCTGTTCGCCGACTCAACCTGGGGGCGAGAGTCTTCCAGCCTCCGCAACAGCCCCTCGTTCACCGGCAGTCCGGTCCGGTTGGACAACTCCCGGGCCAGCAGGGCCGCTTGGTTATAACCCCGGCCTCGCATTCGCCTAGGATGCAGCGGCACTGGGACCAAGATCAGTTGGTTCTCCGGCCACTTGGCTATGTAGTCGGCTAGCAGTTCTCCCAGTGCGGGCGCCGCAGCCCGCATGTGCTGGTACTTGAAACGGTGGACCAGCTTCCGCAGCGGTTCTTCCAGCAGGAAGGGAGCCCGAACCCCGTCGATAACCGGCCCGATGGCAACGCACCGGGGACACGGCCCGTTGAACTTGGGATCAGCGCACAACGGGCAATACGGGTGTTCAAGCCTGGCCAGGGTGGAAACGCAATTCGGGCACAGCACTTCCCCCTCCTCCTCGCAACCGGCGCATTCCAGTGGAAAAACCAGGTTGAGGGCGGATTGGGAAAGATTCTGGAGCCATGCGTTGACCATCGTCACCGGCCCTTGCCACGCCCCATCGGGAGGGGTCGGGTCAACCTGGGCGGCTCCCTTCCGCCCAACGTTGCAGGATGAGCCGGTCGCGGGGAAAAGCTAGGTCAGGAAGTGCATCCAGGGAGAAGAATCCTATGTCCAGGGCTTCTTCCCCGGCAGCCAGTTCCCCGCCGGCTTCCCGGGCGGCGAAGGCGGCGACGATGACGGGATGCTCCCGTTCGGAAAAAAGACCGATCAGCCCGTTGATTTCCACCCGGAGCCCCGTTTCTTCCCAGACTTCCCGCGCAGCGGCTTCCTCCACCACCTCCCCCCGGTCGACATATCCCCCCGGCATGCTCCACTGGCCGTAGCCGGGTTGGTTTCCCCGCTTGATCAAGAGCACCCGGCCCTCCCGCTCCACCACCGCCGTCGCGGCAATTTTGGGGTCGAAATAGGCCACTCTGCCGCATTCAGGACAAACGGGGCGGTCGGTCCCGCCGGACTCCCGCACCTGCAGGGTCCCGGCGCAATTCGGGCAATAGCGGTCTCCTGGCTGCATGGGCGTTGAGCTTAACACGCACCCTTGAGTTTGCCAAAATCCCCGTTTTCCGGCCGGGCCTGCTCTTGGGACGCGGCCAAGGATTGGGGTACCTTGATACCGATGTTTGCGCACAACGCGGGAGGCGGCAATTTGCGGACAGCTCTGCTGGGGATAGTCCTGGTTTCCGTGTCTGCCCTGGTTGGGACCGGCTTCGGGGGTCTGGTCTTCGGAGGCTTGGGCGAGTTCCAGCAGAGAATCATGTGGTCCGCCGTCGTGGGGGCTCTCTTTGGCTCGGCCGGCCTTCTCACCACGGTCCGTTTTTCCCAGTGGCGGCTCCCATACCTCTTCCCGGTCGGGTTTGCCATCTCGTGTGCCGCGGCGTTGCTGGCTTTGGCCCTGGTTTGGGGCTCCTCGGAGCCGGGAGGTGTCGCCTGGAGGCTGGCCACTACGGCAGCCATTGTCGCGGTTACCGCCTCCCACGTGGCCTTCCTCGCCACCTTTCCTTCCCGACGGACCTGGGTTTGGGCCTGCCGGAGCGTGGCCATGCTGATCGCCATAGGCGTCGGATTCCTGGTGACCGGAGCGCTGTGGGGTGGTGGAACTGGAGGGACCGGCGGCATGTACTACGCCTGGTTGACCGCAGCCTTGATTCTGGATGTCATCGGGACCGTTGGGGTTATTTGGTTGTCCCGCCGGTTCGGCAGTCTCCGTCCACAGAGAGCCGCTCGGGAAACCATCAGCCGTTTCCCCGCAACCCGCGGTTCCGCCGGAGAACCGGGCCCTTCCTTTTGACCCGTCGCCTTGGCTGTCGCACCTTCAGCCTTCGTGCCTTTGCAGGAAATCATCAACCTCGTCCCGGGTCGGCATCGCTTCCTGGGCGCCGGTCCTGGTGACCGATAGGCCACCCACGGCTGAGGCTACTTTCATGGCCTCCCACAGTTCCCTGCCTTCGGTCAACGCCACCGCCAGCCCTCCGTTGAACGCGTCCCCTGCTCCAACCGAGTCCACGGCGGAAACGGGAAAGGCCGGCTGGAAGTTGGAACCCGCCTCGGTGGCGGCGTAGGCTCCTTGTTCCCCGAGGGTGATGATGGCGCAGTGGACTCCCCGGTCCAGGAGGGCCGCCGCGGCATCGGCAGCTGATCGCCGATCGTTGACGGGAAACCCGGCCAGCGCCTCTGCCTCTGTCTCGTTTGGTGTCGCGATGGTGCAGCGCGACAGGAAACCATCCGGCATCTGCCGCACTGGGCCCGGGTCCAGGATTACTCTCTTGCGCTGGTCTGCGGCGGTTTCGGCTACCCGCATCGACAGGGCCATGGACACTTCCAGTTGCAGCAGCACCGTGGAACAGTAGGGAAGCAGCCGTTCCACTTGTTGGTATTCCTCCTCCCCGCAGGTGTCGTTCGCGCCTAGCACCTGGACAATCTGGTTCTGGCCGGAAGAGTCTACGTTTATCACGGCAATCCCCGAGCTGGTGTCGGATCGGCCGACCCCAGAAACGTCCACTCCGCTGTTTTCCAACGCTTCCAGCAGTTGCCCTCCGAAGGCGTCGGTTCCCACCCTGCCCACCATGAACACCTGTCCGCCCATCCGGGCGGCTGCCACCGCCTGGTTGGCCCCTTTCCCGCCGGGGTAGGTGAGGAAGCGGTCGCCCACCACCGTTTCCCCAGGGCTGGGAAAGCGGTCGGAAACTGTCACCAGGTCCATGTTGATGCCCCCGAGCACCAGAATGCCCCGGGCCTCCCGTTGCCTCATTCCTGTCTCCATAAGGGCCTGCGGATTTCACTCCAGGCCAACCTAGCACCGGCAGTTACGTCGGTCAACATTTCCTCGCCTCCCCGAATCCATCGCCATTTGCCGTGCTATAATCCCCAATGCCTTCCCATAAGGGAATGCAGGAATTTCGTGTCGTACCACCGTTTCCGAGAGTAGAAAATGACTTCGGCGTTGGAGAACATAAGGGTAGTAGACCTCACCCGTACTCTTGCGGGTCCCTTCTGCACCATGATGTTGGGAGATATGGGCGCCGATGTCGTCAAGATCGAGGAGCCCGAACGGGGCGACGAGACCAGGGGTTGGACGCCTTTCTGGAACGGGGAAAGCACCCAGTTCGTCTCCTTCAACCGCAACAAGCGCAGCGTTTCGGTCAACCTCAAGGAGAAAGAGGGCGTGGAGATTATCCACGCCCTCGCTGCCCGGGCCGACGTCATGACCGAGAGCTTCCGCGCTGGGGCACTGGACCGGATGGGACTGGGCTACGAGGACATCAGCAAGATCAAGCCTGACATCATCTACTGCTCCATATCCGGCTACGGCCGGACCGGGCCCATGGCCCAAAAACCCGGTTATGACCTGCTGATCCAGGCTTACAGCGGCCTGATGAACCTCACCGGCGACCCGGACGGAATGCCCATGCGGGTGGGCTTCTCCCTGGTCGACCTCTTCACCGGCATGATGGCCTTCGGCTCCATCATGACGGCCCTGTACCACCGGCAGCAGACCGGCCAGGGCCAATGGATTGAAGCCGCCCTTCTGGACGGCCAGGTTGCGGCGCTGAGCTACCATGCGGCCGCGTACCTGGCCACCGGCAACGAACCCCAGCGGATGGGTTCCGGTCACCCCAGCCTGGTCCCCTACCAGAGCTTTCCCGCCTCCGACGGCTTCTTCATTGTGGGTGTCGCCAACCAGGGCTTGTGGACCCGGTTCTGCAACGGCATTGGCCGTCCTGAACTGCTGGAAGACCCCCGCTTCCTCACCAACGACGATCGCGTCGCCCACCGCTCGGAGTGCGTCCGTGTCCTCAGCGAAATTTTCCAGGCGGACACCGTCGCCCACTGGGTCGAGGTGATCACCGAAGCCGGTGTGCCCTGTGGCCCCATCAACAGGGTCTCCGATGTCGTCGCGGATCGTCAGGTGTTGGCCAGGGGGATGATTGCCGACATTACCCATCCCAACGTCCCCGACCTGCGGGTGCCTGGTTCCCCCCTGAAGTTGACTGAAACGCCGCCGTCCGTGCGTCACCACCCGCCCCTACTCGGACAGCACAACCGGGAAGTGTTGGAGGAATTGGGCTACGCGTCCGCCGAAATCGCCCGCCTTGAGAAAGCCGCCGTCATAGGCCCTCTTAACGGCGCTGCGGCTCCATGACCGTTTCGCCCTCCGCGTTCGGGGCGTCCCTCTCCGTTCCGGGGAGTTGAGGCCCTTTGTTGACTGTCCAAGCCCAGCTTAGTGGGAGATTGTCTTGACCAACCGGAAATCCATCCGCCTGATCCATACCTCCGACACCCACCTTGGGGACGAATGGAGCGCCGACCTGGCCGAACGCGCTCTGGCTACCGTCGTTGCCAGCGTTCCCTCTCTGGGAGGGGACGCCCTGCTCCTCGTCGGCGACGTCTTCGACCACGCCCGCGTATCCGATGCGACCTTGGTGTACTTCCTGGAACAGATAGCAAAAGCCAGCGTCCCGGCCATCGTCCTTCCCGGAAACCACGACCTGTATGGAGAGTACTCCCTCTATCTGAGAGAGCCCTTTTCCCACAGTCCTCCCAACCTGCACATCCTTTCCCGGGAAGACGGGGAACGGCTTACCTTCCCCGGCTTGACCCTCGACGTCTGGGGACGCGCCATGTTTTGCCACACCCCGGAGTTCCGGCCGTTGCTCGGGATGCCTGCTAAGGACCCGGATCGGTGGTTGGTTGCTTTGGCCCACGGCCACTACCATTTCGACTACGATACCGACCGACGCTCCGCCCCCATCATGCCGTCGGAAGTCGCCGCTGCCCCCTGCCACTACCTCGCCTTAGGTCACTGGGAGCGTCATGTGGACGTTTCCCAAGGTGGGACAACCGCCGTTTACTCCGGGTCGCCTTTGGGGGCTTTGCAGAGCAACGACTCCGTCAATGTCACGGTCGCCGACCTGGACCCGGATTCGGGCGTCCGGACCCGGCAGGTGAACCTGCCCATGGCTGCTCAAGTTCCCTCGGGCTGACGCCAACCATCCCAACGCGGAACGGAACATAACCTCCAAGAGTTAAGGAGAACGCTCCATGCAGAAGTTGACCCGCGACAACATAATCTACTTTCTGGAGCCGGGCACTCCCCCCGCCGTCACCATCGACTCCGGGGAAGAGCTCATGGTTGAGACCTGGGACGCCTTCGAAGGCGTCCGCGACCCCCAGGTCCTCGAGGAAAAGTCATTGAAGGGTCCCGCCATCGGTCCCATCCACGTCAACGGGGCCGAACCCGGTGATGCCTTGCGTGTCGAGTTCCTGAGCATCGTCCCCAAGGAGGACCCGGCCCACATGATCATGCCCGGCCGGGGGTTCCTCGAGGAAGAATTTACCGAGGCTTACCCGACCGTAATGCGCCTTGAAGACGGGAACATCATCCTGCCCAGCGGCCTCAAACTCCCCCTGCGCCCGTCCATGGGATTGGTGGCTACAACTCCCACCTACCGCCAGAGCACTGCCAGCGACAGCGGCCCCTACGGTGGCGATATCGACATGAAGGAGCTGGTCGAAGGCAGCACCCTGTTCCTGCCCGTCTTCGTTCCCGGCGGAATGCTTGCCATGGGAGACTGCCATGCCGTCGTCGGAGATGGCGCCGTTGCCGGCACCGGTGCCGAATGTTCCTCGGACACGCACATCCGCGTCACGGTCGAAAAAGGGATGAACATTTCCGGGCCTCGGGCCATAACCCCCGACCACTACGTCGTCCTTTCCCACGGAGAAGAGTTGGGGCCGGCCATGAAGCAGGCCGTCCGGGACATGGTCGACTTTCTCGTCGAGGAGAAGGGCATGGCTCCCTACGACGCCTACACCCTGTGCAGTTTGGCCGGGGACATCCGCGTGTCTCGGACCTTCCGCCCCATCAGCCCGGTAAAGATGATGCTCTCCCGTCAGGCCCTGGATCAACTGGGCTGAACCCCGCCGGCGACCTTCTCCGGAGTTACATAACGGAGTAACCACCGTCCACGGTTATGACCGCCCCGGTGACGTAATCCGAAGCGGAGCTGGCCAGGAAGACGGCGGTGCCCTGCAATTCCTCCGGGTCGCCCCAGCGGCCGGTGGGAATGCGCCGGCAGATTAGGTCGTAACGCTCCGGCTGCGTTGCTGGGACCGCCTCGGTGAGCTCAGTCATGAACCACCCCGGCAGGATGGCGTTCGACTGGATGTTGTCCTTGGCCCAGGCTACGGCCAGGCTCTTGGACAACTGTACGACCCCTCCCTTGCTGGAGGAGTAGGGCGCTCCGCTTCCCCCGCCGCCGAAGATGGAAAACATCGACCCGATGTTGATCAGCTTTCCTCTTCCCTGGGCTTTCATTGCCGGATACACCGCTTTGGCAGCCAGGAACGCTGCCCGCAGGTTGACGTCCAGCACGTGGTCCCACTCGTCGGCGGACAGGTCCTGTGGCTCCTTCCGCATCGTAACCCCGGCGTTGTTGATCAGGATGTCGATGTGCCCGAAGGCTTCCAGGGTCTGGGCCACCATCGCGTCAATCTCGGATTCGCGAGTCACGTCCACCGGAATCCCTATGGCCCGGGAACCCTCCGCTTCGATTTGGGCCAGTGCCGATGCGGTCTTGTCCGGGTTACGGGCTGCCACCACTATGTCGGCGCCTGCCGCGGCCAGCCCGGTCGCCATTGCCAGTCCCAGCCCGCCGTTCCCTCCCGTTACGATGGCTACCTTGCCTTCCAGGTCGAACAATTTGCTCGCGTCCATATCGGTCGCCTCCTTCCGTCTCAGGAACGACTCTATCACATCTGTGGAAACGGCTGAGAATCAAGCGGCCGGAGTATAACGCTTCTGGACTCCCCGCGGGACGCAGCCGCTGTCCGGGGCTATAGTTAATTTTGATCGAATGAATGTCCGTTTTTCGTCGCCTCCATTGCTTATTTGGACGGGACATTTTCAGCTTGACACCCGAAAATTCTTTATGATACGTTCCCCACGCCCCAAAACCGGCCCCTGAACCGGGCCTTTTCTTAACCCTGAGAGGTACCCATGATTTCCATCATCGTAGCCTTGGTCGGCGGTGCGCTGGCCTTGGCCTTCGCCGCCATCACGGCCATGCGGGTCTTGAAGGCCGACCCAGGTAACGAGACGATGACCTCCATCGGTGAAGCCATCAAGCAGGGAGCCGGAGCCTTCCTCCGACGTGAATACACCTCGCTGTTGCCCTTTGCCGTCGTCGTCGCCGTGGTCCTGGCTATCCTGGACTACACCGTTTTCGACAGCGGCTTTGCGGTCCCGGCGACCGCCATTTCCTACGTCGTCGGCACCATCTGTTCCGCCAGCGCGGGTTTCATTGGAATGAACATCGCGGTGCGTGCTAACGTCCGCACCGCCGCTGCTGCCATGACCGGGCTGAACCCTGCCCTGCGGGTCGCCTTCTCCAGCGGCACGGTGATGGGCGTCACCGTCGTCGGCATAGGTCTGCTGGGAGTCACCATCCTCTACGTCATCTTCCAGGACATCAGCGTCGTCGCGGGCTTCGGATTCGGGGCCAGCTCCATCGCCCTCTTCGCCCGCGTCGGTGGAGGCATCTTCACCAAGGCCGCCGACGTCGGATCCGACCTCGTCGGGAAGGTTGAAGCCGGAATCCCCGAAGATGACCCCCGCAACCCCGGGGTAATTGCCGACAACGTCGGCGACAACGTCGGCGACGTGGCGGGCATGGGCGCTGACCTTTTCGAGTCCTACGTGGGCAGCATAATCTCCACCGTTGCCCTGGCGGCGGCCAGCGCCACCGCCTTCCAGGTATTTGGCGACGCCGCAGTCTTCCCCATGCTGCTGGCCGGGGTTGGCATCTTGGCCGCCATCCTGGGCACCTTCATCGTGCGGAGCGGCGAACAAGCCGATTTCGAGCGGCTATTGTGGTCCCTGCGCTACGGTATATTCGCGGCGGGCGCCCTGCTCATAGTGTTTGCCGCCATCCTGACCATCACCCTGACCAACAACTGGTGGTGGTTCGGATGCGTCGTGGCCGGCCTGCTGGCCGGAACCATCATCGGCCTCGCTACGGAGTATTACACCTCTTACAGCTACAATCCGACGCGGAAGGTCTCCCAGTCATCCCAGACCGGCGCAGCCACCGTCATCATCAGCGGAATAGCCACCGGAATGATGAGCACCCTCATCCCCGTCGTCTGCGTGTCCGTCGCCATACTCCTGGCCTATTGGTTTGCCGGGTTCTACGGGGTTGCCCTGGCTGGGGTCGGTCTTCTTTCCACCCTCGGAATCACCCTTGCCACCGACGCCTACGGCCCGGTGGCTGACAACGCCGGCGGCATCGCGGAACAGGCCAATCTGGAACCCCAGGTGCGGGAAAGGACCGACGCCCTCGACGCCTTGGGCAACACCACGGCTGCCACCGGCAAGGGTTTCGCCATCGGCTCCGCCGCGTTGACCGCCCTCGCGTTGCTGGCTGCCTACTCGGTTAATGCTGATCTGATTACCCTCGATGCTGATGGCAGACTGGCGGCCGGAGGCGAGGGCATCAACCTCCTCCGCCCGCAAATCCTGGTGGGCCTTGTCATCGGAGCCATGTTGCCCTTCATTTTCTCGGCTCTAACCATGCAGGCGGTGGGCCGGGCCGCCCAGGGAATAGTAGATGAAGTCCGCCGTCAGTTCCGGGAAATCCCCGGTTTGATGGAAGGGACCGCCCAGCCCGATTCCGCCCGGTGCGTGGACATCAGCACCCGTAGTGCCTTGCGCGAGATGGTCGTCCCCGGCATCATGGCGGTTCTCGCTCCCATCGCGACCGGGTTCATCCTCGGCGAGGCTGCCCTGGCGGGAATGCTCATCGGAGCGGTCGCTTCCGGGTTCATGCTGGCCATCATGATGGCCAGCGCCGGCGGGGCCTGGGACAACGCCAAGAAATACGTCGAGCTGGGCAACTTCGGCGGCAAAGGCTCGGACGCTCACAAGGCTGCCGTCGAGGGCGATGTCGTCGGTGACCCCTTCAAGGACACTTCCGGGCCTTCCTTGAACATCCTGCTCAAGCTCATGGCCATCGTATCCCTCGTTTTCGCCCCCGCCTTCGTCGCAGTCACCCCGTTGATCGACCTCCTGCTCGGTTAGCAACCCGCCCGGAGCTAAAACCACGACGGCCCGCTGAATTGCGGGCCGTCTCTCTTTGTGCCGTTTGCCGGTGAGGTTGAGGAACGAACGTTTCCCTTCAGGCCAGTTGTATGATCTGCGGGTACACCGCTCCCTCGTCAATCTCCAGCATCCCCAACGTCCCCGGGGATCCCGGGGAATGGCGCCGGCCCGGATATGTGGGACTCCCCGGGTTTAGGAACAGGACCCCGTCGTATTGGCAGATAAGCTCCTCGTGGGTGTCCCCGAACAACAGGACATCCACCCGCTCCCCGAACCTCTTCTCCAGCCGGGCGGCGACGTTCCCTCCGGGAAAGGCCAGCATCGTGCCGTCTCCGCTCGTTGCAATCCCGGTCGAAGGCCATTGGATGTCATGGATCATCCCTATGTTGACCCCCTCCACGGTTACCACACGGGTCGTAAAGGCCAGCCGGTCCCCCGTTTCCGTGGGGTCCTCATAACCCCGGACCGCCAGCACCGGAGCAATGGTTTCCAGGTAATCCAGGACACCCAGGCATTCCAGGTCGCCGCAATGGAGGATCAGGTCAGCGTCTCGTAGACCGCGCAGCACAGGCTCGGGCAGATCCCGCCCGCTGCCGGCGGAATGAGTGTCGGATATGACGCCTATCTTCACCGGGCTTGGTTCCGTTAAGCTCCGCCGGAACCCGGCGCTAGGGCCTCTAGCGTCTGCATGATGGCGCTGTCGGATGATCCGTGGGGAAAAGCCACCACTGGCATATCCGCCCCTGCATCCCGGAATCCCTGCAGCTTTCGTTGGCAGGCGGAAGCGTCCCCTAGAACGGCGATGTTGTCCAGCATGTCCTCCGTTATCAGGGAGGCGGCCCTGGCCCTGTCCCCCTCTGCCCATGCCGCCCTGATGGCTCCGGCCTCAGATTCGTATCCATAGCGGCAGAACAGGTTGAAGTAGTACGTCCCCATTCCTCCGACGTAATAGGCCATGTGCCCCCGGACATTGGCCTCGGCCCGGGCCAGTTCCTCGGGGTCATCGGTGGCGTAGCAGAGGATTTGCGGGGCGACGGTGATCTGGTCGACCGACCGGCCGGACCGTTCCGCCGCATCGCCGACCATCCCCTTCATATCCGGCAGATGGCCCCGGTGCGTCCATACCGGCAGCCAGCCGTCGGCCAGTTGCCCGGTCAATGCCAGGTTACGGGGCCCCAGGCTGGCCAGGTAGATCGGGACATTTTCCTGCACCGGCGAGGTCGCCATGCGGAAACGGACCAGTTGGAAGATCTCGCCCTGGTGGTTGACTCGCGAACCGGCCAGGGCCTGCTGAATGATCTCGATATACTCCCGGGTCCGTTGCAGAGGGCGCTTGAATCCTACGCCGTGCCAGTCCTCGATGACTATCCGCCCGCTGGTGCCCAGTCCCAGCGTTGCTCGCCCTTTGGATATCTGGTCCAGGGACGCGATGCTCTGCGCAATCATCGCCGGCGTCCGGCTGAACACGGTGACAATCCCCGTTCCCAAGCGGAGCCTTTCGGTATGACAGGCCAGCATCGTCAGGATGGTGAAGGCGTCCCTACCCCAGGATTCTCCCGTGAAAAAAGTGTCGTAGCCTAGGGCATCCGCCCTTTGCGCTACCGAAATCAATTCCTCATCGGTTGAATCCTGGCGGCTGCTGAAGGCCAGCCCGGTGCGTTCCGTTGGCATGTCCTTAACTTCTTCGACGTCCTGGCAAGAATTGGTCGCTGCTGCTCTTTGAGGGACCAGTGATGATTCCCGTCGGGTGGACAGGACGCCGGATCAGTTCCGGTTCTCCCACAAGCTGAAGTAGTCCGGGGATTCACTGGCCAGCGCTTCCGATAGTTCCAGTTGGTTGACTTCCTGCAACGCCTGGTTTTCCTGCCGCACCAGCCGCAGCAGGATGTCCTTCCATTCCTCCATCTTCGGCTGGTCGGGAAAGGTTCCGAGCAATTCTCGGACGGAATCGATCAGCTTCTCGGAGTGCATGGCCAGGGCGCCCCCGCTGATTACGAACACCACAATCGACGGGACCTCCTCTTCATCCCCGTAGTCAATCCCCAGACGGTCCAGAATGCAGTTCATGGCCACTGCCCGGATCGTCTCCTCCAGCCGCAAGGGCAGGTTCATCAGGTGCGCGAAGGGAAACTGGTTCTCCTGGCGGACCGTGAACGAAAACTCCTGCTCCAGCGTTTCGTAGAAGGGCTCTCCGAACACCTCCCCGCTTTCCAGGAGGGTCACCTCGGGAGTTCCCATCCTCAAATCAATGACTAGGAATTCCCTCAGATGGGGAAAGATGTATATCTGTATATCAGGATGCTCCCCCTCGGGAAGGTATCCCTTGAACATATCATCCATGGGAAGTCGCCCTCCTTTTCATCCCGCCCTCCAACGAAACGCGGACCCGTTGAGGGACATTGCCTCGGACGTGATGGCCCCCTCCGGTTTCCCCATTTGCTTTCCAATGGCGACCACTGTTCCCCTGCAGGGAGTCGGCATCTCCCGGGAAGTCTCATCCCGCTGCCGCTCTCAAGCCGCTAGAGCAAGCTCCCAATGTCTTCCAGTTGCCGCGTCAGCCAATGCCGGATGTCCCCTTCCTGCACCTTCTTGGACAGCGCCGCCGCCCGGACCCGCCTCTCCTCGGAAGACATAGTAATCGCCTTGTAAAGGGCGTCTGTCGTCCCTTCCACGTCCGTTGGCGCCACCGCCAGCGCCTCCCCGGCCATCTCGTTATAGGCCCCGCTAGTCTCCGACAGGACAACCACCCCATCCCTGGTGTTTACCACCGGCCCTTCCTTGGCCACCAGGTTCATCCCGTCGATGATCGGATTCACCAGCAGCACGTCGTACAGCTTCATCCCGGCGATGGCCTGGGTGTAGTTGTTCTCCATGAACGGCCGGATCGGCTGCCAGTCCTGCGTTCCGTGGTTGTGGTTGACCTGGTTGATCAGGCCTTCGATCTCCTCCATGTACCTCTGGTACTGCCGGATGTGCGTTCGGGACGGCACCAGGAAGGCCCAGAAAGTCACCTTCCCATGCAGCTCCGGGTGGCGGGAAAGAAGCAGATCGTAAGCCCGGAACCCCCTGATTACGTTCTTGTTTGGCTCCGCCCGGTCAATGCGGACAATCGTTGCCTCGTTCAGGTAGGGCCGCAGCCGCGCTTCGTATTCCGTAGCCCTGGGAGAGCTGGCGATGCGCCGCACTTCCTCCACGTTTATCGACGTGGGATAAACCCCTACCCGGGTGCGTTGGTCTCCGACCAGGACTTCGTTCCTGGACCGGTCTACCTCCGCCGCTGGAAGGAACTCCTCAACCGAATCGAGGAAACTCTGCCGGTCCTGGGGGGTTTGAAAACCCACCATATCCGCATGGCAAAGCGCCGCGCAGACGCTTCGCACCATGAATCTCGGCACCATCTGCCAGTACCGGGGGGTCGGCCAGGGAATGTGCACGTAGTGGTGGATCAACGCCCCGGGAAGTTCCTTCCGGACCATCTCCGGCAGAAGGTACATGTGATAGTCTTGAACGACCACCACCGCCGGTTTGCCGCTCTCCTTGGCTTCGTCGACCACCTGCTTGGCGAAAGCCTGGTTTACTGGAACATACCCCGTCTCCCAGGCATTGTGAACGCTTGCGTCCACCGTCGGGTTGTAAGGAGGGTTCCACATATAGTGCTGCAGGAACCACAGCAGCGGGTTACACACCACGTTGTAGTACTTGTGATACACCCGGCGTGGCGTCACCACGTAGCGCAGGTCGATCTTGTGGTTGGGCAGCGGTGACTTGATCTTTGGCCCCGTTCCATTATTGGAAACCGCCCGGTCTCCCTCCCCCATGGCGCTGGATATCCAGGTGAACGGAGCGGTCTGTGCGAGCACGTTCAGGGCGGTGACGATGTTTCCGCTGCCGCGGCGCGGTTCGGGACGGCCTTCCGGGGAAACATGGAATTCCACCGGGCCCCGGTTGCTGGCGACAATCAAAGACCGGTGCGCCAGTATCTCTTCGCACAGCTGATTCAAGTCAGCCATTCCCGTCCTCACTCGGACCTGGCGCCCGTATCGGTCCGGTGAATAGCAACTGCCTACTCTTGGGCAGCAACCCCACCGGTAAACGTCATTTGAACGCCCGTATCAGGACGCGTTCAATCCCTTCGTACTCAATTCAGATTATCCGCCGCCCATGGGGTTGTCAAGCAAATCCGCCGACCCGGTCCCGCCGGAAAACGGGAGCAATACCATGCCTGCGCAGGGATAATCCCTCCCGGTTCGACCCCCTCTGCCAGCCTGACTGGGGCCCGTCGTCAGGTAGCCGCTTTCCCGCTCCGGGCCAGGTTCAGGATAACGGCCGGCACCTCGGACAGGTTGGACACCGCCGCATCGGGATCGCATTCCGGGGGGACCTCATCGGGCCTTTCCGAGAATCCCTCTATCCAAACTGCCCGCATCCCCACCTTCTTGGCCCCGAAGATGTCATGGACGAATTGGTCCCCGATATGCGCCGACTCCCCGGGCGCTGCATCCAGTTGTTCCAGGGTCGAGGTGAAGGGGATAGCCCCCGGCTTGCACTGTTGCAGTTCGTCCGAAAATGTCAGGACGTCGAAGAATTCGAACATTCCGTGTTGCCGCAGGAACTCCCGGAACGTCACCCCCGGCGTCATCGCCGTGTTGGAGATCAAGCCCATGCGAAACCCCCGTTCCTTCAGGCCGGCGAGAACGTCCCGGGCGGCCGGGTGAGGCTGGGGCGGCAGGTCCAGGAAGGCGTCGGAATAGACATGCTGTATCTCCCGGATGACATCCTCATCCAGCCGGTCCGGCAGTCCCTCGTCGATGCCGCGGATGAACCTCGACACCTGCTCCGGGAAGCTCAGGTCCAGGTGCTGTTCCCTGACTTGCCTGCAATAGAGGATGCAGTCCTGGTATGCCTGCCGAATCCGGTCAAGGCCGTGAGATTCCCCAACCCGGCGGAGGGCAGCATCCGTCCCCGTCAGGCGCATTTCGCTCCTCGTGCGCCCGCGCTCCGGCGTGTCCAGCAAAAGCGTCTGCCATAAATCGAAGGTTACGGTGGTTAATTCACCCAACTTGCCGGTCCCCGCTGCTTCCCTGGTCTTCTTGACAGTCCCTTCCCTAAATCGGCGGCCTTCTCCGGCGCCAGTCCGTCGCCTGCTCGTAGGCGTGCGCCGCTCTCAACACCGTCGCTTCGTCAAATGCCCGTCCCGCCAGTTGCAGCCCGATTGGCAGCCCGTCCTGGGAAAATCCGCAGGGCACCGAGATTGCCGGCGACCCGGTGATGTTGTACGGCCGGGTGTACTGGGTCAACGCCGCCGTTGTGCCGATGGACACCTCACCGGCCTGGACCTCCTGGGCCAGGATTCGGGGTGCCGTCACCGGCTCCGTGGGGCCCGCCAGCAGGTCCACCGTCTCGAACAGCTGCTGGACTGCCCGGTTGAACTCCGACCTTCCCTGTTGCGCCTTGAGATAGTCCGCCGCTGACACGAACAGCCCCGCCTCCAGCCGCAGACGCACCGGCGGGTAGATTTTGTCCGCGTCCCGTTTCAGCAGGTCCCGGTGGCAGGCCGAGGCCTCCGACATCAACACCGTTCCGGAAACCGCCTGGGCATACTCGAACATGGGAAAATCAACTTCCGAGACCGTCGCTCCCAGCTCTTCCAGCATCCCGACCGCTTCCCGGACCGCCTGTCCCACCCCGGGGTCCAGGGGAGCGGTGAAATACTCCCTGGGAACGCCAATCCGCAGGCCCTCGATGTTCCCGGTTAGGGCCGCCGTGTAGTCGGGTACCTCAACCCTGGCCGATCCGGGATCTTCCGGGTCATATCCCGCCACCGTGTTCATCACCAGTGCGGCGTCTTCCACCGTCCTCACCATCGGGCCGGGATGATCCATGCTCCACGACAGCGGGGTCAACCCGGACCGGCTGACCAGCCCGTAGGTGGGCTTGAGTCCGACGATCCCGCACAGGGCCGCCGGAATCCTGACCGACCCTCCCGTATCGCTTCCCATTGCTATGGTGCATTGTCCCGCGGCGGGCGCCGACCCCGAGCCGCCGCTCGACCCCCCGGTGATCAGCTCCGGGTTCCAGGGATTGTGCATGTGCCCGTAGTCCGCGTTTTCCCCGGTGGGTCCGTAAGCGAACGGATGCATGTTCAGCTTGCCCAGCAGGATCGCTCCCGCCTGGTGAAACCTGGTTGCCACGGTGCAGTCCCGCTCCGGCAGGTAGTTGTCGAAAATTCGGGAACCGGAAGTTGTCCTGACCCCGGCCGTGTTGTACAGGTCCTTCAACCCAACTGGGACGCCATGCAGCGGCCCCCGGTAGCTGCCCCTCTGGATCTCCGCCTCCGCCCTTCTGGCCGACGCCCTGGCCTCCTCCGCCAGCAGCGTTATGAACGAGTTCAGGACGCCTTCGGTGGCGCCGATACGTTCCAGGTGGGCGTCAATCACTTCCACCGGGGAAATTTCCCGCTTTTGAATCAGGGGCGCTAGTTGCCCCGCGCTGGCGTAGCAAATTTCAAGGCCGCCCATATCCCTCACCCCTCCCTGTCTGGAATGAACGCCATGTCCGGTTCCGCGTTGCTGGTGTCCATCTCCCGCAGCGTGGCGAGTCCCCGGAGCGCATTCTCAACATAAGGGAACAGCTCTTCCATGTGGGGGTCCTCGGTATTCAGTCCCGCCTCTCCCGCTAGGTACAGGAACGTTTCCCAGGTAAGCTGGTTCGGTTCGGCCATCGTTCCTCCGCATCAACGCCGTACTATACCCTTTGCCGGAAGGGTGCCCCTGCAGGATCGGCGCCCTCTCATTCAATTATTGCCGACCCTTCAAATCATCGCAACCGCCCCCGCCTCCCTGGCTCCCCCCGTCGTTCCCGCGAAGGCAGGAACCCACACCCCCGTAAACCGTCGCGTCAGGAAAGGCAGACTGAGCAAACCCTCTTCCCCGTCGTCCCTGCGGAGGCAGGGACCCATCAGCCTTCCCAGGAACCACCGGGGATTATGCAAGACCAGCCATGCCCACCACTCGTCTTCCCTGTAAGCCATCCCATCACGCCCGCTCAGAAACGTCCTCCCCGCGCAGGCAGGGACCGCCGTCCTCATTGAACCAAACCACCTAAACCGGAATCCTCCCCTCCAGTCGGCCTTTTGCCTCCCAAGGGTTACTCCACCCGGAAAACACCACCATGCAGATGCCGCAGCTTGCTATATGTACATGTTAATTTCAATAATTGCTGAACGATGATATGCCTATGCCCATCCCTCCTTTCGCCCCCCATCCGCCTTATGCCTCCGTCTCAATTGATATACTCGGAAGACTCCGCCGCTCCGCGTCGGTCCATGCCCGCCTCACCGGAGAAGATGATGCCGTGATTTGCTCATACTGCCAGACATCCATCCCATCCCGGTCGAGTTACTGCCCAATGTGCGGCTCCCCACAGTCCGCCCGCCCGGGTGGCCCTCCCGGCCCGGGGAGTGGTGTCGCTTGGGGCTTGATGTGGTTGGGGATCGGATTGTTCGTGGTGTTGGTTGCCGGCCTGTCTATCGCGGCGGTTATCGTTCTCGTCCTGGGTGAAGACAATCTCGCGTGGGGGGCGGTCTTGGGCAGCCTTGCCCTCGGGTTGGTGATGCTGGGAGTTTCCGGGTTAATTGCCGGGGCGGGGCATGGGTTTGCCCTTCGTCCCTTGGGACTCTCCGCCTCTGTGCCCTCGCCGGTCCGTGCCTTTTCCTATGCCGCTTTGGCATTGGGCGGCAGCCTGGGGTTCACTGCCGCCTACTCCTGGGTTGTCACCACCCTGGACCTTGCCCTACTGGTACCGCCGGACATCCCTCTCGAGTTGGTCCTTCCCGGCCCGGCCGCGCTCCTGACCATTGCCGCCTTGGCGTTCTGGACCCCCCTCACCGAGGAGGTGTTCTTCCGTGGATTCGTCTTCGGCGGATTGGCGGAACGTTTCGGGTTTGTTTGGGCTTCCCTCGCCAGCGCGGTCGTGTTCAGCCTCTTCCATGCAGACCCTGGCGTGTTGCTCCCCATATTTGTTACCGGGCTTTTGCTGGCATGGCTCTACCGGCAGACCCGCTCTCTCTGGCCCGCGGTAGCGGCCCACGCAGCCCAGAACGGCATCGCCCTGTCGGCCACGGTTTGGTTGCAGTAGACAACGTCAACGCCGTCGTTTACATTGGCGCCACCATCTCCCGTGCCATATACATCACGGGAACGCGCCGGCCAGAAAGGCAGCCGTTCAGACTCCGATACTGGCCCGATTGGTTTTGGGAAGCAGGCCAATTGTTTAAACGAGACCGCATCAAAGAGACCTTTCAGAGAATCCGGGACGAAGACCGGCCTGGGTTGATTTTGTTTCTTACCCCCGGCTACCCGGATTGGGATGCGACCCGCGAGTTGGTCCCTGCCCTCGTCGAGGCCGGTGCCGACGCCATTGAGTTGAGCATTCCCTTCAGCGACCCGCTGGCCGACGGCCCCGTAATCCAGGAGTCCACCTTCCTGGCCTTGGAACGGGGCGTAACCCCTCCCGATTGCTTGGAGTTGGTATCCGATTTGCGGGACAAGGTGCCTGACACTCCCCTGGTCCTCATGACCTACTACAACCTCATCCTGAGCTATGGAATCGGCCGTTTCGCTTCTGACGCCTCCGCGGCCGGCGTGGATGGGTTGATTGGAGTGGACCTCCCCATTAGCGAGATCCGTCCGTTGGAAGAGGTGTGCCGGCCCGAAGGCATCCACCTCGTCCCTCTCCTTGCCCCCACCAGCACCGAAGCCACTGTCGAAGACTCCTCCCGCAGTGCCACCGGGTTCATCTACTGCGTGAGTTTGACCGGGGTTACCGGCGAGCGCGACCAGGTGTCCGCCCGGAGTTTCGAGTTGCTCGACCGGGTCCGCTCCTATTCCCCGGTTCCCCTGGCCGTGGGGTTCGGCATCTCCCGCCGTGAGCATGTTGAAGCCGTCTGCCGCCACGCTGACGCCGCCGCGGTCGGTAGCGCCCTTGTTCGGGTGATGCTAGAATCCCCCCGGGAACACTTGGTATCCCGGGCCGTCGAGTTGTGCCGGGAGTTGGCTGGCCGGGAATGATGGCAGGTTTGAGTGTGTGCGGGCGGCAGTGCCGGATAACGCCAGTTCTATTGGGAGGCGCCGATCAACGATGGCAGCTTGTGTCGGAATCAGAGGGGCGACAAGAGCGGACGAGAACACCGACGTCGCCATCTACGCCGCTACCCGGGAATTGCTCACGGATGTCATCCAAGCCAACAGTTTGGAGGAGGACAACGTCGCGGCGGTTTACTTCACTGTTACCCCGGACCTGAACGCGGCTTACCCTGCCGCCGCGGCCCGCCAGTTGGGCTGGAACAACACCGCCCTCATGTGCGCCACCGAAATCCCCGTCCCGGGCAGTCTCTCCCGCTGTGTCCGGATCATGGTCCTGTACAACACCGAAAAGTCCAAGCAGGACATCGTGAACGTCTATCTCCACGGCACTGAAGTCCTCCGCATGCACGGCCTCGACGCCACCCCGTCATAACCCCCGGCGGTCTCTTCCTTCGGGCGCCTCACTCCTCTTCCACCAACCCCTGGGCGTACTCTAGCAGCTCCCTCTCCCGCTCCTCACCAACATTCCTGTTCTCCAGGAACAGCCTCAACGCCTGCATGGGTTGGAGGCCTTCAGCCTCGTTTCCGGCCAGCCTCGTCCTTCTCTCCCCCGTCACCTCCCGGTTGATGGCCGCGATGAAGTGGGCTTCTGCCAGGGCTTGGCGCAGTTCATGTTCCCTTAGCATCGGCGCAGCTTCCGGCGGCAGCGAGATTCGCACCCGCACCACCGCATCGTCCGTGCTGCCGGACTCGATCCTTCGGAGAGCCGTTGCCGTAGGGTCCGGGTCTCCTTGCTCAATTTTCACATCGACCGTTGCGAATTTCCGTGCCTGGACATCGTGGAACTGGAAGTCAACCACCCTCTCTCCTTGGGGGAGATCCGGGTCCAGGTCAATCACACAAAACCCCTTCTGGTCTCCTTCCTCGCTGAAATCGACTCGTTGCAGGCTCCCCGAATAGACCACCATGGGTGGGTCCCGTCTCAACACCTGGTACTTGTGGATATGCCCCAGCGCCACGTATTCCAGTTGTGGCCGGTGAACGGTGCTGACCAGCAACGTGTGGTCCTGGCCAAGCATCATGGACCGCTCCGTACCCACAACGGCCCCATTCATGGTGGCATGGGCCGTGAGGATTGCCGGTACCATCGGGTCAAGGTCGTCGACCCGGTCATAGATGGCCCGGGTCAACCTGTCCTCCAGCATCTCCCGGACTTCGTCTATAGACAGGCCCCGGGTTTCCTCCCTGCTCAGGATCGCGCCTCGCCGCGGCCAGGGAACGGCCACTATTTGGAGCGGACCGCTGCGGGTGGCGACGGTGGTTGTCTCCAGCCTGTCCCCTACATACACGTTTGGAACGTCGAGGACCGGAAATATCTCGACCGCAGTCGCCCTGCTGGCCGCGTTGGGAAGGTCGTGATTGCCGATTAGCAGGAACGTGGGTATCCCCGCCTCCGAGAGGGTTCTCAGCCTCCGGGCGAACTCCCGCTGGTGTGTCTGCGAGGGGTCCCTTCCCTTGTAGATGTCTCCAGCGAACAGCACGAGGTCCGCCCGGTTATGCAGGGCGAATTCCACCACTTCATCCAGCGCCCCCAGGAAGTCCAACAGCCGTGTGGACAGTCCCGTGGCCGGGTCTATGACGCCGTAGTTTTCCACCCCCAGATGAAGATCGGATGTATGAACAATGCGCATCAATGGTCCTCGTCCTCTGTGGAGCCGTGGTCGATCTTCGGGAATCAGCGCGCCTGCGGGGGAATGTGCGGAATATACAGAACTCCCGCCGGTTTGGTAAGGTCTCCGGGAGCGGGCCGGGGCTGTCCGTCCCGCGTTGACAAGAATTCATTGCCTGCCTAGAATCGGAAATCGATGAACCTGACACAACGAAAACTTAGGTAATCAATCGCTATGACGTTGATGCGGCAGCTGTTTTCCCTTCAGGAATTGGACTTGGCTCTGGACAGTGTGCGGAGCCGGAAAGCCCGGGCCGAAGAAGAGTTGGAAACCAGGTTGACCCTTGGCAAGATCGAGCAGGGTATTGAAGAAGAGCAGGCGAAGCTGGAGGAAGTCCAGGCCGCCCATCGGAACCACCAGCTGGAGGCGGAAACCCTCCGGGAGCGTGTTAGCCACCTGGAAACCCAGTTGTTTGGCGATACGGCCAATCCCAGGGACTTGGAAGTTCTGCAGCTGGAGGTCAACAACGTGAGAGCGCAGGTTGACCAGAAGGACTTGCAGCTTCTCGAGCTCTCCGTCCGCGCGGACGATGCCCGCCGCCGGATTTCCGCGTTGCAGGACGAATTGACCGAGGCCCGCGAGTCCTGGGAACTGCGCCAAGCTGAACTCCTGGAAGAAGTTGCCGTCCTGACCGAGGAGGAAACCGGCTTGGCGGCGCAGCGCACCGAGCTGACCCAGACTCTTGATCAAGCCGAGGTCATGAAGTACGACACCCTGCGCCGCAGCAAGGGAGGCACCGCCGTCGCTAAAGTGGAGCGCGGTTTATGCCAGGGGTGCCGGATGTCCCTCCCCACCCAGCATTTGCAGCGGGTTCGTTCCGGCCGGTACACGGTCACCTGCAGCAGTTGCGGAAGGATGCTTTTTCCCGGATAGGGCCCTCTAAGGGAATCTCTCCTTCAACCGCTATTGCGGCCCCTTTTCGGTTATCGTGTCCCCGTGGCAGATGAAGGCGGGGATGATTTTTTACTTTTGTAAATTCCGTTGACCCGTTCTGTCCCCTGTGCTAAAGTCCCAGCGGGAGTCGGGGGGACCGGGTGGTCGCCGTCCCGCAGGACCGGGACACCGGTCTTGCGAGAGGGAGGAAAGTCCGGGCTCCACCGGACAGGGTGCTGGGTAACTCCCAGGCTTCCGATCCTGTCGGAAGACGGAAAGTGGCACAGAAACATACCGCCTCCAGTTCGAACTGAGGATGGGACAGTGGCTCACTCGAGCAAAGGCGGGGACTGGCGGTAAGGGTGAAATCGGACGGTAAGAGCGTCCGGCCGTTGGCGGCGACGCCGCGGCGGCCAAACCCCACCTGGAGCAAGGCCGAATAGAGGGGCAATGGGTGTCCGGCCCGCCCCCGGGTTGGCTGCTCGACCCCGATGGTAACATCGTACCCCTTTGGTGGTTTCCGTCATCCCCCGGGATGGCGGAGGGCTAGATAGATGGTCACCGCCCCGGCCCCGTGAGGGGGCGGGGGTTACAGAACCCGGCTTACAGGTCTCTTCGGCTCCCCTCTTGTCAACTGGCCCATGTGCATGGGATTGGCATCGTTCAGCGTGCCTGCCGGGTTTGGCTCTGGTAGACTCGGACCCGGCGCTGGCTCCCAATGAAGAGGTGCCCGCGCACCGTGGAGGAACAGTTATGGTCCGCACCAACCGAACCAAGGCAAAACTCCTAGCCGGCGAAGTTGCCCTGGGAGCCAACCTGAATTTCTATGCTCCTATCATCGCTGAGCTTTACGGCGTAATGGGGTTTGATTGGATTTGGATTGACTGCGAGCATGGTTCGTCCAATGACTCCGAATCCGAAAACGTCATCAGGGCTGCGGAGCTTTACGACCTCACTCCCATAGTGCGGGTTCCCAATGCCGACCCATCAACCCTTCTCCGGTTCCTGGACCGTGGTGCCCAGGGGCTCATCGTTCCCCACATTTCCACAAAAGAGGAAGCCGAGGCCGTCGCTCGCGCCTCTCATTACTTTCCGATGGGCGACCGCAGCAGCGCGACGGGCGGCCGTACCAACCGCTTGGGCAGCGGCCTTTCTCCGGCCCAATACTACGAGGCTGCCAACCGGGAAACCCTCATCATCACAATGATTGAAACTCCCGAGGCGGTGGACAACGCTCGTGACATTGCCTCGGTCCCCGGGGTTGACGCCATCTTGGTAGGCAGCAGTGACCTCACCCAGGCCATGGGGATGCCCGGTCCCGCTGAAGTCGACGCGTCCATAGACCGCGTAATTGCCGCGGCCAAGGCTGCCGGTAAGGTGGTTGGCGTGGCCGGTGCGGGAATGACCGTTACCAACCTGGACCGTTACAAGCACTTTGCCTCTCAAGGCGTCCAGCTGCTATCCGCCGGAGTCCAGGATTTCATCCGGCAAAGCGGCGGAGAGTTTCTTGCTGCCCTCCGCTAGGAGGGTCTGTTAGAGGGGTTTGTTTCGCGCGGCCCTGGCCTTGGGGGGCCTCTTCGGCGGTGGAGCCCTTCCCTCTCTCCCTGGAACCAGAAGGCCGCACTTACCGCAGGCATTCAACCCGCTCTGTTGAGGAACGTTCAGCCCTCATCGGGTTCGAATCCTGTTGAGTCCAGTTGGCGCTGTGATATAATTCCGGCGCATTCCCGAAGGCCATCGGTGTACCGCCTATGATCGAAGACTACCTGCGTCAGTACGGTCTTATCGCCATTTTCGGCGTGTTGGCCATCCTGGTACCGGCAGGCATGCTTCTAGTGTCTCTGTTGGCCTCCAGGGTTGGGCTCCGTCCCAGCAACCCTACGACGGTAAAGTCCGAAACCTACGAATGCGGAGTGGAGGCCCTCGGAGGGCCCTGGAACCAGTTCAATTTTCGCTATTACATGTTCGCCATCCTGTTCGTAATTTTCGATGTGGAGGTGGTGTTCCTCTACCCTTGGGCGACCAAATTCCTCAAGCTAGAACTGTTCGCCCTGATCGAGATGGCCGTGTTCGTGCTGATCCTGTTGGCCGGCTGGGCCTACGCTTGGCGGAAGAAGGACTTGGAGTGGCGTAGCTAGCGCCAGTGCCTATTCTATGGTTGATTTGACCTACAATTCGGAGCCATTGCAGTCCCGCACTTGGGATATCGACCGCGCCGAAGGCCAGTCAGTCTCGGATCTTATCGCCGCTTCTACGTCTCCCTTGGAAGTGCCCTTCATCGAGGTTCCCGAAGATCTCAAGGGTAATCTCGTGGTTACTTCCATCGACGCCCTCGTTAACTGGGGCAGGAAATCGGCCTTGTGGCCGGTGGCCTTCGGTCTCGCCTGTTGTGCCTTCGAGATGATGGCCACTGCCATGGGACGCTTCGACATCGCCAGGTTCGGGATGGAAGCCTTTCGCGCCTCCCCGCGCCAAGCCGACCTCATGATCGTAGCCGGCACCGTTACATGGAAGATGGCCGTCCCCATCAAGCGTATATACGACCAGATGGCCGATCCCAAGTGGGTAATCTCGATGGGAGTCTGCGCCACCAGCGGCGGGCCTTACTTCGGTTCGTATAGCGTCGTTCCCGGCGTGGACCATATCATCCCCGTCGATGTCTACGTTCCCGGATGCCCACCCCGGCCCGATGCCCTGCTTTACGGGATCATGGAACTCCACGAGAAGATTAAGAAACAGCAGAACTTGGCCCGTCGGACCAGGAACAGTGGTTCCTGATGACTGTTGTTGCCCTACCAGGCGAACACCTCCGGCAGCGCTTGTCCGAACTTTCGCCTGCTCCGGTGGAAGCCTCGGACGGCGGAGCCGTGTGGGTGCGCCCGCAAAGGATTGGCGACGTGGCCAGGTTCCTTCGGGATGACCCTGACCTGGATTTTCAGTTCCTCAACTCCATCAGCGCCGTCGATTTCGTCGATCACTTCCAGGTCGTGTACCATCTGACCTCCTTGTCCCGGGAGCACACCGGTATTGTCAGGACCAAACTTTACGGTCGGGACGATTTGACGCTTCCGTCGGTCTACAACATATGGCGCGGGGCCGATTTCCAGGAAAGGGAAATCTGGGACTTGATGGGAATCAGGTTTGACGGCCATCCCAACATGAAGCGCATTCTGTTGTGGGAGGGCTTCGAGGGCCATCCTCTGCGTAAGGACTACCTTTAGCCAGCCTCAAGCCGGGCGTTTCGACTTCCGATTATCCTGATGAACCTTCTTCCCCCAACACCCTCCGGGCTGACAACCACATGACCATCCGAACCGAACCCATGACGGTCAATGTGGGGCCTCAACACCCCAGCACTCACGGGGTGTTCCGGTTGCGCATCACCTTCGACGGGGAGGAGATTCTGGAAGTGGAGCCCGTCCTTGGTTACCTGCACCGGGGAACGGAAAAGCTCGCCGAAGAGCGCAATTACGTCCAGGTCGTCACCCTCACCGACCGGCTGGACTACACCTCATCCATGATCAACAACCAGGCTTACTGCTTGGCGGTGGAAAAGCTTCTCGGTGTGGAACCTCCGCCTAGGGCCAAATTCCTCAGGACCTTGGTTGCCGAACTGCAGCGTATCGCCAGCCATCTTGTGGCGGTGGGGTTCTTTATCCAGGAGTTGGGCGCCTTCGGCACCCCCTTGATGTACACCTTCCGCAGCCGCGAGCGCATCCTGGACCTCTTCGAAATGCTTTGCGGGGCCCGTATAACGGTCAGCTACATGCGTCCCAGCGGAGTGTTCTCCGACGCCCCCTCGGATTTCTGGCCTGCCTTGGCCAGGTTCCTCGATGATTTCCGCCGGGAATTCGAGGAACTCGAACAACTGTTGCTGGAAAACGAAATCTTGATGGTCCGCACCCGGGGCGTTAGCCCGCTGCCCGCTGGATTGGCCATCAACTCCTCGGTCTCCGGCCCGGTGCTACGCGCGGCGGGCGTTCCATGGGACTGGCGCAAGATGGACCCCTATGACGCCTACGATCAGGTGGAGTTTGATGTCCCGGTAGGCACTCAGTCCGACAACTACGACCGCTTTTGGGTCAGGATGCAGGAGATACACCAGAGTCTTCGCATTATTGACCAATGCGTAGAGCGTATCGAGCCCGGCCCCGTGCGTTTGCCCAGCCTCCCATTGGTGGTACGCCCCAAACCGGGCGCCGAGGCTTACGGGAGAGTGGAAGCCTCAAAAGGTGAATTGGGGTTTTACCTCGTCAGTGACGGAGGCATTTCCCCTTATCGCTGCAAAATCCGCTCCCCTTCCTTGATCAACCTGACCGTGACCGAACACCTTTTGGTGGGATGGAAACTGGCCGACATGATCGTCTCGCTGGGCAGCGTCGATATCAACATGGGTGAGGTAGACCGGTGAGTTGTCGTCTATCCAGCGACAACATCTTGTTTGAAAACGCCCTGTACCGGGTGGTTTATGACCTGGTCGGCACGTTCCTGCCTTGCTCGGTGGCTTACGTGGTCGCGGGTCTCGTCATAATGCTCATCCTCGTCAACGGCGTGTTGTTGGGAGCGGCTGTCGTTACTTGGCTGGAACGCCGGGTGTTGGGACGGCTGCAAAATCGTGTGGGTCCCAACCGGTGGGGGCCTTTTGGTATCCTCCAGCCCATCGCCGATCTCGCCAAGCTGCTCACCAAGGAAGACTTGGTCCCCGCGGGAGCCGACCGGCTGGTGTTCAACCTGGTGCCGTTGGTGATGATGGCTCCCCTGCTGTTGATGACTGCCGTAATCCCCTTCAACAGGAACACCGCTCTCGCCGACCTGAATGTCGGCGTGCTGTTCATCCTCGCCGTCAGTTCCCTGAGTACTCTGGCCGTCCTCATGGCTGGCTGGTCATCCAACAACCGCTACGCCCTGTTCGGGGCCGCCCGGTCGGTGGCTGTGCTCATCAGTTACGAGATCCCCGTGGTGTTGTCCCTCCTCGGTGTCGTAATTGTGGCTGGCTCCATGTCGCTGGGAGACATAGTTGGCGCGCAGACGGTGCCTTTCCTGCTGGTGCAGCCCTTGGCGCTGTTTGTTTTTCTGGCCGGAATGTCGGCGGAATTGAACCGGACGCCCTTTGACGTGGCCGAAGCCGAGTCCGAGATTATTGCCGGTTACCATACCGAGTACAGCGGGATTAAGTTCGCCTTGATTTTCGCCGCGGAAACCGGAGCAATGATCGTGGTGTCCGCCACCATCTGCACCCTCTTCCTGGGCGGCTGGAGCGGCCCCTTCCCTAGCTATCTGGGTTGGCTCTGGTTCCTGCTCAAGACCTTGCTTATAATCTTCGTTTTCATTTGGATCAGGGCCACCTACCCTCGGCTGAGGGTCGACCAGATAATGGCGTTTTCCTGGAAGTTCTTGCTTCCACTGAGCCTGATCAACCTGGCTGCAACGGCAATCGAGGTGTATTTCTTGCGCGGCCCCGACGGAGCCTTATCCAGCGGCGATCTCTGGCTGATGGCCGGGATTAACATCGTTCTCGCGGTGGTCTGCATTTTTGTCTTCGGGGACATTGTGCGGGTTAGGTCCCACCGGGGACGCCGGTCGGCGGGTACGGCTCAGCCGGCCGTTTCAGGCGCGGCTCAAGCTGGGCGTGAGGTGAGTTAAGTGTACGGCATGGGAATGGCCCGGGGTTTGTTGGTAACCCTACGCAACTTGACGAAGAAACCTTTCACGGTTGCCTACCCGGAGCAGCGGTTGCAGCAGCATCCCCGGTTCCGCGGAGAGGAGTTCGTCTGGTATGAGGAGCGCTGCACTGGCTGTGCGTCATGCGCCAAGTATTGCCCGCTCGGAATAATCAAGATCGTCACGGAACCCAGCGGGACTGCTCCCAGACAGGGCGACAAGTACCGGCTGGAAGTGTTCGATATCGAGATTCAGCGTTGCATGTTTTGCGGACTTTGCGTGGAGGCCTGTCCCTACGATTGTCTGTACATGGGCAGCGGTTTTGAACAGGGCAAGTACAGCCGCAAAGACATGGTGATCCATGTGGAACAGTTGAGGGATTCCGACAAGCATCCCAGCACCTACTTCCGGCCTCAGTTGGAAGCGTCGGGATACAACCCCAGGGGAGGGCGTCCCTTGAACTGGAAGGAGGTTGGCCGGGAGGGGTGGCGTTGGCACCTTCGGGAGAAAACCGGTAAGCGGCTCGAAAACCTTCCCCCCGGTTCAGACCCTGGCCCGGAGGACGTGAGCTAAGTGCTTTTCCAGGACGTGGTTTTCTGGGTGTTGTCCCTGGTGGCGATCGCCGGCGCTGTCGGAGTGGTTCTGGTCCGGGATTTGTTCCGGGCGGCGCTGTTGCTTGCATTGGTGTTCGTCACGGTGGCCGGGTTTTTCGTTTTGATGAGCGCCGAGTTCCTGGCCACAGTGCAGGTATTAATTTACGTCGGCGCAATCTCCATACTGTTCGTTTTCGCCGTGATGTTGACCCGAGACGTCCGCCGCGGCAACCTGCCCAACCGTCTCCAGATTCCCGCTGTCGTTCTCCCGGCTTTGTTGCTGGCCTCGATGGTGGTCACCATCCTGGCCACGGACTGGCAGTTCATCCCGGAAGACGCCCGGGCCAAGACGGACTTGGTGCAGACCCAGTCGGTCAGCGTGGTTTCCCAGGCAGACCTGGAAGGGGCGGGTTTTGCTTCACAGGAAGAAACCCTCGACGCCCGGGGAGCCGGGTTGGCGGACCTGCTGGTCGGAGACTTCGTTCTGGCTTTTGAAGCGGTTTCGGTGTTGCTCCTGGCGGCTCTCATCGGAGCGCTGGCGTTGGCGCGCGGGCGCCAGGGGGCCTAGCCGTGTCCCTGGAATCGATGCTCATTGTCGCCGCGGTGCTCTTTTGCATCGGGCTTTACGGCGCGCTGGCCCGGAGCAACGTTATCGCCGTTCTGATGTCCATCGAGTTGATGTTCAACGGGGTCAATCTGACCTTTGTGGCGATGGGACGTTACCTTGCGCCCCAGGCCCTTCAGGACACCATTGCCAGCGTTCTGACCGGCCAGGTGTTCGCCGTCTTTGTAATATCCGTGGCCGCCGCCGAGATCGCCCTCGGCCTTGGGATAGTGTTCGCCATGTACCGCAGCAGCCAGTCGGTCAACCTGACCGACGCCGCCAGGTTGAGACACTGACATGCCCGGGACTGACATGCCCGGGAAGGGCTGCTTTCAAGGCTCGATGCGTACGCGGGGTGTGGGATCAATCCGGCACCGCACGGCCGCTTCCACGGACGACGGGATCTGGCTGTAGGACATGTGGGTCGAATTTAAGCGGGTTCCCAACCTGATGATGGCCGAAATGTGGAAAGATGTCTTGGAAGGGGAAGGCTTACCGGCGCGCATTCTTCCCGAAGGCGACATCCGGGATTGGGCTGAACTCGTGCCTTTCCGCGTCTACGTGCCCAAGGGAAGGGAACACGTGGCCGAAGAGATATTGAGGAAGCTGTAGATGATCGCCGAGTGGGTCATCTGGCTCATCTTCCTCCTTCCGCTGGCCTCGTTCGCCATCATCTCGCTGGTCATAAGGCCCTTCCTGGACCGCTTTTCTCTGTTCAGCGGACTCCTCCTGTCCGGCAGCCTGCTGGTCTCGTTCCTGATCTCGGTCTGGCTGCTGTGGCAGAACGCCCACGGGGTGCATCTGGAGTACGAACCGCACCTGTGGCTGGACCTGGGGAACTCCAGCATCTCCTTCGGCCTGCTTCTGGACCCGGTTACCGCGGTAATGCTGGTCGTTGTGACCGGAATCAGCCTCCTGGTCCAGGTCTATTCGCTGGGATACATGAAAGGCGACCCCGGCTTTTCCCGCTATTTCGCCTATATGGCCCTGTTTACGGCCTCGATGCTGGGACTGACCCTGGCCAGCAACATCGTCCAGCTCTACTTCTTCTGGGAACTGGTTGGCATCTCGTCCTATCTGCTCATCGGATTCTGGCACCATCGTCCGGCAGCCGCAGCGGCCGCCAAAAAGGCGTTCATCATCACCCGCATCGGCGACGTCGGCTTCCTGATAGCCATCATCTACCTGTTCGTCCAGGGGGACGAATTCGCCGCCGCCGGGATGAACTCGCTGCATATCCCCCACATCCTTGAAGCCGCCGCGGTCAGCGGGATCGGGTTCGGGGTCTATTCCCTGCCTCTGGTGGCCCTGGGCATCTTCGCCGGAGCCGCCGGCAAGTCCGGGCAGTTCCCCTTCCATACCTGGCTGCCGGACGCGATGGAGGGCCCAACACCCGTCAGCGCGCTGATTCACGCCGCAACGATGGTCGCTGCTGGCGTTTTCCTCGTCGCCCGGTTTTACCCCTTGTTCGAAGCGTCGCGGGAGGTCATGACCGTAGTGGCGCTGGTGGGAGCGTTCACCGCCTTCATGGCGGCAACCATGGGGCTGGTGATGAACGACATCAAGCGGGTTATGGCCTACTCCACCGTCAGCCAGTTGGGCTACATGATGGCGGCCCTGGGGGTGGGCGCGTTCCCCGCCGCCTTGTTTCACCTCTTCACCCACGCCTTCTTCAAGGCACTGTTGTTCCTGGGAGCCGGCAGCGTCAACCATGCCGCCGGCACCTTCAACATGCGTTACATGGGCGGCCTTGCCCGTCAGATGCCCTGGACTTACGCAACCACGCTGGTCGGCGCGTTGAGCCTCGTGGGAGTGGTCCCCTTTGCCGGTTTCTGGAGCAAGGATGAGATTATCGCCGGAGCGTCCCTGGCGGGCAACGTCATCGACCCTGGGCTGGGGATGATCGTTTACGCCCTGCTGTTGGCTGGCGTTTTCCTCACCGGACTGTACACCTTCCGGATGATTTACCTCACCTTCCACGGTCGGTTCCGCGGTGGCGGCGTTCAGGAGTTGCTGGACGCCAGGCAAAACGGCCAGCCGCCGTCGTCCGGAGTGTCCGAGCATGTCCATCTCGCTGAGTCCCCGGCCGTCATGGTGGTGCCGCTGGTGATACTCGGGTTTGCCGCGGTGGTAGTCGGTTACCTCGTCAATCCCCAGTGGGTTGACAGCTTTCTGATGATTCCAAAGCATTGGATCACGGAGTACGTGGCGGAAGCTCTCGTTTTCGGTCACCCCGAGTTGCACGATTTCGACATCCTTACGGCGGCGGTTTCCACCGCTGTGGCGTTGGCCGGCATCGCGGTAGCATCCGTCCTTTACATAAGAGTCACACGGTCGATTGAAGGCGATCTCAGGGAACCCATGGAGCGTGGGGGCTTCCTCCACAACCTGATCGCCCAGAAATACTACATGGACGCCCTGTATGAAGCCCTGCTGGTTCGAAGAGTGTTTTACGGGTGGTTTGTTGCAGCGACAGACTGGATCGACCGGAATATCGTGGACGGACTGGTAGATCTGGCCGGCAGCGCGACCCGTTCCGTGGGCCGGATCACCGCCCAATTCCAGACCGGGCAGGTCCAGTTCTACGGCGCCTTCCTCCTGATGGGCGTCATCGTCATCGTTGTCGGATACTTCGTTTTCGGCCGGCCAGGACCGGGTTAGCCGTGATTGTCCAGTTCAGCGGTCTGATGACCGCCACCGTCTTCCTGCCTGCCCTCGGAGCGCTGGCGATTTTGTTCCTCTTGCGCGGGGACTCCGCCGTCCGCCGGTTCGCTGCTGTGGTGGCTCTGGGAGATCTCCTGCTTGCCGGATACGTCTTCGCCATCAACCTTCCCGGGGGTGAGACCACCCGTTTGCTGCTCACGGACCGGGTGGACTGGATCGTCACGGACAAGTTCGCCGCCAGTTATTTCCTCCATGCCGATGGGTTGAGCGCCCCCCTGATTCTCCTGACCGGGATGCTGGGCCTGTGCGCCGTCCTGGTGTCGTGGAGCGTCGATGTCCGGGTCAAGGAGTATTTCGTCTGGCTGCTGGTTCTTCAGACCGCGGTGATGGGGGTGTTCGCCGCCAACGACCTGTTGCTATTCTTCCTTTTCTGGGAGTTGGAACTCGTCCCCATGTACATGCTGATCTCCACCTGGGGGACGGGACGCCGGGAATACTCGGCGATGAAGTTCCTGATATTTACCATTCTCGGCAGCGCGGCCATGCTGGTGGCGATAGTGGCGGTGTTCATCAACTTCGAACCCGCCCATCTGTGGCTGGCATCTCCCCCGGGTTCCCTCCAAGCCGCCGGATCGCTGGCGGTCCCTATGGCGGCCGTCTTCTGGCTGTTCTTCATAGCTTTCGCCATCAAGCTTCCGGTTTGGCCGGTCCACACCTGGCTTCCCGACGCCCACACCGACGCCCCCACCGCCGCCAGCGTCATGCTGGCTGGAGTAATGCTGAAGATGGGCGGTTATGGTCTTCTCCGCATCAACGCCGGGCTGTTTCCCGAGCATGCGGCCGAGTTCGCTTGGTTTCTGATGCTCCTCGGGGTGATCAGCGTTCTCTATGGCGCCGTGGTTACTCTCCGCCAGACCGACCTCAAGCGGTTGATTGCATATTCCAGCGTCAGCCACATGGGGCTGGTGCTCTGCGGAATCGCCTCGGTCGGGATAACGTCCGGGGAGTTGAGCCCGGCCGGGTTGAATGGAGCGGCGATGCAACTCTTCACCCACGGTACCATCACCGGGCTGCTCTTTGTTTGCGTGGGCTTGGTTTACGAGCGCACCCACACCCGCTATATTCCCGACCTCGGGGGTCTTGCCAACCGTATGCCCAGAGTGACCATAGCCTTCCTTATCGCCGGGTTCGCCTCGCTGGGTCTCCCCGGGTCGAGCGGCTTTGTGTCGGAAATCCTGGTGTTCTTTGGGGCCTTTGCCGCCTTCCCCTGGATGACCGCCCTCGCCGTGCTGGGCATTATCCTGGCCGCGGGTTACATCCTGTGGATGGTGCAACGGACCCTGTTTGGACCCCGGAGAGAGCAGTTTGACCGGCTTCCCGACGCAACGTGGCTGGAGACGGTTCCCCTGGCCATTCTCGTCGTCGCCATCGTCGTCGTGGGAGTCTTCCCGGGGTTCCTGGTCAATATGTTTGAGATGGAGCTGAATTCCACGGCCAATGCAATACAGTCCCTGCGCCAGACCGCTTCGGTGCATCTGGCGGTCCCCTAGCGGCGGCTGGTTATGACTGTCCACGACCTTTATCTCCTCTCGCCGATGCTGGCCTTGGCCGCCTTGGGTATCCTCGTTATTCTGCTCGACTTGGTGGTTCCCCGTCGGACGCCGGTGCAGGCCCTGGCTTTCGCCGGACTGGCCGTCCCTGTCTTCTTCGTGGTCGCCCAGTTGGTCGACCTAGACCGCTCCGCCGTCGCCAACCTTGTCGGCGATGGCAGCGTCCTGGCCTCCACCCTGTCAGTGGACCGCTTTTCGTCCTTCTTCAGCCTGGTCGTCTTGGCCTGTGCGGCCGTCGTTATCCTGGGTTCCACCGATTATTTGCAGTTCATCGACCGGAACCACGGCGAATTCTTTGGACTTATTCTGTTGTCGGCCGCCGGAATGCTGCTGATGGTGGCCGCCACCGAGCTGATAACCATCTACGTCGCTCTGGAATTGACCACCCTTCCTCTCGCCGCCCTCGGCGCATTGCTGATGAGCTCTCGCTCCGCCGAAGCCGGAATGAAGTTCCTCATCATCGGCGCCATCAGTTCGGCCATCATGCTCTACGGCATGGCCCTGATCTTCGGCTACACCGGAAGCACCACCCTCCCCGGGATTGCGGCTGGCATATCCGAGAGTGCGGGCGAGATTGCCGGACAAGCAACCGGCGGAGGTCTTCCCGCCGGCAGCTACGCACCCCTCCTGGGAATGGTCCTGCTGGTGGTGGGGTTCGGATTCAAGCTCTCCGCCGTGCCTTTCCAGATGTGGGTGCCCGATGTCTACGAGGGAGCCCCGACTCCCGTCGTGGCATTCCTTTCCGTCGCCAGCAAGGCCGCGGCCTTCGGGCTGGTCCTGCGGTTTTTCTACACCGGATTCGGGGAAATGGACCTTGACTGGGGTCTTTTGCTGGCCATCCTTGCCGCAGCGTCCATGACCGTGGGAAACCTGGCCGCCATCGCCCAATCCAACATCAAACGCCTGCTCGGGTACAGCACCATCGCCCACGCCGGATACATCCTTATTGGAGTGGCGGCTGTCGCTCAGGGCGGGGAGACCACCGGCCCCAACAGCGTCCTGTTCTACCTGGCGGCCTACGCGGCGACCAACCTCACCGCCTTTATCGCCGTCATACTTATCAGCAACCGGGTCCAGAGCGACCGGATCGATGATTACTCCGGCCTGGTGCGGCGGGCCCCGCTGCTCGCGGTGGCCTTGACACTGGCCCTCGTGGCCCTCATCGGAGTCCCGCCGACCGGCATATTTGTCGCGAAAATCTACGTGTTTACGGCTGCGGTGAACTCTGGATTGACCTGGCTTGCTGTCCTGGGGGTGGTGAACAGCGTCGTTTCAGCGTACTACTACGTCCGGGTTATACGGGTCATGTTCACCGGTGACGCGGAGTCCTCGGAGCGGATCCCCACCGCGCTGGCCGGACGCTTTGCCCTCTTGGTCGCCGCCGCCGTGGTGGTCTGGCTGGGTGTGCTTCCCAACCCGGTGCTGGCCGCGGCGGAAAGCGCGGTTTCATCAATCCCGGGAATCGGATTGCGGTAGAATAACCTCTGGCGCAGGTGATTTGTCCCCGCCGGTTGTAGCATATCCACATTTATCCAGCCTTGCCGAGTTTGAATACCCAAAGGGAAAGTGCTAGACTCCCCCTGTTTGTCCCCGGCGGAGGAGCGCCGCGGGTGTTTCTTGTCATCTCCCGCTGCCAGCATCTCGCCGGGCCGTTAAGTCCGTAATGAAGACTGTAGGCTTGATATATAACGCCGGGATTCCCGAGGCCTTGGACCTCGGTAGTGCCATAATTAACGAGCTGTCCCTGGAAAAGAACAGCTGGATGTCCCCGGCGGAGAACTTGGACCTGCTCCGGGAACGCGTGCCGGAAACCGACTTGGTGATTACCGCCGGTGGGGATGGAACGATCCTCCGGGCCGTGAAGGTTACGGCTCCCACCGGCATCCCCATCGTCGGTATCAACATGGGCCGGCTCGGCTTCATGACGGAATTGCAGGTCCACGACGCGCTGGAGCGGCTTCCCTTGTACCTCGATGGCGGCTGCCGCGTCGACGAGCACAACATGGTGCAGGCCCGGCTTTTCCGCGGGTCCAACGGGTCTCGTGAGGTGCTGGGACCGTTCCCTGCGTTGAACGACGTGGTGTTGGGCCGGGGGTCCATTTCCCGCGTGGTCACCATCCGTACCTCGGTGGACGGTGCCGATGTAGCCTCCCTGCGGGCCGATGGCATTATCCTTTCAACGGCCACCGGGAGCACCGGATACAGCTTGGCGGTGGGTGGCCCGATCATGGACCCGTTGTCCGAATCGCTAGTATTGAAACCCATTGCGGCCCACGTCGGCCTTTCCGCCGCCTTAGTGCTGGCTCCGTCTGCCCGGGTTGGCTTGCACCTCGAGGGCCTGCAGCCCGCGGTGATGAGTGTCGATGGGTATGTGGACCTAGAGGTGAGGCCCGGCGATTGGGTCGAGATCGAGCAGAGTCCCCTCCGCGCTCGCTTCCTGCGGGCCAATCCCAAAAACCACTTCTACGCCACCATCACCCGCCGCCTGGGATTCAGCATTAGGGGCCAGGGAGGGTTGGACCGTGTCTGATAATGCCGGCTCTTTGACCGAGACCACGCTGTCCAGTGAGGTCATGTACCGGGGCCGTATCCTTAACCTGCGGGTCGATACCGTCCAGCTTCCCTCGGGCCGGATTGCGGCCCGCGAGGTGGCCGAGCACAGCGATTCCATCTGCGTGGTCCCCATCGACGACGACGGCAATGTCGTCATGGTTCGGCAGTTCCGTACCCCCACCGGCGGGCCGCTTTTGGAACTCCCCGCGGGTGGTGTGGAGCCGGGCGAAATCTCTGGCGAGACCGTTCAGCGGGAGTTGCAGGAGGAGATCGGCCACCGGGCCGGGGACATTCAACGCCTTGCGGGTTTCTGGTTGGCCCCCGGCTGGTGCGATGAGTTCATGCACGCCTACTTGGCGACGGGCCTGACCCCCTCGAAACTCCCCGGGGATGACGACGAAAACATCGCTGTGGAGCGGGTATCCTTCGATCGGGCCCTGGAATGCATCGCCGACGGGACCATCAGCGACGCCAAGAGCATCGCTGGTCTGTTGCTGGCAATGCGGGTTTTGGGAGACAATTAGCCCCGGCCTGCCGGTTCTTCGGAATTATCCCCGACAGTACCCGGTGGCAGGTGGCGGAAGAGTATAGGTAGAACGAGGAAAAAATGCTGGAGCACGATGTACTTGTGGTCGGGGCTGGCTTGGCCGGAATGAGGGCGGCTATCGCAGCCCGGGCCGGCGGGGCCGATGCCGCGATTATCAGCAAGGTCCATCCGGTCAGGAGCCACTCCAACGCGGCCCAGGGTGGGATCAACGCCGCCCTGACCGACCGGGGGGATGACTGGGAAGACCATGCCTACGACACCATCAAGGGGAGCGACTTCCTGGGCGACCAGGACGCCGTCGAGGTAATGTGCCGGTCCGCTGGCCAGTCCCTCATCGACATGGAGCACATGGGCGTCACCTTTAACCGGGACGACGAGGGCCGGTTGGGCACCCGCGCTTTCGGAGGCCAGCGGCGCGCCCGTACCTTCTTCGTGGGCGACTTCACCGGTCAGGCCCTCCTCCACGTCATGTTCGAGCAGCTCATCAAGTCGGGAGTGCGCCGCTACGAGGAATGGTTCGTTACTTCCCTCATCATGGAGGACGGACAGGTTGCCGGGGTAACCGCTCTGGAGCTCCGCACCGGACAGCTCCACGCCATTCGCGCCAAGTCGGTCATATTCTGCACCGGCGGCTGCGGGCGTCTGTTCGAACCCAGCACCAACGCCCTCATCGTCACCGGCGACGGAATGTCCCTCGCCTACAACGCCGGGGCCCGCCTCATGGACATGGAGATGGTCCAGTACCATCCCACCACCATCGCCGGCAACGGCGTCTTGTTGTCCGAGGCCGCCCGGGGCGAGGGTGCCTACTTGCGGGACAAAAACGGGGAGCGGTTCATGGAGAAATACGCTCCCAACATGATGGAGCTGGCTTCCCGGGACGTGGTTTCCCGGGCCGAGCAGACCGAGATCAACGCTGGCAACGGGATTGACGGGTGCGTGCTGCTCGACTGCACCCACCTGGGCGAGCACCTGATCATGGAAAAGCTCAGCCAGATCCGGGAGCTGGGCATTGACCTCACCGGCCGCGATATGATCCGTGAGCCCGTCCCCATCCGCCCCGGGATGCATTACATAATGGGCGGAATCAAGACCGACATCGACGGCCAGACCAACGTCCCGGGAGTCTACGCTGCCGGCGAGTGCGCCAACGTCAGCGTCCACGGCGGCAACCGCCTCGGTGCCAACTCCCTCTTGGACACCATCGTGTTCGGAGAAAGGTCCGGCGACCACGCCGCCGCATCGGCGAAGCTCGTGTCCTTCATCGACTTCGACGAGGACGAGGTGGTTTCCCGGGAGCAGCGGCGTCTCCAGGACATGCTGGACCGGCCCGACAACGGCGACCGCTGGGGCAAGATCCGGCTCGAAATGGGCGATTCGATGAATCGCAACGTGGCCGTCTTCCGTACCAAGGAAGGCATCGAGGAAACCATTCAGGAACTCCAGGACCTCAAGGAGCGCTACGGAAGCGTTCCCGTCCATAACAAGGGCCGCGTATTCAACACCGACCTTGTTTTCGCCCTGGAGCTGGGGTTCATGCTGGACTGCGCCGAAGCCATCGCCGTCAGCGCCTTGGAGCGCCGCGAGAGCCGCGGAGCCCAGTTCCGCACCGACTACCCGGCCCGGGACGACGATAACTGGTTGAAGCACATCGTGGTCACTAAGGGAGAACTGGGTCCCGAGTTGTCCGACCTGCCTGTGACCATCACCAAGTGGACCCCCGAAGAGAGGAAATACTGACCGATGGACGTGACAGTCAAGATCAACCGATTCGACCCGGACGCGGACCAGCCACGCGTCGAATGGCAGGAATACTCGTTATCTGTCGACGAAAACGCTACCGTGCTGGACGCGCTGATAATCATCCGCGAGGAGATTGACGGCACCCTCAGTCTCCGTTGCTCCTGCCGCAGCGCCATCTGCGGCTCTTGTGCCATGCGGATTAACGGCCATGCGGGCCTGGCCTGCAAGACCAAGGCATCCGAGTCTATGGACGAAAACGGCGTGATCGTCGTCGAGCCCGCTGGCGTCATGGGCCAGATCAAGGACCTGGTCGTGGACTTTGACCTGTTCTGGCGGAAAATCGAGCAGGTCGAACCCTACCTCCAGCCCCAGGGACCGGAGCCGGAATCCGAATACCTAGCCTCCAACGAGTCCATGCTGCACCTCTCCGGTGTCACTGCCTGTATCATGTGCGGCGCCTGCGTCTCCGATTGCACCGTGCTGGAAGTCGATCCCACCTTCCTCGGCCCGGCCGCCCTCGCTAAGGCCTACCGTTTCACCGCCGACCCTCGCGACGGCGATGAGAACGGCGTGTCCCGGGAACGGCTGGCCTCCCTCGGTGAGGTTTCCGGGATGTGGGACTGCACCCGTTGCAGCGAGTGTGTCCAGGCCTGTCCCAAGGGCGTTGCTCCCATGGACCGCATCATGGCCCTGCGCGACCAGGCCATGGAGGCCGGCTTCTCCAACAGCAACGGGGCCCGCCACGCTAACTCATTCACCGAGTCCGTGGGAAAGAACGGCCGTCTGGACGAGTTGAAGCTGCCCATCCAGTCCGTCGGAGGCGTCACCAACATCCCGGCCATGCTCAGCTATCTCCCGGTGGGCCTCCGCGCCCTCACCCACGGCAAGGTGCCCTTCCGGCATCACGTCGTGGCCGATGCCGACACCGTCCGCCGCCTGTTCGAGGAACTGGACCAGTCCTGACCCATCGCGGATACTCAAACCCGCAGATACTCAAACCAGGGACCGACCCAACCAATATCCGGAGGCCAAATTGAAGTACGCTTTCTATCCCGGTTGCGTCTCCCAGGGCGGAGCCCCCGAGCTCTACCCTGCGGCGACCACCATCTGCCAGAGGCTGGGTATCGAGCTGCAGGAAATCCGCTCCTGGACCTGCTGCGGTGCCGGGGTCATGCAGGAAAAGAATCAACTGTTCGGAGACGTTCTCAACGCCCGCAACCTCGTCAAGGCCGAGCGCGACGGCCTCACCATAATGACCATCTGCAGCACCTGCCAGGGAGTCATCAGCCAAGCCAACAAGCGCATGCAGGACGACCCGGAGTACCTTGCTAGGATCAACACCCACCTGGCCGAGGAGGGCCTGGAATACAAGGGCACCGCCCAGATCAAGCACCTCCTCTGGATCCTCATCGAGGACTACGGCCTGGACCAGCTCACCGGGCACCTCACCCGTTCCCTGGACGGGCTGAGAATCGCCCCCTTCTACGGTTGCTACATCGTCCGCCCCACCGAAGCTCTGGGCATCGAGGAGCACCCCGAACGCCAGACCTCCCTGGAAACCCTGATCCAGACCTTGGGTGCCACCGCCGTTGACTTCGAGGGCAAGACCCGCTGCTGCGGGTTCCCCATCCTGACCATCAACGAGCGGAACTCCATGGCCATGGTCGGCAAGCACACCTCCGAAGCCAAGGACCTGGGCGCGGATGCCATGGTCACTCCCTGCCCCCTGTGCCACCTCAACCTGGACGGCTTCCAGCCCAAGGCCGCCAAGCAGGCCCACCGCAGCATCGACCTGCCCATCCTCCATCTTCCCCAGCTAATCGGGCTGGCCATGGGTATCCCCGGAGAGGATCTCGGCCTCAAGAAGCACATCATCAGCACCACCCCATTGCAGGTAAAGCTGGGCGCCGCCCGCTAACCCCCGCCTCAATCTGCCGTTGCTTTATCCGCACAAGTCCCTTCCCCCTTGACGGGGGAAGGTTAGGATGGGGGTGACAGGATTAGTCTGAGATGGTTGCTAACCCCCCGTGCCCTAATACAAACAGATGAAAGCCCCCGCCGAACTTGGCGGGGGATGCTTTGTAAGGAATAGCGCGCTAGGGCGGGGTGCTTATCCCTGCAGCGTAGGCACCACCTTCCGGAACGCCTCCACCGTCTTCTCCACGTCCTCCGAAGTGTGGGCCAGCGAAGGGTAGAACTTGTTGGGCCAGCTTTTCAGGATACCCTGCCGGAGCATTCCCTGGTTGAATTTGGCTGCCATACCGCCGTCAGCGGCTAGGGTATCCCGGTAGTTGCGGACCGGATGCTCGCTGAAATAAACGTCGAATATCGTATCATCCCCGCAACTCTGCACCGGGACGCCGTTCTCAGTGCAGGCCTCTACCAGGGCTTCCCGGACCTGTCGGCCGGTCTCCCGCAGCCTCTCGTATACGCCGTCCTTCCTCATCTCCGCCAGCGTGGCCAGCCCGGCGGCGCAGGCCACCGGATTGCCGTTGAGCGTGCCAATCTGGTTGACGTAATGGTCCGCGTCGGCCTCCCCCGCATCGTACACCGACATGATGTCCGACCGTCCCAGCACCGCGGCCAGCGGGTAGCCCCCGCCCATGATCTTCCCCACGGCGCAAAGGTCCGGCACCACCTCGTAACGCTCTTGGGCTCCGCCGTAGGCCAACCGGAAGGATGTGACAACCTCGTCGAAGATCAGCGGGATGCCATAACGCCGCGTTACCTCCCGCAGGCCCGAGAGGAAGCCCGGTTCGGGGGCGATGACTCGTTGCAGCGGCTCTACGATCACCGCCGCCAGTTCATCCCGGTGGGCCTCGATGATGGTGGTTGTGGTTTCCAGGTCGTTGAAAGGAGCGATCAGCATCAGGTCCTGGAGCGCCTGGGGGATGCCGGCCGTGTTGATGAAGGCCGCCGGGTACTCCCGGGACGCCGGAGGGGTCACGCTCATCAGGGCGTAGTCGCTGGTACCGTGGAAACCCCCTTCAAACTTGAGCACCTTCTCCCTTCCCGTGAAGGAACGGCAGATGCGCATGGCCTGGAAGCAGGCATCGGTCCCGCTGGTGGTGAACCGCACCCGCTCGGCGCAGGGAATGGCCCGGCACAACTCCTCGGCCAGCAGGACAGCCTTCTCGTTGGTCGTGAAAAAGGTGCTGCCCTTCCCGACGGCCTCCACCACGGCCTCCACCACCACCGGGTGGGCGTGGCCCAGGATCATCGGGCCTGACCCCATCAGCCAGTCCACGTATTCGTTGCCGCTGACGTCCCAGATGCGGGAACCCCGGCCCTCTTTCGCCAAAAACCGCAGGTCCTCGGGAAAGCTGGTGTTCCCGCCGGTCCCTCCGGGAAAGAACTGGGCCGCCTTATCCAGGAGAACTCTCTCACGGGAATGGAAGTCTGCCATTGGGTTCTCCATATCAAGCGTCTATGTAGTTGGAAGTGGTTCCAACTGCACAACCGGATCTCCTACGGAAACCTCGACCGAATCCTCTCTAAACCTAAACCCGCCATTCTGCCGAATCTCCTTAACTTTGGTGACATAGGTAGGTGAGGTAAGTACGGACAATGTGGATTGGGGGATTGGTTCCCTGTAGGTCTCGAAAGTTTTCCCGATGGAAAACCGCGGCTCCGCCTGAATAATTTCGACCGTGATTTTGGAACGCCTGAGTTGTCCCAAGTCCTCTTTGGTATCAGGGTCGAATACCGCTAGCTTTGGTTCCAGGATATCGAACTTCATGCGATTTGTGACGCCGTCGTTGGAACCTTTGTTTATTATCAATTCCCTGCTATTCAGGATTCTAACAACTTTTCCTTCGATAGCCATGTCTCAGCCTTTCCAAGTCCTCAGGAGGATTGACAACCGCTCAATCAAGGATTCCTCCGGAAACTCTCTTGTCATCGTAACCCCCCTCGGTGGGGAAGGATCAGATACCATCCGCCGTTCCAAATCTGCCCAGAAGTCTGGATTAATCCTATCAAAAACCGAACAAACACAATAGTCGCCGGAAACTTGAAATGTCTCCAAGACACCCCACAATTCGCTGGTTGCCGAGTTGCGAACCTGGACTTTCTCCCCTTCCGACATATTTTCGCTGTGACCGAGTTTCAATCTAACGACAACATTGCCATTGCGGTCCCCAATTCCCATAGCAACCAGAGGCACCCGGTGGTGGTCGATTGCTCTCGATAACGTCCTTAGGGTAATCTTAACCGCCACGCTTCGCGTTACCCGGTTCAAGAACTTAAAGGAAATGGACGCAATGGCTACTAAGGCTGCAGCGATGACGGCGCAAACGGCGACGGCGACCAGACCAACCGCGACCAAGTTCGGAATCGGTAAGGTGCTGAGTTGAATTTTCCCTTGCAACAAGAACAGGGCAAGAGCCAGCAAGATGGAGAATAGGAAGGCAAACCCCGGCCATAGTTTTGGGATGGTCAAATTGCGCTTCTATGTTGATGTGCGCCAAACTCGAATGGCATACCGCTTACCGAACCGAAATGGAATACCCGAGCATACATTTTAGTTGAGCCTCGGATAGGCCAGGTGAAGATCTTAAATCCCTCTACCCCTCCGCCTTGGAGTTCCGCATCACCTCCACCAACTCCTGGACGCTGGCCGCGGAGCGGTCCAGGGCGGCCTGCTCGTCGTCCGTCAGGGTGATTTCAATGACCTTCTCCATGCCACCCGCTCCCAGCTTGACCGGAACGCCGACGCACAGCCCGTTGATGCCGTACTCCCCCTCCAGGTAGGCGCAGGCCGGCAGAATCCGCTTGCGGTCCAGCAGCACCGCCTCGACCATCTGGGTGATGGACGCTGACGGAGCATAGTAGGCGCTCCCCTGCTTCAGGAGCGCCACGATTTCCCCGCCGCCCTGGCGTGCCCGCTCCACCAGCCGCTGGATGTCGTCGTCGTCCAGCATCTCGCTGATGGGAATGCCCCCGACAGTGGTGTAGCGCACCAGGGGCACCATGTCGTCCCCGTGTCCCCCCAGGACGTAGGCCTGGACATCATCCACCGAGACGTCCAGCTCCTGGGCGATGAAGGTACGGAAGCGGGCCGTATCCAGCACTCCGGCCATCCCGAACACACGGTTGCGGGGGAAGCCGCTGGTCTCGAAAACGTTCTGCACCATGGCGTCTAGCGGATTGGTGACCGCGATGATAATGGTGTCCGGGGAGTATTTCACCACCTCCTCTGTAACGGCGGAGGTGATCTTCATGTTGGTCAGCAGGAGATCGTCCCGGCTCATCCCGGGCCTCCGGGCTATTCCCGCTGTGATAACCACCAGGTCGGACCCGGCGGACTCCTCGTACCCGTTGCTCCCGATTATGCTGGCGTCCGAGCTGATTACCGGGCCGGACTCGAGCATATCGAGGGCCTTGCCCTGGGGCAGGTCCTCAACCACGTCCACGAGGACGACGTTGGCGTATCCCAACTGGTGAATCCGCTGAGCGGTGGTGGCGCCGACGTTGCCCGCGCCGACTACGGTTACCTTGCTGCGCATCTGGTTAGTGCTCCTCTTCCCTTTGTCTTGGTTCTGGACTTGCCCGGTCCAACCGGACCGGGCGGGCGGCATCGTTTCTTCGACGGTTATCCTGAACGGTTGTCCCGCTCAAGGGAAAGGGGCTTTCCGCCCCCAATCCCCCGGACGCCGGCTGGAAGTCGCTGTGACACTATCCCAAAAGCCCCTTCCCCCTTGATGGGGGAAGGTTGGGATGGGGGTGACAGGCTGGTGCACTGTCGCCGGACAGGCAACCGCCGAATTTCAGGCCTGGCTCTCGTAAGGTTGGCTTTGAGGTAAATTCCTAAATCCCATCCACGATGGCGTTCAACGTCGCGCTGGGCCGCATGGCCTTGGCGGTCATGCCGAAATCGGGGCGGTAATACCCTCCGATATCCATCGCCTGCCCCTGGGCCTCGATCATTTCCTGGGCGATTTTCTCCTCGTTGTCCGTCATCTGCTGGGCCACCTCTTTGAAGGTAGCCTGCAGCTCTGTGTCCCTTGTCTGCTTGGCCAGCGCCTGGGCCCAGTAGAGGGCCAGGTAGAAGTGGCTCCCCCGGGTGTCCAGCTCGTTTACCCGCCGCGACGGTGCCCGGTTGTGCTCCAGGTGCTCGCCAATCGCCTCGTCCAGCGTGTCCGCCAGTATTTGTGCCCGGTCGTTCTTGAACACCTGGGCGCAATGCTCGAAGGAGGCGACCAGGGCGCAGAATTCGCCCAGCGAGTCCCACCGCAGGTGGTTCTCTTCCAGGAATTGCTGAACGTGCCGGGGAGCCGACCCTCCGGCGCCCGTCTCGAACAGTCCTCCCCCGTTCAGCAATGGCACGACGGAAAGCATCTTCGCGCTGGTGCCCAGCTCCAGGATGGGGAACAGGTCGGTCAGGTAGTCCCTTAGCACGTTGCCCGTCACGGCAATGGAGTCCTCTCCCGCCCGGCTTCGGACCAGCGTGGCCTTGATGGCGTCGGGGCTGGCCATCGTGCTGATATCCAGTCCTGACGTGTCGTGGGTGGGCAGGTATTGGTCCACCTTTTTGATTAGCTCGGCATCGTGAGCCCGGTTCGGGTCCAGCCAGAATATCGCTGTCTGCCCGGTGAGCCGGGCCCGGGTGACCGCCAGCTTCACCCAGTCCTGGATCGGAGCGTCCTTGGTCTGGCACATCCGGAAGATATCGCCTTCCTCGACGCTCTGCTCCATCAGCGCGGTTCCAGAGGCGTCAACCACCCGGATCGTCCCGTTCCCCGGGGCTTCGAAGGTCTTGTCGTGAGACCCGTACTCCTCCGCTGCCTGGGCCATCAGGCCCACGTTGGCCACGCTGCCAAGAGTCGCCGGGTCCAGCGCTCCCTTCTCCTGGCAGTCTTCTATGACCGCCTGGTACAGCGTCGCGTAGGAGCGGTCCGGTATCAGCGCGATGGTGTCGTGCAGTTCGTTGTCTGGCCCCCAGGAACGTCCTCCATCGCGAATGATGACCGGCATGGAGGCGTCAATGATGGTGTCGCTGGAAACGTGAAGGTTGGTGACCCCCCGGTACGAGTCCACCATCGACAGCCCCGGCCGCTTCTCGTAGGCTGCCTGGATGTCGGCCTCGATCTCCGCCCTCTTGGCCTCGGGCAGGCCTTGGATCTTCGTCAGGAGTTCCGCGACCCCGTTGTCCGGGTCCACCGCGACCTCGGCCAGTGCCGCCGCGTGTTTGTCAAACACGTCTTGGAAGAAGACCGACACGCAGTGCCCGAAGATAATCGGGTCCGAGACCCGCATCATGGTGGTCTTTACATGAAGGCCCACTAGCAGATCGTCCGCCTTGGCCTTCGCCATCTCGTCGGCATAGAACTGCCGCAGGGCCCGGACATTCATAGCGGCGCAGTCGAGAATTTCCCCCGCCTGCACCGGAATCCCGGACTTCAGCTCCGTTACCGAACCGTCCGCTCCGGCGAACTCGATGGTGGCCGATCCCGCCTCCGTGGTGGTGACGGCCTGCTCGCTGCCGTAGAAGTCCTCGCTCCCCATGTATCCCACCCGGGTCTTGGACACATCCGGCCAGTCCTGCATCATTCGGTGCGGGTACCGCTTGCCGTGCTCCTTGACCGCGTTCGAGGACCGCCGGTCCGAGTTCCCCTCCCGGATCACCGGATTGACCGCGCTGCCCAGTACCCGCGAGTACCGCACCTGTATCTGGCGCTCCTCGTCGTTCGCGGGTTGGTCCGGGTAGTCGGGAACGTCATACCCCTTGGCCTGCAGTTCCGCGATGGCCGTTTTCAGCTGGGGAATGGACGCGCTGATGTTTGGCAGCTTGACCAGGTTCGCGTCCGGCTCCAGGCACAACTCCCCGCACATCTGCAGATAATCGGGCATCTTCTGCTCTTCCGTCAGCTTGTCCGGAAAATTGGCGATGATGCGGCCCGACAGCGATATATCCCAAGTCTCCAGTTCGATACCCGAACCCTTGGTGAAAGCCTGCAAAATCGGCAGCAGCGAGTGCGTGGCCAGGTAGGGAGCCTCGTCGGTTTCTGTGTAGATTATCTTGGCGTCTTCTGCCATTGTCCTCTCCTCAGCGGCTAAGTTTCACTTGCCGGTGCCAACCGGCAATAAATGATCAAATTCCCCCGCACTTCCACCATACCCCAAGGGGATCGCTGCTTCGCGGCGTTCCCTCCCAGGTCTCAACGGCCTGTCCGATGTCCTTTGGAGCCCAAGTTAAGCCCCCTTCCAGGTAGGGCAGTTCACCGCTCGCCAACGCCCGCAAAATTGCCAACATTATACCTTTGCCGGAAAACAACGGCTACTGCCGCAACCTCCGCCGGCGTAGGCGGAACCCAGGAAGATTCAATACCGGACAGGTCAAATGCCATGCCATCGGACTAAGAAGCCTCTGAACAAGTCCCTTCCCCCTTGACGGGGGAAGGTTAGGATGGGGGTGATACGATTAGTTTTGGGACAGACACCAGGGCCCTCACCCTCCCGTCAGCTGGCGGGCCAGCGACTCGGCGTCCGTAACCGGCAGTTGGCAGGCGTAGTTCTGGCATACGTACGCCGTGGGTTTCCCATCCACCAGTCCCCGGCCTTCAAGAAGGGGAAGATCCAACGCCGGTACCGGATCGCTCCCTTCCCCTCCGCCGCTGGCTCCCACCAGCACCTTGTTCGGCAGGTAACGGGAAAACACCTCCTCCAGCAGGGCCCGGGTCCCCTCTTCCTCCCGTGGCCCGACAACCGCAATCTCTTGCGTGACGGATACGTAGAAATCCAGCGCCGCCAGCCAGTGCCCGGTGCCGCCGGGCGCCTGGGACATCAGGCGGTTGATGGACCGCATCGGCCCGGCGGCCCTGGCAGAGTATTCGTCCTTCCCCGTGATGACCGCCAGCTTGAGCAGCAGGTCCGCGGCCAGGGAGCTCCCGCACGGCTGGGCGTTGTCGAAAATGTCCCGGGGGCGGATTACCAACTCCTCGGCGTCGTGCCCCGTGTCGTAGAACCCGCCTGCCCCATCGTCCCAGAACAGCTCGATCATGGCATCCGCCAGGTTGATGGATGCCTCCAGCCATCGCCCCTCGAATCCTGTCTCGTACAGCGCCAGCAGGCCGTCGGCAACGGCGGCGTAGTCCTCCAGGTACCCCAGCAGCTTGGCCTCTCCCTCCCGCCACGTGCGGAGGAGTCGTCCGGCGGGCATCATCTCATCGAGGAGGAAGGCGGCGTTGGCCCGTGCGGCGGCCAGGTAGTCCTGCCGTCCCAGCGCCGCCCCGGCCTCGGCAAAGCTTCGCAGCATCATCCCGTTCCACGACGCCAGCACCTTGTCGTCCTTCAGTGGATGTATGCGCCGCTCCCGTACCTCCAACAGCTTCTCCTTGCCCTGGTCAATGACGGATTGAACCTGCTCCCGGGGCACCCCCCGGGCCTCCGCGAAACGGGAAGGCGGCGTCTTCACGTTGAGAATGTTGGAGCCCTCGAAATTTCCCCTGGCTGTCACGCCGTAGTAGTCTCCGAAGACCTGCGCGTCCTCCGTGCCCAGGACTCCCGTGATTTCTTCCGGAGTCCAGATGAAGAACTTGCCCTCCTCACCCTCGCTGTCCGCGTCCTGCGCTGAGTAGAAACCCCCTTGGGGATCGGTCATTTCCCTCAGCACGTAGTCCAGCGTCTCGGTGCAGATGCGCCGGTACAGCCCCCGCCCGGTGACCTGCCACGCGTGCAGATACAGGCGGGCCAGCAGCGCGTTGTCGTACAGCATCTTCTCGAAATGCGGCACCAGCCAGAAGGCATCCGTGGAATAGCGGTGAAATCCCCCGCCCACCTGGTCGTACATCCCCCCGTAGGCCATCTTCTCCAGCATCATCTCCACCATTTCCAGGGAACGGGGATTGTAGCCGTGGGCGTGGTACCGCAGCAGGAACTCCGGCGTCATCGGCTGGGGAAACTTCGGAGCGTTGCCGAACCCCCCGTTCTGGTAATCAAAGTTGGATGCCAGGAAGGAGTACGCTTGGTGCAAGGTTTCCACCGTTAGCGGCGCCAGCCCCGGTTCGATGTGCCCGGACCTCCCCATCTGCTGGGTAAGCTGCCCGGTTACCCGCTCCACCTCTCCCTTGTTGTTCCGGTAAGACGCCGCCACCCCCATCAGCAGCCTGGGAAACCCCGGCATTCCCATCCGGTCGGCTGGAGGAAAGTAGGTCCCCCCGTAGAAGGGTTTCCCGTCGGGCGTCAGGAACACCGTCATCGGCCAGCCTCCGCTGCCCGTCAGCATCTGCACCGCCTCCATGTAGACGGCGTCTAGGTCCGGGCGTTCCTCCCGGTCCACCTTGATGTTGATGAAGTTCTCGTTCATCAGCGCCGCGATTGCCTCGTTCTCGAACGACTCCCGCTCCATCACGTGGCACCAGTGGCATGCCGAGTACCCGATGCTCAGCAGGATGGGTTTCTCCTCCCTCCGGGCCCGCTCCAGGGCCTCCGTGCCCCAGGGATACCACTCCACCGGATTATTGGCGTGCTGGAGCAGGTAGGGGCTGGTCTCGTTGATGAGCCGGTTGGGCATGGTCGCCTCCTGTAATCGCGGCTGTGGGGCCCAGGCGGTTAGTTACGATCGGTTTGTTACAATTGACAAGCTATCTTAAAACCTTTCAATGTGCCTTCACCGTAGTACTTTTTGCTCGGGAAAAGGTCCTGGTCCCTCCCCTTGACGGGCTGAGGTGCCCCGGTCCCTTCCCCCTTGATGGGGGAAGGTCAGCATGGGGGTGATAGTATTATTTCGAGATAGCTGCTAATTGATGATATGCACGGCACACCGTTCCCCCTACAGGATAACAGAATGGCCGGCAAGGCAGCGCCGTGCTTGGCGCCAACGTCGGCAACGGAGGAATCTATGAACACCCGGACTTATTTCAGGCCGCTGGCGGCGCTGGCTGTGGCGGCGGTCTTCCTGCTGGGGGCAGCCTGCGGTGCGGAAGCTCCGGCAGCCCAACCGGAGCAGCCCCCTGAAGCCGCTCCCGCCGCCGTAGAAACCGCGCCGTCGTCCCCAACCGCTGCGCCGGAACCCGCAGTCGCGGCGACCCAGGCGCAAGCCTTGGAGCCCATGTCTGCCGCGGAGCCCGCGCCTGAAATGGAAGCAACCACCGCGCCGGGCCAGCCTTCGGCCCCGGAACCCACGGCAGCGGCCAGGACGGTTCCCGCCGGATCCGATACTGCGGAAGTAGCCACGGAGGGCGCTCCGACCCGGACCACGACCGTTCCTGCCGCCGGCGGGACGCCGGCTGGGACCGATACGGCAGGGCAGCCCACCGAACCTCCTCCGCCCACCGCCATTACGGTCACGGTCGTGGAACCCGAGCCGGACATTCCGGTGGGCACGAAGGAAGGAGACCGCGTGCCGGACTTTGCCCTGGAGCTGGTTGACGGCTCCACGGTCACCTCCGCCGATTTGCAGGCGATGGACCAGCCGGTGTTCCTCTTCTTCACTGCGACCTATTGACCGGTCTGCCGCGCTGAGTTGCAGCGCATGAAGACGGTTTACCCTGAGTTTTCTGAGAATGTGGAATTTTACGTCGTGGGAATCAGCGAGAGCTTGGAGGTTCTCGACCGGTACGCCCAGAACAACGGGTATCCCTGGCCGGTGGCAGTCTCGGCCAACACGCGGGATCTGCGGGATCTGGGAGTAACCCAGCAGTCCTACAAGATCGCCATCGACAAGCGGGGAGTCCAGGTCTACCGCGCCGCCTTTGGCTCCGGCACCGACGACGAATGGCGGAAGGTCTTCACCCAGCTTTTCGAGGGATAGCTGGAGGCCGCTCGGCCTCAATCCTGCCACCTGGTTTGACACCTGCTCCGGGCAGCCCGTAGAGTTGCCCAAACGAACATCGAGGGCGTCCCCGCGGGACGCCCCTGTCTGCGAAAGGAAAAACCATGACCAGCATCGGATACGACCCCTCCGCCCGGTACGAAGTGTCCATCTCCGACCCGGTCCTCCTGGAACACTCAACCGGTGCGTTGGAAGCAACCATCTACCAACCCCGGGGTGACGGCCCCTTCCCCGGACTGCTCAACATCCACGGAGGGGCCTGGTGCCGCGGCGAGCGTTCCGACGACCATTCCATGATTATAGCCCTGGCTTCCATCGGGATGGTCGTCGTGGCCCTGGAATACCGCCTCGCCCCCCAGCATCCCTATCCGGCTCAGATAATGGATACTAACTTCGGCATTCGGTGGATGAAGGCCAACGCCCTGGACTTGAACATCGACCCTGACTCGGTGGGAGCGATGGGTTGCTCCAGCGGCGGCCACACCGTAATGATGAGCGGCCTGCGCCCGGACGACCCTCGCTACAATGCCCTGGACCTCCCCGGTGACGCCGTGGACGCCTCCGTCCGGTATCTCCTCTGCTGCTGGCCCGTTCTCGACCCCTACGCCCGCTACCTCTACGCCCGCAACGTCGCCGATGACCGGCTGGTGGTCTCCACCGAAGCCTACTTCCTCAACGAAGCCGCCATGCACGAAGGCAACCCCCAGGAAATCTTGGAACGGCAGGAAATCGTCGAATTGCCCTCCACCCTGATCATCCAGGGCACCAACGACGGCAACGTCCCCCTGTCCATCCCTCACAAGTTCGAAGAAACCTACCGGCGTGCCTGGGGCAGCGTCGAGTTGGAATTGTTCCCCGGAATGCCCCACGGCTTCGGCAACCAGCCCTTCCCCGAGTCCGCCCGCGCCATCGACGTGATGAAAGGATTCATCGCCCGCCAGTTGGGAACACCCGTGCCGGCCGCCGTCTAGAGACTTGGTCGAGGCTGGCAAGAGGAACTGCCCGCGCCCCCCGTCATTCCCGCGCAGGCGGGAATCCAGACCCCCGTATCCGTGCCACTCGAAACATAACATAAACGGACCGATTCATAGGCTTGACGGCCCCTGTCGGTCTTGAAATAATGCTTCCGTAGCTTCAGCTAACAAGCGGGTTAGGGGGGTCTCCTGAAAAACGGGGACCTGCCCTAACCCGCGAATTTTTTTCCATAAACGTTTTGGTTGAAGGTCAAATCCCTGGCGTTGACAAACGCGAGTTCGGATGCTGTCCGGGAGCCGCTGCTACATTGCGGAAACCGTTGGGGGCGTAATGACGGCGGTGAACTAAAGTGGTTCTTTGGTTCGAAACCGCCATGAAAAAGGATTTATATAGGTGTTCTGGCCGGTAAAGACACTTCCCTTTCTGACCAAATGCCTTACATTTCCCGACGTGACCTCGCGACTACGGGGATTCCTGAAGTAACCGTCGGATGTCAGATACCAATCTCTAGTGGGTTCTTCCAATACTGAAACCTCATGTTCCTGCATTAGGCCGATAAGCGGGCCGACGCTGTCGGATCTGAGGTAATCATCACGGCCACGAGTAATCAATATGCCCCTAGAAACTAACTCAGCCAACGAGAACAGATTCAAGAAGTCTATGATGTTAGCTTTCCTAACGCCAGGCTCGAGTTCCTTGGCAGGATTTCTGGCTGCCCTTAGAACCTCCGTCGCTAGCTGACCGAGAAGAAATCCCACCTTCATCGCCCCCAAATCCCCCTCCTCCCGGTGCCGCACCGCCACCGCCCCCTGCTCCTGTTCCCGGTCCCCCACCACCAGCATATACGGAATCTTCTGGAGCTGTGCCGCCCGGATCTTCGCGTTCATCCGCTCCCCCCGCTCATCCACCTCCGCCCGGAACCCGGCCCCGGACAGCTTCTCCTGCACGCCCCGCGCGTATTCCAGGTGCCGGTCTGCAATGGGAATCACCATCGCCTGCACCGGCGCCAGCCACAGCGGGAAGGCTCCCGCGTAGTGCTCTATAAGCACCCCGAAGAACCGCTCCAGCGACCCCAGGATGGCCCGGTGGACCATGTAGGGCCGGGAGCGGTTGCCCTCTGAGTCCTGGAAAGTCAGGTCGAACCTCTCCGGCAGGTTGAAGTCGAACTGCACCGTGGTGCACTGCCAGTCCCTGCCCAGCGCGTCCTTGATTTTGATGTCTATCTTCGGCCCGTAGAACGCCCCGCCGCCGTCGTCAATGTCGTGGGACAACCCCCGCTGCTCCAAGGCGTTCCTCAGGGATGCGGTGGCGTGGTCCCACATCTCCAGGTCTCCCACGTACTTCTCCGGCCGGGTGGACAGGGAAATCTGGTACTGGTCGAAACCGAAAGCCCGCAGAATCTCGAAGGTCAGGTCCAGGACGCCCCCGACCTCCCCCTCCACCTGCTCCGGCATGCAGAAGATGTGCGCGTCGTCCTGCGTGAACCCCCGCACCCTCATCAGCCCGTGCAGCACCCCGCTCCGCTCGTACCGGTAGACCGTGCCCAGTTCGCCGATTCGCAGCGGCAGCTCCCGGTAGCTGTGCAGGGAGGATCGGTAGATCATGATGTGGAACGGGCAGTTCATCGGCTTCAGGAAGTATTCCTGCTCGTCCAGCTCCATCGGCGCGTACATGTTTTCCTGGTAGAAGTCCAGGTGGCCGCTGGTTCGCCACAGGTTGGACCGCCCGATGTGCGGCGAATAGACGATGTTGTACCCGTGGCGGTAGTGAATATCCCGCCAGTAGTCCTCCACCAGTGAGCGCAGCACTCCCCCCTTGGGGTGCCACACAATCAACCCCGGACCAATCTCCTCGTGGACGCTGAACAGGCCCAGCTGCCTCCCCAGGGTCCGGTGGTCCCTCAGCTCCGCCTGTTCCAGCCGCTCCAGGTGCTCGTCCAGCAGTTGCTGGCTCTCGAAAGCCGTCCCGTAGATCCGCTGGAGCATCGGACGGTGCTCGTCCCCCCGCCAGTACGCCCCGGCCACGTTCAGCAGCTTCACCGCCGGAATACTCGCCGTGTCATCCACGTGCGGCCCTTGGCACAGATCGACGAACTCACCGTGCCGGTAGATGCTCAACGTCTCCGCGTCCGGGATCGCCTCGATAATCTCCAGCTTGTACGGCTGTTCCGCGAACAGCGCCTTCGCCTCCTCCCGGCTCAACTCTTCCCGGATGAACGGAAAACCCTCGGCCACCGTCTCCTTCACGATCTTCTCAATCTCCGCCACGTCTTCCGGAGTGAACGGGCGGGCCACGTCGAAGTCGTAGTAGAACCCGTCCTGCGTCGGCGGCCCAATCCCCATCTTGGCCTCCGGGAACAGCCGCAGCACTGCGTCCGCCATTACATGGGCTGCTGAGTGACGCATCCGGTGTCGCAGGGCCTCCAATTCGTTTACGTGCCCCGAATCAAGTGTGCCGTGGTCTAGCATAGTGGTTTGTCCTGTGGATAAAGTAGTCTCGATTTAATGGTTGCGTTCTTAGGAGAACCAAGCTCCGATGTGTGCTGAATAACGGTGGGTTCGATTATAACCTAACCTCCTCTCGGCCTCCCGTCAGGGCATCAGGCGCGGCCCGTAGAACACTTCCAGCAGCCGCCCGCTCTTGACCGCCTCCCATATCTGGCGCCGGATGCTCCAGCAGTAGCACCAGATGACGAACGCCGTCAGCCCCCCAACCAGGATCGTCAGCTCCCGGTCCGCCCCCCGGATCGGATTGATGACGTTCAGCACCACCATCCCCACCGCGATCCCGATGATCACGTTCCGGCTCAGGATAATCGCCAGCACCCCCGGCACCATCGCCACCAGCGTGGACGCGAAGAACAGGGCGAGTGCAATCCCCAGCAGCGGTGCCACCCCCTTCCCGCCCCGGAATTTCAGGTATACCGGCCAGTTATGCCCCACGATCCCCACCGTCGCCGTGCAATAGAGGACCCACTCCGGAACGCCCAGCCACCCTGGAACCAGGACCGTCAGGGCGCCCTTGGCCGCGTCCACCGCCAGCACCGGAACGGCCCCGGCCAACCCGGTCTGGTACCAGGTGTTCAGCGTCCCCACGTTCCGGCTCCCCACCTGCCGGATGTCCTTCTGTGCCAGCCATCTCACCGCCAGGTAACCCGTCGGAATGGCTCCCACGAAATAAGCCCCGGCGATCAGCAGACCATAAATGACCAGTTCAGTGCCCAGTTCCAAGCCCCCGTCTGACGAAAAGTTGTTTCCCCTCAATCCATCTTAAGTTAGCCCACCCGGCCCCGGCAAACCGCAACACCCCTGCCCTCAACCTCCGCCGCCGTCGCCCAATATGCAATAATGGAATATGCCGCGTGGCCAAACCCGATCGGGAAACAGGACACGCAAAATCAGGATGGGAAAGCATAATGGAGCAGTTGAAGCAGGATTTGGAAGCCTTGGTCCAGCGGGTCGATTCCGTCGTGGAGCGTCTTTGACCTCCCCACCAAGGAACACACCATAGCCAAAATGGAAACCGCCGCCGCCGCCCCTGGATTCTGGGACGACCACCGCGCCGCCCAAGTCCAGATGCAGCAGTTGGGCCGCCTCAAAGACCAGGTAACCCTCTGGCGCACCCTCCGCTCCGACGCCGCCTCCGCCCTCGAATTGACCGAGCTCGCTCTCGAGGAAGGCGACGACTCCATCCAGGAACAGTTGGAAACTGAGGCCGCTGCCTTGGCACGATCCCTCGAGCGGGAGGAAATCAACCTCACCCTCTCCGGCGACTACGACGACCGGCCCGCCATTGTGTCCATCCGTTCCGGCGCCGGCGGCACCGACTCCCACGACTGGACCCAGATGCTTCTGGGCATGTACACCCGCTGGGCCGAGGAGGAGAAACGTTCCCTCCAGCTAATGGACTTGTCCTACGGCGACGAGGCCGGATTGCGCGGTGCTACCCTGGAAATCGGAGGCCCCTACGCCTGCGGGTATCTCAACGCCGAACACGGCGTCCACCGCCTCGTCCGCCTCTCCCCCTACGACCCCAACCACCTGCGCCACACCTCCTTCGCCGAGGTCGAGGTCCTTCCCGCCGCTGTCGAGGAGGAGGCCGAGGTAGAAATCCGCCCCGAAGACCTCAAGATGGACTTCTTCCGTTCCAGCGGCCCGGGAGGACAGAACGTCCAGAAGGTCGCCTCCGCCGTCCGCCTCACCCACCTGCCCACCGGCGTCGTCGTCACCTGTCAGACCGAACGCTCCCAGCACCAGAATCGGGAATACGCCATGCGCATCCTCCGCGCCCGCCTCCTCGACCGTCAGAACCGGGAGCGGGCCGAGGAGCTCGCCCGCCTTCGCGGGGAGCGGGTGGCTCCCGAGTGGGGCCACCAGATCCGCAGCTACGTGCTCCACCCCTACAAGTCCGTCAAGGACCACCGCACCAACTACCAGAGCACCAATCCCGACGCCGTTCTCGACGGCGACCTCCAGGGGTTCATCAGCGCCTACCTTATGTCCAAGGTCGGCGACGGGGAATAGGCTTGGGGAATGTTCTTGGCGAGGAAATGAAAAGAGGGCAGGCCCACAGCCTGCCCTCAGTTGGCAGCCCGGCAACGCCCGGTTATGAACAGGAACCCAAGATATGCCCCATCCTGTCCCGCTTGGTCCGCAGATAGGCCAGGTTCTCGTCGTTGGGTGGGACTTCCACCGCCACCCGGTCCACGATCTCCAGCCCCAGCCCGGTCATCCCCACCACTTTCTTTGGATTGTTCGTCAGCAGCTTGATCCGGGAAATCCCCAGGTCCCGCAGGATCGCGGCTCCCATGCCGTAATGCCTCTGGTCCGACTCAAATCCCAGCGCCTCGTTGGCCTCGACCGTGTCCAGCCCACCCTCTTGCAGCGAGTAGGCCTTGATCTTGTTGTGCAGGCCGATCCCACGTCCTTCCTGCCGCATGTACAGCAAAGCCCCCGTGCCCTCCTTGGCCAGCATCCGCAGGGCCAGCTCGATCTGCTCCCCGCAGTCGCACCGGAGGCTGCCGAAGACGTCCCCCGTCAGGCACTCGCTGTGGACTCGGGTCAGGACTGGTTCGTCTTTTTCCCACTCCCCGATGGTCAGCGCAATGTGTTCTCCCGGATCGAACGGGCTCCGGTAGGCGATAATCTTGAACTCCCCGTACCTCGACGGGAGCCTGGCTTCCGCCACCCTCTCGATGGGATTGTCGTTGCGCCGCCGGTGGGCGATTATCTGCGCGATGCTCAGGATCTTCAGGTTGTGCTCGGCCGCCATCGCCTCCAGGTCCGGCATCCGGGCCATCTCCCCGTCGTCCTTCATGATCTCGCACACCACGCCCGCCGGATACATCCCCCCGATGTCGCACAGGTCGATGATCGCCTCCGTGTGTCCCTCTCGCACCAGCACCCCCCCGGGATGATAGCGGAGTGGGAACAGGTGCCCGGGGCGGGAGAAATCTTCGGGCGAAGCTTTGGGGTCGATTAGAGCCCGGATCGTGGCCGCCCGGTCGCGGGCCGATATTCCGGTGGTCGTTCCGGGCTTGTAGTCCACCGACATCGTGAAGGCGGTTGGCTTCTCGTGGATGGCGTGGGAGCTTTCCGTCAGGGGGATGTCCAGTTCGTTCAGCCGATCTTCCATCATCGGCATGCACAGCAGCCCCCGCGCGTGGGTTACCATAAAGTTGACGGACTGCGGCGTCACTTTTTCCGCGGGCAAGACCAGGTCGCCTTCGTTTTCCCTTCGTTCATCGTCTACCAGGATGATGAACTTGCCGGCCTGCAAGTCCGCTATGGCTTCTTCCAGGCTGCACAAAGGCATAACACACCTTTTCCTTTAACCAATTCGCTGGTTCCCCGTTGGCGGCTCCCCGTTGGATCGACTCTTCCCTATCCTCCGCCCTTTTCCCGTCATTCCCGCGCAGGCGGGAATCCAGACCCCGGTCGTCTGTTCCCCCCAGTATCGTGTTGCCCTACCACCCCAGTCCCTTCCCCCTTGATGGGGGAAGGCTAGGATGGGGGTGACAGGTTCCTATTGCCACCGTTGCCATGTCAATTGCCCAGCCACCTTTTCCCGTCATTCCGCGCAGAGCCTGCCCCCAGCTTCCATCTCTCCCGTCATTCCCCCGCAGGCGGGAATCCAGACCCCGGTCGTCTGTTCCCCACAGTATCGTGTTGCCCTCCCACCCCAAGTCCCTTCCCCCTTGACGGGGGAAGGCTAGGATGGGGGTGACAGGTTCCTTATGACACCGTTGCCATGTCAATTGCTCGGCAACCTTCCCCGTCATTCCCCCGCCTCACTCCCGGGTCAACAAGCTTTCCACGTACTTGGCAACGATGTCAACTTCCAGGTTGACCCGGCTGCCCTCCGACTTCCCCTTCAGGTTGGTATGTTCTAGCGTGTATGGTATCACAGAGATGGTAAACCACGTAGCGCCCTTCTGCATCACCGTCAGGCTGATCCCGTCTACTGCCACGAACCCCTTTTCCACGATGTACGGCATCAGTTGCCCCGGAGCCTCGACCCGGAAAATGTGACAGTCTCCGTCCGGCTCGATGGACGCTACCGCTCCGCTCCCGTCCACGTGCCCTTGGACGATATGTCCACCCAGCCGGTCCGACACCGCCAGCGGCCGCTCCAAGTTCACCGGGTCGCCGGTCGTCACATCCCCCAGCGACGTCCGCCGCATCGTCTCCGGCGCCAGGTCCACGGAAAATCCCCCGTCTTCCAGTGTTACCACCGTGAGGCAGGCGCCGTTGACGGCTATGCTGTCCCCCAGCTTGGCGTCCTCCACCACCTTCGGCCCCACGATGCTCAGCCGGTGGCCCTCTAGGCCTCCCACAATGCCCACTTCTTCCACTATTCCGGTGAACATTTCAGCCCTCCCGCTGCGGGTATCCGCTGATTAGCCAGTCGCCCCCCACCGGCTCCATGACTGTCCCCTCCAGGCGCCAGGCCCCCGCCATGCTCTCCGCTCCCCAGCCCTCTACCGGGGAAGCTGCTTCACCTCCCCCGATGATTACCGGGGCAACGAATGCCCGCACCTCGTCAACAAACCCGGTGTCGAACAGAGACCCCAGGACGGTGCCGCCCCCTTCCACCAGCAGGTTTACCACCCCCCTGCGTCCCAGTTCGGACAGCACCAGCCTGACATCCACCCGCCAGTCATCCCCCAGCCCGGCCGGTATAACCTCCGCCCCCGCCTCCGACAACCTCTTGGTGGCATCTACCGGCGCTTCTTCTCCGACGAACACCAGCGTCCGACCCGGCTCCCGTAGCATCCGGGATTCCGGCGTCATCCGGCACCGCGTGTCCAGCACAACCCGTAGCGGCTGCACCTCCAGCGGTTGCCCATCCCGGTCGCGGGCCGTCAGTTGAGGATCGTCCGCCAGAATCGTGTTGCTCCCCACCATCACCGCGTCCGACACTCGCCGCAGCTCCTGCACCATGCTCCGCGCTTCCCTGCCCGTCACCCACTTGGAGTCCCCGGTGCGGGTCGCGATCTTCCCGTCCAGGCTCATGGCGAACTTTGCCACCACGTAGGGCAGGCCCGTCAGGATGTGCTTGGCAAAACCCCGGTACAGCTCCCGTGCGGCCTCCGATTCCTCCTTGGTCACGCCAATCCCGGCCTGCTCCAGTTCCGCCATCCCCTGGCCGCAGACCTTGGGGTTGGGATCAACCACCGCTACCCTGACCTCCCGGACCCCGGAGGCGATGATCGCCCGCGTGCAGGGCGGCGTACGCCCGAAGTGGCAACAGGGCTCCAGCGTGGTGTAGAGCGTTGCCCCGCTGGCACGTTCTCCCGCTTCCTGCAGGGCCACTATCTCGGCATGGCTCAATCCAGCCGGTCGGGTGTGCCCCTCTCCTACGATCTCGCCGTCCCGCACCACCACCGCCCCCACCGGCGGATTGGGGCTGGTGCGCCCCCGCGCTTCTCTGGCTAGGGCAATCGCCCTGTCCATCGGAGTCTGGCCCGGACTCTGCCCATTAGAACTTCCCATTACGGCTCCCGGAACTCTGGGTGCTGGAAGTCTAGGTGAATCCGGCTTGCGGTGGGGCCCGTCTGCCCTTGGTACTTGCTGTTCAGCGACTCCGACCCGTACAGCCGGTCGGCCGGCGTCGTCAGGCGCAGGAAGGAAATCTGCCCTATCTTCATCCCGTAGTACAGCGTTATGGGCAGCCTAGACAGGTTGCTCAGTTCCAGTGTCAGGTGCCCCTTCCACCCCGGGTCCACGAACCCCGCCGTGGAGTGGATGACCAGCCCGATCCGGCCCAGCGAGCTTTTCCCTTCCAGCCGCGCCACTAGGTCGTCGGGAAGCTCGATGTTCTCCTTGGTGCTCCCCAGCACAAACTCGCCGGGATGCAGGATGAACGGCTCCTCCGAACCCACCTTCACCCGTTCCGTCAGCGATTCCAGGCTGTCCTTGACGTCAATATAGGGACGCCGGGAGTTGGTGAACACCATTACCTCCCGGTCCAGGTGCAGGTCTACGCTGGCCGGTTGGATATCCTCCTCGTCCAGTGGGTCGATGACGATTCGTTCCCGGGCCAGCTCCTCCCGGATTGACCGGTCGCTCAGGACCATAGTTGACTCTCACCATCCTGTCCGCCCCGGCAGGCGTTGACTTCCCCTCGAGTTGCCCGGAATTTTATCCGGGCGTATCCGCCCCCGCAACCGGAAGAACAGTCTCCGCAGCCCAATCGCCAAGTGCCCCAGCCAACCTCCGAACCAGTCCCTTCCCCTTGGCGGGGGAAGGTTACGATGGGGGTGCCCATACCCTTACCCCCGCCCAAGCGGGAATCCAGACCCCCGTCAACCTTCCATCAGGAACGACAACCGAAGCAAACCCTTCTTCCCGTCACACCCGCGTAGGCGGGGGCCCAGACCAAAACATGACCCCCTACCACACCAACCGCCCCGTCCGCCGCCCCCGAAAGCACCAACATGGTGGTGCCGCAAATCGCACCCTATCCTTATTGGATGCAACTGTTGCCTATCGCTAACAATAACCGGTCCATTCCTCGGTTCGCCCCATTATCAGCGCGGCATCCTGCCCGCCATTGTGCTTCCAGAAATCCGTCGGCGATTCCTCCAGGAGACTCCGCTACTGGGGTTCCGCATCCTCTATTTCGAACTCCGCCCGGATTACCACCGTGATCTCCACGTCTCCCGCCAGGACTGGCGTCCCGGCGTCGGCCGCAGCGCCCGCGGCCAGGCCGAATTCCGCGGCCGCCCTGGGATACGGGATGCCCCCGAAGTCCGACTCGTTCACCGAGACAACCCGGCCCAGCGTCACGCCCAGGCCCTCCGCCAGTTGTCCCGCCTTGTCCGTTGCGTTCTCCACCGCCGCCCCTCGGGCCTCCTCTTCCAGCGCGCTGGTGTCCTCTACCGAAAAATCGATGCCTCGCAGGCGGGTCGAATCTCCCGCCGCCGCCGCCGCACCGTCGATTGCGGCCCCGACCAGGTCCAGGTCCCTTATCTTCACCACCAGCCGGTTGCTCACCTCGTACCCCGTCACCGTCTGGGTCTCGTAGTTCATCCGGGGGTTGATCCTGATCGACCTCGTCCCAACGTCATCCTCCGCAACCCCCGCCTCCGTCAGGGCTTTAATCAACCTGATTGTCGCTGCCGCAGATTGCGCCCGCGCCTCCTGCACCGTCTCTCCGATGGTCTCAACGCCCAGTTCCAGGATCGCCACGTCAGGAGACACCGTAGCCTTTCCCTGGCCTGTCACCGAAATTGTCCTCCGCCCCATAGTGTCCTCGAAGCCGTCTGCCTGCTCTGAGGGTTCGGCCGCCGGTGGCGGAGGGACCGCCTCCGCCGTTACCGGCTCCGTGCTGGCCGTCGCTTCATCGGGCGTTGCCGCCGCTGGCGGCTGGGCAATGGCGCTGACCTGGGGAGTGTCTTGTTTCGTAGCGTCCTCGGCCATTGTTTCAGAGGCCACCGCTCCCGTCGCTGCAACGGAGGCGGTCGTGGCAGGAGGGTCGGACTGGCACCCTGAGACCAGCAGTGCCACCAAACCCAGGCCCAGCAGTACCTGAATCGCGTATCTCCCGAGTTTCATTAATAACTCCTCGTTCAGCCCATTGGACGCTCGGTCGTAGCCGGGTTACATTACTGAGTACGAAATCGGTTGCGGAAATGGACTGAATTCGTGGCCGGCCCTTCCCGAACCGTGCGCGGATGGAATAGCCCCGCCGGAAATAGAGCTCAGGTATTGTCCCTTACCCGTGGTAGTTCACCCGCCCGTCCAGCAGGGCACGGGCCATCACGAACTTGTGAATCTCCGACGTTCCCCCACCGATGCGAGCGTGTCGCAGCATGTGATACCAGTGTGGAATCGGCAGGTCCACCGTTTCCCCGATCCCCCCGAAAACCTGCATGATCTTGTCGATGCTTCGCCAGCCCCACTCTCCCGCGCAATACTTGACCATGCTGGCCTCCACCCTCACATCCTCCCCCGCGTCCGCCTTCTCCGCCGTCTCCCGCGTCAGAGCCCGCAGCGCCATGATGTCCGTATAAACATCCGTTAACATCCACTGGATCGCCTGCCGCTCGGCGATGGGCCTTCCGTAGGTAACCCTCTGCTTGGCCCAGTCGACGGCCATGTCTAAGGCCCTGCTGAGAATACCCAGTGCCATCGAGCCCCGCAGCAGACGGTCGTGGTGGACCAGCCACTGCTGTCCCAGCGTAAATCCGTAGCCCACCTCCCCGAGCACCTGCGTCTGGGGGACCCGAACGTTGTCCAGGTGGACCATGTTCTGCTGCGCCTTGGTCGGCATGGTCCACACGTAAATCGGCTCAAACGTCATACCCGGCGTCGGGTTGTCAATGATAAACATGGTGATGCCGCCGCGCTGTCTCTTCTCCGCATCCGTCACCGCCTGGACCAGCAGATAGTCAGCGCTGGCGGCCCCGGATATGAACATCTTGGTTCCGTTAATCACCCAGTCATCGCCATCCCTGACCGCCCGGGTCTGCATCATCCCGCCGGGGTCGGAGCCGGCCTGGGGCTCCGTCTGCCCGAAGGCGTAGTAGAGGTCCCCGTTGATCGCCGGATAGAGATACTTCTCCTCCTGTTCCGGAGTGCAGGCCCCGATCATGAACATAGGCACCGGCGATGTGGGAAGGTGTAGGATGCTCTTCTGTATCTCCTCTTCGAGAACAACGTGGCCCAGGGCGCCCATTCCGCCGCCTCCGTACTCTTCGGGCACAAAGGAGGTGTAGATGCCAGTTTCCTTGGAAACCTGGTGCAGCCTCGCCCATTGTTCCGGTGGAAGGGTGCCCAGTATCCCGGGAACTGCTTCCAGAATCCCTCTGGGAGCTCCTTCGTTCTGTTCGCCGTCTTTGGGAGGATGAGTGAGGAATTCCGTTTCCAGCGGAACGCACTCCTCCCGCACAATCTGGCGGATGACGTTTTTTAGGCCTTCAAGCTCGGGAGGGAGTCCGGGTTGCGTCGAAACCATAACTTAGAAACTATCTCAAAAGCCCCTTCCCCCTTGATGGGGGAAGGTTGGGATGGGGGTGAAATGCCACCGCATTATACAGATGTGACGCACACACAATGTTCGCTAATAGTTTTGAGAGGTTTCTTGGACCACGTACGGTGATTGAATTGGGGCAAAATTACGCCGGCTCCGAAGTGCCGGCGAAGTTCTGATTGCGAATGGTGCTTGCTTCACGGCAAGCTAGTGGAACGGTCAAACATATTTCAGGCTTGCCATGGCTGCCCCGTCTTTGTCAGTCTCTCGCGACAAATCTCCGGACGCCGCGGCAAACTGGTCTCTCAACAGCAACGGTTGGTTCTGGGCTTCGGTCGCGGCTTGGATGTCTTTCACCTGCTCCAGAACCGCGCCGACAAAAGCAAAGGTCAGGAGAGCAAGGACGGCAAAGCCGACGATTTTCGCCTTCAGGGAAACGCCCGGCATTATCATGGCCAAACCTCCTTTCCAAAGGCTGCATTTTTCTTGCGTCTTCAATTTTAATCCCAACCCGCCGGGAATTCCACCTTGCGCTATACCCGCATCCGTTTTCCTGATGCAACCCCCATTTTGCCGACGCCCAGCCTCTTCCCAGCCCCGCTCCCGACCCTTTAACATAACCATGTGTCGTTCCTCTCTGAGCCCCGGTCCGTTTCCAGTCCAGGCGAGTCGTCTCCTCTGCCTTCCGCCCTTTCAACTGCCCTTTCAGAGCCGGAATGTCCCAAAAATGTCTCAAAATGTCTCACTTCGCCCCATCATGCCTCAATGTACGCCTCAATCTTGCATGGATTGGCCTTCCAAATGTCCCCAAAACAGCGTCAAGAGGCCGCTCCCAAGCACGAAAACAGGAAAATGTCTCACTACTTATTTTTACGGAGTTTCCCCGTGTCTAACCCGACGCTTCCTTGTGGGATAGCCCATGCCGGGCCTAGTGGCTGGTCGGTCAGGATGCCGGATCATGGTACAATCGCTGGGTAAATCGACCTCTTGTTTTTCTTCGAGAAAAGGTATGCAGCTCCGCAACCTGCCCAGTGTTGATGCGATCTTGGCTCATTCTGAGGTGGCCGAATTGCTGGCCGTCTACCGTCGTGACTGGGTTGTCGGATTGGTGAGACGGCGTCTGGACGAAGTGAGGGTGGCGGTCCGCGCCGGCGCGGACGCCCCGGATACCCAGTCCGTCGCGTGTTCGGTATCCCGTACAGTTGAGGAAATGATCACGCCCGCTCCTCGGCGGGTGATCAACGCTACCGGAGTAGTAATCCACACCAACCTGGGTAGGGCCCCCTTGAGCGACGCCGCAACCCAGGCCGCGACCCAGACGGCCCTGGGTTATTCAGACCTTGAACTGGACATAAACACTGGACGCCGCGGGTCCCGCCAGGCCCACCTTCAGGCCCTCCTCCGCGAACTCACAGGCGCAGAGGCTGCTTTGGTGGTCAACAACAACGCCTCCGCGGTACTTTTGGGACTGTCTGCGTTGGCTGCCGGAAAAGAGGTCATCGTTTCCCGGGCGGAAGCCATCGAAATCGGCGGCGGTTTCCGCATCCCCGACGTTCTCCGGCAAAGCGGTGCCATCCTGGTGGATGTCGGGACAACCAATCGCACCTACGTCCGTGACTACTCCGAGGCCATTAACGAAAATACCGGGGCTATGGTCAAGGCTCATGCCAGCAACTTCCGCGTGGAAGGCTTCACAGCTACGGTATCTTCCGAGGAACTGGTCGAGGTGGGAAGGGATCGGGGGGTTCCGGTTTTGAACGACGTTGGCAGCGGTTGCCTTCTGGACTGCGAAAATTACGGCTTGGCCCATGAGCCAACTCCCCAGGAGAGCGTGGCCGCGGGAGTCGGCTTGACCTTCTTCTCGGGAGATAAGCTCCTTGGTGGCCCTCAGGCCGGCATCGTGGTGGGCCAGCGGGACCTCGTGCAGCAACTGGAGCGTCATCCGTTGGCCCGGGCGTTCCGCATCGACAAGATGAGCCTCGCCAGTCTGACCACCACACTGACCCATTACCTCAAGCGGGAAGCCGAACAGGAGATACCCATCTGGCGGATGATTTCCGCCTCCGAACAATCCATCAGGGCGCGGGCCGAACAATGGGTATCCCGTCTGCAAGCGCCGGCTGAAATCATGCCCACCCGGTCGGCGATAGGCGGAGGCAGCCTGCCCGGTGAGACCCTGCCCAGCTGGGCGGTGGCGCTTGATGGCGCCGGAGCCGATTCGTTGATGCGTCGTCTGCGGAAGTGTGATCCTCCCGTCATCGCCCGCGTCGAGACGGACAAGGTGCTCCTTGATCCCAGGACCGTGCTTCCGGAAGAGGATGGGCCTTTACTTCGGGGGTTGTGCCTTGCATTGGCCATGTGAGCCCGAATACGGATGCGGAATTGAAGGGATGGGGACCGCCGCCGCTGCCCCCGTTCTACTGGAAACGCGGACCGGGAATAGCCTTGGACATCTCAGAGAAAGGCTCGTGAAGGCCGTCAAGTGACTGATTTCCTGTTGGTGCATGGGGCCGGTCAGGGAGCTTGGGCCTGGGGCAAGGTCTGGGGACACATGACCGCTCCGCAGACTCACCCGCCCCGTTTGTACGCTTATACGCCGGTGGGAAAGGTCTACCCCATGGACTTGCCCGGTCATGGTGCGGACAGTGACGGGGATACTTCCTCGGTTGTCCTGGACGAATGTGTTCAGGCAATTGTTCGGACCGTGGAGCGTCAGTCCCTCTACGATGTTGTACTCGTCGGGCACGGAGTCGGAGGCGGGTTGGTGCTTCATGCAGCGGGACAGCTTTCTACTCCTCCGAAAAGAGTGGTGTTGCTTGGCGGAATAGTTCCCGCTCCCGGTGGCACTATGATCTCAGAAGCCGTGATGCCCTTGCGCTGGACGTTCTCGTTTTTGAAATACTGGAATTCCCTTATCGGCCAGGAGCTCAGGTTGCCCAGTGGGGCGGTCGGCCGCTATCTGTGCAACGGAATGGATCCGATGGCAGTGGTAGAAATGATCGGCTTCATGGGACCGTTGCCGGCTCAGGTGCTTCAGGCGAAAATGCCCGAAGTCCCATCATTGCCTTGTCCGGTTTCCTACGTGGTACTATCCGGGAGCAGGGTGGTCACTCCCGTGAACCAACGGCGTATGGCCGATCGCATTGGCCTTTCCGATATCCTCGAAATGGATGCCTGCCATCAGGTGGTGCATCACCGGCCTAGGGAACTCGCCGACCTTCTGATGTCATTCACCTGATCGAAGATGACCGTCCATCCTTTTGTGCTAGACTGGTCAGGATGCCCTACTTCGCCGACCTGCACCTTCATTCCCCCTACGCTTACGCCACCAGCAAATCATTGACCCTTGAGAACTTGGCCGCTTGGGCCAGGCTCAAAGGACTGGACCTGCTGGCCACTAGTGACTTCACTCATCCTGTCTGGTTTGGGGAACTGCAAGAAAAGCTGGAGCCGGCGGCTGGAGCCGAGGGTTTCTACCAGTTTGGCGGCGTCAAGTTTGTTCTCGGAACCGAAGTCAGTTGCGTCTATCGCCAGGATGGGCGTCATCGGCGCATCCACATCCTCCTGTTCTCCCCCAGCCTCGAGACCGCAGCGGAGTTAACCGGAGCGCTGGCGGTTTACGGCAAACTTGACCTCGACGGGCGGCCCACACTGGGAATATCTGCTCGTGACCTGGCAGAGTTAGTCTTGGGTGTTGACTCTGAGTGCCTGGTAATCCCTGCTCATGCTTGGACCCCGTGGTATGGGGTGTTCGGCTCCAAATCAGGCTTCGACAGCCTTTCCGAATGCTTCCTAGATATGACTCCTGCCATCCGGGCCATTGAGACCGGCCTGTCCAGCGACCCAGCCATGAACTGGGGAGTCAATGAGCTTTCTGACATCGCGATTCTTTCCTTTTCCGACGCCCACTCCCTTCCCAAGCTGGCCCGGGAGGCGACCGCGTTCAATGGCCCTCCGACCTTCAACGGGTTGACCAATGCCATTACCCGCAACGACGTGGCGTTCACCGTTGAATTCTATCCCGAGGAAGGTAAATACCACTACGATGGCCACCGGAAATGCGGCGTCAGCCGTGCTCCGGATCTTAGCGATCCTGACTTCGAGATCTGCCCGGTATGCTCCAGGCCCTTGACCCTCGGTGTTCTTCACCGCGTGGGTGCCTTGTCGTGCCGGAATGCGGAGGTTCGCTTTGGAGAAGACGGGTTCATCCGTTCCCCGGACAGCAGGCCCCCCTTCATCCGTTTGGTGCCGCTGCAGGAACTGATAGCGCAGGTATTGGGACGTGGCGTTGGGACCAGGGCGGTGCAGACCGCCTATATGCGGATAGTCCGGGAATTGGGCGGCGAGCTGGACATCCTCATCAGCAGCTCCTCTCAGGACCTTCACATTACCGCCGGGAGCGCTATCGCAGAGGCGGTACTGCGTTCCAGGGCCGGTGAAATCCGTGTCGAACCGGGCTATGACGGGGTGTTCGGGAAAATATCCCTTCCGGATCTGGACAGCTCATTGTCGCCCGATTTCCAGCCAACGCTGCTTTAGCCCTTTTCGGTCCTCTGGTAGTCCGGGCCAGCGCTAGGGCACTGTGCTACAATTGGGCCTCCATTCAACCCCAATCCTTCCGGCCGTTCAATGAAGGAACCCCGGTCTTCAGTGAATTTACTGATAGCGTTATGGACATTGCGCTCAGGCGGATGCGGGCCGAAGACGTCTCCCAAGTCGTAGAGATCGAAAGGGAAGCTTTCGCGCCGCTGTCCCTTGGCACTCCCTTCAAGCGGGACCTGAACAACCGTTACGTTCGTTACTTGGTTGCCCACTGGCCGGACAACTCCCCTGAAGCTCCCGAAGAACTGGAAGTGCCGCCGGATAGCCCGTCCCAATCGTCCCTCTGGGGCAGGGTGGTCAGGACCGTTCGGGGCGTGGTCAGGAGGGATGGAGCGCCTGCCCCCGGGGAAGACATAGTCGGCTACGTGGGCATGTGGTTCCAGGGTAACGAAGCCCACATTACCGAGATTGCTGTCCGGTATGACCTGCGCGGGAACGGCCTCGGAGAGTTGCTCCTGATCGGTTCCATCCGTGCCGCGGTAGAAAATGGATCCTCCGTTGTGACTCTCGAAGTACGGGTATCCAACTTTATAGCCCAGCGGTTGTACGAAAAATACGGATTCAAAACTGCGGGTGTGCGGAAGGGCTATTATACGAACAATCGGGAAGATGCTTTGATAATGACCACCAGTCCGTTGCACACTGACGACTACCAGAAGTTGTTCGCGTCTCTGCAAAACTCCTTCACCGCCCGCTACGGGAAGATCACCGTCCTGTAACAACGGCAGCCATCACATTCCAGTTAATGGCAGGGATGCTCTGCCCCCAATGTCCGGGACTAGTGAGAGTGCTGCCTGCGGTTCGGTTTGGTTGACCGCCTCAAGTGCCGTTGTTAGAATGGGCGGGTTGTTTTCTCCTTGGGGATCGTATGATCGTTATCGGTTTGACTGGTGGAATCGGGACTGGAAAGAGCGAGGTCGCCCGCATCCTGGAAGAACTTGGGGCGGTAATCATATACGCCGACCAGGTGGGTCATGAGGCATATACTCCCCATTCCGCAACCTGGTCGGAAGTAGTGGCCGCGTTTGGCTCCGATATCCTTGGAGACAACCAGGAGATTGATCGCCGGAAGCTGGGTTCCATCGTTTTTTCCGACCCGGCCCAGTTGGAACGGCTCAACGGGATTATGCATCCACACATGGCCCGCATGGTGTCCGATAAAATTGGAAATTTCCGCACTAACGGTAAGCAGGTGGTAGTGGTGGAAGCCGCCGTGTTGTTTGAAGCCGGTTGGGACCGCCTCGTCGACGAAGTTTGGTCCACCTCTGCTCCGGAAGACACGGTCGTGGCCCGTCTGATGTCTCGTAACGGCATGGCCGAGCAGGAAGCCCGTAATCGGATCAACTCCCAGATGTCCGCTGGTGAGAGGGCCAGACGGTCCCAGGCAATAATAGATAATTCAGGGGATATCGACCACCTCGAATCGGTGGTCCGGAACCTTTGGCACACCAGAGTCGAAGAAAAAGTTGGGAATGAATAATGGTTGATACGGCTGAGCCTCATTTCAAAGAGTACGCAATCGAAGAGTTCCTGGTCCGCAGCGAACCCTATTACCGCCCGGTCGGCGACGAAATGGATCTGTTTGAGGCTGCTTATCAGCAGCACATTCCCGTGCTCCTTAAGGGTCCTACCGGCTGCGGTAAGACCAGGTTCGTCGAGTACATGGCGTGGAAGCTTGGTCGGCCGTTGACCGTCATCAAGCCCGAAGAAAATGTCCAACCCATGAGTGAGGGTGAAGTTCGTGTGCCCCTCGTTACCATTGCTTGCCACGAGGACTTGACCGCCAGCGACCTCGTTGGACGGTACCTCTTGGACTCAGAGGGAACCCGTTGGATTGATGGTCCCATGACCCGCGCGGTGAAGGCAGGGGCGATCCTGTACCTTGACGAAGTGGTTGAGGCCCGCAAGGACACCACGGTGTTGATTCACCCCCTGACCGACCACCGTCGAATCCTTCCGGTGGAGAAGACCGGCTCCATCATCGAAGCGGATGATCGGTTCCTGCTTTGCATTTCCTACAATCCGCATTACCAGAGCGCATTGAAGGATTTGAAACACAGCACGCGCCAGCGGTTCATTTCAGTCGAGTTCGACTATCCCCCGGCCGATGTGGAAGCCGAGATCGTTCAGCGGGAAAGCGGGTGTTCCGACGAGCAGGCAGCCTCCTTGGCCAAGCTTGGGGAAAAAGTGAGGAACCTTCGGGAGCACGGGTTGGCAGAAGGGGCCAGCACACGACTGCTTATCTACGCCGGACGTTTGATGACCGAAGGTATTCCGGCCCGGCGAGCATGTCAGGTAGCCGTCGTCTGGACGTTGACTGACGAACTCGAGCTGCAGCGCAGCATCGAAGAGGTCGTTTCGTCCATCTTCGAATAGGGGTTTCGATGACCCTTTCTGCACTGGACGCCGTGGCGCAAACCCTGGAGGGGCGGGTTAACCGCATCGTTTCCGATCCTTCCCTGATGCCGGCCGCGGTGATGATCCTGCTCTATCCGAAGGATGGGGAGTTCTGTGTCCTTCTGAACAAGCGGTCCCAGGAAGTCGAGCACCACAAGGGAGAGATTTCCTTTCCGGGTGGGGCCAGAGACCCTGGAGACGCCGACTTCGTGGATACCGCCCTCCGGGAAACTGAAGAAGAAATGGGGATTGCCCGCAGCGACATTACGTTGCTGGGGAGACTGGACGATATCGTGACCCGAACTGATTTCTCGGTCGCCGTATTCGTCGGAACTATCCCATATCCCTATGCCTTCAACCCAAGCCCAATAGAAATCGCCGACGTCCTCGAAGTACCGGTGTCCGCATTGCTTAATCCCGCCAACCACCGTTACGAAACGAGACTGGCTGACGGGCAACCTGAAACGGTGGTTTCTTACACCCACGAAGAACACCTCGTTTTTGGGGCGACCGCCAGAATCCTCGATCAGTTTCTGGAAACTGTAGGCGAAGGACTCACTTAAGGAGGGAACCTGTTTTGAGCACCGATCCTCTTTTTGAAATCGAGTCGGAACTGGGCAAACTCCCTCCCGCTGTCACGGAGGCATACCGCGAGGTATCGTCCGACATGGGGGAGTCCTTCAACGACGAAGAACTGACCCTGTGGGCTAGGGAAGGGTCAACTATCGGCGCCCACACCGTACGGTCTTGGGAATCGGCGGTTGAATACTACCGGGTAAGCCCCAGCGTGGCCCGGGCGCTGGCATTCCCGTCTTTCATGCAATGGGCCCGCTGTGGTACCTACCTCGCCCAGGATTCTCCTTCCCTGGCGGTTTCCTTCTTTCGGGCCAGCCCGTCTATCGTAGGGAATCTCCGGCCCCAATACATACCCCGCTGGGCCGGTTTGGGCCGCAGCTTGTACAAGGGGACTTGGAAGTCCAGTACCCTGGCATCCAAGTTCTTCGAAGTAAGCCCTGACCTCATCCGAAGTTTGCCCTTCTGGGACGTGGAAGTATTCGCTTCCCTCATCGAGGCCCTGTCCTACAAGTCCTACGATGTCGCCATGGAGTGCCTTTCCCTGGGGCGCGATGTGCTGCCGGGAATGGGCCGGGAACGGGAGGCGTTCCTGTCCATGTGCCGTGCTTTGTCGGAGGGGAGTTGGCGGGAAGTCAAGAGTTGTCTTGAAGTGGTCCCCCGTGCCCTCCAGCAGGTCGATGATGGCCAGACCGGTCGCTTTTTGAAGCTGGGCGAGCGGATGGCCAAGGTTGGCTTGCGGGAGACATCCCGCTTCCTGGCTGATGGGACCCAGGCGCTTGCTTCCGTTCCTCAGGGCTCCCAGGCTCACATTCTCGACCTTTCCGAGGGATTGCTGGCCATATCCCCGGATGCGGTTCCACCGTTCCTGCGGAGTCTGAACGGCGTCCTGAACCGCATCACGATGAACCAATTGGATGTCTGGTTCCAACACGGCGTTGACCTTGTCAAGGAAAACCCGGAGAGCGGGATAGCCTTCTTCAAAGTCGAATCCAACACCTCTGAGGGTTTGTTGGAAACTCTGTCTTCCAGCCTGGAGCTGGACCGCGTCAAGGGGGTAGTCAAGCTTTATTGCAGCGCCTTGGCCGGCTCCACGATGGAGGTGATGAACACCCAGGAACTGGTGAACAAGAACATCGGCTGGGTGGACGAAGACACGGCTTCCACCGATGGGACTAAGGTCTTCCTGCCTCCGGTTGTGGACCACTATCCAAATAAGGACGAGAACTTCTCTTGGTTCAAGGTCGTCGCCACTCACCAGGTCGGGCACCTTGAATTCGGAAGCTTCGAGTTCGAGTTCGACAAACCCGCCAGCCAGTTCGAGGAACAGCGCAGGCCGGAGTTGGAACGTCGACGGGCAGAACAAATGGCCGCCCTGATGCAGGAATTGGCTGATTCACCCGAATTCGATACATCGACGCATGCCTACACCGACATTGGGCGCTTCCTCAACTTGTTCGATGACAAAAAGCTGGCTTTCGACCTGTTCACCGTTCTGGAAGACTGTCGGCTGGACTTCCGCATCAAGTTTGAATACCCCGGAATACGGCGGGCGGCGGAGCGTGTCCAGATTGAAGCCAGGTCCGGACGTCCTGATATACGCGAGCTCCCCATGCAGGAGGCAATGGTAGAGCTGCTGATCCATATGTCCCTAGAGCAGTTCACCGACCTTCCCGTGCCCGTCCAGCTCCAGGAAGAAGCCGAAATGCTGGCCCGTATCCTGCATACGTTGCGGGTGGCGGAGGCGTCGGTGGAAGACACTACCGAAGCGACCCTGCGGGCCTACGAGATAATTTCCAAGCTGGCCAACCAGCAGGAGCCGGAAGACCAGTTTGAGCCTCAGGACCTAGACGACCCCGGCGAATTCTCTGAGGAGGAGTACGAATCCCTCCTGGATAAGCTGCGGTCGGGCCAGCAGGAATCTGAGGGAGAAAGCGGCGAAGGAGACCCGTACCAGTCCCCGGAGCCGGTGGACTACCGCGGAGACTTCAAGCCGGAAATGGTCCAACTTCTTACCAAACTCCAGAGCGAGCAGGGACAGAACGCCGAGGGAGAGCCCTTGTCCCAGGAAGAGTTGGAGCAATTGCTCCAGGACAGCGCGGAGTTGGAGCTGGACGCCGAGCAGGGCGACATCAACAACAGCACCACTACCTTCGCCCAGAACATCATGAAGGAAGCCGGGATGCCTCCCCCTGACTCTAACCCAGGTCAGGGTTACGGTCCCCTGTTGAACGACGACGAGCAGGGTGGAGAACTCGAAGCCAGGGAACCGAAGACCTATGTTTACGATGAGTGGGACTTCCGCGCCGGTGACTATAAACCCCGTTGGTGTATCGTCAAGGAGAAGACCCTTGACGAGGGAGACACTACCTTCTACAACGACTCTCTCCGCAGCTACAACTCATTGCTGAACCATGTCAAGCGGCAGTTTGAGTTGATAATGCCGGAGACCTTCCGCAAGACTTACCGCTTGATCGACGGCGAGGACATCGACCTGAACGCCGCGTTGGAAGCTTGGTGCGACCTGCGGATGAACGTCCCGCCCGACGAGAAGATTTACTGGCGCCGTAACAAGATTCTCCGCGATGTGGCAGTGGTATTCCTGCTGGATATGAGCGCCTCCACCGCCGAAGCCATCGATGAGGGACGGCACACTGTAGACGACCGGGACGCTCCCGACGATCCGGTGGAGTACATGGTTTGGCTTCGCCGGCGCAGGGAAGGGCTGGTACGCCGACACTACAAGCGCATCATTGACCTCGAGAAGGAGAGCACCGCGCTCCTGATTCAGGCCCTCGAATCCATCGGTGACACCTACGGCATCTACGGTTTCTCTGGCTACGGCCGCGAGAACGTGGAATTCTACGTCATCAAAGACATCAACGAACAGTTCAACGAGAAGATCAAGCGGCGGATCGACAAGATCACCCCCCTCCATGCCACCCGGATGGGTTCAGCCATCCGGCACGCCATCACCAAGCTGGAAAACCAGGACGCCACCACCAAGATAATGTTCCTGATCAGCGACGGGCGGCCCCAGGACCGGGGGTACAGTCGGGAGGGCGTGGAAAAGGAATACGCCGTCCACGACACTCACATGGCTCTATTGGAAGCCAAGCGTAAGGAAATCACGCCCTTCTGCTTGACTGTGGACAAAGCCGGCCACGATTACCTCAAGCAGATGTGTGGAGATATGGGTTATGAGGTCTTGGGCGATATATGGGCCCTGCCCGAGCGTCTCCCCATGCTATACAGGAAGCTGACTTTGTAAAGTCCCGTCCAACCCCTGGAAAAAGAAAAGCGGACGCTATGTCCGCCTTTCTTTTTTGGGAGCCCTGGGGATACGATGCAGATCGACGTTAGGCGCTTGAGGATTCTCCCCGGCTCATGATCAGCTTGCGGAGTTCCGTTAGGGCGGTGTTGGAGCCACGCCGCTTGATGGTGATGCGTCGCGGAGGTACCCGCATCGCCAGTTCCTTGACGCCGTCGGGGCCCGCGATTGCAATGAATATCTGTCCTGCTGGGTGTCCGTTTTCGCCCTCGGGGCTGGATACCCCGGCGATGCCAATGCCGTAATCGGCGTCCAACCTTTCCCGGGCTGCGGATGCCATCGCCGCCGCCGCCTTCTCACTCGCCAGACCGTGTTGCTCCACAACCCGGGCCGGGACTCCGTTTTCCACTGCCTGCTGGGGGCTGAAAGCCACCACGCCCCCGCGAAAGTATCTGGAAGCCTGGGGTACTTCGGTGATGCTGTTGGCTAGGAATCCGCCGGTGCAGGTTTCCATTGTGGCCATGGTCAACCCCTTCCCCAAAAGCGCCTGTCCTACTGACTGTTCCGGCGTTTCGTCATCATAGCCCCAGATGTATTCTCCCAGCCGCTCCTCGATGGCGGTCTCCACTGGTTGGATCATTGATCTAGCTTCCTCTTCGCTGGCAGCCCGTGCAATGATCCTCAGGTGGATTCCATCGGCCTTGGAGTAGATTCCGAGGTAGGGATTTTCCTGGCCGAAGTATTCGTCCATTACCTCGTCAATGGCAGCTTCCGACATCCCCAATATCTTGACGTTGCGGGTGACGGTTACCTCGTCATCGACTATTTCTCGCAGCCGGGGCGCGACCTGGCTTTCCCACATGGGATGCATTTCCCCCGGCGGTCCCGGCATGGACACGATGATCTTCCCACCCTTTTCCGCCCACCATCCGGGGGCCGTTCCATTCGGATTGGGGATGAACTCGGCGGAGGGGATGAGATGAGCCTGCTTGATGTTATGGGCGGGCATGGCCATGCCCCGTCCCTCGAAATACCGTTCCAGCCGCTCCACAACCTCTGGTTGGACCACCGGGGTCTCGCCGAAGGCCTTGGCTACGGCTTCCCGTGTCAGATCGTCTTGGGTCGGACCGAGTCCTCCCGTGGTAAACATAACGTCCGACCGGGCCATCCCACGGCCGAAAGCCTCGGAGATCATGTCCAGGTTATCCCCCACAATCGTAATCCACTGGAGTTGTATGCCCAGGGCAGGCAGTTGAGCCGCAATCCAGGAGCCATTCGTATCGGTCAACTCGCCCATCAGCAACTCCGTGCCGATGGAAAAAATCTCTGCCTTCAAAATGGCCTCCCGTAGAGTGTGATGGCTTTCTGAGAACTGTCAAACGGTATCCCGAGTCTGACAGAAAATCGTAGCATGTGCCAGATCGGGCAATCTGAGGGAGTGGTCTATCCCGCGTCCGTCTCCCCTCCTTCTTCAGGAGGATAGGGCGGTTCAAGGGCAAGCCGGTTGATTACCTCGGCCCAGATCTGGGGAACAGTGAACAGCTTGGGGTTCCCTACCAATCGCGTGTATTGGTTCTCACCATCGGGCGTCGTGTTCCCCATGTGGAACTCGTAGATCAGCCCGCTCCGTTCGGTAACTTTGATTACGCTCAAAGGGGGGTCCAGGCCGTACTTGGCCGGATCGTCAATGGTATCCCGGAGCAGCCGGTTTACCCGGGGCCCACTCAATAGCAACGGAGTGCCGCTCCATTTTTCCTGGAAGACCGCCGTTTCTCCGTCGGGGTCCTGGATGTACCAGGTTGTGCCGCCTGGCTTCTTGTCATATTCGACCCTCTTCCCAGCGTGGGAAACCTCGATGTGAACGATAGAGCCGTCGTCCAAGCGGTAGAGCCATGGTTGATTGGGCACCCTGTCCTTCTCGGCATTGAACTGGAACCAGAGAAAAGCCCCACCGAACAGGATTAGCACGAACACCAGTAGGATGGTCAGGCGGATGTTCATGATTTACCGGCGTAGCCACCATACCAGTGCTGCCAGCAAGCCCATAAGGCCGGGCAGGAAAAACCAGGACGAGAACCGCACAAAGTTGAACTGGTTCTTGTCCAGGTTGAACTCTCGGAAAATATACTGCCGGTCCCGTATTGAAACTAGGGAAAAATCCCCCATGAGGTAGTTGGCTGTGTTGAGGAACAGCGCAGCGTTGCTCCCCCGGTCAACGAAGCTGTTGGTGATGAAGTCCGAGTCCCCAAACACGACAATCCCGGATACTTCGTAATCCGCCGGCTGAGAGGTAGGGACGGGGCTGTTGACCGGCCCTACTCCTTGGACGTAAAGGGCCGGACTGAATACCCCGGTCGGGTCCGGCTCCTCCCCATCGGTGACCGGTTCCGTCCTTTCGACGTCGTCAATCAGGAAGCTGTCAGCTGACGTGATGGCTAGGGGTATTGGGATTCGTGCCCCGCTGCCGTCGTCAATCGCCCGCACTGGGGTGGTGCCGGGCATGAAGGAGACGTTCAGGGAAGTGCCTCTGGGAAAGACTATCTCCGGGGGAGCTCCTGGATTGTAGGCGCCGACCCTGAGAGTCTGAGGGTTTCCGGGAACAGACCTTTCCCGGTCCAAGATGTAACCCTCATCGACAACTACGCCCCATGCGAACAGGAAGGTCTTGAAGGAATCCGGAGTGTCAGGTTCGGCTAAGAAGACTATCCGGCCCCCTTCGCGGCGGTTAGTGCCATCGGCGTTGCGGCCCAGCAGGTAATTGTCCAGTGCCTTCACATGGGCTTCAGGCAACTCTCCGCTGGGACCTGCAATAACCAGGAGGGCGGCGTCGTCCGGTACGGACACGTCTTCGTCGGCCGCATTCCAGCGGAGGGTTTCTGGCCGGTAGTTGTCCCGTTGCAGGCCGCGCTTGATGGCCGCGTATCCATCTCCTCCGCTCCCGTTCAGGCTTTTCTCTCCGTGCCCGGACAGGAAGTAGACCTTTCGTTGTTCCTGGCCCGTGGCCACTAGGATGCTGGTGTAAAGGTCCTGCTCCAGCTCTGTGTAGAATTGGTCCGTCGGCTGGACAATGTCGACAACTTTGGACCTCTCCCCTTGGATGGCGATGGATTCCAGGACTGTGACTCCCAGGTTGCGGGCGATTTCCGGCGAAATGTCCGGGTCAACCAGCTCGTAGCTGAACATGGACGACCGGTTTGAGAATTCGGAAAGAGTGTCCTCTACCTTGACCCGCCGGATCAGCTGCTCCTCGTTAAGGTAAGGGATATCCTCCCGGAAAAAGGCTACTGCCCTCACCGGCTCTTCAAGATCCCGAAGCAGGTTCCTTGTGCTGTTGGCTAGGCTGAATTGCTGGTTCGCTGTCGTGTCGATGCGAGCGTTGTTGCTGAACGTGATGAAGTTCAATACCACTACGATTCCCAGGAAAGCGGCCAGCATGATCAGCGAGTTGACCCCATACCGGCCGGTGCGGCTTATGAATGCGGCCAGCACGGAACTCAGGTATATCAGCGCCATGACCGCGAGAAGCACGCCCCCAACGCCAATAACGATGAACCCGTACAGCCGCAGTGCGGGGACGAAGGCCGCTAGGACAATGCCTACGATGAGAGCGAAAATACCAGCGATGACGATGGGTGCGCCGAATGACCCGATTAAATCGAGTGCGGGTTCCAGGAAACTGAACAGTGTTCGGGAACCCTCGGGTTCTCCGTCGGCCTCCACTTCCGAGGAGTCTAACTCATCGGAGGAAACTTCACCCTGGGAATCCCGGCGTCTTCGTTGCCGGCGCCAGTCGGCGGAGGGGTCGGCGGGTCGATCGCTCATGTTACCTCCACCTTCGGGATTCCAGGGCGCGGATCGACAGGAACAGGAAGAAGGCCGTCGCGCTCAGGAAATACACTATGTGCTTGGTGTCCACCACCCCGCGGTCGAAGTCGGCGAAGTGGCTGCTCATGCTGACTTCTGTGATCAGGGTGGACCAGATTCCTTCCACCACGTCGGCCCCATTAGCCCCAAAGAACAGCAGCAAGAGGATTCCGGCCGACACGATGAACGCAACAATCTGGTTGCTGGTCAGCGTGGACGTCAGGATGCCTATGGAAAGCGCCGCGGCCCCATACAGGATCAGCCCGAGGTAACCGGAATAGATCGGTCCCGGGTCGGGGTTGGCGAACAGGAACAGCAGGACCGGGTAGTACAGGGTCATCGCCAGTAGCGAAATTAGAAAGACCAGGCTGGCGGAATACTTTCCGATGACCACTTCCCAGTCCCTCACCGGTGATGTCAGAAGGAGTTCAATGGTTCCCAGTTTCTGCTCCTCGGACAGCAGCCTCATGGTCAATGCAGGCGCGAGCAATACCATCATGATGGTTGCGCCCTGGAAGAAGTCGGTGAGGGAAGCCTCTGGGAAGGGGTTGCCCAGGTCAAGGACGAAGAAGAATCCGGTAACCGCTAGGTAGATCAGGCCCACTATGTACGCCATGGGATTGCTGAAGTAGACCTGAATCTCCTTCCAGGCTACTGCCTGGACAGTTCGCATGGCTACGTCTCCTCTTCGGTGGTGAGTCTCAGGAAGATGTCCTCTAGACTCATTCCCATCATCTGCATGCTGAGGAGGCTCCAGCCATTGCTTACCACTACCCGGGAAATTTCCTCCCTCAGGTCGGTGCCTTCTTGGACGCGTACTTGGTATATCTCTCGGTCTTGCTGGTGCCGGTGCGTGACCTGTGATACTCCCGGCACTGAGCGCAGGATAGGGAGCACCTCTGAGGGAGGGCCACCTATTTCCACTTGGAGTTGTTCGACTCCCTGCAGGCGCTGGGCTAGGTTCTCAGGAGTGTCCTCCGCAACGATGTGCCCATGGTGAATTATTAGCACGCGTTCGCAGATCATGCTGACTTCGGGGAGGATGTGACTGCTCAATACCACCGTTTGTTGTTTTCCCAGGTCCTGGATCAACCGCCGCGTTTCCACCACCTGGATTGGATCGATGCCTATGGTAGGTTCGTCCATCACCAGAACGTCGGGCTCATGGAGGATTGCTTGCGCAATTCCCACCCGTTGACGGTAACCCTTGGACAGCTTACCGATGGTGGTCTTGAAGTAGTCCTCCAGGCGGCACAGCTCGATGACTTCAGTCACCCGCTGCTTGATCCGTCGGGCTGGCATTCCCCGCAGGGTGCCCATGTACTTTAGATAGCCGGTTACGGGCATCTCGGTATACAGCGGAACGGTCTCCGGGAGATAGCCGATTCGGCGGCGAACTTCCAGGGATTGCTCTACCACGTCGAACCCGCCTAGCGTTACCTGTCCCTGAGTGGGAGGCATATACCCGGTGAGGATACGCATTGTGGTCGTTTTGCCCGCGCCGTTGGGTCCCAGAAAGCCGAGAATCTCACCCTTGCGGACGCCGAAATTTACATCTTCGATAGCGGGATAAGGTCCGTAGTAGTGAGTCAGGCCGGAAGCCTGAATCATCAGGTCTTGTTCGGGATGAGTTGCAATCTCTGCCATTTAGCACCTTGCTGGACGGATCAGTGCGAAAGTTCAAGCTAGGGTACCCCATGTCCCGTCGTTCCTTCCAAGAGGGCTTGTTGCGGGAAACCCCCACTTGTCTTTCGCCATTCCAGACACCCGCCCCGGAACTGGATCATCGTTCTCAAAGCACGTTTGTTTTGAGCCGACAGTGATGATATTCTATACGTCTGATTTTGCCAAGTTGGTTCCCGGCTCAAGGCCAGCCTCCCGGGTTGGCAAGAACCGGCTCATTCATCTGGAATCCGACTCGCTCGGGGCAACCTGTGCAACGCGTCTCCCGGATTTTATTGCAGGAGGTAGAATGCATCTGATCATCGACGGATTTGGCGGTAGCGTGGAAAAAATGTGGGACCGCGAAATCGTTAGAGATTTCCTCTTCGAATACCCGAATTCTCTTGGTATGACGCGCATAACCGAACCCAACGTGCTGGAATACAATGGCCCCTATGAAGAGGATGCCGGAGTTTCTGGTTTCGTAATAATCGCCGAAAGCCACATTAGCATCCACACTTTCCCGAGGCGCCACTACGTCAATATAGACATATTCTCCTGCAAATCCTTCGATGATCGGGCGGCATTGGAAGACGCCAAGCGTCTGTTTGATCTGACCGAAGTCAAAACGTGGGTCCTCGACCGCGGGCTCGAGTGGCTCGACTCCCGCCAGGGATTGATGGAAACCCAGAATCAGAGATCCCTTCTCGAAACCGGCCATTCCGCGTTGCAGGGTGGCTGACACTCCCGCAGCCGGCCCGGGGAACCCGCCGCTATGGGTACCCTGCAACTTTCTGGCTCTGCCGGAGGAACAAAGTCGGCTCGACACGGCGTGGGCCGTCCTCGTTCCCGTTCCCATTGACAGCACCACTTCCTTCCGCACCGGAGCGCGTTACGGTCCGCAGGCTATCATTCAGGCCTCGGCGGCCTTGGAGGATTACGATTGGGAGCTGGATTTGGATGTGGCTGAGTTGGGTATCCACACCACTCCCTTTCTTGAGCCTCACGTCGGTAACCCCGCCGTCATGGCGCAGCGGGTTAGACAGGTAGTACGTGAATTTGCCGCTGCTGGAAAGGTAACCGGAGTCCTCGGCGGGGACCACTCTGTGACCATTGGTTCCGCTCAGGCTCATGCCGAGTCCATTCCCGGGTTGTCTGTGCTGTACCTGGATGCTCACCCCGACCTTCGGGACGAATACCAGGGCACCCGATGGGGTCATGCTTCCTCTGCCCGCCGTCTCCAGGATTCATGCTCCTTGGTAATGGTGGGGCTGCGAAGCATGTGCTTCGAAGAACGGGAGTACCTTCAGGAACATTCCATCCCGTTTTTTCCGTGGCCGCAGCACGACGGTGGGTACATTCGGGAGGTGATCAACCGGCTGGGCCCTGATGTTTATATCAGCGTGGACCTCGATGTCTTCGACCCGTCTCTCATGCCCGCCGTTGGAACCCCCGAGCCGGGTGGCATGACATGGGCCGAAATAATCTCCCTCTTGCGAGCTGTTGCCGAGGCCCGCAGGATCGTCGGCTTTGACATCAGCGAGTTGGCGCCCAACGAAGGTCCGGCATCCTGCGCGTACACGGCTGCCAAGCTGGCGTACAAATTGATCGCCCTGAGTTGTCGGCAACGTGTGTCGCCCCACTAGTCGAGGAGGGATGGACAGGCGAAGTCCTGTCACAAGTCAAAAGTTGCCGGCGGGGATTGGAAGCACCAAAGATCAGCACCAACTATCAGGTTCTCTCGACTCGCCACAGCGCTACGCCCGGCGGACGCGCCGACTAAGGAATCCCCCAACAAGCGTCCCTCCCATGCGGCCTTCCCGACCCGCTCCTATGCTAAAATTATCGAAGCGAACGGAGCTGCCCTATGGAGCTGCCAGCAACAATTTATCTTGACCACGCCGGCACCACCGCCACAGATCCCGAAGTTCTGGAGGCGATGCTGCCCTTCTTCACCCACTTCTACGGGAATCCGTCCAGCATACATAACGTGGGACAGGAAGCCCGTCACGCCCTTGATACTGCCCGGGAGAGAGTCGCGGCCGTCCTCGGGTGCCGCAATAACGAAGTCGTGTTCACTAGCGGAGGGACCGAGGCCGATAACGCCGCCATCCACGGCGCTGCCGTCGCGCTGCAGAGCACCGGAAACCACATCATCACCACCAGCGTTGAACACCATGCGGTCCTGCATACGTGCCAGTATCTCGAAAGCATGGGGTTCGAAGTTACCTACTTGCCGGTGGACGACTACGGCGCGGTCAACCCCGAAGCCGTGTCCAACGCAATAAGCGACCGGACAACCGTGGTTTCCGTGATGTACGCCAATAACGAGATTGGCACCATTAACCCGATATCGGATATCGGAGCTATGGTCCGGCGCCGGGCCGGCGAGTTGGGACGCACCATCGTCATGCACACCGACGCGGTCCAGGCAGCGGGGTTCCTCGACCTGAACGTTCGTCCACTGAACGTCGATATGCTCAGTCTGTCCGGACACAAGTTCTACGGCCCCAAGGGCTCGGGTGTCTTGTTCATGCGTCGGGGCACACCTTACCTCCCCCTTCTGCTGGGCGGTGGCCAGGAGCGGGAACGACGGTCGGGCACAGAAAATATTGCTGCTATCGTAGGACTGTCGGTCGCCCTCGAAACCGCCAACGCCACTCGCCTCGAGACTGGCGCTCACTGCGCCGCCCTTCGCGACCGGATCATAGAAAGGATCGCAGCGGAAATTGACGGGGCCATCCTCAACGGCCATCCGTCCAACCGTTTGCCCAACAACGTCAACTTTTCCTTCTCAGGCGTGGAGGGAGAGTCGCTCCTCTTGGGCCTCGATTTGGCAGGGATCGCCGCTTCGTCGGGCAGCGCGTGCAGTTCCGGTTCTCTGGAACCCTCCCATGTGCTCCTGGCTTTGGGCCAAACCGCCGAAACCGCCCGGGGCAGCCTGCGGATGACATTAGGAAAAAACAATACCCAAGAGGAGGTCGACTACGTCCTGAACGTCTTGTCCGACCTCCTTCGTCAGCTACGGGCGATGCCCACCCTTTCGCAGACGGGTTGACCCCGCAGGAAACCGGCGACAAGGCCGCAGTCACTGAAGTATTTCTTACCTTAGCTAAGGGGGATTTAGGGGTTGTTGTGCAAGAGGTTTGTGTTCGGATTGATCATAGTTCTGGCCTTGGGCTTGCCTCTCCTTGCGGCGTGCTCGGAGGCGTCCCCGTCCTTCGGGAAGTATTACCGGGGGAAAACCCTGGACATCAGCGTGGTGTCCCTAGAACGGGCCGACGAGGTCCGGTACAAGTGGCCGAGAGACGATTCCGGGAAACATTGGCGCCTAGGCCCCCTGGAACAGGAGAATGAGCTAGTCCTCCTGAGGGTCAAGGTCGAGAACCACACCGCCACCAGCGCCATCGTCAACGTAGACTCTAAAGCTGCTGAATTGAGGGATTTTTTCCGGGGTAAGTACTTCCCCATCGACATCAACGACCGCGTTGAGGAAGCAACGGTTCCGGAGAACCCTGGGGCCGAGCGTCACATAGTGTTCCTGTGGAATGCGACCCTCGACGACGGGTCACTCCAGGCGTTCGACCTCGCCCAGGACATGGGAATAGATGGCGTGCTGGTCTTTGAGGCCCCCAAGGACACCAAGTTCAAAGAGTTCCGGTGGAGGGCCGGAGACTCCCTTTCCATCGACTTCTAGCCGCCGAAGTTCATCGTGACTCCGGCTGAAGATCCGCCTGTGGTTCAATCAGGCGCTTCCGGGGCTCCTCCCATCTGGCGCAGGCTCTTCCATGCCTCTGCGGGGTCGGCACTGGCCGCCGCCGGAATATTCCTGCCGCTTACTGTGATGGTGGCAGGCCTGGCGGTCCTAACCTTCCTGAGCTTGTCACTTGACTTGATGCGGTTCCGGGTGCCTTCGTTGAACCGAACCTTCCTGCGCTGGCTGGCGCCGCTGCTCAAACCGGAGGAAGGATTCAAACTCACCGGCGCCACCTTCATGCTGGCGGCGGGCCTGGCAGCTTTCGCCGCCTTCGACCGTCCGGTGGCCGTGACGGCCCTGTTTTTCCTGGCCCTGGGTGACCCGGCAGCGGCGCTGGTTGGCTTCCGGGGGCCGATACCGCGCTACATGGGGAAATCGATCTTGGGGCCTGCTGCGTTCATCGTTGTTTCCCTGGCAGTGGTCGCGGCCTTGGCCGGAACCGGAGTAATCGAGTGGCACTGGCGATGGGTGGCCGGAGCGGTGACAGCTGGCATCGTGGAATCCGCGCGTTTGCCCCTGGACGACAACCTGACCGTCCCGTTAGCGGGCGGGGTGGTGATGCAGTTCCCGCAGTGGATGGCTTGATCCGGGGAATTGGCACGGGCCGGGATAGCCCGGCCTTTATCGACGGAGGGTTTGCGCCGGGAGCTTCTTATGCGGCTCCGTCGAACTCCACGATGGTAGCTCGTTCCCGTTGGAACTTCAGGTACGTCTGCTTCTTCATCGCCGGCCGGTGGTTGGAAATGACTTCCTTGGCCTTGGACGCCCCGTCGAAAAGAAGGTCAATGGCCACCATCGCCATGATCTTGGCGGGGTTGATCACGGCTGATTCGTAATCGGTCACGACGTAGTCCTTGCTGTGCCCGGGTCCCTCCGCTCCCGAAGTATATGGATGGCAGGCCGGCATCAATTGGCTGAGGTCGCCCATATCCGTGGAGCCGCCCCGGTTGCGGCGGGCCGGCATCACCAGAACGCTGGACGGCCCGATTAGGCTGCCCGAGTTCTGCTCGAACAGGTCCAGGAGTCCCGCGTCGTGCCGCATGGGCAGATAGCCCGGAATGTTGGTGATGTTCACGCTGGCCCCGACCGCCAGAGCGCCGGCCTTGAAGCACCGGTCCACTATCGCGCTGTTGGCTACCACCGCCTTGGGACTCCCCGACCGGACCCGCCACTCCAGCCTTACGTCCGATGGTACGGCGTTGACCGCCTCCCCGCCGCGGGTCATTATCCCGTGAATTCGGACGGTGTCCTCATCCTTGAACACTTCGCGGTTGGAGTTGATGGCTTGGAGAGCGAAGGAAGCCGCGTTGAGGGCGTTGATACCCATGTGCGGCGCGCTACCGGCGTGGGAACCCCGACCAAGGAACCTGACGTACTTGACCACGTGGCCGTTGCTGGTGCCTCCAATGGCAAACTTGCGGTCACCCATGTCGCTGGCGGTGTGGCACATCATCGCCATGTCGACGTCGTCAAACTCCCCAAGGCGGATCAACTCCTGCTTTCCGCCCATGAACTCTATCTTGCCCTGCGAGCGAAGTTCCAGTCGGTGCCCCACCTGGATGAACTCCTCGGCGGGAACGGCGAAAGGGACTATCTCCCCGGACAATTGACCCAGAACCTCGGGTTCCATTAGGCCGGCCAGTGCACCGAGCATCATCCCGATCTGGCAATGATGCCCGCAAGCGTGGGCCGCATTGGTTTCAGGGTCGGCGTAGGGGTGCTCATTGACCACCAACGAATCGAGCTCTCCAATAATCGCCAGCCGGGGACCGGCGCCCGCCCCTCCGGGGACCGTCCCCTTGAGGCCGGTCAACGCCAGCCCGTCACGGTGGGCAATGCCCATCTCCTGAAATTTCTGACCGACCAGAGCAGCAGTCTTCACCTCCCGGAACCCGGGTTCCGGATTGGAGAGGATCTCCCGGGAGACGCCGATCAACTCTGCTTTGCGCCGCTCGATAGCAACACAGGCCCGCTGCTTGAGTTCCTGCCTGGTCAGCGTGTTACTCTTCGTCAAAGGTCTCTTCCTTTTCGAGGCCCCGCATGAATTGGAGGTATTCGCCGCGGGACATTGCAGGACGGTGGCCTGCAATGATCCTTCCCCCGGCTCCGGCGCCGTCGGCCAGCAGATCAACGACGGTGGCCGCGATGGACTTGGCCGCGGTGAGAACTGCCAGGTTGTAGTCCCGGACGACATAGGTAGCACCGTGTCCAAGGCCGGTGGCGCCCCCCACGTAAGGGTGGATGGCGGGCATGATCTGGCTGATGTCGCCCATGTCGGTGGAACCCGTCCGGTGGGTAACCCGCCCCACGTTTTCCTTTCCAACCAGAGAGTAGGCGTTGGAGCGGAACACCTCGTTCATGGTTTCGTTTTGGGCCAGTGGCAGGTACCCGGGGTGGGTCTGAACGATTACCTTCGCTCCGACGGCCATCGCTCCGGCTCGCAGAGCCCGGTCCACCTTCCTGTTGGCGTCCATGATCGCGTCTACGCTCTTGCCCCGCACGAAGGTTTCCATCCTGACGTCGGCCGGAACGGCGCTCACCGCTTCACCGCCGCGGGTAATGATGGGATGTACCCGGACCGTGTCGTCATCCCGGAACGTTTCCCGGTTGTAGTGGATGGCGCTCAGAGCCAGCGTCGCCGCGTTCAGGGCGTTGATCCCCAGGTGAGGTGCGCCGCCGGCGTGGGAACCCTTACCGACGAACTGTATCTGCTTCGCCAACGTCCCGTTGTTGGTTCCGCTGACGCAGAGTTGCCCTTCCGCCTCATTACTGGTTGTGTGGACCATCATCGACAGGTCCACATCGTCAAACTCCCCCAGCCGGATCATTTCCGGTTTACCACCGAGGAATTCCAGCTTACCCTCCCGGCGCAGGCTGTCCCGGTATTCGATCTCGATGTATTCTTCCGCCGGCACGGCGACCAGCGCGATCCGCCCGCTCAGTTCCGAGAGGACAGAGGGCTGCATCAACGCGAGAGCCGCGCCGACCAACATTCCGATCTGGCAGTGGTGGCCGCAGGCGTGGGCTGCGCCGGTTGCGGCATCTGCATGGGGGTGTTCTTCGACTATTAGGGAGTCGAGTTCTCCCAGGATGGCCATGGTTGGGCCGGGACTGCCGCCGGTCAGTTCCCCGCGAACTCCTGTGATCGCCAGCCCAGACCGAAATGGAATACCCAATTCGGCGAACTTGTCCGCGACGAGCCTGGCGGTTTTGAATTCGCGGAAACCCGGCTCCGGGTTGGCAAGGATGGTCTTGGAGATACCGATTATCTCCGCCGAGCGGCGGTCGATTTCCTGGAAAGCTCGCTGTTTCAGTTCTTCCTTGGACGGCACTGACGCTCCCTTGAAGGACTCTTTTGAAGGACTGCCGGGGTTGCGCCGCATTCTATCAGAGGGTCTGGCAAAAGAACATCCCGCAGGGAGTCAGCAGGGCAGCCGCCCACCGGGTAAAGCGAGGGACAGGCGTCCACTAACTTACATAATTCAATGGTTGAGAAGAGAATATATGAGTGTCAAGCTGCGGCATCTGCATGGAGGTACCTTTCGAGATGAGGTCTGCGGCATAAGTACTGATAGGGTCAAACTTCCAGTGAACGAACAGCACGATACCGCGGGGAACGACAACGGGGGTCTGGATTCCCGCCTGCGCGGGAATGACGGGAGGAAAGGTGAAAGGATCGAGTCAGACTTCAAGCGATAGCGGTGGGCGTCGGCGGGGTACGTTGTATAATGGGTGTCAGCAGTCATGAAAGTCGTTATCGCGCCCCAAAGTTTCAAAGGCAGTCTCTATGCGCTGGACGCTGCGGAAGCCATCCAGCGCGGCGTTCTGGACGCGGACCCGACCGCAGAGACCGTTCTGGTCCCGGTGGCAGACGGCGGCGACGGCACGCTGGAAGCCCTAGTAAACGCGACCGGCGGGCAGATATTCCGCAGCATCGTTACCGGCCCCCTGGGCCAGGCGGTGGAGGCCCTCTGGGGAGTAATGGGAGACGGGCAAACCGCCGTCGTGGAAATGGCCCGTCCGTCCGGGCTGGCCCTGGTGCCGCCCAAACGCCGCAACCCCCGGACCGCCACCACCCGGGGCACCGGGGAAATCATCCGAGAGGCGCTGGACAAGGGGTTCACCCGCATTATCGTCGGCCTGGGCGGCAGCGCAACCAACGATGGCGGGGCAGGCATGGCCTCCGCTCTCGGAGCAAAGTTCCTGGACCGAAGGGGGCAGCAGCTTCCGCCGGGGGGCGCAGCACTATCCCGCCTGGACCGCATCGACGTTAGCGGCCTTCACCAGGGGTTGGAAGAGGCGGCCATCATCGGCGCCACCGATGTCACCAACCCCCTGTGCGGCCCGGAAGGAGCGTCCGCCATCTACGGGCCGCAGAAGGGCGCCTCAGCCAAGGTTGTTGCAGAGTTGGACGAGGCTTTGAGCAACTTTGCCCGAGTCGTGAGACGCGATGTTGGAATCGACGTTCTGGACACTCCAGGCTCGGGGGCGGCAGGCGGGCTGGGCGCCGGGCTGATGGCCTTCGCAGGCGCTGACCTGCGTTCAGGGATCGAAATGGTGTGCGAAGTCCTGGAGTTCGACCGGCACCTGGAAGGCGCCGATCTCGTGATTACCGGCGAAGGCCGGGCCGATGAGTCCACCATCTACAACAAGGCCCCGGTCGGGGTTGCTCAACGCGCTCGCGCCAAGGGCGTTCCGACCGTAATCCTGGCAGGAAGCCTGGGACCCGGCCACCAGGCCCTCTATGACCACGGGGTGGCGGGAATTGTGTGCATCGCCGACCGTCCCATGAGCTTTGACCGCAGCCTGGCGCGGACCGGGGAGCTTCTCCAGGGTGCCGCAGAGCGGACCATCCGGCTGATCGGAGCCACCGGGCGGACAGCCAGCTCGTAGATTTGGGCGGTAGAGGGGTTGCAGAGAGGTTGGCTTTGCCTCGGTTGCCATTCCTACGGGGAGAGGCGACGGGGGCCTGGATTCCCGCCTGCGCGGGAATGACGGAATAAGGGTAGGCGGAGGGGACGTTCCTGAGGGGAGGTGTGGGAAGGACGGGAGAGTGGGTTTGATCCGGTTGCCGTTCCTGAGGGAAAGATTTACGGGGGTCTGGGTCCCTGCCTCCGCAGGGACGACGGGGAGAGGGTTTGCTGCGGTTGCCGTCTTTGAGGGGAGGGTGAAGGGGGATTGGTGAAAGATTTGAGTCAGGATTCATCCGATGACCTTGGCTCATTCTCTTTGTCCGCCTTTCGGGGACAATCGTTTTCGCGATAATGAAGATATGGACGCTGGAAACTGAGCAGTGGCTACCGCTTCCCAGGGAAGAGGTCTTCCCGTTTTTCACCGACGCATTCAACCTGGAAATCATCACGCCGCCTCTGCTGGAGTTTCGCGTGGTGACTCCGCCGCCCATCACCATGAGGGCGGGGACGATAATTGATTACCGGCTCAAGCTGCGGGGGATTCCCCTGCGGTGGCAGAGCGAGATCACCGAGTGGGAGCCGCCCGAGTTGTTCGTGGACGAACAGCGGCGCGGCCCGTACCGGTTCTGGCGCCACGTGCATACCTTCGCAGAATCGGGAAGTGGAACCATCGCCGGTGACCACGTCGAGTATGCCGTCATCGGGGGAGCCATCGTCAGGAACTTGCTGGTGGCCCCGGACTTGCGGAGGATCTTCGCCTACCGGCAGGAGAAGCTGTCGGAGCTGTTTTCCCGGTAGACGGGTGTTGAGTGAGGATTCCCGTCCCCGGGGGAGGGTTTACGGGGGTCTGGATTCCCGCCTGCACGGGAATGACGGGAGAGGTGGTGGGTGCGGGAGACAGGGTTGGGGGGAAGGATTTACGGGGGGTCTGGGCCCCCTCCCGCGCGGGGCAGGCTCTGCATGGGGGTGAAGGGAGAGAGGGTTTGCCGGGTTTTCGATGACATTTGCCGGTTGTGGCGACTGACCCACACCGTTAACATCATCCTGGCTACTCCAATTGTGGTCACCCGGTTGGACAAAAGGACCTTGATGCGCAAGAATCCCGCCGTCTACATGCTGGCCAGCGGCCGCAACGGAACCCTTTACGTTGGGGTGACGTCGAACCTGGCGGAAAGGGTCTGGAAGCACCGGAGCGGGTCGACCCCCGGCTTTACCGGACGGTTCAGGGTGGACAACCTGGTGTGGTACGAGTTCCATGAGACGATGGAGCAGGCAATAGGCCGGGAGAAGGCGTTGAAGAAGTGGCGCCGGGGTTGGAAGATTCGGGTAATCGAATTGTCGAATCCGGGGTGGGATGACCTGTTTCCTGACGTTTGTTGAAGGGAGCGGGTTAACGGGGGTCTGGATTCCCGCCTGCGCGGGATGACGGGAGAGGTGTTGGGTGCGGGAGAAATGGATGCGTGGGGGTGATGGCAGGGTGGCAAAGGTAAAAGGGGGAGAGGCATCACCCCCATCCTAACCCCCGACTACGCGGGGCAGGCTCTTTCCTGGTCAAGGGGGAAGGGAGTTGGGTGGTGGTTTGCTAGACGACGCGCTCCCGGACGAAGTCGACGACTATTTGGGATAGTTCGATGGAGCGGTCCGCGTCGTCCCGGTCGAAGGCCTCGGAGGGGATTCCGCCGGGTAGGAAGCCGGGATAGCGGGTTATTTCGTAATACTTGTCCAGCTGGCGGGCCTCGCTTTTGACCGTGTCGAAGAACATCTCGAATATCTTGGCGTCTTCGCACAGGTCGTTCAGGGAATGGCCCCAGACGTCTTCGGCTCCCCGGTGGTACAGGTACGCTTTGACGGCTTTCTCCGCTGCCTGATGTCCCAAGAAACAGGCCACGTTGAACCTGTTGCCTTCCCGGTTGAAATCGGCGTCGTCGAGGTCCTGGATGGCTTGACGCAGCCAGCGGGCGCCCTCGGTTTCGTGATCAGGCATTAAATAACACGCGTCCTTTCCGGCACGCTGCGTTGAGGGCCGGCAACTCATCCTGCAACCGTTCGAACTCGTCCGGGGTGTACACCAGGGTCTCCACATGAACCATGCTGCCCAGGTGGTAGAAGAAGAAGTCCTCCCGACGCCCGAAGGGACGGTCCGTGTCGTGGACGGCGATCAACTGTATCTTGCTCTCGGGGGTGTATTCCTCAGTTACCATGTCCCCGGTAAGAATGACTTTTTCCACCCCCAGCGTGGGCAGCAACTGCTCGATGTTCTGAAGCTCCTGCTCCAGCATACGCTTTCGGAACTCGGTGAACCCGATACGCACCGGCATCTTTTACTCCTCGTCCAGCAGTACAAGGTCAATGGCTCGAGTGTCAGTTTGGTCAAACTGGCAGTTAACGGTCAACATGATACTGTGGGGAACAGACGACGGGGGTCTGGATTCCCGCCTGCGCGGGAATGACGGGAGAGGGCGCGGGAATGACGGGAAGAGAGGTGAAAGGATTGGGTCAGACTTCATGTGAGTGCTCGTCCAGCAACACCATGTGGACTTCTTTGGGCCCGTGGACGCCGATTACGATGGTCTGCTCGATATCGGCGGTGCGGCTGGGGCCGGTGATGAAGTTGAGATAGCTGCCCATATCGCCGCCTTTCTGGAAGTATTCCAGACGCCGCAGCAGGAAAACGTCATCCAAGGATTCGACCACGTCCCGGGGTCGGACCAGCGCAACGTGCACCGGCGGCACGAGCGAAACCAGCCGGCTCAAGCCGGCCCGGGGCACCACTACCACCGATCCGGTCTCGGCCACGGCGTAATCAACCCCGGTGACGCCCATATCCGCGCGGATGATATCCTGCCGCACTTCGTCCCGGCCCCGGTCGTCCCCCATGACGGCTGCGGCTACCCGGAGGCCAGCGTTTCCCAACGCATCGTCCACCGGAATCTCGGAGAAAACATCCTGGCCTGAGCGGGCGATCCGTTGCGCGTCCACAGAACGGGCAACATCCACCACGACGCCCACTGCGGCCTCGCCTTGGCTCACCCGGTGGACGTGCCAGCCCCGCAAGGCGGCCGTCTCCGCCAGCAGGGAAACCAGCTCGCCCCGGGATTCCTTCAATCTATGATTGAGGTCAACCGCCCGAGCTTCCAGTTCCTCAAGACCGTCCCCGGCGCGGGTGGAAAGGGGCTCAACCGCGTCGAGACCCGGCCGACCCAGAGCCCGCCGGACGGAGGCGATGAAATCCGACTGGGAGGTTCCCGGGTATTGCGCCACGCTAACGGCCGTTCCGCCGGGGATTGGAAGGTCGGGGGTCGGAAAGTTCCCGATCCCAGATGTCGCGAAAGCTCCGGGCCGGAATAGCCGGCAGGTCCCGGGACCGGCTCCAGCGGGAGAAAGGCGGCAATGGAGCGCGGGCTATCTTACCGCCCTTGGCGAAGGGAACCTGCAACACCCGGGCGGTTTTCCTGCCCAGCGCAAGAAGGGCGGGGCGGGACATAACTGCGGTGAATCCCCGGGCAAGAAGGCGCTCCCGGCGGGTTGCCGAGCGCACTTCCGGGGCCGGACTCTCCTTCAATTGCTCCCGCAGGTGGAGCAGCATCCGAGGGATGTTGATTTTAACCGGACATGCCTCGCGACAGGCGCCGCAGAGACTGGAAGCGAAGGGGAGGTCTTTGGCCTCCTTCAGACCCACCAACTCAGGGGTCACTATGGAGCCGATGGGACCGGGGTAGACCCAGCCGTAGGCGTGTCCTCCGACCTTCTGGTAAACGGGGCATATATTGAGGCAGGCGCCGCAACGGATGCAGTACAGGGCTTCCCGCAGCTTGGGGTCGGCCAGCAGGCGCGAACGGCCGTTGTCCACGATGACGAGGTGGAACTCCTCCGGGCCATCCTCGTCCGCCTCCCGGCGCGGTCCGCTAACCATGCTGAGGTAGCTAGTAATCCGCTGCCCCGTTGCCGACCGGGGCAGCAGTCTGAGGAACAGGGCCAGATTTTCCAGCGAGGGGATAACCTTCTCCATCCCGGCGATGCCGACATGGATGCGGGGCGCGGAGGTACAGAGGCGGCCGTTCCCTTCGTTGGTGATGATGACGAGGCTGCCGGTGTCGGCGATAAGGAAGTTGGCGCCGCTTATCCCCATGTCCGCCGCCAGGAATTTGTCCCGCAGGGCGACCCTGGCCACCCGGGCCATTTCCTCAATGTCGTCATTGTAGGGGACGCCCAGCTTGGCGGCGAAGAGCTGGGCCACCTGCTCCTTGGTCTTGTGGAGGGCCGGCGCGACGAGGTGGGAGGGCGTTTCTCCCGCCAATTGGATGATGTACTCGCCCAGGTCGGTTTCGTAGACCTCGACTCCGGCTGCTTCGAGGACGTGGTTGAGGTCCAGCTCCTCGGACACCATTGACTTGCCTTTGGTCACCACCTGGACGCCGCGGGACTGGACGATGTTGGAGACTATGGTGTTGGCCTCGGCGGCGTCAACGGCGAAGTGGACCTGCCCTCCGTTGCGTTCCACGTTGCGGGCCAGCATTTCCAGGTAATAGTCCAGGTGGTCGAGGGTGTGGGCCTTGACGGCCCGGGCCTCTTCGCGCCACGCCTCCCACGCCTCGGGGGAAACTTCCTCGATGGCTTCCCGCCGGGCCCCGTCGAAGCCAGCGCCTACCCTTTGCAGCGCCCGCCGGAGCTGGGGGTCGCGGATGGATATGGAAGAGGCGGGGATGAAGTCCCGGGTCTGGACCGCGGGCATCAGGAGGCTCCCGGGTCCAGGATCTGGGCAAGGTGTTTCACCGTTACGCGATGACCCTGGCGCGACAGACCGCCGCCGATGTGCATCAGGCAGCTCATGTCACAGGCGACCAGGGTGTCCGCTCCGGTGGATGCTATGTTGCCGATCTTGTCTTCCAGCATACCCTCGGAGATGTGGGGATACTTGACGGAGAAGGTGCCTCCGAAACCGCAGCAGGTCTCCCTGCCGGGCAGGGAGACGACGTTCAAGCCTTCGACCCCGGCGAGCAACCGCTCGGCGGCGTCTCCCGCGCCCAGCTCACGGGAAAGGTGGCAGCTGGGGTGGTAGGTAACGGCGCCGGCGCCCGCGGCTCCGAGGCTGGTCACTCCCAATACGCCCGTCACAAACTCGGAAAGCTCGTATACTCTCGAGGCCAGTTCCAGGGCACGGTTGTGTTGTTCCGGGTCATCATCGAACAACTCGGGATAGAAGACCCGCAGCATGGCGGCGCAGGAGCCGGAGGGCACCACCACGTATTGGCTGTCCGCGAACTGGTTCAGGACCCGCACGGCCAGTTTCCGGGCGTCGCTGGCAAAGCCGGAGTTGAAGAGGGGCTGGCCGCAGCAGGTCTGATCCCGGGGAAAGTCCACCTCCACCCCAAGACTCCGCAGGAGCCGCACCGTGCTGACCCCTACGTCCGGGTACAACTGGTCGATGATGCAGGTGACGAAAAGGGAGGCGCTGACGCCGGAGGGAGAAGACAATCGACAATCTTTCAGAGGGGGATGGCTCGGCGTAGCGTATCAGAGACACCGGATAGAGGCAACCGGAGGGATTCGCCCGAGGCCAGGACTCCCTTGCCTTTTGCGGGGGCGGGCGTTAGTATCCCATTGGGCGCCACCCTGAGGGGTGCCGCCGGATTAACGTGGACGGAACGGCTGAAATGATCCGTTGCCGTCCAATCAGGAATTGCAGGTAGGTCGCTTATGAACGTGATGGAAGCCGTTGCCCGAATCTTGAAGATTGAAGGGGTGGAGTGGGTGTCCTGTTTCCCCTCCAACCAGCTGATTGAACACGCCGCCAAGGAAGGTATCCGCACTATCATGTTCCGCCAGGAGCGGGGCGCGCTGATGGCTGCCGACGGGTACAGCCGCCTGAACCAGCGGGAGAAATTCGGCGTCACCATCACCCAGGGCGGTCCGGGGTCAGAGAACTCGATGGGGGGCCTGGCCCAGGCATACAGCGACAATGTGCCGATCCTGTACCTGCCCGGCGGGCCGGCGCTGAGCCAGTATTCGGTAAAACCCAACTTCTCGCCGGTGCGGACCTACGCCAGCGTTTCCAAGCAGGGAGAGGTTATCACCCAGCCCAGCCAGGTTTCCGCGGTCATGCGCCGCGCCTTCCACGCCCTTCGGAACGGCCGTCCAGGGCCGGTAATTGTGGAGATTCCCGCCGACGTCGGCACCCAGGAAGTTTCCGAAGCCGACCTGAACTATCAAGCGCCCAAGCGGGCCCGCCAGGCTCCCGACCCCGCCGACGTGAAGCAGGCGGTGGAGCTGCTGCTGAATGCCCGCAAGCCGGTTATCTGGTCGGGGATGGGTGTCCTTTTCGCCGGAGCCTCCAAGGAATTGACGGAGTTCGCCGAGCTGGCGGAGATACCTGTCTACTGCACCATGCCGGGCAAATCGTCCTTCAACGAGAGCCATCCCCTCGCCCTGGGGTCGGGGAGCGCTTCCACGTCACTGCCCGCCCGCACGTGGCTCCAGGAATCGGACGTTCTCTTCGCCGTCGGCTCCAGCATGACCCGCACCAGCTACGGGCAACCCATCCCTGGCGGCAAGGTCATCATCCACAACGTGGAGAGCATCGAGGACATCAACAAGGACTTCCCGGTGGATGTGGGGCTTCCCGGAGACGCCAAGCTGACCCTGAAAGCAATGATCGATGAGGTCAAGGAGCAGGCGGGGGCAAGCGGCCGCAAGGGCACCACGGGAGTGCAATCGGAAATCGCGACCATGCGGGATGCCTGGATGGGCGAGTGGGCGGATATCCTCGAGACCGACGAAAAGCCCATCAGCCACTACCGTGTCATCGGCGAGCTGGAGCGGGTGCTGGACAAAGACAACAGCATCGTCACCCACGACGCCGGCGCTCCCCGGGATACCATCATGCCCTTCTACACCGCCAGCGTTCCTCACAGCTACATTGGATGGGGCAAGACCACCCACCTGGGATACGGCATCCCCCTGATGATCGGAGCCAAGCTGGCCCGCCCGGACAAGTTCTGCCTCAACTTCATGGGGGATGGAGCCTTCGGGATGTCGGGGCTGGATATCGAGACGTCGGTCAGGGCCGGCGCTCCCATCACGACGATTGTCCTGAACAACGGCGGCATGGCGACCTACCCCGGCGGATACCCTACCGCCAACGAGTTGTTTGGGGCGACCCAGATGAGCGGCGATTACGCCAAGATTGCCGAAGGCATGGGTGCAGTCGGCATCACGGTCAGCGAACCGGGCGAGGTGGCCTCGGCTTTGGAACAGGCCAAGCGGCTAAACGCGGATGGCCGGACGGTCCTGATAGATGTCCATGCCAACCTGGAGGCTCGCCGGTCGCAGTTCTAGGAGGGTGGGTGAGAGTCATCGTGTCCCCGTATTCCAGCCCCCGCCTTCGTGGGGGCTGGTTTTGTATGGGGGTGACGGGAGGGAGGTTTGCTCCGGTTGCCGTTCCTGAAGGGGAGGTATTACCGGGGTCTGGATTCCCGCCTGCGCGGGAATGACGGGAAGGGTGCTGGGTGCGGGAGACAGGGTTGGGGGAAGGCTGATGGGTCCCTGCCTCCGCAGGGACGACGGGAGAGGGGGCTTGCTCTGGTTACCATCCCTGGGGAGGGGTGACGGGAGGGAGGGTTTGCTCTGGTTGCCGTTCCTGAAGGGGAGGTATTACCGGGGTCTGGATTCCCGCCTGCGCGGGAATGACGGGAGAGAAGGAAGGCGGGGCAGGCTCTGCGCGGGGTGGATGGGAGGACGGTGAATGGTTTTGAGATAGTCACCAGGTCATAATCAAGAGAATGGGGAGGAGCCGGACTGTGCGCCAGTCCGGCTCCTTTTTGCTCCGCGTTGTGGCGGGGACGGTTGTTCTTCCGGTTCTAATCAAACAGGGACAGGAGCATCAGTCCCCCGAAGGCGACCCCGATTACAATCATCAGGACTATGAGCTCCCCTCCCGATTGTGCTCGAGCCTGCAATTCCCAAGGCCGGTCCTTGTAACGGTTGAGCCGCTCCATCTCCTTCTGCCACATGTACTCGCCCAGTTTGCCACGGTAGCGGGGAATCATTTGCTTGAACTCCTTTTGTTTCGCCTGTGGTGACGGCGTGACGTTTTCGAGAATCTAGCAGGGGAGAGCTTGGGGCCTTCAATTTTCATCCGCTGCTGTCCCTGCGGGAAAACACGAAACCCCTGTTGCTGCAGGGGTTTCGGTCCAGTTGCCGGTTGGCGGGAGTGCGAGGGAGTCGAACCCACCTACCCCGCTCTTCACGAGGCATAACGGTTTTGAAGACCGCAAGAGCCACCGGGCCCCATCCACTCCCCCGAAAACCGCGGGAGCAGGAGGTTAGCTGCCCAGGACTGCGTCGATCTTCTGCTTGAGCCTGCCTTTGGGTGCCGCTCCCACGTGCTGGTCGACGGGCTTGCCGTCCTTGAAGAAAATCAGGGCTGGGATGCTGCGGATACCGTACTTCATGGCGATGTTCGGGTTGTTGTCGACGTCCACCTTGGCCACGTTCAGTTTGCCGTCGTACTCAAGGGCGAGGTCGTGGACGGCGGGAGCGATCATCTTGCAAGGGCCGCACCATTCGGCCCAGAAATCCACCAGGACCGGCAAATCGGAATTGATTACTTCGTCGTCCCAACTGCTCTCGTTGACTTCGATAGGTTCAGGCATCAGGCCTCCAAATCTTGGTTTCATTAGTAAGTCCACCTCTCGGCGCCGCTGCACTAGCAACGATTCGGGCGCCGCCGGCGGACTCTTCAGTGGTCGAAGTTTATACCCGGTCACCGGCCAGGGTCAACACGACTCGCGTGGGCAACAAGATGATTGCAAAGTTGCGCCCAGGGGCCGGCAATCGTTTGAAGGGCCTACCGGGGTCTGGATTCCCGCCTGCGCGGGAATGACGGGAAGAGTGATGAAAGGATCGAATCAGACTTTATGCGAAAGCCCTGCCTGACCACCGACTCAACCTTTCAATGTTCGGGTCTCCTGGATTATAGTATCTTCGGGAGTGACCTGAATATGGCTGTAGACCGCAGCAAAACAACCGCAGAACGCCTGGAACGTGGGCAGCGCCTGACCCTCTCCCTGGAGTCCTGGGGGAGGTTGGGTGAAGCCGTGGGTTACCACGGCGGACGGGAAGTCTTCGTCCTGGGGGGCATTCCCGGGGAGAAGGTGGAGGCCGAAGTGCTGCGAGTCCGGCGGGGTTACGTATCGGCCCAGGTCGTAGAGGTGCTGACTCCTTCCGAAGACCGGGTTGAACCGCCCTGCGACTACTACGGGTATTGCACCGGATGCCAGTGGCAGCACATCAGCTACCCCGCTCAGCTGGGTGCGAAACATGGCAAGGTGGTCAGCGCCCTCCGACGGGTCGGCGGGTTTGAGGACGTTGAAGTCCTGCCGGTCCTGCCTTCTCCCCGACAGTTCGGGTACCGCAACCATGCGCGCATGACCGTCGGGCCGGATGGCGCTCTCGGGTTCGTTCACCGAGAGGTCCGGCGTTTTGTCCGCATCGAAGGATGCGGCTTGATGCACCCGGGAGTCAACAATATCATCGCCCAACTCCAGGACAGGTGCGAGGAGACCACCCAGCTGTCCGTCCGAGCCGGGGAGCAGACCGGAGACTTCCTGGTCCAACCCAGTTTGTCAGCCGACGACATCCCCATCGCCACCGGCCAGACGCACTACCGGGAATCCGTTGGAGGCCGCGAGTTCCGGGTCGCCTCCCCATCCTTCTTCCAGGTCAACACTCTCCAGTCCGAAAACCTGGTTGAGACAGTGCGGGAAGCCCTGGATTTGAAGGGGGACGAAACCGTCCTAGACGCCTACACCGGCGTAGGGGCCTTTGCCGTGCTCCTGGCTCCCCATGTCCGGCGGGTAATTGCCGTGGAGGAATCGGCGGCGGCAGTGGAGGACGCCAAGGCCAACGCTGACGGCCTGGACAACGTTGATTTCGTCCTGGGCAAAACGGAAGACGTACTCGGCAGCATTGATCCCGCGCCGGACGCCGTCATTCTCGACCCGCCCCGGGCCGGTTGCCAGGCCGGAGCGCTGCAGGGTCTCATCCGGCTTGCTCCCCGCCGGGTGGTCTACGTCTCCTGCGACCCGGAGACCCTGGCCCGAGACCTGAAGCTCCTGTGCGGCGGACCGCATCCTCCGTACCGGATCCAGCGCCTCCAGCCCCTGGACATGTTTCCCCAAACCCACCACGTCGAGTGCGTTGCTATCCTAGAAAGCGCCCAATCGACGCCGGACATCGTGCTGGCTTCCGGCTCACCCCGCCGCCGGGAGCTGCTGTCGGACCTGGGGCTGCAGTACAGGATCATCCCATCTGGCGCCGACGAAACGGTCCTGCCCGGCGAGACCGCCCAGGAAATGGTGCAGCGGCTATCCCGAAAGAAGGCTGCCACCGTCGCCGCCGACCTCATCGGCCGTGGCGAAAACCCGGTGGTCATCGCCGCCGACAGCACTGTTGTCCACGACGGCCGGATAATCGGCAAGCCAGTCGACGAGGACGACGCCCGCCGGATGCTGACCGAACTCAGCGGCACCCGCCACCACGTCACCACCGGCGTCACGGTCATAGACGTTCCGACGCGGCGCATCCTGACCGACTGCATGACAGGGGATATCGCCCTTCGGGAGCTGGCTGCCGAGGAAATCGAGGCGTCCATCGCTGCCGGTACACCGATGGACAAGGCCGGAGCCTACGCCATCCAGGACGAGGAACTGAAGCCGGGGCAACTGGTGGATGGGTGCTACACCAACGTCGTCGGCCTGCCCCTGTGCCGGCTCCTGGAAATGCTGGACCAGATGGGCTGTCCGCGCCCACCGGACTGGTGCGCGCCGACCCAGCCGCTCTGCCGGGCTGACTGTCCCTTCCAGGGAGGGAAACGCCGGTGAACCTGTTCGGCGTCGGCCTTCCCGAAATCGCCCTGATAATGGTTGTGGGATTCCTCGTGCTGGGCCCGGCCAGAACGATGGAAATGGCCCGCACCACCGGGAAGGTGTGGCGCGAAATCCGCCGGACCGTTGGCGACATAACCGAAGCGGCATCACTGGATGACCGCCGACCTGGGGATGACCGCCGACCCGGCCCCCCCAATCCCACCGGACCGGGCCCCAGGGAAGACCCTCCTGGACCCGACACACGGTGAACGACCGGGAACTGTCGCTCCGGGAACATCTCCAGGAGCTGCGGCGGCGGCTCCTGATTTCGGTTATCGCCCTGCTCGTCGGCACCGTGGTCGTCTTCGCCTTCTGGGAGGATGTCGTACTGCTACTCAAGCGGCCGGCCCAGGAACTCAACGACGGACAGGGCGTCACGCTGATCGCGACCCAGGTCACCGAATCGCTGACGACCAGCTTCAAGATATCCATGGTCGGCGGCGCGGTGCTGGCCTTCCCGGTCATCCTGTACCAGGCCGTCCGGTTCGCCGCCCCCGGACTGACGGACCGGGAAAAGCGCTACCTGTTAATCTTCATGCCCGCGGCGGTGCTGGCTTTTGCGTCGGGACTGGCCTTCGGATACTTCGTCCTGACGCCCCAGGCGCTCCCGTTTCTCCTGTCATTCGGGGATGGCGTTGTCCAGCCGATGGTGCGGATCAGCAGCCTGGTGGACGTGATGATCCGCCTGCTGGTGTGGATGGGGCTAGTCTTTGAGACGCCGCTGGTCATGGTCCTCTTGGCCCGCCTGGGGATCGTTCCGGCCAGGGCTTTCTCCCGGTTCCGCCGCTACTGGCTGATAATTGCTTTCATCCTCGCCGCTGTCATAACGCCCACGGTGGACCCGGTGAACCAGATATTGGTGGCGGTCCCGCTGCTGGTCCTCTATGAGCTCGGCGTTGTGCTGGCCAAGATTGCGGGGAGCCGCAGAAACCGGCTCTCAGGGTCGACCTCTCCGATTTCCGATGTTGACTGAGGACATTTCCTCCAGCTGGGGATTCCGCGGAGCGGGCTGACAGGGAATGAAAAAGGACCGGCCCAAACGCCGGTCCTTTCGTTTGCTCTCGTTTCCTACGGGAGATGGGACTGTTGCTGGCTATGGCCGGTCGTCGGTGTTGGTCCTTGCCTTGGCCGTTTCCTGCTTCTCGGGCGGTTTGGCAGGTTCGTCTTCGCCGGTCACCGAGGTCTTGAACATCCTGATTCCCTTGCCCAGCGATGAACCTATTTCGGGCAGGCGGGTAGCCCCGAAGATCAACAGCAGCACCGCTAGGATGATCAGCAGTTCGGTCAGGCCCAAGGGTCCTAGTCTCATTACAACCTCGTGGTTCGGCTTGGTAGGGGTAAATGATACCAGAACCCCCGGCTCGGGACAAACCAGGGCCGCTCCGGAAAGGGAAGTTTCAACCGGCTTCGTTGCCCGCCGGTAGGGTGGCCGGTATAATTGGTTGGCCCAGCCTTCCCCGACAGTAGTGGTCTTTGTCGGCACCGAAACGGCTGGAATTACCTCTGACTTCATATGTCTAAAACCGCTGGTGCAAATGGCTAACGACTACGACGTGGTGGTGATTGGCGCGGGCCCCGGCGGGTACGTGTCTGCCATCCGCTGCGCTCAACTGGGGATGAAGGCTGCCATCGTCGAACGGGATGCCCTAGGAGGGGTTTGCCTCAACTGGGGGTGCATTCCCAGCAAGGCGCTGCTGAAGAACGCTGAGATAGTTTCCTACGTGCGCCGGGCGGACGAGTTCGGGCTGAGGTTCGACAACTTTCACGCCGACTTTTCCGCCGCCATTGACCGCAGCAGGAGGGTGGTGGACCGCAACGTCCGGGGCGTTGCCTATCTCCTCCGCAAGAACAACATTGACCACATCGCCGGAGAGGCATCCATCGTTTCCCCCGGAGTCGTTGAAGTATCTCCCCAGGGCGACCGGCTCAACGGGAAGAACATCATCATCGCCACCGGAGCCCGTCCCCGCAGCATTCCATCCCTGCCGGTGGATGGGGACCGGGTCATAACCAGCCGGGAGAGCATCGTCCTCCGGGACCTTCCCGGGTCCATGGTTATCGTGGGGGGAGGCGCCATCGGCGTCGAGTTCGCCTACGTGTACCGGATGTATGGCGTGGATGTCACCGTGGTCGAGCTTCTGCCCCGCCTTGTCCCCAACGAGGATGAGGAAATCAGCCAGCAGTTGGAGCGTTCCTTTTCCCGACACGGCATCAACGTCATGACCGGCGCCGGCGTTTCAGGCGTGGTTCCCACCGCCGGCGGGGTTTCCGTCACCGTTGATCAGAATGGAGTTGAGCACACCATCGAAGCCGGAAAGGTGCTGGTGGCCGTCGGCATTCAGGCCAACACCGAAGGCTTGGGGCTGGACCGCATCGGCGTCGCCACCGAGCGGGGTTACATAAGCATTGACGACCGCATGACCACCAACGTTCCCGGGGTGTTCGCCATAGGAGACGTCACCGGAAAGCTGGCCCTCGCCCATGCCGCATCGGCCCAGGCGGTCACCGCCGCCGAAGCGATTGCCGGTGAGGAAACCGAGCCCCTGGACTACACCTACATGCCCAAGGCGACGTATTGCCAGCCGCAGGTGGCCAGCTTCGGTCTGACCGAGGAACAGGCCGTGGCCCAGGGCCACGAGGTGAAGGTCGGAAAGATGAACGCCCTCGCCAACGGCAAGGCCATGGCAATGGGGGAGACGGAGGGCTTGGTCAAGCTGGTCATGGATGCGCGATATGGCGAGCTGCTGGGCGCTCATCTCATTGGCCCGGAAGTCACCGAGCTGCTGGGGGAGCTGTCCCTGACCCGACTCCTGGAGGGCACTTCCCTGGAACTGGGCTGGGCGGTCCATGCCCACCCTTCCATCTCGGAAATGCTCAAGGAAGCGGCGTTGGGCGCCGAGGGAAGGGCGATTCATGGATAGACTCCAGCAGACACGGACACCCCTCCTGCGTTTGACCATTGGATGATCACCGGACTTTGACGCCGGAATTCTTTGCAGGGAGGCCGTCTTGGCGACAAGCATAGTGATGCCCCAGATGGGCTACGACATGCGGGAAGGCACCGTGGTCCGCTGGCACAAGAAGGAAGGCGAGACCGTCGCCCGGGGCGAAGTCCTGGCCGATATCGAGACGGACAAGGCCACCGTCGAGTTCGAGGCCTATACCGGCGGGGTTGTAGGCAGGATAGTCGCCGCTGAGGGGATGGTGGTCCCGGTGGGTGAACTCATCGCCATCATCACGGCTCCCGGCGAGGCCCTCCCGGAAGATGACCTTCCAGCCTCGCCTCCCGATGCAGCCCCGGCCGATTCAGCGGGAGGACCGGCCCGGTCCTCCCAGCCAGCAGCTTCCCCTTCCGATACTGGGACTTCCGACACCGGGACAGCCGATGAGGGCCGCCTGCGGGCATCACCCATAGCCCGCCGCCTGGCCCGGGAACGGGGAATTGACCTGGGGGATGTAAACGGCACCGGTCCAGGTGGGCGGATTGTGGAAAGGGACGTTCTGGAATACCAGCCGCCCGCCCTTCCGGCGGAACCCCCGGCCGGGGTCCGCGCATCGCCCATTGCCCGACGTCTGGCCCGAGAACGGGGCATTGACCTGTCGGAAGTGAGCGGGACCGGTCCCGGTGGACGCATCGTCGAGAAGGACTTGCTGGAATACCGTCCTCCCGCTCCAACCCCGGTATCGGAAGCGCCCTCCGGTCCAGACGGCGGTGCGGTGGCCGTTCCGGCCGAGGCCGCAGAGCGGGTAGACCTTTCGCGGATGCGCCAGGCCATCGCCCGGGTGACCTCGGACTCGAAGCGGGAAGCGCCCCACTTCTATGTGACCGCCGAGATTGACATGGGAAGGGCCATGGCCCTTCGCCAGGAAATCAACGACGCCGTTGAATCCGACTCCCGGGTTACAGTCAACGACCTTATCGTCAGGGCGTGCGCCCTGGCCCTGGGGCGGCATCCCAAGTTCAACGCTTCCTTCTCCGACGGGGCTTTGGAATTTCACCCCCAGGTCAACATCGGAATCGCCATTGCCCTGGAAGCGGGACTGATGGTCCCCGGCATTGCCAACTGCCAGGAAAAGAGCCTGGTGGAGTTGGCCGCCGCCAGCAAGGACCTCATCCAGCGGGCCCACAGCGGCCACCTCCGCAATGACGAATACAGCAGCACCACCTTCAGCGTCAGCAACCTGGGAATGTTCGATGTGGAGAGCTTTGCGGCCATCATCTACCCGCCCCACGCTGCCGTTCTTGCCGTAGGTTCGGTCAAGGAGCAGCCCGTGGTCCGCGACGGACAACTCGCCGTGGGCCAGATGATGAAGGCGACGCTGTCCACCGACCACCGGGTCGCGGACGGCGCGGAGGCCGCCCAGTTCCTCATGGAAGTGAAGCGCGTCCTGGAAAACCCGGTGACGTTGCTGCTTTAGACCCGCCGGACTATTTGGAAACTATATCAAGAGGCACTGCAACAGGGTACACAGGTGGAGGGATGTGGGCGACGGGGGTCTGGATTCCCGCCTGCGCGGGAATGACGGGAGGGCAAATGGGTATTTCTCACGCACCCTCTTAGACCCGTCGGCCCACTTACCACGGAAGGAGAGACCCCATGCCCATGATGACCGGTGGACAGACCATCGCCGAATCGCTGAAGGCCCAGGATGTTGACACGATATTCGGGATAATTTCGGTCCATACCCTGGACCTCTTTGACGCTCTCTTCGACAACCAGGACTCGCTCCGCTTCATCGGAGGCCGGCTGGAGCTGGGGTGCGGGTACATGGCGGACGGCTACTCCCGGGCCACGGGCAAGCCGGGGGTTCTGCTGACCAGCACCGGCCCCGGGGCCGCTGACTCCATGGGCGCAATGGGGGAAGCCTATTTCTCCAGCTCGTCCATCCTGCAGGTGACCACCAACGTTGAGCGGGAATTCGTCGGCAGCAACAAGCTGGCGACCCACGAGACCAAGGACCAGCTGGGGATGTTCCGCGCCGTCACCGACTGGAACGCCATGATCGGCGAGGTGGAGGCTATCCCGGATCATTTCGTCGAAGCCTTCCGCCGCTTCCAGGAGCGCCGTCCCCGGCCCATCGAGCTGGAAGTGCCCACCGATATGCTGGGAGAGAAGGCCGAGGTGGAGATTCTGCGCCCCCGGGAGCCTGACATCCCCCAGGGTGATCCCACGATGGTCGAGCGGGCCCTCCAGGTCATGCTCAACGCGAAACGCCCGGTCATCGTGGTCGGCGAGGAGGTCCAGTCCCAGGGCGGCGCGGCCGAGGTCATCGAACTGGCGGAAAAGCTGGGAGCGGCGGTGGTCACCACGGACGGGGCCAAGGGGGCCTTCCCGGAAAGCCACCCCCTGTCCCTGGGGCCCGCGCTGGGCCGCCGCATCTGGGGAGAAAATCCGGCACAGGACTGGCTGGGCTCGTGTGATGCCGCGCTGGTTCTCGGTTCCGCCCTGGCCTACCGCTCCACCGTTGGCGTGGACTTGAAGCTGCCGGATAACCTGGTCCACATCCTCCTGGACGGGGAATACATCGGCAAGAACTATCCGGCGACGGTTTCCATCACGGCCAATTCCCGGGCCGTCGTCTCCCAGCTGCTGCAGGGTATCGGAAGCAGTGACGTGGAAAGCTCGGCGGAGTACCGGCAGGAGGTCGCCGCTCTGAAAGGACAGCAATACCAGGCCCTCCAGGATACGTGGGCCAACGAACTACGCACCTTCGAAGCGATCCGTGCGGCCACACCCGACAACACCATTTTCACCCTGGACGCAACTGTCCCGGCCAGCCGCGCGGCCCGCTGCCTGACCATCGACCAGCCCCGCCAGTTCATGTATCCCTGGGGTTGGGCCGGATTGGGGTTTGGCTTTCCCTCCGCGCTGGGCGCCAAGGTTGGCAAACCCGAGTGTCCGGTGGTCTGCATCACCGGCGACGGTGGATTCCAGTACAACGCCCAGGAGTTGGGGACCGCCGTTCAGTACGGCATCAACCCCGTAATCGTCATTTTCAACGACAACGCCTGGGGAGTCCTCAAGGGATACCAGAGCGCCCGATTCAGCGACCGCCTGATGGGCACAGACCTGGTGAACCCGGATTTCATCAAGCTCTTCGACTCCTACGGAGTCCCCGGCACCCGAGTGTCCACGGTAGATGGTCTGTCGAAGGCACTGGAACAGGCGGTGCGTGCAGACCGGGTGCAGTTGATAGAGGTGGAGATTCCCAACGGATTCGGGGCGCTGGTCTAGCCGCAAGCAGGGCGGCCCGCGCCTCGCCGGAAAGCCAGGGGGTAAAGGCAGGGAATGTCTCAGGAAAGGACCCACGACGAGCTGATTCAGGAACAGTTCTCCCAGCAGGCTGCTAACTGGGATGCCTATGTCGTATCCGGCGGCAACGAACATGCCCTTGCATGGAGTCTGGAGAACCTGGAGTTGCGCCCGGATATGCGGGTTTTGGACGTGGCCGCCGGCACCGGGGTCCTGGCCCGGGGAATGGCCCCGATGGTTGCCCAGGCCGTTGCCGTCGACGTGACCCCAAAGATGGTGGCCCGGGGCGGCCAACTGGCCGCCGAAGAGGGGTTGACCAACGTCACCTTCGACCTGGGCGATGCCCGCAGTCTGCCTTACGAAGACGAGAGCTTCTCGCTGGTGGCATGCCGCCTGGCCATGCACCAGGTCGAAAACCCCGGCATGTGCCTGCGGGAAATGGTTCGCGTCTGTCGTTCCGGCGGGCACGTCGCCATCATTGACCTCACCACCTCCGAAGACCCCGCCACCGCCGAGGCTCACAACCGCCTGGAACGTCTTCGGGACCCCTCCCACACCAACGCCTTGCCCGTCAGCCGCCTCCGCGCCATGGCCGAGGAATGCGGCCTGGAAATCGCCCGCACCTCCGCCTTCGAGGCCCAACGCAGCGTTGAGAGCTGGATGGACATGACCCAGACCCCCGACGAATCTCGGGCCCTGATCCTGCGGCATTTACAATCCGAGCTATCGGGCGGCCCCGAAACCGGGATGTATCCGTATCTGGAAGACGGGCAGCTAATGTTCCGGCACCGCTGGGCCATGCTGGTTTGCCGCAAGCCGTGAACCAGAAATCTCCAACTAGGAGATAATTTTCCTTGGCGCATCTTTGGATTCCCGGCGACAATAAACCGGGTGGACACTGAACACGCCCTCAGCCGCCGGGTGTACCCCCTCGACGCCCACGATCTGACCGAGGAGCAGATCGCGGTCGTCTTCGCAATGACCTCGCGCAGCCCGGAATCCTTCGACGAGATAGCGGAGCAGGTCAGCCGGGAACGCGCCGCCGACTTCCACGAGCGATGGGTCCTGGGATACGGCCATGCCTCCGTCGCCGAGCACGCGGTTGTGCATTTGGCCGTGGAGAACGTCTCCCGACTGGCCTGCGACGCCCTGGAGGACAACCGTCTGGCCTCCTACACCGAGAAATCATCCCGGTACCAGGTCCTGCCGGCCGGCAGCTACCACACCCCCAGGGAACTGGAACCCTTCCCCCAGCTGCTGGAGCAGTACCACAGCGCCTGCCGGCGCCTGTTCCAGGCCTATTCACAACTGCTCGACGGTTGCATCGCCCACCTGGCCGGGGAATATCCCCGGCGGGATGGGGAGCGCCATTCCGCCTATCGCCTGCGGCTGCGGCGCTTTGCCACGGACCAGTGCCGGGAGGTCCTGCCCGCCGCCACGCTGACGAACGTGGGAGTCACCGCCAACGCCCGCACCCTGGAACACGCAGTCACCAAGCTCCTGTCCGCCGAACTGGCCGAGGAACGGGACCTGGGATTGGAGATTCGCGAGCAGGCCCGCACAGTCACTCCCACGCTGATCAAATACGCCGACGAGAACGCCTATCTCACCGATGTCTTAGCACAGCAGAAGCAGTTGGCTTCCGAGGCCGGGACCGGGGAAGGGGAAGCTATCCCGGGAGGTGGCGCGGCGGCTCCCGTTATCCCGGCCCGGCTCGTCGGGTGGGATACCGATGCGGTGGAAAGACTTGCCGCCGCCCTCCTTTACCGCCACTCAGGGAACGGCTACGACGACGTGCTTCAAACGGTCCAGGCCATGCCCGAGTCCCGGAGATATGACATAATCCACCGCTGCGTCGAAGGGATCGGGCCCCACGATCTTCCCGGGCGCGAATTCGAGACCGTACACTACACCTTCGAGTTCACATTGGATTACGGCGCATTCCGCGAGTTCAGGCGCCACCGGATGCTGACCTGTCTCCCCCAACCCGCCACGGTGGACCTGGGATACCGATTGCCATCCCTGATCCGCGATGCGGGAATGAGCCCGGTGTTCGAGTCCGCATTGGGACGGGCGGAGCAGACTTTCCGGCGGGTGCAGGAAGTATCCCCAACCGCCGCCCAGTACCTGGTGACCCACGCCCACTACCGCCGCGCACTGGCCCACGTCAACCTGAGGGAGTGCTACCATCTCTTCAAGCTGCGAACGTCGGAGCTGGCCCACGACGCTATCCGGGAACCGGTCTCGCAGGCGATGAAGCTCGCGGTGGATACCCATCCCGAACTTTTCCGCCACCTGCGTCTGCGGGACTACCCGGGGTGGTGGCCGTTCCCGCGCGGGGAGTAACGAGAGGGAGGGCGCTTACTTCGGTTGCCGTTCCTGAGGGGAGGGATTTACGGGGGTCTGGATTCCCGCCTGCGCGGGAATGACGGGAAGGTGGTAGACGGCTTTGAGATCGTTTCTCTGTGGATGGCGTCCGGCTGGGCTAGGGGTCGGAACAGTCCCGGGTGTACCCGCAGTTGCGGCACTGAATCTTGCAATGCAGTTCCAGCGTTGGCCCGCCGCAAATCTCGCAGGCCGACTGGGGGATCGCCGGCCCGGGCGCCGGCTTGGGTTTCCGAGGCTCCGCAGTCATCCGTGAAGCTCGGGTCTCCTACTTGGGGTTCGCTTGATGGGGAATCCGGCTGGTTAACACGACCTGGTCACGGGCCGGTTCCTGCCCTTCCATCGTAACGTTCACCGAGTCGAACTCGAACAGGGACTGGCCGGATTCGATGTTCAGCGTCCCCTGCCCGGACTCGTTCACCATTACCTCTCCCGCCGGGGTCCAGTCCGTGCCCCTAACCAGCCAGACCAGGTACGGCGTGTTGCCTGTCGCCGGGTTCTGGCTGGAAATCATCATCGTCGCCTTCATTCCTTCGTCTTCAACCAGCAGAAACCCTTCGTGGCCGGAATGTTCCTCCGACGGTTCCAACATCACGGGTTGAGTTTCCGGGAAGGCATCTAGGTAGCTGCCAATCAGGGTGGCGGTCCAATCCGAGATTTTCCCCAGCGACACTATCCCGGAACTTTCCATCTGGGCGGCAAGGATGGAGGTCTCCCGCTGCAGCCTTTCGGTTTCCTGCAAGGCATTGGCCATCTGCGCCGTCACCGTTGAATTCCGTTGGGCCATGTCGTCGACCTGCTCGGCCAGCCTCAGGTTTAGAGCCACCGACAGCCCGAACAGGGCCAGCACCACCGCCGCAGCCGCAGGGAGAGCCAGTCCCCGGAGAGTAAACCAGGAAGGAAGCATGAACCGGGGCAGCGCCCACCAGCGCGTCTGGTTGTTCGCGGCCGAATTCACCGCCGGCGCCGGAGGGTTAATCTCCGCCATCACCCGGTCGAGGATCCCCGGGGGGGCCGGGGCCTGCTCCACGGCCATGGCAAGGCGGGTGACCGATTCCAACGCCCGGCCGGCCAGGACCTGGCACCGGGAGCAGTTCTCCAAGTGTTGGTCGACCAGATTCGCTTCGTAAGCATCCAGTGCTTCCAGCGCGTAGGCTTCGAAGAGATCGTCGGGATGGTCCCTTAGGTTAAGCGACATCGGCCTCCAGTTCCAGCCGTAACTTCTGCATTCCCAGCCGCATTCTCGTTTTCACCGTTCCCAGGGGGAGTCCCAGCTTGGCTGCGATTTCCGATTGCGAGTACCCCTCGAAATAGGCCAAGATCAGCGCCGACCTCTGCCCCTCCGGCAGCCCGTCCAGCGCCTTTACGATGCGTTCCCGTTCGATGTTCAGTTCCGCCTCTTCGTCCGTGGGCCGGGACCGCGACGGAAGAAGGTCCAGCGTTTCGTAATCCCCCTGGTCTCCCAGGTTCTGGTGCCGGCGCTGGGACCGGATGATGTCGATAATCTTGTTGTGGGCCACGCTCATCAGCCACGACCGCGGCGCTCCCCGCTCCGGTTTGTAGCTCGCCGATTTGGTCCATATATTGAGGAAAATGTCCTGCGTCGCATCTTCCGCCGAAGCTTCGTTACGCAGCATATACCGGGCTAACGAGTAAACCGCTGTCGAGTAGCGGGAATACAGCTCTTCGAGAGCGTGACCGTCGCCACCAGCGGTCATTTGGATGAGCTGGATGTCTTCCAACTCACTGTAACTAGCCACCGCCCGTCTCCAGGCGCCGGAAGACAGCGGTTCCTGTCTCCCTTAATACGTGCCGGCCGCCGTACCGGATTCCCCACGTCTGCGCCGCCACATCACCTCCCCGAACCCGCAGGCACTAAAACCCGCGGGTGAAACCTCCCGCGCTACGGTCTTCCGGCGAAAATCCCGCCTATACTACCAGCGCATCAAATACGTCGTCCATGTCCGGCTGCTGCTCCAGGCTCCACAACAGTCCCAGGACTTCGTCGCATTGCTCGCCGGAAAGCATGGGAGTAGCCAGACGCCGGAATTTTTCGCTGACCTCGGCGTCGCTCAAAGGGTTGTTCCGGTGCCCCTTGGGATAAGGCCCGGAGGCAACATAACTCGCCCCGGATTTAGTCTTGACTTCGATCCGGCAGTTGTACTCCGACGGGTATTTTTCCGTGAAGCCCGGGTCCTCTTCAATCGTCATCCTGGCCAATATGGGTCGGAGAGACGGGTCCGCAATACGGTCCGCGGCGAAGGTTGCCGGGGTAACCGCCCCGTCCCGCAGCCCGACCGCCACCAGGAAGGGGATGCTGTGGTCGGCGGTTTCCCGGGTCTTCGGGTCCCACTTCTCCGGCTCGGTCGACGCGCTACTCACCGCGCTCCGGTAACTCCTGATATGGATGGACTCGATATCGGCGACGTCAACCTGGGAATGCAGCTCAATGGCCAGCCCGATGGGATTCTGGGTGTGAATCTGCGACGGATAGAACTTGAAGGTGTTCTGGGTAATCAGGAAGGGTTCGTCCCCTCCCCCCATCTTGTCCAACTGGATGTCCCGCCCCAAGGCCGATTCCCACAGCCCTTTTCTCCCCTCGAAGGGCTCGAAGGGGCCGTTCATCCCCTCGGCGGCCAGTTGCGCCGCGAAGATTCCGGCCCGCGTTGCGCTGGCCGCCGCGCATCCCTTCCACATGGAAAGCTCACCCATGCGGGTCACCCTCAGGGGGATGTTAGGGACCGCCGCCAGCGAAATGGCATGGGCCATCTGTTCCTCGTCCAGGTCCATCAGCTTCCCGGCGGCACAGGCAGCCCCGATGACGCTGAAGATGCCCTGGTCCCATCCCGATTCGGGCACCTCGTCCGAGATCCGGCAGAATACTTCGTAGGCCAGGGCGATGGCCGTGATCAATGACGGCCCGTCGGCGCTCAACGTATCCCCCACCGCCAGGGCTGCCGGAATCATGTCGCTGGGATGTCCTCCCCCCGGGGAAAAGTAGGAGTCGTTGCAGTCGAGGTAGCGCACCATCACGCCGTTGGCGAACCCGGCCAGGTCCATCGAACTGTGGTCCCCGGTGCCGATGATGCGGGAAGGGGCAACGCTGTTGACCCCGGCCGCCAATCGCCGGGCGATCTTGGCCGGCTCCGAAAGGTATCCCCCGATGGCGCACCCGAAGGTGTCCACTACCGTTCTCTTAATCTGGTGTATCGTCGCCGGACTCAGGTCTTCGTAGGAAAGCCGGCAGGCGTAGGAACTCAGTAGCTGTGATGTGCGGTCCATTCCTTGCGGTCCTCCAGGTTGCTTCAGCTTGATGGGTTGCGATGGCGCTGGCGGTGTGATTAGCGGATGACCGCTTCCGCGATCCGCTCCAGTTGCTCTCCCATCTCCGTTTCGGTTTCCACGAAATCGGGGCGCACCACCACCCGGTCAGCTCCAGCGTCGAAGAGGGAACGCAGGGCTTCCAAGTTGGGCTCCTGTCCGTAGACCGTTATCGTCAGGGAGGCCGGGTCCCGGCCCAGCTCCGCCGCCAGGTTGTCCAGGGTAGCCCGGCTCCGCTCCAAATCCGCTGGGCTGATCCGGTTGGGCATCCAGCCATCCCCCCAAGTTGCCACCCTTCGCAGGACGTTACGCGCCATTCCGCCCAGGATTACCGGCGGATGGGGGTCCTGCACCGGCTTGGGGTTGCACTTGACCGGGGGGAAGTCGTAGTAGCGGCCGTGGAACTCGGCCTCGTCCTTGGTCCACAGCTCCTTCAGCACCGCCACCGCCTCCCGGGTCTGGGTCCAGCGATGGTCGAAGTCCCCGCCCATGATTTCGGTTTCCTCCCGGTTCCATCCGGCGCCGATCCCGAACATGAACCGGCCTCCGCTGTAACGGTCCAGGGTGGCGATGGCCTTGGCCAACACCAGCGGGTTGCGTTCCGGCACCAGGGTAATCCCGGTGGCCAGCTTGATGGTGGTGGTCACCGAGGAAGCCCGGGCCAGGGAAATGTACGGGTCGGAGAAGTGGGCGTAGGTCTCGGGGATGGGACCGCCGCTGGGGAAGGGACTCTCGCTATTGACCGGCAGAATGGGGTGTTCGGCGTACCAGATGGAATCGAACCCCAGTTCCTCGGCCTTCCGGGCCATGAATGCCGGGTCTATGGTGTAAGCGGGCAAAGGTACCGAGGTTCCTACGTTCATCGCGCTCTCCTTGCGGTGGCTGGTATACGGGCATCGTTCCGTTGTTAGTAGTCCGACGGCTAATTATCCGCTGGTTGGGGCTGCCTGGCCCCGGCGGCCAGGGCGTCGAACCGTTCTTCGGCGTGTTTGGTTACCGTTGCCAGGTCATCTGGAAGCAGGAAACCCCTTTCTGCCAGGCCGGAGGCGGCCTCCTTGACCTGAGCCAGGTAGGCCTCCTTGGAATCGTAACGTTCTTCGATGGATGGACGGGGGTCCTGCCTGGCTTCCCGTTCTTCCCTAGTCATGGCAAAGGGTATTGTCGATCCCGTGGTTCCTATCACCTGTCCCTCCGCTCCGACCTCGGGATGCCGCAGGTTCCACCCGGCGTTGGTGGCGAGGGGCACTGAAATGTCCGGCAGCCTGATTCCGGCCAGCTCGTTTCCGTCGGCGTCCACCGCCGGAGACAGGACGGGGTAGGGGTTGCCGATACTGGCTGGCAGGTTCTCCGCCGAGCTTGCTGTGGGGTCGAAATGGAGCCGGGAGAAGCGTTTCAAGTGGACCGGGAAATTCACCCCCGGGATCGCCCGGAAGGCAGGCGCCACCTCGTCGGGAGTGACCAGCGTTCCGTCGGACAGCCGCGGGTGGCAACTGGGAGGCGGCGCGGTGCCGGACCTGACCCAGGCGTCGAGGTTCGCCACGGACGCCCTCAGCACCGGGCGGTAGTCCACCCAATTGAACGGCTGCTGTCCCCGCGTCTCCCCCGGGCCCTGGCCGCTGACCAGCGGGAAGCTCCCTGATGCGTGCTGCGTTCCCGCATAGTAAAAGATGCGGACATCATCCGACGGTTCGATGTCCCTGGCGCCGCTGATGTCGGTGTGAATCAGCGAGAGGTGCGCCCACCAGTATTCCGAGGCGGAATTCATAAGGAAAATCCTGGGCACGCCGCCCTTGGCCCGCTGGCGGTCAAGGAGCCCTTCCGTTGCGCCGAGTTCCGCGTCGGTTTCAGGGGTGTCGGTGAAGGGAAACAGGTTGCTCATGCTGCGGCGGTGGGCCGTGGAGGGTTGGGCGAACCGCTGGTTGAACTCGCCGCGCCGGGCTCCCGCCACATGAGCGATGACGCCGTCGAATACCTGGCGGCCCCCCTCGTCCAGGTTCAATCCCAGGAAGAGCAGGTGGCGCAGGAACCGTCCGCTCTGGGACTGGCCGAATCCCAGTGCCAGGTCAACCTCCCCAGCGCATGGGTTGCCCGCTGCCGAGGAGCCGTGCCTCAAGAAGGAAATAAAGTCCCGGGTGGCCAGCAGTCCGAGTCCGGCGACCGGGGCGTGGCTGGTGGAGAAGGTTACATCGTAGATCCGGCCGGGTTGGAACCCGGACTCCAGGTGAATGTGCGCCGGATCGGGGACCCGCCGTCCGCCCTCGACACGGGCAAAATGCCACTGGTCCCGGCGCACCGGGCGCGGTTCCCCTTCCTCGGAATCCCGGACGGTCAGCGTGGCCTCCCAGTCTTCCAGGTGGTTGGTTGGATAGGGCCGGTGCCCCCGCTCGGACAGCATCTGGACGTCGGATGCAACGGAGGGCTGGAAGGTCACGGCCATCCTGCCGGAGACCGGCCCGTCCGTGCGCACGGCCTGCGGAACGTCTATCCCCAGCAGACCGGGCACGCCCGGGACGTCGTGCTGCCAGCCGCACCAAGCCACCGTGTAGCCCCGACGCATCAAAAACCCGTTCCCCGGGTCAGGAGGGTCCAGCGGGCCTCCGTCATCCGGCGCGTCGTTGATCAGCTTGAAAGCACGCCCTCGCCCCCGGTTCACCACATCCAGGAAGACCGTGCGGCATCCTCGATCTGTTTCCACCGGACGCAAAATGCGAAACGGAGCCGAAAAACAGACCATCCCCGCATCGTTTCGCGGCGCAAGCTCGATGTCCCCAATCAGGCTGTTGTCGGGATGGCCCGGGTCCGCCGAGAAAAACGCCGTGCCTTCGATCAGCTCGTAAGGACCGGCGTCCCCGAAGGACTTCCCGTCCCAGTAGGGCTGCCGGCTGTGGACTTCTACTTTGGATACTCCCATGACTAACCTCCGCTGGGGCCACCCTCTAAGATGGCAGCTCATTCATAGCAACTCACTAGCCTGGAACAGGGGTGTCCTGGATAGCGGGCTAGAAAACCGTGCTGGTATCCACGTCCAGGTCCGTCGGAGCGGCCTCGCCGGTGAAGTCCTGCCACCACTCCTCGAACCCGTCCAGCCCCATCTTATCCCTCAGCCGGGCCAGGTGCGCCTTGACCTGCACCACCATGGGAAGGTTGTAGTCCATCGCCAACTGGTAGGTCCGAGCGACCCATTCCAGAGCCCCCAGAATATCCTCCTGCTCCTCGGCCACCATCCCCAGCTGACCGTAGGTTCGGGCCGCCCGGAGCAGGTCACCCAGCTCCTCGAAAATCTCCCGCGCCTGGTGGTACCACTTGGCGGCGTCCTCGTACCGCTTCTGCTCGTGGAACAGCACCCCCAGCTGCCGGCACTCATCCCCGACCGCCCGCCGGTTGCCCACCAAATCCCACTGGTTCATCGCCGCGACGTACCACTCCTCGGCCTCGTCGTAGATGATGCCCCGGTTCTGCTGGAGCAGGCCCAGGTGGTGGAACTCCACCGCCATCTGCGCCTCCATTCCCAGCCGGTCCGCCAGGTTCAACGCCTGCTCGTAGTAGTCGATGGCCTCGTCGAAAAGGTACTGGGAGTGGCACACCGTACCCAGCTCATGGAAAATCAGGACCGCCGTTTCCTCGTCCCGCTGCTCCTCGACGATGGCCCGTGCCCGCTGGTACCAGCTATCCGCCTCCTGGTACTCGAACCTGAGGTGGGACACGGCTCCCAGCGCCCGGTAGTCCTTGACCATCTCCTCCTCGTCGGGGAGACGCTGGTGGATGTCCAGGGCTTTCTGATACAGCTCCTTGGCCTCGGTGTAGTAGCGCTGGTGCTGCTTGACCTGTCCCAACGCGAAGTAATCGTCGGCCACCGAGGCCTGGTCCTCCCCGTTCTCGATAATTCCCAGGGACTGCTCGAACCAGCCTGCCGCCTCGTCCAGCCGGAACCTGCGCAGGGCAATCTGCCCGAATTGGTGGGATACCGCCGCCACCCTGGGGTCCTCGGAGCTTCCCTCCAGGCCGGAAAGGTAGTCGTACAGCTGGCGGTTCAGGTCCTCGGCGTACTCCAGGTCTCCCACATCCACCGACTCGCTGGCTTCCGTTCCCAGCAGGTAGGTCCAGAACTCCTCGGCAGCATTGGATGCCGCTTCCTCCGCCGTCACGCCGACAACTTCCAGCAACTGCCGCCGCAAGCGACGCAGTTCCGCGAAACGCTTCTGCATCCGGTAGACCTGGGCCAGCGGCTGGACCAGGAGCTGAGCGTTGTCCCAATGACGGGCCTCCAGGGCCAGGCCCAGAGCCTGGGTCAGATTGCCCTCCTCCGCGAGGATTGCCGTCACTCCCGCGTCCTGGTTTTCGTAGAGGGACTCCATGAAGTAGTCCGCCGTGTCCGCGTAGACCCGCACGTACTCCTGTTCCAGGTCGCCCAGCCGGGCCGTCGCCACCTGCTGTCCCAGCTTGCGCCCGTAGAACCAGGGCAGCGCCGGATGAATCTGGTACACGCTGGGAGACACTCCTTCCAGGAAGCCATCGGCCAGCCCCGTCCGCAGCAGCGTCCGGGTCGCTCCCCAACCCAGTTCCTCGCCCATGGCTCCCTTGTACCCGGCTTCGCCAGTCATGTGGTTCACAATGTCCATCATCACCCGGCGCTGGAACAGGGCAAGGAAGGGGAGGTGGGTCCGGCTCCGGCGGGACATCTTTCCCCATGAAAATTCCATCGTCGCCGTCAGCGACGGCAGCCTGCCTTCTTCCAGGGCCGATTCAGGAAGGCTCTCCAGCGTCCGCTGGAGTTCGGCCAGCAGTGCCGTGGCCGGGACGTCCTTCAATCGCGGCAGCACGATCTTCATCCCCAGCGGGTTGCCCTCGACGAAGTCGATGACATCCACTACTTCCGGGGACAACCGTCCCGGCTCAACGCCGGCCTGGGAAAGTATCGCGGCGGCCAGCTCCTTGCGGTCGCCGCCCTGCAGGCCGGGCAGGGTCATGGTTTGATGGGGGACGGACAGCCAGTTTTCCCCATCCCGCCGGGTAGCCAGCAGGACCCAGCTTTGTCCCTCACCCGTCACGCTGGCGATGAACTCGTTCAGTCCTCTAAGTTCCTCCGGTTCCAGCAGCCCGGGCGATCCTGACGGAAAACCCGCCGCGTTCTCCACGTTGTCCCAGATAAGCAGGGAAGGGTGCTGCTGCAGGTACTCCACCACCCACTGCCGCTGCTGGTCCAGGCTCAAATCGGGAAACTCCAGACCCGCCACGCTCGTCCCGATTTCGTGTACTATTCGCTCCAGCCCCGACGGGTGGGACGCCTCGAAGGTCGTGTAGAACACCCCGCCAGGCCGCTGTTTCCTGCCAATCCTTTGGAACCACCTGGCCAGGCCCAGGCAGAGCTCCGTCTTGCCGCCCCCGGTCGGACCGGTCAGCATCACCGCGGGCGACTCGGTGAACATTCGCTCCAGCCGGTGCAGTTCTCCCTGCCGGCCCACCAGGCCGAAGGCCCCGGCGGCGGGCAGCTGCATCTCTACGTTCACATCCTGCTGTTGGGGTTGGAGCATCGGCGGGGCCAATGGGTCGGGCGCCTCCCCTTCGATAGCCTTGGGAGAATATTCCCGGGACTGGAACGTGACCGGCGCAACCCAGTCCCACATCACCTGCTTGCCGGACAAAATCACCCGCACCGGCGATTCCATCAGGGCGTTTCGCGCCGTGGCCGCGCTGGCTGCGACATCCATGCCGCCCGCCAGGGACTGGTAGAACTGGCGGACAAACATTTCCCGGCTGGCCGAGTCCGCCAGCTGATATGGGAGGCACACCACCACCGGCACCCCGTGCTCCGCCAGGTCCGAGGCCGCTTCCGCCAGCGTGCCCCAAGTTTCCTGATGGTCGCCTTCGGCCCCGGTGAGGAACGCCACCGGCACCTGCGCCGATTCAAGTGTTTGGCCCAGTTGGGCTGTCGGCACCGGCTCCGGTCCTGCGCCGGTTTCCAGGATTATTGTCCCGGGTTCATCACCTGCCGTGATTCCGTCGAGTTGGACAACGTGGTAATACCTGGGGTTGTTTTCCAGGGCATCGGTCAGCCCCTGGAAACCGGGCGGGCTGACGTATTCCAGCTCGGCCTGCACCTCCAGGCCCTCCAGGGCAACGGCGGTCTCGGAGGCCAACCCGCCCCGGAAAAGGCCGTTATCCAACGATGGACGCGGGGCGATGAGCAGGACGTTGAGCTGGTCCGTTGGCAGTTCCGGGTCGAATTCACCGGCGGCTCCGGTTGGACTGCGGCGGATGACACTGGCCATCTGGGTGGCCGCATACCCAGCTTCCGTCTCGTTCAGTAGTTCCCAGGGCAGGGTAAGGAATTCCCGCCGGGAGGAAACGATCTCCAGCCGGGTTTCCCCGAGGCCGTCCCCGGAAGCCTGGGCGTAGATGGCGGACGCTTCCGGGTTGGCGTTGAACGTTGATTCGAACAGCACCCGTCCCAGGTTTCTCAGCCCGGTCTCCACCGCCTCCGAACGGGCCTGGCTGGGGCCGAAGGGCTGGTCCGCGTACTCGCGGAAGTACCAGTCGAGCTCCCGGTGGTCGGATGGTTCCAGCGGGTTGGAGAATTCTGAAGGAGGGGCTTCGAGGGTGGCATCCGGCTTTCGGTAGACAACCTGCAACTGGCCGGATTGGGGTAGGTCGTGAATTTCAATCGCTTGGGACACTGCCTGCTCCTAGTGTACGCTGGACTGGCCCCGGTACTGGCGCCGCTGTCGTTGCCAACCGGAAACCGGTGGTCTAGAATCGGCCGGTATTCGTAACTGTTACGCCTCGCGCCGACGCCTCCGGGACTCCGGTTTCAACCGGTTGAAGGCGTAGGACGGCTTTCGGGAAATCCAGCGCATTATACTATATTCAGTCTGGCCACCGTTGCCGGCGGCCACGCTCGGCCGATCCTCCGTTCCCTTCTCAGGGTAACGGCCCCGAGAGTCGGCCGGCGGTGGATATGTGGGGGAACGGCTTTGCACCAAAACCACAATTTGAACCATACTTTTGATTCAGCTTCCGACTAATGATTCAGAAGGTACTTTTGGTTCAAGCTCAAAGCCAGGCCCAGCGAAACCAGCTAACCCACCCGCCCAGCGCCCTACATGTTCTTCACGGTCCCCATGTTGAGCCTCCCAAGCCCGCGAACCGGCCGAAGTCAGCCTGACGGTGACACCGGAGGCCGAGAGCCTGGTTGAACGTAGTCAATCCGGCGTAGACGGAACCGGCTGCAACAGCGAGGGGCTCTCGGACGACAAGAACGCTTTTCTGGAAGAACCGCGTTCAATGCTGTATGCGGGGCGGGGATGGAGAGCGGGCTGGAGTATAATCGGGTTATGCCTTCTTACCCGCACATTGAGCAGTATCACGCCGACCTGGAGCGGTTCATCGAGTTCGGCGGGTCGGACAACGAGCAGAGCATCCGGCGGGCCTTTGCGGTGTGCCTGGACTCGTACTGCCGGGACCACCGGGAGAAGCTGGCCCTGGTGGACGAGCTGAGCGCGGCGCACAGCAACCGCCCCGACGGAACGGTGAAGGACTCGCTGCGGATGGCGCGGGGGTACTGGGAGGCGAAGGACAGCCACGACGACCTGGAGGCCGAGATACAGGCCAAGTTCAACCGGGGCTACCCCAGGGACAACATCATCTTCGAGGACTCGCAGACGGCGGTGCTGGTGCAGAACGGCAGCGAGGCGATGCGGGTGGACATGTCCCGGGACGGGGAGCTGCACCGGCTGATCCGGGTGTTTCTCGACTACGAGCTGCCGGAGATCCAGGAGTTCCGGCAGGCCCAGGGCCAGTTCAAGGCGGACCTGCCGGCGGTGCTGGAGAACCTGCGCGCGACGGTGGCGGAAGCAGAGGAGGAGAACCCGGAGTACCAGGAAGCGGCGGCATCCTTCCTGGACCTGTGCCGGAAGACCATCGGGCCGGCGGTCTCATCGGCGGACGTGCGGGAGATGCTGCTGCAGCACATCCTGACCAAGGATATCTTCCTGCGGGTGTTCGCCGAGGACCAGTTCCACCGGGAGAACAACGTGGCGCGGCAGCTGGACGGGCTGGAGCGGACCTTCTTCACCGGCGACGTGCGGCGGGAGGCCATCGAGCGGCTGCGGGCCTACTACGGGGTCATCGGGCGGGCGGCGGACGAGATCGCCGACTACGGGGAGAAGCAGCAGTTCCTCAAGGCCATCTACGAGGACTTCTACACGGCGTACAACCCGGCGGCGGCGGACCGGCTGAGGGTGGTGTACACGCCCAACGAGGTGGTGGACTTCATCATCCGGGGGGCGGACTACCTGCTGGAGAAGCACTTCGGGAAGACGCTGGCGGATGAGAACGTGCAGATCCTGGACCCGGCGACGGGGACGGGGACCTTCGTCACCAACCTGATCAATTACCTGCCCGTCGACCCCGGTACATCAAGGTCGGGGTTGTCGGTGCCCATGGTCTAGCAGGGATAGAACCTGTAATCAAATCGCCCTCAAGGTTGAGGTAGGTAGGTATTGTTTTCGAAAAAGAAGGGCTGGAGAGTCTTCTAGTCCCTTAAATTCTCTGAGGCTAGGTCGGCCTGCCCGAAGATCAGGCCGACCGTTGGCGGCCCATATAACGCATTACCTGCCCGTATTCTTTCCCTTCCAACTCGGCGGGGCTCTCATGCTCAATATCTTCTGCTGCTCCAAGTTTGCTGGTCCACCAACCGCTGGGGACTTGGCGTGCCATATGCTTTACTTTCCCGTCTTTGACATATATGGCAACTTTCTCGACGTCTTGCTCCAAGTCACCGTCCGCGCATGGTTCATACCCAAGCGTCCGAAAGGCGGCCTCAAATGTCGGAACGTCTTCCGAGCTCTTTTTTGTCAGAGGCCAGTAGGAACGTTGCCCTTGTGGCCACCACCAAGCATTGTCGCTTCCTGCCGCCCAAGCTATACAATTGTATATGCGGGTACGCGGACTCGTAACGCGAAAGCCTTTGAGTTGATCAAAGAGACCGAATACGTTATTGGGTCGAGGGGAGGTAGCCATTGGATTCGCCCCAATCGACCCACTTCGCGCTCAATCTCATTAAGTCCCCGTCGTCCCCTTCCAGAGGAGGTGGCGTGTCCACCAACGAATCCAGGGCCATGAACCACCAATCTGGGTCAATGACCAGTTCCCAGAGGATCAATGGGACTACCGCTTGCCCCATGCTGATGATTTCTTGGTATGCACTGTGGCTCTCTATATCCGACAACGATGATATATGAATGGTCTCTGCCTTCCAACGCTCCGCCAGTGTTTTGAATTTGTCACATAGCAAGACATCAAAAGTGTACCCCGAGAAACCTGAGGAAATTGTGCCTACGCCTACGACCGCGACTTTGCTAGTCTGCAGCAAAGTTTCCTCGGCGAAGTTACGACAGCTAAAATCGGAAGACTCGGTGGTGATGGATTCCGAATCCGTGAACTTTATGGTCCCTGCGGCAGCCATTACAACCTCCTCCTTAACTCCAAAAGACATCCCAATCTTCTCGGGGAATCTGCATCTGTGCCAAGACTTGTGTGGGCACATCACACTTCACCCCCTGAGATTGCTCATATTGTAGTACTTGTCGTCTGAGTATAAAGACCATGGCTTTTAGGTGCTCGGTACTCATCCTTACAGTGCCCAGACGTTCTGGTTGCTTAATCGACGTTGCTTCTGGATGGGCCTCTCGCAATTGGAAGCTCATACTAGATCCCCAAGCGCCTACCGTCACGGTAAACGCGTCGGCAAAAATCTCGAAAGGCTCTGGCATATCCACCTCTTGATTACCGAAAAAGTCTGTATGGCCTGACGACCGGACGACAGGTGGCTTATGGTAGGCGCACCGTCCGTTTTGCGTCAACATGGGGCCCGCCGAAGGACTTAGCATCGCCCTCCCCATTTATTTTACCCTGCATTAGCCCAACCCAACCAAGAACGAGCGAGTGACGTTGTGCCAGGATTGGGCTCCCTGCAGGAGTACGCGGTGGACCTGCTGCGGGAGTTTCCGAGGCTGCCCTTCTACCAGGACTTCCACCGCTGGGCGGAGATGGGGCAGCGGCTGCTGGACCTGCACGTCGGGTTCGAGTCGGTGGAGCCGTATCAGCTGGAGCGGGTGGACAGAGAGGATGTCGAACCGAAGCGGACCATCCTGCGGGCGGACAAGGAACGGGGGACGATTACGCTGGACGAGCGGACGACGCTGTCCGGCGTTCCGGCGAAGGCGTGGGAGTACCGGCTGGGGAGCCGGTCGGCGCTGGAGTGGGTGCTGGACCAGTACAAGGAACGTAAGCCCCGGGACCCGACCATCCGGGAGCGGTTCAACACCTATCGCTTCTCCGACCACAAGGAGCGGGTGATAGACCTGCTGGGGCGGGTGTGCCGGGTGAGCGTGGAGACGGTGGAGGTGGTGGACGGGATGGCATACTGGGAGGATGGGGAGCTGGTGGTCTACGGAGACCGGGACGACGCCACCATGCCCCAGACCTCTCGAAGTTGATAGGTTGAGAGATGCAGCCGAGCACTTGGAACGACACTAACCAACACTGGACTCCCCAGTTCCTTCTGAAAGGGTTTGGCTTGAAAGGGAAAGCCAGCCGGGTCCTCCGATTGGACAAGACCACGGGAACAATAGAGGTTTGCAAGGTTTCTGAAGTAGCTTCAAAGCAAAGACTTCTGACCGACGCAGACGATGGGCTGATGAGAAGCATCGAACAGGACGCAACCCCCGTCATCGAAAAGATCAGGAAGGGAACCACTTCGATAACCCGGAGGGAACGAAAATCCCTCGACCGGTTAGTCGCCGCGATGTTGATAAACGACCCTTACAACGGGATTGACAAAGCCAATGTGAGGGAAGAAATCATCGCATCTACCGCCGGAGAATTGACAGATGCGTTCATGTCCTCTGGGGGCCTAGTCAACGAACAAGACACCAAAGAGTTCGTGGACGAACGACTCACCCACGACTATCTCAAGCTGCTGTTCGACGGGGAAGACAACGGTATCCTGACCGTCTTGGGATCCATGGGATTGACGGCGAACTACGCGACCCAAGATGGATCGTTCATAATCGGTGACTCACCGGTTCTGGCCGTGCGAACCTCGGTGGGAGGAGACCGCGATCTCCGGAATCCGGGTAGCCAAGTCATTCTTCCCATCAACAGCAAGTGCCTCTTGGTATACCTTTGGGTGACCAAGAAGAACCTGCTCGAAAAGGGACCAGTCATAGATAACGAAAAAGCCCTAACCCTAAACCGCGACTACTACCACGAATCCAACTGCCGCTTCCTATACGGACGAACCGGAGATTCCCTAGAAAAGTCCCGGATGCTGGCGATCAAGTGGACACCAAGAACACGAGACACAAGAGTCTCGGATGACTGGTACGCCATGCAGACTCAACTCCGGGAACAGGACGAAAGGCACCAGAGTCAGAAAATGGCCAACAAAGAGGGACTCCTCCGCGCAGCACGCCAAGCCGTGGAACGTGCGCGGATTGGAGAGATCGGATGAACGGAGACGAGGGGGGACTCAAGGAGAAGAGGGTATTCCCGACGTGTGTTGGTGTTAGGTCAGTTTCAGAGTTACGCAGACCAAGGCAATGGAGTCGCTGAGCATGGTCATGCTCTTGCTGTAGCCCTTGGTCCGGCGGTGAAGACGGTTCAACTTGTCCCTTAAACGGGAATGCAGTCCCTCGTTCCGGTTCACCTCGCTGCCCTTGCCCACCTCGTGCCGGTCCCGCGGCAGCCATCCGTACACTTGGTAGGCGTCCGTGCGATACCTCTCCGCTTCAGGCAACCGCCCATAGAGACGCAAGAAGGTGGCCTCGGAGCGGTCTCCCACCTCAAAGTCCACCCACTTCCGTCCGTCAGCCTCCTCCACTACCGCCGTCCACACCCAGCACTCCCGGCGTTTTTCCCGACGCCGCGCTCCAACGTAGCTCCACATCTCATCGAAGGATATGACCCTGGGCAACCCCCGTCCCCGGCTGCGGTCACTGCGCTGCTCGACCACGATCCGCAACAGATTCCGGGCTTGGCAGGCTTTTTTTGACCCAGGAGTAGACTGTCCCGGCTTTCATACCCAACATCCGGCCGATGGCCTCAATGCTGTTGCCCTCGGCATACATGGCCACAGCCATGTTCTTCACTCGCTCGGGCTGGTGGGGATGCTCGGCATCAAGGGTGAAGTGGTAAAGGCATTGCTGGCAGCGGTATCTCTGCTTGCCCCGGGACTTGCCGTGCTTGGGAAGCCAGTTCGAACCACACCTGGGACATTGCATCCCGTCTCGATAAACCCTGGGTTGAGCCATCACCACACCTCACTGCCATACAACTCTCGCTACCGCCCACTATTCTAAACCCTACACCAACACACGTCGGGAATACCGAGAAGAGAGGCAGGTTGAAGGACATTGTTAAGTTCGAGCATCCTCCGCTGAACCAGGTCAGGGCCGACGCCCTCATGCAGGAGGACCTGGAACGCAAGCACTTCGGGAGATGGGTGATCATCTCCGGGAGGACTACAAGACCTACCGGGAAGCGTCGCAGGCCGCCACCGACATCCCCCGGCGGACGGACATCGAGGCCCCGGTCAACTACCACCAGAACAAGCACGTCCTCTTCGGGCAGCAGGAAGCGCTGTGCTCCGGATGCCGGGTGATGTTCCCCTTCCGCAACTTCACCGTGGATCATATCATCCCCAGAGCCGAGGTGGGACGGACCACATCGAGAACCTCCAGCTCCTCTGCGGGGCCTGCAACTCCCTCAAGGGCGATCGCCCCCAGGAGTACCTGGTAGCCCGGCTGGCGGAGATCGTGGGTTAAGGAGAAATCATGCCACTATCGGGTTTGTCCTCATTCATGAGACGCACTAAGGTTCAAGTGTTCTTTGCACGGATGCGGCCCTTGAGGGAGTGGATCATGATTGCAGGGGAAGGTATCGCGGTGCTCACCGCCGTGTCCGTGTTCCTTCCTTGGGTTCCAGAGTCTTTGAAAGCCGTTGCGATTCCTTTCGCAGTTATATCCGGTGCTTCGGCGTTGCTGTTGGTAGCAATATTCGACAAACTTGACCCTACACGCCCTCCGGTCATAGTGGGAGGAGGTCCTGTTGAGGACGTACTCGGCCCAGGTGTGCCGAATGGGAGACGTATTGGCGATACGACGAGGGAAATCCGCTGAAACTGTCGTAGAGGATCTGTCTGAGGAAGACACAATGATTGTAGAAGACGTAAGAATGGCGGTTGTTATTGCCGTCGGGGCGGGCTGTGGCGTGTGGTGTTTCTGCGCTCTGCCGACCGATGTTGGGACTTCCGGCTTGTTAACAAAACAAGTCTTATCCACGGGGGCAGGGGTCCTTGCATGCGCCTACACCTATTTTCTCTCCGAAGGGTTCTGGCTGGCTGGCGCAAGACCTGACCCATGACCACCCACCCCCAAACCCTCCGGGAATGGACGGCTGAGCTGGAGGGGCGGCTGCGGGAGATGTACGACCGGGGCAAGGCCAGCGGGAAGGCCCTGGTGACCATCCACCTGTTCGGCATCATCCTCGCCACCCCGATTGCCCACCTCTCGGCGGCGCAGATCGTCATCCAGGCCGACATCCCGCCCGCCTACCGCTCCGACGTCGCCAAGGGCATCGCCCTGGCCGAGCATGTGGCGGTGGTGCAGGAGTTTCCGTAGGGGAGATTGTCAGGGAGAAGGATGCCATCATTGGTCACCGAAATTAGTTTAGCCGTAGGTGCGTTAACCGCCGTAATATCCTTAATTGGAACATGGTACTACAGACACTATCGTCCAAGCATTAAAATTCAGATATTGGAGGAACGCGGCAGAATAACTAGGCAATATGGCTTTCCGGAGAATGCTCTGAAAGTAACCATCAGGAATGTAGACAGAGTGGATGTCGAAGTCGAAGACATCCGTGTTATGTTCGCCCGGAATTGGGGGTTCCCCCTTCTCATGGCTGCCCCACCCCCTCGTTCCCACCCTGAACTACCAGCGACTATCCGTTCAGGGAGTCAGGAAGATTGGTACTTTCCCGCCCAAACCCTATGTAAATGTTTGAATGACTTTGACATAACAGTCGGACAAAGGGAGAACGTTACAGTTTGGCCTCGCGTATGCACAGGGACTGGAAGGGCATACAAAGGCCGCAGGTTGAAGTTCTCGTTAGATGTGAATTCTCACGGGTAGGTAACCCGCCGCCCGAGGCTCCATCCGCAAGCGCCGCGACCGCCGCTCTACGACGTTTGCGGCCAAGTGCCACTCTCGGACTGACAGGGTCAATAAGCGGAACCAAAAGTCGGATTTTTTCCGCCAGGTTCCACGCCAAGGGCAGGTCGCCAGGTTAACAGACCAAATGCACTTGCCTCTCATAACTTGAACGGGGCAAAATTTCCGGGTACCATGGGAAAGGCCCGCAGCCACAACTGCGGGCCAAATCCGAAACAGCCCCCTGCGCTGATCAGGCGAGTTACATGGGGCCGGGGTTACCCTAACACAGAACAACCCGGTCGCGTCAAGCTCTCGCCCCTCGCTTCAGGGGAGCCAAGAGAGGTTGACCATGTCCACTCCCCGCAAAAAACCCTCCCCTCTTCGGCGTCGCGGACGCCGCACTCCACCAACTAGCCGAAGACGCGCAGCTAACCCGCCTCGCCCGCTCTCTAACAGCCCAGCTACCCGCATGGCTCGGAGAATTGCCCGAGTTGGAAGAGCCGCGACCCGCATACTGTAAAGAGACCACAGGGAGGACCCAGGAGATGAATACACTCCTAGTAACCTACGATCTGCATAGCCCCATCCAGAAATACCCCGACCTGTACGCCGCACTCAAATCCTATCCAGCGTGGATACGAGTCGCACAATCCTCGTGGGCAATCCACACCAGCAAGGACCCCGGGCAAGTGGTAGAAGCACTACTCCACATTCTCGACGAGAACGACACGCTCTTCGTAACCCCCATAAATTCTTGGGCAGGCCAACTACCCCTACGAGTCCTCAACTGGCTCGCCCGCCTAGACCTACTTGAATACGCTATCCCTATCCACTAACCCAAACCCACAATGAGAATCCAATGGAAATCACCTCGGAACTGCTATCCGACCTCGTCAACGGTTGGCACGAATCCGCTCGACAGTCCCTAGGATATACCCACACACTTGACGACGGGGAAGGTATCACCCTCATGCTAACTATCAACCGCTCGGCCGATGGGCACCTGCAAATCAGAGCAACCTCCCCGAAGGACCTCTTCTCACTCATCTCCCCCAGCGACCTTCTCTCACCCCTAGACATAGCCGAGGGCGAGATACAATCCATCCCAACCGCAACTCTAACCATAGCCCCCTAACCCCCCAACCCGCGAAAAGGCCCCGGTGAGGAAGCACCGGGGCCTCAATACTCCATGACCTAATCCCACTCCACGCCCCAACCAAAGGAGGCGAGGCAGGTTTTCCAACTTCTGCACTCGCCTCTTTGACAATAGCGGTTCGGGTTTTTATCATTGGGAACGCCTTTTGTCAAGATGTTCTTCATACAGCTCTTGTCAATTGAAAACTGCCCGGCATCGGCCGGGCAGTTCTCTTCAGACCCCAAAAGCCAACCGGGCGTCAGGAGCAATCTGACGCCCGGTTTAACTTGCAGAGCCTCGTAGCTCCACTCAGCTTATTCCATCGGTCAACCACCTCCGGATAGCCTCACCGCGATTGTAATGCTCCTCCCTGGGAGAGAACCCACCACATGCCACACAAAAACCTGGCCCGTCCTGCCATCCAGGACGGGCTTCTTCCATGCCTTCATCTCTGCTATTATCGCCCCAACCAGGCCGACTTTTGGTTCAACACCTAGTTCTGGTTCAACTTCGAAGTTGAATCATACTTTTGGTTCAGGCTTGAGCTTTGGTGCAAAGCCCGGGGGAACATTGATTGACATAAGCGGAGAAATGCAGGAACTGTTGGACAATGCCCTCGCCGATGGCTGCTGCTGTATCGTGGGCACCGCCTCCGGCGAGGGGCGGCCCCAGATAAGCATGAAGGGCAGCGTCCTGGTATATGACCCGACCACCCTGGCTTACTGGGAACGCGCCCGCCGCTCGGCCATGGAAAACGTGACCGACAATCCCCAGGTTGTCGTGTTCTACCGGAACCCGGAACGCCGCATTAACTGGCGGTTCCACGGGACCGCCGAGGTCGTCGAGAGCGGCCCGGTCCGCGAGAATGTCATGTCCCGCACCGTTCAGGGCGAACTCGACCGGGACCCGGAACGCACCGGAGCCGCTGTCCTGGTCCACGTCGACCGGGTGACCGCCCTTTCCGGCGAGGTCCTCCAGGAAAAAGACTAGGAGCGCCGGTTGACATGCGGGCCAAGAGCGGCCAATAGAAGGATATGGTCAACGGAAACAGCACCGAAGCGGCCAGGCACACAACCCAGGCACGAGAGTTCCTCGACAGGGCCGGCCAGCACCTGGCCGACGGAGACCTGCATCAGGCATCCGAGAAGGGCTGGGGCGCGGCCGCCCACATGGCCAAGGCCGTGGCTCTCGTCCAGGGCTGGGAGTACGACCGGCACAGCCACTTCCACCGGGTGATGAACCAGGCCCGCCGGCTGAGCGGCAACGACCGCCTTCCATTCCTGCATGGGCGGGCGGAGATCCTGCACGTAAACTTCTACGAGCTGGCCGGCGACCTGGACCCGGAGGCTATCAGGGAGGACCTGACCAGCATGGCGGAACTCCTGGCAGTGCTGGAGCCCTTTACAGCAAAGGCCTGAATGTCAACAGGCCACAGGAGTGCCGGTTGACGGCGCTCCCTTCGGTTCCGCTGGCCTTGGGAGGCGTTCCCTACTGGAGCACAGCCAGGGCGTCGGCCACCTTCACTCCCTGACCCTTGGGCAGCACCATCAGGGGGTTGATGTCCAGCTCCGACAGTTTCCCCTCCAGGTTAACCGCCATTTGGGAGACCTGCACCAGGGTGTCCGCCAGCGCGTCAATGTCCGCTTCCGGGGCGCCCCGGAAACCTTGCAGAAGCTTGACTCCCTTGACTTGGTGGACCATCTCCAGGGCTTCCGTCTTTGTGATTGGGCAGTGCCGCACCGCCACGTCGTTGTAGACTTCCACCATCACTCCGCCGGTCCCGAAGAGCACCACCGGCCCCAGCTGGGTGTCATAGGGGAGTCCTGGGCCTGCCCCTCCCCCTGGGCGGGAGATTCTCGCACTCAAGCAGGTTCACGATATCGCCCAAACCGCCCAGCAAAGCCATCACGTCTCCGGCCTCGTGTACCCGGGCATCGTTGTAGGACGGCCAATAGCCGACGGACCCACGGGAACAGGGACCGGGGCCAGGCACCGACGCGGAAGCCCCGTTTGTCCGCTGCGAAACGGCCGGGAACCGGCGGCTTCCATTCAGGTCGAGCAACGGCGGGAGATTCCCGTTCCAGTCCAAGAGCTGCAACTGCTCGCCGAAGCTCGCTTGGCCGGAACCGTTGCCATCTGCAGGACCGGGCAACCTGATCTGGCAATCCCGGAACCGGGACCAGTACTCCACCATCACGTCGTGGGTCTTGGTGAACACAGATCTCGAGGGGAGTCGGTTTAGGAAGCCGGACTGCCGACGGTAGTCCTCATCCGACTTGAGCCTGTCGTGCTCGGCCAGGAGGTTGTACACGACCCCGCTGGAAGGGTCGCAGACCCGCAGGAGTGCGCAGACGACTGGAAGCCGATGGACCGGCGGACGGCCACGGATCCCCGACCTGGGCGGACGGGGAGGCCAGAGTTCGTCTACCAGAAGCCGGAGGGCCTCCAGGTTGTAGGCCGGCGCCGCTGCCGGGCCGGGGGGCAAAGCGGCGCCCCCGCCGTCCAACGGGACGGGGACCGCCATGTAGGCTTCCAGGGCGGGCTGATCCAAGCTCGCCAGAAGCTCGGGCAGACCATTACGATGTTGCGGCGCGTAATCGCCGCCTGATATGGTGGAAGTTGACACCTTGATTGCTCTCCGCTCCGGGGTGTCTCGGTCCGGGCCGCTCGAGTGCCAGCTCTTGCGGCCTCCCCCTCCCCTCATATTCAATTTTCTCGAACAAGCGTACCAAAACCCGACTCATGACTCAACCATTCGGGTGATTTTTCACGCTGGTTTTCTTCACAAACCCGGCTCACGCTTACGGTTTCCGTCACATCCGTCCAAACTCCTCAGAGGGTCCTCCGGCGTTGCCGGAAAGTGCCGGACGGTCGATCTTCACCAGCCTCCTCAATGAAAATCCCGGCCTGCGGAGGGAGTTCTCCAGTGGCCGGGATGGTAGTTAAACTATACCAATTTCCCAAGGGCATTGCCCCCCACCCGGGACGGGCAGGTCAAGCTCTGTGAATGGACTCATAGACCCCTCAGGAGCCCCTTCCTGAACAAACCAACAAAGAGGGAGTCCGCCTTTGCTATACTTCCAGCAACCAAACCTCAGGAGTTAGACCATCATGGTTCTGGGAACATCTGCAGAGGAAAACTCCTCCCTGTTGGAATCATTGAAGCAAAGTGCTGGACAACCCAGGCGAACTCCGTTCCGTGAACGGGCAAAATTCGTCGGCAGTGTATACACCATTTCATACACCAACGCTATTGTTGCAGTGTACGACCACGACCGTGAGCAGGCGGGTGGTCTGCCCAAGAATGGATTCCTGATGGCAGCCAAGGTTAACCAGGAAGGGGATGAGTCGTTCATCCTGCTCAGAATCCAAAGCGAAGCCCGCCTTCCCGCCGCGGCTGCTAACGACCAGACCCGACAAGAGAGCATAGAGGACTCGGGAAACCAAGGCCCCTGGGCAGACCGACTTCCGGATTGGGTGAGAGACAAAATGTCCTTGCACGGACTGGAATGCTCGGTGCTCGGCACTTTCATCGCCAGAGACGACGGCACATATCGCTACGCTGAGGACATCGCCAACTACTATGCCGTCAATGAACTGATGGTGTGGAAACCAGATGCCGAGTCGCTGGACTTAATCGTCAATCACCAACATCGAACCAACGACATCCCGGTCGCCCGGAAAGAGGCCAAAATAGGCCGCACCAGGTTCGCAGCTGCAGACCCCGACGGAGTTACAAGGGCGGACTTCCGGATCAACCCGACAGATATCCTGAAAAGGCGTACCGCCTACTTCGGCATGTCGCGCTCCGGCAAATCTAACGGCCTCAAAATTGTAGCGGAGCTAATTTACCAGATTCGCAAGGACAACCCCAAACATCGAGTGGGGCAGGTCATCTTCGACCTCAGCGGCGAATACGCTCAGGATACCTACCAAGACGGCAAGGGACTGCATCGAGTCCACGAAACCATAGGATTGCCTAGGGGTCCAGAAGTAACCACTTACGGTTTACTCCCGCCCCCAGATTGGGATAAACAACGCAAAGTAATGAAGCTCAACTTTTTCGGGGACCCATTCCAGACACCACTGACGCTCGAATCAGTTGAGGCTGTACTGGAACAGTTGACGGCTGGCCGGGCGATCATCAACAACATCATGGAGGCAGAGACAGACCGCTACACCACAGCATTCCGTGACGCCGACATATCGGTTCCGCAGAACATCACGGGCAGCCGTGGGGCGCAGGTACGATACCAAAGGACGATTCTCGCATACCAGACCGCCCTCGCCGCCGCCGGGCTACGCCCCCCTCGTGAACCATCACTTAGGATCGTGGGTGGAACAGGGAGCCTTCTCGGGCCAGAAATCACCAAACACTTAGACCTTGACCAAAATGAGCACAGCGACAATAGAACCGAGTACCATCAGGCGGCTGAGATTCTGAAGCGAGCGAACGAACCCCAAGGAAGAATCACTTGGGCACAGCTCCAAACCGTGTTCACCGCATTGGACAAATTCGTCAGGGACAACAGGGGGGCGTACCAAGCGTTCGAGAACGCTTACATCAGCCGACCGAAGGGAAGTGGAGAACCCTGGGCAGACCAACGGTTGAAAGCGGTAATCAGCATCTTTAGGACACCAAACGGTCCACGGGTATTCCAAATCGCGCACGAGCAACACGATCCCGAAGCCGAGAACGACTTTGCCAAAGCCGTAGTCGAAGACCTGGAGAAGGGCAAGCTAGTCATCATTGACCAGTCAGCAGGAGAGCCGGAGCAAAACCAAGCTGCGGCCGAGCGGGTCATGTGGCGCATCTTCCAGTCCCAACAGGCCAAGTTCAGGAGCGCTCTTGCTCGACATGATCCATCAAAGCCTCCCGACGAGTCCCAAGCGACGGAAGGACACATCGTCGTTTACATCGAGGAAGCTCACAATCTGTTGCCAAACGCCAACGCCCGGAACGCTTTGCAAACTGTGTGGGCGAAGACGGCGAAGGAAGGCAGCAAATACAACATCGGGATGGTACTGGCAACACAGGCACCCAGTACCGTTATGCGAGAAATCCTTACCGAAACCGACAACTGGGTGCTTTCCTACCTCAACTCGAACACTGAGAGACGGTTCGTGGCGGACTACATGGACTTCGCCGACTTCACAGACCAGATCGGCAAGGTCAGCGAGCAGGGATTCGTCCGAATCAGAACCCTGTCCCAGGCGTATACAGTGCCGGTCCAACTGGACAAGTTCGCCATTGAAGATGCCCAAGACCCAAGCACGCCCAACAATGGCGAGACCATGGAAGAGAACGATCACCGCACAAACCAACATCCGTTGCTGTGAAGCACTATGCCGTACGAAGACGAACGCGCCGGGCTAGCAGCCATCCGGGCCATTGCCGAAAGCGGGGTAGTGGAGACGTTCCGCGCTGAACTCCAAGAGAGGCACAGTGGGCAACCCCTGCCCCTGCCTCCATTCCAACCCTGCCCCGCAGGAACATCGCGAACTCACATACTAGCTATAGACGGGTCAAATATCTACGAGCCGATCCCAGGGGCGCTTCCATCCACGGAAGCCGGCTTGGTCTCCCTGGGAGTAGTGGTAATGGATCTGAAGAAGCTGGAAACGCTACAACGCCTTCCAGAGAGCGGCGCAGTCAGCCCGAGGTTACTGCGAGAAACCGAGAAAGGCGAAAGCTTGGGCATGATACTCCCAGGCATGAACGCCGGGAAAAAAGACGGTACAGATCCCAGAACCTGGTTCAGAGAAATCTTCAACAGCGAACTCGAAAAGGCAAGCGTTGGAGGAGAAACCTTCGCCGAAACCCTGCACCACCTGCTTGGTCCCCACCACAGAGTCGACGACTGCCCGAATCCAGATTGCTCAACAAAAAATCTGAGCATGCCTGACCCTGGGCAAGTAGATCACTGCCCAGCATGCGGTGTCGAAGTCCTACCCACAGACGGCCTCCGGATCCACACCCAGTTCTTGGAAAACACTTCCCCAGCAGAGTGCCACAGCCGGGTCAGAGACACGCTGGAAATTCTGGCCTTGGTGAACAGCCTACGGTACCTCGTCCAATCTGAGCAAGGCCGAGTAGCTATCGGCAACACTGCATTCGTGATGGACGGACAGCTCGCGGCATTCGGAACGGTAGCAGTACTCGCACAGGCCGTTCGCAAGGAACTTCAAAACATCCAAAACGCGCTCAATGAAAAACATCCCGGGGCATTACTACTGGTAATGTCAGGTGTGAAAACGGGGCCATTCGTGAACCACGCCGAGGAGCTAGACTAGGCCCCAGCACCTGGTCTACATATCCCAAACGATCACCTGTGGTTGCCAGACAACGATTACATTCGAGCCAACATAGTGGCCCGTCACTCGCGCAGCCCAAAGCCATGGGGAGAACTGACGCACTATGGACGACCGATGGTGATGAAGACGAAAGCCGGCCAGCGACTGGTCCTGAACATCGCCCAACCGGAGGCAGAACCACCTCTCACCAACGCGGCAGAGCCCATCGTGCTAGGAGCGGCAGTGAACACGGCCGGACCATTAGGGGTGGGTACAGACCAATTCCTAGCGCTCCGACGTGCGCACAGTCAGGCCGCGATCCCCCTCCGCGCAGGTACGGACTTGATCCGAAGCCTTGCACCATGAACCGAACCAGCCAGCCCAAGCCTATCCAACCATGGCCAAGGAACACTGCCATCGGCCGCTGGTACGGACTCGGTCGGTACTACGCCATGTTCCCGCAGGCGTTCATTCGCGACGTAGTTATCAATCTAACCCGCTCAGGAGAGCTGGTCCTTGATCCATTCTGCGGAAGAGGGAACAGCCCTTATGCTGCCGCTGTCTTGGGAAGACCCGCTCTCGGAATCGACATAAACCCGATCGCATGGCTCTTTGCCGCCGTCAAGCTGCACCCCGCCTCAACGGCCGACCAAGTTGTGACCCGACTCACGGAAGTAGCAAATGCCCGCCGTCCCAGCGACCGACGCGGGCGCTGTCGGTTTGAAGTTATGGCATGGTCCCCAGCGGTCCGGGCTTTGTTGAGATCGGCTCGCCGCGAACTCGACTGGCGGGACTCCAGTGTGGACCGCACCCTGATGGCATTCATAGCGCTCCATATGCAGGACAAGCAAGGGGCGGGCCTGTCCAACTCAATGTCGCCTACAATCGCGTTCTCCCCCGGCTACGCAGTCGGTTGGTGGACAGACAAGGGGCTTTCGCGGCCTCCCGACGTGGACCCAGTGGCTTTGTTGGAAGACAAAATCCGGCGGCGTTATGAGCACGGCATTCCAAAACAAGCACATGGGACCGCCCTGCTGGGAGATTCGCGCCAGGAACTAAAAGCTCAGGGCGAAGCTGGAGCCAGCCTGCTACTCACATCCCCACCCTACTGCGGTGTGACAGACTACTGGAACGACCACTGGATCAGGCTATGGATGCTAGGATACCCGTTCAGAAAGGACTGGAGGAAATCAGCTCGCTTCGAGAACCAAACAGATTACCAACAGCTCATCAGTGAAGTCTTTCGAGAATCCAAGAGACACCTGAAAAAGGGAGCTGCGATACTTGTCCGTAGTGACCACCGGGGTCGAACCTCCGAAATGTGCATCTCAGCTTTGAGAGGAACATGGCCACGCCGGAAGCTGTTTGCCCGGGAAACTACAGCTCCCCATCCGGGAGTTTCCAATAACCATGGAAGGGGAGGGCAGAAAGCCAAAGAAATAGACCTCCTGATGCCAGGCAATCGGGCCCCAAACTGGTGGGTGGACCAAGGGTTCCTACCCATTGAGGAATTGCTCTGAAAACAAAAGTGTGGCAGCGAAGGAGACTAGAGGTGCCCCGAAGTAGACATAGATCTGAAAGTTCCCACGAGCAGGCCGTGGGAATCTTGGAGAAGCACGCCCGGGAGAATCTAGCCGGCACCCTGGAGGCAACCGCCCAGTGCAACGAATGCCATGAGGAACTCACCATCGACCTGATGGCAAGAGCAGCCAGCGTCGAGAGGAACCAAGCTGTCGGGCCAGTGAGGCCCGACCTTTCAGTCTTTGATCACGAAGGTGTTCCCCTGCGGTTCATCGAAGTCGTGGACACCCACAAGCCCGAGACCAACGTCCACGAGTACGCCCTTGAACACGGCATCGAAGTGGTGGAGTTCCACCTCAACGCTGATCGGGAGTTCACCGGGAGAAGGAGGAACAGAGCTCTCGACGCCTCCCTCACGATCAAGACCAGACTGAAGGAACTGGAAAGTGGAATCCTGAGGATCGACGCCCACACGCGTCTCTGCCAGAGGCCGAAGTGCCAGGAATGTCTCACTCCCCTGCCGATGAGGACCATCATCGTCAGTACTAAGGACTGCTGGAACTGCGGTCAGAATGTGAACGTCGCCATCGGAAGCATCGACGGGTCAACCCTCGAACAGGATGAGTTCACCAGCGAGGAACTCGAGTTCGTAAGAAAGAACGGCGCAAACCTAGAACGCCGCATGAGCGCAACCGTTGGTTTCAAGTATTTGGCCAACGTATGCACTAACTGTGACCAGATCCAGGGGAACTGGTTCCTGTACATGGACCCCTTTCACGACAGGTTCAACCTCCACCAAACCGAGAGACAGCAGTACGGACCATGCAGCCGCTGCGCGATGCGGATCTGCCTCACTCACGGGGAATACACCGACTTCCGAGAAGAGAAACTGTGCCCCGAGTGCCTCCGGGAATCCGAGAGAGTCGTGTGCCCCAACCGTCACGAGAGGGACTGCTACTTCCCGGACAAGTGCGAGGCGACTGGTTGTTACTTCCTGAACAGGGAAGCTCCCATCCAAGCACCAGAACTTCCTTCTGACAACGAACCAAGGATGGGGAGACTCTTCTGACGCCGCACCCACCTGAACTCATGGGTGAGTTCGGAGACTACTCCCAAGCCAAGTTAGACCTTCTCCGTGATCGCAACAGCCCTCATGAAGAGAAAAAGCAAGACTCCCGGCGGTAACAATCAGCCTGGGATATGCCCCGCAGACCCTTCTGACGGCCCGGGGCCAGGCCATTCCCTGACGAAACGCTCCCCGGACACCAACTACCCCAACTACCGGGGAAGGCACTAACCGCCCTTCCCGGGGAACCTCACGCGTTTCCCAGTAACCTGCGTCCAAGAGTCCCCGGTTTGACGACCCACCGACCCGGAACCAGCCTTAACCCCACTTTGCCCAGAACACGTCGCCAAACCCCGAAGGGCAAGCCAAGTGGGACACTCCAACCACCGGCCCCGGAGGCAACAGTCCGGGCCGGCGGCGCGGAACCCGGTTCGGGAATAAAAACCAAATCTGCACGAAAAATCGGAATAAAAAAACATTTTTCGTGCTCAGCAGCCTGAATGTTAACAGGCCACAGGAGCGCCGGTTGACGGCGCTTCCCCTGGTCCGGTTGGCCTTGGGAAGCGTTCCCTACTGGAGCACAGCCAGGGCGTCGGCCACCTTCACTCCCTGACCCTTGGGCAGCACCATCAGGGGGTTGATGTCCAGCTCCGACAGTTTCCCCTCCAGGTTAACCGCCATTTGGGAGACCTGCACCAGGGTGTCCGCCAGCGCGTCAATGTCCGCTTCCGGGGCGCCCCGGAAACCTTGCAGAAGCTTGACTCCCTTGACTTGGTGGACCATCTCCAGGGCTTCCGTCTTTGTGATTGGGCAGTGCCGCACCGCCACGTCGTTGTAGACTTCCACCATCACTCCGCCGGTCCCGAAGAGCACCACCGGCCCCAGCTGGGTGTCATAGTTGATTCCGGCGATGACTTCCACGCCCCCGCTCACCATCTCCTGGACCAGCACGCCTTCAACCCTGGCCTGGGGGTCGTACCGCCGAGCCCCCTCCATAATCTCGTTGAAGGCGTCGCTGACCTCTGCACCGTTATTCAATCCCAGCCGGATACCTCCCGCCTCCGTCTTGTGCAGGATGTCCGGCGAGTTTACTTTCAGGGCTACCGGATACCCAATGCGTTGGGCCGCCTCGGCCGCCTCAGCCGCTGATCCAGCGACCTCTTCTCTTGTAACCGGGATTCCCCACTCGGCAATCAACTGCTTTCCTTCGTACTCCGTCAATGACGGCCGCCCTAGGCCGGTGACCCTTTCCACGGCCGCGGCCTGGGTCCCGTTCATTGGCGGAGCGTCGCCGAATCCGTCCGCGTTCCGTCCCTCCAGCCACTCGTGGTAGTCCAGCAGGGACTTGAGGCCCATCGCCAGCTTGTCCGGCACGTAGAATATGGGTATCCCGGCTTCTTTCAGCTTGGGCAACCCCGCCGTGGCTCCCCGGGTACCCGTCCAGAGAAACGCTACTCCCTTATCGCTGGCGTCCCGCTGGGCAATCACCTGCTCCGCCTGGGCGTCCGCGCCCGCGCTGGCCACCACCAGGTTGCCCACCGTCGGCTCGGAAATCAGGAAGTCCATGATCTCGGGGAAGGACTCGCTGTTGGCGAACCCGGTCACGTCGGAGGGATTGGCGGCCCAGCCGAACCCCTTGAGCACACCGTTGATTCCGTCCCGGGCCCGGTCCGTCAGCAACGGCAGGTCCAGTCCCGCCTGCCCGCACATGTCCGCCGTCAGCGAGCTGATGCCGCCGGAGTGGGAGACCACCGCCACTCCCTTCTGGGCTGGCTTGGGAAGGTTGGCCAGCAGGTGGGAGACCTCCAGCAACTCGTCGTAGTCCTGGACCCGGGTCACACCGTATTGCGCGAAAATCTCGTCGTATACCGCATCCGATCCGGTCAGCGCCGCGGTGTGCGACCGCGCCGCCCGCGCTCCCAGGTCGGACCTGCCGATCTTGATCAGGACAATTGGTTTACCTCGTTCCGCCGCCAGCCTGGCGACCTCGGTGAACTTGCGGGCGTCCTTGAACCCCTCCACGAAACCCGCGATTACCTTGACCCCGTCGTCGTCCAGCAGGTAACGGGCGAAGTCGCAGAAGTCCAGGTCTGCCTCGTTGCCGGTGGAGATGATGTGGCTCAATCCGATCCCTTCCTCCACCGCCCGGGTCAGGAAGGGGCCGAAGGCGGAGGCCCCGCTCTGGCAGATGAGGCCCACCGGGCCGGTGAGTCCGTCGGACCCCCGGGACGAAGAGCTGGCCCAGATGTTGTCCCGCACGTTAGCCAGCCCCAGGCAGTTGGGGCCGCTGCACCGCAGCCCCGATTCCCGGGCAAAGCGGCTCAGCTCGGCCTGCAGGTCGCTCCGGTCATCCTCGCCACGCTCCGAGAACCCCGCCGAGATGATTACCGCGGACCCGGCGCCCTTCTCGTGGCTCTCTTTCAGCACGTCCAGCACCCGGTTGTAGGGGACGACGATTCCCACCAGGTCCGGCCCTTCCGGCAGTTCGCTCACGCTGGGGTAGGCCTTGACCCCCATAATCTCGTCGTAGTTGGGGTTGACCGGATAGATCCTCACCCGGTCCTGGCACGACTGGAGCATCGCGTTGAGGAACCGCCCGCCGTACTGCATCCTGGGCGTCGCGCCCACGATGGCCACCGACTCCGGGTTCAACATCTTGTGTATCGAGGCGAGTTGACTGTCACTCCAGGTCGCCATCAAAAATCTCTCCCATTGCCTGGTTATATGGTTCAGGTTGCGGTCTGAGAAACTATCACAAAACGTACATTCGGTAGGCCGAAAGCGCGAAATACGTACGCCGGGGCCTGGATTCCCGCCTGCGCGGGAATGACGGGAGGAAGGTGAACAGTATTGAGATAGTTGTTAAGTCTCTCCTGCCGTGCGCAGATCGGCCCGCCAATCGTCAGGACTCGGCTCCCGGTCGACGATAACGTCCACCACTGCCGGCAGCCCCGATGCCTGCGCCTCACGGATGGCGTCGGGAAGGTCCCTGGAGTCGTTCACCTGGATGCCGAAAGCTCCCATTCCCCGGGCGACGGCCCCGTTATCCGTCTGCACGAACTCGGAGGCAATCTCCCGGCCGGGCTCCTGGTGGTCCAGCACCATTCCCAGGGCGCTGTCATTGAAAACCACGCAGAGAATCGGCAGGTCGTACTGGACCGCCGTCGACAGGGCGTTGACCGTCATCATGTAGCCGCCGTCGCCCGTGACGCAGCACACCGGCCGGTCGGGGTACACCAGCTTCAGGGCGACGGCCGCCGGAAGGCCCCAACCCATCCCCGCCGTTCCACCCGGCGCGAAGAAGGTCTTGGCCTGCTGGGCCTGGTAGAAGTGGGCCATCCAGGTGCGGTTGTTCCCAGCATCCAGCGAGAACACCGTATCCGCGGGAAGGGTATCCTGAAGCGTTGCAACCAAACGCTGGGGCGTAACCGGAGACGATTCGATCCCCAGGGCCGGGTCGCTGTAGAAGCTGCGGTCGGCCTTCTTTCGAGAGAGGCTGCCAGCCCATTCTTCCCTTTGGGTTGCTGTATTCGCCGCGACGGTTTCCGAGGCGTCCAGCAGTTGGTCAATGATGGCGCCGGCGTCGCCGGTCAAACCCAGCTCAATCGGGAAGGTCCATCCCGCGTTCCGGTCGTCAATGTCTATCTGGATAATGTGCTGCTGCCGGGGGTTGAATACGTTGGGGCTTTCCCTGACCGTATCTTGCGGGCTGAGCTTGGCCCCGACGATAACCACCGTATCCGCTTCACCCACCACCTGGTTGGCCGCCGCCTGTCCGTAGACTCCCACCATTCCCAGGGACAACGGGTGCGTCTCGGAAATGGCGCTCTTTCCTTTATAGCTGGTGGCTACGGGTGCGTTCCACATTTCGGCCAGACGCTGGAGTTGGTCGTGGGCTCCCGCAACATGGACCCCGTTGCCCGCCACCAGGACCGGCCTCCGGGATGACGCCAGGATGTCCACGGCCCGCTGGATGTCCTGGGGAGAACTTTGCGGCTTAGCCGTATTCAGGTAGCCGCCGGTGGGATGGATGAAAGGGGGAGCCTCCAGGTCGACTTCCCCTCCGATGGAGGCGCTCCGCATGACAACGGCCGCAGGCCCGGGCCGCCCGCTGGTCGCGTGTTTCAAGGCCAATTGGGTCCCCACCACAGCCTCCTTGGGGCTGGTGGCCAGGGTGGTGTATTTCGTCATCGACTTGAAGATGTTCTGCAGGTCGATGCTGCCGTACTCTCCAGCTCCCGATTGGTTGGCCGGGTGCTGAGCCGAACCACCATCCGAAGTGTCGGTGAGCACCAGCATCGGGGAGCTGCTCAACATCGATTCCATGATCCCGAAGGTGGCATTGGAGCCAATGAACAGTCCCTGCCCCATCACCACCGCCGGCTTGCCGCTGGCCCGGGCATAAGCGTCGGCCATGATTGCCGCCGTCTGCTCATGGCGGCACAGAATGGCCTTGATCCGGTCTTCCTTGCCGTACAAGAGGTTGAAAATCTGTCCGGTCCCGCCCCCCGGAATCCCGAACACGTACTCAACGCCTGCTTCCTCAAGCGCCTGGACTATAAGCTCATTGGCCTTGGGCATGAACCCTCCTTAAGGTAGGGCAGTGGAACACGGGGAATTGGCCGCCGCGGCTGGCAAATCCCGCACGGATGATAACCTTGGGCATTTTGCGGGTCAAGTTGCGGCATACGGGCCCATGAACGGTCCAGGTCTCCCACCGCTGCCCCGCCGCCACTGGGAAAACACTTCGCCCCGCGTCCGGCGCGGGGCGAAGTTTCGCGGGTGTTCTGCGAGGGGAAGGCCGGTTACATTCGTACTCCGGCTTCCTTGGCTTCCTTGGTGGCCCGCAACCACCGCCAGCGCTGAAGCGGGTCGCTGACTGCCCGCATCCAGACTCCGAAGAGGTTGAAAGACAGGGCCGTGAGGAAGATCGCCATTCCAGGCACCACCACCACCCACCAGGCAGTTACGATGTATTGCCGTCCCTGGGACAACATAAGGCCCCAGGACGATTCGGGGGGCTGAATGCCGAATCCCAGGAAGCTCAGGGTAGACTCCGTCAAAATGTTCCTGGGAACGTCCAGCGCCGCCAGCGTCAGCAAGGGCGTAATCAAGTTGGGCAGGATGTGCCTCCCCACGATTCGGCCGTCGCTGCAACCGATGGCCCGGGCCGCGTCGATAAAGGACTGCTCCCGCAACGAGAGCACCACTCCCCGGGTTACGCGGCAGTACAGCATCCAACGGGCTACGGCGAACACGATGATGATGTTGGTGAAGCTGGGTCCTAATATGAACAACACCATCAGCGCCAACAGCAGCGTCGGCACGGACATGAAAACGTCCACCGCCCGCATTATCACGTCGTCCAGCAGGCCCCGATAGTAACCGGCCACCAACCCCAGGAACACTCCAATGACGCTGGAAATGAGAACGCCCAGCACTCCCACGAGGATGGAGATCCTGCCGCCGTATATCAGCCGGCTGAGGTAGTCGCGGCCAAGGTGATCGGTGCCCAGCAGGAAGAACCGGGTACTTTCGGTCGGAGGGCTTACGGTACGGTCGACCGCGGTCCCCGAAGTAAGCGGCCCGAAGTGCCGCAACCGCAACTGCTGGTCCTGGGGGTCATAAGGCGCGACAACCGGCGCGAAGATGGCGGCGAGGATGATTATCAACAGGAACGCAGCCGACAGAAGCGTTATGGTGTCGCTGAAGAATGCCTGCACCAGTGCGTGGCGCCAGATCGCCACGATTTTGTTCGGGCTTTGTTCCAGGGTGGTCGTTTCTTCTTGAATCATGTTGGGGAGTCCTTATAAACCCGCTTGCCTGATTCTGAGTGTTGGTCCAGGGTTACCGGCGGCAAAATTAAGAATGGGTGTGACTCGGTCAACTGTAGGAGATCCGCGGATCGAGCCAGGTGTAAATCAGGTCAACTGTAAGGTTGATGACCATTACCATTAGCGCGATTACGAACACCGCCGCGGTTACTACCGGCAGGTCGCGGGCGTTGATGGCGTCAATCAGCAACTTTCCAATTCCAGGCCATCCGAAAATGATCTCCACCACGGTGGACCCGTTCATAAATCCGGCGAGCTCGTCTCCCATCAGAGTCACGATGGATATGGCGGCGTTCTTGAGCACATGAGCGTAAAGGACGGTGTTCTCGGCCAACCCCTTGGCGCGCGCAGTAGCCACGTATTGCTTGTTGATCTCCTCGATCATGGTCGCCCGGGTAATCTGGGCGTTTCTTCCCAGAACGCGGGGACACAGCGCTATGGCGGGAAGAATCATGAACTTCCATCCGGCGGGTCCCAAACCGTTGAACCCGGAAGTCGGCAACAGGTCCAATTGGACGGATACCACCAGAATAAGCATCAAGGCCAGCCAGAACTCGGGCACGGAGATTATGGCGAAGGACAGGACGTTTACTATCCGGTCCATGAGCCCCCTGGGCCGTCTTGCCGCCAGCATTCCTAACGGAATGCCGATGGACCCTAAGGCCCAGGCCACCACCGCCAGGATTGCCGTGTTTGGCAACCGGTCCCAGATCATTTCCCTGGCATCAATCCGGTGGCGGATGGACTTGCCGAAGTCGCCGCGGGCGAGGTCCCAGTAAAAGTCAGCGAACCTTATATATAGAGGCCGGTCCAGGCCGAACTTGGCCCGCAGGGCGTCGATAGCTTCCTGGGAGGCGTCTTCGTCGACGAGCAACTGTACCGGGTCGCCCAGGATATTGATGGCGAAAAACAGCAATGCCATCAGCCCTACGATAATGAAAATCGAGTGTCCCACCCGACGGATCATGTAATTGCGCACGAAGGTTCCCTCGCTAGTTGGTTATTGTTTCAAGGCGGCCTCAGCACGCCGAGCGAATTTTGAACGCCAGTATAATGCGCCTGCCCCGGTTTGCCTATACTTCCCGGCCAGCGAGAGGAATCCCGTTTGGAAGTTGCACCACGGTGCGCATTGACTGTGAGACGCTATTACCCGAGCAAAAGCCAGGGGAGTATCTGGACTTACGATACTGCGAGGTTGCAAAAATCGGAATGTCGGATTCAGACTGCGAACCGACCAATTGTCCTGATCGGAAATTTGCGAGAGTATACACTACCCAATTGAGGGCGACAACTTTACTGATACCCGCCGGCCAGCGCAATCGCACGAGTTCCGTTTTGGGCAAACTGCCAGGTAACGGTCAACACGCTTCTGCGGGGGACAAACGACGGGGGTCTGGATTCCCGCCTGCGCGGGAATGACGGGAGGAGGGGTGAAAGTACCAGGTCAGCCTTAATGCGATTGTCCTGAACTGCCTTCCCCTAAAGTGCCCATCAAGGCGCATCAAGAAAATCTGGTCCGGCGTTGACCCCCAACCTCAACTCCCTTAGAATCGCCTCAATTCCCCCGCCTGTGTTCAGCGGATTTGCATCGACTTGCCAACGCAGTAGAGGGGGAAGCAAATGCCGGTTCCCGATCCATTGCCAGATCGAAGGAGGCGTTATGCGCGGCGGAGATGCGGTTGTCCATGCGTTAGAAAAAGAAGGGATACGTTACATAACCGGATTCTCCGGTGGCGGACTGGCGCCGTTATGGCCAGCGCTCCGGGAATCGCCCACCATCACCGCTTTCGCTACGCGGCATGAGCGGCTGGGGGTCGAAGTCGCGGATGGCTATTCCAGGGCAACGGGACAGGTTGCGGTGGCCATGACTGGCACCGGCCCGGGGGCGACCAACACTCTCACCGGGATCGCGAGCTGTTTCGCCGACAACGTGCCGGTGCTACTGCTCATGGGTCAGCATCCGCTTCGGAACCTGGGTAAAGAGTACCAGCAGGAGGTGTCCTCCAGCATCTTTGACTCCCTTGTTAAATGGAAGGGAACGTTCACTCGGCCCGACGAAATCCCGGGAATCATGCGGCGGGCTTTCACCGCGCTGCGCTCCGGTTCGCCCGGGCCTGTTGTCCTGGAGATGCCGCAGGATGTCCTGAATGCGGAAGCCGATGACGCTGTTCTGCAATACGAAGCGGTCGGCGAAGGCCGCAAGGCAGCCCCTGATGCCCGGGACATCGAAAGGGCCGCCGACATTCTCGTGAACGCGAGGCTTCCTATATTAAACGCTGGAGGGGGAGCCCTCGGCGGCGGGGCGGCCGAAGAGGTCCGCGAACTAGCCGAATTACTTTCCATGCCCGTAGCCACCACGCTACTGGGCAAAAGCGTGTTTCCCGAGGACCATCCCCTGTCGTTGGGGGGAGGGGTCTACCCCCGCAGCCGGTATGCCTCCGGCCCCGCGTTGCACATGAACCGCCAGACCGATGCGGTCCTTGCCGTGGGGAACTCCTTCCGGTTGCCCAACGGGACCGACGGGCGTCCGATTCCCGAAGGCGTCAAGCTCATCCACATCAACGCGGATGAGAAAGACCTAAACAAGCAATACCAGGCGGATGTGCCGATTCTCGCGGATGCCAAGCTGGCGCTTCGAGCCCTGATTGATGCGGTGCGGGAGAGGCTCGGCTCCCAGAGCGGGGGCATCAAGGAAGAGGTTGTTGGCGAAATCGCCCGAGCCAAAGCCAAGTGGATGGGGGAGTGGATGCCTATCTTTACGGACGAATCCAAGCCCACCAACGGCTATCGGGTTGTCCATGATTTGATGCGGGCTGTGGACCCGACTAGAACCATAGCCCTCCACGACGCTGGGGGCAGCCGGGGTTACATAACGCCGTTCTGGGTTTCCACCATTCCTCATAGCTTTGTGGCCATGGGCGGGATGGCCCCCATGGGATGGTCCCTGGGAGCTGCCATTGGGGCCAAGCTGGCCCACCCCGACCGTTTGGTCGTTCACCTGTTGGGCGACGCTTCTTTCGGCATGACTGGCATGGAAATCGAGACCGCTGTCCGCATGAACCTTCCCACTCTGACCGTTGTCATAAACAACGGGGGTATTGGCGGCGGCATGATGGGAATGGATCGGCCGGGCGGCACGCCTCCAACCGTTGCCCAACTGGGCGGCAACTTCAGCGAGGTTGCCCGGGGCCTGGGAGCGTACTCGGAACGGGTGGAGGAGCCGTCGGAAATCCTGCCGGCGTTCCAGAGGGCCATTCAGACAACAGAAGAAGGACAGGCCGCCCTGGTGGAGGTCATGATCAAGCCCATGCGGACCCCCGAACTGCCCGACGATTGGTCAGTGGACTAGGCTTCAAGCTGCCCCGGTCCAAGGGCAAGAATGGCAACCTCGGAGCCGGGGACTTTTCGAAATCAGCGTCCCCGGAGCTTAGAGGGCGTGTTTGAATGTATTGTATGTAATTTTGACCGCGCGAAACGGGGACGAGACTGGGGCTTGGATTCCTGCCCCCGCCTACGCAGGGGCAGGCTCTGCGCGGGAATGACGGGATGGCAACCGGGTGTTTGTCGAACACCCTCTTAGACACGCGGGCGGCTCGGGAAAGAAACCCCATCGATCCAAAGTCGTTGAACTAATACCAGCATGGGGGCGATGGCCACCAACCATCGCTACTATGAAAATAGGGAAATTCGGCTACGACTTCAAGCTCCGATGACGATCCTTCTTGCGCCATTTGGCTTCCCATTTCCATCTCCTTGTGGTCTGTTCAAGGACATGGCAATTCCCGAGAATCTCAAACTTGGCGCCGGGGCCGGAATTGCCGACGGTGGGGGGTTTCACTGCCCTTGCTGGGCTACCCGAACCCTTGCCGCGATACCGTTGTTGTTATACCCTTTCGCAATACTCTGACTCTTACTGCAGTACCCTTGCAGCAATTGCCGCAATGTACAGCAGCGAGCCAAGGGCCTGGGATTCCGCGCCGCACATGGAGGAGACGATCAGATGCCCACCTGGAAAGTAGCCTATTTCAGCGGTGTTGGCGGACGCCCTTCCACCATGCTTGAGCAGGCGCCGGAGGAAATCGAGGTGACGGTGGTGGACCCGGCTCTGTCGGAGTCGGCAAAGATCGATCTTTGCCGAGACGCCGACGCCCTCATCACCAGCGACGTTAGCACCAACGTGCTACAAGAGTGCTCCCGGGTAAAGCTGATCCAGACCCTGAGTGCGGGCTACGACCGGCTGGACTTGGAAGCCATTCTTGAAATGGGCATACCCGTGGCCAACAACGGCGGCGCCAACGCCATTTCGGTGTCGGAGCAGACCATTGCCCTGATGATCGGCATCAACCGGAACCTGATGGCCCAATGGGATAGCACCACCCGGCGGCGGGAGTGGCGAAGCGATCTCTACCAGACCGACCTGTCGGAAGTTACCGACAAGACGGTGGGCATCGTGGGGTTGGGACGCATAGGCAGGCAGGTGGCCAAACGGCTGATCGGCTTCGATACGCGGACCATCTTTTACGACGTGGAGGATATTCCTAAGGATGTCCAGCGCGAGGTAAAGGCGTCGCCTGTGCCCTTTGACGAATTGCTGGAGACCTCCGACATCGTCACCCTCCATGTTCCCCTCACCCGGCGAACCCGGGGCATGATGTCGGACCGGGAATTTGACATGATGAAGGAGACGGCCTTCCTGATTAACCTCTGCCGCGGGCCGGTGGTGGACGAGGCAGCGCTGTATGGCGCCCTGACCGAGGGGAAGATTGCTGGCGCCGCACTGGACGTTCTGGAGGTGGAGCCCACGCCCGCCGACAATCCCCTGTTCGAATTGGACAACGTGATCATCACCCCACACATGGCCGGTCAGAGCCAGGAGACCGCCCTGCGGGCAGCGCACTTTGCCTACGGCAATATCCTCCGTGTGCTGTCGGGACAGGAGGCCGAGTCCCTGGTAACCCCGGAATAGCCGGGGGTGGTGGCAACCCAGAAGCAACGCACAAGCTGTTTTAGCCTACTGGATTCTCCTTTGCGACTCCGCCGCTGCCGCAACTAACTCCCGCCTGAGCGGAGGACGCTTGCATCAATGCCAGTGGCCGTCGCGCGGAGTCCGTCGGGGGGTGACGGGAGAGTGCGCGGGGAGGATCGGATGGCGAGTGGGTATTTTCATACACCCTGTCAGCGTTGGTCCCCACCGCTTGTTGGCCTTTGGGACGGCCGATATTGAAACGTCTTTGGCTATAAACAAAGGATAGGCTGTTTCGCCATGAAGAGTATCACCATCGATCGAAGCAAGCGTCTTAAGGAAGAACCCGAGAAGGGCCACAATCGTTGGCATCCCGACATCCCCCCGGTTCTGGAAGTGGAACCGGGTGAGGATACGCTCCTGGAAACGAGAGACGCTTCCGATTGCCAGATTCAGCCTGGGATGACCGTTGATGATCTCGTCGGGCTGGATGCCAAGGTCGCCCACCCGCTGACGGGGCCGGTTTACGTTAACGGGGCCGAACCCGGAGACCTCCTGGAGATCGAATACGTTGACATAACCCCCCAACCCCACGGTTGGACGCGGAACCGGCCCGGAGCGGGTTTCCTGCGCGATTTCTTCCAGGAACCTTACCTTGTCCATTGGGACATAGATGGCGATTGGGCGAGGTCGCCCCAATTGCCCGGTGTCCGCATTCCCAACGGCTCCTTCATGGGCACCGCCGGCATCGCCCCATCCCACGCTCAGTTGGCCCAGTGGACAGCCCGCGAGGCGGACCTGGTCCGGCGGGGCGGCATCGCGTTCCCTCCCGACCCTGAGGACGCTGTTCCGTCAGGAGGGGCCATCGCCAACGAAGGGTTGAGGACTCTTCCGCCGCGGGAAAACTGCGGGAACGTGGATGCAAAGCAACTGACGACGGGGTCGAAGCTGTTTATTCCCGTCAACGTTCCCGGGGCCCTGTACTCGGCGGGCGATGGGCACTTCGCGCAGGGTGACTCCGAGTGCTGCATCACCGCCATCGAAATGGGGGCCACGGCGGTAGTGAAGTTTCAACTACATAAGGGAGTCGCCGAGGCCAGGGGCATCACCTTTCCCCGCTACTCCCATCCAGGCTATTTCCTGCCCCCCGAATGGGCTGCGCCACGGAACTTCATCGCCACCATGGGAATGCCAATCAGGGCTGACGGCACCCAGGAGGGCGAGGACCTGACGCTGGCAGCCCGCAACGCGTTGCTCAACATGATAGACCTGCTCCAGGAAAGGGGCTGGACCCGGGAGCAGGCCTACATAATTTGCAGCGTGGCGGTGGACTTGAAAATAAGCAACGCGGTGGACCTTCCCAACGTCACGGTGTCTGCGTTTCTTCCGGAAGACATTTTCCAAGGTTGATCCGTCATTCCCGAGATAAAGTGGCCCTTGGGAACCCTCTACGCGGGCAAAAGAAAGAGGCGGCAAAACCGCCTCTTTTTACGTGGGAGGGTACTTGAGACCCTGCCGGCCTGATTTTCTCGTTTTTGGACCCTGGGCTAGAGTAACCCCTCCGCTGCACAAGACTCCAAGAATTCGGGGGATTTTTGCAGCCCCCGGCGGGGGGATTCCTGGATCGACGGGTACTAGCTGACCCTCTTAACCTCCAGGGTCTCTCCCGGCGCCAGAGCCACCCTTCTTACACTTATCCCCAGCTTCAAGAGCCAGTACCCCAGTGTAGCTTTACTTACACCCAATGTATCAGCGGTAGCGGAGAGACCGATGTCGTTGACCATTTCGGGTAAAAGTTTCTCCAACGGGCGCTGGTGCTCATCTTCTACACGTTGCATTAACTTCGTCTTGCGGGCCACGTCCGTTCCTCCTATGCGATCAAGGGAATAAGAGTAATCCACTTTTGCGTGTACAAACCGGAAATACCTTAGTGCAGGGGATGGTACCACCAACTTCCGCTTTTGTCAATACTTGGCCATATTTTCTTTTATATTAATTTAAGAAAGTACCAGAACACAAGGGGGACGGGATAGGGAACCGTTAGGAGCTTCTGTGCGGCCTTACTGCCTATTCAAATGGAAATAGGTCTTCCAGGACTGGTTTCCCCGGAGTATTCCCGAGCTGCCTGTCCAGGGGCTTCCGGACGGCCGCCGATGGATGGCGAGGGCGTTGGGACCAGGCTGGAATAGGGCATGGCACCCGCCGGTATGGGACTCCACCCAGGGATCAGGACGGGTTTCGCCCATCCACTTCGAGTGCAGCACTCCATTACCCCGGAGAATGGCAAGGGGGTGAAGTGCAATCATTCGTGTACTACATTTGTCGAGTACCGCTACATTACCAGGCTGCCAGGGATGAACGATGCAACCGTGCATTACACGCCGATCAAGCATGAGAAGCACACAAGAAGATGTAACGCATGAAGTGTAAACCAAGGTGAAAATGCAGTAATGGATATGAAAAATGTAATACTGCCGTCAAACAGACCTTGATGCAGCACAAATGTAGTGGAGCCGGAGGGTTGTGCCGCCAGACCGGGATCCAATGACCTGCCCGGGCAGAGGCGGCAAAGGGCGCTTGCGGTTAAAATGTGGGCCCAGGGCCACCGGGACCCGATTCCGGCGTTTTCCGTGCCCTCCAGCCAATTCCTGCCGAGGTGAAACAATGGAAGTCCCCACGTTGCGCGACGTCTATGCCGCCAAGCGCCTGATAGCCCGCCATTTGCCCAGGACGCCATTGACGTACTCGGAAGGGCTGAGTCGGCTAATGGAAGCCGATATCTACCTGAAACATGAGGAATATCTCCCCTTGGGAGCTTTCAAGCAGCGCGGGGGCATCAACTTGCTGGCCCATCTCACACCGGAAGAACGGGGCCGGGGAGTGATTACCGCTTCGACGGGAAACCACGGACAGTCCATCGCCAGCGCGTGCCGGCATTTCGGGGCCAGGGCGTTGATCGCCCTCCCGGAAGGCGCCAACCCATTGAAAGCCGCCGCGATCCAGGGATTGGGGGCGGAACTGGTCTACCACGGCACGATGTACGACGAGGCTCGGGCCTACGCTGAACGCCTCGCTGACGAGGAGGGCTACCGGTTTGTCCACCCCTCGGATGAGCCTCTCCTAATCTCAGGAGTGGCGACCGCTGCCCTGGAAATAATAGAAGACCTTCCCGACGTAGACGCTATCTGGGCCCCACTCGGCGGCGGGAGCGGGGTTGCCGGCGCCTGTATCGTGGCCAAGGCAGTGGACCCGAACATCCAGGTGTTCGCCGTTCAATCCGAGGCTGCGCCAGCGGGATACCTGTCCTGGAAGCAGGGGCAGTTGGTACAGGCCCCAATGAACACCTTCGCTGAAGGCATCGCCACCGGAGTTGGGTACGAATTGCCTCAGGTCATAATTCGTCACCGGCTGGAGGACTTTGTCCTGGTCAGCGACCAACAGATTCGGGAGGCCATGGCATTGCTGATCGAAAAGGCCCACACAATGGCGGAAGGAGCGGGAGCCACGGCAACGGCGGGGGCGTTAAAGGAAAAAGACCGCTTGAAAGGCAAAAAGGTGGCGATTGTTGTATCCGGGGGGAACGTGACGTTGGAACAGCTTGCCGCAGCTTCAGTTGCGGCGTCGGCTAATCCTTAACGTCTAATCCTTGACATAACGGGTCAACCAGTCCCTTCCTCCAGCTCCGAGTAGTACCGGGCCAACTCGTCGCGGGAGAATTCCGGCAAGGGCATCTCCCCGTCGTAGCCAATTTTCAGCAGGCCCTCCTCGGGCGCCAGCATCTGCCCTATTTCCCAACCCGTGATGCCTTTCCGCTCCAGGGCCCGCAGCAAGATTGGGACATTCGCCGCCGGCAGCGTCAAAAGCAGGGCACCGGAGGCCAGCAGACCCAGGGGGTCCAACCCAAGCGCGCGGCAAATCTCCTGCGTTTCCGGCAGTATGGGGATACTACCCTCTTCGACGGCCAGTCCAAGCCCGGAAGCCGTGGCTAACTCACGAAGGGCCGTGGCCAGTCCCCCTTCAGTGGGATCGTGCAGGGAACTCACTTGAGTGGCGGAGCAGGCTATTCCGGCGTCCGCCACCACGCTGATCCCCGGTGAGTTGAGCAACCCGGCCGCCCGGCTGATGGTATCCCGGGAGACCCCCGCTTCAGCCAAGAATCCCGGACATTCCTGCGCCAGCAAAGCTGTTCCCTCTATGGCGATGCCCTTGGTCAACACAATGCTGTCGCCTTCCTGCGCTCCCCCGGTCTTTACCATCAGGCCGCGTTCCACGACGCCCAGCATGGTCCCGGCGATGATCGGCCGGTCAATCCCCAAGGTGACCTCGCTGTGCCCACCGGAGATGACCACGTCCAACTCCCGGCACGCCTCGCCCATCTGGTCGAACAACTCTGCCACGCCTTGTTCGTCGAACCCGACGGGGACGAGGACAGTGGGAAAAAACCAGCGGGGAACGCCCCCGCTGCAGGCTATGTCGTTGGCGTTGACCTGGACCGCATACCAGCCCGCTGAACTCGTTGCGAAGGTGATGGGATCGCTGGCTGCGACGATCAGTTCCCCACGGGGATCCAGGACAGCGGCATCTTCACCTAGCGCCGGTCCTACCAACAGTTGCGGGTCCCCGCCGGCGTGACGGGCCAGCAACTTCTGTAGCAGGCTTGGCGGGAATTTTCCGGCTTGCATGGTCTCCCTCCCGGCGCCGACCGGAGATCCACGCGGCCGGCTTCAGGTCTCGCTGCCAGTTTAACACCGGCGGAGTTTCCGCCGTTGACTGGGTTTGCAGCGCCAACTACACTGGGGCAATCCCGCCGCCGGGCGCTCCGAGGAGTCGCGATGCTCTACGACGCAGAACGCCGAGACCTGTCCATAACCGTTGCGGGCGACGCAATGATCACCCGGAGGATGCGGGCTTTCCAGGAGCCCGGTTTCCTCAAGCTGGTCGACGTCCTCAAAGGTTCCGACGTCAGCATGGCCAACCTGGAGATGCTGTTTCACGACTATGAAAACACCTGGCAATGGAGCGGAGCGACGTACACTCGTTCCGACCCGAAGAACCTGGAAGAGCTGAAATGGATGGGCATAGACGCCGTAACCACGGCCAACAACCATTCCTTCGACTTCTCCGAAGGCGGGTTCCTGACCACCCTCGATCATTGCAGGGAGGTGGACCTGCCCCATGCCGGAGGCGGACGGAATATCGACGAAGCGCGTTCTCCGGCATACGTGGACTCTCCCCGGGGCCGGGTGGCAATCATGTCCGCCACCAGCACGTTCAGCGAGACGTCCCGCGCCGGTCCGGGAAGGCCGGACTTCCGCGGGAAGCCCGGGGTCAACGCCCTCCGGCATGACATAAACCACCACGTGGAAAGGGACGTCTTCGAAGCCCTGCAGAAGGCCAGGCAGGAATTGGGGTACGAGGCCCACGATGATGCGCTCCATTCATTCGGTTTCCGGGGAATCGAGGAAGATGAGCACAATGACTCAGAGCTGGAATTCCTCGAGAACAAGTTCACCTTGAGCGAGGAATTCTCGGTCAAGACCTCGGTGAACCGCGAGGATATGGACGGCATTGGAAAATGGATCCGGGGCGCGCAAAAGCAGTCCGATTGGGTGGTCTACGGAGTTCATTGTCACGAGAGCGGCGCGGCGGGAGAATTTCACGGCCCCTGCCGCCTTGAGCCGCCCGAGTTCCTGGTTGAGTTTGCCCACTGGACCATCGACCAGGGGTGCGCCCTTTTCGCCGGACACGGACCTCACTTCCTGCGCGGCATAGAGATATACAGGAACCGGCCCATCTTCTACAGCCTCGGGAACTTCATATTCCAGAACGAGAGCGTGCTGTGGCTGCCCGACGAGGCTTACCGGCGGTTCAAGCTGGGTTACGACCAGACCCCCGGCGACTACCTGGATACCAGGTCTGGAGGAGGCAATCGCGCGTTTGCCGCGGACCCGGTCTTCTGGCAGAGCGTGGTCGCCACCTGCAATTATGCCGGGGGCTCTCTCCGGGAAGTGGTGCTCCACCCGATTGACATGGGATTCGGGCGGCCCATAGGGCAGAGGGGGCGTCCCGTGCTGGCGGAGGGGCCCATCGCCCAGCAAACGCTGCGGTGGCTGCAAGATGTTTCCAAGCCCTTCGGCACCGAGATAAACATCGAGGACGACGTGGGATACATCCGGCTTTAGCCCCAGCTGCCTACGATCCGATTGCCCTGCTAACGAAATTTTCCCTTGGAGGGCCTCATGGCGCCGGTGCTGCAGTTGGACATCGCGGAAGAATCAACCTTCGCCCAGGGACAGTCCTTCGGAGACGTGGGGGAATACCGGCTGCTGGCGGGGACAGCCAGCTTCGGCGTCGATCCCTCGCATCCCCGGAACACCGCTATAACGGACCTTGACCTGGCACCCCGGCATCCTGACGGGTCAGTCCGATTCTGGGCCGACTTCGCCATGCTGCAGCCGGTTGACCCCCAGCGGGGCAATCGTCGCATCCTCTTTGATGTGGTCAACCGGGGACGCAAGACTGCCCTTAGCCTCAACAACGTCCCAACCGGAGAGCCGACCGCGCCGCTGCTGCCCGGAAACGGGTTCCTGATGCGTCATGGATACACCGTGGTCTGGTGCGGCTGGCAGGCCGACGTTCCCCCAACCCCGGGCCTCATCGGACTCCAGGCCCCGGAGGCGGCCGGGCCCGACGGGCCGCTCAGCGGGTGCATCATGGGGTTTTTCCAGTGCGACGAACCGGCGACTGTTCTGCATCTTTCCCACCGGGGACACATGGGAAACCCGGCCGCCGGCATAAACGACCCGTCCGCGGCGCTTACCGTGAGGGACCATCCCAACGATACCCGGCAGGTCATCGAACGAGACCAATGGTCCTTCGTGCGGGTTGAGGACGAGAACGAGGAACCGCAGCCCAGCCACATCTACTTTCCGGCGGGGTTTGAACCCGGCCGCATTTACGAATTGGTATACGACACAACGGTCAGCCGGATTGTCGGCCTCGGTTTCGCCTCGGTACGTGACATAAACTCTTTCCTCAAGTACGAAACCGATCCTCGCGCCAATCCCTGTGCCGGTCAGATTGACCACGCCTACGGGTTCGGCAGGTCGCAGAGCGGCCGGTTCCTGCGCCAGATGATCCACCTGGGCCTCAACGAGGACGAGGAAGAGCGTATCGCGCTGGACGGGTTCATCCCCCACGTTGGCGGCGCCATGCGGGGGGAATTCAACCTCCGGTTCGGCCAGCCTTCAATGGACGTCTGCTACCTGACTCCCGAGTTCTTCCCCTTCACCGACACGCCCCAGCGGGACCCGGTAACGGGTGAAACCGGTTCGATGCTCGACGCTCTGGAAGCGCGGGGGAAGGTTCCCAGGATAATGTTCACGAACACCTCGGCCGAGTACTGGCGGGGCGATGCCGCGCTGATCCACACCAACCTGGAAACCATGACCGACTCGGCGGAATCTGAGTATGTCCGACGCTACCATTTCGCTGGGACGCAGCACGGCTCCGGAGAGTTCCCGCCGCTGGAAGTACGGGTCGGAGAAGGACCCAAGGGGCAGCAGTTGTTCAACAGCGTGGACTACGCACCCCTGCTTCGGGCTGCCCTGGTCAACCTGGACCGTTGGGTGAGTACCGGAGAATCTCCCCCGCCGAGCTGCCACCCCAGCCTGGATGAGGGCACAGCGGTCGAGTCCGAATCGCTGCTAGCTAGGTTGCGGACCATTCCGAGCCTGGCGGTCCCGGAAAGGACTCCAAAGGCCCTCCGCTTGGATTACGGACCGGAAGTCCACTCGGGACGGGCGACGACCTTGCCAGCCGACGTGGGAGAACCGTATCCGGCCCTAGTGTCCGACCTGAACGACGACTGCAACGAGGTCCGGGGAATCCGGCTTCCCGACGTGGCAGTCCCCGTGGCGACGTACACCGGCTGGAACCTGCGCCATCCCGACATCGGGAACCCGGACCTGTTCATCGGGATCACGGGCGGGCTGGCCGGGTCAACGATTCCTTTCCCAGCGACCCGGGAGAACAGGGAGAAGTCGGGCGACCCAAGGCTTTCCATAGAAGAACGCTACGCTGACCGGAACGACTACGAGCAGAAGGTCAGGGACGCCATTAAGGGCCTGGTCGAACCAGGGTACATGCTGGCGGAAGACACGGACGAGGTGGTGGAGCGGGCGCTCCAGAAGTACGACTACTATGCGGGGAGCGAGGCCTGATCCAGTTCATCAACAGCAACCCGACCCGGGGAGAAAGAAGGGCCAATGGCTGAACCCGCAATAAGCTCTCGACGCCTGAACCAAACCCTGGAGGAGCTGGGCCGTTTCGGGGACTCCCCGGACGGTATGCAGCGCCTGGCCTTCACTCCGGCGGACATGGCGGGTCGGGACTACACCATGTCCCTGATGAGGCGGGCTGGGATGGAAGTGCGTATCGACCCGGGCGGGAACATCATCGCCCGCCGGGAGGGGACTGATCCCAACCTGCCCGCCATCGCCATGGGGTCGCACATTGACACCGTCCCCAACGGGGGAAAGTACGACGGAGCCCTGGGCGTGATGGGCGGGATAGAAGTGGTGCAGGCCCTGTCCGACGCCAGCGTTTCCCTCCGGCATCCGGTGGAAGTGCTGGTGTTCACCAATGAGGAAGGCACTCGATTCCACCGCTGGCTGTTCGGCAGCCGGGCCATGGCGGGAACGCTGGAACCCGGCGACCTGACGGCGGTGGACGACGAAGGCGTGTTGATGAGCTCCCGGCTCGCTGACATCCAGGGGAACATGGACCGGGTGCAGCGGGCGGCGCGGCAGCCGGGCGAGCTGGCGGCATACCTGGAGCTGCACATCGAGCAAGGCCCGACCCTGCACCAGTCCGGCGTCCCCATCGGGGTAGTCACCGGAATCACCGGACGCTGGGTTTACGAGGCCGACATTGTCGGGACGCCCAACCATGCCGGCACCACCCCGATGTCGGGCCGGCACGATGCCCTGGTCAGCGCGTCCCGCCTGGTGCTGGAAGTGCAGCGGATGGCGTCGGAACTGGAAGTGTGCCGGGTGGGCACGGCGGGGACCATCCATGCCTATCCCGGGGCGGTCAACGTCATCCCGGGACAGGTAAAAGTGGGGTTCGAGTTCCGGGACCTGGACATGGCGTCCCTGGCGGCGGCCGATGCGGAGATACGTTCACTGGCAGCCGGCATCGCCGTCCAGGACGGCGTGAGCATTGACATAACCCGGTTCGAGGCCACGCAGTCCGCTCCCATTGGCGGAGAAATGCAGGAGTTGGTAGCGGCAGCGGCGGAGCGGGCCGGGTTAGCCCACCAGCGCGTTCCCAGCGGGGCGGGCCACGACGCCCAGTCCATGGCCGGCATTACCGAAGCGGCGATGATATTCGTTCCCAGCGTGGACGGCGTCAGCCATTCGCCAGGGGAATATTCCACGCCGGAAGCATGCGCCAATGGAGCGCAGGTGTTGTTGGAGCTTCTGCTGCTGGCCGACCGGCGCGGCTGAGGCTGGGCAGTTGCATTGGGGTGGTATCATCAAGGCTGGGCTAGGCTAGGCCAGGCCGCAAAAGCCTGTTACCGCACGTTAACCAAGAGGAAGGCGCCAACATGGAACTGGTTTCAATCCAGGAAGCCTCCCGGCGTTTGCATCTCGCCACGTCGGAAATCCGGCAGTGCATCCACAATGGGGAGTTGACGGCCTACCGCAATCCCGACCCCAATGAGCGCGGGTGGGTGGTGGAAATGCCGGAAAAAGGGTGGATGAGCTCGGCGGTGGCGGCGGAGATGCAGCGGACCTTCATCCCGTGGTGGTGGGCCAACCCGGAACGCACCGGGAGCGTCCATTACGTCGAGGCCCTGTTTGCATCGTCATTCGAGGAAATGATCCCCCAATTCCTGTGCGGATTCGAGAGCGCGAACATCTGGACGGCAACCAGCCTCTCTCGAGATATTCTTTGCCCTGACTGCGTTTCCGAAGCCGAAGCCCGGGGCATCGAGATAAACGTTTAGGACTCGCCGGCACTCCCGCCTCCGGCCCGGTCAGTCCATGACCCGACGCAGGAACGCCAGGGCGTTGCGGCCGGCAATCTTCTCGATGGCCTCGTCGGAGTAGCCGCGGCGGATGAGCCCGCGGACGATGTTCTTACCATCCTGGGGTGATTCCAGCCCGTCCAGGTAGGGAGCGGGGAGCTGCTCCGGGCTGCGTCCCAGGACGACCCGGTGGAAGTCCACGTGGTTGCCGACATTGGTGTCGGTGCCGATTCCCACGCAGTCCACCCCTACCAGGTTGACCATGTAGTCGTAGTGGTCAAGGACGCACTCGATGTCCTGCTTGGGGTCGTCGCTGAGGGAGTTGGGAACGGCAGTTATGGCGATTATCCCTCCCTTTTCGGCGCAGGCTCGCAGCTCCTCGTCGTTGCGGCAGCGGGGGACGGCGCGAAGGGAATAGGCGGCGTTGTGGCTGAAGGCGATGGGAGCGCGGGAGAAGCGGACGGCGTCCATGGCGGTGTTGAAGGAGGCGTGGGAGACGTCGATGGCCATGCCGAGGTCGTTCATGCGCTCGACGACGGCGATACCGAAATCGCTCAATCCGCCGTCGTTCCGTTCAAACTGGCCGTCGCCGATGTAGTTCTTGCGGTTGTAGGTCAGGCCGGCCAGGCGAATCCCCATCCTGTAAAGGACGTCCAGGCGGTTCAGGTCGTTGCCGATGGCGAGGTGTTCGAGGGTGGGGAAGAATCCGGCGACGCCCCGTTCCTTGGCAGCCATAATGTCGTCCGGGCCGGAAATGCGGGCGATGTCATCCCGGCGGTTGAGGTCGGATAGCATCAGCGCCACTTCCTGGGCCACATCGTCGAACTCGACCATGGACAGGTCGGGGGTGCCGACCAGACCCCGGAAGAAATTGGCGGTGGCGACGGCGGTCCATCCTCCCGCTTTGACCGCTTCGTAGCCCCAGAGGTAGTCGTCGGTCCGCAGGTAGTCGGTCAGTTCCTCCATGCGCTCCGGCAGGATCATGGGGTGTTGGTGCAGATCCACAAGCGTCACCCGTTCCATCAAGCGCTGGAACCGGAGCTCCTGCTGGGAGTCCAGGGGCACCGTCATGGACGGGACCCGGTCGAGTTCCTGGGCCATCCTGATTCGTCCGGTCATGAGGGGGCCTGCCTTCTTCCGGGATTAGAGTGGGGAGTCAGGATTGAGGCGGGCCGCCGGATCAACCGGCGGCCCATCTTTATCCGGGGTCTTGCTTCGGCATTGATTACTTGAGGTGAGCGGCCAGGAACTCCAGGGTGCGGGGCCAGGCGGCTTCGGCGGCGGCCTGGTGGTAGCGGTCGGGGTTGGTCCAGTCCATGAAGGCGTGTCCGGCGCCCTCGTAGGAATGGAAGGTGTGTTCCTTGCCGAGGCGGGTCAACTCGGCGTCCAGCTTGACCTCGTCCTCAGGAGAGGGGTTGCCGTCGGTGGCGCCGAAGTGGAAGAGCATGGGGCAGTTGATGCCGTCGGTCAGTTCAAAGGGAGACTTTTCGGCGGCGCCCCAGGGCGACATAATGCTGCCGCCGTAGAAGGGGACGGCGCACTTGAAGATGGAGTTGACGGCGGCCATGAGCCAGGTAACCCGGCCGCCCATGCAGAAGCCGGTGACGCCGATCCGCTCATTGTCTACGGCGGACTGTCCCTTGAGGAAGTCCACGGCGGCATTCATGTCGGCGACGATGTCGGGGTCGCTGAGGTAGTTGAGGCGCTCCAGGCGGGGGCCGTTGAGCTGTTCGTCGGTGAAGCGGTGGAAGAGATCGGGGACGACGGCGACATAGCCTTCCTCGGCGAGGCGGTCGGCCATGACCTTGTCGAACTCGTCAACGCCGCCAACGTGGAAGGCGATGACCACGGCGGGATGAGGCCCGGGGCCGCTGGGGATGCTGGCGTACATCTCCATGCTCTCGCCGTTGACGGTAAGGGTGTCAGTGAAGGATGGCATCAGGTATTTCCTCCCGGAATTTGGATGGCTGCGGGAGCCGTTGGAGTTCCCGCCCAAGGGACTCTAGCAGAAAAGCGGTAACGGCGCATCCAGTGGGGCAACGCTGGAGGGAGACGGGGTAAACGAGCCAGTCACAGCCGCTGGTCCAGGGCGGGAAGAAAAAATCTGTCCCATTTTGTCCCAAACTGTCCCGTTCCAGAGGTTGATGGGGGGGCGGGACATACAATTCCATTGAGCGGTCAATCACCAGGGTTGAACCGGCAGGAAAGGGAAGGGACGTAGAGATATGGTAGTACACATAACGGAGAGTTGGGAAGGGACCGGGCGTCACCAAAACATCCGGGGAGGGTGCCAGGGGGCGGTGCAGTGCAAGAATGTACTGCGGGAGCGCTAGTAGAGTCCCTCGTCGGAGAAGAAGGGCTGCTCCCAGTTGGTGTCGGGCCGCCGGTAGAGGTGGCTGGTGTACAGCTCGCAGGCCCGGATCCAGAGGAGAAGGGCGGCTCGCTGCATCCGTTCCGGCTCAACGGCCGAAGGGGGGATGCCGTGGGTGCGGTGCAGCCACTGGCCGTGGCCGGCGGCGAAGAAGGCCCGGAGGAAGCCGTCGGGTTCGTCCCCGGCATAGGAACATTCCTGCAGAATCTCGATAGGGACGTCTGAGCAGAGCCAATCAGGGTTGGCGGCGGCCAATTCTAGGTAATGGGCTTGCTGGTCGGGATCCATGGCGGGAGAAGAGAAACGGCCCTTCGAGGGCCGCATCGCATTGACTAAATGTTGCGCTGGGGTTCGGAGTAGTCCTTGAGCTTGGCGTACACCTGGAAGCGGTTGCGCTGGGTGTCGGCGATGAGGAGGCGACTCCGTCGCGCGTCGAAGGCGACGGAACGGGGTAGGGCCAGCCTCCATTCCGGCTCCAGGCTGCGGACCTCACGGCGCCGCTTGATGGTCTCGGAGCTGACGTCCACCACCATTTTGGCCCACTTGCTCAGTTCCTGGGCATCGCCGCGGAAGGTGGTTACGAACTTGCCATCGCTGCCGTAGACCTGGACCCGGTTGTTGGCCCAGTCCGCCACGTAGACATCGCCGTCCGGGTCCACCGCGACCCCTGAAGGGCGGGACAGTTGGCCTCGCCCGCTGCCGGAAGAACCGAAGGATGTGACGGGTTCTCCGTCAGGAGACAGCTTCTGCACCCGGTCGTTCTTGTGGTCGGCGACGTAGACGGAACCCTCGCCGTCCAGGGTGATGCCCCAGGGGCTGTCGTACTGCCCCAATCCCGCACCGTAGCCGCCCCAGGCGGCCCGGAACTCGCCCGAGGTGGAGAAGCGCTGTATCCGGTGGTTGCGGCTGTCCACCACGTAGACGTTGTCGTCCGCGTCCAGGGAGATGCCGGAAGGGCCGTTGAACTCTCCGTGAGCGTCCCCGGAGGAACCCCATGCGGTCAGGTAATTCCCGTCGCGGTCGAAAACGGAGACCCGGTTGAGCCATTCGTCGGTGACGTAGACGTTGCTCTGGCTGTCCAGGGCGATGCCGGCGGGCCAGATGAACTCGCCGTCGCCGTCGCCGTATTTGCTGAACTCGGAAACGAACTCCTCGTCCCCGTCCTCTCCGCCGATGGAGACGATGCTGATGCGGGTGCCTCGGGCGGTGCGGTTCCAGGGCACGTTGGTCACGAACTCCCAACCCCGGTTGAGGACGTAGACATAATCGCCGTCACCCAGAGCTACGTCGGCCGGCGAGTTGAAACCGGCGCCGGAGATGCCCCCGCGCCCCACGGTGCGGGAGTAGTCGAAGACCCTTCCGGCAACTAGCTGCGTAACCATAGCGCTCCTGAACTGTTGTTGGTGTTGGAGTAAGGTGGGTAACGGACTATCAGTCGAGAGCTTTCTGGGCGTTGTCCATAGCTTTGCGGGCTTTTTCTACTTGCCTGCTGAGGCGTGTGCCATCCGAGTATAAGTAATCGATCCATTTGGCTGCGTCATCCACCAAACTCTGCCGAACCTTATCGTCCTTTTCCGTTGTGAGACGCTTAAGCCTGTTAGTGATTACTGTCTTGGCTCCTCGCCAACTCTTTTTGTCAACTGAGTGCAAGTAATTGGAGACCTCTCTCCACTCCAAGTCCAGTTCCCTGCATATCTGCACTATGGTCTTTCCGTCTCCGACCATCTTTTCGATCTGCTCTTTTTTGGAGTCAATCATCCCAACTGTCCATCCAAGTGACAAAAATGGGTTTGGCGAGGCACCAGTGTCGAAACCCCTAAACGCCCAGGAACCTGGGCTTCTCGAAGCTGCCGTGAACGATGGGAACGGCGTCCAGGCCCAGCCAGTCCTCCAGCACGGTGGAGTAGAAGCCGCGGAAGTCCAGGTTGGGCATGAGATCGCCCTGGGTGAGGGCCTCGGGCTTGCGGGAGGGGTATTCGCTATACTCGCCGCCGATCACCGGGTCGCCGATGGCAAAGGCCGGACCGGCTGCGCCGTGGTCGGTACCGGAACCGTTGTCCCGAACGCGGCGTCCGAACTCGGAGAACAGGACCATCACCACGTTGTCGGCGGCGTCGTGCTCCCGCAGGTCGGCGAAGAAGTCGCCGATGGCGTTGGAAACGTCGGTCCAGAGCTGGGCGTGCATCCCAAGCTGGTTGGCGTGGGAGTCGAAGCTGCCGTGGTCGCAGTAGAAGATGCGGGTCCCGACGTCGGCCAGGTGGATCTGGGCGATCCCCTTGAGCTTGGCGGCGATGGTGGTGTCGGCGTACTCGACGGTGGAGGAGTATTTCTCCGGCGCAACCTTGAGGATGTCCGCGCCAGCCATGGCTTCCAAGCCGGTGTCTCCCAGGTAGTCCATGACGAAATCGGAGCCGATGGTCGGCGTGTACATCTGGGTGAAGCGGTTGAGAATCTTCTCCCGCTGCTGCTGGGCGGCGATGCCGGTGAGGAGGCCGTAGCTCTCCAGGTTGTCCACGCAGGCGACGGGGACGCCGGGGACGGCGACGGCGCGGAACATGGACGGACCGAAGCTGACGGTGGTTACGACGTTCTCCTTGCGGGGGTCCAGGTCGCGGGTGGCCAGGCCCAGCCAGCCCTCGGTGCCCATCTTCTCCGGCTCGCAGGTGTGCCAGATGTCCATGGAGCGGAAGTGGGAACGGACGGAGTTGGGGTAGCCCACGCCGTGGACGATGGCCACATTGCCCTGCCGGTAGAGGTCCTGGATGGGACCCATGGTGGGATGCAGGCCGATCTTATCAGTCAGGGGGAGGATGTCGTTCTCCGGGATGGCGACCACGGGGCGGCTGTCCCGGTAGATGGGATCGTCATAGGGGATGACGGTGTTGAGATAGTCGTTGCCGCCGGAAAGCTGGAGCACCACCAGGACCGGGTCTTTCTTGTTGCTGGCCATCGGTTTTCTCCTTTGTGCGGGACGCGAGTGGCGCCAGGATTACATAACACGGGCGCGGGTCAGCGTTTGCTCAGGCGTACTGGAACTCTCGGGTGGCGACGATTAGCTGAAGCATCTCGGCGACCCGGTTGGCGGACTCTTCGGATTCGGCGGCCCAGGAAAGCGGGCCCGTCTCGGCGGCGTGTCCCACCAGCTGCCGACGGGTGGTCTCGGTGACTTCCATCGGGCCGAGCAGATCCAGGCAGGCGTCCACCATGCGCTCCGGGCCGATCTCGCCTTCCTGGCGGACGCGGTCGATGATGGCCTGGACGCCGGGGCGGGCAGGATCTCCCATCATGTCGGCGGCGAAGTTGATGCGCTTCATCAGGGTGCCGCTGTTGATCCACTCCGAGCCGGTATGCCACCCTTCCACGCTTGGCGGGTTGAGGAGTTCCTGCCCCATATAGCCGGGCTGCTTGGACAGGTTGCCGATGCCCGGGGCGGGAAACTCGAAGCCTCCGACAAGGCGCAGGGTGCCGATGACCATTTCCGCGGGGCTCTTGATGCGGGAGAAGCGCGCTTCCTTGAAGAAGTCGGACAGGAAGAGGACCCGCAGGACCGGGCGGATGTCGTAGTTGGAGTCGATGAAGGTCTGGGCCAGGGTCTCGATGGCTTCCGGGTCCCGGGGAGGGGTCACCTGCCAGGCGGGGACCTGGGCTTCATCCGCCACGAAGAAGTTGTACAGGTGGCGGGCGATGAAGCGGGCGGTGGCGGGATGGGCGCAGACGATGTCGATGATGTCCTCGCCGTCGAAGTTTCCGGTGTGGCCGAGGAAGGTCTTTTCCTCGTCGTCGTGGTCCTCTTCCCTGTACTCGAACTGCCAGTCGTAGCGGCCGTAGGTGTTGCGGGGGATGTTGGGGGACATGGTCCAGCCGGTGAAGGCGCGGGAGCACTCCCGGACGTCGTCCTCGGTGTAGTTGCCCACGCCCATGCTGAAAAGCTCAAGAAGCTCGCGTCCCCAGTTCTCATTGACGGCGTAGACGTGGTTGTCGCAGTTGTCCAGCCAGTAAATCATGGCGGGATTCTTCGCCAATTCAATGAGAAGCTGGCGATAGTCTCCCATCCCCAGCTCCTTGAACAGGTCGATCTGGTTCTGGATTTCGTGCCAGTGGTCCACCTTGGACTGGCCGGTGGCGAAGACCTGGTGCCAGAACAGGGCCATCTTCTCCTGGAGCACGCGCTGGGAGTTGATGAGGTCATACATCCAGGTGGCGGCCCCCATCCCCGGAGAGGTGACGGGCTTCCAGAACCCGGGATGATACCGCAGGAACTCCAGGCGGTCCGCGGGTTGCTGGGATTCGGGGTCCAGCAGTTCCTCCACCGTCGCCTCGTAGCCCCGTTCCACGCGGGCTTCCAGCTCATCGCGAGAGGCGCCGAATCCGGCGCGGCGCATGAGGTGGGCCATCAGGGCCAGCTCTTCTGAGGCCATGTGCTTTTCCTCCAATATTGGAAATACAGCGTCGAACCGGAGCAGAAATTGCCCCGGAATTGACGGTGATTATGATGTTCGAGCAAGAGGAGTGTCAACATAAACTCCGGCGTCCGGCGGGTGCATTCCCAAGTGTGGTGTGGCAAAATTGGCCCACTTGCCTTCTGCCGTTGCAGACCCGAATTTTCCGGGCCAACGGCAAGGCCCGCAGCGAGGTGAAGCATGGAGGTCTTTGATTGTGTCCGCCGCCGGCGGACGGTCCGGGAGTACAAGCCGGACCCGATTCCCGAGGAGGTAGTTCTGAAACTGCTCCAGGCTGGGCGGTGGTCGCCCAGTTCCAGCAACTCCCAGCCGTGGCATTTCATCGCCATCCAGGACCCGGAGACCATCGGGAAGCTGGGGGACATCGCCACCCAGGGCCCGTTCATGGCCAACGCTCCGCTGATCATGGCCATCGTCATCGCCGCCGACTCCGTGCGCCCCCAGCTGGACGCCGGGCGGTCCCTCCAGCAGATGGAACTGGTGGGCTGGTCGGAGGGGTTGGGCACCTGCTTCGTGGGGGTCAGGCAGGCGGAGCAGCAGAAGGCTGTGAAAGAACTACTGGGCATCCCGGAGGATATGGAGCTGATTACTCTCATGCCCTACGGGTACCGCGTGCCAGGAGCCCGGGGGCGCGGTATTCCCCGGAAGCCCATGGCCGAGATTGCCCACCGGGACCGGTTCGGACAGCCCTTCCAGGAATAAGAAGCTATCCCAACACTACTCCTAACCTTCCCCAACCCAAAGCTAGAGGTGACATAACATGGCAACCGAGCCAGTGAACATTTTCGAGTACGAGGAACTGGCCAGGGAGCGCATCGAGAAGGGCCACTACGACTTCATCGCCGGAGGCGCGACCGACGAGATAACCATCCGGCGCACCCGGGCGGTGCTCGACTCCATCATGCTGCGGCCCCGCATGATGGTGGACGTGGCGGACCGGGACCTGAGCGCCACCGTCCTTGGTCAGCGGATCTCCCTGCCCCTGATGATGGACCCGGCGGGGAACCACAGCTCGGCCCATCCCGACGCGGAGCTGGCCACCGCCAAGGCCGCCGGAGCCGCCGGCACGCTGATGGTGCTCAGTTCTCACGCCTCCCGAACGCTGGAGGACGTGGCGGAGGTGGCGACCGGTCCCCTGTGGTTCCAGCAGTATTTCTTCAAGGACCGGGGGCTGACCCTGGAGATGGCCGCCCGCGCGGAGGAAGCGGGATATTCGGCCATCTGCATGACCCTGGACGCCAAGATCAAGCCGAAGCGGGAGCGCAACATCCGCAACGACTACGTGGGCGGGGAGTCCCCCAACTACGCCCAGATCGAGCTGGGGGAGCACACCTGGAAGTTTGCCGCCGACGCTCCCGCCGGCCCCAGCGACATCCGGGACCAGGCCTCGGTCTGGTCGGACCTGGAGTGGTTCGCCTCCAGCATCCGCCTGCCGGTGGTGGTGAAGGGAATCATGGCGGGCGAGGACGGGAGGCTGTCCGCCGAAAACGGGGCCAAGGGGGTCATCGTTTCCAACCACGGAGGGCGCTACCTGGATACCACTCCGGCCACCATCGAAGTCCTGCCCGAGGTGGTGCGGGCGGTCAACGGCAACGCCGAGGTCTACCTGGATGGCGGCATCCGGCGGGGCACGGACATATTCAAGGCCGTCGCGCTGGGCGCCAACGCGGTCCTGATGGGACGGCCGCTGTTCTGGGGGCTGGCCGTGGACGGAGAGAACGGCGTCAAGGCCGTCATCGAACTGCTGCGGGACGAACTGGACGCCGCCATGGGAATGTGCGGCTGCCCCACGGTGGAGAGCATCTCCGACGCGATGATCGACACGGTTTCGCCCCTGCTGTCGTCCTTCCCGGCGCCACCGGAATTCCGGTAATCGCCTTCCTGCCGGTCACGGAAAAAGGAACCCTCGGGAGGGACACTCCCGAGGGTTTTGGTTACATAAACGTGGGCTGGAACGGTGGTGCCGAAGGTCGGATTCGAACCGACACGGGGTTGCCCCCACCGGTTTTTGAGACCGGCGCGTCTACCATTCCGCCACTTCGGCTTGCGGGGACAATTATAGCACGGCGCCCTTTCGGAAGGGGGTATGCCGTACTTGCTTCAGGGCGGCGCGAGCAGTACGCTCTTGCACGCAGGCTTCTCCCGGCACGGGCAGGCTACTGGGCCGTCCAGCCTCCGTCGATAACCAGCTCGCTTCCGGTCATGAACGAGGACTCGTCAGAAGCCAAGAATAGGATTCCCCAGGCGATGTCCTGTGGGACGCCCAGCCGGCCCAGGGGAGTCCGGCCCACCCGGTCCGCCCTGACCTCTGGCTGGGCGTGGAAGCGGGCGGTCATAGGGCTGTCCACGAACCCGGGATGGACCGAGTTGCAACGGATGCCTTCTCCGGCGTACTGGACCGCGGTGGCCTTGGTGAGCAGCCGCACCGCTCCCTTGGAACTGTGATAGGCCGTGGAGGTCTCGCTGCCGACGATCCCGTAGATGGACGAAATGTTGATGATGGAGCCGCCGCCCGCGCTCCGCATGGCGGGAATGGCAACCTTGGTGCCCAGAAAGACGCCCTTGGCGTTGATGTCCATGACCCGGTCCCAAAGTTCCGTGTCGGTCTCCTCGACGCGGGTGCGCCCGCTGATGCCGGCGTTGTTCACCAGGATGTCCAGCTTCCCGTACTCCGAGACTGCGGCGGCTACTACCCGCTCCCAGTCGCCTTCCCTGGTCACGTCCAGGTCCAGGAAGGTGGAGCGTCCCCCGGCTTCGTTGATACGGGACTGGGTCTGGAGTCCTTCATCCCGGAGGACATCGCCAATCACGACGGCCGCTCCTTCGGCAGCCAGCAGCTCGGCGGTGGAGGCGCCAATTCCCCGGGAGCCGCCGCTTACCAGCGCAACCTTTCCTTCAACTCGCATGGTCCAGACCTCCTCGGAAAAATCTTACGGACTCGCCTTTCCCAAAGTCCGCCCGGAAAATCGATTTTCGCCGGTCCGACCAGCCGGCCAAGAAATCCGGCCAAAATGCGCGAAAATCCGTTATGTTAAGCCCACATAGGGAGGGAAACAACATAACGTACCTTGTGCGAACCAACCCGTCGGAGAATTTTTTGGCCCAGAATGGCCCAAAACGGCTCTTTTTTGAAAACCCAGGTGCCGGACATCCTTGAAACTGGAAAATCGCTGATTTCGCTCCTGGGCTGAACCATTTTCCGGGAAAGCTCCGGCGGGAGTACGGCGTCCAAACCGCTGGGAACCGGACTCTCGGCAACCGGGCGGGCCGGACCCCTACGCCGAGGTCACGACGGTCAACGGCCCGTCTATGTCAACCAGGCAGGACTCCAGCTCGTCCAGCAGCGTTTCCAGGTTCCAGCCCTTGGCGGCGGAAACGAAAACGTTGGGATAAGGAGAGTCCTCGGGGAGTACGCCGGAAACGGCGCCTTCGGGCGAGGCTTCCAGCAGGTCCATCTTGTTCAGCACCATCAGGCGAGGCTTGCCGTCCAGGCCCAGCTCGGACAGGGTCTCCTCGACCACCTGCGCCTGTTCCGGGGCCTTGGGATGGGTTATGTCCACTACATGGATGAGGATGTCGGACTCGGACAGTTCCTCCAGGGTTGCGCGGAAGGCGGCCACCACGGTGGGGGACAGCTTCTGGATGAATCCCACGGTGTCGCTGAGCAGCAGCTCTCCGCCCGAGGGCAGGCGGATGCGGCGGGTGACCGGGTCGAGGGTGGAGAAGAGCTGGTCCTCGGCGGTCACTCCAGCGTCGCTGAGGGCGTTGAACAGGGTGCTCTTGCCGGCGTTGGTGTATCCCACCAGGGTCGCCATGGGAATGCCGGCCTGCTTGCGGCGTCCCAGGTGGCGGGCCCGGCGCTGCTTGACCTTGTCCAGGTCCTGCTCAATCTTCTGGATGTGACGGCGGATGATGCGCCGGTCGGTCTCTAGCTGGGTCTCGCCGGGACCGCGGGTCCCGATGCCTCCGCCGAGGCGTTCCAGGTGGGACCACTGGCCCACCAGGCGGGGCAGGAGGTACTGGTGCTGGGCCAGTTCGACCTGGAGCTTCCCTTCGTGGGTGCGGGCGTGTCGGCCGAACACATCGAGGATCAGGGCGGTGCGGTCGATGACCTTGACGGCCAGGGCGGCTTCCAGGTTCCGCTGCTGGGTGGGAGTGAGCTCATCGTCGAAGATGACGACCTCGGCGCCCAGTTCCCGGACCAGGTCGTTAATCTCTTCCAGCTTCCCCTTGCCCACGTAGGTGGGGGTAAGCCGGTCGGAACGCTGGGTGACCTGGCCCACCACTTCGGCGTCGGCGGCCCGGGTCAGGTAGGCCAGTTCTCCAAGGGTGTCGTCCAAAGCCCACGGCTGGGCGCGGCCCTTCACCTCAACGGCGACGAGAAGGGCCTTCTCGGGTTCGGGACCGGTGGAAACGGGCTTCCTGGGAATGACTTACGCTCCCTGCGGCGAAGGAATGGTCCAGGACTCGAGGCGCTGGCACCCCTTCTCCACCTGTTCATCCGGGGTGGTGAGGGACAGGCGGATGTATCCCTCGCCGTACTGTCCGTAGCTGGAGCCGGGGGTGACGACTATGTCGATGTCCTCTAGGAGGCGGGCGGCGAATTCGGCGGAGGTGAAGCCCTCCGGCACCCGGGGCCAGATGTACAGGCTGGAACGGGGCACCTCCACCTGCAAGCCCATGCGACGCAGTGCCTGGATGACCCGGTCGCGGCGCCGTTGGTAGATGGTTATGTTGTCCTGGACGCAGTCCTGGGGGCCGGTCAGCGCCTCCATCGCCATCTCCTGGATGGCCTGGGGTATGCCGGAGTCCAGGTTGGCCTTGATCTGGAACAGGGCCTTGATCATGTCGGCGTTGCCCACGGCCATGCCGATGCGCCAGCCGGTCATGTTGTAGCTCTTGGACAGGGAATGGAACTCCAGCCCGATCTCCTTCGCCCCGTTAACTTCGAGGAAGCTGCCCGCCCGGTACCCGTCGTAGCCGACCTCGGAATAGGCCGCGTCGTGGAGCAAGGCGATGTCGTGCTCGCGGCAATAGGCGATTGCCGACGCAAAGTCCTCATGGGAGGCCACCGCGCTGGTGGGGTTGTTTGGGTAGTTCAGCCACATCACCTTGGCGGCGCGGGCGACCTCGGAGGGGATGGCGTCCAGCTCGGGAAGCCACCCGTTGGACTCCCGCAGGGGCATCACGTGGCTCTCCGCTCCGGCGAACATGGTCCCCACCTCGTAGACCGGATAAGCCGGGTCGGGAATCAGGGCTATGTCGCCGGGGTCGAGGAAGCAGAAGGCGACGTGGCCGATGCCCTCCTTGGCCCCTATCAGGGGCAGGACCTCGGTATCCGGATTGAGTGTCACGCCGAAGCGGTTCTCGTACCACTGGGCCATTGCGCGGCGCATTTCCGGCAGGCCGTCGGTCTCGGGGTACCGGTGGTTGGGCGGGTCCTGGGATGCCTGGAGCAGACGGTCGATGATGGGCTGGGGCGTGGGTATGTCCGGGTCGCCGATGCCGAAGGTGACAACGTCGGCCCCCGCGGCCCGCTTTTCCGCGATGATCCGGGAGATTTCGACGAAGGGGTAGGGTTTGAGCTTGCCGAGGCGGCTGGAAAATTCCATCCTGGTCACTCTACTTGAAAGATGCGATTGTTGTGCAAATGCTGCATGTAATCAGGCGGTCACTCCGACAGCACCTTAAAACCATCCCAAAATTTGCTTCTGGACAAGCTCAGGGCAACGCTGTCCGCCGGGACTGCTCCGGCTCCCCAAGACAGGGGGCTGGATTAGCCTACCGGAATGCCTCCCGCAGGTCCAGGGCAATGCCTGGCAATAGCTCCGAGCGCAAGGTTGCATCCACCCCAAAGATTGCCACCGACTTGGGTTCCTGGCCGGTCAAGGTGATAATTTCCACGGTTTCGGCTACCGGACTAACCAGCCAGCACTCGTACACTCCGATCTGCCGGTAGTCTTCCAGCTTGCCCTGCACTTCGCGCCGGGTGTTGCTGGGCGACAACACTTCCACGGTCAGGTCGGGAGGCACCTCCAAAAAGTTCATTCCAACAACGTCGGACCGCTCTCTGATTCCGGTGCGCTGGGAGTTCAGACACAAGACATCCGGTTGGCGAACACGCAACGGATGGCGACTTATCATCACATCGAGAGGGGCGGGAAGTACGACGCCGATGCCTTATCCTCGACAAATTCCGCCAGCGCGCGGAAAAACCGCTGTAAAATCCACTGGTGGGCCAGGCTGGGGCCAGGCGGCATATACATCGTCCCGTCAACGATTTCGTAACGTTGTTTGGTTTCGGGGAGATTCAACCACTCATCGTAGGTCAGCTTTTGGGTCGCGGTGCTCATAGCGTTTACCACTCTCCGCTGAAGACTTCCTCAGCGGGACCTTCCAGGTAAACTTCCCCGCGGCCGTCCCACTGGATGTTCAACGTCCCGCCGGGGAGGGTTATGTCAACGGAGTCGCCGGTGTGACCCAGCAGGCGGGAAGCCACGGCAATGGCGCAGGCGCCGGTCCCGCAGGCCATGGTCTCGGCGGACCCCCGCTCCCATACCCGCGCGGTCAGGGCGTTGTCACCGTTCAAATTGACGATCTCGAAGTTGACCCGCCGCGGGAACATCGGATGATGCTCCACCATCGGGCCGATGGTGTGCAGGGGGAAGTCGGAGACGGCTTGCTGGATGAAAGCGACCGCGTGGGGGTTACCCATCGAAACGAAGGCCATGGCCAGGGAAACGTTCCCCACCGTCACCGGGTATTGCAGGTAAGGCCAGCCCTCGCGGCACAGGTCGGGATCCACTACCACCGGGATCTCATCGGGGTGAAACTGGGGCGCTCCCATGGACACCCGGGCACGGGTTACCTTTCCCAGTTCCAGCACGGGCGTTACCTGGCGGATGCCGGCGAGGGTATCCACCGAGACCGTTTCCGGGGAACCGCCGATGACGCCGTGTTCCAGGGCGTACTTGGCAAAGCAGCGGATACCGTTGCCGCACATCTCGCCTTCCGACCCGTCCGCGTTGAACATCCGCATCTTCAGGTCGGCCACGTCTGAGTCCTGGACCAGGATGAGGCCGTCGCTGCCGACCCCGAAATGGCGGTCGCTCATCCTGACGGCCAGATCGGGCCAGTCGGCGTCCTGGTGACGGGCGTCAACGTAGATGTAGTCGTTGCCCGCGCCCTGCATCTTGGTGAACTTCATTGGAAGCCGCTCCGGGGAACCCGCTCCAGGGAACCCGCTACCGAGGAATGACCGGTATCCCGGCCGGTGGCTCATTGTACCACAGGGGGGTGTTCCTTCAGGAAGGATTCCACCAGCCCGGCGGCCCGGCCCAGCGCGGTGGGGGCCTCGGTCTCCAGCCAGTGAATCCTCCGGTCGGACGGCTTGAACCAGGTGTACTGGCGGCGGGCCATCCGGTGGGTGCGGAACCTGGTGCGTGTTATTGCGTCGTCCAGGGAGCATTGCCCCGCCAGGTGCTCGGCCAGCTCCCGGTACCCCGGGCAGTTGAGCGCTCCGTGGGACATTGAGTATCCCATTTCGAGGAGGCTTTCCACCTCCGCAAAGAACCCGGCGTCCATCATCGCATCCAACCGCCGGTCAATCCGCTGGTAGAGCCGCTCCCGCCCGGTGGTCAGTCCGATTACCAGGGACGGCGGCGGGTTGACGGTCTTTTTCCCCAACCGGGACGGCTCTACTCCGGTCTGGTGATGGACTTCCAGGGCGCGGATGACCCGGCGGACGTTGCGGGGGTCGATGGATGCGGCGCGCTGGGGGTCAATCCCGGCCAGGCGGCGGTGGAAAACTGCCGGGCCTTCCTGTTCAGCGATTCTGGTCATCGACTCCCGGAACAGCGGGTCCGGCGGAATGGCCGGCACGTCCCAACCCTCCAGCAGGGCCCAGACGTACTGGCCGCTGCCTCCGACGACAAATGGCAGGCGCCCGCGCCGCATGATGTCCTCCGAAATGTCGCGGGCCGAGGTGAGAAAAGTCCCCAAGCTGAAGTCTTCATCGGGAGTGGCTACGTCGAGGAGGTGATGGGGGGCGCGGCACTGTTCTTCTGGGGACGGCTTGGCAGTGCCGATGTCCATGTGGCGGTAGACCTGCCGGCTGTCGGCGTTGATTATCTCCCCGTTGAAACGTTCCGCCAGGTCCACCGAGAGGGCGGTCTTGCCCGACGCCGTGGGGCCGACCACGGCCACAAGATGGGGTGTCCGGTTACGCGGCGGCTGGGTCAGGACATACCCTTGGCGGCAATCGCCGCTTTAACAATTTCTGCGAACTGGCCGGCTTCAAGGCTGGCCCCGCCTACCAGCGCCCCGTGGATGGCGGGCTGGGCGAGGAAACCGGCGGCGTTGGCCGGGTTGACGCTGCCCCCGTAGAGCAGGGGTACGCCTTCCGCATCAGGGCCGAACATTTCCATGAGGGTAGCCTGGATAGCTCCCTGCATGATGTCCGAGGCTGCTTCCGGGGTTGCGGCCTGGCCGGTGCCGATGGCCCAGACCGGCTCGTAAGCCACCACTAATGATTTCATGTCAACGATGCCGGCCAGCCCGGTGCGGACCTGGGATGCGACCACCCGGGCGGCATCGCCCGCCTCCCGCTGGGCCAGGGTTTCCCCCACGCAAAGGACTGGCCGAAGACCGTGACGGAGGGCCGACAGCACCTTCAGGTTGACCGTCCCGTCGTCTTCCCCGAAAAGCTGACGCCGCTCCGAGTGGCCGGCGAGGACGTAGTCGCAGATGCCGGACAGCATCGCGGGAGAGACTTCTCCGGTGAATGCGCCGGAGTCCTCGTGGTGGATGTTCTGGGCTCCTACCCGGACCTGGGAACCTTCCAGCGCGTCCCTGACTCCCACCAGGGCTACGGACGGTGGGAAAACCGCCACGTCGATGTCGCCGGTGTTCGCCTCCCCGATGGACGAGCGAACCGCGCCGGCCAGGGCAACCGCTTCTGCCGGAGTGGTGTTCATCTTCCAGTTGCCGGCAATCAGCGTCCTGGGCATGGAATGTCTCCTCGGGGTAAGGCCGGGGCCCTGGCAGCTCGTCTTGCTAGGGGCCGAACTTGGTCAGCTTGCCGGCGTGGGCCATGGCCAGGAGCATGATGTTGGTTGCGGGGATTCGCCCGATGGACCCGGTGGCGCAGTTCCGCTCGTCAAACCCGGGGACACCCTCTCCCCGGGTCAACTGGGAGTGGAGCATGAACGGTACCGGGTGCCAGCTGTGGGCCGCCATGATCGCGGGGGTGGCGTGGTCTCCCGCCACCATGAACACATCAGGATTCAGTGCCCGGATCGGGGGAATGTAGGGGTCCAGGTCTTCCAGGGTCTTGACCTTGGCGCCGAAATCGCCGTCCTCGCCCGCGGCGTCGGCGGGCTTGTAGTGAATGAAGAAGAAGTCGTGGGAATCGTAGCTCTCCTTGAGGGTTTCCACCTCGTCACCGAAGGTGTGACCGGTGGGTATGATCCTCATGTTCGCCACCGTTGCCAGCCCCCGGTACATGGGGTAGGCGGCGATTCCCGCCGGGTTGAGGCGGTAAACGTCGCCCATTGGCGGGAGAGACGGCATCTGGGCCCACCCTCTAAGAAGGACCATGTTACCCCGCTCTTCTTCGGAAAGGAGCTGGGCCGACCTGGCAACGAACTGGTTCACTAGGTCCGCCGTTTTCTGGGCGGCTGGTTCCAGGGGCCTCACCTCCAGGGCGGGGACGCCGTTGATCTGCGGGTCGGTCTCGGAGATCATTTCCGACAACCCTTCACCCCTGAGGCGCAGCACGAAGCGGTAGTCCTGGACCGGGAACACGTCCACCTGCACCCCGTCCAGCTCGATTCCGTCCAGCCGTTCGCACAGCGGGGCGCTCAGGTGGGACGGGATGCGGCCCGCCCTCCGGTCGGAGAGGTTTCCGGTGGAGTCGACGGTGCAGAAATTGCCCCGGGCCGCTACGTCCCCCGGCCTGAGCTCGACGTCGATGCCGAGGGCCTCCAACGCCCCGCGCCCGATAATGTACTTCAGCGGGTCGTAGCCGAACAGGGAAAGGTGCCCGGGGCCGCTGCCGGGGGCCACTCCGGGCAGCACGGGAGTGGTCAACCCGCAGGCGCTTTCCCGGGCCATGGCGTCCAGGTTGGGGGTGTTGGCCGTTTCCAGCTCGGAGCGGCCGGTGTCCGGGTGGGGAAGGCCCCCCAGTCCGTCCACCACCAGCAGGACTATCTTGGACTCGGTGGATATGTAGCAATCGTGGACTTGTTCGAGGTCGATCATGTCGTTCCGCCTGTTGGTAGCGTTCTGTCGGTGAGGTTCTGCCAGTAACGTTATGCTGGTGCCGGTGGGGTGAATCGCCGCGCCCTGGCGGGTAAATTTTCAGGCGTCGGGCAGCGCGGCGATTCCCGGGAGTTCCTTTCCTTCCAGGAATTCCAGCGATGCGCCGCCGCCGGTGGAAACGTGGGTCATTTGGTCCATAAGACCCAGTTCCTCGACGGCTTCGGCCGTGGACCCACCTCCCACAACGGTGGTGACGTTGGGGAGGCCAGCGATGGCGTTAGCCACTGTCCGGGTGCCCTCGCTGAACCTGGGCATCTCGAAGACGCCCATTGGTCCGTTCCATATTATAGTCCCGCAGGAACGGAGGCCGTCGGCGTATTCCTGCGCCGTTCCAGCGCCCACGTCCATGATGTACCAGCCATTGGGCACCGCGTCCGCGGCTACGGTCTGCCACTGGGATGGATCGGGGGCGAACTCGCTGGCCACCACCAGATCCGAGGGAAGGAAGACCCTGGTGCCGCCCTCCGCTCCGCGCCTTAGCACGTCCCGGGCAAAGTCCAGCCGGTCTTCCTCAATGGAGGAAGCTCCGGTGGGATGGCCCTGGGCGTGGAGGAAGGTCACCGCCATCCCGCCCCCAATGTACAACTGGTCCAGCTTGTCCAGCAGGTTTTCCAGGACCAGAATCTTGTCGCTGACCTTAGCACCGCCCATCAGGGCAGCCAGGGGAGGCCGGGGCGACTCCAAAGCGTGTCCCATGGACTCCACTTCCCGCTGCACCAGCAGGCCCATGGCCGACGGAAGGAAGTCGGTGATTCCCACCGTCGACGCGTGAGCCCGGTGAGCCACGGCGAAGGCGTCCATCACGAAACAGTCGGCCAGGTTGGCGAGGCTCTGGCAGAACGCCGGGTCGTTCCGCTCCTCCCCGGCGTGGAACCTGAGGTTTTCCAGCAGAACGACGTCGAGGGGGCGCATGTTTTCGATGCGGGCTTCCACTTCCGCTCCGACACAGTCGGGGAGGTTTTCCACCGGGTGGTCAAGGAGGGCCGCCAGACGGTCGCCCACCGGCCCCAAACGGACAGAGTCATCGACTTTTCCGCCGGGGCGGCCCAGGTGGGAGCAGAGGATAACCCGGCAGTCCCTTTCCAGGAGGTAGCGGATAGTCGGCAGCGTTGCCCGGAGCCGCTGGTCGTAGGAAGCGATGGCCTCGACTCCCTGCTCGATGGGGATGTTGAAGTCCACCCGCACGAGAACCCTCTTGCCGGTCACGTCCAGGCTGTCCAGGCTTCGCTTGCTCATTCCTTGATAGTTACTCCTGGTGGATTGGGGATGTTCCGTCGTTGACCACCACCTAGGCGGAACCTTATGTAAATCTTCTTCGAACGACTTGCGCTGGAACGGAGGTCTCGTGATCCAATGGTGTACGCCTAAAGCTCTCGCTGCAATACGTCGCGCCCGACTTCCCTGAAGGCGTCTCCCGCACCGGGAAAGCGCTGGAGAGCATCCAACTCGCTCACCGCCTCCTCAACTAATCCGGCGGCCGTGGCCGTGGCAAAGTCCCGGGAACCCGACGAATCCAGGATGGCCGTGATCTGGGCCACGTCCTCGGGTTCCAGCACCCGTTTCGTGTAGATACTGCCGAGTTGGCGCTTTTCGCCGGGACTGGCCGTGTCCATGGCGTGGATCAGGGGAAGGCTCTTCTTCTTGTTGACGATGTTGCTGGGGGTCATTCCATCGCCGCCGCGTCCCCAGGAGTCCTCGATATCCTGGACAATCTGCCAGGCGATGCCGATACACTCACCAGCGCGTCCGAAGTGACCGGCCTCGTCTTCGTCGGCTCTGCCGGCCAGAGCGCCAAGCTGGGCCGCGCAGGACGCCAGGGCGCCGGTCTTCTTGGTAACCATGCCGATGTAATCGCCGGTGGTAACCATCAGTTGGTCCCTGAAAGTCAGGTCCAGGAACTGGCCCTCGCAGAGGGTGAGGCAGGCCCGGTCTAATTGCCGGACGGCTTTGAGGGCGGCGGCAGCCTCGACTCCCCGCTCCGCCAGCTTCATGACCGCCACCCGCCCCAGCGCGTGCAGGCCGTCGCCGGCGTTGATCGCCTGGGCCGGTCCCCAGACCCACCAGATGCTGGGTCTATCCTGGGAGTCGAGCCTTCCGGCCTGTACTTCGCCGTGGACCAGCGTGAAGTTATGCACCAACTCTACGCCGGCCGCCGCGGGGAGCGCAGGGGTGAACTCTCCGGCTACGGCCCGGCAGGCCGTCAACGCCAGCACCCCCGGGAGGTGAATGGGAGGGATTCCGCCGGAGGGCTGCCCCTGCTCGTCGGTCCAGCCCAAATGGTACCGCAACAGGTCGTAGAGGAACCCCTGGCGGCCCGAAAAGGTGGCCGTTAGCTCCCCGTTGAGGGCTTCCCGGTAAGTCTCATATCCGGTTATTGCAGGAATAACTTCAAACCTCGGCTGCCGCCACGACTTCTTCAAATGGGAGGACTCCCTGGCGGACCAGCCGGAGGCCGCCTCCCTCAGCGGCGACTATGGTAGACGCCGTTCCCCGGGGAGCAGGACCCAGTTCAACCACCGCGTCCACCAGGCTTCCCAACTGGGCTTTCACCTCTTCCGGGGTCTTCGGGTCGGGCCCGCCGCTGGGGTTGGCGCTGGTGCCGGTGATGGGCACTTCCAGGCGCTTCATCAGTTCCTGGGGCACCCAGTGGTCCGGGCTGCGCACCGCCACTGTGTCGCCTCCCGCCGTGATCACCGGGGAAAGGGCTCCACTGGCGGGCAGGATGAGGGTCAAGGGTCCGGGCCAGAACCTTTCCGCCAACCGCTCCGCCCAGTCCGGCAACTGCGCCGTCACCCGGGCAGCCATGCCCAGCCCGTTGACCAGGACGGGTATCGGCTGGGAGGCAGGGCGGCCCTTGATTTCAAAGACCCGCCGGAGGGCGTCTTCGTCGAATACGTCGGCGGCCAGGCCGAACAGGGTGTCGGTGGGCAGGGCCACCACCCCACCGTCCCGGATTGCCCGGCAGGCAGCATCCAGGGCCTCGGAGGTTGACCCGACGCTTATTTCGGCGGCTTCTGTCATCCCAACTTGAGTTTAGCACGTTGGAAAAACCGGGTCGAGATTCCAATCCGAAGGACACCGGCCGGGAGGGCTGTCCCAGACTCTCCCCGCCCCGGCCGGACCGTCTGCTGGCACCGTTTCAGGCTGTGGAATTTTGTGCTGATTTGCACGATAATACCGGCTGGAATTTTGGGGCAGGGGACGAGATGCAGGCCGCCGGAAATGCAGGTTCCCACGGGGGCAACCCGGGAATCGTGGTTGTTGACTTCGGGTCCCAATACACCCACCTGATCGCCCGCCGCGTTCGGGAGCTGAACGTCTATTCCGAAATCGTGCCTGCCTCCGCCCGGTGGGAGCGGGTGGTGGAGCGGATCGCCCCGCACGGCGTCATCCTCTCCGGCGGTCCGGCCAGCGTTTATGACGACGGTGCCCCGTCCATCCCGCCCTGGGCCCTGGATTCCGGCCTTCCCGTGCTGGGCATCTGCTACGGGATGCAGGCGCTGGTCCAGGAACTGGGCGGCCGGGTAGAACCCGGAAACGTGCGGGAGTACGGCCATGCCGAACTCCAACTGAACGGCCGTGGAGGGCCGCTCTTTGACGGGCTGCCCGAGTCCCTGGAAGTGTGGATGAGCCACGGAGACCGGGTGGAATCCCTTCCCCGGGGTTTTTTAACCCTGGCGCACACCGGCAATTCGGCAACGGCGGCCATCGGCGACGGCGAGAGCAGATTCGGCCTCCAGTTCCATCCCGAAGTCGCCCACACGCCCCTTGGGATGAAGATCCTGGGCAACTTCGTCCGCAAGGTTTGCGGCTGCGAAGCGGAGTGGACCCCGGGGAACGTGGCCACCGAGTCCATCCGGCGCATCCGCGAGCAGGTTGGCTCCGAGCGTGTCATCTGCGCCCTGTCCGGCGGGGTAGACTCGGCGGTGACCGCCGCGCTGCTGCAGCAGGCCGTTGGTCCTCAGCTCAAGTGCATCTTCGTCAACAACGGCCTGCTGCGGGCGGGAGAGGCGGAAAGCGTCCAGGAGGTGTTCCAGCGCAACATGGGCCTGGACTTGATGTACGTGGACGCCACCGGCCGTTTCCTCGACCGCCTCCAAGGGGTGACCGACCCGGAACAGAAAAGGCGGAACATCGGCGAAGAGTTCATCCGGGTGTTTGAGGGAGTCGCCTCGGAACTGCACGATACCGGCTTCCTAGCCCAGGGCACTCTCTACCCGGATGTCATCGAGAGCGAGACGCCGGAAAACCAGGCCTCCGCCCGAATCAAGACCCACCACAACGTGGGCGGCCTCCCCGAACACATGGAACTGGAGCTGGTGGAACCGCTCCGATATATGTTCAAGGACGAGGTGCGGGCGGTCGGGCTGGAACTGGGGCTTCCCCGGGAGATTGTCTACCGGCAGCCCTTCCCCGGACCCGGTCTGGCCATACGCATCATTGGCGAGGTCACGCCGGAAAAGCTGGACATCCTGCGGGGCTGCGACAAGATAGTCCAGGACGAAATATGGAACGCCGGGTTGTACGAGGAAATCTGGCAGAGCTTCGCGGTCCTCAGCGACAACCGGACCGTCGGCGTCATGGGAGACTTCCGCACCTACGGATACGTCTGCGCCATCCGGGCTGTATCCAGCGACGACGCCATGACGGCCGACTGGGTGCGGTTGCCCTACGATGTGCTGGGACGCATCTCCACCCGCATCGTCAACGAGGTGGAGGGCGTCAACCGGGTGGTATACGACATCACCAGCAAGCCTCCGGGGACGATTGAATGGGAGTGACCCGGCAAATCGGCCAGCGAATCGGAATGACTGGTTGCCCGATTTTTCAGGGGCGTGAGGCTCGGATTTTCCCGTGAGAGTCCTTCTTGTCGGATCCGGCGGCAGGGAACACGCGCTGGCCTGGCGCCTGATGCAGAGTCCCAACCTTACCGGCTTATGGGTGGCCGGCGGCAACGCCGGAACCGCCCAACTGGCGAAAAACATCCCCGTATCTCCTGAAGACGTCGAGGGAGTCGTCGGAGCCGCTCAATCCCACGACATTGGCCTTGTGGTGGTGGGGCCGGAGGTGCCGCTGGCCCTGGGCCTGGCAGACCAGTTGTGGGAAGCGGGGATACCCGTGTTCGGGCCTTCCCAGGCCGGAGCCCGGTTGGAGTCCAGCAAGAGCTTCGCCCGGCATATTATGTCTTCCGCTGGGGTGCCTTCCCCAGAGTACCGGGTCTTCCACGAGTCCGGTCCGGCGGTGGACTACGTTCAGTCCGTGGGGGCGCCGGTGGTGGTCAAGGCCGACGGGCTGGCGGCGGGAAAGGGAGCGGTGGTCTGCTCCACCGTCGAAGACGCCTGCCTGGTGGTCAAGGATTCGATGGAGAAGGGCGTTTTTGGGGCGGCGGGAAGGACGGTGGTCATCGAGGAATGCCTTTCCGGACCCGAGGTCAGCCTGTTTGCCTTCTGCGACGGCGAGCGCCTTTCCACTCCGGTAGCCGCCAGCGATTACAAGCGGGCCGGGGACTGCGACCGGGGCCCCAACACGGGAGGGATGGGCAGCATCACTCCGCCGCCGGGGTGGTCGGCGGAGTTGTCAGCGATGGCGATGGACCTGGTCATGCGGCCCACGGTGGATGCCATGGCGGAGCGGGGCACCCCCTTCCGGGGCGTCCTGTACGCCGGGCTGATGGTCAGCGAATCCGGCCCCAGGGTGCTGGAGTTCAACTGCCGGTTCGGGGACCCGGAAGCCCAGGTCATCCTTCCGTTGCTGGTCAGCGACCCCATCGAGGTGATGATGGCCTGCGCCGAGGGGAGACTGTCCGGCCTGCCCGTGGAATGGTCGCAGGAAGCCCGGGTGGGGGTGGTGCTGGCATCCGGCGGGTACCCGGACCATTATGAAACCGGATTCGAGATCAGCGGGCTGGACGCCGAGTTGCCCCACACCCAGGTCTTCCACGCCGGTACCCGGCGGGCCGGGGAGGGAGCAAACGCTTCGGTCGTGACCAGTGGAGGAAGGGTGCTCACCGTGGTCGGGGCCGGGGACACGCTCGAGATCGCCCGGGAACGCGCCTACCAGCGGGTCCGGACCATCGGCTTCGAAGGAGCGTTCTGGCGGACCGACATCGGAGCGGCGCCCGCCGCGGAGTTGGCCGGATAATGGCATCTCAGTCCCGCATTGCCGACCCGGAGTCCCTGAGAGAGGGATTCCTCGCGGCCCAGCGGTCCGGGGAATTGCCTCCGTCGGCGGCGCGCCGCTGGAAGGACTTCGACCGGCTGGCGGCCCTGCTTTCGGAGGACGCACTGGCGGCCCTGACGATGGAGCAAGCGAGCGCCCTGTACCGGGCCTGCGGCGGCGCCAGGGGTAGGGAGTTCAGGGCCAATCCCGTCGAGGATATTAGGGATTCTCTCGATTTTCTCCTTTATGATACTATCAAACTGGAAGGCCGCTTCCACGAATGCGTCGCAGATGAAGGAGCGTACAAGCTCAAAGGGGCGGGGAAAGAGTTCGCCTCCTTTGTGCTGTGCCTGCGGGAACCCCGCCTGTTCGGGGTATGGAACACCGGGGCTGAACGGGCGTTGCGGCAACTGGGCCTGCACCCCGGCACTCTGAACCGGGGGCAGTGGGGGATCCGCTACATAGATCTGCTGGACGCCCTGCAACGGTTGGCTGCTCGGTTCGGCCTGTCCGACCTGGCTGAAGCCGACCGGTTCGCGGCTTGGATCGCCCAGCAAAAAAGGCCCGCAGGCGACTGAAGTCGGCAACTCGAATCCGTCGGAAAGCGACCCGGAACCTGGAGGACGATTCCATGGCGTGGCTGGATACGCTTCAGGCCCTGAAAACCGAACTGGATGATACCCGAAGGCAGCGCAAGCAGCAGGCGTCGGAGGCTGAACAGCAGCGCAGGGTGCAGCGGGAAGAGTTGTCTCAGATTGCCGAGTCCCTGGGCATCACATCCCTGGTGGCCGATATGAACCGGGTGCTGCTCCAGGACTCGGGAACGCTGGACTCCTACTCCTCCTGGGAACCGTCCCAGGAAACGTCCCCTTCACCCCTTCCCATGCTGGCCGGCGACGACGAGGACGACGAAGAGGAAGCCGACTACATCAGCGTCGAACTCACCTGGGATGAAGACGGGGAACGGGAAATCGCCGTGGACCTGGGAATCGGGGAAGACGGGGTCTATCTCCAGGTCAATGGAATAGACACGCGCATCGAACGCGATGCGCTGGAACAGGCCCTGATAGAGGCCTTCCGGGACGAACTTCAGGTATAGCATTAATAGCAGTAAAGAAGGAGATTTTGTCGTGCCGCTAGTTGGTGTTGTCATGGGGAGTGCCAGCGACGAACCGGCGGTCAAGGGGACCGTCGAAGTGCTGGAACAGCTCAAGGTTGATTATGAAGTCCGGGTCATGTCGGCCCACCGCACTCCGGAGCGGGTGCAGGAATACGCGACCACGGCCCGGGACCGGGGCATCGAGGTCCTGATCTCGGCGGCGGGCGGGTCGGCGGCCCTGGGAGGCGTCCTGGCGTCCTGGACCACCATCCCGGTCATCGGGATCCCGCTGGCGTCCAGCCAGCTCAACGGCTGGGATTCCCTCCTGGCCACGGCCCAGATGCCGCCCGGTATCCCGGTGGCCTGCATGGCCGTGGGGGAATGGGGCGCCCGCAACGCGGCATTCTTCGCCGCCGAGATCCTCGGCTTGAGGCACGAGGAAATCCGCGAGGCCTACGAGGACTACCGGCGGGGGCTCCGGGAACGGTAGCGTGACCGCGCCTGCCTCCGGCCCCAGGCCGGGACAACCCCTGGCGGTCCTGACCGACTTCGATGACACCGCCGCCGAGCAGAACGTGGCCGAGTTGCTGCTCCGCCGGTTTGGAGACCCCTACTGGGAAGAAGTCCGGGCACGTTTCCGCGCCGGGGAGCTATCCCTGAAGGACTACCAGGAAATCGCCTTCCGGGGCGTGACCGCCGGCGAGCAGACCATGGCAGCTTATGTCAAGGACAATGCCAACCTCCGGCCCCATTTCGCCGAGATGCTGTCCTACTGCCGGTCACGGGACATACCTGTCGCCGTCGTCAGCCATGGGCTCGACTTCTATATTGAAGCGGTGCTCCGCTCGGAGGGAGTGGAAGGAGTTCCGGTCTTTTCGGTGACCACCTCTTTCGGCCCGGGAGGCATCCAGTATTCCTATCCCTTCGCCTACCCGGGGCAAGAACACCGGGGCAATTCCAAGGGCCTCATCGTGGACCGCTACCGGGCGGGGGGTAGGTCTGTCATCTACGCCGGAGACGGACGCTCCGATCTGGAGCCGGCGGAACGGGCCGACTTCGTGTTCGCCCACTCGGTCCTGGCTGAGGAGTGCGCCAGCCGGAACATTCCATTCCGGCCTTTCCGGGACTTCGGGGATGTTCTAACCGCCGTAAAGGAACTGGCTCCCTGATGATGGACAACTCCGGGAATAGCTGCGGAAATCTCTGATGGAGTTCTCGCTGGGCCCGGTCACCTTGGGACTGTGGGGAATCCTGCCCCTGCTGATCGGGCTCGCCCTGTATTTTCTGCCCACCATCATTGACGTAGCCTTCAAGAAGCGAAAGGCCATCTGGATTGTGGTGGTCAACGTGCTGACCGGCTGGACATTCATGGGCTGGGTGGTAGCATTGACGTGGTCGCTGGCGGCGGCCCGGGAGAGATGAACAGCTCCCCCGGAAGAAACGTCAGAAGGATGGCCGTCCGGGTGCTGGGACTCCCGCCCGCGCTTTCCAGAGGACACTATCCCCAGGAGGCTTTCAATTGATTGACCGGTATTCCAGGCCCGCGATGAAGCAGGTCTGGTCCGACGAGAACAAGTACGGCAAGTGGCTGGACGTCGAGCTGGCCGTCGCCCATGCCTGGGCCGAGGAAGGAGTCATTCCACAGGAGGACATGGCCCGGCTGGAAAAGGCCGAGTACAACCATCAGCGCATGATGGAGATTTTCGAGACCACCCGCCACGACGTCACCGCCTTCCTGACCTCCATCACCGAGGGCATCGGGCCGGAAGGGCGCTGGCTCCACCTGGGCATGACCTCGTCGGACATGCTGGACACCGCCCAGGCCCTCCAGCTGGTGGAGGCCGGCCAGTTGCTGATGCAGGAGGTGGACGCCGCCATGGAGGCCTTGGCAGGACAGGCAGTCGCCCACAAGGACACCATCATGATGGGCCGGACCCACGGCGTCCACGCCGAGCCCATGACCTTCGGCCTCAAGCTGGCGCTCTGGTGGGACGAAATGCGCCGCCAGCGGGACCGGCTGGCCAATGCCGTGGAGTCGGTACGGTACGGCAAGATTTCCGGCGCGGTTGGCACTCACGCGACGATTCCCCCTTCCGTTGAAGAACGGGTGTGCCGCCAGCTCGGACTGGAAGTCGCCCCGGTTTCCAACCAGGTCATCCAGCGGGACCGTTATGCCCACTTCGTGACCACGCTGGCCCTCATCGCCGCCTCCCTGGAGAAGTTCGCCACCGAGATCCGCGGGATGCAGCGCACCGAGGTCCACGAACTGGAAGAGCCCTTCGGGTCGGGCCAGACCGGTTCATCCTCGATGCCCCACAAGCGGAACCCGGAACTGGCCGAACGGATTTGCGGGCTGGCGCGGCTGATCCGGGGCCACAGCGTCACCGCCCTGGAAAACGTGGCCCTGTGGGGGGAGCGGGACATCAGCCACTCCTCCGCCGAGCGCATCATCCTGCCCGACTCCTGCCTGGCCCTGGACTACATTCTCAGCATCTTCACCCGCATCGTCAGGGACCTGCGGGTGTTCCCCGACCGGATGTGGGCCAACGTGGAAAGCAGCCGGGGGTTGATCTTCAGCCAGCAGACCCTCCTGGCCCTGGTGGACCGGGGCGTGGCCCGCGAGGAGGCCTATAAAATCGTCCAGCGCAACGCGATGAGGGCGTGGGATGAAAACGGCGACTTCCGCGATCTGCTGAGGGCCGACGGCGAGGCGCTGTCCCACCTGTCCACCGGCGAGATGGAACAGATTTTCGACTATTCCTACTACACGCGCTACGTGGACGACACCTTCCAGCGGATCGGCCTGCTGCCGGCCAAAGTTGCCGTGTAATCGCGGAGAACCCCCGGAGCCAAAACCCAATCTTTTACGTATAGTTACTGGGAACGTTATGTATATAGAAACTCAGCTGCCCAATTTCCTGCACCGCGGCAAGGTCCGCGACACCTACTCGGTGGATGACGACACGCTGTTGATGATCGCCACCGACCGCATTTCCGCCTTTGACGTGGTCCTGCCCAGCGGGATTCCCAGCAAGGGGAAGGTCCTGAACCGCATTTCCGGGTTCTGGTTCGACAAGACCGCCCACATCGTTCCCAACCACCTCATCTGCCTGGCCGACGCGCCGGAGGTGGCATCCCGGTACGGAAGCAGCGAGGCCATCGCCAGCCTTCCGGCCGACCTGGCCCAGCAGGCGATGGTCGTCAAAAGGGCCGAACGGATTGACATGGAATGTATCGTCCGGGGCTACATTACCGGCTCGGCTTGGGGCGAGTACCGCCGCCAGGGGACCGTCTGGGGCCTGCCCATGCCGGCGGATATGCTGGAGGGCACACCCTTCCCGGAGCCGCTGTTCACCCCCACCACCAAGGCCGAGGAAGGCCATGACGAGAACATGACCCCCCAGCAGGTGGTGGACATGGTGGGCTCGGAAATGGCCCGCAAGCTGGAAGAGGTCAGCATCGCCGTCTATTCCTTCGCCGACCAGTACGCCAAGGAGCGGGGCATCATTCTCGCGGACACCAAGATGGAGTTCGGTCTGCTGGACGGCGAACTCATCCTCATCGACGAGCTGCTGACCCCCGACTCCAGCCGGTTCTGGGACGCATCCGGCTACGAGCCGGGCAAGTCCCAGCCCAACTTCGACAAGCAGTACGTCCGCGATTACCTGACCGAACAGGGTTGGAACCAGGAACCCCCGGCGCCGGAACTCCCCGACGACATTGTGGCCAGGACCACAGAGCGTTACATCGAGGCCTACCACCTGCTCACGGGAGAGCACCTTCCGGCCTGACCTGGCGCACCCGGGGACTTATTCGGAGGAGAGAACTTGCCAGAGTCACGCAGACGGAGACGCCGCGGCCGGCCCGTGGTTTCCAACCGGGGAGCCGGAGCGCCGGGAGCGACCACCAGGCCGCGCCCCCGGCGCAACAGTTGGCTTTACATCATCGCTTCGGCGGTTATCGCAGTCCTGGTAATTGCCGGATTCGCCGTTGGCGGCCTAGCCGGAATCGGAGGCGGCAACACCCAGGGATCGGCCGAAGGCTACGTGGAAGGGGTGGGAGTCGAGCACAACGAGATGCTCACCAAGAACCACCTCCCCGAGACCCAGACCGTCGAATACAACACCGTGCCCGGCACCTCCGGCGACCACTGGGCCCAATGGTCCGAGTGCGGTTTCTTCGAGGAGGAACTGCCCGACGAGCGGGTGGTGCACAACCTGGAACACGGCAACATCGTCGTCAGCTACAACTTCACCGATCCCGCCCAGATTGACGAGCTCCGCGATGTTTTCGACGACATCGGGTTGTCCAACATTCACGGCGTCGCCCGGGCTTACCGGCAAATCCCGGAAGGCGATGTGGCCCTGACCGCCTGGGGCGTTTCCGACCAGATGACTGGGGTCGACGAAGACCGCATCAAGAAATTCTTCGAGACCTATGCAGGCCGCCTCGGGCCCGAAGGAAACATCCCATGCCTGAACAGCGGTGTGATGCCCTAACCGGCCCGTTGTGAGTTCGGACAGTTGTTTCTAGCCAAGGTTGTGGTCACCCTCAAGCCCGGGGTCAACGACCCACCGGGTCTGACGGTCATGGGCACCCTGAGGAACCTGGGTTACGACTCCGTGGACAGTGTGCGGCTGGGGAAGTACCTGGAAGTGCGGCTGGATGCCCCGGACTCCGCCGCCGCCGAAGCGAGTGTCGCTGCCATGTGCGATCAGCTCCTCGCCAACCCGGTCATCGAGGAGTACCGGTTCGAAATCGGAGAAATACCGGATTAGCCCGGTGGTCCTGGCCTACCGGATACCCCCGGGCAGTCCCGTTTTGATGACATTTGCCTCTTTCCAGACCCGACGGCCGCTCCTTACAATTAGTTGAGGGAGCCTGACGGATTGCCACGTTCAACACAGGTTTCCTAGGAGGCCGGCGACTTGGGGCAGAGGGGAAGCCAGAGGCACAAAATGACACAACCGTGCGACAGAATGGCACAAAATGCGACAATCTCAGGGCAACAACGGCAAAGGTTGGCGCCGGGTTTGGAGACGATTGAGCACGGAAACCCCGGTTTGCTACAAAATGATACAAAAGCCCTTTTTCGTCTCTCCAGGCCCTCTGGGATGTTCGGCGTCTCGGCTCCGCCCGCCGGTTTGACAACATTTGGGCTGTCTGTTGGAATGACCCGGTCCCCCATCCTTATGTCCACCTACCAAGGAGGTGACCCTCATGCCTTTGGCCGGTAACACGCGCGTCTATGTTGGCGCGGAAAGTCACGGTCTGTATCGCCTCTCGCCGGGAGCCGACCAGTGGGAGGTCCTCACCAACGGGCTGCCTGAGCGGGTCCAGGTGCAGGGGATCGCATTGCATCCCGACAAGCCGGAGGTGGTGTTCGCCGGAACCAACCGGGGGCCCTACCGCAGCGCCGACGCCGGTGACCACTGGGAGCGCCTGGACTACCCCTCCGACGGCCCCGGGGTCTGGTCCTTCATGTTCCGCCCCGGTGATCCCAACGTGATGTATCTGGGCACTGCTCCCGGGGAGATCCACCGCAGCGTCAACGGCGGCGACTCCTGGCAGAAGCTGCCGGCGAACATGGGGTCCAACGAGTGCCAGATGGCCTTCCCCACCCGGGTGATCGGACTGGCCGCCGACCCCAACTTTCCCGACGAAATCTATGCCGCCCTGGAGGTGGCCGGCGTCATTCGGAGCGCCGACGGCGGCGACACCTGGGATGAGGTGACGGGTAACCTGGCCCCCAGCGAGGATACCCTTGACCTGCACGGGGTACAGTGCACCGCCGCGTCCCCTCACACGGTGTTCATCACGACCAGGCAGGGGCCCTTCATCGGGCCGGACCGGGCCGGCAGCGGGGAGTGGATACCCATCGACTTCGGCAACTTCTCGGAGATTACCTACACTCGGGACCTGTGGGCCGCGCCATACGACCCCAACCTGATGTACGTATCCATCGGAGCGGCCGCCCGCAGCAGCCAGGGAGCCCTCTACCGGAGCCGCGACCTGTTCCGCACCTTCGAGCCGGTTGGGTCCGGCATCACCGCCAACAGCACGATGATGGCGGTCCGGGCCGATACCCGGGCTCCGGCCAATGTCTTCTGCGTCGCCCGGGATGGCGAGGCTTTCGGGTCGTCCGATGAGGGTGCGACCTGGAACGCGTACCCCCTGCCCATAGATGCCAAGGAAGTACGCGGGCTGGCCGTCGGATAAGAGGACAAGTATCGGGAGTTGCTCGGACACCAACAGGCTAGGAACCAAAGAAGACCACCGGCGGTCAGCCCGCCCGGTGGTCTCTCAATTTGCCGCATCTTGGTTTTTCACTGGATGCCCTTCCCAGGCATCCAGTGGTGGGGGCTGTCGGGGCTTCCTAGCCGACGCTGGATTGCAGCAGCTCGATAATCTCGGTGACGCTGGCCCTTTGCCAGTCTTCGGCCTTGGCGGCAGTGCGGGCCCGGCGCTCCCGTCCGAACTCTTGGTCGGTGATGTCGGGATTCTCCGCGCGGATGGCTTCCTCGATCTCCACCATTTCCCGCTCCGCGACTTCGGGGCGCTCGATCCAATGGCAGATGTACTGGTGATCCCTGGTATAGAAGACCGCCGTCGGGATGGACATCCACTCCCCATTTTTGAGGAACTCGTTCATTATGTCGTGGTGCTGGTCCCGGGGGAACACGCTCATCTCGAAGCCGCCCGCTTCGGCGACCCGGGCCAGGATGGGCAGTCCCCGCACCACGTCGCCGCACCAGTCCTCGCATAGCACCAGCATCCTGGCTGGGCCGTCGGGACGCTGGTTCAGGGCCTGGAGGGCCTGGGTCTCCTCTTCGGAAACCTGGAACGCATCGTAATAGGCGTCCATCCGTGCCTTGTTCACGTTGATCTGGGCCATGTAGTCCGGATACGTGAACCCTTCGCTGAACCTTTGGGGAGTTACCACGCTGGTCTCACGGGCCATAACAAACCTCCAGAGCTATATGGTTGCAGTAGGGTTGGCTTGCCGAATCTCATCCGGTCGAACCGGGGCTATGGGAACGGGCCAACGGCCCGTCAACCGATTTCTCAACCCGTATGCCCCTCGAACCCGATCTCCACCGTGCCGTCGGGATAAACGATGATGGGCACGGTATCCCCGTAGTCCAGGGCCTCGTCAAGGGTCTCCTGGGATTGATCCACCCGCCGTTCCTCGTACTGGATCTTCTGGCGGCGCCACGCGTCGCGCAACCGGTCGCTGGCCGGTCAAACGGTGAGGGTATAGACGATGGGAATGTCGGCCATGGGAGCCTCCCCCTGCGCTTGGTACGGCAATTCTACAATGCCCGCACTGTGATGTCATCACGAGTGCCGGGGATAGCCCGGCGGTCCTTTTCCCAGCCCCAACCTTGTCCGTGAATACCTGCGCCGATATAATTGGCGGGTGCCTTCGGGTCCAATCTCCGGGTCATGCTCCCCCGAAGGGCAAAGAGGAGGAAAGTTGATAGCCCTTGTAGTCACAATCAACATCAAACCTGGATTCAAAGACCAGTTCATGGAGTCCATGCTGGGGGATGCCCGCGGTTCCAACAACGACGAGCCGGGGTGCCTCCGGTTCGACGTCCTCCAGGACAATGAGGACGAGAACCGGCTGCACCTGTTTGAGGTGTACCAGGACGAAGCGGCGGTGGATGCCCACCGCAACGCTCCCCACTACCTCAAGTGGCGTGAGGAGTGCGCGGACTGGTTCGCCACCGAGAACGTCCGCCGGGTAGCCACCCCGGTCTATCCGCCGCCGGAAAAGTGGGAGAAGCGCCCGCCGGTCGACTAGCCCCCGTCCCTGGCTAGACCCCACGAACCGCAGCCCGTGCATTGGGGCTGCGGTTGTTTTTGTTGAACTCCTACCTGTTGCGCTCCAGGACCCTGCCGAAGGCTGCGCAGAAATCGGTGATGTGTCCCTCTGCAATCTGGGTGGACAAGGACCCGACCAGGTTGGAGGCTACAAGTATTCCCTCGTTCAGCAGGCCCAGGAACACGCGGTGCCGCAGGTCCGCATCCTCTGCGGCGATGTCCCGATAGGTACGGACCTCAGCAGACGTGAAGTGAATTCCAAAGAGCGAGCCGAGGCCGGTTACCTGCACTGGCGTTTCCTGTTCCGCGCAGACTTCCCGGATGCCCTGCCTGAGCAGTTCGGTGGACTCGGCCAGATTGCGGTAAACGGATGGAGTAAGCAACTCCATGGTCGTGGCTCCGGCGACCATCGTGACCGGATTGGCGTTGAACGTGCCGGCATGGGAGACCTTGGGCCCCCTGGTGGGGTCGTACAAGTCCATTATCTCCCTCCGCCCCCCGAAGGCGCCGACGGGAAATCCTCCGCCGACAATCTTGCCCAGAGAAGTCAGGTCGGGGGTTACCCCGTAGGTTTCCTGGGCGCCTCCAGGAGCCACCCGGAAGCTGATGACCTCGTCGAAGATGAGCAGGCTTCCGTTGTTTTCCGTAAAGTCTCTCAGCATGTCCAGGAACTCCGGCTCTGCCGGGACCATCCCCACGGAGCCCAGCACCGGCTCGACGATTATGGCTGCCAGGTCTTCCCGGTTTTCCTCGAGGATTCGTAGTGCCGTGTCCGTTTCGTTGAAGGGGATGATGACCACGTCGCGCTCGACATTGTCGGGCAGTCCCGCGCTGGCCGGAACGGGACGGGGATTGTCCGCGTCGCCTGCTGACGCCGGGTCGACTCGCACGCTGACGCTGACGGAGTCGTGAGTCCCGTGGTACCCTCCCTCGGCTTTGGCGAACCGCTGGCGGCCGGTGAAGGCCCGCGCGGCCCGGAGGGTGTTCAGGGTGGCCTCAGTCCCGGAATTGGTGAACCTTACCTGCTCAAACGACGGGACACGTTCGCAAAGCAGCTTGGCCAACCGTACCTGGGTCCTGCTAGGGGCGTTATAAGCCAAACCCTTCGATGTCTGTTCAGCAACGGCTCGCAGCACCGGTTCGGGGCCATGGCCGAGGATCATGGTTGTCATGGTGTTTATGAAGTCGAGCCGGTCGATGCCGTCGGCGTCGACGACATGGCAGCCGGAAGCGGACTCGATGAAGACGGGGTAGGGATTCCAGAAGATCGAGTTGCGGCTGTCTCCCCCGGGGAGATACTCCCTGGCGTCTTCCCAAAGGGAGCGGGAATTTGGAGTCAGTTGCAGGTAGCGTTCCAATTCGCTGTCGGTGTGGGCCATGTCTTTGGAGGTCTCCTCGGTAGGATGTGGCGCCCATGATAGCACGGCAGCCTCGGAATTCGGGCGCCGGGAACGAAACAGCGGCCGGGCTTTATAGTCCGGCCGCTGAAGTCCGTCCTGCTTATGGGGTGAAGCAGTTACTGGGCTGGGGCCCGCCGCATATCCTTGACCCGAATGTTGGAAACCAGGAACACCGACTCGTCCAGCCTACGGATGGCGAATTCCTGGAACTCATCGTTGACTACCAGATACTGGGACATCGCGTCTCTCAGGTCCCGTTTAAGCGCTTCCATCATTTCCGGGGCGAGGTCCATCCGGTCCCGCATCAAAGCCAGGTGAAGCCTGTCCCGGGCGGCGTTCTTGGTTTCGCTTTTTCTGGTGACGACCCACCGTATCAGATCACGCATGAGAGTACGCTCCCCGATTGAGGCCCATGATAACCCGGACCTTGTCCATGATCCCGGATTTGGGCCGCAATTCCATCAACGGCACATCGTCGCCGTCGATGCGAGCTGCGATGCGAGAAAATGCAGCGCCGGAAGTGGACCGCTTGTCGTGGATGACAGGAACGCCCTGGTTGGTGGCGATTATCAGCCGGTCGTCGGCGGGAACCATGCCGATTACATCGATGGCCAACAGTTCGACAATGTCGTCCTTCCCCATCATGTCCCCTCTTTTGACCATGCCGGGCCTGACCCGATTAATGATGAGCCGGGGGTTGTGCAAGCCCTCCGCTTCCAGCAGTCCGATCACCCGGTCGGCGTCGCGAATGGCGGAAACCTCCGGGGTAGTGACGATTATGGCCTCGTGGGCGGCGCCGATGGCGTTCTTGAATCCCTGCTCGATGCCGGCGGGACAATCAATCAGAACGTAATCGAACTCGCTTTCCAACCTGCCGCACAACGTCTTGAGCTGTTCCCGGTCGATGCAGTTCTTGTCCCTCGTCTGCGCAGCCGGAATCAGGTAAAGATTCGAGTCGTTCTTGTCCCGGATCAATCCCTGGTGGAGTTTGCAGTTGCCTTCGATTATGTCCACGAGGTCGTATACGATGCGGTTCTCCAAGCCCATCACGACGTCGAGGTTGCGGAGGCCGATGTCGGTATCGATCACGACGACGCGGTGGCCACGCATGGCCAACCCGGCGCCGATGTTGGCAGTGGTGGTTGTCTTGCCTACACCACCCTTTCCGGAAGTAATAACGATGGTCTTACCCGTCATAAAGTGTTCCTCCCATATAGGTTGCGAACCTGCCGGCGTAGTTCTGGACGAAAACCGACTGCCGGCGGACGTAGGCTATCTTGGGTCTGTTTGAATCGGCCCTGGAGCGCTTCTTTCCTTCGGGGGCGATGCCGACGTGGGGACCGATCTGAAGCCGCGGGGCCTGCATGACCGTGGCAACGATTACCGCTTTCGTGTCTCCGGAAGCTCCGGCGTGGGCAACACCGCGAAGGGCGCCGTATACGAAAATATCCCCGCCCGCGATCAACTGGGACCCCGGGTTAACATCGGCGAGGACCACGATGTCGCCGGGGTAGGAGATGACTTCACCGGAACGGCAAGTTGTCTTGAGGAGCAATGCTTCCTCACCCCGGTCCAACTGTTCGAGAGCAGAGGGCTGGGACTGGCTCATGCCGGGCGACCGAGCTGCGGGGGTAGCGCGGGTCGGTCTTGCAGTGTCGTTGGACCATTCCAAGGGACCGGATGCTGACGCTTCACTGCCATCAGAGGCGGATGCTGCCACGGCCGGACGGGAGGCCCTGTTTCTAACTGCCGACACGATCTTCGACGCGAGGAGCCTCGGGTCGTTGTGTGAAAGGCCGGAGGGTTCCGGCCTGCTTGGAAGGAGAGGTTCCGGTGACGGAACGCCGGAGTTGGGCTCTGGCTCTCCGGCGGCAGCTTCTTCGGTGGACAACTCGCCCAGGAACCGGGAGACAGTCACTCCGGTCTCTTTGTCCAAAAGCTGCTTGATTGTGACGAGTTCGTTGCGGCGGAGCATCCTCCGACCGACGCTGACTGCCACGGTTCCATTGGAATACAGGAAACGGTTCCCGGCGACGTGGGAACGGAGGGCATCAAGGGCTTCGCCGATGGGGGCATCGTCGTCGATGTTGACGCTGACGTTGGAACCTCGCCCGATGACCCGGACCAGATCGTTATCCGACATCTATTGAATCCCGCCCGCTTCCGCATTCGGAAAGTTGGCTTGCCAAAGGATTGCGGCGCGCCGAGGGGATGAGAGAAAAGACGGCGACAGGAGCCAGCAGGGGAAAACGGGAGGAACAACTGCCCAGCCCAAACACATCCACCCGGGGTTGCCTCTGCTTTATATCAATCGGGGTTATGTAATTTCAAGGAGTTTCAGCAACTGATTCCCGAGTTTTATGTCTATCGGGAAACCAGGCGAAATTGACCGGGGCCACCGCAATCGCCGCGGCGGCCCCGATTAGTGCCGATTGGACCACATTGACCGCCGGGCTCAGTCGCCTCCAGCGCCAGCGGCCGCCGCCGGGGCAGCCACCGGGCGGGCCTCGCCCCGGAAGTAGATGCCTCTCCAGAAGGGCATGAGGATGGTGAAGAGAACCACGGCGGTGAACAGGGCGCCGACGAATGCCATGACCAGTCCGACGGGCCAGATGTCAGCCAACCGTCCATAAAGCAGGTTGGCGAAAGCCATGCTGCCGCCGACGTGCATGGAGTACACCGAGGCGACCCTTCCGCGAATCTCGTCGGGGACTACGGACTGGATGATGGTGTGGGTGATGGTCATGAAACCGGCGGTTCCCAAGCCCATCAGGACCGCCGCGGTCAGGGATATGCCGGTTGAGACCGATAACCCTAGGCCGATGGGGGTCAAGCTACTGGTGAAACCGAGCAGGAGGAAGATGCGCCCACGAGTCAGATGGCTGATTATCCCTCCCACAAATATGGAAGAGAACAACGCGCCCAGACCGAGGGCGGACATCAGGAGAAACACGTGGTCCTGATTGAATCTTTCGCCCGCCGGGGTGAGCTTCTCCTGGGCCAGGGGCGGGAGCATGGACTCGAAGGACATGACCAGAACGCAGTGGGCGACGGCCATCAGGATGATGCCAAACACCAAAGGCGTGCTATAGGCGTAAGCGAAGCCGGCGGTGGTATTGGCCCAGAAGCTGCGGCGGCGGTCAATAACCCCGCTGGACACGGTGCGGATGTTCAGGGCAGAGATCAACGCCAAGAGGTAGAAGGTGGCGCAGGCCCAGAACACGACGGCCGACGTCCCCAGTCCCGCTGCAACCGCCTCGGCGTCCAGGAGATTGTCACCCTGTCCGAGACCGCCAATCCCGGCGAGGTAGGAAACGACGAACAGGATCAGCGGGCCAAACAGTCTTGAACCCTGCTGCATTGCTTCGTTAAGGGCCACAGCGTTGGGGAGACGTTCGCGGTCCACCAGGTTGGGGGCCAGGGATTGGGCGGCCGTCTGCTGGGTGGCCCGAAGGGTGCCGTTGATCACAGCAAGGGCGACGACGTAGAGCGGGTTGCCAATCCCCATCATCACGAGGACCGCCATTACGGAGGCCTGGGCAATCTGCAGGATGTAGATCCACTGCAGGAGGGACTTGCGGGTGACGCGGTCCGCCAGGTAACCGATGAAGGGGGTTGCGAAGAAGCGGGGCGACATGGCAGCAAAGGTGACGAGGCCGACCCACAGCCCCCGGGTGCCCTCTAGTTCGGGGATTCCGAAGACCCATGCGCCGCGCGCTACGATGAGAGCCCAAGCGCCGCTGCCGCTGCACAGAGTGGCGAAGGCGAGGAACCGGTAGTCGCGGAATACGAGGGCGGCGAGGAAGCGGTGGGCCTTGGCTGAGAAATAACCTCGTTGAGGCGCTTGCGCTGCAGCCATGGGGCTACTCCTAATTTCGTCTCACCCCGACTGGCGGGAGCAGGAATCCAGATCAACGGGTGGGGGAGAACGTTCAGACGCGCAGTGATCAACCGGAATCAATCCGAACGCGCTGGGTTGGCAGTGTTAACGCATTATACTCCCCGAGTTCAGGCGGTCAACCGGGGCGACTTTGGGCAGGGTCCCGTTTCAAGGTGGTGCAGTTCAACTGCAATTGTGGGTCTGGATTCCCGCCTCAAGGAGGAAAGGACTTGTTCAGAGGCACCGTAAAAGGATGCAGGATGGGGTGACGAGCGCTCCTTTTTGGCTCTTCGCAATTGCGGAACTCAGTCGGGGCGGCCGAAGACGGCCACGGAGCAGGTGAAGGAGCCGGGCCTGCCGCCGAGGTTGTGAGTGAGGCCGAGGTCGGCCTTCCGCAGTTGCCGGGGGCCGGCCTTCCCCTGGAGCTGCTTGTAGACCTCGTAGACCATTCTGATGCCGCTGGCCCCCACGGGGTGGCCGAAGCATTTGAGCCCTCCGTCGGTGTTTACCGGAAGGCCGCCTTCCAGGGTGAAGGCACCGGCTTCCACGTCCTCGCTGCCAGCGCCGCGGGCGCTGAAACCCAAGTCCTCGTAGATGATGAGCTCGGTGATGGTGAAACAGTCGTGGACCATGGCGAGGTCGATTTCCTCCCGGGGACTGATAATGCCGGCTTCCTGGTAGGCGGCCTGGCCGGCGCGGGTTGTCTCGGGGAAATGGGTGAAGTCCCAATCGCTGCGGAGGACTCCGAAAGCACCTACCGCGAGGCCAAGGGCTTTGACAAGGATGTAGTCCTTCCTCAGACCCGCTGCGATTTCGGGGGTGGTGATGATGGCAGCGGCGGCGCCGTCGCTGACCCCGCAGCAGTCGAAGAGTCCAAGGGGCCAGGCGATCATGGGAGCGTTCACGACCTGTTCCTCCGAGACCTCGCGCTGGAAGTGGGCCTTGGGGTTCAATGAGCCATTGTGGTGGTTCTTGGCGGCTATCTGGGCCAGGGTGCGCTTGCCGTCCTCGTAGGGGATTCCGTACTGGTGGAAGTACCTGGTGGCCGCCATGGCGAACTGGGCCGGCGGCGGAGTGGGAGGAGCAACGTCGGCGCCGGGCGCTTCGGGAATGGCGAGGCCGGAAAAGCCGGAGTCCTTCAGTTTTTCCACACCCAAAGCAAGGACGATGTCGTAGACGCCGGCGGCCACAGCGTAACAGGCGTTGCGGAGGGCATCGGTGGCCGTTGCGCAAGCGTTCTCGACGCGGGTGATGGGGATGTAGTCCAGCTTGAGGGCTTCGGCCAGGGGCTGCCCGGTGCGGAAGGAACTGACGGTGCCGAGCCAGGCGGCCTGAACGTCGGCAGGATCAATTCCGGCGTCCTCGAAGGCTTCATAGGCGGCTTCGACCATGAGGTCGGAGGCGCCGGCATCCCACCGCTCACCGAACTTGGTGCAGCCCATTCCAACGATTGCCACACGATCGCGAATGCCGTTCATCTGAAACCTCCGAAGGTGTTGCCCGTGTTGGATCAGACCCGCCTGGGGATGGCTTTCCAATAGTAGTTGTGGACACCATTGACGACGCGCAGCTTGCGGAAGCTCATCTCCACCGGCATTCCGACAGTGACCTCATCCAACTCCCGGTCGGTCATCATGCATAGGAGGCGGCCCCCGCCGTCGAAGTCAACGACGGAAACAACCAGAGGGGTGTCCACAGCGCCCGCGATGTAGTCCATGGAGTAAGTGAACACCGTTCCCGGACGGTCGCTAAGCCGCACGGGCTGGGATCTGTCCCGCTGCCGGCAGTTGACGCAGACTCTTTGAGCGGGGTACTGGACGTAGCCGCAGTCACAGCACCGGGCCCCGTTGAGCCTAAGATTCTTGTCCGTCTCCCGCCACATGGCGGCCACGGAAGGGGGGTTGGGCTGGGGACGACGGGAGGCATCGTCCATCTCCCAAACATCCCGCCAGCGGGCATAGGTCTCGTAGCTATCTAGGACGCGGCCGGAGTCGAGGAAGCCGGACACTCCGCAGGTCTGGCAAAGGGCCCCCGTGGTCCTGAAAGACATGACGTCGCTCCCGTCGCCATAGGAAACGACGAGGTGCCGATGTCCGGGAGTGGCCTGTTCCAGCGAACCGGCGAGGAGCATGAGAGGGAAGGCGGCACCGGTGTTGCCGAGGCGTCCAAACATGGGGTCCTGAACCTGGTCGGGGCGGAACCCGAGAGCGCGGGCGAGGGCGGAGTGACGGCGGGCATCCGGCGCATACAGGGCCAGCTTGTCAACGTCGGTGACGGTCATCTGATGGCGCTGGTTGAACCCGGCCACCGCCTGCCCAATAATCCGCTCCAGGCCTTCCTCGGTGGCAAAGCGGTCTTCCCAGGTTCGGACGAAGGGGTCGCCTGACGAACGCCAGGTGTCGAGCATATTTTCGGTAAGGGAGTAGGAACACTCCCACTCCGCGAGGAGGCCTTCCGAGTCCACGAGGAACGCCGCGGCACCGTCACCGGAGTTGCGCTCGGTTTCGCCGCGGGGCGGGCCCTGGCGATGGTCGGAGGCAACGACGAGGACGCGACTGGAGGAGCCGGCGATAACGGAATCGAGGGCGGTCTTCAGGGCGGTGGTGCCGGCCCGCAGGACATTGGTGACGTCGGCAGTGAAGATGTCGGGACGAAGGTCGAGGGCGGTGGCGACGATGGCGGCGCACTGCTTTTCGGCGTAGGGGGGAGTGGTGCTGGCGAATACCAGAGCATCTACTGAGTCCCGGTCGATGACGCGAAGGCAATCAGCTCCGGCCGCCACCGCCATGGTGACGCTGTCTTCGTCGAAGTTGGCAACCGCCCGCTCCCCGGGGCTATTCCAACCCGACGTGGCGGGTCCCAGCCGGTAGCGTGGAACGTAGGCGCCGTAGGCGGTGATTCCGGGCACAGGCAAACTCTAGCGTGGGGGTTCAGGCCATGCTATCCAAAGGGTAAAGGGGTGTCAAACGGGGAATTGCCGGAGGAAACCCGGGGGAACAGCGGCGGCTGACCCTGACGGCCGCTGTGGTACAATTGGAGGGCCGGTTTCCGGCGGCGGATACCCTTATGGGTATCCTTCTTGCCATTCAGGCATTGAAGAAATTCCGGCCAGTAGCGCCTGGCAAGGGGCGTCGGCGGAGTTCGAGGTTGAGCAAATCCCATTGGGTCCTGATAGCGTTGGTAATCCTGGTGGGGTCTGCGGCGGCCGTGCTGACGGCGCGATTCTGGCTGTCGTGGGACTGGGAAGGAGTTACCCAAGCCGATACGCCGCCCGCTCCTCAAGCCATGGATGGGCTGCCCAGCGAATTCGGCCGGGTGGTGGAGGTGTGGGACTACCTAGAAGCAGAGCACGTCGACCGGGAACAGCTCGATCCGGAGAAACTCAGCGAAGGAGCGATCCGAGGCATGCTGGAGGCCCTGGACGACCCCTACGCGTCGTTTCTTGACTCGGAGCAGTTCGGGATAGAGACCCAGGACTACAAGGGGTACTTCGAGGGGATTGGCGCACAGGTGGCGATCCGGGATGGGCAGTTGACCATCATCGCCCCCATGCCGGGGGCTCCGGCGCAAAAGGCGGGGATACTTCCGGGGGACGTGATCCTCGGGATTGACGGAGAAAGCACCCACCACATCACACTGCTGGAAGCCGTGGCGAAGATCCGGGGGGAGAAGGGGACGAGGGTGGAACTGCTGGTGCTTCACATGAATGAGACGGAGGCGGTTACCATTGTGGTCGAGCGGGGTGTTATCCCACTGACCAGCGTCAGTTTCGAGATGTTGGACAACGGCCTGGGGCACCTGATCATTTCCAACTTCTCGGACACGACCAACGACGAGGTAAAGCAAGCGCTGGAACAATTCGAGGAAGCCGGGGGTGCCGGCCTGATCGTGGACCTGCGAAACAATCCAGGCGGGTTGCTGAAATCGGTCGTAGACGTTTCGAGCCAGTTCCTGGAGGAAGGGATAGTTGTATACCAGATCGACTCCCAAGGACAGCGCAGAAACTGGAACGTCGAGTCGGGCGGGATTGGCGAGGCCATTCCGCTGGTGGTGTTGATAAACGGGTTCAGCGCCAGCGCCAGCGAGGTGTTTTCCGGCGCGATGATCGACCATGGGAGGGCCACGGTGGTGGGTACAACCTCCTTCGGCAAGGGAAGCGTCAACACGCTCCGTCCACTGAGCGACGGCTCGGGAATATACTTCAGCATCGCCCGGTGGTACACGCCAAAGGGGACGTTGATTGAAGGACAGGGTATTACTCCCAATATCATCGTCGAGCCCCCTACAGAGGCGGAAGAAGACGTCCAGCTGCAACGGGCGATTGAGGTCCTGGCGGAGCAGGCGGTAGGGATTGGCTAGGAAGAATAGGAAAGCGGCGAAGACGGCCACGGGAGGAGACGGCACGATTGCCGTCAACCGCCGGGCGCGCCACGACTACGAGGTCCTGGACAAGTACGAAGCAGGGATGGTCCTGACCGGGACGGAAATCAAGTCGATCCGGGGCGGCAAGGTGGACCTGCGGGACGCGTACGCGCGTCCGGAAGGCGGGGAGATGTGGCTGGTCAACGCCCACATCGCGGCCTACGACCCGGCAAGCATCAACAACCACGACCCGCGACGGCCCCGCAAGCTGCTGCTCCACCGGGAGCAGATCGCGGAGTTGAGCGCGGCGGTGGCGCAGAAGGGTCTGACCATCGTGGCCCTGCGGATCTATATCCGAAACCACGTAGCCAAGGTGGAGCTGGGCCTGGCAAGAGGCAAGCGCCAGTACGACAAGCGGCGGGCCATCATTGACCGGGAACTGGACATGGCGGCGCGGCGGGCGGTGCGGAGTTACGGGTAGCGGCGACGGACAATCCAGCGCCGCGGAATCTTGGATCCAAATATCTGGAGGAAGAATTGATCAGGAGCCTAGGCAACAAAACACCGAAGATAGCGGATACGGCGTGGGTCAGTGAGTTTGCCTACGTTGTGGGGGACGTGGAGATAGGCGAGCATTCCAGCATCTGGCCAGGGGTGACCATCCGGGGAGATGGAGAGAACGGTATAGTTATCGGAAATTATGTCAACGCCCAGGAAGGCGCGGTCATCCACGGAAGCGGGTTGGTGGTGGAGGACTACGTGACCATCGGACACGCCGTTGTGGTCCACGGGGACTTCATCGGAGAGGGATGCCTCTTGGGGAACAACTGCACCTTCCTGCACCGCTCGAGGCTGGGGAAGCATTGCCTTATCGCGGCCAATTCGGTGGTCCTGTCAGGCACCGATGTTCCTGAACGATCCTTCGTCACCGGGATACCGGGGGAGGTGAAACGGCAGGTCAGTGACGCGCAGCTAGAGAACATGAAGCACACTGCGTTGAACCTGGTGGAACACGCCAGGGAGTTTAAGGAAAACGGGTTGTAGACGCCAGAGGATTGGCCAACGATGAAACGGGGGAGCCTGTAGGCTCCCCCGCAGTCTTTGGTGCCGGCCTTCCTGGCGAGCGGTCAGCCGAGGCGTTTGGCGACGGGCAAGACCCGGTCGGCGAGGTGTTCCATGACTTCCAGAGTGGCTTCGGTGCCGTCCACGCGGAAGTCGTAGGTAAGCTGGTCAATGCCGAGCTCACGGCAGTAGTAGACGTCGTCGATGACCTCCTGGGTGGTGCCGATTACGAGGCCTCCGGTGCGAACGGACGCTCCCTCGTTTTCTCCCAGGTCGGTGAAGTGGAGGGAACGCTTGAGCGAGATGGAGATAGTGTCCGGGTCACGCCCCACTTCCTCGGTCTGCCGGCGCAGGTAGGGAAGGTTCCCGGCGACGAAGTCCGGGGTCTGGCGGGTGGTGTGCCAACAGTCTCCGAAGAGGGCGGTGCGGCGCAGTGCGCGGCGGGTGTGGCCGCCGATCCATATCGGTATGCTGGGCTGCTGGACGGGCTTGGGATAGAACTGGATGCCATCTATCCGGTAGAAACGGCCCTGGAAGTTGGGGTCGGGTTCGGTCCACAGGGTCTTGAATATCTGGAGAAACTCGTCGCTCATGGGCCCACGCTCAGCGTAGGGGACTCCAAGAGTGTCGAATTCCTTTTCCAGCCAGCCAACCCCGACACCGCAGATCATGCGGCCGTTAGTTAGGACGTCCAACGAGGCGAACGTCTTGGCCTGGACCACCGGATTTCGGTAGGGGAGGATTATGACGGTGGAGCCCAGCTTGATCGTGCTGGTGCAGGCGGCCATGTATCCAAGCATGGTCATGGTTTCCAGGAAGGGTTCGTCGGCAGGGCGGGAAAAGGACCCGTCGGCGGTGTATGGGTACTGGTCGGTGCCGCCAGTGGGTAGCACGATGTGGTCTCCCGCGAGGACGGCCTGGAAACCCAACTGCTCGGCCCGCTGACAGAACCGGCGGATGGCGTCCCCATCAGGGAGCCGAGGGATGCTCAACGCTATTTCCACGAATCCCTCCTTGATCAGTGGTAAATCAGGGGTCTGTGGTGAACCCGGGCAAGCTTACCGGCTACCTCGTGGGGAGTCAATTGGAGACACAGGCGAGTCCCTGATCCTTGATGTCACGGAGCCGGGCGGGACCGATTCCCTTGATCCGCACCATGTCGTCGACGGACGAAAATGGCCGGAGGGTTATCAACTGGGCAGCTCGGGCCGGTCCAATGTGGCGGATCTTATCCAGGTCTGACACGGCAGCCCGGTTTATGTCCACCTGATCCGGGCGGCAAGAGCCCTCGGGAGAAGGAGTGGGCACGGGGGTTGGAGTTGGAGTTGGACGGGGCGTGGCGGTTGGAGGCGGCAATGGGGTAGCGGTAGGTTGCGGGGTCTTCGTTGGGGTTGGTGTAGGGGACGGTGAGGGAGCAGGTGTCGCGGTTGGTAGGGGCGTGGGCATCGGAGAAGGGGCAGAGACGGGCGCCGGCGAAGGTGTGGGGACTGGCACCGGCGTGGAGGAAGAGGGCCCGTTTGTGGACTCCAGGCCAGAGGCGCCGGCGGGATGGGGTGTTGCAGCCGGGTCCAGGCCGGCGGCGGGAACGGGAGATGGCGAGGGAGCTACGGCGGGTTGCGGTGACTCAGTTGACGGAAGGACCGGAATTGCCGATGCCGCGGGAGTCACCGTAGATGGCGGCGAGAAGGCCGGCACTGTGGGAGTTATCTGAGACGGCGGTGAGATGTCCGGCCGCGCCAACAATCCGGCGAACATTCGAGATGATCCCGGTTGGGCTGGGGCGGGAGAAGGAGAAGGAAGAACCCGCGCTGTCGGCGGCACTGCGGGGGCGTTGAGGACGGTTGGCGTGGGTATCGGGGTTAAACCGGGAGCGGAAACGGGGGATGCGCAGGCCGCGGCGGACCCGACGACGAGCCAGCAAACCAGGGTTAGGGTGAATCCACGATTGCGGAAGGGAAGTTTCAAGGCGAAATGCACTGCGGATGTCCTAGGGTGCCGTACAATTTAGTTGACATGGGAATAATTCACAACTTAGCAGGATGGAAGGGCAAGGTTAGGCTTCAGGCAGTGTGGTTCCACTGCAACGGCGGTGTGGATTCCCGCCCGGCAACTGCGAGTGGGGCAGGTTTTCCGCCAGCGTGACGGGCAAGGGCGCCAGGATGGGATTTGCAGTCGTCTATTTGGCGGGCAAATTTGCCAACGTTGGGCTGAGTGCTATAATTGCGGCAATTGGCCGTTAACCCCGGCCATGATCCACTTAAAACCCTCGTACAATACTTCAGGAGGAGGTCAATCGTGGAAAAAGGCGAAACTGTTATCGATGCTGGCGCAGTCAGCATAGCCATGAGCTATCGCAAGGAACTCATGCCGGACCAGGGCTTGATGATCCAGGTCTACGGTGACGTGGACGGGAAGGACACCGAGATCCTGCGCTTCGACTGCTTTGACCAGGACCCCCACTACCACTACGGGCCCGAGAACCACAACATCCGGTTGCACATGGACAAGACTACGGTCCGAAACCCGGTGGGCTGGACGCTGCGGAACATCCGGGAGAACCTGCCGGCGATGGTGAGCCGGGCGGGGTACGAAGACCTGGCGGGGAAGGTGGAGGCGTCGCCCATTTCCGGCGAGGTTATGAGCGAGGTTGAGGAAACAGCACGCGACCTGGCCCGGAACGAGCGCCGCACGGTCCATCACAAGCTGGAGCGGATGCTGGACGGCGATATGATCCATTGCGGAAACATCCGGTTCGGACTGGAGTTCCGGGAGTTGGCCAACGACCGGGGCCTGGCGATCCACGTCCTGTCCGACGTGGCAGACCAGGAAGTCGAACTGCTGGCCTTCGACTGCTTCGAGGTCGGCCCCCACTACCACTACGGTCCCCGCAATCAGGACGTCCGGATTTACTGGGACACGACCACGTCAGGCGACACGCTGGCCTGGACCTTGGACCAGTTCAAGACCGGCAACATCAAGTCCATGATAGACCGGGCGGGATACCCGTCCATCGCCAACGGGGTAGACGAGGGCCTGCTGCAGGAACTGATGCCCAAGATCGAGGCGCGGTCCTGGGAACTGGTGGAGTCCAATAAGAAGTAAGTCCTTCCTCCGTCTGCCAAGGAGAGACCGGGACGGGGGCGCCCCCGTCCCGGTTTTTTTGTCAAGCGAGGACTGCGGGGAGTTACATCATGGTGTATCCGCCGCTGACGCTGAGAGTCTGGCCCGTTATAAAACTGGCGGCATCGGAGGCGAGGAAGACTACGGCGTTGGCGACCTCTGCGGCGGTGCCCATGCGCCTGAGGGGATAGGTTCGCTCCACACGCTCGATGACGTCGTCGGTGAATATCTCCCTCATCTGGTTCCACATGCTCTCGGGGCTTATGCTCTCGTCCCGGGGAGGGATGACGAGGCCGGGACAAACGACGTTGAAACGGATCCCGTAACGGCCGTTCTCCCGGGCCACCGATTTGCTCAGGGCGATTACGCCGGCCTTGCAGGCGGAGTATACCGCTTCCCGGAACTCTCCCATCCTGCCCGCGTCGGAGCTGATGCTGACCACAGAACCGCCGCCGCGTTCAACCATGTGGGGCAGGACGGCGTGGATGCAGTTGACCGCCCCCCACAAGTTCACCTGGACTTCCTTCTCGTGCTCCTCCCTGGGTTTTTCGAGGAATAGGCGGTCTATGGTCCAGCCGACGTTGTTGACCAAAACGTCCACTCCGCCCAGGGCCTCTATCGCCTGGTTGGTCATCGCCTGGGCCTGTTCCAGACTGGTCACGTCGGCGGGGATGACGTGAACCCGAGCACCAGGATGCCTGGCCCGGACTTCGTCCGCGACCCGTTCTCCTTGTTCCGGCGCCAACTCGGCGATGATCAAATTGGAGCCCTCATCGGAAAAGGCGTGGACGATAGCCCGACCGATGTTGGATCCGCCGCCGGTCACGATTACGTTTTTTCCTTGAAGCCCAAGCTCCATGAATAATTCTGCTCCTGTCGGTCGGAAGATAGACCTGGGGACTGGACGCCGCCTGGGGTGGGGCGGGGCTTTGCGATTCCTCGGGATGAGTTAATCTCTGTGGCGCCCTGCTACCCTGTCCGGTTGGTTTCCGGCACGCCCCCGAAGCGGAGGCGGCAAAGTCCCTTCAAGTCCTCGGAGGCGGTCCCAATGATGCGGACAGTGCTGGCTGGGTCATCGTCCCACTTGACCGGGACAGACTTGATGCGATAGCGGTTCCTGGCGGCGATTATCAGCAGCTCGGTATCGAAGAACCAGTTATTGTTTTCCACCAGCGGGACAATGGCATGGGCCGCCTCGCGGGTGAGGGCCTTAAACCCGCACTGGGCATCCGGGAAGGGAGTGAAGAACATTCCCTTAATCAACAGGTTGTAGGAGCGGGATATGAACTCCCGCTTGAAGCCCCGGGTAACGCGGGACTCGCGGCTGAGCCGGCTGCCAACCGCAACGTCATAACCCGAGTCCAGTGCATGCAGCAACTCGGGGAAATGGACCAGATCGGTGGAGAGGTCCACATCCATGTAACTCACAATGCCGGCGTCGCTGGCTACCCACGCAGTCCGCAAGGCACGGCCGCGGCCTTTCTGGGGGAGGTACAAGTAGGAGACGGCAGAATGTTCCTCGCACAGGCGCTTGGCTACTTCTCTGGTGCCGTCCGAGGATGCGTTGTCGGCGATGGTCACCCGCCAAGGGCGGTCCAGATTGGCGTGGAGGAAGGTGGTCAGCCGGGAGATGCAGACGGGAAGGTCTCTCTCTTCGTTGTAGACGGGAATGGTTATGTCAACGGCCTGGATCATGTGGCTCAAAACACGGGGATGCGCCGGCCGGGGGGCGGATGCGCCGGGCCGCCAGAGTTTGGCGGCGAAGCGATACTATCCTGGCGTCAGTGCCGAAAGTGCCTGACTCCGGTGAACACCATCGCGAGGTTGTGCTGATCGGCGGCGGCTATGACCTCGTCGTCCCGAATGGACCCGCCGGGCTGGACGATGGCAGTGACACCGGCCTCGGCAGCCAGCTCGATGTTGTCAGGGAAGGGGAAAAAGGCGTCAGAAGCCAGCACGCTTCCCCTGGACCGGTCCCCGGCGGCCCGCTGGGCAAGGTGGACGCTTACGACCCGGTTGGGTTGGCCGGCACCCATTCCGACCAGGGTCTTGTCTTTCGCGAGAACGATGGCGTTGGACTTGACGTGCTTGGCAGCGGTCCAGGCGAAGGACAGGTCTTCCAGTTCGGCCGGGGTCGGGATCCGCTGTGTGACGGTCTTCCATTCGGATGGATCTTCGTCGAGGGTGTCGTGGGCCTGAACGAGCATCCCGCCGGTGAGGGGGCGAACGTCATAAGGGCGAGGAGCACTGGCGGAGTCGGCCTGCCCCACAGAAAGGATCCGGAGGTTGCGCTTTCGCTGGAGTATCTCCAGGGCTTCGGGTTCATAGCCGGGCGCTACGACGACTTCGTAAAATACCGGTCCCATCGCCTCGGCCGCTGCCGGGGTCACGGTGCGATTGAACCCGACGATCCCTCCGAAAGCGGAAACCGTGTCTCCCTCATAGGCTTTGAGGTACGCCTCTTTCAGGTCATGGTCGGTAGCGAGTCCGCAGGGGTTGGCGTGCTTGATGACGACGGTGGAAGGGCCAGCGAAGTCGCTGACAGTGCGCCAAGCGGCGTCGGCGTCCATCAGATTATTGAAGGACAACTCCCTTCCGTGAAGCTGGGTGGCGGTGGCGATGCCGCCGGAGGCCATCCCGGAGACGGTATAGAGGGCGCCGGGCTGATGGGGATTTTCGCCGTAGCGCAGGCCGGAGAGCCTGGTGAGGCCGACCGGGTAGTTTTCCGGGAGGTCCCCGGCCTGGGAGGTTCCAGAGAGGTAGGCGGAAACGGCGGCGTCGTAGACCGCGACGTGCTGGAACGCCTTGGCAGCCAGGCCGCGGCGATCTTCCAGGCTAAGGTCTCCCGATCCGATTTTTTCGGCAACCCAGCCGTAGTCGGCGGGGTCCACCAATACGGCCACGGAAGCAAAATTCTTGGCGGCGGCCCGTAGCATGGTGGGGCCGCCGATGTCGATGTTTTCCAGGGCTTCTTCCAAGGTGACACCGGCCCGGCTGATGGTATCGACGAAGGGGTACAGATTGCAGGCGACGAGGTCCACGGAAGCGATGTTGTGCTCGTCAAGCTGGGCCAAGTGGTCCGGGAGGTCGCGACGGGCGAGGATGCCGCCGTAGATGACCGGATGTAGAGTCTTGACCCTTCCGTCGAGGATTTCAGGGGAGCCGGTGACCTCCGACACCTGGCGGACGGGCAATCCGCCGTCGTTGGCGAGGGTGTTGAAGGTGCCGCCGGTACTGACGAGTTCATATCCGGCCTGATTCAGCTTGCGGCCGAATTCGACCACTCCGGTCTTGTCGTATACGCTGATTAACGCTAGCAAGGTGAATGCCCCAATCGGTTGGTTTTGAGAGTTCGTCAGGGGAAAAGAGCCCTGGGCTAGACGAGATTGACCTGGGGGCCGCCGGTGCGCAGGATTATGGAACCGACGACCTGGGTGTCTGGGACCGTGTCCAGAATGGTAGCGACCGTTTCCTGATCGCACACTGCCACCATTCCGAGACCCATGTTGAAAACCCGGAACATTTCCGAGTCGGAAATCTGGCCCCGGGCCTGGATGGCCGTAAAGATGGGCGGAACACTCCATGAACCGAGGTTGAATTCCGCCGCCAAGTTGTCCGGCAGGATGGAAGGCACCTTCCCCGGAAGCCCACCGCCGGTAACGTGGGCCAGTCCCTTGAGCAAGGGGAGCACGGGCTCCAATAAAGGGTGGTAGCAACGATGACGGATTAGGAGCTCCTCGCCAAGCTGCCGCCGCAAGCCGGGAATTTCATCGAACAGCACCGACGGGTTGTCGTCGATGTTGAAGACCCGGCGCACCAGAGAGAATCCGTTGGTGTGAACTCCGCTGGAAGGGAACCCCAGGATACAGTCTCCCTCGCTGATGGAGTCTGGGCGAAGCAGGGACTGGTTCTCGGCGGCTCCGACGACAAATCCGGCGAGGTCGAAGTCACCGCCGGAATAGAGCCCGGGCATCTGGGCGGTCTCCCCGCCAATCAGGGCGCACCCCACTTCCTTGCACCCCCAAACGATGCCCCGCATGAGAGTTTCCATGCGCTGTTCATCAAGGTCGCTGAAGGAAACGTAGTCGAGGAAGAAGAGGGGCTTGGCGCCCTTGGTGAGAATGTCATTGACGTTGAGGGACACAAGGTCCTGGCCCACCGACTCGAAATGCCCCAGCAGGGCGGCAATCTTGAGCTTGGTGCCGACGCCGTCGGCACTGGCCACGAGCACCGGATCCCGGTACCCGGAAAGGCGGAACAATCCTGCGAAACCGCCAGCGGAGTCAATGACCTCGGGCCCGTGGGTCATGGCGGAAAAGGCCTTGACCCGCTCCTTGAACCCCTCCATTTCATCGAGGTGAACACCGGAGGCCAGGTAGGTGTTGCCGGACAAGGGAAGCTCCTGAAGGCGAGGGATGGGGCAGGTGAGCGTTACAAGATTATCGGAGGAGGGCCATGATGACAACCGGGATGGGACGGTTGGTCATGCCCTTTCCAGCGAGAACTTGCCGAGTTCCAGTTGGACCGGCACCGGGTATTTGCCGGTGAAGCAGGCAGAACAGAACCCACCGTGTTTGCCGCCAACGACCTGCAATAGTCCTGTGACGCTGAGGTAGCCGAGGGAATCTGCGCCGGTCGTTTCCCTGATTTGGGGTATGGTCTTGTTGGCAGCGATCAGTTCGGCCCGGCTGGCCATGTCGACTCCCATGTAACACGGGTGCTTGATGGGTGGAGCGCAGACCCGCATGTGGATTTCGGCGGCGCCGGCTTTGCGGAGCAGTCCAACGACGTGCGGAGTCGTAGTGCCGCGGACGATGCTGTCATCGACGACAACCAATTTCTTTCCGCGAATTACCTGGGACAGGGGGTTGAATTTTTGTCGCACTCCCAATTCACGCAGGTGCTGGTCCGGTTCTATGAAGGTCCGGCCGACGTAGCGGTTCTTGATCAATCCGTCGCTGTAAGGGATACCAGACTGGTGGGCGTAGCCGACGGCGGCGGCCGTGGAGGAGTCAGGGACTCCGATGACGAGGTCGGCTTCCACCGGGTGTTCCCGGGCTAGCTGGGCGCCCATATCCTGCCTGATGGAGTAAACCAGGCTGTCGTCCATCACGCTGTCCGGGCGGGCGAAGTAGATCAACTCGAAGACGCACAGAGCACGATCGCCAGTGGCATGTTCCCAACGCCGGGAGCGCATCCCGTTTCGGTCTATGACGACAGCCTCCCCAGGTTCCATCTCGCGGACCTGGTCCGCTCCCAGGTGTTCAGTGGCGCAGGTCTCGGAGGCAACCACCCAGCCTCCGTGGAGACTTCCGACGCAGAGGGGCCTAATGCCCAAGGGATCACGCACAGCGATTATCGTATCGACGGTGAGGGCGGTGAAGGAAAAGGCCCCTTTGAGGACGCCCATGCAGTAGAACGCCCGGTCCTCCCAGGTTTGCCCGGGTGCATTGGCGAGGAGGTGGGCTATCAGCTCGGAATCCGTGGTAGTGGAGAAGGAGCAGTCCCACCGCTCCTCGATATGCCGCTTAACTTCGGTGGTGTTGACAATGTTGCCGTTGTGGGCCAGCGCCAGCCTTCCGTGTTGGCCATCAACAATGATGGGTTGGGCGTTGGCAAGGCGACTGCTGCCGGTGGTGGAGTAGCGGGTGTGCCCGATGGCCAACTCGCCAACGAGGGGAGCGACGTCTTCCCGGCGGAACGCCTGGGTGACGAGGCCCATGTCGGCGTGGGACCGAATCCGGCGGTGGTCGGAAGCCGCGATGCCAGCGCTTTCCTGGCCGCGGTGCTGAAGGGCGAAAAGCCCGAAGAAGGCGAACTGGCTGGCGTCATCCCCAGGTGTGTAGACACCCACCACACCACATTCTTCCTTGGGGTGGTCGAAGGGGATCCCGGGTTTGGACAATCCACGCCCGCAATTCACGCGCCTATTCTAAGGCCAACCATTGGAGTGGTCAACGGCGGCCGTACCATGCGGTTGGGGTGGTCCGGTGCGGAATTACCGGGCTCCATACCCCGAAGGGCTAGAAAGTTATCCGCCGGTCGTGCGCTTGGGCATGATGCTGACTTTGCGTTCGTCCCCGAATCCCACGCTCTCGGTGCTTACCGCATTGTGGTTGGCAAGGCTGAGGTGAACGACCCGCCGGTCGGCGGCGGACATGGGCTCGAGGGTGATGCTGTGGCCAGTCTGGGCTACCCGGGTCGCAACCTTGTCGGCCATGTCTCTGAGGGAGGCTTCCCGGCGCTGGCGGTAGTGTTCAACGTCCAGGGCCACCCGGACGTCATCGCCGAGTTGCTTGCGGGTAATCATGTTGACCAAGAACTGGAGAGACTGGAGGGTCTGACCGCGCCGCCCGATAAGGAGGCCCGAATCATCGCCGGACAAGTCAATGATGGGCCCTCCGACGTCCGGGTCGTGAGCTGACCGGAGGGTGCTGACGACGCTGACGCCGGCGTGATCCAGGATGCGGTTGACGGTTGCGATGGCGACGTTAGCGGCAGTAACCGAAGCGCCAGTTTCCGAAATCCGGGCCACTCGAACCCGGGCCATTTCGGCGCCCAGACCGAGGAAACCGGACTTTCCTCTACTTAGTATTTCTACCTCGACCTCGCTGCGGTCGGCGCCGAGCTCTTTCAGAGCCAGTTCTTCGGCTTCTTCTACGGTTCGTGCGGTTCGTACGACTGATTCCATTATCAATTACCTCGTCGGAAGTCGTATCGGGGCTACCGCCGCCCCTCGGCGCGGGGGCCGGAGCGGGTGTAGCCTTGGGAAACAGGGGGAACAGGGGTCCCCAACCGGCAATGAAATACTGGATGGAGATCCCGATGATGTTGGAGACTATCCAATAGAGGGGCAATCCGCTGGGCCAGCCCAGGGAGAACACGCCCAGGAACAGGGGAATCATCCACAGCATCATGTTCTGGCTGGACTGCTGCCGCGGGTCCAGGGAGGGGGTCATGGTCATCTTCTGCTGGACCCAGGTGGAGACGGCCACCAGCACGGGAAGCACGAAATTCGTCGGGTCCGGTTCGGCGAGGTTCATGCCGAGGAACCGGTTGTTCAGCGGGGCCGCTTCGTAAATGGAAACGAAGGTTATCCACGGATACAGCTTGTCGGCCAGGCTGACTAGATCGTCGGGATTGACGAACAGGGTCTGAATCAGAACGCGGAACAGGCCGATGAGGATGGGCATCTGGATGACCAGAGGGCCAAGGCAGCCAATGGGGTTGACGCCCGCCTCCCGGTACATCTTCATGGTTTCCTGGGAAACCCTTGCCCGGTCGCCGCCGTAACGCTCCTGGACCTCCTTCATGCGCGGCTGCAGTTCGCTCATGGCCCGCATCTGGCGAATCTGCTTGAGAGTCAGCGGCAGGGTCACCAACCGCACCAGGACGGTGAACATGATGATGGCGATGCCCATGCTGTTGAAAAAGATCACGTACAACACCAACAGGGTGTTGAGCATGGGCCGGATGATAATCTCCGTCCAAAGGGTAAAGATTATTTCCAAGGAATCTCCATCTTTCGGAAGGAGCGTTGGGTTAACTGCAAGGCCTGTCCTCCTCGGTGTCGTAGCACCAGACCAACACCTGGGCCGTCTTCACCTGGATCCGCCGGACGGTGCCGTCCTGGGCGCCGACGTAAATGGACTCCCTCTGGTCGTCGGCGCCAGCCTGGATGCCGGTCTGGCTAAGGGCACTCTCGTCCACCGGCAGGGCAAAAATGGGCGCTTTTATCTCCGCTGGATCAACCGAAAGGGTGGAGATTTCCCGGGCAGTCCCGAGTTCGCCGGGGTTGGTGTTGAGGAGGCTTATCTTTCCTTTGCGGGAAGCCACTACCAACCCGCTGGGTAGCAGGGCAGGGGTGGACACGATGGGCGCGCCCGTATCGTGCTCCCACATAAGGTTGCCTGCCCGGTCGAGACCGTAGACGTTCCCGTCCATAGACGCGGCGAATATCGAACTATGGCTGGCGACAGCCCCGGCCCAGTACCAGTTGCGCGACCCGTCGAAAGTCCATTGAACGATGCCATCGTCCGCGTCCAAGGCGTACAATTTCCGGTCGAAAGAGCCAATCAACACCATTCCACGGGACACCAGTGGTTGGGCCAGCACGGTGCCGCCGGTGGTGAAGCGCCATCGCTCCACGCCAGTTTCCGCGTCGATGGAGTAGACGTTGTGATCGTGGGAGCCGAAGAAGACCCTCCCGTCGGCGATGACGGGAGTTGACCATATCTTGTCTTCAGCGGCGAAGCGCCAACGCTCCTCGCCGGTGCGGGAATTCAGGCCGTACAGGTTACCGTCCTCTGAACCAACGACCACCAGCCCGCGGTTTTCGTCCAAGGCGGGGCCAGCGACCAACGGAATCGGCTCCGGGCCATCGCCGAGGGCTTTCACCCATCCCCCTTCGCTGAGGGAGCCGGAGTCCTTGTCCAGGGCGTACAGCGAGCCGTCGATCCCGCTTATGTAAACGAACTCCCGCCCAACCGCGGGGGGATTGTATACGCCGATGACCTGTTCTTCTCCCCCGGTGGAAGTCCATTGGACTCGGACGTCGCCGAACCCCCCGTCGGCCAGAGCCTTGATCTGGCCTTGTTGGGTCGCTGCGTAGACCATCCCCTGGCTGGCGACGGCGGGAGACCAACCCTTGGTGGAGGAGCCCAAGTCGGGCGTGCATCCGGTTAGCACCACGATCCCAATGAACGACAGCCACATCCAAACCAACCTTCCCGCCAGGACAGGAAGTCGTCCGGACGAAGGGGCTGAGGTTCCGGCTTGGTTTTTGTTGGCGGGACTAGCGCTGGTAGAGTTCAGGACAAAAAGGGACAAAACTGCCGTCTTATGTTTAAGGTACAGGGTCGTATCCCTGGCTTCCCCAGGGGGTGCATCGGGCCAGGCGTTTAGCGGTGAGCCACCCCCCCTTGACGAACCCGTGCTGCCTCAAAGCCTGCCGGCTGTAGTCAGAACAAGTGGGAGTATAACGGCAAGACGAGGGCAGGTAGGGCGATATGGCCCTCTGGTAAAACCCGATGGTCAGGATTGCGAACCGGGTCATTTGGAGTGGGTCTCTCTCTGCACCGGACCGCCGCCCGGGCCGGTGGTCAACCTGGTGCGGCGCAACAAGTTTGCGGCGGCCCGTTCAAGCTGGGAATAGCCGCTATGCTCGGCACCACGGCGGGCAATGAAAACGGCGTCCCACCCGGGGACAGTCGGAGCCTGGCGCACAATATCCTTCAACCTGCGCCGAATCCGGTTGCGGACCACGGCGTTGCCGAGGCGTTTGCTCACCATGAAACCGTAGCGGTTGTGTGGAAGACCGTTGGCTAAAACACGCAACACCAAGATTTTGTTGGCCACGCTGCGGCCCTCCTGATGGATTTGCGAGAACCGGCGGTCTCCGGTGAGGCGGAACCTTTGCTGCATTACGAATAATAGGAAAGGCTAGACGGTCAATCGATGTCGGCCTTTAAAGCGGCGCCGACGCAGCACTTCGCGGCCATCGGATGTTCGGGAACGGGCGCGAAATCCGTGAACGCGGGCCCGCCTACGTTTCTTGGGTTGATAGGTGCGTTTTGGCATGACAAAGACAAACTCCAACACCGCCAATTATATTGGGGCGGGACGAAAACCGTCAAGAAAAGTTGACGTTCCTGCCGGGCGAGGGGGCCAAAGAATGAACCCGGGGTTGCAGCGCCCAACCAAGGAACAGGGAAGGAATGGCGCGCTTGGCGAGATTCGAACTCACGACCTCTGCCTCCGCAGGGCAGCGCTCTATCCACTGAGCTACAAGCGCGTGTTTGACAACTGTGGCGTGGCTGAAGTCGATGCTGCCGTCCCGATTGGGATAAGGAAAACCACACCGGTCATATCCGCCGATCCGGCCACATGATGCGGGTTGAGGCCGGACTCTCAGTCAAGGATAACAACGTTGATTCTGGTTGACAAGCTCGGCCGGGCTGGTGTTCGGAAGGCTGGAGGTCCACAACCCCCGCTCCGACCGAGTTGCTTCGCACAAAGCGGCGGTCATTCCGGCTGTTCACCATGACCACTTATCTGGAAACAGATAGTAACCTACTCTCAACCGGGGGAACCCTCTCCTGCCATTTGGGGTAGAATGCCGGAGTTGTGAGAACGCCGGTGTCGCGGCACTTCCCGGGATCTCCCGGGACAGAGATCCAGAGACCGGTTCTTTGACGGCGGGGAAAAGGGGTCACCTGTGGACATATACCACGACCTGTTAGCCATCGGGCTGCTGCTGGCCTTTGCCAAGTTGCTAGAAGGGGTATTCAAGCGTTTCGGCCTCAACGCGATCATCGCTTACGCCACGGCCGGAGTGATCCTCGGCCCGGTGAGCGGGGTAGTCGAAACCAGCAACAGCACCCAATTGCTGCTCAGTCTGGGGATATTCGTTTTTTTCTTCCTGATTGGATTGGACGAACTGGACATTGGCGGATTCCTGCGCGCGATTAGGGGAAAGCTGGTCGTGGCGGCGGTGTTGTCACTGGCGGTATCTATGCTGGCAGCGTTGGCAGTCACTTCCGATGTAATCTTCGACCTGCAACTGGACCTCGGCTTTACCCAGGCCCTGGCCCTGGCCGGTGTGCTCTCCCTTTCCAGCCTGGGTGTGGTGGCCAAGGTCCTGATGGATGAAGGGCGCCTCCGGGAGCCGGTAGGGATACAGATCTTTACCGCCGTGGTCATCGCCGAAGTGCTGGCTTTATTCGTGGTCGGGTTTGGAATCAGCGATCACCTCTTCGGGGGTGCTCATGAGTTTGATTGGTTGAATGTCGTCATCATCATTGGAGAGATCATCGGCTTCACCATAGTTACCTGGTTCGTTTGCAACAAGATTATGCCGTGGGTGCTGGTCCAGCTGCATAGATTCATCCACGTCCCGCAATTGTCTTACGGGATGTCGCTGGGTACCTTGTTCCTGGTGGTGGTGGGGGCGGAGACGGTCGGGCTGCATGGATCGATTGGAGCTTTGCTTTTCGGAGCTGCTTTGTCCAGTTTGCCCTACCAGGTACGGCACGATCTGATGCCTGGGATGAAGAGTACTGCCGAAGGGTTGTTCGTGCCTCTCTTCTTCGCCTCGGCGGGTCTAAACCTGAGCATGGACTTTCTGGATCTACCTATCGGCACGATCCTGGCGCTGACGTTGGTTCCGCTGGCGGGAAAATTCGTTGGAGCGTTCCTGGGGGCCTTCGTGACCCGGATGGAAGAGCCTCTTGCCATTGCGGCCGGGTTGATGGCCAAAGGCGTGGCGGAAATCGCCCTGCTGCTGGTCTTGTTGGGAACCGGAGCTATCGGGACGGGCGTTTTTTCGCTGCTGGTCCTGGCGATGTTCGTCTACATTCTGCTGACACCCTTCGGCATCACGTGGGCGATCAGGAGGGTCAAGCCCTTGGAGGAGGCGCCGGACCGCCAGCGGCTGCCGCTGGCCCTGGACCGGTTTGTCCTGGAAGGGGTCAAGGTCAAGGACATTCTGGACGGGTCCCGGCAACACCCGGAGCCATCCATCACGGTCCGGTTGTTCGTGGAGACGTGGATCTCGTCGGAGCAGCACGACTATGTGGTCGTGGAGGGGACGCAGTTACAGGGGATCGTGTCGTTGGGAATGCTCCGGTATCTCCCGAGGAGTCAATGGAGCACCACCCGCATTGGCGAAATCCTCCGACACATGACCCCCGAGGCTTCCCCGGAAGACCTGGTCGAAGATGTGCTGCAACGGATGATCGACTCGGGCTTGACCGCGCTTCCCGTGGTGGATCCAAAGACCCAGAGGTTCATGGGGTCAATCACCAGCTATGAGGCACTGGCCATGATCGTTGAATCGGCTACCGGGCGGGGTTTCTCCCCGGCGTGATAACCGTTTGGGCCTGGGAAGTTTGTTTGGGGCAGGGGGGGTGGCGGAATGTGGTGCCGAGGGAGGGATTTGAACCCACACGTCCATAAGGACACTGCGCCCTGAACGCAGCGCGTCTGCCGTTTCGCCACCTCGGCAAATTGAAGTTGTTAAAACCGGTGCCGCTGGGGCACCGATGGTGGGCGATGGAGGATTTGAACCTCCGACCTCCTCGGTGTGAACGAGGCGCTCTAACCGCTGAGCTAACCGCCCGATGGGTTAATGAACGCGCCCAATTATAGGGAGACCCCACAACCGGCGCAACCCTGCCGGATCATGACGGCAAGTCAATCGCATTGGAAGCCCTGAAGCTCCGGCGACATCCGCGATGTACCGACTAACCGGGCCAACGGAGGGATGGGAGGGTGTAGTCCTTTCGCAGATCAAAGGTTTTCAAAGGGGGCTATGTGCACCAAGGATCAGCACCAACGAGCTGGTGTTTTCCATGGGACAACCCCGACAATGACGTGCCCGCTGAGGAACTATTCCTCGTTGACCCGATAGACCCGGACGGCGGTGTCGTGGAACATAGCCGCCCGCTCCGACTGGGAATATCCCCGGGACAACCGCTTGAAGGCGTTGTACATGACGTTATACGAGTAAGATACCTTGTCCACGGGGAAGTTGCTCTCGAACATGCACTGTTGCGGGCCAAACTGCTCGATGCAGTAGTCCATGAACGGAGCCATGGATTCGGCTAGTTCCTCCGACCCGATGGGGATGTCCCGTTCGTGCCAGTCGAACCCGGTGCGCGGCATGCCGATTCCGCCCAGCTTCATGTTGACATTGGGGCACTCCGCCGCCGCTGCGATACCGCTGCGCCACGTGGCCAGGACTTCGTCGTCCCGGTTGCCATAGGGGCCAACGCGGATCAGTCCGCCGATATGGTTGAGGATGATAGTCAAGTCCGGGACCGCCTTAGCGAAGTCAGCCAGTTCGGGCAGTTGGGGGAAATACATCCATGCTTCGAGGGAAAGACCCATTTCGGAAAGAACCCGGGCTCCTTCCCTGAAGTTGGCCGAAGCAAGTTGCCCGGGCATGTTGTGGGCCGCCGTGTTTTCGACTTCGGGGTGGGGGTCCCAAGTCACCGAGTGACGGATTCCCCGAAATCGGTTGGGACTGGCCGCCTGCAGGGCCTCCAGCACGGGCCGGGCACCGGACCCCAAGTTCAGATTGGCGTGCCCGACAATGGATGCGGCCGGGCGGGCGGACCCGTAGACTCCGCTGGCGCCGGCAGCGGCCAACCCCTGCACGAACTCCACCTCTCCGACCGGACTCATTTCTTCCGGTCCTTCCGCCCGGTACATGGAGCGGGCCTCGACGAACACGGTTGACGTCACGTTATGCCCGGAACCAATGTCGTCCAGCAGTTCGTGAAGAAGGTATCGCTGGTAGGGCAGGCGTTGCGGCCGCAAGTCCCAGAAGTGGTGGTGCGGGTCGCAGATGGGGAGGTCGGGTTCCAGGGCGTCCTCTTGAGTCAAAGCAAGCCAGTCGTTACCTCCAAAGGGCATATCTAACCTCCGATTCCCGAAGAATATGGGCCCCGCGGCAAAGCATGAGAGAACACAGGCAACCCGGTTCGCGGCGTTGGAGCAGTCCAATAATATCATAGCCTTCCCGACGGGCGAGGCAGGGGGATTGACCGGGGCCGGCGATTCCATTGGACACCCGTTGACTGCCCCGATTGGGGCAAGGATAATTGGAGCGGTGTCCGGGGTGGCGCATCCCGGTTCTCCCCTGTCCTCCCTGTGCCGGCCAGGAACAGGGCTTCGTATTGGGCGGTTAGCTCAGATGGTTAGAGCGCCTGCTTTACACGCAGGAGGCCGGAGGTTCGAGTCCTCCACTGCCCACCATGCGTTACTGAAGACAGAACCGGGGCGTCCAGGGCGATTTCCTGAGCGTCCTTTCCCCTTATCGGGCTATCCTGCGGCATGGGGATTGTGTACCGGATCACCGCCTTGCCGGGGGCCACTCGAATCTCCTTTACAAAGGACTTGATGAAAGCCCTCGTCTCCGTTAGCTCGCTCTCCATCAGGAAGTCGCTCATCTCCCTCACGTAGGCCGCGATGGTCTCCTCGTCTCCCAGTCCGGCCATTCGCATGGACAGGATGGTCCGGGCTTCGTCGGCGGCAGTCTCCAACTTCTCCTGCCGCTCCTGGTGTTCCCGGATGCGGGGCAGGATGTCGTTGATCTCCAGGTCGCTGGTCTCCACCGCCACCCACAGCCGGTCCATCCGCCGCCGTATCTCGTTCAGTTCCTCCTCGATGGCCTGCACCCTCTCCCGCTGCTCTTTGATCACGCTGTCCAATTCCTCGTTGACCAGCTTCACCAGTTCCCGGATGTTGCTCTCGGTGAGAATGTTCTCCCGGATGTTCTCGATGATCGTTCGCTCGAACTTCTTGGCGTTGAGCCTGGGGGTGTCGCAGGCGCCCTGGCCCTGCTTCAGCAGGGAGTGGCAGACGTAGTAGGTGAACTGGCCGCTCTTGGCCTCGTGGGCGCTGAGGGCCTTGCCGCAGGTCTCGCACTTGACAATCCCGCTGAGCAGGTAGGGACTGGCGGCGCGGCGGGGATGCACCTTGCTGGGCGCCTTGGACTCCAGGATGGCAGACACCCGCTCGAATTCATCCCTGGAGACGATGGCGGGGAAGGCGTCCTCCACCCGCACCGGCGGCGCGTTGTCCTTCGCCTTGCTGCCCCAGACCAATGTTCCGGTGTAAGTCTCGTTGGTGAGAATCCGGTGGATGGTGGTCTTGGTCCAGCGGCCCCGTTTGGGGCCGACGAGACCTTCCCGGTTCAGGGTCTTGGTGATGTCCAGGGTGCTGGTTCCCTGCAACGCCAACTGGAAGATGCGGCGCACCACGCCGTCGGCGGGCGGGTCAAGCTCCAGCTTGGGGCGCTTCTTGGCGCCGCCCTGCACCTGGACCTTGATGTACCCATAGGGAGCGTAGGCGGAGACCCAGAAGCCCCGGGATGCGGATTCCCGCATCCCACGCCGAACCTCTTCGGCAAGATTTTCGCTATAGAACTCATCCACGCTCTCGATGATGGCTTCCATCAGCTTGCCGGTGGGAGAATCGTCGGCGTGCTCGGTGATGGAGGTGACCCGGATGCCCCGCTTGCGGAGCATGGACTTGAAGGCAACGGCGTGCTCCCGCTTCCGGGTGAATCTCGAAAACTTCCAGACCAAAATCTCCTGGAAAGGGGAGTCGGCGTGGCTGGCCTCGTCGAGCATCCGGCGGAACTGGGGCCGGTCGGCGATGCGGCCGCTCTCGGCTTCGTCCACGTACTCGCGGGCCACGGAGTAGCCGTTCTTTTCCGCGTACTCGCGCAGCGCCCGAAGCTGGGCAGCCACAGAGAGATCCACGTCCTGGCGGTCGCTGGAGACCCGGGCGTACAGGGCCACGGGGGCTAGGTCGGCATTCTTACTCATCGCTGTGTCCTCCCTGATTATCGTCTGATTCCGCCTGGCGGGAGCGCAGCCGCTCCAGGCGTTGTTCACGGCGCAGTTCCCGGTCTTCCATGTAGAGGCGGAGGGCTTCCCGCACCAGTTCGCTCATATCCCGACCCTCTTCGTCTTTCACCCGCCGCACCTCCTCGAACATCTCCGGGGGCAGCGAGAAGGTGATGGTCCTGGAAATGCGTCGTGAGGGCATGGTCTCTCTCATTGGTTGCAACATATTAGTTTGTCTTACTATCCATCATCGCAGGTCCGGTCTGCCCGGTCAAGGCCCACTGGTCACTACCCCGCTGCCAGAACTGCCACCGGGGACCACGCCGTTCCTGTGCCGCCTGCAACTGGATGAACAGCTCGGCGTTGCGGCTCCGCTCCCGTTCCAGCTGCTCTTGCAGCAGGGCAAGCTGCGCCTCCAGCCCGCGTACCCGCTCCTGGGCCACGGCCAGCGCCGTGCCGCCGGAGGCCACGTCATCCTTATTATCCGGCGGTTCGTCGTCCAGCAGCACGAACACCCGGTGCCGCCGTCCGTGCGGCTCTCTCTTGGCCTGCAACTCCCCGGCGGCGATCCGCCGGTCCAGCGTGGACAGGGACAGCCCCAACTCCCGGCAGGCTTCGGCCTTGGTCAACATTCTCATGGTCACCCTCCTTGTTGGCGTCCCGATTACCGGAACGGTGTTTCGCGTCATCACGGGTCAGAATTGACGCTTCATACACGTCATCCACCGGTTGGCGTCAGTCCCTTGCCCGGCTTGGCCGGATCGTGCTGCCGGCGATTCTGCAACAAAATGCTGCTCCGCCGGTCTTTTTGGGTATGACAAGGTTAGTGACGGTGGACCCACGTTGGTTTAAGCGCCCCCTATCGGATGTGCCGGGGACGGGTTTACTGGCCGAACGGCAAGTTGTCCAGCTCGTGAATGGTCAGCCGCTCGTAGGGTTCCGGGGGCGGCGGACGCCATACCTCACCCAACACGCCACGCTCCTCGAAAAGCTCCAGGTCCGAGGTGCAGATGGGCAGCTTGTGATTCCCGGCGGAGTCCACGAAGTCCTCCTCGATTTCGGGAGTCTCGAAGACGAACAGCACCCGGGGCAGGGTCCCGCCGTGGTCCCGCTTGGGCCAGTTGGAGGCGAAATAGCGGCGGTAGTTGCGCAGGCGTTCCCTGACCCGCTTGGGGGTGACGGCCCGGCGCTCGAACTCCAGGAAATACGGGCGCCAGTCGCCCTGGTATGCCAGCCAGAAGGTGGCGTCGGGGTGGACCACGTAGTACTGGCCCTGGAAGTAGTAGCCGATGGAGGAGCGGGAGGTGGGCAGCATCTCCAGCAACTGGTAGTCCCGGGATCTGGCGGCCTCGGCGGTGAACATGGCGGCGCAGGTGGCGATGGCGTCCTGGTGGTCCTCCTGCGATGCCAGGGAGCGCAGGGATGTTCCGGCGTAGACCAGCGGCCCGCCCCGGCTGCGGCGGCGCCTTCGGGCGCTCCAGCGGCCCAGGGCCATCCGTACCGCCAACCGGTCCCGTCGGGCCAGGCAGCGCAGCCCGTCGTCGGTTAGGACGTGGCGTCCCCGTTGTTCCTGAACCAGGGACAGGTTGGTGAGGGACTGGAGCACCTGCCGGGCCCAGCGGCGGGTGACGCCGCCCATCAGCCCGGTGAACTGCTCCGTGGTGCACCGGGGCCAGGCGGCCAATATGTCCAGGGCCTGCTTCTGGGCGCCGGTGAGCTGCACGGCCAAGCATTCCTCCACCTGCTCCTTGGGGTCGGGCATCAGGGCCCGCAGGCGGCCGGAGTAAAGGGTGTCCGGGTCGGGCTTGGGCTTTCGCCTGTTGCGCGGGACCCGGTCGCGGCGGTCGGAAGCCGGGCCGTCCAGGTAGTCCCCGAGCCGGGACAGGACATCGGCCAGGGACAGTCGGGGAGCGATGGTCACCACGTCGGCCATGCCGTGGCCGCACGGCTGCCAGGCGACGGCGTCGTGGTCTCCGGCCAGTTGCTCCGCCTCGGTGGCGACGAAGTGGAACCGGTGCGTCATGGGATGGCCCAGGGTGCGCACGGCCCGTCGGTTGGCCTGGTCTGAACAGGTCAGCACCAGGGTGGCCACGGGCTGCTGGTGGTAGGGCAGGTTCTCGGCGGTCCTGAAGCGGTAGCGCAGGTTGGGGGAGGGCAGCGTGGGTCCCTGGCGGATGATGCCCAGGGTGCGGCCCTGGGAGAGGGTGACCAGGGCGTCGTAGGGTCCCTGGCGGTAGTGGTCAACCCGCACGGGCTGGCCGCTCCGGTCAGCATCGGCGATGAGGACGGCGACGTGGTAGACCACCGCCACGGCGTCCAGGCGTTCGGTGAGAATGCGGAACCACTGGCGGGATACCGGGTACGTGGCGAGGAGACGTTCCGTGCCGCGCTTGGCTTGGCCGGCGGCGACGATGCCCGCTTCCGTGGGGAAGTAGCGGAGCTGGGGGGGGGCCAGGTCGGGCAGCCGGTGGGACACCGAGTCCGCCAAGCCCCTGGCCGCCAGCCGGTCCAGCCGGTCGCGCAGGGTGGACCCTGGGACGCGTCCGAAGCGGGCCAGCTCCTTCACGGTGGCCAGGGGCGCTTCGCACAGCAGCATTAGGGCGTCCTCCTGGCTCCGGGACAGCCGGTGGGTGGCGGGGCCGCTTTTCTCAAGCTGAGCCAGGGTTTCGTCTATCTTCCGCAGCAGCTTCCGCTGGCGCCGGGCGCTGGCGGCCAGTTCCTCGGTGGCGGCTTCAATGGCATGGGGATCGTCGCCCACGGCGCCGGTGACGGCGCGGGGCAGGGAGCGGCCCAGGTGTCCCCGTTCTAGGAAGCGCCAGAGGGTGTGGCGGGAGACGCCGAAGCGCCGGGCGGCCTGGGGCCTGCCGTGCCACAGGGCGTAGGTGCGCACGTAGCTGCGGATGGCGTCGTTCAGGTCCGGGGTTTCCGGCGCCGTGTTCCGGGTCGGCTCCGGCGTGGCAGGGTTCTCTGTTTGCAATGGCGTACCTCCCGGGGAGATGGTTCAACATTCCATTGTCCAGGAGAAATTCGCCGGACATAATGCCTTGTAAGGCATTACATTCGAGCGAGTTTTGTGGTATGGAGCGGGGTAGAGGCGGCGATCTTGACCGGCGCGAGGCCGGGCCGGGACTGAGGGCTCCGACCCGGTTCCCTAGGAGTTTCAGCCACCGGGGCGATGGTCCGGTGGAGGCGCTGGCCCGCCCTGGGACGCCTCCCGCCGCAGGTGGGCGCGCACGATCATGCGGGCCAGGATGCGCAGCCCATGTTGCAGTTGCTCCCTCTGTTTCGGGGTGTACGCCGCCGACGAATTCTGCGCCGAGCTGGGGATGCGCGTGGATGTTCTTTCCCTGCCAGCCTTCTTCATTCCACTTCTCCAAGCACGGCAAGGCGGAATGACAATCCGATCTCTCCCCCCTGCCGCCGGACATCCGGTGTCTGTTCACCAGTGTGGTAGCGTGGAAAATGGAGGGTAATCCCTCGGAAGGGATTTCATTCCTGAAACCCTGGTGGGGACTCCCTGACGCTGCGGCGTGGTCCGGGTGATGACCCTGTTTTTGGCTGCTGGAACGGCGGGGGGCAGTACGGGAAGTCGAATGCGTTGCAAGTTGCGGATCCGGGCCGTTTCAGAGCTGGGACGGCGGGAATTCGACCCCTACCGGACGGTGAGCGGCGAACACTTCCTGTCGGGGGCCGGTTGCAACAATATGCAAGTTGCGCGAAGGTGGAATCGACGGATGAGACGTGGCCGCCGCCTGGGCCCGGGGGTGAACTACCGCACTATGATGAACTGCTGCGACTCCCGGCGAGTCTTCCGGCGGGTGCGGCAGGCGTGAGCGAAGTTCCGGGACCCACAGGATACCGGAGATGGTGGGCTCGGCGTTGTTGCCGGGTACGACGCGAGGGAATCCCAGCAGGACCGGGCGGAAACGTCGGAACAGGAGAACCGGGAGTTACGGGAAACGCTCGCTTACCAGGCGGAGGAACTTAAGGCGCCGACACATCAGGTCGCGGAGTTGGAAGACTTGGCTTAAATTCCGGGCGGGGCCGACGCAGTTGACGGCGACCAGGGGCAGGAGGCGGAATGGCCTCCGCCACGGCGCCGTCCGATAATGCCCGATGCCGGGGTGGTCACGTTGGTGGTGCAGCCCGACGAGGAACTCGCCTTCGGGCCTGCGGCGCCGCTGGTGGCCGAGTGGCGGAAACTGCGAACCGGCGGTGATCAGGTGGTCAGCCGGGTTGACCGGGACTTGGCGGCGGTGGGAGTTGGGGGCGGAACTGCTGGGGAGCCGGCACCTCACCCTGCCGCCGAAGCCGAGAGTGCTAGATGAATCCAGTGGGAAAGATCACGTGCGGTGACGGGAAGAGGCACTGGCGGAGGCGCAGAGGGAGTTGGGGAGAGCGAAGCGGGTACGGCTCATACGGAGAGTGGGCACGGTGGGCATTTGGTGGAGGTAATCATTGCTGCTGCCCAGCCTGCATATCCGCACCAGAGACTGGGTGGTTAACCTTCTGGCAGGGAAAGGAATCCCAAGCCGCTCCCGGCAACGATCTGATGCTGGCTATTTTTCGTCCCTTGGTTGCGCAAGTGTTGACGCCTTTCTGTGTTTGCACTAACTTAATACCGAAAAGATTATATTGGGGAGCAAGCGGCAATGGAACCCAAGAAGAAACGACTCACCCTCGACTTAGACCCTATGACCCAGCGGCGCCTAAAGGCCATTGCCGCTATGAAAGGGATAAGTATGCGTCAGTATTGCCTAACTGCGATAAATCGGGAGTTGGCCAAGGACGATGGCCCGGGGGTGCCCGACCTCCTCTTCGGACACGAGGCCTTGGACCGGCTGGATGCTCTCCGTAACGAGATATTTGGAGATCAGACTCTGCCTGGCGACTCAGTAGAGTTCATTCGAGAGGCCCGGGATTCCAGGAGCGCTCCATGAATGGCTTCGTCGTCGTGGATGCCAGCTTGGCTTTCAAGTGGCTGGTCAGCGAGGAAAATTCCGACCGGGCTCAGGCACTCTCCAGATCGTGGGTCAATGATGGAATCCAAGCCACTGCTCCCTACTTGATGCCAGTGGAGGTGGCAAACGCCCTTCATCGCCGGGTTGTCCGGGGCGAATTGGAAGTTTCGGATGCGGTGCGACTCCTAGAGCACCTGTTAGCCTCGGGAATCGAGTTGCGCGATGAGCAAGACCTTCACGTAAGAGCGCTCCGCCTGGCGAGTCGCCTCCAGCAAGGGGCAGTCTACGATGCGCACTACCTGGCCTTGGCGGGCATACTGGGGTGCGAATACTGGACCGCGGATGAGAGATTCTACCGCGCAGCGTTATCCTCGGCCCAAAATGTGCACTGGGTTGGAGAGTTCGCCTTACTGGAATAGTGAGCGGATGTAATGCCGAGAATTTTCGACAATCTGAATCAGGACTCCAAGCTTCTGCCTGCCCTACAGGACACTTTCGCATTGTCTTCACAAGCGGACTTCTGCGTTGGCTATTTCAACCTGCGCGGGTGGGGAGGGTTGGCATCGTGCGTGGATAATTGGAGCCCAGACCATGGTCCATGCCGTGTGCTCATTGGAATGCAACGTCTTCCCCACGAGGAACTCAGGGAGGCCCTCAGTCTGGCGGACCGTTCCCCGGGCATGGACAACCGCACCGCCCACCGCCTGCGCCTCCAGTTGGCCGAGCAATTGCGCCAACAACTGACCATCGGAGCGCCGAACAATGCGGATGAACAAACCCTGCGTCGGTTGGCGGCACAACTGCGGGCGGGAAAAGTCGTGGTCAGGCTATTCCTTCGACACTCTCTGCACGCCAAGCTCTATCTCCTCTACCGGGACGATCCCATCAACCCCATCGTGGGCTACCTCGGCAGCAGCAATCTGACCTTCTCCGGTCTGGCGGGGCAGGGCGAGTTGAATGTCGACGTGCTGGACCACGACGCCACCCTTAAGCTCAAGCAGTGGTTCGAGGACCGGTGGAAGGACCGTTACTGCGTTGACATCACTGAGGAATTGATTCAGATCATCGAGGAGAGCTGGGCTAGGGAGGCCATGGTCCCGCCCTATCACGTGTACCTGAAGATGGCCTACCACCTCTCCCACGAAGCAAGGGCTGGCCTGGCCGAGTACAAAATTCCGAGGGTCTTCGGCAACCGCTTGTTCGACTTCCAGGCGGCGGCGGTCAAGATCGCGGCCCACCACCTAAACAAGCGAAACGGGGTGCTCATCGGTGACGTGGTGGGGCTGGGCAAGACCCTGATAGCGACCGCTGTGGCCCGAATATTTGAGGATGACTTCGGACTTGAGACGCTGATTATCTGTCCGAAGAACCTGGTTTCCATGTGGGAGGACTATGCCCACGATTATGGATTGCGGGCTAAGGTGATCTCCATAAGCCAGGTAATCGGGCAGTTGCCTACTCTTCGGCGGTATCGCCTGGTCGTCATCGACGAGAGTCACAACCTGCGTAATCGAGATGGCAAGCGCTATCGTGCCATCCAGGAGTACGTGCGCGAAAATGAGAGCAAGTGCATCCTGCTGTCGGCCACCCCTTACAACAAGACCTACCTGGACCTGTCCAGCCAACTGCGCGTCTTCGTGGAGGATGACCAGGACCTCGGCATACGCCCGGAAAGACTGCTGCGTGAACTGGGCGAGGTGGAGTTCAGCAGGCGGCACCAGGCGTCGCCGCGCACGATGTCGGCCTTCGACCTGAGCGGGTATGCCGACGACTGGCGCGATTTGATGCGACTATACCTGGTGCGCCGGACCCGTAGCTTCATCCAGGACAACTACGCGGAAACGGATCCAGATACAGGCCGGAAATTTCTCACCTACGAAGACGGCGACAGGTCTTACTTCCCCACTCGCGTCCCGAGGACGGTCAAGTTCACTATTGATGAGGCCGACCCCAACGACCAGTACGCCCGTCTCTACTCCCCCGGAGTAGTGGAAACCATCAACAAGCTGGGGTTGCCCAGGTATGGCCTCGGTAACTACATTCTTGACCCACCACCAGTTCCCCCTTCTCAGGCCGAAGACAGGCAGATTCAGAACCTGTCTCGCGCAGGCAAGCGGTTAATGGGCTTCTGCCGGACCAACCTGTTCAAACGCCTGGAGAGCAGCGGCGAGTCTTTCCTGCTTTCGGTTGAGCGTCATCTGCTGCGAAACTATGTGTTCCTTCACGCCATCCGCAACGGCCTTCCTCTTCCTATAGGTACGCAGGACGCCGAGATGCTCGATTCCCGGTTCACAGATGAAGATGAGCAGCAGGCCGCGATGGATTTCCTGGATTCTGAGGAAGAGGACGAACTGGACGAAGAGGTAGAGGAAGCCGAAATAGCTGGAGGCAGCGTTTGGACAATTGATCATTGCGAAAGACAGGCCGCGGCAATATATGGCGACTACCAGCGCCTGTACCATAAGCGATTCCGATGGCTGCGCTCCGACCTTTTCAGAAAGTCCCTGGAATCCGACCTACAGGCGGACGCCAATGCCCTGCTGGGCTTGCTTCAGACTCATGGCGCTTGGCGTCCGGAACACGACGCCAAGCTGGAGGCGCTCCACTCGCTGCTCACAGAGACCCATTCCGACGGCAAGGTACTCGTCTTTTCACAGTTTGCGGACACTGTGCGCTACCTTGAGGGGCAACTCAAGGGAAAGGACGTGAAAAGCATGGCCGGTGTTACCGGCAACTCGGAGGAACCGACCGCCTATGCCCGCCGATTCAGCCCGGTCAGCAACCAGGTGCGGGACACCGTTTCACCAGAGCGTGAGTTACGTGTCCTAGTTGCCACTGACGTGCTGAGCGAGGGACAAAACCTTCAGGATTGCGCCATCGTGGTGAACTACGACCTTCCCTGGGCCATCATCAGGCTCATCCAGCGGGCTGGGCGCGTCGACCGGATCGGCCAGACGTCGGAGGAGATACTGTGCCATTCATTCCTGCCCGCCGAAGGGGTCGAACGGATCATCGACCTGCGCGGGCGGGTCCGGCGTCGTCTGGAGGAGAATGCCGAGGTGGTAGGCGCCGACGAAACCTTCTTCGAGGATGAGGCCGACGAACAGACCATTCTCAACCTCTACCACGAGCGGGCGGGAATACTGGACGGTGACCCGGATGGAGAGGTGGACCTGGCGTCCCACGCCTACCAGATTTGGAAGAACGCAATCAGCGCCGACCCCAGGCTGGAACGAGCTGTGACCAACCTGCCGGACGTGGTCTTCTCATCACGTCATCATGCCCCCATCGCCCAGAGACCCGAAGGTGTGTTGGTGTTCGTCCGTACTCCGGATGGCAACGATGCCCTGGCTTACGTAGACAAGGAAGGCAAGAGCATCACTGAATCCCAATTGGAGATCCTGGCGTCGGCAGAGTGCAGGCCGGACACCCCGGCTCAGCCCCACCATGAAATCCATCACAGCCTCGTTGAGCAGGGCGTAAAACATATCGCCAGGGAAGAACAGCGGGTTGGAGGCCAACTTGGACGCCCTTCCGGGGCACGCTTCCGTACTTATACCCGCTTGAAGGCATACGCCGATTCCATCGCAGGCCAAATATTCGACGTTCCCGCGCTGCACCAGGTCCTTGATGACATATACCGTTACCCCCTGCGGCAGGCGGCGGTGGACACCCTGAATCGGCAATTACGCGGCGGCGTGGACGACACTGTGCTGGCAGAGCTGGTGATCGCCCTACGGGACGAGGATCGGTTGTGCCTGACCGGGGACCATGAAAGTGAGTCCCAAGAACCGCGAATCATCTGCTCTTTGGGGCTGTTCGAGAATGGTACTAGCCCGCCAGATCCAATGCACCTGGATCGAGACTCTCTCGCGATAGTAACGGCCTCGACAGTGCACGAAACGTCATGGAACAGGGACGAAATCTACAATGACAATGGTCGATGATTCTCTTTTTGTCGACACGAACGTGCTGCTGACCGCGACAGACGAATCGCGTCTGCTGCACTCGGAGGCACTGAACCTCCTGTCTGGCATTACCAATCGGAACAAGCGCCTAGCTGCCAATGGTCAAGTGATTCGAGAATACCTGGTGGTTGCCACCCGTCCCATTGAAAACAACGGACTCGGCTTAAGCGTTTCAGACGCGGAAGCAAATGTGACCGAGTTTCTTCGCCACCTTAATCTATATGACGAAACCCAAGAAGTATCCAGGCGGTTGCGCCAACTGGCTACTACTCATAATCTGAGCGGCAAGCGTCTGCACGACGCCAACATAGTCGCTACTATGACGGTACATGGTATCCACACCCTGCTTACGCAGAACGGAGCCGACTTTGCGCCGTTCAACGAAATTGCAATCGTGGCAATCCCAGACGTTGCCGTTGATGCGTGAGAGGAAGAGTAACTGATGCAATTACAGATTGATGAACTCCGCACCTACTTACAGGCCTTCGACTTTCCGCACCTGTTCGTTGAAGGCTTGGGTTGGGATTACTATCGGGGGGAGTCTCTGATACTGGCCGTTGACGGCTTTGAATACACCCTCAAACCTGTGGCGGAGAAGGCGGAGTTCGCCGTCCTTGAATGTTCCCCCGGTCCCAACGGCGTCATTCCCGAATACCCGGTGCGGCGCAAGATAGAGATTCAAGTCACCAAGCGTGCCTTCGAGCACCTCATCATTTTTGTCGATGCAGCTCAAACCCAGCAGATTTGGCAATGGGTCAAGCGGCAAGCTGGAAAACCACCCGTTTACCGAGAACACCAGTTCAATACAGGCCAAACGGGCCAGCCTCTCTTGCAGCGCCTTGATAGCTTCTTGTTCACTTTGGACGACGAGGCCAAGGGCATCGGTATAGGGGACGTTACAGCGAGTGTCTCCAAAGGGTTCGACGTAGAGAGGGTAACGAAGCGCTTCTACGAACACTTCAGGACCGAGTTGACTGCCTTCGGAAACTTCATCGAAGGCATTACTGCCCAGGGCGACCGGGAATGGTACGCCTCCCTGATGCTCAACCGCATGATGTTCATTTACTTCGTCCAGAAGCAGGGCTTCTTGGACGATGACTTGGATTACCTTCGCAACAAGCTGGACCAGGTGAGAAGGGAACGCGGTGAAGGTAAGTTTCAGATATTCTATTACGAATTTCTGCGGAGGCTGTTCCACAAGGGCCTCGGTCAGCCGGAATCCCAGCGGGCGCCCGACCTGGTGGCTCTGCTGGGCCGGGTTCCTTTCCTCAACGGCGGCCTGTTCGACGTTCACGACCTGGAGCGGGACAACCCGGACATCGCCATCCCTGACGAAGCCTTTGAGCGGGTCTTCAACTTCTTCGACGGATACCGCTGGCACCTGGATGAGCGGCCCTACCGGGAGGACAACGAGATAAACCCGGACGTGCTGGGCTACATCTTCGAGAAGTACGTCAACCAGAAACAGATGGGCGCCTACTACACCAAGGAGGACATCACAGGCTACATCTCCCGCAACACCGTTATTCCATTCCTGTTCGATGCAGCCAAGAAGGAGTGTCCCGTAGCTTTTGGGCCGGATGGCGGCGTCTGGCGTCTCTTACAGGACGACCCTGACCGCTATATCTACTATGCCGTCGGCCACGGCATCACCTGGAACGCGCGACAGCCTGAAGACCCCAAACCTCTGGATGCGCCACATGACTTGCCCAACGAGATTGCCGCCGGAGTAGATGATGTATCCAAGCGCGGAGGCTGGAACCGGCCCGCACCAGAAGAATATGCTCTCCCCACGGAAACCTGGCGGGAGGTTGTGGCCCGCCGCGCGCGCTACCATGAACTCAGCGTCAAGCTGATGGCCGGCGAGGTTCAGGAAATCAACGACCTCATAACCCTGAACTTGGACATCGAGCGGTTTGCCCGGGACGTTATCGCCCAGAGCGAGGGGCCGGAGTTGCTGCGCGCTTTCTGGAGCGCCCTGGGCGACGTCTCGGTGCTGGACCCCACTTGCGGCTCCGGCGCCTTCCTGTTCGCTGCCCTGAATATCCTGGAACCCCTCTACACCGCCAGCCTGGAGGGTATGCAAGGGTTCCTTGACGACGAGGAACGCCTCAGGCGGCGTGGGCCCGATTATTTGAGAGACTTCAAAGACATACTTGCGCAGGTGGAAAAGCACCCCAGCGAACGTTACTTCATCCTCAAGTCGATCGTCCTGAACAACCTCTACGGCGTGGACATCATGGAAGAGGCGGTGGAAATCTGCAAGCTGCGCCTCTTCCTCAAACTGGTGGCCCAACTAGAGAGCTACGACCAGATAGAGCCGCTGCCGGACATCGACTTCAACATCCGCGCCGGCAATACTCTTGTAGGCTTCACCTCCCTGGACGCCGTGCGCCGGGCCATGACCATAGCAGATAGGCAGGAACGGTCCATGCCAGAAGTCCGCCGTGCTGTTCGCGGGCAGCAGGCCCGGGCGATGTTTGCCGAAGACCAGGCTTCTCTCGACCGCATCCAGGAGGAAGCGGAAGTCGCCAGCAGGGCCTTCGACCAGTTCCGGCATCAGCAGACCGTGTTGGGGGGAGAAGTGACAGCGGTAGATAAAGCGACTCTACGCTCTCGGCTAGACAATCTCCGCGAGGAGTTGGACCGCTACCTGGCTGCTGAGTATGGCGTCAATCTCAAACGGGACGCTGCATTCGACGCCTGGCGTACCAGCCACCAGCCGTTTCACTGGTTCGTTGAATTCTACGGAATTATGAGCAATGGTGGGTTCGACGTGATAATCGGCAACCCGCCGTATGTGGAGTACAGCAAGGTACGCAAAGAGTACCAAGTGAAAGGGTTCGAGACGGAGCGGTGCGGTAACCTATATGCGCTAGTTATCGAGCGGTCTTACACTTGTCAACGGCGAGGCGGACGATTCGGCATGATTGTGCAGCTTTCCTATTCATGCACGGACCGAATGGAGTCTATTCAGAAATTTAGCATTTCCCAAAGCGGCGTCCTCTGGCTCTCCCATTTCGATGACCGTCCCGCCAAGCTCTTTGATGGCTTAGAGCATATCCGTGCGACCATAGCCCTATCTGTGAGAGCGGTTAATGGTATCGGCGACGTTTATTCGACGGCCTACAACCGATGGTACACCGAGTCACGACCACAGTTGTTCGACACTGTGGTTTTCGACTCCCTGCACAAGGTTTCGGCCATCCCTGAAGGGACTGTGCCAAAGATTGGGCCGTTGCCCGCATCTGCAATACTGGAACGCATCGCAAAGCAACGACCGATTCGTAACAGCCTCGTGCGTCGAGGAAGCGGCATAGTCTACTTCCACAACGCACCACAATACTGGGTTAGGTCCATGGATTTCGCTCCGTACTTCTGGAACGAACGCGACGGTGAGCAAATATCTACGCAGGTCAAGACTCTGAGACTCGCCGGGGTTGACGACGCGGCTTCCGTGGTCGCTGCACTGAACAGCTCGCTCTTCTATTGGTGGTTCTTACTTCTCTCTGACTGCCGACACCTCAATCTCAGAGAAATCGAGAGTTTCCCCCTCGGCTTGGAACGGATGAGGAAAACTACTAAGAAACTATCTCAAAACGGTAGGAGTCGAAAGGGAGAGGGATAATCCGGTTCGGTTAGGATGAAGGGGGATCTGGTGAGGCGGTGGATGATGACGGGAAAGAGCGACACTTTGGCAACGATTTGGGAGGTTCCGGACGATCTGTGGGAGCAGATTCACCCGGTGATTCTGGAAATGGACCCTCCCAAGGCTACGGGACGGAAGCGGGTTCATCCCAGGCGAATCCTGGACGGCATCATATTCCGCATGCGCACCGGCTGCCACTGGAACCGCCTGCCCCGGGAACTGGGGGACGACAGCACCATTCACCGCACTTTCCAGCGCTGGGTGGAGTTGGGTGTGCTGGAGCGCATCTGGGCGGAGTTGGTCTCGGAGTGCGAGGAACTGGGTGGTGTGGATTGGGAATGGCAGGCTGCCGATTGCGCCATGGGCAAGGCCCGTTTTGGGGGGATTCAATAGGCCGCAATCCCACGGACCGGGGCAAAGCAGGCAGCAAGCGGAGTATCCTGGTCGACCAGGGTGGAGGGCCATTGAGCTTGGTGGTAGCCGGAGCCAATGTTCACGACACCAAGCTGCTGGACATGACCTTGAATGGCATAGTGGTGGAGCGTCCTGATGCCGCGATTGAGCATCTGTGCCTGGACAAGGGATACGACAATCCAACGGGCCGCGAGGCGGTGGCGGCTCACGGATACCGGGGGCACATCCGGCGGATAGGGGAGGAGAAGCTGGACACCGCAGGAGTGAAACGCCATCCGGCCCGACGGTGGGTGGTGGAACGCACCCTGGCTTGGCTATCCAAGTGCCGGGCGATCCTGGTCCGGTACGACAAGAAGGCATCCAACTACATAGGCCTGATCCAACTGGCCTGCGCCCTAATCTGGTACCGGCGGCAACGGCAACTCAGGGTTTTGAGATAGTTTCTTAGTGGTAATCGACTGCGCTCCTACCGAGTCCATTTTGACGACAGCCGCCTATTTGGTGGCTGATCACATCTTGGTTCCAGTCCGACCTGAGTTTCTTTCTACGATCGGCTTGCCGCTTCTTGAGCAATCGTTGAACGAGCTCGATGTCAGATATCCGGGTGACTCCCCGACAGTCCTAGGATTAGTGTTTAATGCTATCTCAGACTATTCGCCAGAGGAGACGACTTCTCGCAGCGAAGTGCGCCAAGTAGCTCGTCAAAGCGGTTGGCCGGTATTCGATGCGCAGGTCGTTTATTCAAGATCCTACCCCAAGAGTGCCCGAGAAGGAAATCCGATTTTCGGGACTTCCTACACACGCGCTAGGACTAAGCAGAATTTCCATACATTTGCTAGGGAGTTCGCCAGGAGGATCAATCTATGACTATCCGAGACGAAGACCTCAAGGCCATAGCAGAACTCAGCCGATTCGTGGATCAATATGGGGTAGATTCGGTGATGCGATTAGCGGGCCTCATCAGAAACCCAGAATTCGCAAACGACATTGCGACTGCTCTCGAGAATGTTGCGCAAAATAGGCCGCGGCGAAAAGTTCGGGGAAAGCCTCAAGGCACTGACCGTATCGGCATGGGCATTTTGAACGAACTAAGGGAAACCGACCCACAAAAGCACGCAGCAATAGCGGAGTTCAGAGAAGGGTTGGTGTCTGGTACCCTTCTTAAGACAATGCCTGATATCCGTAGATTCGCTCGAGTGTATGGTTTAGCTATCGGAAATGCTTCGTCTCGCCGCGCTGCTATTGCACCTTTGCTAAGGTCCATTTCCGAGTGGGAAACCGCGTCAATACTCGCGTTGCTTAAATCTACGGCAGACGCTGGATCCGATGATCGAAGCCTAGAGAGGTGGCGAGACTTGATTGTTCAACCCAACCGGCCCGAGGAGTAAACGACATCCAGTCGCATATCTACAATCCCAGCTTTGGTAGGAGAAGACCGGAAGCGACCATCGTCGCCAAAACGAACAAGTCAAGGTTCTAAGCACGAGGCCCAGCTTGACACCGAATAAGAGAGTCATCGTTTGGGCCGATGTTCCAACCGATCGCTTCCAAGGACTTGCGCTTGATACGCGCCGCTGCTTTCGGGGCCTTGTCGAATGTTGCCCGGACCAATGGAATCTTCGCTGTCGACCTGGAGAGGATATCTATTCCCTATTAGCCCTGGAAGCTGTGGCAAATCGGTAGATCCTTGCAGGGTCTGGAGGCGTTTGGTAGATCTGAGTGAGCAGCAGCCACATCCCATTGGTGCGCCCCTAGGGTTGGTTCATTTAGAGAGAACTACTTGGATGTGGAAGAAAGAGCCATCGAATCAAGCCAGTGCTCTTCCTTCCTAGTGGCCTTTTTCAGTTTCTGTTGACCCTCGTGTTCCTTTCGACCAGTGCGCGTTTCCCTTCCTGCACCGGAAAATTGCCGCGGGATTAACCCGACGGATTTCTCCGGTGTGGTATGGTAGCGGGCACCATGCGGGGAAAGCTGAAACGGGCCGGCGTGAGACGGAGGTGGAATCGTAATGCAGAGGAAGATGGGGAACCTGGGTTTCGCTTTGACAGTGGCAGTTGTGCTGGCGCTCGTGTCCACAGCGTGCGGCAACGACGCCAGAACATGGGGTGATGCGCGTTATGTTGCCGAAATGCGGAACGTGGAGGGGGACCCCATCGGCACTGTGGTCATGCAGCAAGGCTCAGGGGGATTCCTGGTGACCGTCATGGTGGAAGGCATCGAACCCGGCCCGCACGGCATCCACATCCACTCGGTTGGGACGTGCATGCCCGATTTCAAGGCGTCGGGCGGACACATCAACGTGGACAACCGCCAGCACGGGCTGCTCAACCCGGACGGCCCGGACAATGGCGACTTGCCCAATATCTACGCCGCCGCCGATGGTACCGTGCGGGCCGAACTTTTCACGACCCTGGTTAGTCCAGAGTTGCTGATGGACGACGACGGGTCTGCCATCGTGGTCCACGAGAACCGGGATGACCACAACACCCAGCCCATCGGAGGAGCCGGAGGGCGCACCGCCTGCGGCGTCATCGAACGCAACTAGTAGTTCAACAAGAGTGAAGTGATGGGTAACCGGACTATGACCCGGTAGGGGTGGGTTAAACCCGCCCTGTGGTGGCAGAGCGCAAATCCAACCCCTATTGCTACCCGTCATTCAAAGATCCTGGTCTATTAGCGAGCCATTTCAAAATCCCTTCCCCAAAGGGGCAGACCCGCCGGGTTTTCCCGTTGTGGTATGGTAGCGGACACATAGTCACCGATCTTTAACTGCCTATCTCTGACTGCCTACCAGGGAGACCACTTTGGCGGCGGCACCTTCCCAAAACCCCCGATACGAACCTCACGAGAATCCTCCCTGGCCGCAAACGGCGGGGTTCGGCCTGCAATTCACCGCGCTGGCGGCCGCCACGCTCCTGGTGACGCCGGTGGTGGTTGCCCAGGAATCGGGCCTGGGACATTCATATCTCACCTGGATGGTCTTTGCATCCCTGCTGGTGGTTGGAGTGTCGACCATCCTGCAGGTGCGGCGATTGGGACCGGTGGGGGCCGGGGCGGTGGCCCCCATGTTTACCGCCGCGTTCTCCATCCCCTTCTGCATCACTGCGGTGGCAGACGGAGGACCAGCTACATTGACGACGCTGGTGCTGGTCACGGCGGCGGCGCAGCTGGTCATCTCCAGGTGGTTGTTCATCCTGAGACGGATAGTTACTCCGACGGTTGGCGGGATCGTGATGATGATCCTGTCGATAACCCTGGCGTCCGTGGTGTTCGGGTTGCTGGACCGGGCCACGGCGGACCCGGACCGGGCGGTCCCGTCCCTCCTGACGGCGTTGGCCACGCTGGGGATTGTAGCTGCCCTGGCCCTGCGGGGGTCGGCAGTCCTGCGCCTCTGGGCGCCGGTTGCCGGGATAGTTGGAGGGTGCATCGTGGCGGCCGCGTTGGGCATCTACGACCTGGAGAATGTGGTCCGAGCTTCCTGGATCGGTGTGCCGTCAGAAGCGCCCGGCCTGGGATTCGATTTTGGCGTACCTTTCTGGACCCTGCTGCCGTCGTTCCTGTTTCTTGGGGTGATCATCTCCATCCAGGCGAATGGGGAGGCCATCGGGCTCCAGCGCGCTTCGCGGCGGGAAGAACGCGCGGTGGACTTCCGCCAGATCCAGGGGACCATGGCCGGCACCGGGGTCTGCAACGTCTTCGCGGGACTAGCCGGAGCTGTCCCCAACATCATCCATCCCGGCATAGTCGCCTTCACCCAGATCACCGGCGTGGCTTCCCGCAGGGTCGGCTACTTCATTGGATGCGTCTTTATTCTGGCCGCCTTCATGCCCAAGGTCTCAGGCCTGTTGAGCACCATTCCGGGCCCGGTGATGACAGGATACCTGGTGCTGGTGACCGGAACGCTTTTCGTGGATGGGGCCCGGACCCTGGTCCAGAACGAGTCAAACCGTCAAAAGATCGTGATGGGAGGGGTCTGCTTCTGGGTCGGAGCGTCGTTCCAGTTTGGGCTGTTCAGCTTGCCGGACCTGGGACCGGTCCTGGGCGCCCTGCTGAAAAGCGGGGTGACCACCGGCGGGCTGGCCGCTGTCCTGATGATCCTGTACCTGGAGCTAACCAATTCCAGGAGGATGCGCTTCCACTCCCGCCTGGACGCCGGCTCGCTGCCCGAGTTGGACGGGTTCATTATCAGGTTTGCTGACCGGAGGGGTTGGGGCGAGCCGATGAAGGAACGGCTGAGGGCTGCCGCGGAGGAAACCCTGCTGACCCTGGCTCCGCTGGACCTGGAAGGGGACGAGGTGGAGGAAGAGGAGCGGCAGTTAATCGTGCTGGCCTCCGGCGAAGGGCAGTCCGCGGACCTGGAGTTCATCGGCGGCGGAAGCGGGGCCAACATTGAGGACCAGGTCAGCCAGCTCCAGCAGCATGAAGTGGAAGGAATGGTGGAAAACGAACTATCGCTGCGCCTGCTCCGCAACTACGCGTCATCCGTCAGGCACCAGCAGTACCACGGCACCGACATTATCACGATCCGGGTGACCCCACCCGGGTCCTGACGGGCAGGCTGTTTACCAGCAGCTTAACGCGGATTCCTGCCGCTGTTGCCGTTGCCACGGTTCAGGAAGGGGAGACGGAAGGCTCCGGCCACCATGTTGTGGTTGGGGTCAAGGGACTGCTCGATATGGGCAAGCATTTCGTGGGGGTCGATCAGTTTCAGGTCGATCTGGGGAGGAGAGGAAATGCCGCCGGACAGCACCATTGTCATCGCCTGCTGAACGTTCATGTCGGTGTCGTAGATGTTCCGGACCGGGATGATGGCTACCCAACCGGAGTTGGGGGTCGGAGCGGTGGGGAGGTAGACCACTCCCATCAGGTCTCCGGGGGTAACGTTGGAGATTCCGGTCAGGAACCCCACCATCCAAGCACCGTCCCTGGGATACTCGACTAGAACCACCCGCTTGAAACCGGCGGTGCGGTTGCCCCCGAAGGACTCGATGAGCTGACGGGCTGGGCCGTAGATGGCGCCGACCACCGGGAAATTCAGAAGATAGTGCTGTCCGGTCTGAATGATGCGGCGGCCGATGCGCTTGTTCCAGACCAGCCCCACGAGGTAGACGAGGATGACGAGGGCCGCGAACCCAAACCCGGGAATGTACCATCCGAGACCTTCCTCAAAGGCCGGCCGGAGGATGCCGTCGATGACTTCGAATACCCAAACAAGCAGCCAGTAGGTGATGGCGATGGGTATGAAGATGAGCAGCCCGACGACCAGGGTGCTGCGGAGATGATGACGCAGTCCCTGCCAAAGGGACTGCCTGGGCGGGGGTGTGTTGCCGTCAGCCATCATTTTCTCCGCGGCCCGCCTCAACTTCCCGTCTGTCGCTGCCGGCTACTTTGGTGAGTTTGAGTTTATGAAGGGTGGAGTATCCTGTCAAGTTTTCCGGGAAAACGTTGCTTTATCGTCGGGGCAGTGACGTACAACGGACTGGTTGAAACCAAGGGTCTGGGTCAAGTTGCAAGGAAACATCCGGCTGCTGCTGCGACCGGATGGAAGAAAGCGGGTCCCTGGGAGTCAGCCTGGCCGGAAACGGCAGTCCAAGGAGAACTGACCCTCCATTCCTCCCATGTTGGTCAGCCTGGTCCGGTAAAGACCGGGGCCGGTTACAGTCCAGGTTATCTCCTCGGCGGCTTCCGGGCTTGGGGTCACCGATTCCGACAACGGAATCCATGCTCCCCCGCAGTGACGGAACAATTCCAATTTCTTCCGGGCGAACCCGGCATGGGATGTGTCGGCCGATAGCCCGCCGGTTTCCGCCGGGTGCCGGATGATTCGGGGCATGGTGACCCGGACGGATATTGTTCCCGGCCCGGCGGCCTCCACATCCTGCTCAAGCCAGCGGCTCATCAGGTCGAAAGCCCCCGGGTCCGGGAAGGGGACCAGGTAGCCTGTCAGGGCCATCTGTTACCGGACCGGCTGCTACCGGGCCTGGACCCGGATTCCCGGAAGGGTATCACCGTTCCTTTATCACCCTTCCTTCAGGGCGGTGAGGATACTCTCCGGAGTGAGGGGCAGGTCCTGTATCCGGATTCCAACAGCGTCGAATACGGCGTTGGCGATGGCGGGAGCGACGGGAGGGAGGGGCTGCTCGCCGATGGTCTTGGCGCCGAAGGGCCCGTTTCCGCCGGGGGCTTCGACGTGGACGGTTACCAGTTCGGGGATGTCCTGAATGGTGGGTATCTTTACATCCCCCATGCTGAGGGTCGAGATCTGTCCCTCATCGGCGAGGAGGACTTCCATCAAAGCGTAACCAAACCCCTGGACGACGGCGCCGTCGATCTGGCCCTGGTGGGTAATGGGGTTGTGGATGGTGCCGACGTCGTGGGCGGTGACGAACTTGTTCAGCTTGATCTCCCCCGTCTCCGGGTCCACCTCCACTTCGGCAACCTGGGCGCAGAAGCAGGTTACGTCGGGTTCTTCGGCTGGGGTGGTTATGGAAAAGGTTACCGGTTCTCCCTTCGCGGCGACCACGCGACCCGCCAATTCACCGATGGTCACCCCGCCTTCGGTATCCCCGTCCACATACACCCGGCCGTTGCGGAACACGACCCGCTCCTCGGGCCAGCCGTAGAACTCGGCGCCCATGAGGGTCAGCTCGCGGCGCACACCCTGGGCAGCCGCCAGAGCCGCGTTGGTGCCGCCGACGCTGCTGCCGCTGCCGGCGCCGCTGTCAGTGGGACCGCCGTCGGTATCCAACTGGACGGCGGTCACGTCGCCAACCGGGATACCCAAGTCTTCGGCGATCACCTGACGCCCGACGGTGTGGGAGCCGGTGCCGGTCTCGGGGACGAGGGTGTGGAAGGTCACCTTCCCGTACTGGTCCATGGTGACGCTTACCGAGTAAACGCTCTGTCCCTGGGGACGTTGTCCCAGGGACATGCCCCGGCCGACGTAGGGGCCGGACTTGGGGGAGTCCCATCCTGCGGCCTCGGCGGCGGCCTGGAGGGTTTCCTCGCCGCGGATGTTGTTGTAGAGGGCTCCGGTGGCGCACATCTGGCCGTCGCGGACAACGTTGAGGAGGCGGAGCTGGTAGGGGTCCATTCCCAACTCATGGGCGATCATGTCGGTGTGGGACTCCACGGCGAAGGCGACCTGGGGCTGTCCGGGGGCACGGTAGGAGCCGCAGGGGACGTTGTTGGTGTAGACCATGTAGCTGTCGATGCGGAAGTTGGGGATGTGGTACTGCCCGCCGGCGGCGTCGCGGCTGCCGGCCAGGCCGGGGCGGCCGCGGAACCCGCAATAGGCCCCTCCGTTGTAGACGACCCGGCTCTCCCGGGCCAGGAACCGCCCGTCCTCGTCTACGCCGGTCTTGATGGTGATGACGGAGGGATGACGGGGATTGCCGGCCATCAGCTCCTCGATGTAGCTCATTATCATCTTGACCGGCCGGCCGGCCTTCCGGGCCAGGATGTATGCCAAGGGAACGTTCATGGCGGGAGACTTTCCCCCGAAGTCGCCGCCGATTCCGCAGGGGTTGACCCGGATGCGCTCTTCGGGCATTCCAAGGGAGTCGGCGAGCTGGGCGCGGAGGGTGTAGGGCACCTTGTTGTTGGCCCATACCTGCATCCGGTCAGTTTCGTCGATGTCAACGATGCAGGCGTAGGGTTCCATGTAGGCCTGATGAACCCAGGTGGTGCTGAAGGTGTGTTCGAAGACGCGGGCCGACTGGCGAAAACCTTCCTCGGTGTCGCCGCTGGACCAGACGGAGTGGTTGCCGATGTTGCCATCCAACTGCACGGGTCCGGAGGCGGACTCGAAGATGGGATCGCCTTCGTGGACCTTGTGGGAAGAGGGGTCCATTGCCTCGACGGGGTCGAAGACGGCGGGCAGGGGCTCGTATTCGACGTCGATGAGAAGCAGGGCTTCCTCGGCGGTGTCGGGATCGTCTGCGGCCAACGCGGCCACTTTCTCCCCGACAAAGCGGACCACGTCCTCGGCGAGCAGGGGGACGTCGCGGACGGACCGGCCCACCCGCATACCGCCGGTGTCCTTGCCGGTTATGACCGCGTGGACGCCGGGCATGGCCTCGGCCCGGGAGGTGTCGATGGAAAGGATGCGGGCATGGGGATAGGGGCTGCGGAGGACCTTGCCCCACAACATTCCGGGAAGGTTAACGTCGGCGGAATAGGTAAAGGTGCCGGAGACCTTGTCGGGGCCTTCCTGCCTGGTAACGGGTTTTCCAATGGTGGCGAAGTCGGTGGCGGTCATGGGCCAACTCCTCTATCCGTGGTTCCCGGGTTTGCCGGGACCGGTTTTCGGGGGCGGAATGGGGTTGGCCCAAGTATAGCAAACCTGGGTTTATAGCGGTTAGTCCCGCGGAAATCGCCGCGCAGGCCCTAGCCGTCAGGCACAACGGGGATTGCGAAGAAATTATTTCTGTCGTATTTTGCTGCATTCTGTCGCATCCGCCACGGAGGAACCGGCAGAACGTGGACTAAACGGGCAATTTGACTGTTCCATCGTACCGGAAAGGTGCGCCCTTTGGCTATGGGCGTCTGTCAGTAAAAAGCCCGGTGCCGGGGAACGACCGGACACCGGGGATCAACGACGGAGCTTGAGACGGCCCTCGTGGGTTAGTTCCCGCTTGCGCATCCGGTAGGTCCGGGGGGTGATTTCCAGGAGTTCATCGTTGGAGATGAAGTCCAGGGCTTCTTCAAGGCTGAGGCGGACCGGGGGACTGAGGCGTTGGGCGATGTCGGCGGTGGAGGAGCGCATGTTGGTGAGCTTCTTTTCGCGGCAGACGTTGATGGGTATGTCGCCCTGCTTGGGGTGCATTCCAACAATCATGCCCTCATAGACCGGGGTGCCGGGCTCGACGAAGGTGGAACCCCTTCCCTGGGCGTTGAGCAAGCCGTAGGTGACGGCGCTGCCGCCCTGGGATGCCACCAACACTCCTCCCGGCGTGGGCTTGACCTCGCCGCGGAGGGGTTCGTACCCGACGAAGCGGCTGTGGTTGACGCCGTTGCCGCGGGTGGTTTTGAGGAAGAAGGACCGGAAACCGATCAATCCACGGGTGGGGATGCGGTATTCCAGGCGGACATTACCCGCCCCGTCGTGGTGGACGTTGGTCAGCTGTCCCAGCCGGCCGGCGAGGTCCTCGGTGAGAGGGCCGATGAACTCCTCCCGGGTGTCTATGATGAGCTGTTCGACGGGTTCCTGCACCTGGCCGCCGATTACGCGAGTCACGGGCTCGGGCTTGGAGACCTGGAACTCGTACCCTTCCCGGCGCATGGTTTCCACCAAGATGGACAGGTGCAGCTCGCCCCTTCCAGAAACTAGAAACTCGTCCGGGGCTGCGGTGGACTCCACGCGCAGGCTGACGTTGGTGCGGAGCTCCCGCAGCAGCCTTTCGTGGAGGTTGCGGGAGGTGCAATATTCACCTTCCCGGCCCATCATGGGAGATGTGTTGACGCCGAAGGTCATCTTGACGGTCGGTTCCTCGATGGCGATGGAGGGCATGGCTTCGGGGAATTCAGGGTCGGCGATGGTATCGCCGATGCTGAGGTTGCCGGCCCCGGTGATGGCCACGATGCTGCCGGCGGCGGCCTCTTCCACCAAGTGACGTTCCAAGCCGTGGAAAACGAAGACCCGGTCCAGGTTGTGGGTCCGAGTGTCCCCGTCACGCTGAATGCGGGCGACCGGAGCGCGGGACCTGAGGGTGCCGCGGGAAACCCGGCCGATGCCGATGGGGCCCAGGTAATTGTCGTAGTCGAGGGCGGCCACCAGCATTTGCAGCGGGGCGGAAGGGTCGCCCGACGGGGGCGGAACGGTGTCGAGAATAGCCTGGAACAGGGGTTCCATGTTCCGGCCCGGCTGGGACGGGTCGGCAACGGCGAATCCCTGGCGGGCTGAGGCGTAGAGGACGGGGAAGTCCAACTGGTCGGCGTCGGTGGCCAGCTCCAGGAAGAGGTCTTGGACCAGCTCGGCAACCTGTTCCGCCCGTGCCTCGGGGCGGTCAATCTTGTTGATTACCACCAGGGGGCGAACCTTCTGTTCCAGGGCCTGCCGGAGAACGTAGCGGGTCTGGGGCATGGGCCCTTCGACGGCGTCCACGAGGAGGAGGCAGCCGTCGACCATGTTCATTATCCGCTCGACCTCTCCGGAGAAGTCAGCGTGTCCGGGGGTGTCGATTATGTTGATCTTGACGCCGCGATAAGTGACGGCGGTGTTCTTGGCGAGGATGGTTATTCCCCGCTCCCGTTCCAAAGGGTTGGAGTCCATGATGAGCTCACCGACCTGCTGGCGCTCCTGGAAGGCGTGTCCCTGCTTGAGGAGGGCGTCGACAAGAGTGGTCTTGCCGTGGTCGACGTGGGCGATGATGGCGAGGTTGCGGATGTGGCTGTTTGATGTGGTGTCCATGCCGGGCTAGATCCTCATTAACTGGAGCAGGGAGTCGAGGGACTTTTCGTCGTCGAGATGCCAGACCCGCTGGATTATCTCTTCGGTTTGCGGCTCAGTAAGGAGCCCATCGGCGAGGGACCGGAACTTATCCTCGATTTCGAGGTCGCTGATGGGGTTTTCCGGATGGCCCCGGTGATAGCCGAGGCGTTCGGAGTGGCGGGTGCCATCCCTGGTGACGATTTCGACAATGCTGAGCCGCTGTTCGGGGAAAACCCGGGTGCATTCGTCGGAAGCCTCGACGCGAATCTTGTGGACCAGCGCCCGCAGCTGGGGGTCCTGGATGTAGCGGTCGGAGAAGTAGCGGCCATCCACCTCGCCGTACATCAGAGCGACGGCCATGACGTAGGGCATGGAATGGTCGGCAGTTTCCCGGTTTTCCGGGTCCCACTTGTCCGGCCCGTCGGCCATGACGTTGGCCCCGAAGGCAAAAGTCTGGATGTTGACCTCAACGATGTCCTCGATGCTGTCCAGCCTGGGCCGGATTTTCATGGCGCACTCCAGGGCGGTTTGCGCAACGGAACCAGCGGGGTAGTGCTTGAAACTGGACTGCATGATGCGGAAGGGGTTGCCGTTTCCGCCAAACTCAGGCAGCTCAAAGGGCCCGGTGACAGCCTTGACCATCCCCCGGCTGCCCTCGAAGATGTCCAAAGGCCCGGTCATGCCATCGGCGGCCAATTCGGTGGAGAAGACGGCGTTGCGGCAGGCATTGGCAGCGGCGCAGCCCTTCCACATGGAGACGTTACCGAAGCGGATTTCGCCGAGGACTACGTTGGAAGCCGCGGTGAGGGCGATGGCGTGGGCTGTCTGTTCGGGGGTGAGGTTCATCATTTTGGAGGCGCCGCAGGAAGCGGCGATCCCGATGTTGATGGCCTGGTCGAAGCCGAGGTCACGAAGAGCGGCCGCGTCGGCGAAGCGGGCGTAGACCTCCCAAGCGAGCACCGCGCCGAGAATGGCGGCCTTGCCGTCCCGCCCGTTAATCTCCGCTGCTGGCAAGACAGCGGCGAAGCCGTCGGTGGGGTGGCCGCTCTCCTTGGCTTCCGGTCCCTGGTAGAAGTCGTTGAAGTCGAGGTAACGGATCATTATGCCGTTGGCAAAGGCGGCAAGGTCGGGAGAGGTAGGGTCTCCGCTCCAGAGGATGGTGGCGGGACGGGTGCTGGAAACCCGGCGGGCGGCGTCCCGGGCGATTTTGCTGGGGCCGCTGGAGAAGGCACCCAAGGCGCAGCCCAGGGTGTCCAGCCAGAGGCGCTTGGACTGGTGGATGACATCCTCGGGCAGGTCTTCGTAGGCTAGGGCGTTGGTGTAGGAGCTCAGGTAGTCGACGATGCGGTCCAAGGGTTACCTCTCGGGGTTAATGGATGGCGTATTGTTCAAGGGCATCGGGATTCAGCTCCAGTCCGAGGCCGGGGCCAGGGAGGAGCTGGAGCCGGCCACGGATGGGCCTGGGCGGATTAACGAACACGGCATCGGTGGTCTGGGACGAACCGAGGTGGAACTCGGTCATCAGCCCGTTGGCGACGCCGCCGATGATGTGGGAGTTGTGGAGGTGGAAGGCCCCGCCGGTGGCCATGGGGAGGTGGAACATCTCGGCCATGTGGGCGACCTTCAATCCGCCAGTGTAGCCGCCACTGTCGAGGACGTTGGTGTGCATTATGTCCACCGCTCCGCCAGCGATGAGGTCCCGGTTATCCCACAGGTTGCCGCTGTAGGCGCGGGCAGCGAGAGGGATAGTGGTGGTGCGCCGGAGTTCGGCCATGAGGCGGGGGTCACGCATGGAGACGGGGTGGTCGAAACAGCCGATGTTGAGGGGTTCAAGGCGCTTCAGAAGCTGTTTGGCGTGATAGAAATCGTACTTGGCGTTGCCGTCGACGAGGATCATCACTTCGTTCCCGACGGCGTCGCGGAGAGCTTCGAGACGGCGGGCGTCGACGGAAATGTCCTGACCTCGGTCAGCGGCGACGGCCTGATATTTCATCCGGTCGTGTCCTTCGGAGACCACCTGACGGGCCAGTTGAATCAACTCGTCGTCGGTGAGGACGGCGAGGCCGAAGGTGATGTAACAGGGGATGGAGTCGGAGGCTCCGCCGAGGAGGCGGTGAACGGGCTGGTTAAGGTACTTGCCTTTGATGTCCCAGAGGGCTAGGTCCACGCCGCTGATAGCGCGGGCGACGACGCCCGCCGCCGCCTTGTACGACGCGCTGATGTCCCAGGAGGCGTCGCGCCAGATGCGCTCGATGTCGAGGGGATCGCGGCCGGTTATGAAAGGACCTAGTTCGCCGACGATGAGCTCCCGGGTGGCCTGCTGCTCATAGTCACGGCCGATCCCGATCCCGGTGATGCCTTCATCGGTGTGGATCTGGATTACCATGATGCCGAGGCTGTTGTCCGCGCCGCTGATGGGAATCTTGATGGGAATGCTGAGGCAATGGGCTTCGACGCTGGTGATCCTCATGATTTCCTCCCGCCTGTTCGAGGTTGGGAGCTGGTGCACCCTACCTGATAGTGGTCACCGCAAGGCTGTTGCAGGGCAAAGGGAAAGGCGAGCCGGTGGCCCGCCTTTCTCTGCCGGTTGTTTCTTCCAACTCTGCGGCTTACTGGTGGAAGAGGTTGAGGGCGGACCCGACCCGGTACCACTCGAACTGGCTGTCGCCGTAGGAGTGGTTGAGCTCGAGGGTCTCCTCGGTGCCGTCGGAGTGCTTGACGATGCAGTGGACAGGCTTGCCGGGGGTGATTTCGTTCAAGCCCACCAAGCTGATGCGGTCGTCCTCGCGGATCCGATCATAGTCCGCCGGGTCGGGGAAGGTGAGGGCCAAGAGGCCCTGCTTCTTCAGGTTGCTCTCGTGGATACGGGCGAAGGAGCGGACGATGACCGCTCCGCCGCCGAGGAGGCGGGGGGACATGGCGGCGTGCTCGCGGCTGCTGCCCTCGCCGTAGTTGGAGTCGCCGATGACGACCCACTTGATGCCGCGTTCCTGGTAGTCGCGGGCGATCTGGGCGAACCACAGTCCCTCTTCGCCGGTGATGACGTTGCGGCCCTTGCCGGCCTCGCCGTTGTAGGCGTTTATTGCGCCCATGAACATGTTGTCGCTGAACTTGCTGAGGTGACCCCGGTAGCGAAGCCAGACTCCGGCGGGAGAGATGCTGTCGGTGGTGGTCTTGCCCTGGGCCTTGATCAGAACGGGCATGTCGAGGAGGTCGTTACCGTCCCAGGCCTCCCAGGGCTGGAGCAGCTCGATGCGCTCGCTGTTGGGGTCAACGGTCAACTCGATGTCGCTGCCGTCCTCGGGGGGGGCCTCGTATGAGGAGGTTCCGGCGGCGAAGTTCTGGGAGGGGACTTCGGGGGCTTCCTTGGGGGGTTCGAGCATAAACTCGGAGCCGTCGGCGGCGGTGAGGGTGTCGGTCAAGGGGTTGAAGGACAGGCGTCCGGCGAGGGCGAGGGCGGTCACGATTTCGGGGCTGCCGATGAGGTTCATCGTGGAGGCCTCGCCGTCGTTGCGGGCGGGGAAGTTCCGGTTGTAGGAGGTGACGATGGTATTGGCCCTTCCAACATCCTCTCCCTGTCGGCGCCATTGGCCGATACAGGGACCGCAGGCATTGGCAAGCACGGTGGCGTCGATGTCCTGTAGGGACTGCATCTGGCCGTCACGCTCGATGGTGGCGCGGACCTGTTCGGATCCAGGGGTGACCATGAAGGGAACGGCGGCCTTGATGCCGCGGGCCTTGGCCTGCTCGGCCACGTCAGCGGAGCGGCTCATGTCCTCGTATGAGGAGTTGGTGCAGCTGCCGATGAGAGCCGAGGAGATAGTATCCACCAAGCCGCTGTCCTGCTCCAACTCTGCAGCCATCTGGGAGATGGGGCGGGCGCGGTCGGGGGAGTGGGGGCCGACAAGGTGGGGCTCCAGCTCAGAGAGGTTAATCTCCACGATGCGGTCGTAGTACTGCTCCGGGTTGGCCTCGACCTCGGGGTCGGCGGCGAACAGGTGCCTGTACTGGTCGGCGAGCTCGGCCAACTCTCCACGGTTGGTGGCCTGGAGGTAGCGGGACATGCGATCGTCATAGGGGAAAACGGAGGTGGTGGCTCCCAACTCGGCGCCCATGTTGGTGATGGTGGCCTTGCCGGTGGCGCTGATGGAGGCACAACCAGGGCCGAAGTACTCGATGACGGCGTTGGTCCCGCCGGAGACGGTGAGTTCGCCGGCTAGGTAGAGGATGACATCCTTAGGGGCGGTCCAGCCGCTCATCTGGCCGGTCAGATGGACGCCGACGATGCGGGGATAGAGGACTTCCCAGGGAAGGCCGGCCATTACCTCGACGGCGTCGGCTCCGCCCACGCCCACGGAGATGGAGGAAAGTCCACCGCCCATGGGAGTGTGGGAGTCGGTGCCGAGCATCATCTGACCGGGGTAGGCGTAGTTTTCGAAGGCGACCTGGTGAATGATTCCGGCGCCGGGCCCCCAGAATCCCATGCCGTACTTGGCGGCGGCGGAGCGCAGGAAGTTGTAGACCTCGTCGTTTTCCAGCAGGGACTCGCGAAGGTCGGAAGAGCCTTCGACGCGGGCCTGGATGAGGTGGTCGCAGTGGATGCTGGTGGGGACGGCGGTGGCCGGGCGCATGGTCTGCATGAACTGCAGGACGGCGCTCTGTCCCAAGACGTCCTGAAGGATGACCCGGTCGGGGCGAAGGTTAACGTAGGACTCGCCGCGGACCACGTCGGTCTGCTCAGGGTCGTCAAGGTGGGAAAGAATGATTTTTTCGGTCAGGGTAAGGGGGCGGTTGACGCTTTGTCGGACAATGCCGAGATGCCGGTCAAGGGTCTGGTATAACCCGGAAACGACGTCCCGGGTTGGTTCAACGGTAACCATTTCGGTTCTCCTCCCCGTGATTAATTGATTGCGTAGAGAAAGGGAGCCGGTCGATGAGGCCAGCCCTCCACGGACATCGGGGACCCTCCCGTCCGATGTCCACCAGCTAGTTTAGAATCAGGTGATTGTACTGTCAAACCGATGGAGGTGTTGCGGTTGACAGGGTTGGGGGGAGGAAATAGGCTTCACTTCAGATTGGGTTTCACGGCAGGAAGTGGGGGAACAGGGGGACCACTAGGGAGTTGAAGGATGGCGAATAGAGAAGCGGAGAACAGGATTTTTGTGCTGGACCCGACAGCTCCACCCCGAAAGCTGGAGCGGGAGCTGGCGCTGAGGCCGGAAGACCTGCGGGGGAAGACGGTGGGGTTTCTGTGGAACAGCAAACCCAACGGGGATGTGCTTTTCGGGAGGCTGGAGGACCTGCTGAGGGATAAATACGAGATCAGCGGCGTTATGTACAGAAGGAAGCCGACGTCATCGGAACCGGCGACGGAAGCGGTGATAGACGAGATGGCGGCCTCCGTTGACATTGCGGTGGTGGGGCTGGCGGATTGAGGGTCCTGCACGTCGTGGAGTATCCACGATGCAGTGCAACTGGAACGGCGGGGGGTTCCAACAGTGACGGTGGGAAGCCATCTGTTCGTGCGGCTGGGGGAGACGGAAAAGCGGGCGCTGGGGTTGCCGGAGCTGCCGATGGCGATCACGCAGCATCCGATTGGGGGTATCAAAGGGGATGCGGTGGTTTCCAAGGCGGATGGGCTGCTGGATTTGGTAGTTTCGGGGCTGACGGTGGGTTAATGCGGCGGGGGAGAGGTTTGGTCCGGCTACCAAGGCTGTGGGGACGTCCGATGGGTTCCTGCCTACGCAGGAACGACGGGAGGGGTTACGTTGGGGGATGAATCCCCCAAACCCCCTGAGTTTGGGTTGGCTGCGGGGAAGGGCACCGGCGAGGGGACAGGAGACGGCGTTGGTCGAGTTTGTTTCTGCCAAGGTTGAGGTTGCTGACGAGTACGAGGCGGTGCAGGAGCTGTTCCTGGCCAGAGGTTGGGGGGACGGGCTGCCGGTGATCCCTCCGACGCCGGGGCGGGTGGAGGCAATGCTGGCCGGGGGGCCCGGAAGGCTGGACGGTTCCGAAGGAAAGATGGAGGTGCCTCCGAACTGGGGGGAGGCGACGCTGGAGAAGATCGCCATCAATGCGGTGATGGCGGGGTGCCGGCCGGAGCATTTTCCGGTGGTGGTGGCGGCGGTGCGGGCGATGACGGACCCGGCGTTCAACCTGTACGCGATCCAGGCGACGACGCATCCGTGCGCGCCGCTGGTCATCGTGAACGGCCCGATACGGGAGAAACTGGGGATGAACAGCGGGTCGGGGGCATACGGGCCGGGGTGGCGATCCAACGCGGTGATCGGGCGGGCCATCCGGCTGATCCTGCTGAACGTGGGAGGAGCCTACCCCGGGTCGGGGGACATGTCCACCCAAGGGGCACCGTCAAAGTACGGCTACTGCGTGGCGGAGAACGAGGAGGGGAACCCGTGGGAGCCGCTGCACGTGGAGCGGGGGTTCTCTCCAGAGCAGAGCACGGTTACGGTGGTGGCGGGGGAGCCGCCGCATAATATCAACGACCACACGGGGAGCTCGGCGGAGGACATTCTGACCATCGTGGCGGGGGCGATGGCGGTGACGGGGGCGAACAACGCCTACACGGGCGGGGAGACGCTGCTGGCGCTGGGCCCGGAGCATGCGGCGACGATTGCGCGGGACGGGTTGAGCAAGGACGATGTGCGGGACTGGCTGCACTCAAGAGCGCGGGTACCGCTGGAGCGGTACACGGAGGAGACGATGCTGGAGCGGTTCGGGCGGGTGCCGGAGGGGCCGGTTCCGATGGTGGGGGCGCGGGAGGACCTGGCGATCATCGTGCTGGGTGGGCCGGGGAAGCATTCGTCGTGGGTGCCGACGTTCGGGGGGACGACGCGGTCGGTGACGGTGGGGGTGGGGTAGGGGCCGTGGATTAAATGGGGCTTGGAGGGTCTTCGTTTATTCCCGGGCCTTTCCCTTGAGGAAGGCACTTACGTCTTCAACTGTCCCGTGGCTCTGGAACTTCGACAATTTGTGATCACCTCGGCTTCTTTCGTCACTGATTTCTAGTTCCAAACGCAAGGTTGTTTCGGGTCTGCGTGTAGACTGATGGGTGCATGCCCTACGGCGATAATGGGGAAAAGTCTTGTCCCTCGAGCATTCGGCCATCAAGAACCCTGTGGGTGTACCTCCCCAATATCACAGGGTAAGGTTTCAAATGGGCTGTGTGGAAATCCTTGAAATCCATCACTTCCCTTCAATGGAGGCCATCGCTTCTGCCAGCGTTTCGTGTTCCGAAATTTGTTGGTCGTCTTTATAGGTTATGTACTTGCCCGAGACCAAAGCAGGTGGCCCCACTAAACCCGAGCTCAGGGGCGTTTCCAAAAGAAACCACATTATGCGGTAATTGGAGCCATCTTCCCCCTTCCCTTCTCTGACTACATACCCGCGTCCTACCCAGTCAATTTTCATGTATTTCCTCCAACCCCACCTTCATGGGTCAGGGTGAAACCGACCCACGAGCTAGCAAATTATCTTCCTTGCGTTGGCCGACAAAAGCGTATCCCAAAAGGGCTACAGCCGCTATACCTATGATGATGGTAGCTGCCAAATAGAATTGGAAGTGGGGAGTACATTCGGAGGGAACCACCAGCAGGGCGAGGAGAGGTACGAACATACCCAAGCAGGCGACTCCGGCAGTGGTGATATGGTTATAGACGCCTCTTATCCGTAGTTGGGCCGGCGATAATGCGATTAATTGCCTGCTTTCTGGAGGAACCTCAATCGGTGATGTGACGCTAAGAACATCGTTACTTAAGGGAGAGTTATCCATTCCAACTGTTCTCTGTCTCCCGTCGATGCCCCTTGGGGACAAGGGCATTGTATTCAATGGCCTCTACGAATGTCCATCCGCGCTGCGTTGAAGCTTCCCAGTTGCCGAACTTAGTGGCCCGATGGAAATAATTTCTTAGGCCAATTGGGCTCAGTCTAACTAGGCTTCGATAAGGGTAGGGCGCCCCTGAGCCGGGACGATACAGGCGGGCGGAGCACGGAAGGAAGCTTGCTATGGCTGAGTCGGTTGAGGGGGTAGTTCATGTGTCCCTGCCTCCACAGGGAAGAAGAGGAGCTGCAATGACGGTCGTTGTGTTGTGGAGGTGTCCGAGTCCCGCAGGGGTTAGAGGATGGGCCAGCGTGGGGGGAAGGAGAGGTTGGTTCGGGTTAGGAGGTTTTGGCCGTCGGTCTGGACCTGGGGGATTAGGGATTGTTCGTCGACGAAGGTGGGAGTGTGGTCCTGGACGACGATGTTTCCGTCGATGATGACGGTGTGGACGCTGCGGCCGTCGGCGCTGTAGACGAGGGAGTTGACGGGGTTGTGGAGGGCGCTCCACTCGGCGCGCTGGGTGTCGAAGAGGACGAGGTCGGCCTTCTTTCCCACTTCGATTGATCCGATTTCGTAGTCCAGGCCGAGGGCCTGAGCGCCGCCGATGGTGGCGAGCTCGAGGGCGCTCTCGGCGGGGATCATTTGCCAGTCCTGGCGGGCGTCCTTGTAGAGGACGGCGACGAGGTACATGGAGCGTAGGGTCTCGAGAAGGTTGGAGTTGTTGCCGGCGTCGGTGCCGAGTCCGACGGTGACGTTGGCGGCGAGAAGCTCGGGGAGCAGTCCGGTGCGGGTCATTCCGGAGGCACCTTTGAGGGCGGCGGTGGGGCAGACGACGACATTGGTCCCGGTGGCGGCCAGGGTATCCACTTCGGCGGGGTCCAGTCCGAGGACGTGGGCGAGAAGGACGTTGGGGCCGAGGACGCCGAGGTTTTCCAAGTATTCGGAGGGGAGCTTGCCGTGCTGCTGCATCCATTCGGCGGCGGCGCGGGGGTTGAAGTTGAAGTGGGTGGTCATTCCAGTGGCGTGGTCGTCGGCGAGTTCTTTGGCTCCGGTGAGGAGTTGGGGGGAGCAGTAGGGGGGCGCGAAGGGCATGGTCCAAGCGCGGACGCGGCCGTCAAGGGCGTTGTGGTAGTCCGCGATGGTCTGCTCCATGGCGCGGATGGCGTGGACGGTGTCGGAGGCGGGGAGGTTGAGGGGGTTGGAGAGGTCGCAGGCATGGGAGCCGACGATGATGCGGCATCCGCTCTGCTGGTAGGCGGGGAGGCAGGCGTCGAGGTGCTTGGTGGAGCCGGGGTCGAGGAAGGTGGTGGTGCCGTACTTGAGAAGCTCGGTGATGGCAAGTAGGGAGGTGCGGTATTCCTCATCGGGGGTCATGGCGGCCTGAAGGATGAAGACGTTGGGGAGGTAGGCGGGGCCGAGGTCGTCAGGGAAGAGGCCGCGGACGGCGTGGGCATAGCTGATGTGCATGTGTCCGTTGATGAAGCCGGGGGTGACGACGAAATGCCGGGCGTCGATGGTGCGGTCGGCAGGGGTGTCCGAAAGGTCAGAGGTCTTTCCGACGTGGGTTATCCGGTTGCCTTCGATGAGGACGGAGGCGTCGGTGAGGATGCGGCGGCCGGGGTCCAGGGTGACGAGGTAGCGGATGTTTTCGAGCTTGAGGGTGTCAGGCATGGCGGGCTGCTCCGTTGGGGTTTTCACGTTTGACATGGTTGGCGGCCGAGGTTAGGTTGGGCGGAAGGAGGGTTATCCGAGCATGGGCAATCCGGGGACAAATATAACAGTGCGGGAGGCGGTTGAGGGCGATATCGCCACGATTGCGGCGTTCAACCGGGCGATGGCGGTGGAGACGGAGGGGAAGGAGCTGGAGCCGGCAGTTGTCCTGGAGGGGGTGGCGGCGATCGTCCGGCGGCGGGAGTTGGGGTTTTACCTAGTGGCGGAGGTTGGGGAGGCCATTACCGGACAACTGATGATTACGACGGAGTGGAGCGACTGGCGGAACGGGTTTTTCTGGTGGATCCAGTCTGTTTATGTGAAGCCGGAGTTCCGGCGGGTGGGGGTTTATTCCAAGCTGTACGAGCGGGTGCGGGAGATGGCGCTGGCGGCGGGAGACGTGAAGGGTATCCGGCTGTACGTGGCGAAGGAGAACATTCCAGCGCAGCGGGTGTATGAGCGGCTGGGGATGGGGGATTCGGGGTATCTGATGTACGAGGTGGAGTTGGGGTGATGAGGTTACGTTGGGGGACGAGTCCCCCAAACCCCCTCAATTGTCCAGTTGACGGTGTTGGGGGGATGTTCTATCTTTCCGGGGAGCATAGGGAGGTTTCTGAGAGCAGAGGGTATGGCTGAGGCACCATCGGAATACGATTACCTGGAGCGGGGGCACTTCTACTACCAGCGGGGGATGTTGGCGGAAGCTGTGTCCGATTTCAACCAAGCGTTGGAGATGGAGCCTTCGCTGGCTCCGGCGTACTACTACCGGGGGCTGGCACGGCGTCGGATGGGAGCGGTCCGAGAAGCGGTGGAAGACTATTCCGAGGCTCTGCGGGTGGAGCCGGACTATCCGGCGGCCCACTACGCGCGGGGGGTGGCGTTCCGGGAGATGGGGGAGTACGAAAGGGCCATCCTGGACTACAATCAGGCGATAGACTTGGAGCCGGAGGACGGGGACTTCTACTACGCGCGGGGGGTGGCCCACGCATCGCTGAAGCATTACGACGAGGCGATTAGCGACTTCCAGGAAGCGCTGAAATGGAATCCGCAGATGTCCAACGCCTACTACAACCTGGGGATTGCCTTCCGGGATATGGGGGACCGGGAGCGGACGCTGGAGTACTACACGAAGGCGATTGAGCTGCGGCCGAGTGATCCAGATTACAGGTATGCATTGGGGAACCTTTACAGTGATCTGGGGGAGTATCTGAAGGCCGTCGCGGAGTACGACGAGGCGATCCGGCTGGTGCCGACGTTTGCCAACGCGCTGTACAACCGGGGGATAGCGCGGCGGAACGGAGGCGATCCTGCGGGGGCTCTGGAGGACTTCGACGCTGCACTGCGGGCGGGGTTTGAGTCGGGAGGGTTGTATTCCAACCGGGGGATTGCCCGGGCGGACCTGGGTGACTACGAGGCGGCGCTGGGGGAGTTTGAGCGGGCGCTGGCTCTTGATCCGGGGTTACCTTCGGCGCACTTGGGTAAGGGGAACGCGCTGGCGAACCTGGGGCGATTGGCGGAGGCGGAGGCGTCGTTCGGTGCGGCGATTGTCCTTAAGGGAGATTTGGCAGATGCGTTCCGGGGGCGGAGCCTGGTGCGGCGGGAGCTGGGAGACTCCGAGGGGGCGGACGGGGATTGGGGGGAGTATTTGCGGCTGGTTGGGGGTGGGTAGGGTTATGTTGGGGGGTGCATCCCCCAACCCCCCTAGTTTTGGCCGGGGGAGTGTTCATCTGAGATATGGAGACAGGAGCGTTGACTGGCAGCGGAAATGCGGTGTTTGACGGGTTGGTGGTGGATGAACAGTTGGGGCATTTGGAGTATGTGGTTACCCAAGAGCTGCTTACGGAGTTTCAGGAAGCGGTTGGGTATCCCGAGGCGGGGTTTCCGCATATCGCGGTGAAGGAGTATATCGAGGTGCTGCGGCGGAAGCACGGGACAGTACCCATTATCAGCGCGAAACACAGGGACCGGTATTTCCATCCGCCGATTGTGGGGAAGCGGGTGCAGGTGTCCGGCTGGGTTCGGGAGAAGTACGAGCGGCGGGGCCGGTGGTGGCTGGTGGTGGAGACGCTGGCGATTGACGAGGACGGGCGGGAGATTGTACGGAGCGAGCATACATTCCTTATCGGGGGATTGGAGTCGGGGTCATGAGCAGCGGTGTGACCGTTAACATCAAATCCGGGGAGGAACTGGTTGGGTCTGTCAAGGTCATCACCCAGGAAGCGATTGACCGGTTTGAGTACGTGGGGCAGGACGCGGCCGGGCAGGAAGGAAACGGGCCGCCTCCGGTGAACATCCATACAGACGATGCGAGGGCGCGGGAGATGGGATTGACCCGTCCGGTGGCGTCAGGGCAGATGTCGTTTGCGTTCCTGCACGAACTTCTGGCGCGGCGGTTCGGGGCGGACTTCCGGCAGGGGGGAGACCTGTCGGTGACGTTCCTGAAGCCGGTCTACGGGGGGGACAGTGTGACGGCGCACGGGGTGGTGGTGGAGGTGGATACCAAAGACGGGCGGGCGGTGGTGAAGCTGCGGGTGTGGCTGGAGAACCAGGATGGGGTGCAGACGTGCGCGGGGCGGGCGGTGGTTATGGTGCCGAGTCCGTTGAAGGGGGCGAGAGGGGAGTAGGAGCGCCGGGTCACGTGAGGTCGGTTTCCGACCGGGGAAGGGTGAGCGGGGAGTTACGTTGGGGGATGAATCCCCCAAACCCCCTGAGTTTGGGTTGGTTGCGGGGTTGGCGGGAAGGGGAGCCATTGTCATAAGAATGGGGGAGTATGGCGAGTTTTAGCGAGGAGTTGAGGGCGGAGGCGGAGCCGACCTGGGAGCGGATTTTCTCGCATCCGTTTTTGCGGGAGATTAAGGACGGGACGCTTCCGGTGGAGAAGTTCCGGTATTACCTAACGCAGGACTACCAGTACCTGGAGGGGTTTGCGCGGGCTGTGGCGATGGCCTTGGCGAAGGCGCCGGACTCGGGGCTGGTGGGGGAACTTTCCCATAGGGTTTTGACGCCGGTGGAGCGGCCGCTGCATCACTCGTTGATGGAGGAGGCGGGGGTGACGATGGCGGACATCGAGGCCATCGGACGGTCTCCGACGAATACGGCTTATGTGAATCACATGCTGGTGACGGCTTCGCTGCATGGGCTGGGGCCGACGGCGGCGGCACTGCTGCCGTGCCCGTGGACGTACCACCTGTTGAAGGATGAGGTGGGGGCGTCGGAGCATCCACTGTATTCCAAATGGACGGGTGCATACGTGGCGGGGCTGCTGGAGAACAGCGTGGCGGCGTGGCGGAGCTTCGTGGACCGGATGGCGCTGGATTGCAGCGCGGCAGAGCGGGAGGCGATGCGGGAGGCGTTCCTGGTGAGCAGCCAGTATGAGTTCATGTTCTGGGATATGGCGTACCGGCAGGAGGGTTGGCCGGTGTGAGTCGGGGGCACGTTGGGGATTCATCCCCCAAACCCGCTGAGGCTGGGGATGGTTGTGGGTACGGCATGAGCAGGGGTAACTTGGACAGGTGAGAACGAGGAGGGAGCATGGCGAGAGCGGCGGTTAACGGGATTGAGGTTTATTACGAGGAGTTTGGGGAAGGGCCGGTGATTGTGTTCGCGCACGGGCGGGGCGGGAACCATTTTAGCTGGTTCCAGCAGGTGGCGGCGTTCCAGGATGATTACCGGTGCGTGGTGTTCGACCACCGGGGGTGGGGGTTAACGGCGGATGTTCCGGGAGGGCCGGGCCCGGCGGGGTTCGTGGATGACCTGGAGGCTTTGTTGGATCACCTAGAGATTGAGAAGGCGTTCCTGGTGTCGCAGTCCATGGGAGGGATTACCAACCTGGGGTTCGCGCTGCGGCATCCGGAGCGGGTGTCGGGGCTGGTGCTGGGGGATACGACGGGAGGGATTGGCGATCCCACGGTGGTGGACTTGCTGAAGGATGTGCATCCGCCGGAACACCCGCTGGGACGGGCGCTTTCGGAGGGGTTCATTCGGGACCATCCGAACCGGGTGGTGCTGTTCCGGCAGATCGGGGCGTTGAATCCGCCGATGCCGATCAGCGTGGTGTCGCCTTTGTTCAGGAACCCGGATGGGCCGCAGGCGGTGGACCTGGCGGGGTTTACGGTGCCGACGCTGCTGGTGGTGGGGGAGGAGGACCTGATCTTTCCGGTGCATGTGATGGAGGCGGCGCAACGGTTGATTCCGAACTCGCGGCTGGAGGTTGTTCCGGGGGCGGCGCACTCCACGCACTACGAGCAGCCGGCGGAGTTCAACCGGCTGGTGGGGGAGTTCTTCGCGGCGATACGGGCTGGAGAGGCTGTGGCGGCGACGGGGGACTAGGGGAGCGGCCGCACTGCCGGGTACGCAGTAGTTCGGCGTTTCCAGGTGAACCACTGCCAAAAAGGGATCTAGGGTGAAGGCGGTCTCACGCGGATGTCGGGGTTGTTCAGGTCGAAGATTTCGGCGGAGAAGGTCATTCTGAACTGTTCCCCTTCGCTGGCCTCGAACATGTCCGACTCCATGAACTCGGCGAACTCATCGGCGTCACCCGAGAAGCCCAAAGCCAGAGCCAACATCCATTTGTCCTTCTGAGCGGCCCATACGGTGAACTCTTCGATGAGAGAAAGCTCCTCCGATCCCGTTATGGGCAAGGGAAGGGCATCCAGGACATCGAAGACTTCCTTGAGGTCATAACGGACGGCTGGGACTCCGTTCAGTTCGTCGGGTTGCCCTTCTACTTCTGCGAAGGTGGCCACGTCGAAATCCTCCCAGAACAGGGGCCAAGCGGCACAGGAATCGACAACGTCGAGAATTTTCGGGTCGTCGATGGTGGCGGTGTGCCAGCCGTCGCCGGTATCTATCCAGGCTTCAGTTCCGATAACCACCACCTTGTCGCCGGGAAAGGTCAGGCCCCCAAAACCGAACTGTTCGCTACAAGTGAAGCGATCGGGAGCCTGAAAATCGCCCCTGATGGAACCGGAAAAACCTGGTTCCTGGCTTGCCGGTCCGAACGTAATGTCGACGATGTGTCGATAGCTGTCCAGATGGGCGTTGGGGGAGTAGGTGGGGGGTTCCAATGCCGCCGCCGGTGGCGATGCCTGGGGTGGCAACATCAGGGCCGGGTTGGGAGTTGGGGTTGGTTCCGGCTCGGGGGTGGGGGTTGAAGTTGGCGGAGGCGTGGGAGCCAGGGTGGCCGTGGGAACGGGTGATGGAGTCGGGACAGATGTAGGGGTCGGTGCAGGAGCCCGGGTTGCGGCGTTGGTAGGGGTAGGCAGGGCCGCGACGGCTTCGGCGACCAACTGGGGAATATCGGGCGTGGCGGTTGGCTCTGCCTGGGTGCAACCGGAGATGACCATGAATACCCCGATCAACGTGGGTGGAAACCAACGAAAACGGAATTGCGGCATCCTGTGTTTCCTTTAATTCGATGATTCCAAGACGAACGGGGGAGGTCCGCCCATACGGTTGACCTTCCCCGTTCGCTTGAACGTATGCAGGGCCGCGGGATTAGGGGATGTTGGTGGCGCCGAAGGTGCCCCAGCCTTGGGGGACGTGGACGATGCCAGGCTCAAGTTCTTCGACGTCGGTCTGGCCGCAGGCGCCCATGTCGTGGTCGAGCTCGCGGCGGAGGACTTCGAGCATCCCGTGGACGCCTTCGGCTCCGGCGACGGCGAGGCCCCAGTAGAGGGGGCGTCCGACGGCGACGGCGCGGGCGCCGAGGGCGAGGGCCTTGAGAACGTCGGCGCCACGGCGGACGCCGGAGTCGAGGTAGACTTCGGCCTGGCCACGGGAGGCTTCGACGATCTCGGGGAGCATTTCGACTGCGCCGAGGGTCTGGTCAATCTGGCGGCCGCCGTGGGTGGAGACGAGGATGCCGTTGACGCCGTTTTCGACGGCGATGTGGGCGTCCTCGGCGGTACGGATTCCCTTGAGGACGAGAGGGAGGGAGGTGAGGCCGCGGAGCCATTCCAGCTCATCCCACTTGAGGGCGGGGACCTGGGCGGGACGCCAGTTGGGGGCCTCGTCGGTGCCGCTCATGGCGGCGGCCTGCTCGGCGGAGGCCATGAAGTTGCCGAGGGGGAAGGGGTTTTCGTAGTGGTTGTGAACGTCGCGCTCCTTGGGGCTGGGGACGGGAGTGTCGACGGTGAGGACGATGGCCTTGAAGCCGGCTTCCTCGGCGCGGTGGACGAGCATCTCGGTGACTTCGTAGCCGCGGTGGTAGAGCTGGAACCACTTGGGGCCGGCGCCGGCCTCGGCGACCTGCTCCATGGGGTAGTGGGAGGAGGTGCTGAGCATCATGAGGGTGTCGGACATGCCAGCGCCTCGGGCAGTGGCGAGCTCGCCGTCGGGGTGGGCGAGCTTGTGTCCGCCGGCGGGGCAGACCATGACGGGGAGGCTGATCTCGGTGCCGAGGATGGTGGTGGAGAGCTTGCGGTTCTCGATGTCGCGGAGGAAGCGGGGGCGCAGCTTGAGGTCCTCGAAGGCGGAGGTGTTGCGCCGGGTGGTGGACTCGGTCATGGCGCCGGCTTCGATGAACTCCCAGTGGTTGTGGGGAAGGGTCAGCTTGGCACGGGCTTCGTAGTCACGGAGGCTAACGGGGGCGTCGCTCATGGGATCCTCCTAGCGGTATTAGATAGGGCCGGCCAAGTCTCCTCCGGGGCCGACTGACGGGGTTAATCTACTCCCGGCGGCGGCGGGATGGCAAGGGGCGGGGTTGGGGGATGAGGCAGGGCCGCTGCATAGGAGGGCGCAGCAACCGGTTCGGGAAGTTGGGTGGCACCGGGATGGATGAGGTCCGGGGAGTTGCGGAGGGCGTCCTGGATGTGTTCCCATTCGGCGAAATGGCGCACGGAATCCAGGCCAGCGCGGGCGGCGCGGATCCGGATGGCTGGATCGGGGTCATTGGTGGCCTGGAGCAAGTGCCACAGTGAGGCGTCAACGAGGGTGTGCAACTGCCGACGAAGTTCCATGGTGTGAAGGCCACGCGCCTCGGCTAGGGCTTCGCAGAAGTGGTCGTCGTGGAGCCAACGATGGATGGTGCGGCGGTTGACGCCGGTGGCCGCTGCTGCCTCAGTGATGGTCCGGGCGCGGGACATTTCCCAGATGACTTCCAGCTTGCGCCGAGAGAGTTGCCGATTTTTTAACTGGTGAGACATTTGACGCTTTTCGTGCTTGGGCGCCGTCATTTGACGGTGTTTCCGGGGGCGTTTTGGGGAATTTTGGGGGCCAGTTTGAGACGTGGATTGAGTCATGCTGCGACATCCTGAGACATTTCGAGACATTTTTGGGACATTCCAACTTGGTGCGGTGGTTGGTCCCAAAGTGGGCGGTGGCCCGGGCGCTTGAGGTTGGGTACGGAATGGCCCATGAAGAAAAGGTAGACAGGCGGCAGCAGGGTTGGCAAGGGGGAAGTGTCAGTAATTTTGGGGTGGGGATAGGGAGATGGCCTTCGGCTTGGTAAAGGAAGCCGGGTATGGGCGGTATAATCCGGGTAGTTTATGGGAGAGGATTGACCGAATGAAAATCGAGATGGGGGAATCGCTGTGTTGTTCTTTCCTCCGGCACGTTCAGCAGTGCTGGGTGGTGCAGGCCAACTGGAAGGTCTCGGAGCATTGGGGGAAGCTGCTGGGCGAGGGTGAATTGGAGGAACGTTTTCGCGGGATGCGCGAAAGGTTCGACCCGGATGGCAGTGTGTTCAAGGGGACGAAGGATGGCGGCCAATTCCTGAAGCAGGGCGAGATTGATGCTGTAGGCCTTGGACAGGATGGGAGCGTTCACGCGATGGACGTTGCATTTCACGAGAACGGGTTGAATTACCTGGGGGGGCCGGACAAGCGGGTGCTGAAGAAGCTGCTGCGGACGCTGCTTATCCTGGAAGCCTACCATCCGGCTGAGGTGGAGCGGCACATTTATTTTGCGTCTCCCAAGGTGAACAAAGGGGTGCAGGGCCCGCTGGAAGAGATGTTTGGGATGCTGGCGACGGAGTATCCGTCGGTGGACTGGCATTTGCTGACCAACGAAGAGTTCAACCGGAAGCTGCTGGCGCCGACGCTGGAGAAGGCAGGGCAGGTCTCGGATACGGCGGAGTTGTTTGTGCGGGCGGCGAAGTTGTTGGAGTTGGGCGGGCCAAGAACGGAGGGCCGCGGACAGCGGAGGAGCAATGACGCCAGAGACTCCACGGCGTCGAGCGGGCCAGCGGTGATTCAAGAGGCCAGTCCGGGGGGCGGAGGAGATGGGTTGACCAATCCAAGGACGCCGGCCGGCCAATTACAACCCCTTGTCAGGGGATTGATGCGGACAGTGTTGGAAGATCATCCGAACCTGTTAGGGGAGACCGACCTGCGGAACATGATGGATAGTGAATTGTGCAGGGACGAGTTGAGGCTGCAACTAGGAGGGTTTCCCCTTCTGCGCCGGGTGGAAGAGGGAAGGATGGAAAGCGGACGTCCAAGGTATTGGTCGGAAGTTTACGGGGAACAATATTACGTTACGAACAACTGGTGGCAAGCCTACCACGCTGAAAACGCAGATGCGCTGGCACGATTTGTCGAAGGGTTGGTGAGGCGCCGGTCAGACCATCCGGCGGCGGGGGAGTTGGAGCGGCACAGGGCGGCGTTGGAAAGGTACGCGGGGTGATAGTCCGGCGACTGAGAAGGAGGCTTTCGGGGCGGTGCGGCTCCGGAGGAGAACGACGACGGGGGTCTGGATTCCCGCCTGCGCGGGAATGACGGGAAGAGGGGAAGCGGGAACAACGGGGGAATGGATATCGGGAGAGAGCGTTGTAGTGCAACGGGCCGCCCAAATAAGGCGGCCCGTTGCTGTTCCTGGTGTAGTCCTGCCTGCCGGTGGAGTTACCCTTCGGGGGAGAAGGGGACGATGCCGGGGATCCACCATTCTTCCCAGCTCTGGTCGATCTTGTCCTGGAACATCTTGATGTCCTCTCCGGTGAGGTGGGCGAAGCGTCCCTGGCGCATGAGATAGTCCTGGACGGGCTTGCGCTGGCGGATGCCGCTGGCGATGGCCTTGGAGGGGCCGTTGAGGATGAGCTCGCCATCTACAATTTCGTACTGGACCCAGATGCCGGTTTCGACGGCGAGCATTCCCAACTCGTGGGAATACTTGGGGTCGTAGTCCCAGCCCTTGGGGCAGGGGTCGATGCTGTGGATGAAGGTGGGGCCGCCGATGGTGAGGGCGCGGCGGATCTTGTTGGTGAAGTCGAGGCCGTAGGACCCGCAGGCGGTGGCGACGTAGCGGCAATCGGGGTGTCCGGTGGCGAGCATGGGGGCGGTGTTCTTCTTCCAGCGGTTGTTCATTATCCGGTGCTTCTTGCCCGGAGGGCTGAAGGTGGAGTTGGCGCCCCAGGGGGAGCTGCCGGAGACCTGGATGTCGGTGTTGGCGTAGGACTCGTTGTCGTAGCAGAGGATGAGCAGGTTGTACTCGTCGTGCTGGAGAGCGGCGGAGATAGCGGAGAGTCCCATGTCGACGCCGCCGCCATCGCCGCAGAAGGCGATGACGTTGATGGGTTCGTCCTTCATCTTGCCCTTGCGCATCTGGGAAGCCAGGCCGGCGGCGGTGCCGGTGGCGGCGGAGCCGGAGGAGCCGAGCTGAGTGTGCATCCAGGGCACGACCCAGGGGGTGCTGTAGTAGGTGGTGTTGGCGACGTACATGCAGCCGGTGCTGCCGACGACGATGGTGCGGGGGCCGGCGGCCTTGATCATGAGGCGCATGACGAGGGCGGACTCGCAGCCCTGACAGGTGCGGTGGCCGGAGGTGTAGCCTTCCTGGACGGGGATGTTCTTGACGCCCCTAATCTGGGGCAGTTCCTGGACGGTGGTCATGATGTTTGCTCCTCCGTTTTGGGGTTGGGGTTAGCGGGTGGTGTCTATCACCACGGGACGAACTTGGAAAGGATCTTTGATTTCAGATTTGAGTTTGCTTTGTACCCATCGGCGGGCCCACCAACTCGGGACATGCAGGTTGGACTCGTGCCATTGACGCCCGTGGAAGACCTCGAACCGGGCGAGACCAAATGTCCGACACCGACCGGCCCGCATCAACAAACACCGGCCCACGACTTCCTGAGTGTCACGCCGGAAGATGTTGAACACCTGGCAGGTGACATCCAGAGCGATCCTTCCGGTGGATGACCCGAGTCCACTGGCTGTAACCAGTTGGGGAAGGGACCGCCTGACGATGGATTTTACCTGAGATTCCGGCATTTGCATGATGGTCAAGGCTTTGTTAGCGATTTAAGTGACTATCGTAAAACCAGCGACGGGGTCTGGATTCCCGCCTACGCGGGAATGACGGGGGAGCGGTCCCTGTGGCTGGTTTGTTCTTTCCACCAAGGGTTACTCGCGGACGGCGACCCAGGTGGTTTCCTCCTCGATTTTACCAGTATCGATGGCCTTCTGTACGGTGTCAACAATCTGGTTGACGTCGCGGACGAGGACTTCGCGTCCGCCGAGGCCGGCGACGAAGTTGAGCATGAGCGGGTGGTTGGAGGCGGAGTACATGGCCGCACGCAGCTCGTTGAAGAGAACGCCGCCGTAGGAGGGGGAGCCGTAGGAGTAGTCGCGGTCGATGACGCCGACGGCCTTGCAACGGCTGAGGGCTTCCTGGATTTCCTCGGTGGCGAAGGGACGGAAGAACTTGACGCGGAGGAATCCGACCTTGACGCCCTGCTCGCGGAGGCGGCGGATGGCGACGCGGACGGGCATGGCGAGGGTGCCCATGCCGACTAGGACGATGTCGGCGTCCTCGGTCATGTACTCCTCGATGAAGGGGCTGGGGTCGCCGCGTCCGAAGACCTGCTTGAACTCCTCGTAGGTCTCCTTAATGACGGCCTGGGTGCGGCGCATGGCGTCGTCGGTCTGGCGGCGGATCTCCATGAGCCAGTCCTCGTTGACCTGGGGAGCGACGGTGATGGGGTTGTCGGGGTGGAGCAGCAGGCGTCCCCGGTCGTAGCCGGGGAGGAACTGCTGGACCTTCTGGTAGTCGGGCACGTTGACGATGGCCTGGGAGTGGGTGAGGAAGGACCCGTCGCAGCTGACGGCGAAAGGTAGGAAGACGCGGGGGTCTTCGGCGACGCGCCAGGCGAGAAGGGCGGTGTCCAGGGCTTCCTGGGCGGTGGCGACCCAGTAGAGCATCCAGCCGAGGTCGCGGACGGCCATGGCGTCGTTGTGCTCGACTCCGAAGGCGCCGGGGTCGTCGAGGGCGCGGTTGCCGACCATGGCAACGACGGGGAGGCGCAGTCCGGCGGTGACGGTGATGGCCTCGAAGGCGTAGAACCAGCCGACGCCGCTGGAGCCGCAGAAGGTGCGGGCACCGACGGCGGAGGCGTGCTTGACGATTTCGAACTGGGAGTGCTCGCTTTCGGCGACGATGAAGTCGCAGTCGAAAGCGCCGTCGGCCTTGAGCTTGGACACGTACTGCATGACGGTGTCGTAGGGCCGGATGGGGTAGGCAGTGATGACATCCACGTCGGCGAGGGCGCAGGCGATGGCGATGGCCTCACTGCCGGAGATGAGTTCCTCTTTTTCAACCTGGTACATTTCGGCTTGGGCTAGTGTCATTGGTCCTCCTTTCTGTGGCAGGGGCATGAAGAGCGAGTTCTCACCCCCATCCTAACCTTCCCCCATCAAGGGGGAAGGGACTTTTCACCCTCATCTCGGCCTTCTCCGCCAAGGGGGAAGGTGGAGGGGGTCTGCAATGCTGTTAGTCTTCGGCCTGGGCGGCGGCTTCTTCCGCGTATTGGCCGATGTGGTGGAAACCGTGGGTGCGCTCGGTGAGCTTCTGCTTATCGATGAGCTCGGTCATCCACTTCTTGTAGCCGTCCTTGTCCTTCTGCCAGGCTTCCCACTGGCTGTCGTTGTCGTTGAACTCGGCCTCGTTGACCATAGTAACGCATTCGGGGACGGGGCAGACGGCTTCGCAGACGCCGCAGCCGCAGCAGGCTTCCATGTTAGCGTCGAAGAGGCCGTCGGGAGTCACGTCGAAGCAGGTGTCGGGGCACTGGAGCCAGCAGAGGGTACACTTGATGCAGGTGTCGAAGTTGACGACCGGGCGCATGGAGCGGGTGCTGTACTTCTTGAAGACCTCGTTGCGGGCGGGCTGGAAACCCTCCTGTCCGCCGCGGAAGCCGCCGCCTTGCTCGACGCCCCGGATGACCAAGCCTTCTTCCATGGTCTTCCAGCCGGGGAGGGTGAAGTTGTAGGGGGTATCGTCGTTGCCCTCGCCGGGCTCGACGGGGCGCTGGGCGGCGCGCTCGTAAGCCTTCTCGGCGGAGGTGACCTTGAGGTCGTCCCAGCCCTGATCCTTGATGGCTTCGATCATGGACTCGAGGCTGACCAGATCTGGACAGACCTTGCAGAGGGCGCCGAGGAGACGCACGTCGGTGTGGTCGTCCTTGTAGACCCAGAGACCGGAGAAGCTGGGGGCCGCGGGGACGATGGTGAGGTTGTAGGGCTCGTCCCGCTGGTGAATGTCCTCGATGAGGGAGTCGGCGGACTGGCGGGAAGTGACGATGAGGGTCCCGTTGGGCTTGGTCAGGTCGTTGATGGGCTGGAGACCGTACCAGGCCCAGGACTCGACGCCCTTGCACATGGTGTCGTCGACGTTGATGGTCACGTCCACATCGTGGGCCTCGTAGACGGCGAGGTTTTCCTCAAGTTCCTCGGCGGTGTCGGCGACGATAGCGAACTGCTTGGCCGGGATGCCGTTGCGCTCGGGAGAGTCGCCGTAGCGGCCGAAAGCGGTGCCGATCTTGCCTTCCTTGCGGGCGGCGAAGACTATGGATCGGACGATGTTCCGGGCGAGGGATTTCTGGAATATCCCCCGGTACACGACCTCCACAGCTACTGTGCTCATAATGGTTCCTCCTCCGAATATGTTGGGCGAATGGGTTGGGTACGCTGATGGGTCGGGGTCCTCAGGACCAGACCTCACCGGCGGCTACGGGCTTGACGGACTCATCCCCTCCGTGATGGTGTCCGTGGGTGCCGGGTTCGACGGCGGTGAGGTGATGCTCCATGGCCTGCTGGGCGCGGGCGGAGTCGCCCGCTTCGATGGTCTGCAGGATTTCCCAGTGGGACTCGAGGGAGCGCAGGGGGCGTCCCGGTTCCTGGAGGGAACGGTCCCGGGAGAGCTGCAGGATGTCCTCGACGGCGCTGACCACCTTGATGAGGGCGGTGTTGTGAGTGGCCGAGGCAAGGGCGAAATGGAAGGCGGTGTCGGACTCGACTCCGGTCCCGCCGGCGTCGATTCGGGCGCGCTGCTCGAAAAGGATGCCGCGGAGACGCTGCACGTCCTCGGGGGTGGCGCGACGGGCGGCGAGGGCGGCGATAGGGGGTTCGAGGACGTGGCGCATCTCGAAGACGTCGGTGAGGTCCGCGCCGCCGGTGGAAAGGGTGGCGGTGATGAAGGCCATGACGGAATCGAGGTTGCCCTCGACGTTGGCGGTGTCGATGAAGGTGCCGGAGCCGCGCTTGCTCTGAACGAGTCCCTGAAGCTCCAAGGAGCGGATGGCCTCGCGGACGGAGCTGCGGCTGACGCCGAACTGCTCGGCGAGGCTGCGCTCGGAGGGGAGGCGGTCGCCGTGCTTGAGTCTTCCCTGCCGGATGAGGGTGTGGAACTGCTGCACGATTTCCTCGTGCAAGCGGCGGCGCTTGATGCTCTGGAGGGGTTCGGTTGGCATCGTCGGCGTTAGCGGGTTCCCGTATGCTGGGGTAAGTGGTCTGACCAATTCGAGACGGGGATATTATAGGGGATTTTGGGGGGTTGTCAACGGGGGTATGACTACCCGTTTTGGGCGGTCATTGAGCGGGAGGAGTGGTAACTATGGACCTAACTCCATGAGGAATTCCCACCATTTGTAGTAAGAGCGGAGATGGTCAGCCAGGGTGGGAATGGGTTCCAAGGGTTTCAGGGATGTGCAAGGATGACAGGCAGGCGAGATAGAGCTACGCCAAAGCGGCAATCGTGATGCCGACGGCAGCGCCGACTAGCGCAAGAACTCCGATGATTAGTCCAACGAGCTTCCAAGCTATATCGCTTTTGGCTTTTTCGAATTCCCTCCCTGTTACTGTGTCGTCCACTCGCCATTCGAGATCTTCGACTCTGCGCCGCAACTCCTCGACTTCCGCATCCAAGCGATTAATTCTTGCATCATCGGATGGCATTGCTCGCTGCCTCGGCCCGATCCACCCATTGATGGAAGTCTTCTTCCGTCAAGGACATGGGGAAGGTCACGTTTACGGACCGCACGAGCAATTCAACCGGATCGCCGCCGAGAGCGCTTCTGACTTTGCTTTTCAGGTCACTAAGGGCTTCTTTGGGGGTATCACCCCGTCCCGAGATACTGTAGGTTAGCGCCCTTGCGTGCCATATCTTTCCGGTATCGCTGTTCCTGACGCTGACCGGGACTAATTGAACCATTGTGTCCTCCTATTGCGGAGGCGTGGCCGTCCGCCTCGTTCTGCCTGTGTACTGTCGGTATCAAATATCGAAGGATGTGTCAACGGGAGGTGGCACGGGGGCGCGGGGGTCGGGGCCGTAGGGGTTGGGGCCGGGTTGGCCCTGTCGGACAAGCCAGATGATGGACCAGATGAGGACTCCGAGGGTGACGGCGAGAGCGAACAAAATCCCCGCCAACAGGGTGAATAGTCCGAACAGTATGAGACCCGCGTCTTCGCCGACACCGAAGTTGCCTTCGAAAAGTCCTTCCAGATTAAATTCTCCGACGGCGGCGCTCAGGACGGCGAAGAAGACGATGCCAAGTCCGACGGCGAAGGGGATCCAGCCTAGGAAGAGGATTCCGTACCAGACGAGGACCCACCATCCGGTCTTGCCGATGTCGTGGAGGCGGCGGGCGGTGACGGCGAGACCGGGGAGGAGGGTGGCGAGAGTGAAGATGACCTGGAAGAAGCTGAAGGCGATTCCGTCCTCGCCCTCCAGGAGGAGGGAGCCGATCAATCCGTCCACGAAGGAGAAGACGAAGGAACCGATGACGACGGCAAGGACCCACCACCAGTATTCGGCCCGGGTGGCGCGGCCGCTGAAGACGGCGTACTTGCGAAGGCAAATCTTGACGGCCTCGGGGAAGGACATCATCGGACTGGATTGGGGGAAGGGTTGTTGGGTCATAGTTCGATATGATTACACGGGATTTAGGAACTATCTCAAAACCGGCTGTGAAGATCATGGCGCGCGCAAGGATGCTATTGGGTTACTTGTCACCCCCATCCTAACCCCCTCCCCCGCCTACGCGGGGGTGACGTTCCTACGCGGGGGCAGCCTCTTCCCCCTTGATGGGGGAAGAGACTTTTGAGACAGTTTCTTAATCCGACGAGTCGCTGACGCCGGCCCATTCGGGGAGGGGGTCGTCGAAGGTGAAGGCCAGGTCTTCGTCGCCGCGGCCCTGGAGGAAAAGCTCGCGGGCGGTGGGGTACTCGAAGTAGATTTCAAGTCCGTTGCCGTCGGGGTCAGTGAAGTAAATGCTGCGCTGGCTGACGTGGTCCATCATGCGGTTGACCTCGACGCCGTTCTCGATGAGGGTGTCGTAGGCGTCCTTAAGGGCATGGTAGCTGCCGACCTTGAAGGCGATGTGGACGACTCCGACGGCGTTGTTGGCCTGGACGGGACCGGCGGCAGTGTCGGGGTCCTGGACGGGGGAAACGTCGATGGTGTGGCCGTCGCCGGGGAGGCTCATGAAGACTCCGCCGTGGTCGGGGTCTTGCTCCATGAACTGGAGGCCGAGCACGTTGATGTAGAAGTTCTTGGAGCGTTCGATGTCCCGGACGCGAACGGCGCAGTGGCCGATTCTTTCGAGGTTGATGGGCATCAGAGTTACCTCCGGTCGGTAGTTTGAGACTACACGATAGGTTTGGCGATGCGGGTTGTCAATCGGGGTTGTCAGGAGGGGCGGCGGGCCACTGGGTGGAGTTTGTCCCGGCGAGTCCCGGCCGGGACTACTCGGGGGAAATGGCGACGGACACTCCCAAGTCAGAAGCCATAGCGGCCCTAGCGTCGTCGATGCGGGCGCCGACGACAACGGGGAGGACGGGGAGCCGAACCACGGACTGCAGCAGGGCGGCCCGATCAGCGGCGCGGGTAATGTCGTCGCTTCCGATGGTAATGGACAGTTCCGCGGCCATGTAGGTCTCCGCCCCGGTATCCTGGTGACGGCCTGCGAGGATCAGGTCCACCTGCAAGAGTTCGTCGGCCTGCTCGGGGGTGATGGTGCGGTCATCGAGGGCATCTTCGATGAGTTCCTGTATGTCGGGGGTGAACCCGTTGATGGCGCCGCGGAGGACGCGGGCGCGCCGGATACCGAGGTGCTGGCCGGCAATGCTTAGGATATTCTTGCCGACCTTGAGCTCGTAATTCATTCCGAACCCGTTGTCGAGCCGTCCTTCGATGCGGTCGAACCGGGTGTCTATTGCGTCGAATCTCTCGTCCATCCGGTCCATGCGGGCGTCCATGGAGTCCATACGGCGGTCCATGGAGTCGAGGCGGGCGTCCATCCGGTCCATGCGGGCGTCCATAGAGTCGAGGCGGGCGTGGACGAGTTCGAAGTTACGGTTGGTGGCTTCGATGAAGTCGGCGAGAGTTTGCTCCAAACGGGTGACGCGCTCGGGGAGCTGGGCGAGCTCTTCGCCAATGATGAGCCCCCGGATGGTGTTTTTCCATTCGGGGTGGTCCTGGAGGATCCGGACGAGGTCGGATATGTCGTTGATGGTGGTCATGGCCTGGGTGAGTCCCTAGGGTAATTGTAACGCAAGAAAAGGGCGATGTCGTGGAGTGAGGAAAGGGAGCTACGGTGCGGTTGATTGTAAGGGCAGGAGTTTGTGAACGGACCTTCATAGCGCAAGCGGGCACCGGGAAGAGGTTGTTGTGATACACTGCCGAATGTCGCCAAGGTCCGAGTGATGGTTAACGGCTCGTTCCGGAGACTAGGGAAAAGACCGGGAGGTAATAACCGTGTCCCAACGGATGAATGCTGGGGAAGCCGTTATTGAACTGTTGCGGCAGGAAGGTGTGTCGAAGATTTTCGGCATTGTGGGGTCGTCGTTCCTGGATATCCTGGACCCGATCTACGATCGGCACGACATGGAGTTCGTGGGGGTGCGGCACGAGCAGGGTGCGGCGCTGATGGCGGACGGGTTCAGCCGGATTTCCGGAGCGCCTTCGGTGTGCCTGGCAACGAATGGGCCCGGCGTCCTGAACCTGACATACGGGATCGCGTCGGCCTACGTGTCGCACTCCCCGGTGGTGGTGCTGGCGCCTTCAGCGTCGCGGGAGCACCAGTACCGGGACTCGACGCAGGAGTTTGACCAAGTGTCGCTGTTCCGGCCGATTACCAAGGCCAGCTTTCCGATCAACAAGATCGAGCGGCTGCCGGACGCATTGAGGCAGGCGTTCCGGGTGGCGACGTCGGGGAAGATGGGGCCGGTGCTGCTGGATATTCCGAGAGACCTGCTACCGGGGGCGGAGATAGACGTGGACCTGCTTCCGCCCAACGCTTACCGGACGGGGCAGACACGGGCGCGGGGGGACAGGAACCTGATCGACCGGGCGGCTTCGACGTTGCTGTCGGCGCAGCGGCCGGTGATCCTGGCGGGGGGTGGCATCGAGTGGAGCATGGCCTCGGAGGAGGTCACGCGGCTAGCCGAACTGCTAGGGGCGGCGATAGTCACCTCCTACGGGCGGGCAGACGCGGTGCCAAACGACCATCCTTATCACCTGGGGCACCTGGGCAGGCTGGGGTCGGATGAGGCTATTGAGGCAATCAGAAACGCGGACGTGATCCTGGCGGCGGGGACGCGGCTGGGTCAGTCGACGACATTCTTCGACAACCGGTTCGTTCCGGCGGATGCGCGGATCGTTCAGATCGAGATTGACGCCAACGAAATAGGGCGTAACTATCCGGTGGAGGTGGGGGTCGAGGGCGATGCCAAGGCGGTGCTGGAAGACCTAATCGAGAAGGTGCGGGAGGCAGAGCCGCGTCCCAACGAGGCGTGGGTGTCGGATATCAAGGACTGGTTTGCGCGGCGGGAGCAGCGGCTGCAGGCGGAAGAGCGGCTGACGGAAACTCCGATCAAGCCGCAGCGGGTCTACGCGGAGCTGCGGAAGGCGATGCCCCGGGACTCCATCGTCGCTCTGGACGCGGGGCTGGCGCCGAACTTCGGGCAGGACCGGCTGAATTTCTACCAACCGCGCAGCTTGCTGGTTCCCCTGGACCTGGGAGGATTGGGGTTCAGCTTTCCCGCGTCCATTGGCGCGAAGTTCGCCGCGCCGGACCGGCCGGTAATCAACTTCAACGGGGACGGGGGGTTCCTGTTCAACGCTCAGGAGTTTGAGACGGCGGTGCGGTATGGGCTGAAGCTGGTGTCCGTGGTAATGAATAACAACTGCTGGGGGTCGGAGAAGGCGTACCAAAGGTATGCATTCAATGAACGGTACGTCGGGGCGGACACGGTCAATCCGCGTTACGACAAGTACGCGGAGCTGTTCGGCGGGACCGGGTTCTACGTGGACCGGGCGGAGGATATCGCGGACGCGTTGACGGAGGCGCTGAACTGCGACGGACCGAGCATCATCGAGATTCCGACGGACCCGGATGAGATGCCGCGGCCGGCGCGGCTGGCTGAGGTGCAGGCTCCGCAGGGCGGTTAGAGTTACGGGGTCACGTTGGGGGATTCATCCCCCAAACCCCCTTTATGCAGAGATCCAGACGACGGTACCGGGTTAGGACGTGCAAGACGAATTAGTTGTCCCAACGGAAGTGGATGTTTCCGGGAATCAGATCATTATCCTATGGAGTGATGGGCACCGGTCGATATATCCGCACCGGCTGCTGCGGCTGCGGTGCCGGTGCGCGAACTGCGTGGAGGAGATGACGGGGCGGCCGCGGCTGGACCCGGATACGGTGCCCGCCGATGTGCGGGCCATTGATCAGATGCAGGTGGGAAACTACGCTATCCAGTTTCTTTGGAGCGATGCCCACTATACGGGTATCTATCCCTACACCTTCCTGCGGGGGCAGTGTACCTGTATAGCCTGCAATCAAGAGAGGGCGGCGGCAGAGAACGGGTAGGCCGTTCTTTTACCTTCACGCGATCCAAGCGGCCAGGGTTTTGCCCTACGCTCTAGCGTGATTGGATGCCAGGAATCTCACTTTAAGAGGGTGTGTGAATACAAGCGTGTGCTCTCGTAATTGACCTTTGCTCCGGAGACGGACGGGGGTCTGGATTCCCGCCTGCGCGGGAATGACGGAAAAGGCCGCTGGAATGACGGGCGGGCAAGCGGGTATTTATCACACACCCTTTAAGAGTCGGAGGGCGTTTCAGCGGGCTCCGATGGCGTGTAGGAACGGCGGGGTTTGGTGGCGGGCTTGAGCTTGGGGGCGGTGAAGGTGTTGGACTTGAAGGAGAAGGTGGAGAGCTGCCGCTCCGACTGGGTGCCACACACCTTGCACTCGGCGGGTTCCTGGGAGCGGGAGGCGGGGCGGAGAGCCTCGAACTCGATGTTGCAGTTGGCGCAATAGTATTCGTAGATGGGCATGAGTTACCTCCGAGGGCATTACGTGGTTGGCGGCAGGGCCAACCTTTCTTGTTGTCAGAGATAATTTTATACTCAACCGGGAATCGCCGGCTACCGTCGCAGGCCGGGTGGCAGGGGCTTTCGCGATTGTTGAGGAAAACGCACCGGGTTACCGGGGCACGTTGGGGGATTCATCCCCCAAACCCCCTGAATTTGTGGAGTTGGGATGCTTGCTGGACGGTTCGCCGGGAACGGAATATCCGGCGGATACTGAGAATGAAAAGGCCCTGGATTGGTTGATCGAAACCGGGGTTGGCTGCGGGAGACGTTGATCTATGGCCGAGGGAAACACATCCGGGAATGACGTGGTGATCGTTGGCGGCGGGGTCGCCGGGTGCGCGACGGCGTATTTCCTGTCGCTGGCGGGCGTCGGAGCGACAGTAATCGAAAGGGAAGGGATTGGGTCGCAGGCTTCGGGGTTTTCCTCGGGCGGCCTGAATCCGCTGGAGGGAGCGCAGATTCCGGGGCCATTGGCTCCACTGGCGATGGCATCCTATGACCTGCACCGGGAGATGTGCGGTGCGGTGGTGGAGGCATCGGGGATTGACTACGAGTACCGGGTGGTCTCCCTGCTCCACGCCGCGATGGACGACGGGGAGATGGAGGCGCTGCAGACATCCCACGAACTGTTTGAGGCAGGGCCGAGGGAGTTCACGGCGGAGTGGTTGACGGCGGAGGAAGCTCGGGCCGCCGAGCCGCTGTTCTCTCCAGAGATCGGCAGGGCGGTGCGACTAACGGGGAACGCGGCACTGGACAGCTACAAGCTGACGCAGGCCCTGAAGAGGGCCGCAGAGGGACAGGGGGCGATTTTCCGCAATGGGGCGGTGAACGGGTTGGAAATCGGCGGCGGAGTGACGGGGGTAATCCTGGCGGACGGGAAGCTGGCTTGCGGGTCGCTGGTGCTGGCAACCGGGCCCTGGGCGCGGGAGGCGGAGACCTGGCTGGATATTTCGATTCCGGTGGACCCGCTAAAAGGGGAAACGCTGCGGATGGATATACCGGGCGTGCAGCCGGGGCATGATTTGTCCGGCGGCGGCGTTTCGGTGACGCCGAAGCCGAACGCGCAGGTGTGGTGCGGGACTACGGAGGAGTGGAAGGGGTTTGACCGCCAGCCCAGCGATGGGGTGCGGCAGACGATTTTGGAGAAGGCGGTCAGGCTGGCGCCGAATGTGGGCAACGCATGGCTGGTCCAGCATACGGCGTGCCTGCGGCCGGTGACGCCAGACTGGCTGCCGATTGTGGGGAAGGCGCCGGGGTGGGACAACGTTTTCCTGGCGACGGGCGCGGGGAAGAAGGGAGTGCTGCTGGCGCCGGGGATCGGGAAGGCGACGGCGGACCTCATCAGCGAAGGGGAGACGACGCTGCCGATAGGGGCGTGCGACCCAAGCCGGTTCGCTCCGGCGGGGCGGGGGAGAGGGCAGGGCGGCTGATACGGCCGGTGGAGATGAATGGAGGGAAGGCTCTTGGGGCAGAGGATACGCATAACGGCGGGGGCAATGCAGGCGGAGGGGGAACTGGCGGACAACGGGACGGGGAGGATGGTGGCGGAGGCGCTGCCGATTTCCGGATCCGCGCGGACGTGGGGTGACGAGATTTACTTCCCCATCCCGGTGGAGGCGGAACTGGAGGACGGGAAGGAGGTTGTGGAGATGGGGGACCTAGGGTACTGGCCTCCCGGGAACGCATTCTGCATCTTCTTCGGGCCGACTCCGGCGAGCAGGGGGGCGGAGATTCGTCCGGCGAGCGCGGTGACGATAATCGGGAGGGTGGAAGGGGATGCGACGGTTTTCATGGGGGTGGTTTCAGGGGAGGCGGTGCTGGTTGAGACGGTGGGGTGACGTTGGGGGATTCATCCCCCAAACCCCCGGAGCTGGGGCTGGCCGTGCCGTCGCGTTCGAAATGCGATTGGGCTGACGCGCCGGCAGGACAACCGCATGAGCGCAATATTGGCGGGGAGACCCGCCAATCCTCGGGACTATACTGGGGGAACGGTTAACGGGGGCCTGGATTCCCGCCTGCGCGGGAATGACGGGGGAAGGGGTGACAGCGTGGAACCGCCCTTCATGCGATTGGGCTGACGCGCCGGCCGGGTGTGATGCAAAGCGGGGTGGTGCGTGGTAAACTGCACGATAATCCGCCGGGACATCCGCCGCCTTGGGGGAAGCAGCTTGTTACGACTGTATAACACCCTGACCAAGCAGGTCGAAGAGATCCAACCGATAGAGCCAGGCAAGGTCCGCATGTATACGTGCGGGCCTACGGTTTACAGGGATGCGCATATCGGGAACCTGCGCACCTACATGATGGCGGACTGGATCCGCCGGTCGCTGCTGGCGCAAGGGGTGGATGTCTATCACGTCAAGAATATTACCGACGTGGGACACATGCGGCAGGAGTTGGTGGAGACGGGCGGGGACAAGATGATCCTGGCCGCCCTGGCGGAGGGCAAGACCATTGGCGAGATCGCCGAATACTACGCGGACAAGTTCTACCGAGACGAACTAAGGGTGAACATCCTGCCGGCGCAGGTGTTTCCGTGGGCGACGCAGCATATTCCGGAGATGATTGAAATCGTCGAGAAGCTGCTTGCGGCGGGGTATGCCTACGAATCGGGAGGGAACGTCTATTACGACGTCCCGAACTTCTCCGGGTACGGGAAACTGTCGAGGAACTTTGGAGGGGACCTGCTGGAAGGGGTGCGGGTTGAAGCCGATCCGCTGAAGCGAGACCCAAGGGACTTCACGTTGTGGAAAGCCGCCGAGCCGGGGCGGGATGTGAAGTGGGAAAGCCCCTGGGGAGACGGGTTCCCGGGCTGGCACATCGAGTGCTCGGCGATGGCGAGCAAGTACCTGGGGGAAAAGTTCGACATCCACACGGGCGGGGTGGACAACATTTTCCCGCACCACGAGGACGAGATCGCGCAGAGCGAAGGCGCGTTTGGGGATGTCCACGTCAACTACTGGGTGCATGGCCAACACCTGCTGGCGGACGGGGCCAAAATGGCCAAGTCGTCGGGGAACGTTTTCCTGATAGACGACCTGGTGGAGCGGGGGTTTGATCCGCTTTCCTTCCGTTACCTTTGCCTGACGGTGCGGTACCGGCACAGGATGAATTTCACCTTCGGTTCGCTGCGGGCGTCGGAGCGGGCGTTGACGTGCTGGCGTGACCGGATCTGGGAGTGGAAGGGTCTGCCGGCACTGGAGCAACTGCCGCCGGAAACGGAGGAGTGGCGACGACGGTTCTGGGACACGGCGAACGACGACCTGAACCTTCCGGGGGCGGTGTCGCTGACGTGGAGCATGATCAGGTCGGACCTGCCGGGGCAGGCCAAGCTGGACCTGATGCGGGACTTCGACCGGCTGTTCGGGCTGGACCTGGACAAGGTGCCGGCGGACTACGAGGTCCCAGAGGCTGTGTTGACCAGCCTGGAGCGGCGGAGCGCCTTGAGGGAGCAGGCGGAGTATCCGACGGCGGACACGCTGCGATCCGAGGTGCTGTCGCAGGGGTACTTGGTGGCGGATATCGGGCCGACGACGCGGATACGCCCGAAAACGGCGCTGGAACAGCAACTGGAGCGGTGGCCGTCGGTCTCGTCGTCGCGGGAAGTCGGGTCGCTGCTGGACGAGGGGCCCTTGTACGACTATTCGTTCATCCTGAATGCGTACAATTACGTGGACGACGTGCGGCGGTGTGTAAACAGCATGCTGGAATGGTCTCGGGGCCGGTCGGCGGAGATCATCGTGGTGGACAATGGGTCCACGGACGGCACCGCAGAATTCCTGGAAGATTTCCAAAGGGACAACGACGACGTTCGGGTGTTTCACTGCGACCACGTTATCGGGGACGCCGCAGGCAAGAACATTGGCCTGAAACAGAGCCTGGGGCGGTACATCATCATCGTTGACGCATCCACCGAGATCGTGGGGGACCTGCTGACGCCGGTGACGGAGCAGTTGTCCGACGGAACGGTGGGGATATTCGGGCCGTTCGGCTTGTCGACGGACGATATGAGGCATTTCCACGAGGAAGTGGAAAGGGGAGACGCAGACGCGATCCAAGCCTACTGCATGGCGTTCGAGAGGGGAGCGGTGCAGAAGGTGGGGTTGATGAACGAGGGGTTCCGGTTCTACCGCAACCTGGACATTGACTACAGCTTCCAGTTCAAGGAGCAGGGTTACCGGATCGTGGCGGACAGCACCCTTCCGCTGGTGCGCCATGAGCACCGGCAGTGGGAGGAGCTGGACGAAAACCAGCGGGAAGAGATGAGCCGGAAGAACTTCGGGCGTTTCCTGCGGCGCTGGGGCAACCGGCCGGACCTGCTGATTACGGCGGGAGGCAGGGCCTTCGATACAGGTTTCCACCACTAGGACTGTTCAGTCCAAACACGGGAGGAGGGGCCGGGAGGCGGAGGGACCACACCACCGAAGCCATGAGCTCAGAAACCCGAGAAGGGTTGCGGGTGTTTTCGCTTGTCTGCGGAAAAACGCCGGCGCGGTTTTGCGGATGATGTCTCCGTTCTTTGGGGCGCGGTTTTTTCGTAGCCGCACTTGGTGCGGCTGGGGACGGCCCCAACGGGACCAGGTATGAGTAGCGCGTGGAGGAACCCGCAGCGGGGAGGCTGCACGGTTGCCAATAGAGACAGGGTAGCTTCCAAGGGCGAAAGCAGGTGATTCAAGCGGCTGGCGGCAGCGGCGTCACACCGATGAAGGACCAAGTTCTGAGACTACTAAAAGGGGAGGTGCGGGCGCTTTCCCGGGCGATATCGGCGGTGGAACGGGGGACAACCCAAGCCGCCGGGTTCATGGAAGGCGTGGATGGGCACACGGGAAGAGCCTACACAGTAGGGGTGACCGGACCGCCAGGAGCGGGGAAGAGTACGATAGTCGGTGAGTTGACCCGGCTACTGAGGGAGGAGGGGCTGACGGTAGGGATTATCGCAGTTGACCCGACGAGTCCCTTCAGTGGCGGGGCACTGCTGGGGGACCGCATCCGGATGCAGCGGCATTTCCTAGATGACGGCGTGTTCATCCGCAGCGTGGCTACGAGGGGACAATCGGGCGGGCTACCGAGAATCGTGAAGAGCATCGGGCGGCTGCTGGACGCGTCTGGGAAGGATGTGATCCTGGTGGAGACGGTGGGAGTGGGCCAGACAGAACTGGGGATCATGGGGGTGGCGGATACGGTGGTGGTGACGCTGATGCCGGAGTCGGGAGACGCGGTGCAGACGTTGAAGGCGGGAATCATGGAGATTGCCGACGTCTATGTGGTGAACAAGGCGGACAGGGAAGGGGCATTCCAAATGGCGGCGGCGATCACGTCCATGCTGCGGATGACGGTGGGGACGCTGGACTGGGAACCGCCAGTAGTTACGACGCAGGCAGATGCGGGAAAAGGGATTGACGAACTCTGGGACAGGGTCAAGGCGCACCGGGAGTTCCTGACGGACACCGGAGGACTAGCGTCGAAAAGAAGGGCCCGACGAAGGGATGAGTTCCTGGAGACGGTGGAAGAGGAGTTGAGCCGCCGGGTGAGAGACCTGGCAAGGCTGGACGGAAGCGTACAGGAGTTAGTGGCCAGGGTGGAAACAGGAGACTCGGACCCGTTTTCGGCCGCAGCCAGCCTGCTGGAATACACCGAGTTCGGGAAGGAATGGCCGAAAGACCGTTCGTCGCTTTAGGCGGTGGCCGGAGTTTGAGAGAGTCTTGAGGAGCAGCCGGAAACGGGTAGACGCGGGACGCAGATGGTCTGTGGGTTTCTTAGTAGATAGGGAGGGTTACATGGTCGTCATGGGTGTGGATCTACGAACTTCATCGAATCTTGCTAGCACAGTTGCCGTGTTGAACTTTCAGTCCGAAGTGGTCGGCGTAGAATCCGCCCATACCGGCGACGACCTGACAGGGTTAGCGGAGGCGAGGTGTCCGTCAATTATTGCTATTGGAACGCCGTTGGGGCTTCCGGAGGGCAATTGCTGCCTGGAGTCGTCCTGCGAGTGCCGGGCAGTCAACCGAGAGCACAAAGGGAGGCAGTCAGAGCTCGAACTTTCCAGGATAGGCATAAGCTGTTTTCCGACATCGAAGGGATCCATTGTCCGCAAACTAATCTACCGGGGAATCGAGGTTGCGGCCCGGTTGCGAAACGCAGGGTTCGAGGTAATCGAGGTCTATCCCCACGCGACCAAGGTGGTGCTTTTCGGTGATAACGTGCCACCCAAGAAGAAGGCTGGGAGCCTGCAATATATGCGGGACCGACTACCGGGGTTGGTGGGGGGGTTGGAGGCCCGGGGCGTGAAGCTGGACTGGCAAGCCTGCGATGCGCTGGTCAACGCCTACACGGCATTGCTGCATCACCGGAACGAGACGGAGTGGGTGGGGAATACTGCGGAAGGGCTGGTGGCGATCCCAAGGCTGGTGCCGCTGGCGAGCGCGGCGGATGACTGAGGCCTGGGTTGGGGAGAGGGGAGATACGAAAGCGCCGAATATGCCCCGGCGCTTCTTTTAATTCCGGGCAATGCCTTTGAGTGGTCACGGCTGGTTGGTGTTGTTGCCGCCGTTGGCCGGCTGCTGGTTGCCGCCCATGCCGAGGAAGGGGCTGAGCATGGAGGTGAACTCCATGGGGAAGATGAACTTGGTAGAGGGACTGGCCCCGAGAGACTTCAGGGTCTCGAAGTACTGGAGGCTCATGGTCTTGGCGTCGACGGTGTTGGCGACGCCGTAGATGCGTTCCAAGGCGGTGCTAAACCCCTCGGCCCGAAGGACGGTGGCCTGCTGCTCGCCCTCGGCTTCGAGTATTTCGGCCTGACGCTTGCCCTCGGCTTCAAGGATGGCGGACTGCTTTTCTCCCTCGGCTCGGTTAATCTGAGCCTGACGCTGGCCCTCGGACTCGGTGATTTCCGCGGTCTTGATGGCGTCGGCGGACTTCTGGCGTTCCATGGCTGCCTTGACGCCGACGGGAGGATCGATCTCGTTGATCTCCACCTGAGAAACCTTGACGCCCCAACGGGCGGTCACTTCGTCCATGCGGACCTGGACTTCATCGCGGATGCGCTCGCGCTCAGAGAGAGCGGTGGACAGGTCGATGGCACCGATGACGGCGCGGAGGGTGGCGAAGGCAAGGTTGATGACGGCCTGCTCGAAGTTCTGCACTTCCAGGACGGCGCGGTCGGTCATTTCCTCGATGACGCGGTAGTAAATAACGAAGTCCATGTCGACGACGACGTTGTCGGCGGTGATGTACTTCTGGGTGGGGACGCGGGTGACGCGCTCGCGGAGGTCGACCTTGGTCCCGGTGTAGATGATGGGGATGAGGAAGCGTAGACCCGGCCTGGAGATACCAACGAAGTTCCCCAGCCGTTGGACCACCATGCGTTCGTACTGCTGGACGACGATCAATCCGCTAGACATTGGCGCCTCCTAGTGGGCAAGGATGGTGGTGGGATGATTGCCAGCTTCAGGGTATACGGGCGACGGTAAGGGTAAGTCCGTCCACTGAAACGACCTGGACGCGTGCCCCTGATTCGATAACCGTACCATCTTCGCTAATTGCTGTCCATGAGCCGGCACCGATGACAACAACTCCGCGAGGGTCGAGGTCCGTGGTCACGCGTCCAGATTCGCCGACCAGGGTTTCAGATTCCGAGGGGGGCGGGCTGCTGTTGCGGGAAAGGCGGATGAGCCAGACCAGGACACCTAAAGACACGAGGGCGACTCCGGCGACGGCGGCCAGGACCCATAGGCTGACGGATATATCGGGGGCGGTAACTTCCGGGGTCCCGAAGTTACCGAAGTTGCCGAAGAGGAGCAGTCCGCCGATGACGAGACTTACGATGCCGCCCACACCGAGGGCACCCCACCCGGCGACCTGGGTTTCGAGGACCACCAGGACGACGGCCAGGACGATGAAAGCCACTCCGACCCAGTTGACCGGGAGATTACCGAAAGCGAGGAAGGCGAGGAGCAGGCAGGTGACGCCGATTACGCCGGGAATGACCAGGCCAAAATTGAACAGCTCAATGGTGATTCCGGCCAACCCGATGGTCAGGAGTATAAAGGCAATGTTGGGGTTGGAAATGAACTCGAGGAAGTGGTCCAACATGCGCTTGTCCACTCGCTGGACATCCAGGTCGGCGGTCTGGAGAATGACAGGACCGGAAGGGGTCTCGGCGGTCTGGCCGTCAAGCTGGGACAGGAGGGAGTCGAGGTCGCGGGCGACGAAGTTAACGACGTTGTGTTCGACGGCCTCGGAGGCAGTGAAGGATGCGGCCCTGACAACGGTCTCCTCGAGCTTGTCGGCGTTGCGTCCGCGTTCCTCGGCGATGCTGCGGATGAAGGCGGCGGCGTCATTGGTGACCTTGTCCGCGAGGGTTTCGGGCAGTTCCTCCCCGGACCCGGAGACAGGGGTGGCAGCGCCTATGTTGGTCCCGGGAGCCATGGCGGCGAAGTTGGCGGCGGCGGCGATGAATGTTCCGGCCGAGCCGGCATGGGCGCCGCGAGGATAGACATAGACGGCGACGGGGACCGGGGACTCAAGGAGGGATGCGACGATATGGCGGGTGGAGTCGAGAAGGCCACCGGGGGTGTCCAACTCGATGACGACGAGGGCGGCGTTCTCTCCGGCAGCCTGTTCCAAGGTGCGGTCGATGAGGCGTTCCTTGACGGAGTTGACCACTCCGTCAACGCGAACAACGACCGCATGATCCGATGCGGTCTGGGCGGAGGCGATGCCGAACCATCCGAGGGCCATGAGGGAGACGAAGAGGGCGATGGATAAGCCTCTCAGGATGGCAAAGGGAGAGGGTAACAGGAAGGGGAGAGCGAGAGGTTTTTCTTCTGTCCGATTTTGTCCCATTTCGTCCGATTCAGTTGGAGGGTACCGTGTTGGTTTCGTTCGACGGCGGATCCTGCTTGGAGCAAGGCCGATACAGGTTGGAGATTCCGGGCTAATTCAAACAGAGTGTCGGAGACGGTTGCTAACCCTGGACACACTCTTATTGTAGAGAAGGGTTTGCAGAGTTGCCAACAGGGAAATGTCATCGGTGGGGGAACCCCAATCCCGAAGGGAAAGGTTGGTTTGACGGTGTTGGGGGGAGAACATACAATGGGCCGAGCTATGTTGGACCCGTTACGGGCCCGAAGGGATTGGGCCAAGTCCCTTTATTTTGACGCCGAGGAGAGGACCATGAATCCAGAGTTCATTACCGTGGAGATCGAGGAGGGTGTGGGGATCGTTACCCTGAACCGGCCAGAAAAACTCAATGCGATGAACAATCAGCTATCCACCGAGCTACAGGAGGCGGTCCGGGAGCTGAACGAGAATGACGACGTCGGGTGCATTGTGTTGACGGGCGCAGGGAACCGGGCTTTCTCGGCGGGCGGGGACATCCACGAGCAACGGGAGAACGACATCAAGTACACGCGGGAAGAACTGGAAGAACGGAACAAAGCGCGGTCGCGGGGGAGCTACGAACTGGCCGCCTGCGACAAGCCGATTATCGGGATGATCAATGGGCTGGCCTACGGCGGTGGGGCGGTGCTGTCCTCTTCCCTGGACTTCCGCATTGGCTGCGAGAACTCCAGCTTCCGGTTCCTGGCGGTGGCTTACGGGAGAATCAACAGCACTTGGACGCTGCCGAACCAGGTAGGTTGGCCGATGGCCAAGGAACTGCTGTTCACGGCGCGGGTGGTGGAAGCGGAGGAGGCGTACCGAATCGGCTTGCTGAACCACCTGGTCCCGAGCGAGCAGTTGAGGGAAAAGACCATGGAAATCGCGACCACTATCGCCAAGAACCGGCGGGACTCGGTGATCGGGGTAAAGCGACTGCTGCTGAAGCAGATGACGATGGACCTGGAAGATCAGTGGGCCGCGGAGAAGGACTACACCACCAACGTGTCCCGGGGCGCGCGGGCGGAGGAAGCCTTCCCGGAGTTCATTGCGCGGCGCGGGCGGCCGTTGTCGAACGCGCAGTAGGGTTCGACGGTTACAGGGTTTTTCAAGACCGCTCCCGCGGTGAGACGCGGGGGCGGTTTTTTTGGGGCAGAGGGTTACGTTGGGGGGAAGGGTCAGGCGTCGAGGGTGTCCTTGGTAGAGGGGACCATCCCAGGAGCGCGGGGGTCGGGTTCGACGGCGTCACGAAGGGCGCGGGCGAGGGCCTTGCAGAGAGCCTCGGCCTTGTGGTGGGGGCTGGTGCCGGTCATCACCCGGGCGTGGAGGTTAAGGCGCGCCTCGATGGCGAAGGACTCGAGGAAGTGCTGGATGAGGTCGCCGGACAGGGTCTCGACCATGGTGTCGTTGAGGGTGGTGTCGACGACGGCATAGCCACGGCCGCTGAAGTCGAGGGCCACCATGACAAGGGTCTCATCCAAGGGGACGATGGCATGGCCCATGCGGCGGATGCCCCGGGGTTCGCCAAGGGCTTCGCGGAAGGCGCGGCCCAGCATGATGGCGGTGTCCTCGACGAGATGATGCCAGCCGACGTGGACGTCGCCCTGGGCGTGGAGGGTTATGTCAAAGAGGCCATGGCGGGCAATCTGGCTGACCATGTGGTCGAGGAAGCCGTTGCCGGTGTCCACCTGGTAGACGCCCTGGCCATCGAGATCGACGGACAGGGAAATCTGGGTCTCTCCAGTGGCGCGCTGAAGCTCCGCGCGGCGGGGCTGATCGTCATTGAGGGCGAGGGAAGCGGGATTGTCCTGCATGGGTTACGCTCCCACGAGGTCGGTCAGGGCGGCGATGACGGCGTCGGTTTCGCCGGGGAGGCCGACGCTGATGCGGATGTAGTCCTGGAGGCGGGCGTTGCCGAAGTAGCGGAGGAAGATGCCGCGGCGGCAGAGTCCCTCGAATATCTCCTTGCCGCGCCCCTCGGGAAGCCCGCAGAGGATGAAGTTGGCCCGGGAGGGCCAAGGGCGGACCCCGGGGATCTGCTGGAGGAGGGACATCATCCGGTCCCGCTCCTGAACAATGGACTGGACGCGGGACATAAGGGTAGGACGGTCTTCCAGGGAGGCAAGGAGGGCGACCTCGGCGGGAAGGGTGACGTTGTATGGGGGCTTCATGCTCATCATGGTCTGGCTGACGGCGGGGTCCATGACGCCGAGCCCGAGCCGCAAGCCAGCCAGTCCGGCCCATTTGCTGAAGGTGCGAAGGACGACGAGGTTGGGATATTCCTCCACCATGGGGAGGACGGATTCGCCGCAAAACTCATAGTAGGCCTCGTCGACAACGACCAAGACCCCGGTTTCGAGCAGCCCCCGCACCTGGGCCTGGGTGGCGATATTGCCGCTGGGGTTGTTGGGAGAGGCCAGGAAGATGGCCTTGGTGTTGGGGGTGACGGCGAGACGGACAGCTTCGAGGTCAATTTCGAAGTTGTCGTCCCGGGGGACGGAGACAGGATCACCTCCGACAACCTCGGTGTTGAAGGCATACATCCCGAAGGTGGGGGTGGGCAGGAGGACGTTGTCACCGGGGCCGACGAACATGCGGAGGAGCATGTCGATGAGTTCGTCGCTGCCGTTGCCGCAGACGATTCGGCCGGGATCCACTTCGAGGTAGTCCGACAGAGCCTCGCGAAGGCGGCGCTGGCCCGGGTCGGGGTAGTGGTTGTAGTGCTGGAACCTCCCGAGGGCCTCGGTGACCTTGGGGGAAGGTCCGTAGGGGTTTTCGTTGCCGTTGAGGCGAATGACATCCTCAGGGGTGATCCCGGCCTGCTCGGCGAGGACTTCCATGGGGTCGACGCCCTGGTAGGTGTTGAGGGAGCGGAGGTGGGGGACGATCAGGTCCTGAACGCTAGTCATGAGGAAGCCTTTAGATAGTCCAATCTGACCTCGATGGCGCTGGAGTGGCCGGAGAGGCCCTCGGCCTGGGCAATGGCTACGGCAGCCGAGCCGAGCTGGGAGAAACTCTCCTTGCTGAGGCCGACGACAGGCATGGTGCGGAGGAACTGGTGGACGCCGAGGGCGGAACCGAACCGCGCGGTGCCGCCAGTGGGCATGACATGGCTGGGTCCGGCGATGTAGTCTCCCATGACCTCCGGGGAGAACTCGCCGAGGAAGAGGCCGCCAGCGTGGTTTACCTTGCCAGCCCAGGCCCAGGGGTCGTCGACCATGAGGCAGAGGTGTTCGGGGGCGATGGCGTTGGCGAGCTGGACGGCTTCGTCAACGGTGTCGACCAGGACGACCTTCCCCTGGCGTTCCAGGGCTTCGCGGGCCATCTGACCACGGGAGGCTTTGGCGAGGAGGCGGCCGAGCTCCTCTTCCACTCCGCGGACGAGGTCGGGGGAGTTGGTGACGAGGATGGCGGTGGCGAGGGGGTCGTGCTCGGCCTGGGCGATGAGATCGGCAGCGCAGAAGGCGGGGTGGGCGGTCTCATCGGCGACGACCACGGTCTCGGTGGGGCCGAATACGCCGTCGATGTCGACCCGGCCCTGGACCAGCTTCTTGGCATAGGCGACGAAAATGTTGCCTGGGCCGCAGATTTTGTCCACCTTGGGGATAGACTCGGTGCCGTAGGCGAAGGCGGCGATGGCGGGGACGCCTCCGACTTGGTAGAAGGCATCGACCCCGGCGATTTCGGCGGCAGCCATCACGGCGGGGTTGAGAGGTTGTCCTTCGCGGCGGGGAGTAGTTAGGGCGATTTCGCTGACGCCGGCGACGCGGGCAGGTATGGCGGTCATCAGGACGGTGGAGGGATAAGCGGCGGTTCCGCCGGGGGCGTAGAGACCGACACGTTCGATAGGCCGGACCAGTTCGCCCAATCCCTGTTCCAGGTCGACCCAGTGACGGGGAAGAGTGGCCTGGTGGAACCCAGTGATGCGCTGGGCGGCGGTTTCGAGGGCTTCGACCAACTCCCGGCAAAGGCCGGAGCGAGCTTCGGCGATTTCCTCACGATCGATGCGGAGGTTGGCGAGTTCGACGCCATCCAAGACGCGGGCGTAGTGGCGGACGGCGGCGTCGCCGTCGCGGCGGACGTCCTCAATGATGCGGACGACGGACTGTTCAGGGGTGACGCCGTCGCCGAACACCTCGCGGGTCCTGGCGACGACGGCGGGGGGCAACGCGCTGAGGTCCAAGGGATCGACACGGGTGAGGGCTTCCTCGGCCCCGATCAATCCGCGAACCAGGTTAAGCTGCACTCAGGTACTCCTTGGCTTGCTGGATGGTCTCGCTGACAACGCGCGACTGGAAGGCCTGGACGTCCCAATCGGGAACTTTCTCGTAGGCCCGCTCGAGGCTGTCGGGCATGGAGGCGAGGAAGTGGTCGACGGCTTCCTGTACTTCGTCGTTGTCACGGTACATGCGGTTGAGGGCGCGCTTGAGGCGCTCCCAGCTAAAGTCCCAGGTAAGGAAGCGGGCGACCCATTGCTGCCATTCCTGAAGAACCTCGGGGTCGATGAAGCCAACGTCAACGGCAGAGTCCGAGCCGGGCAACTCGGCGGCGGGGACGGTCAATCCACCATTTTCCTGGAGAACCACACGGTCCATGTCAAGCTGGAGGGCACGGTCCAGGATGTGGGCCTCGAGCTGGGTATCGGTGACGCGGGTTTCGACGCCGAAGTGGGGGTGAAACATGGAGGTAATCCAGACCTCGTCGGCGGTGAGGTGGCTGACGTAGCCGACGAGGAAGGACCGGGTCTCGGGAGACTGGCTGGAATTCTCAGCGAGCTGGGGGTTCAGCTCGAACATGCGGCGAGTGCCGGACCCGGACTCGCGGATGGTGAGGGGGGCGAAATGGGTCCGCTCCCGTTCCCACTTGGTCATGGCGCGGACGTCGGGGGCGGTGGAGCCGAGGAAGCAACTGCCGAGGTGGTCGTTGACGAAACCCCAATCGAGTTCGCGGGCGACCTCGCAAGCGAGGAAGATGTGCATGGGAAGGTTGGGCATGTCAGCGTTCCACCGGGGCTGCCGCGCCATTGAGGTGGAGAAGACTCCGGTAGGCCTCGGACTGGCCACGGAACAGGTAGCTGACCGGGGAGGCGGCAATGTCCACGCCGCCGCAGTCGCGAAGGTGGTCGACGGCTTCCATCAACTGGCCCTTGCGGACGAGGAGGCTGACGCTGTACCAGTCCTCCTCCTCGATGTTGTAGACGCGAGCGACGGTGGGGCCGCGCAATCCGGAAACCTCGGGGCGGGCCAGGATGATGGAGCTGACAGCCTCGGGCGACGGCCCAACGACGTTGGCGGTAAGGCGGTAGAAGGGCTCGGCCTGAAGGTGGGCTTCGATCAACTCGATCAAGTGGCGAGCGAGGCGGGAACGAGCCGGCGAAAGGGCCAACTGGGCAGGGTTTCCGATGACGCAAGACTGGGAACTGAGGACGGTGCCTCCTTCCAGGGTCTTGAGGCGGTTTTCGCGAAGGGTGGCGCCAGTGGCGGTGATGTCGGCGATGAGGTCAGCGTATCCGGCGGTGGGGGCTGCTTCCAACGCTCCGCTGGCGGCAACGATGGTGAAGTAGTTGATGCCGCGGTCGAAGAGGTACCGGCGGAGGAGACGAGGGTACTTGGAGGCGATACGGAGGCGGGAACCCTTTTCGTGGAATTCCAGGGCCAAGTCCGCCAAGTCATCAACGGAAGTCACGTCCAGCCAGGCGTCGGGGACGGCGAGGACGAACTCGCAGCGGCCGTATCCGAGGTCCTCGACCAGGGGAACTACGGCGTGTTCGTCGCTGCGGTACTCCAGCAAGCGGTCTAGGCCAGTGATACCGATTTCGGCGCTGCCTTCCTCGACCTTGCGGGTTATGTCTGCGGTGCGCTGGAAAAGGACCTCGATTCCAGGAAGGGCGGGAACGTAGGCGGTATAGCGGCGAGCGCTGGGACGGCGGACTCCGAGGCCACAGTCCTTGAGGAAATCAAGGGTCGAGTCGTAGAGCTCGCCGTCGCTGGGCAGGACGAGGTGGAGAGTGTCGTGGCTGTCGTTGTTTTCGTACATTTCTACGGGGAAACGGGCCGTAAACGATCTGGTTAATCCTACCCCGTCACCGGCGAGAGGGCAAGGGAAGGGGTTAGGCGGGAACGAAGGAACTCAATCACTACCGGAGCAACCGGACGGTCTGAGTGCCGTTAACGTCGACGGTGACAACGGAGTCAACGCCTCGATGGGCCTCTACGTTCGTGCCGGCACCAGCGGGGGTCTCCAGGACCGCCAAGCGGGCCTGGGAGCCTTTCCGGCGCCATTCCTGAGCAGCGACGAGGGCGGGAAGGCGGGCCCCAGGGCCGCTGGGAACGATGAGGGCGGACTCGGGCCATTCCAGGAAGGAGGCACCGGGGTCGAGACCCGGAGAAAGGCCGTCTGCAAGCTCCAGCAGAGCGTTGAGGTTGCAGGCGAATCCGAGGGCCGGGACCGGGTCGGGATTGCCGAAGGCGAGGGCGAGGGAGTCGTAGCGCCCGCCGCCACCGAGAGAACCGGATGATGCGGGGTGGCTGACCTCGAAGACGATTCCGTTGTAGTAGGCGATGCCGCGCATGAGTCCGAAGTCGAGCTGGATGGAATCCCGAAGAGCAGGTTGTCCGGTCAAAAGGCGGACAAGCTCTTCGAGGCGGTCCAAGGGGGCAGGGTCGGCACCGGCGCTGGAGAGGGTCCGTCGGGCCTGGGACACGGCGGAAGCGGGCTCGCCGCGGACGTTGGCGAGAGCGTGGGCGAGGTGGAGGGCCTTTTCCAGCTCGGCGGGGTCGTCGCTGCCGCGGAGTTTGCGGAGGAGCCGCTCCACGACTTCATCGGGGTCGCGCTGGCCCAACTGAAGGAGGTCGGAACCGCTCCAGCCCAGGAATCCGTGAAGGACGGAGCGGGCTTGGTCGTCATCCAATCCGGCGATGGCGGGGGCGAGGTTACGGTCAGCGGCACCCTGGCCGACGAGGTGCAGGGTGATGGCGCGGTCAAGCAAGGACTCGACGGATTCCTCGCCGGAACGCATAGCGGGGATGTTGGCGGCGACGAAGGAACGGGCGCGGTCGGAGATCCGCACGACTTCCAGCAGACTGGTGAGGACCTGGAGGTCGGCGAGGGAAATGACGTATTCCCGGATGCCAAGGGACAGGAGCAGGTCGGAAGCCAAGGTTACGAGTTCGGCGTCGGCGAGCACGCCGGAAGCGCCAATGAGTTCGGCCCCGATCTGGGTGAACTGGGGATCGGTGTCCGCCCCGGGGCCGCCGAAGCGAAAGACGGGGCCGGCGTACTGCCAACGGGTTGGCACGTCCCGGGGTTCCGGCTGGTCCAGGAAATGCTGCATCAGGGAGGAGGTAAACTCGGGGCGGAGGCTGACGGAGGCGCCGGCGGGATCAAGGAAGCTGTAAATCTGGGAGGCTAGGTCTCCGCCGGATTTACGCAGAAGAAGGTCGGTGGACTCCAGTATGGGCAGGTCGAGGAAGGTATAGCCGTAGCTGCCGATGAGACGCAGCAGTTTATCCTGGAGTTGGCGGGTGCGCAGCCAGGATTCCTGGGGGACGACGCCCCGGGGGTGCTGGTTAGTGTTCAGGTTGTTCAACGCGGAGGTATTGTAACCGAGGGGGGAAAATTCATTCAACCGATGCGGAAACGTCGGGGGTACAGAAAGCTAGACGGGCAGGTCCAGCCAGGTTTCCAGGGGTTGGTGGAGCTTGAGGGCACGGAGACGGTTGCGGTTGGAAGGGGTTGTCCCGGGGGATTCGGGGAAGCGGGCAACGACTCCGCCGGCGAAAAGGCGTTCCAGGATGGCAGCGCCAAGGGCTCCAGCGAGGTGGCAGCGGCGCTCAGTCCAGTCGACGCAGCCGTAGGCGTAGCGGCGGGTCCGGGATGGGACGGGGATGACAACGCCGCGATCCAGAAGGGCCTTTTCCCCCGACGGGGTGAGGCGGTAGTCGACGCGACTGCGGGAAATGCCAGCTTCTTCGATCCAACCGCGGGACAGGAGGGCGTCGGCGAGGGTTACTCCGGCGAGACCGGCGAGGTGAGTGTAGCAGGTGCGGGCCTGGCGCAGGGGAGAGTTGAGACGGACTTCCCGGGCGGCCTGGGGGCTGGGTGGGGTGTTGGGGGCGGCTTTGTGGAATAGGGATGTGGGCATTTTAACCGGGGTCTTTTTGGGTTACGAAGAATGGGGCGCCCACGCAAGCGCCCCGTTTGCTTCACGTCAGTAAGGGTATCCCAAGCCGCCGCCGATGGCGGGGAGGAAGTGGACTTCGCTGGTCTCGGAGACGCGCTCGAGGAGGCCGAGCTGGCTGGCTTCGCCGTCGACGATGACGGCGAGTCCAGCCATTATATCGTCCTCTTCCTCGTCGTAGAGCATGGATTTAAGGCCGGGGAACTGCTGGTCAAGGTTGTTGACCAACTGGCGCACGGTCCTTCCGTCGACCTGGACCCGTTCCTGGCCGCCGGTGACGTCCTGCATTTGGGGAGGTATCCAGACCTCAGCCATAGCTGCTCCCGGCTAACCGGCGTTTTCCTTTTCCCAGAGGGCTTCCAACACCGCGCCGGGGTTCATCGGGAGGCTGTTGAGGCGCACGCCGATGGCGTCGTAGATGGCGTTGGAGATGGCGGCCATGGGGGGTACGATACAGACTTCGCCGACGCCGCGCACTCCGTAGGGGTGGTTAGGGTTAGCGACTTCGACGACGACGGTGTCGATCATGGGGAGGTCGAGACTGACGGGCATGCGGTAGTCGAGGAAGCTGGAGTTGAGCATGTGTCCGTTGTCGTTGACGTAGTACTCCTCGTTGAGGGCCCAGCCGATGCCCTGCACGACGCCGCCCTGAATCTGTCCCTCAACGTAGCTGGGGTGGATGGCCTTGCCGGCATCCTGAAGGGCGGTGTAGCGGACGACCTCGACCTTTCCGGTATCCACGTCCACCTCCACGTCGACGATGTGGGTGGCCAGGGCGGGACCGGCGCCGGGAGGGTTGACTCCTGCAGAGCCGACGATGGGGCCGCCGGTGGGAACCTGACGAGCGGCAAGCTGCTTGAAGGTCAGCTTAAGCTCGGGGTCGGAGACGTGCTGGACGACACCATTTTCATAGGTAACATCGGCTGCGTCGACGTCCCAAATCTTGGCGGCGCGTTCAATCATCTGCTGGCGGATGTCGTGAGCGGCGGTGTAGGCGGCGATGCCGGTCTTGAAGGTGACGCCGCTGCCGCCGGTATTGGAGGTGAAGCCGATGGAATCGGTATCCACGATCTGGGGATGAACGTCCTCAATAGGTATCCCAAGCACCTCAGCAAGCTGCTGGGACACCGAGGCGCGGGTACCGCCAATGTCGGGGGAACCCTCGGCGAGGTTGACTATCCCGTCGGGGGTGACGGTGGCGACCGCCGAGGAGGGGCCGGTGTTGTTGCCCCAGAAGCCGCTGGCGACGCCGCGGCCGCGGAACTTGCCATCCTTGGGAGCAATGTAGTGGGGGTGGGCCTTGGCGGCCTCAAGAACCTCGATGAATCCTACCCTAGGCATGAGGGGCCCGGTGGCGCGGCGGACGCCCTCCTTGGAGCTGTTGAGGAGGCGGATGTCGATGGGGTCCATGCCGAGCTTTTCGGCCAGCTCGTCGATGGCGGTCTCGATGCAGAAGGCGGCGGCGGGAGAACCGGGGGCCCGGTATGCGGCGGTCTTGGGGCGGTTGACTACGATGTCGTAGCCCTCAATGTAGGCGTTGGGGATGTCGTAAGCACCCATCATGCACTGGGCACCGCCGGGGACGGGCGAGCCGGGGAAGGCGCCGGCTTCGAAGACTAGCTGGGCCTCGGCGGCGGTGAACCGTCCATCCTTGGTGGCGCCGAGCTTGACCTTGATCTGGGTGCCGGAGGTTGGGCCGGTGGCCTCGAAGACCTCGGTGCGGTTCATGGTGACCTTAACCGGGGCGCCGGCTTTGCGGGCCAGTCCAGCGGCGACGGGCTCGGAGTACATGGTGAGCTTGGCGCCGAAGCCGCCACCGATCTCCATGGGGATGGCCTTGACGCTGGAGACGGGGATACCCATGAGGCGGGCGGTGTAGTCTCGGACGGTGAAGTGTCCCTGGCTGGAGGACCAGACGGTGAGGGTGCCGTCCTCGTGCCACATGGCGGTGCCGCTGTGGGGCTCGATGTAGCCCTGGTGAACGGCGACGGTTGAAGTCTCTTTCTCGACGATAATGTCAGCTTCCTTGAAGCCGACTTCGGTATCCCCGAGACGGAACTCGAAGTGGTTGGCGATGTTGGTGCCGCGAGAAGTGTCGTCGTCATCGAGAACGCCGCCGGCGCGGATGTTGGCGGTGTTCATCGCGGCCAGACGCTCGTGTACCAGCGGGGCATCTTCCTTCATGGCTTCCGGGGCGTCGAGGACCGGGGGAAGGACCTCGTATTCGACGTCAATCAGGGCAAGGGCCTCCTCAGCGACGTGGGCGCTGGCCGCAGCAACGGCAGCGATGGCGTGTCCCTTGTAGAGGGCCTTTTCCTGGGCGAGGACGTTGTTGCTGAGGAACTTGTAGTTGACCATGGCACCTTCGGTGAGGTCGGAGGCGCGGCCGGCGGGCTGGAGGAGGTCTGCGCCAGTGATGACAGCGCGGACACCGGGATGGGCTTCGGCCCGGCTGGTGTCCAGCTTCTTGATGCGGGCGTGGGCGTGGGGGCTGCGGAGAATCTTCCCGTAGAGCATGCCCGGCAGGTTGATGTCAGCCGAGTAGCGGGCCTTTCCGGTCACCTTGTCAGCACCGTCGGGACGGACAGGACGGGTGCCGACGACGTTGTATTCTTCATTGGACAGGACTATGTTCGGCTTGTAGTCCAGCATGTATTCCTCCACCGAAATGATAAGGGAAATGGCGTTAATGGTTCGGCGTTTATAATACCATATCCCCCCTGAAATTGAAGGCGGCGGGTTGGGGCCGAAAGGTGTCGAAGCCGAGGGAAGGAGCGGGCATGGACAAGATAATCATCAAGGGCTGTCTGAACGGCGGGCGGGCGCGGGACCCGAATCCGAATGTGCCGTGGACGCCGGAAGAGGTGGCACAAGAGGCGGTGCGGTGCTATGAAGCGGGTGCGTCGATAGTCCATTTCCACGCGCGGCATCCCGACGGCAGGGTCAGCTATGACCCGGAATGGTACGCGCGGGCGGACGGGTTGATCCGAGCGCAGTGCGATCTGGTGCTGAACCATACCACCGCGCGGGGGCAGGACGTTCCGGTAGAGGCGGTGACCCGGTATTTGCTGGAGACGCCGAATCCGGTGGAGATGGTGTCGCTGAACCTGGGGTACGGGATCAGGTGGCCAGTGGACCCGGAGACCGGGGAGCGGCGGACATCGATTTCTCCGAACAGCTACGAGGATATCTGCGCGACGCTGGACGCCTGCTACCAACGGGGAACGTTCCCGGAGCCGGCGGTGCATGACACGGGGATGCTGAACAACGCGACGACGCTGATGCGTGAGGGGAAGATCCGGAGCAGCCGGTATTTCCTGGTGGAGCCGTCGGCGTACTGGGGGGATGGCCGGCAGTCCATGGTGGGAAGCCTCCGCAACTACACGATGATCACAGACAACATCCGAGAGCTTTATCCCGAAGCGACGTGGCTGGCGCACAGCAGCGGGAGCCAGACGTTCGTGCTGTGCGGCGTGGCGATTGCCACGGGGGCGCACATCCGGGTTGGGTTCGAGGACAGTCCCTTCCTGCCGAACAATCCGATGCCGACGTCGAACGCGCAGTACATTGAGTGGGCGGTGACGATGGCGCGGCTGAACGGGAGGGAACCGGCGACGCTGGAGGAAGCGCGGGAGATGCTGGGGCTGCTGCCGGCGTTGGATGGATAGGGGTTCAGATCGGCCTGGCGCGCATACGAGGGGCGGGTACGAGGCGAAGGTGACTCGTATCCGGTATCAAGTTGAAGCTTTCCAGCGTGGTTGCTCCCAGGAGGTATTGGTCCTCGGGGCCGAAGATGACCGGGCACGGCATCTCCCTGTCTTCCATTCGAAAACGGGCAACTCCGTATCCGTAGTTCTTGACCGTACCATCAGCCAGTTCGAATTCGAGGTTGTGGATCCGGGGAACATGCAAAGTCTGTTCCAACAATGATTCAGGAATCATCGAGTGAATGGCCCCGGTGTCAACCAAAGCATCGACCCAATGAAGGTCACCGCCTCCGGGGTTTCCGATGCCGACTGAAACGCTGAATGTTCCCATGACCTCATTGCCTATCCAACTGTTGCCCCAGCTTATCCAGCACAGTTGCAATTGTCAATTATCAAGCCATGGGTAGAACTAGCCGTCAGTCCAGAGGGCGGCCTCGCCAGTACTGGGTTGGGCCGCGGCGATGGGGGATTGGCGCGTGGCGAGAAGGCCAGGGCCGCTGTCCGGTGGCGAGGCGGTAGAGGACGACGATGGCGGCCCCGGCGACGAAGCCTCCGATGTGGGCCCAGAGGGCGACGCTGACCTGGTCGGACATTCCGAGGGAGAAGAGGAGCTGGATGACCTGGAGGAGGAGGTAAAACCCGAGGACATAGACGGCGTTGAGCTGGAGGACGGTAATGATGAAGGTCATGGTGAGAACACGGACGCGGTTGTAGGGGAAGAGGAACAGGTAGGCTCCGAGGACACCGGAGATGGCTCCGCTGGCGCCGATGAGAGGGGTCTGGGAGTCCTGGAAGAAGAACCAGTGGGCGAGGGTGGCGAGGACGCCGGTGACGAGGTAGAACCCGAGGTATTTCACGTGTCCGAGGCGGTCCTCAAGGGCGCGTCCGAAAACCCAGAGGAAGGCCATGTTCCCTGCGAAGTGGAGGATGCCGGAGTGCATGAACATGGCGGAAAAGATGGTCCCCCAGGTGGGGACGGGAGTGGTTATGTCGAGGGCCCCGAAGAACCCGAGGCCGAGGGTCTCAAAGGGCTGGCGGCCGGGAAATTCGGCGGGGATGAATCCCCAGGTGTAGAAGAAGCCGATGATGGCGGGATTGCTGCCGCCGAAGAGGAAGGACAATCCTCCGACGGCGATGGAGTAGAGGAAAACCAGTCCGTTCAGAGACAACAGTGCAATGGTGACCGCGGGGCGGGAGCGGAAGTAGAGGGTTCCGTCGGAGAGGGGGATCAAGGAGAATAAACCTCACGGAAGCCCATCGGGCGAGAAGAATCTAGCTACGCCAATGGGTCAGGCAAAAGACGGGATAGACCAGATCAACTGGCCAGCGCGATCCAACGATCACCTCGCCCTCGTCACCCCTGTCTCTTGTGACAGTGATGGGCGGGCGCCCTGTCAACCAGCGCCCACCCGTTTTCCAAATGTCCCGATTGCGTGGAGTTCTCAAATACCCGAATGAAGGGATGCCCCCTAAACGGTGGCTTCGGCGGTTTCCTGGGATGACTCTTGGGCGGTGGCTACGCGGGCGATGGTGTCGATGACGGCGTCCTGGTTGATGAGGCCGGTGTTGATTACGAGGTGGTACAGGTCAGGGTCGGTGGCTTCGACCTTGAAAAACTTGCGGAAGAAGGTAAGGCGGGCTTCCTCCAACTGGTCGAGATAAGCCCGGGCTTCGGCCTGGTCGAGGTGCTCGCGGTGCATGATGGTGTTGACCCGATATTCCATGGGAGCGACGAGAGCGACGTTGATGACGCCGGGGGTGTCGGCGAGGATCATGTTGGAGCCGCGCCCGATGATGACGACGTTGCCCGCGGAGGCGACTTCCTTGATAACGGAGGTGGTTGCATCAATGAAGGCGGCGTCGTTGACCTGCTGGGCGGAGGATGATGCGTCCCCGGCCAGCTCGGTGTAGGTCTCGGCTGGGAGCATCTCGACGCCCCGCCCGAAGTAGGGCTCGCCGCTGACTCCGGAGATGGCAGACCGTTCGAGCATGGTCTGGAGGAAACGCCCCAGTCGTTCGCGGAAGCGGATGACCCGCTGCTCTTTTTCGAGCAAGACTCCCACGGGGGAGCCGACGCGGCGGGCGGCTTCGGCAAGGACCATGCGGTCGACGTAGTTCAGGTTGAGAGAATTGGCCACCATTTGACCCACTTCGAAGGTCCCGCTGCCAATGGTCCCGTTGATGGTGATTATTGGCATTTCGCCTCCCCGCCCCGCTCAAAAGGGCTTTAGTTGGAAATTGGACCCGACGGAAGGGTGGATGGGCATAGGAAAATGATACAGGAATCCGGACGAATACTGAAGGGGAGCTGCGAACCGCCGACAATTCAAGACGGTGTGCGGGGCTTTGGAAAGGCCAGGGCGGGGCTACTCAGACAAGCTGCTTAACAAGCGCTCACGGCGGCGGGTGTACTCGTCGAAGAGAAGCCCCATGGCGAAGGAGTCGTACCACTCGTCATCGCGGCGGTGGCTGCGGCGGAAGTGGCCTTCGAGGACGAACCCAACGTGGCGGAACATCTGGAGGGCATGGTTGTTGTACTCGGGAACGTCGATCCAAACGCGGTGGAGACCGAGTCCGTCGAAGGCTTCATCGAGGAGCATCAGGAGAGCCGAAGTGCCGTAGTGGTGGTGCCACAAGTCCTTGCGGCCGATGAGGATGAAAAGCTGGGCTTCTTCGAGGGACCATTCGACAACCAACTGCCCCTCACCGATGTGCTCCGACTCGGGGGAGTAGATGGAATAGAACTTGCGGTCGTCGCCGTTGAAAGTCTCGTCGAGTTGTTCGTCGGGAGCCTGGAGGAGGTCACCGGGGTCGTAGCCGATGTGGAGGGGCTTACCGTTATCGTCCAGTCCGTACCACGAGGAGTTCACGTCGCGGTCGGTGAGCCAATCGGCCATGCGCTGGAGATCTTCCCGCTTAACCGGCTCCAAAGTCACTCTCGGCAACATGATGGCCTCCCTCACACCAAGCAAGACTCGCAGCAGACGGCAATCAGACGGAGGTTTTCCGCACCACACCCTTTGGGGATGGGATTATAACAGCGGGGATTGGGGGCTTCAACGGGAACTGTCGGGGCTAGAGTTCGTAGTCCTTCAAGGCGGGGGAGATGGCTAGGGGGGCGCCGGTCAACTGCTGGATTTCGCCGGGTTCCCAGCCGGGGGCCACCTCTTCGAGGACCAGTCCTTCGGAGGTCGGGCGGATGACGGCGATGTCGGTGACGATGAGGGAAACGCACCCTTTGCCGGTGATAGGGAAGGTGCATTCATCGACTATCTTGGGGTTGTCGTTGCGGTCGGTGTGCTCCATGGCGACGATAACCGTCTTGGCTCCAGCGGCGAGGTCCATGGCACCTCCGATGTTGCCGACGCCGCGCTGGGGGAGCATCCAATTGGCGAGGTCGCCGTTGGCGGAGACCTGGTGGGCACCTAGGACAGTGACGTCGACGTGACCGCCGCGGATCATGGCGAAGCCGTCAACCGAGCTGAAGAAGGCCATTCCGGGGACCATCTGGAGGAACTGGCCGCCGGCATTGATGAGGTCGATATCCTGTTCGTCCTCATCGGCGAGGGGGCCGCAGTTGAGGACACCGCTCTCGCTGTGGTAGAAGACGACGCTGTCGTCGGAGACGAAGTTGGAAACCAGGGTGGGGATGCCGATGCCAAGGTTGACGTAGCCGCCGTCGGGCAATTCCCTGGCGACCCGCATGGCGATTATTTCCCGGTCAAGCCTCTCTTTGTCTTCGAACACGGGGGGCGCCTCCGGTTTGGTTCTTTATAAACGAGCTACTCGTAGGGGGAGAAATCGGGTGGGCGGACGACGATGCGGTTTATGTAAATGCCCGGGGTGATGATCTGCTCGGGTCCGAGGACGCCGGGCTCGACGACTTCGTCGACTTCAACGATGGTCACCCTGGCGGCGGGAGCCATGACGGAATTGAAATTGCGGGAGGTGCCCTTGTAGACGACGTTGCCGAGGGTGTCGGCGCGGTGGCCGCGGATGATGCAGAAGTCGGCGCGGAGGGCCTGTTCCAAAACGTAGGACCTGCCGTCAATGACCCGGGTCTCCTTACCGTCGGCGATGAGGGTGCCGGCTCCCGTGGGGGTGTAAAAGGCTTCTACCCCGGCCCCGCCGGCACGGAGACGTTCCGCTAGGGTCCCCTGGGGCACGAGTTCCAACTCAACCTCGCCGCGGCGGTAGGCCATCTCAAAGGCGGTGGGGCGGGATGCTGAAGGGGAGACAGGGTAGGAGGCGACGGCCTTCCGGACCTGCCGATTGTCGATGAGGATGGTGTGATCGATGGCCTGCTTGCCGGGCGGGGTGCCGAAGTTGACGACACGGGCGATGCCGGCGGTGTTGCTGATGATGGTGAGTTCCCTGGCGCCGTGGTCGCGGAGGGCAGTCAGCAGGTAGTGGGGCGTTCCGCCCGGGCCGGCGAATCCATCAATCATGACGACGGCGCCGTTGGGAACATCGGAGACAGCGGCGAGGCCGGTGTCGCAGAGCTTGTTAACGGGAAGGCTAGTGGAAATAGGCTGGCTCATTTCCGTAAGAGTGCCGGCGGCGTCCAACGGGGCACCGGTGGAGGAGATTACGTCACCGGCAGACCAGCCGGGGGCGAGTTCTTCCAGGGTGAGACCGGAGGGGGAGACGCGGATAAGGGCGCGTTCGGTGATGATGAGGTCGATGCAGTCAAGTCCGTCCGGGGGGCCGGACAGTTCGCCGACGATCCGGGGGGAGCCGTCCGGGTTAGTGTGAGGCATGAGGGCGATGGTGCGGCCAGCACCGGAAGCAGCGTCGACAGCAAAGCCGGGAGCATGAAGGGCATCCGAAGCGCGGGTGGTCCAGTGGGTGAAGTTTCCCTGCGGATCGACCTGAGATGGTTCGATAATGGCTGCATCAACGTGCCCGCCGCGGAGCATTGCGGCGACGTCAACGGTGGAAGAGATGGAACCACCTGGGCGGAGACCAACGGTGAGACCGTTGGAACTTGCCAATCCGAGCCCGTTGGAAGCATCGGACCCGGACATTCCTCCGAGCAGGCCGGTCTCGGTGAGGAATTGGATGTGGGATTCGTCCGGGGCCAGCGCGGGCACTCCCGAGGGAAGGCCGGAGCCAACGAAGGCAATAGTCCCCGGCGGCAATTCTCCGAGGACTCGGAGGAAAGGGAGGTTGTCGGTGCTGGGTTGTTGGTCTGGCATAAAGGGCTGCAGGTCTGGCGGGTTGTTTTCCCGGGGAGAAGCTACGGAGCGGTGGTCTGAACGATGCGGTTGACGAAGATGCCGCCGGAGATGATGACCTCAGGGTCGAGGGAACCTGGTTCGGAGATGTGGTCGACTTCGGCGATGCAGACGGTTGAGGCCATGGCCATGGTGGGGCCAAGATTCCGTCCGATGCCCCGGTAAATGACGTTGCCGAAGGTGTCGGCCGCGGCGGCGCGGACGAAGGCGAAGTTGGCCTTCAAGGCAGGTTCGAAGACGGTTTCCCGCCCTTCGAGCACACGGGTCTCTTTCCCGTTAGCAAACCTGGTACCGTCCGCGGGCGGCAGAAATACTCCTCCGAGTCCCGCACCACCGGCGCGGAGACGCTCGGCAAGGATGCCCTGGGGGACGACTTCGATTTCCAAGGCGCCAGTGCGCCAACACTCCTCGGCAAATGAGGAGGCGCCGGATACGAAAGGGAAAGCCGAAACGAGGCGAGAAACCTGGCCGTTGGCGAGCAGAGGGTCTATCCCGGGGGAGGAAGGGCAGGGACACCCATCCGAGGGTGGGCATCCCAAGGGCGAATAAATGCAAGTCAGGCCGCGAGTGGATGTCCGGGCCAAGGCTCCAATGAGTCCCGACGGGTCGCCGGATACGGCGGCTCCGCTGACGAGGATGGTCGCGCCGTAGGGGATGTCGGCGACGGCGGCGGCGCATGAAGCGAAGACCTTTTCCGTGGGCAAAGCAGAATCCCTCCTCCGGCGAGATTCTACCAGCAATGCCGGGGGAGTTGAAGATACTCTTTGTCCGAAGACACCTTTGAGGAGGGGACAAGCACGGCGATCAGCGCAAAGAGAAGCGGCCGCCCCATCCAAGGGCGGCCGCTGGTTGTTCCGGTTGGAACGGTTTCCGGTGGGCTAGTAGTCCATCGGAGGCATGGCCGGAGCGGCCGGAGTGGGCTCGGGGATCTCGGTGATCATGGACTCGGTGGTGAGGACCATGGCCGCGACGCTGGCAGCGTTCTGCAGGGCGTAGCGGGTGACCTTCACCGGGTCGACGATACCGCGCTCGAGCATGGGGCCGAACTCGCCGACCTCGGCGTCGTAGCCGTAGTCGTCGGCCTGCTGCTTCACGTCGTTGAGGACAACGGCGCCTTCGGCGTCAGCGTTCTCGACGATGAGCTTGAGGGGCTGTTCGAGGGAGCGGCGGATGATGGCGGCGCCGACGGACTCGTCACCGCTAAGTCCTCCCAGGCCGTCCAGGGCGCGGGAGGCGCGGACCAAGGCGACTCCGCCTCCAGGGACGATGCCTTCCTCGACGGCGGAGCGGGTGGCGGAAAGGGCGTCCTCGACGCGGGCCTTGCGCTCCTTGAGCTCAATCTCGGTGGCGGCACCGACCTTGATGACCGCAACGCCGCCGGACAGCTTGGCCATCCGTTCCTGCAGCTTTTCGCGGTCGAACTCGGAGGTGGTCTCCTCGATCTGGGTCTTGATCTGGTTGATGCGGGCCTGGATGCCGTCTTCGGAGCCGTGGCCCTCGACGATGGTAGTCTCGTCCTTGGTGGAGCTGACCCGGCGGGCTTGACCGAAGTCCTCGACATTGGCGGAGTCGAGCTTGCGGCCGGTCTCCTCGCTGATGACGGTGCCACCGGTCAGGATGGCGATGTCTTCCAGCATGGCCTTGCGGCGGTCACCGAAACCGGGAGCCTTGACCGCTAGGACGTTGAGGGTGCCGCGGAGCTTGTTGACCACCAGGGTAGCCAGGGCCTCGCCGTCGACGTCTTCTCCGATTACGACGACGTTCTTCTTGCCGATCTGGAGGAGCTTCTCTAGGGCAGGCAGGAAGTCAGCGACGGCAGAAACCTTCTTGTCGGTGATAACCAAGGTCGCGTCGTCGATGACGGCTTCCATGCGGTCGGAGTTGGTGATGAAGTAAGGTGAGATGTAGCCTCGGTCGATCTGCATTCCCTCGACGTACTCAATCTCGTCGGAAAGGCCCTTGGACTCTTCCACGGTGATGACGCCGTCCTTGCCGACCTTCTCCATGGCCTCGGCGATGGTCTCGCCGATGGCGTCCTCGTGGGCGGAGAGGCTGGCGACCTGTCCGATGCGCTCGCGGGTCTCGACGGTCTGGGACATTCCCTGGAGTTCGCTCACGACGGCCTCGACAGCCTTTTCGATGCCGCGCTTGATGGCCATGGGGTTGCTGCCGGCGGTGACGTTCTTGAAGCCATCGTTGATGATGGCCTGAGCAAGAACGATGGAAGTCGTGGTGCCGTCTCCGGCGGCGTCGTTGGTCTTGGTGGCGGCTTCCTTCAAGAGCTGGGCTCCCATGTTCTCGAAGGCGTCAGGGAGTTCGATTTCCTTGGCGATGGTGACACCGTCGCTGCAGACCAGGGGGGGACCGAATTTCTTGTCCAGGACCACGTTGCGGCCCTTGGGACCGAGGGTAACTTTGACCGAATCGGCCAGGGTGTCGATACCGGCTCGAAGGGTCTTACGGGCCTCTTCGGAATAAGCCAGTTTCTTGGCGGGCATTCCCTATCCTCCTAATGCTTGAGATGCTGGTTTCGGTTACGAAATCTTGGCCAGGACGTCGCTTTCGCGCAGGATGAGGTACTCGTCGTCGCCATCCTTGTATTCCGTTCCGGCGTACTTGGAGTAAATGACCTTGTCGCCGACGGACAGTTCCATGGCGATGCGGGTGCCGTCGTCAGTCATCCGGCCCGGTCCGGCGGCGACGATTTCGCCTTCCTGAGGCTTCTCCTTGGCAGTGTCGGGCAGGTAAATGCCGCCCTTAGTCGTCTGCTCTTGTTCGATGGGCTTGATGACGATGCGCTCGCCCAGGGGCTGGATATTAACCTTGGTTACCACCTGATCCTCCTTTCCAGAAATGCTTGCATTGCTTTTTGCGGTTACACGTGCCGCTGTTCAGACACGGTGTACGACAAACTATCGTAATAAAGGCACCAATACTTGTCAAGAACAGGTTGTCAACGTAACATTGAGCCGGTTTCTAGGGAAACTGACCCTCAACCCGACGCTGATTCTCTGGTGCAGTTGGGCGGGAGGGCATAGCCGGGAAGCGCGGTTTGATTGGATACGAGACCTCGGGAGGAATCGCGACCATCACGCTGGACAGTCCGGCAACGGGCAACCGCGTCAGCGGGGAACTGGCAGAAGAGTTCCGCGATGGGTGCCGAAAGGTCCGAGAGGATTACGGGATCAGGGTTGTTGTGGTGACCGGGAACGGTCCGTCGTTCTCCGTGGGGAGGTCATCGTTTCCTGAGGATTCCAGAGGCATTGAGGCAGTGGACGTGGAGTCCTGGTTGGGCTGGATGCGGGTCGCAGAGTCGCTAGCGGCTCTGCCGATGCCGGTGATCGCGGGATTAAACGGGGACGCCCTGGATCACGGCCTGGAACTGGCCTTGGCGGCAGACCTGCGGATTTGTTCGGATAACGCGCGCCTGGGGTTTCCGGACAGGACTCCTGCCTCGGGGTTCCCATTCGACGGCGGGACGCAGCGGCTGCCCCGAGTTGTTGGTCCGGCGATGGCGCTGGACATGCTGCTGACGGGCCGGACGGTATCAGCATCCGAGGCGTTGCAGATGGGGCTGGTGAACAGGATGGCAGCGGCGGCGGATGTGGGGAAAGCCACCAGAAAAGTGGCCGGGGATATTGCGGAAGGTGCTCCGGTGGCGGCACGTTTCGCCAAGGAAGCAGTCAAGGATGGGCGGGAGCTTGTCCTGGACCAGGGCCTGAGATTGGAAGCGGACCTGAACTTTCTGCTACAGACCACGGAAGACAGGGCGGAGGGGTTGGCGTCGTTTCTGGAGCGTCGGACTCCGGAGTACCGGGGCCGGTGACTGGAATGCGCGACAGGGCACGGTACAACCAAGATGGGCATACCCCAAACATCATCAGCCGATGGAAGTAATTTGAATGAAATTGAAACTAGATTTACATACTCACGTCTGGGAGGCTTTCAATTTCCAGCCGCCCTCCCTGGAGATCGCCGAGAAGGTGATTGGGCAAATCAAGTCGAAGGGGATTGACGGGATCGCGATCACCGACCACCACAACAAGGACTGGGCGTTCGAGTTCAGGGCGCTGGTCGAGAAGCACTTTCCCGGGGAGGCAATCATTATCCCTGGTTGGGAAATAGAAATCCGGCCAGTGCTTAGTCCCTTTGACGAGTACCAGGTGACGGAACTGTTCCTCCCCGAAGGCGGAATGTTCCGAATTTACTGCCATCCCGGTTATTACACCCCGAACATCATCATCGAAGAAAACGTCCACGGCATCGAAATCGACAATTACATCCACAACTGGCACATCCGCAAGCCACAGGTGGCCAAGGTGGCGGCGGACTACGGCCTGATGACGTTTGAGGTAAGCGACGCCCACAACTTGGAGAACATAGGTCTGCGGTACACGGAGGTGGAACTGGAGGAATTGTACCGGCGGGCGATGCCTCTGGACTGACCGGGCGTTGACGAGCCCATGACCATGAGCAATACACCATTCAACCGTGAATTTGCAGATGGCTACGAGTGGGTGGAACATACGGATTTTCGTGGGGCCAAGCGCCAACTCCTCAAATTCCCCTCGGATGTCAGCTACCGCAAGGCCAACTTTGTCCAAGGTGTGAAAGCCCAGAAGACAAACCTCTACCTAGTCGAGGAGTGCATCAAGTCTCTGTCGGAGCCTGGGGACATTATCATGGACATCATGGCTGGCTCCGGTAGCATCCTCCTCGGAGCTAAGCTGGGCCGGAACGTTGTCGCCATCGAGTTGCAGGAGCACTATGCCAACTTCATTAGGCAATCTGCTGAAAAGATGGGGGTGCAGGCTACGGTAATAGTCGGCGACTGTACGAAGATACTGCCTCTACCTGGGAGCCAGGCCATCATCTTCTCACCGCCCAAACCATCAACACCTCAGGGCAAGGAAGGGAACTTGGGACGGTTGAACCCGTTTAAGTTTAACCTGAAAATGGGGGAGATATACCGCCTCTGTTACCAATCTCTAAAGCCCGGTGGATGCCTAGCCGTCATCATCAAGGACTTCTACTCAGGGGAACTCCATCAGTTGGGTATGCAGTCCATGCAAAAGCTAATGCAACTGGGAGGGTTTGAGTATCAGAATTGGTTCAGATGGATGCCGCCGGGCACCCGGTCGGCATATCACAAGAAGATGGATCATAGAGTGGTAGAGGACGAGCATATCATCATGGTAAGGAAACCTCTTGATGCATAGTCTATGGGATGACTACAAGGCCCGGTATCTACCTGCATACCAGTTAAGGTAATGACCATCATCTTCGCGTTGGCGTGGAGTTGTCGTTAAGGACGAAGACGGCGCTTCGGCAACGGGATTGGACGTAGGGAAGTGGCCGGGTTTGACACGCTGAAATACTCCAAGCAAGGCCGGGTGGCTTGCATCTCCCTGAACCGGCCTGAAGTGTTGAACGCTTTCAACGTTCAGATGCGGGACGATGTCTGGGAGGCTTTGGCGGCGGTGGAGGACGATCCAGACGTAGGGGCGCTGCTGGTTACCGGGGAAGGGCGCGCGTTTTGCGCGGGGGCGGATTTGACGGAGTTCGGGTCCGCGCCTTCGCCGGTGGAGGCACGCGAGGTGCGCTGGGAACGGGATGTGTGGGGACGGTGGTGGAGTCTGATCAAGCCGGTGGTGACAGCCGTTCATGGGTATTGCATCGGGTCGGGGCTGGAGATGGCACTACTTAGCGATTTGAGGCTGGCGGCGGAAGGTACGGTGTTCGCGATGCCGGAGGTGCGGCTAGGGATGATTCCGGCGGCGGGCGGTACCCAGACGCTAGTGAGAGCGTGCGGCGAAAGTGCTGCGTTAGACCTCCTGTATACGGGGAGGCGGTTTGATGCGGCGGAGGCCATCCGGTTGAAGTTGGTTACGAGGGTGACCAGTCCAGACCTGTTGTTGGCCGAGGCGATGGCAGCGGCCGCTGAGTTAGCAGAAGGTGGCGGAAGGCGGGTGGCAGCTCTCCGGTCAGCGGTCAAACGCGGCGCCGACTTGTCGATACGCCAAGGGCTCGCTCTGGAAAACCGGCTGGCCGCGTCGCAGATTGGCGATTCACCGTCTTCGTGACGGGACGCGCAAGGCTTTATCCAAGATTGTGAGTAATGACGGATGAACACCTCGGAATTCTTGATGATTGCCAGCTCCATCGTGCCGGACCGGGCGGCGGTAGTTTTCGACGGACGGGAGTTTTCCTTTGCTGAGTTGCAGGAGCGGGTGAACCGGGTGGCGTCCGCGCTGGCCGGGCAGGGGGTTGGGAGCGGGGACCGTCTGGCGACGATGCAGGTGAACTGCAACCAATGCGTCGAGATCTACTTTGCGGCGGCGCAGCTGGACGCGATCTATGTTCCGTTGAATTTCCGGGCCAAGGCCGAGGAGTTGGAGCAGATGCTGGCCATCGCCGAGCCAAGCATCCTGTTCTGCGGGGAGCGTTACCTGTCTCTGGTAAGCCAGGCGGGGGATGCCGCGCCGCCGGTTGTGCTTCTTGACGGCGCGGCGGACGGGGTGCAGGACTACGAGGACTTGCTGGAAAGGGGCGAGCCGGAGCAGATATTGTTCCCGGAGGGGGATGACGAGGATACGACGGTGATTATGTTCACCGCCGGGACTACGGGTGTTCCGAAGGGGGTGATGCTGACCCACGAGAGCTTTTCCGGTTACCTGCTGTCCAACGTGGAGCCGGCGGACCCGGACGTGGAGGAGACGAACCTGCTGACGGTGCCGTTCTACCACATCGCAGGGCTGCAGGCGGCGATGGCGGCGGTTTACGGAGGGCGGACGCTGGTGGTGATGCGGCAGTTCGAGCCAGTGGAGTGGCTGACCTTGGTGCAGGAACGGCAGGCGAACCGGGCGATGCTGGTGCCGACGATGTTGAAGCGGTTGATGGACTATCCGCGCTTTGGTGAGTTCGACCTGTCGTCGCTGGATGTTATTACCTACGGGGCGGCGCCGATGCCGATGCCGGTAATCCGGCAAGCAATCCGAGAGTTTCCAAACGCGCGGTTCGTGAACGCTTTCGGACAGACGGAGACGGCGTCGACGATCACGATGCTGCCGCCGGACGACCATGTTCTGGAAGGTAGCCCGGAAGAGATCGAGACGAAGCTGAGGCGGTTGACCTCGATTGGGCTGCCCCTTGAGGACGTGGAGGTCAGGATTGTATCCGAGGAAGGGGAAACGACAGGTGTGGGCGAGGTCGGCGAGATCGTGGCGCGAGGCCCCCGGATGATGAAGGGGTACTGGCAGCAGGAGTCGGCCTCCGGAGATACGATCCGGTCCGGGTGGGTGTACACGGGAGACCTGGGTTACCGGGACGAGGACGGGTACATCTACCTTTCCGGGCGGGCGCGGGACTTCATCAAGCGGGGCGGGGAGATGATTTCTCCAGAAGAGGTAGAACAGACGTTGATGGCGCATCCGGGTGTGGACGACGCGGCGGTGATCGGGGTGCCGGACCTGGAGTGGGGGGAAACGGTCAGGGCGGTGGTGGTCCGTCGAGACGATGGCGGCGGAGGGTTGACCGAAGGGCAGCTGATCGAGTATTGCCACGAGAGACTGGCGAGCTTCAAGCGACCGGAGTCGGTGGTGTTTGTATCCGAGCTGCCGCGCAATGCTATGGGGAAGGTGTTGAAGAGGGACTTGCGGGAGCAGTACGGGGCGGAGGCGCAGCGATTTGAAGATTAGCGTGGAGGTTTCTCAGGAGCTTCTCAGGAGCTTCTCATCTTGCGAGAAGACCGCCGGGGCACCCGGGCACGTTGGGGGATTCATCCCCCAAACCCCCTGAATTGAAGGGTTGGATTTGCCTGTGGGGTTCACTGTGAACGGATTGTCCGGAGGCTCCGAAGAATGGAAAGGGCCTGGGGGTTTCTCCGATACGGATTGGGAGTTGGAGTTATGAAAATTGGAGTCATGGGCACCGGGGGCGTGGGAGGATACTTCGGCGGGCTGCTGGCACGGGCGGGGCACGATGTTACATTCGTGGCGCGTGGGGCACACCTGGAAGCGATCCGGGCCAACGGGCTGCGAGTGGAAAGCACGAACGATGGGACTTTCACGGTCGCCGGGAACGCCGTGGAGGACACTTCGGCAGCAGGGTTTCAGGACCTGGTGCTGTTGGCGGTGAAGATGTACCACAACGAGGAGGCAATCCGGGCCATGACTCCGATGGTGGGGCCGGAAACCATCGTGATGACCCTGCAGAACGGGATCGACAATGGGGATCAGTTGGTGGAGGCTTTCGGGGAGGAGCGGGTGATGATCGGGTCGGTGATGCTGGAGGGACGCATCAGCGAGCCGGGCGTTGTGACACAAGGCGGTCCGGGCCGGGCGAATTTTGGGGAGCTACACCCCGGGATTACGGACCGGGCGCAACGGCTGCTGGCGATTTTCGAGGAAGCCAACTGGCGGGTGGAGCTTCACGAGAACATGGTGGACATGCTGTGGAAGAAGTTCGCCTACCTGGCTGGATCGGCCGGGGTCTGCGCGGCGAGCAACTCGACCATTGGGGAAATGCGGTCGATTCCAGCAACCCGAGACATCATTGAGCGGGCTATCGCGGAGGGGTTCGAGGTGGGAAGGGCGCGGGGAGCTCCGATCAAGGATGACGCGATGGAGTGGTCGATGACGGCCCTGGACAACTTTCCGGCGACGGGCCGGGCGTCACTGGCCAAGGATTTCCTAGAAGGGCGTCCGGTGGAGCTGGAGGGTCTGACGGGAACGGTCTGCCGGATGGGGCGGGAGGTCGGCGTTCCGACGCCGGTGAACGACACAATCTATGGGCTGCTGAAGCCGTGGGCGGAGCGGATTGAGCAGGAGTTGGCGGGGAGTTCCTGAGCTTACACCCGGCCAACCTTCCCAAGCATTGCCGCGGCCAGAATTACGCCTCCGGATAGGTGAGGCGGAGGAGGCGGTGCTGGCGGTTGCGGGTGTGGGGGCGGACTAGGTCGGGCCAGCGGCCCTGGTCGACGGCGTTGCCCCACTCCGAGCTGGTGAGGACCGACGGGTCCTCAATTTCGTAGAGGGCGTGGTGCTTGGGCTGGTTCTCGATGACGAGGGTCTGAGGCTGGCCGCCGATGATCATGGTCAGCTTTTCCGTCTCGAAGCGGGCGACGGATATGACGCCGGGGACCCGGGAGAGCAGGGGACAATGCTCCTCGTTGTAGACCTCGTTGAACAGGTCTTCGCGGGACGGGTCTATATCCATGCTGGCAATCATCAGGTATTTTGAGCGCGGGGCCATGCTGCACCTCCTACGGGGCGGTTAGCCGGGCCTAGAAGGCGCGGCGGTGGGAGTATTCGATTTCCGCCGAGGTGATGAACTCCAACAGGACGGCTTCCCCGTTTTCGTTTTTCTCCCGGGCGCGGCGGAAGGCGGCGGAGACCTCGGTGGGGTCTTCGATGCGCTCGGCGTATCCGCCCATGGCCCGGCCCATGTCGGCGTAGTTGCCGCCGAGGTCGCGGCTGTTGTAGAGATCGTGGGAGGTTTCCATGGCGTGGGTCTCGACGGCCATGGTGGAGTTGTTCAGAACGACGGTGGTGATGGGGATGCCGGAGCGGACGGCGGTCTCGAAATCGAGGCCGGTCATGCCGAAGGCTGCGTCGCCCATGAAGTTGACGCACATCTTGTCCGGGGCGGCCAGCTTGGCCCCGATGACGAGACCGAGGCCGGTGCCCAGCCCGTGGGACTTGCCCCAGCCCAGGTAGGTGCGGGGGCCGTTGGTGCGGTAGAAGGGCATTATCTGGTCGCGGGGGCTACCGGAGTCGTGGGTGATTATGGCGTCCTCGGGCGGGACGGTGTGCATGAAGTCCCAGATTACACGGTAGGGATTGATGGGGCGGCTGTCATCGGTGATTTTGTGGTTCCACTGGGCCAGCCAGGCGTCGCGCTGGGAGCGGATTTCATCGGCGACGGCGGGGTTGTTCTGCCGGGTGTCTCCGACGATGTCGCGGCAGGCTTCGATCATCTGGCGCAAGACCAGCTTCGCATCTCCGAGGATGGCGTGGTCCACCTCGTAGTCCTTGTGGAGGTCGCGGTGGTCGTTGGTGGCTTGGATGAGGGTCTTTCCAGGGGGAAGGTTCATGGACATGCCGTGCTTGGTGAAGCTGGCGCCGATACCGAAGACGATGTCGGCGCGGCGCATGAAGCAGTAGAGGGCGCCGGACATGACGCCGGAGCCGCTGCCGAGGGCGAGGGGATGCACCTCGGGGAAGGCGCTTTTTCCGAGAAGGGTGGTCATTACCGGGACGGAAAGAAGCTCGGCCAATTCGACGAGGTCATCGGTGGCTTCAGCGGCTAGGACTCCCTGGCCGGCATGGATGACCGGGTACTGGGCAGCGCAGAGGGCCCGGGCTGCTGCTTCGATGTCCCGGGGATTGCCCTGGGAAACGGTGTTCTGGATTCTCCCGCCCCAATAGAAGGACTCCTCGCTGACTTCCTCCAATCCGATGTCGGCGGGGATTTCGACCATGACGGGGCCGGGGCGCCCCTGGTGTAGGGCGGCGAAGGCGCGGCGCATAACGTCGGTGGTGCGGTCGGCGGCGTTAATCTGCTCGATGTACTTGGTGACGCCGGCGTAGTTGGTCATGGAGGAGAACAATGGAAAGACGCCCTGGCGGGCGCGGGGGTGTCCCAAAGGGAGCAATAGCATGGGCGTTGAGTCGGAGTAGGCGGTGGCGACGCCGGAGTAGGCATTCTCGGCACCGGGCCCGTACTGCATGGCGAAGACGCCGGGCTTGCGGCCGTTGGTGACGCGGCTGTACCCGTCGGCGATGCCGACGCCGACCCGTTCCTGGCGGCAGACGATGGGGCGGATGCCGGCAGCGGCGGCGGATTCTATGACCGGAGTGGTGGGGAAGCAGGGAAGGTATTCCACACCCTCCCGCTTCAGGATTTCGGCGATGGCGTCTATGGTCCTCATGTTGGCACCTTCCTGGTGGAGTTCGGGATTTTGGGGCCGGGGAAGTTTGGGCCGAGTATAACACCGGGGAAAGGAACGGGAGAGGGTGCGGCCCCCGTCCGGCGGTCGGTTAAGAAACTATCTCAAAACCGGCGGCGAAGATCGTGGCTGAATGCAGAGATGACATTGCATTGCTTGTCACCCCCATCCTTACCTTCCCCCTTGATGGGGGAAGGGACTTTTGAGCTAGTTGCTAAAGCGCGACCCTCCCGAAATGGGAGGGTCGCGCTTTAGAGCCGGGTTTGGCCGGAGGAGTCTACTGGTTGCTTTCGAAGGCGGCGATGAGATCGTCGTGCTGGAGGGTGAGGCCGATGTCGTCGAGGCCGTTGAGCAAGCAGTTCTTGCGGAACTGGTCCACGTCAAAGGACAGAACGATGTCTTCCTGGTCGTCCCAGATGCGCTGGGCTTCGAGGTCAACGGTTAGGTCCATGCCGGGGTTGTCCTTGAGCTTGTCCATAAGGCGGCGCACGTCTTCCTCGGGGAGCACGACGGGGAGGAGGCCGTTCTGGAAGCAGTTGTTGAAGAAAATGTCGGCGAAGCTGGGCGCTATGACGCAGCGGATGCCGTAGTCTTCCAGGGCCCAAGGAGCATGCTCGCGGGAGGAGCCGCAGCCGAAGTTGCGCCCGGCCACGAGAATCCGGGGGTTCTGGTAAGCGGGGGCGTTGAGCACAAAGTCGGGTTTGGGGGAGCCGTCCTCATTGAACCTCCAACTGGAGAACAGGAACTGTCCGAAGCCGGTGCGTTCGATGCGCTTGAGGTGAATGGCGGGGATAATCTGGTCGGTGTCGATGTTTACCCGGTCGATGGGTGCGGCGACGCCGGTTAGCTTGACGAAGGGCTCCATGATTTCCTCTCGATTTTCCGTATTCCGGTATGTGTTGAGCCTGGAGACAAGTAAGGGGACGCTTTCGTGACGATTCCTACCATTCCCGGATGTCGACGAAGTGGCCGGCGATGGCAGCGGCGGCGGCCATGGAGGGGCTGACGAGATGGGTCCGCCCGCCCTTGCCCTGGCGTCCCTCGAAGTTGCGGTTGGAGGTGGAGGCGCAACGCTGGCCGGGTTCGAGAATGTCGGGGTTCATGCCGAGACACATGGAGCATCCGGCGACGCGCCAGTCGAAGCCGGCGTCGGTGAAGATGCGGTCGAGTCCCTCCTGCTCGGCCTGAAGTTTCACCCGGGCGGAGCCGGGCACGACCATGGCGTAGACGTCCGGGTTGACCTTCTTTCCCCTGATGACGTTGGCGGCGGTGCGGAGGTCTTCGATGCGGCTGTTGGTGCAGGCGCCGAGAAAGACGCGGTCGATCTTGATGTCCTGGATGGGCGTGTCGGGTTCGAGTCCCATGTAGACGAGAGCGCGCTCGGCGGCCTCGCGCTCGGCGGGCTGGTCGAAGCCGGCGGGGTCGGGGACGCGGCCAGTAACCTTGGTGACCATCCCGGGGTTGGTGCCCCAAGTCACGAATGGTTCGAGATCGGCGGCCTCGATTTTGACGAGCTTGTCGAAGGACGCTCCCTGATCGGTGGGAAGCTGTTTCCAGCGTTCGACGGCGGCATCGAAGTCGTCGCCCTGGGGGGCAAACTGGCGGCCGCGGACGTAATCGAAGGTGGTCTGGTCGGGCGCGATCATTCCGGCGCGGGCCCCTCCCTCGATGCTCATGTTGCAGACGGTCATGCGTCCGTCCATGGAGAGGGAGCGGATGGCCTCGCCGGTGTACTCGATGACGTGGCCAATGCCTCCGTTAATGCCAATCTGGCCGATGATGCCGAGGATGACATCCTTGGCCTCAACTCCGGTGGGCAGAGGGCCGTTGACGCGGACTTCCATGGTGTTGGGCTTGAACTGGCGGAGGGTCTGCGTGGCCAGCACGTGCTCGACTTCGGAGGTGCCGATTCCGAGGGCGAAACAGCCGAGGGCGCCGTGGGTGGAGGTGTGGCTGTCGCCGCAGACGACGGTCATGCCGGGCTGGGTGTAGCCCAAGTCGGGGCCGATGACGTGGACGATGCCCTGGTTGGGGCTGTAACGGTCGTAAAAGGGGATGCCGGTGCCCTCCAGGTTATCGGAGAGGGCATCCAACTGGCGCTTGGAGATTTCGTCGGTGACGGGCAGGGACAGGTCCCAAGTGGGGGTGTTGTGGTCCACGGTTGCCACCGTCCGGTCGGGGCGGCGCACCTTGCGTCCGGCGAGGCGGAGTCCCTCGAAGGCCTGGGGAGTGGTCACCTCGTGGATCAGGTGGAGGTCGACATAGAGGATCGCAGGTTGTCCGGGTTCCTGATGGACGACGTGGGAGTCCCAGATTTTTTCGAACATGGTCTGTGGGGGCATGAATTATCTCCTCATAATTCATAGGCCCCGGACGGACAATAGCCGCCCAGGGCGTTGGTGTTGGCGATAAGCATTATAACACCGGCGGTCCCCTCCGCCCGGACTGGCCGGGGAAGCCGCTTTCCGCTGGCAGAAGGCACACGTTCCCGGCCTTTGGTGGTAAACTGGCAATCGGTTGGGGCCGCCCCGGAGAGGGCTCCGAGGTTGCCCCACACAACTTGAGATCAGGAGTTGAGGAATGCCCGCAAGTGAAGCGGTGGTGCTGCCAAGCAGCGCAATCCCCAGCAAGTACACCCTGCGGCTGCAACCGGACCTGGAGGAGTTCGTGTTCCAGGGGGAGGCCGTTGTCGATCTGGACATCAACGAGCGAATCAGCGAACTGGTGATGAACTCGCTGGATATCGAAATCCAGTCGGCGGAGCTGGAGCAGGGCGGAGAAACCATCCCAGTGAGCGGTATGGCTTACGACAAGGAAACGGAGTCGGTGACGCTGACGCTGGCCGGAGAGGCCGGAGAAGGCGCGGCGAAACTGAGCATGAAGTTCACCGGAATCCTCAACGACAAGCTAAGGGGATTTTACAGGAGCCAGTACACGACGGAAGGCGGCGAGACCGCGTACCTGGCCACCACGCAATTCGAGGCGACGGATGCCCGGCAGGCTTTTCCCTGCTGGGATGAGCCGGCACGAAAGGCCCGTTTCGAGGTGACGCTGGTTGTTCCAGAGGACATGACGGCGCTATCGAACACTCCCGTATTGGAAGAGACCACGGCGGGAAATGGACTGAAAGTGGTCCGGTTCGCGGAGACGCCGGTTATGTCGACCTACCTGCTGGCCTTCGTGGTGGGCCATTTGTCCCACATCGAGAAGGAAGCGGCCAGCGGGACCCGGGTGGGGGTGTGGACGACTGCCGGGAAGGAGGAACAGGGAAGGTTTGCGCTGGATACGTCCGTCAAGCTGCTGTCGTTCTTCAACGACTACTTTGGTATCCCGTATCCGCTGGAGAAGCTGGACCACATAGCTATTCCGGACTTTGCAGCGGGTGCGATGGAGAACTGGGGTGCGGTGACGTACCGGGAGACGGCGCTGCTGGTGGACAGTCAGAACTCATCGGCGGGCACTCGCCAGCGAGTGGCAGAGGTGGTGGCCCACGAGATGGCGCACATGTGGTTCGGGGATTTGGTGACGATGGAATGGTGGGACGATCTCTGGTTAAACGAGAGCTTCGCGTCCTGGATGGGGACGAAGGCGGTGGACTGGCTATTCCCCGAGTGGGAGATGTGGACGCAGTTCGTCAACATGGACACGAACCGGGCACTGAGCCTGGACGGCCTGAAGAACTCGCATCCCATTGAGCAGGAGGTGACCAATCCGGCCGAGGTCAGCCAACTGTTCGACGCCATCAGCTACAGCAAGGGGGCGTCGGTGATTCGGATGCTGGAGCAATTCCTGACGCCGGAAGTCTTCCGCCAAGGGTTGTACCGTTACCTGTCGGGGCACCAATACGAAAACGCGCGGACCCAGCACCTTTGGGAGGCCCTGGAGGAAGCGTCGCAGCAGCCGGTGACGGCGATAATGGATTCATGGACGGGTCAAATGGGTTACCCGGTCCTGGACGTAGCGGCGCGGCAATCGGGGGATGACACGGAACTGGACCTGTCCCAGGAGCGGTTCGTTTATGACCGGCTGCTGGAAGAGGGCGAACCCGAGGATGCCGCCTGGCAGGTGCCGGTCCGGGTGGCGGTGGGCAGTCCCGCAGGGGGTTCGCAGGTATCGTCGGTGATGAGCGAACGCTCCGCAACGTTGAACCTGGGGCCGGGCGCCAATCCGTGGTTCAAGGTGAACCCGCAGCAGACCGGGTTTTTCCGGGTGAACTACTCGGCGGAGGACTGGGAAAGGCTGGTGCCTTCAATCGAGTCGCTGACCCTGCCCGCAACCGACCGGCTAGGGATCCAGAATGACGCCTATGCGCTCTCGCGGGCTGGGCTGCTACCAGTGGCCCAGTTCCTCTCGCTGGCCAAGGCGTACGGGAACGAGACGGACGCCTCGGTGTGGAGCGACCTGGCGAGCAATCTGAGGGAGATCGAAACGCTGGTAGCCAACGAGCCGTACTATTCCGCCTTCCAGGAGTTCGCCCGGGACTTGTTCGGTCCCGCAGCGGCGCGAATCGGGTGGGAAGCCCGGACCGGGGAGGGACACCTGGACTCGCTACTACGCAGCACCGTGCTGAGCCAGGCAGGGAATTACGGGGACGGCGCGGTCCTCGAGGAAGCGTCGCGAAAGTTTAGCGCTTACCGGCGAGATCCTGCATCGGTACATCCCGACTTGAGAGGGGTCGTGTACAGCCTGGCAGCCCAGGGAGGAGACTCGACGACCTACGACCAACTCTGGGAGCTGGCCAGGGCTGCAGACCTCCAGGAAGAGAAAATCAGGGTGCTGATCAGCCTGGCACGGTTCAACCAGGAGGACCTGCTTAACAAAACGCTGCGACGGTCGCTTACCGACGACGTCCGGTCCCAGGACACAATCACGGTTGTTGGGGCGGTTTCGGGCAACATTCGAGGACGGGGCCTGGCGTGGGACTTTGTCCGGGAAAACTGGCCGGAATTCGACCGGCGTTATGGCGGCGGCGGGTTCGGCTTGATGCGACTGGTGGGGATCTGCAACAGCTTCACCGATATGGGGCGGTACGCTGAAGTAGAAGCATTCTTCCAAGAGAACCCGACTCCGGCGGCCGAGCGGAGCATACGGCAGGCGTTGGAACGAATCCGGTTGAACGCCACCTGGGTCGAGAAGAACCGGGAGGAACTGGCCGGGTTCTTTGGATAATGCCGTTCGGAGCCAGGCGAGGCATAGCCCGCCTGGTCCGTTGCCGCTGGGGATGCACTCGCTGCAACAGGCAGGGATAGCCGGGGCGCCCTAGCGGGGGCGGGAGAAAGCGACGCGGACACACCCGGGCCTGCGGGTGTGTCCTACGTCGGCAACGGGAGTGGCGAATGCCACATCGGACCCTATCGAGACAAGGGCTGGTCACAGGGCGTCCTGAAGGCCAAATGCCGGCCAATGAAGGGTGTCCAGTCCCACCCGAACCGGGCCAGTTATGACTCCTCCGGTTTGACAGAGACCCTGGGAATGGGTAGCCTTGGGGCAGTGATAACGTTGTTTCAAGGTTGCGATTTATGACAGTATACGAACGCATCGATGCGCTGAAAACAGCTCTCCACCGACGTATTCTGGTGGTAGACGGGGCGATGGGCACCCAGATACAGGCACGGGGGTTGGGACCCGACGACTTCGGCGGCGCCGAGTACGAGGGGTGCAATGAGTACCTGGTGGTAACCCGCCCGGACGTAATCAAGGACATTCACAAGGAATACCTGGACGCAGGCGCGGACATAATCGAGACCAACACCTTTGGGGCAACTTCGGTAGTCCTGGCGGAGTATGACCTGGCTTCCGAGGCGCGGCGGCTGAACCGGGAAGCCGCCGCCATTGCACGGGAAGCGGCGGATGAGGCGGCAGGGGACGGGCAGCCGCGTTTCGTGGCTGGTTCGATGGGGCCGACGACGAAGACGATTTCGGTGACGGGCGGCGTGACCTTTGACGAGTTGGCGGAAGCGTTCCAGGAGCAGGCAGCGGGACTGATGGAGGGCGGGGCGGACCTTCTGCTGCTGGAAACGAGCCAGGACACGATCAATGTGAAGGCCGGGCTGGAAGGGGTGGACCGGGCTTTTGCCGAGCTGGGCTGGTCGATTCCGGTGGCAGTGCAAGGAACCATCGAGCCGATGGGAACCCTGCTGGCGGGACAGGACGCGGAGGCGTTCTACACGTCGCTTGCGCACCGGGACCTGCTGTGGATAGGGTTCAACTGCGCCACGGGGCCGGACTTCATGACAGACCACATCCGCACCCTGGCCGGGCTGTCGCGTTTTCCGATTGCCTGCGTTCCGAATGCAGGGCTGCCGGATGAGAACGGGAACTACAACCAAACGGCCGAGATGGTGAGCGCGACCATCGGACGCTTTGTCCAGCAGGGCTGGTTGAACGTGGTGGGCGGGTGCTGCGGGACCGGTCCGGGGCACATCGCGAGCCTGGCGGAAACGGTGGCTGACGCAACTCCCCGGGAACCTGCGTGTTCCATTGAAACAAGAGTTTCCGGGATAGAGGCGCTGGTAGTAGACGAAGACACCCGTCCCGTGGTGGTGGGAGAGCGGACCAACGTGCTGGGCAGCCGGCAGTTCCGGCGGCTGATCGGACGGGGTGGCTTTGAGGAGGCGTCGGAAGTGGGACGCCGGCAGGTGAGGAACGGAGCCCATGTGCTGGACGTCTGTCTGCAAGACCCAGACCGGGACGAATTGAGCGACGTAATCCAGTTCCTGGACTTCGTGACCAAGAAGGTCAAGACGCCGATTATGATCGACTCCACGGATGCGAAGGTCATCGAGGAGTCGCTGAAGAGGCTGCAGGGGAAGTCGATCATCAACTCCATCAATCTGGAAGACGGGGAAGCACGATTCCAAGCCGTGGTTCCCCTGGCACAGCGCTACGGGGCCGCACTGGTGGTGGGGTGCATTGACGACGACAAGGAGCAGGCCCAGGCCATCACCAAGGAGCGGAAGCTGGAGGTGGCCCTGCGGTCGCACAAGCTGCTTACCGAGAAGTATGGCATTCCGGAGCAGGACATTATTTTCGACCCGCTGGTCTTTCCGGCGGGCACCGGCGACGAAAACTACGTGGGGTCGGCGGCGGAGACGATTGAAGGGGTGCGGCTAATCAAAGAGGCGCTGCCCAACACCAAGACGGTTTTGGGGATCTCAAACGTCTCCTTCGGGCTGCCCCCAGCGGGACGGGAGGTTTTCAACTCGGTGTTCCTCTACCACTGCGTCCAGGCCGGGCTGGACATGGCAATCGTCAACTCGGAGCTGATGCAGCGGTACGCATCCATCCCCGACGAGGAGAAAAGGCTTTCCGAAGACCTGATCTGGAACCGGGGCGAGGACCCGGTGGCTGCGTTTGCGGGGTACTTCCGGGACAAGGCGCCCAAGGCTACCGCCGAGGAACGGCTCAGCCTGCCGCTGGACGAGCGGCTTGCCCTGGCGATTATCGAGGGAAGCAAGGAAGGGCTGGCGGATGACCTGGACGAGGCGTTGCAGGGGCGGGCTCCGCTGGAGATCATCAACGGGCCGCTGATGGCGGGAATGGATGAAGTGGGGCGGCAGTTCAACGCCAACCAACTAATTGTTGCGGAAGTGCTGCAGTCGGCGGAGTCGATGAAGTTCGCGGTGGCCCACCTGGAACCCCACATGGACCGGATGGACACCGCCACCAAGGGCAAGGTGGTGCTGGCGACGGTGAAGGGAGACGTCCACGACATCGGAAAGAACCTGGTGGAGATAATCCTTTCCAACAACGGATACGACGTGGTGAACCTGGGGATCAAGGTGCCGCCCCAAGACCTGATCGAGGCTTACCGGGAGCACCGGCCGGACATTATCGGGTTGTCCGGGCTGCTGGTGAAGTCGGCGCAGATGATGGTGGAGACAGCGCGGGACTTCCGGCAGGCGGGGGTGGATGCGCCCATCCTGGTGGGAGGCGCGGCATTGTCGAACCGCTTCACCAGGCTGAGGATCGGGCCGGAATACGACGGCATGGTGGTCTATTCGCAGGACGCGATGACCGGCCTGGCGCTGGCCAACACCCTGCAGGACGCGGACGAACGGCAGCACCTGGCGGCGTCGGTGGAGGCAGAAACGGAGGAACTGCTGAACGCGGACCAGAACCGGCAGGCAGCAGCGGCCCCGGTGCAAGATGTGGCTCCAGCTAAGGTCAGGCATGACTTCGCGATTCCAACGCCGCCGGACCTGCGGCTGCATGTAATCAGGGAGTATGACCTAGAGCGGATATTCCCGTACATCAACCCGCAGATGCTTTATGTCAGGCATCTGGGGTACAAGGGGAGATTCGCGGAGGCGCTGGAAGCCGGGGACCCGGGCGCGGTGGAGTTGAGGGACTCGGTGCGGCGGGTGGAAGACGCGATGCTGTCTGATCCAACTATCAACGCCAACGCGGTGTTCAAGTTTTTCCCGTGCCAGTCCGACGGGCAGTGGCTGCTGGTCTACGCCCCGGACGGGAACACGGTCCTAGAGCGATTCTACTTTGGCCGGCAGTCGCAGCGAGAGGGACTGTGCCTTTCCGACTATGCGATGCCAGTGGAATCGGGGGTGATGGACTACGTGGGGATGTTCACGACAACCATCGGGCCGGGGGTACGGGAACTTTCGGAGCGGTGGAAGGCTGAGGGGGAGTTCCTTAACTCGCATATATTGCAGGTGCTGGGCCTGGAAGGAGCGGAGGGGTTCGCCGAATTGCTGCACCAGCAGATGCGGCAGATGTGGGGGATTGGAGATCCTCCGGGGCTATCCTACACGGACTTGTTCAGGACGCAGTACCAAGGGAGGCGGTACTCCTTCGGGTATCCGGCATGCCCTCGGCTGGAGGACCAGGAACAACTTTTCCGGCTGCTGGACGTGACGGGGAACATCGGCGTGGAGCTGACGGAAGGCTTCATGATGGACCCGGAGGGGTCGGTGTCGGCTCTGGTGTTCCACCACCCGGACGCGAAGTATTTCAACCTGGACGAAGTTGATATCGAGCGGTTGGAGCGGCAGACAACTTCCGGATAGCAGGTGTCCGGCCCGACCGTTTTCCTCGAAAGTAACCCCTGACGGCGGCCCAGTTTTCTTCCTTGGGAGGTCCTATGGAACCCATCAACGTGATTGCGGAGCGGCTGGGAGTTGACGAGGAGCACTTGATTCCCTACGGGCGGTACAAGGCCAAGATTTCGCTGGAGGCGATGAAAGAGCCGGCGGAACGGAGAGGGAAGCTGGTGGTGGTGACGGGGATCACTCCGACGCCGGCGGGAGAGGGGAAGACGACCACGGCGGTGGGGTTGACGCAGGGGCTGGGAAAGCTGGGGAAGAATGCCGTGGTGACGCTGCGCGAGCCTTCCCTAGGGCCAATCTTCGGGATCAAGGGGGGCGGGACCGGGGGCGGCAAGGCAACGGTGGTCCCGGACGACGAAATCAACATTCACTTCACGGGCGACGCCCACGCGGTGGGTTCGGCCCACAACCTACTGGCGGCACTGGTGGACAACGCCGTGTTCCGGAGCCCTGAGGGGGAAATGGACGCGACGGGAATTCGGTGGTCGCGGGTGACGGACGCTTCGGACCGGGCGTTGCGGGCGCTGGTGGCGGGCGTGGGAGGGACGAACAACAGCCCCTTGCGGGAAACGCGGTTTGATTTCATCGCGGCGTCGGAGATCATGGCGATCCTGGCGCTGTCCGCCGACCTGGAAGACCTGCGGGAGCGGCTTTCCCGGGTGGTGGTGGGTTGGACGCGGTCCGGCGGGCCCGTGACGGTGGGAAGCCTGGGATTCGAGGGAGCGCTGCTGACGCTCCTGCGGCACGCCGTCATGCCGAACATGGTGCAGACGCAGGAAGGGCAGCCGTCGCTGATCCACGCGGGGCCTTTCGGGAACATAGCCCACGGGTGCAACTCGATCATCGCGGACCGGATGGCGTTGGGGTACGCGGACTTCGTGGTTACGGAGGCCGGGTTCGGGTCGGACCTGGGGTTCGAGAAGTTCATGCACATCAAGGCGCGGCAAAGCGGCTTGATTCCGAACGCGGTGGTGCTGGTCGCGTCGGTCCGGGCGCTGAAGTGGCACGGGGGCACGCTGCGGAGAAACCTGGACAAACCGGATGTGGAAGCAGTGGTGGCGGGGGGCCCAAACCTGGAGCATCACATCAGCATCGTCAAGAGTTTCAACTTGCCGGTGGTGGTGGCGATCAACAAGTTCCACACGGACAGTGCCGAAGAACTGGCGGCGGTGAAAGAAATTGCGCTGAAGGCAGGGGCCGATTCGGCGGCCGAGTGCGACGGTTTCGCCCAAGGCGGCGCCGGCGCGACGGAACTGGGGGAACGGGTGATGGAGGCGGCGGTAGATGCCCCGGAGGTCACCTACGCGTACCCGATAGAGGCTTCGGCGGAGGAAAAGGCCCTGGCACTGGCGAAGACAGTGTACAACGCGGAGAGGGTGAGCTGGACTCCGGCGGCACGGCGGCAGCTTCGTAATTTCGAGGCGCAGGGATGGGGACAACTGCCGATCTGCATGGCCAAGACCCATCTGTCGATTTCCCATAACCCGTCGTTGAAGGGACGGCCTTCGGGGTATACCTTCCCGATTGTGGATATCCGGGCATCGGTGGGAGCAGGGTTCCTCTACGCGTTGGCGGGGCCGATTGAGACGCTGCCGGGTCTGCCCACACGGCCGCGGGCACTGGATATGGACGTTACTCCGGCGGGAGAAATTGTCGGGTTGAGCTAGGGTTTTCCGGCTCTTGAGGGGCAACCGAAGAGGCGGATGATTCGTAGGAATGGTCAGGCTTGGTGGTTTGGTGGCGGTGTTTTGGGAAACTTGGGCCTATATGTATCCAGAGGTAGAGGGACAGGATGAAGCTGGGTGAAGTCCTGCGAAAGAAATTTCGAGTCCGACCCTTCCCGTTGGAGCGGGGGAAAGTCAAGACGACTTATCCAGGGTTGTCGCGGAGGGACTGGCTGGCGTTGCAGGTAAGATGGGACCATTGAGGACCGAAGCCCTAACCCTCCGTGGGAGGGTCCAGAATAGCATGGTCAAGGCTCGCCGGGCGGCGAGCCTTATTGTTGGGGAGATATTGGGTTGGGAATGCCGGGAAAGGGTAGGCCCCGTTCCGATAAATGCGGCGATCCCTAGAAGATGATCCCGGGGAACGCGTCAACTGTGGCAGCCGCGGGCGGTTATGTCCCAGACCTCTTCGACCTTGCCGTTGCGAAGGCCGATGAAGTAGTCCCAGCGGGAGACCATGGCGTCCTGCTGGCCTGGAATCAGAGATAGCTGGTCTCCAACTCGAAGGGATGTCTCCGGCGCTACTCGGAAGACGGCGTGGTCAAGGTCGAGGCGCTCACAGACAACACCGGGACGATCGGCGACGGCGGGGACGCCCTTCATGGCTCCGACGGCTCGGATACCGGCGTCACCGACGGCAACACCTTCCCGCGGAGTGCTGAGGATGGTTGAGAGGACGCGGCCGGCGAAGTGGAAGTCCTCCATGTAGGAATAGGCGGTTTCCATGAGCAGGTAGGTGCCGCCCTGAATTTCGGTGACGCCGGGGATTTCTCCGGCGATGTCGTAGCTCCAGGTCTCGCCGGTAGAGACGATCTCCACCGGGAGTCCGGCGGATTCCAGGGCATTCTTGAAGTCGATGACGCCCTGGATGATGCGGCGTCCCTCGATGGCGCGTTCCTCCCGGTCAGATGATGGCTGGGCCATCATCTGATGGCTCATTATGCCGCGGAAGGCCAGGCCGGGAAGCTCGCTGATTCTGCGGGCCAGACTCACTCCCTGGCCGGGGTCCTGGATCCCGCAACGCAAGAGGCCAGTTTCCTGCTCAATGAGGACTCCCAATTCAACTCCCTGGGAGGCGGCGGCACGGGAGAGATCGGAGGCGTTGGCCTCGGACTCGCAGGCGACGATGACCTCGGCCTGCCGGGCGAGGGAGCAGAGGCGTTCGATCTTGGAGGGAGCCACGATTTCGCTGGTGACGAGGACGCTGGGAATGCCGCCATGGACCATGACCTCGGCCTCAGAGACCTTGGCGGCGCAGACCCCTCCGACGGTCCCGCCACGGCGAATCTGGCGGGTGGCGATGGCCGGAGTCTTGTGGTTCTTGCTGTGGCCGCGCAGCTTGCTGGAGCGGTCACGGTAGTAATCGGCCATGACATCCATGTTGTGGTCGAGGGCGTCGAGGTCGAGGACGAGGCAGGGGGTGTCCAAGTCTTCCACGGGGGTTCCGACGGCGGGACGATAGCTTTGGTCCATGGTAAGTCAGCTCCTGAAGATCACAACTGCGGCGGAAAACAGGGGTGCAGCACAGGTCTAGTAGAACCTGCCCCGGGAGGCGATGGGCCAGAATCCTTCGAGGCGGCCGTTGCGGACGGCGCGGAAGTAGTCGTACTGGTTGGCGCAGAGGGAGAGGTTGTAGGGAGTCAACCAGATCTTGTCGTTGGGGTGGAGGCGGGCGGTGGCCGGGCCAGCGAGGTCCAGGATGCCGTGCTCGGCGCTGAACCGGCCGGCGACGGCCCCGGGGATGCCCTCGGCAAAAGCGACGCCCAAATCGGGTCCGGTGGCCTTGTGACCGGCGTCGACGACGGCACGGTTGGGCACGGGGTGGCTCAGGACTGATGCAAGGATGCGGGCGGCCCGGGAAAGTTCGCGGCGGCGGCGGCAGAATTGATGGTCTCCCAGGGGGTAAACACTGGCCTGGACCTCGGTGACGCCCCCGATGGCAGAGGCCTGGATGTAGTCGTAAGAGGCGGCGATGCTGATGCCGGGAACGGGGGTACTGGTCTGCTCCAACCAGCGGGCCGTCTCCAGGACGGGTTGGACCAAGCCGGCGATATCGGGAGCGCTGAGGTCGGAATCCGAGGGAGGGCTGGTGGGCTCGGAGATTGTCAAACCACGGAATTCGACGCTGTCCGCAGCAACGACGGCCCGGGCGAGGTCGACGGCATCGGAACCGGGGGCTACGCCGCAACGGGCCTGTCCCGCGTCAAGCTCCACCCAAAGGCCAAGGGTTACCCCGGCCTCGGCGGCCAGGGAGGATAGGAGGGCCAGATTGTCAGAGTTGTCGATGGCGACGGCGATGGCGGCAGAATGGGCCAGGGCGCAGAGGCGGCGGATCTTGGGACGGGTGACAACCTGGTTGGCCACGAAAACGTCGGTGAATCCGGCCTGGCAGAAGACCTCGGCTTCCCCGACGGTAGAGACGGCGATGCCCTGAGCGTTGCGGGCCGCGACCTGGGCGCGGGCGATGTTGGGGCAGCCGTGGCAGGAAACATGGGGACGGAGAACAGCGTTGGAATCGTCAAAGACGGAGTGAACGACCTGGATGTTCTGTTCCATCAGGTCAAGGTCTACGACGAGAGCCGGGGTGTCCAACTCCAACGCGGGAGTGCCGAGGGGTTGAAATATGGGCCGTTCCATTGCTTGAGGTCCGCCTTTACTGCAAGGGTCTGCGGGCACAGGCCGGTCGGGACTCGCATTCCAAGAATACTACATGGGGCGGGGGTTACGCCAAGTTGACAGAGGGTATTGAGAAACTAGAATGGTAGTCAAAGCTGGAAGCAAGAACAAAGGGGGACGGTTATGATTACCAAATTTGACAGCCTGTTTGCAGGCCACGTTGACATGGAGGACGTGGGATACGGGGGAACTGCGGTCAATGACCGTTCGTTCTCGGACGAATACCTGGCTACCTGCTTTGACAAAACGTTGGCGATCGCGCAGGTGATGGACCGCAACGGGTACGACACTTTCTGGATGGCAGAGCACCATTTCCAGCCGGAAGGGTACGAATGCATCCCGAATATCCTGCTGCTTAGCATCCACCTGGCGCACCTGACGGAGCGGATTAACTTTGGGTGCGGGTTCAACATTGCTCCGATGTGGCACCCGCTGCGCCTGGCTGAGGACTTCGCGACGGCGGACATCCTGACGAAGGGGCGGGTGATATTCGGAGTTGGACGCGGCTACCACACGCGGGAGGTGGAGACCTTCGGGTCGCCGCTGCTGGACCAACCGGCGAACCGGGATCTGTTCGAGGAACAGGTGGAACTGGTCCTGAAGTCGTTCAACGAGCGGTCCTTCTCGCACCAGGGGAAGCATTACACGGTACCGCCCCGGGTGCCGTACCGGGGTTATGAACTGGAGGAGATTACGCTGGTCCCCCGACCGCTGACGCTGCCGGTGGAGACGTGGCAGCCGATCCAGGGGGCGACGCCGCGGGCGCTGGACTTCATGGCCAAGCACGGAATCAAGGGGATCATCGGCGGAGGCGTGGCGGAAGGCGGGGCGATTGAAGACGTAATCATGGCCTACAACGAGGCGGAGCACCGGGCGGGCCGGGATACCCTTCCGGGGGAGAACCTCAGCATCGGGTATCACTTCATGCTGGCCGACACGCAGGAGAAGGCAGTTAAGGAAGCGGCGAAGTACTACGAGGAAAACCTGAAGATGTTCGGCCCGCTGCGGCTGGTGCGGAGCCTTTCCGATGAGCAGATAGAAGCGATGGGAGACCCAAAGCGAGCGCCGACGGCCGGGTTGCCAACCATCGAGCGGGCAGTGGAGAGGGGCGGGTTCCTGTGCGGGCCTCCGGAGGTGATCATCGAGAAACTGAAGGAGCTGGAGGCCCAGTATCCGGGGCTGGACCGGGTGAGCGTGGGGCAACCGGTGGGGACGCCGCAGAGCGTCATTCTGGAGCAGTTGGAGTGGTTTGCCAAGGAGGTGATGCCGGAGTTCGCAACGGCGGAGGCGGCGGTTCCGGCGGACAACTAGCGGAGCCGCGGTGTTTTCTCTGACGGTGCAATCATGACGGGAACAATCCCTTGGACCGCGTTGGCGTTGATTCGTATCCTGGGCTTGGTGATGGCCGCCGGGGTGGTGCTATTTGCAGCGGCCTGCGGTCCGTCGACTGAAGTCGACCAAGAGGTACCCGAGGCGAAAGAGGCTGCCCTTGCGGAACCCGCCGCAGCAGCAGAGGGGGACAGGGGCATAGCCGGTGGAAAACCTGCGGTACAGGTCGGAGTGCGGGCGACCGCTTCTCCGGCCTCCAGCGGGGCCGCCGCTGGCGGAGTCGCCGATCCTTTGAATGGAGTCTCCAAAGATGAGGGAAAGCCTTTGGGGATAGACCAGAAGGCGGGCGTAACTGGACCGACTCCAACCGCTGTTGCGGCTCCCACCTCAACTGTGTCCGCTGCAGCCCCGGAAGCGATGGCGGAGGAGGATTCTTCAACTCCCGCGGACGTTCCGGTGGCCCGGAGCGGGCCGGTCGAACCGAAGGACAGCGCTCCGGCGACTGTCGCGGAAGCAACGGCACCTGTTGAGGCTAAGGCGGACAAGCCGGAGATTGTGACGCCGCCGGGGGTCTACACCGCGCCGGAGTTCCGGGGAATTGTGCGGTGGATCAACAGCGATCCGCTGACGATGGAGGAGCTACGGGGCAAGGTGGTGCTGATCGATTTCTGGACGTATTCCTGCATCAACTGCCAGCGGACGCTGCCCTACATCCGGGACTGGCACAACAAGTACGGAGAGATGGGGTTGGTGGTGGTGGGAGTCCATGCCCCGGAGTTCCAGTTTGAACACAAAGAGGAGAATGTCCGGCAGGCGGTGATCGACCAGGACGTGACTTGGGCGGTGGCGATGGACAATGGATTCCAGACGTGGAGGGCGTATCAGAACCGGTGGTGGCCGCACAAATTCCTGATAGACCAGCAGGGAACCATCCGGTTCCACCACATCGGGGAAGGGGCCTACCGGGAGACGGAGCTGCACATCCGCAACCTGCTGGCGGAAGCAGGAGTGGATGTTTCCGGGATTGTGGTCGGCGGCGTGACGGGAGGATAGGATCTCGACTGAGTCCGGTCAGGGCATTTCCACCTTTTTCATGACGGGGGGGTTGTAGGGGCGGGCCGGGCAGTAGGCGGACCGGGAGCGGCCGGGGTCGCCGGCGACGAGGACAAGGAAGTTGCGGGGGTCGCGGACGACAGGGACGGTTATCCCCGGTTCATCCACGTTGAGCCAACTGGGCCAGTAGTAGGGGTTGCCAGCTTCTTGGGTTCGGCCGTAGCGAAGCTGCTTGTAGCGCTGGACCCTTTCCACGGGAACGCGGGCGCGCTCGTAGAGGTAGAACTTCACTTCATCCTTGGTCCAGCCTTCCTGGTGGAGGGTGTGGGCGATGAGGGGGCTGATGACGACGACGGCGTGGCCCCCGTGGATGATGTTGTGGTTGAGGTTGGACATGGAGTCGGCGAGGATCCAGAGGGGGAACTCCATACTGCCGGAGCCGCCGGGGTTGTTGCCGCGAGGGGCGTCGGCGGCGTAGACCATTACGCAACTATCTTCGGGGGCAAAGCCGAACTCGGTGTGAACGGGCGCCCAGGGAGTGTCAACGTCGACGCCGACGCAGTAGGAGTACTTGGCGGGGGAGCCGAGGGTGGACTTGTCGCCGGAGTCGGGGTAAGCGCCGCCGAGGTTAATCATGATGAGGCGGAGGGTGCGGCCGATGGTGGCGTTGGCGCGGTAGCCGGGTCCGAAGAGGCTGGCGCCATGGTTGACACCGATCTGCTGGATAACGGGACCGCTGATGATGACCATGGGGGCCGCAGGATCGCTGGTAGCCTGGAGGCCGTGGAGGTCGAAGCGCTCATCCAACAGGGCTTCGACGGAGGCGACGATGACGGGCATGTACTCGGGCTTGCAGCCGGCCATGACAGCGTTCACGGCGACGGCCTCCATGGTGGCGACGCCGTAACGGGGCGGGACGACGCCGATGACATCGAGGGCGTTGCGGCCGCTGGCCTCGATCATCCGCAGGACCGCATCCTCGGTGGGCGGGACTATAGGGAAGCCGTCGGTCCAGCCGTTCTCGTAGTATTGCTCGATGGTGTCAATGGCGCCCTGGACCGAGTCCAACCCGGTCAGGCGTGCGGTAGCGTTGCCGGTGACCATGCTTCCTCCGTGATTGCCGGGGTCTAGCCCAAGACGGCCTGAACGATCTCGGCGGCGGCTTCGCAGGCCTTGGCCTGGGCGGTTTCCGGGTCGCCGAGAGGATGGCTCACGACGACGAGGGGCAGGTCTTCCAGCTTCAGCGACGCCTTGATGGAGTTGGCAAGGCGGACGAATCCGGCGGTCGCGACGACCACAGCTGGCTTGCCGGTCTCCTCGAAGCGAATCCCGTCGAGCATACTGCCCGACGTGCAGGACCCTCAAAGGCAGACGCCGGCCACCATGAAGTCGGCGGCGTCGGACATGCCCTTGATGGTGTCCGGGTCGGCGGGCTTGGTGGAGGTGAACTTGGTCTCGAGGATGACCTTGCCGACGCCGTATTCCTCCTGAAGGACCTGGGCGAGGCCCTGGAAGAAGAAGTTGGAGGTGTCGTTGCCGTTATCCAGGAGGGCGGCTACGGAGCCGCGGACGGTTGAGAGGCGGCCGGACATGTGCCGCTCCTCGGTGTAGACGTGGCCGGTGGGGTCGAGATAGGTCACTCGCTTGACGGCGGGTTCTACGGCGGTAAGGGTCATGGGATGCCTCCGGGGGCGGCGGGCCGCCAGATTCGGATGGAACTTTCGGGAATTATACCCAAGGGGTCAAACTTTCCAGGGCGCCAAACGAAGGTTCCTGAAAATTCAACACTTGTGCCATTTGGAGCGAAATCCCGCTTTTGGAGCGTGAAATACCCAAGAAGGCTGGTCAATTGGTTCCACCAGCGGAGCATTGGTGTGCCATTTTTGTGCCAAACCGTGTCATTTTGTGTCAAAGTGTCGCATTTTTGGTCGATGGCCGAGAGCCGTCCCGTCGGAAGGTCGGGTAAGGCCCGAATTGCACTGGACTGCAAGGACATGGGCGTCTTCCCGGGTGTCTGCAGCCCGCCGTCCGGCTGGTTATCCCTGGATGCTGGGCGGTTGGGAGATTCATAGAAGAATGGTAACTGAGGCTGGGCGGGTTACGTAAGGGGCCTGGCGCCAGTAAGCGGACCGGCCGGGGGCGGCATGGGAGACGATGAGGCCGGGCCCGGATTTTCGGGGCGGGGACCCTTGACGGAACGCGCAGTACTATTTGGGCGGGTGATTCTGGAGCCAGTGGGCGGCGATCTGGTCGCGGCGGGCGAACCAGACGCCGTCGAAGCCGGTGGCGTATTCGAGGAAGCGAGCGACGGCACGGGAGCGGGCCGGGGTGCCGGTGATGCGGCAGTGGAGACCAACGGACATCATCTTGGGGCGGGCAGCGCCTTCTTCGTAGAGGCAATCGAAGCTTTCCTTGAGATATTCGTAGAAGTCTCCGATGCTGACAAGGCCGCCGCGCCAGAAGCGGGCGTCGTTGTTTTCGAAGCTGTAAGGGATGACGAGCCAGGGACGGTCATTGACGGCGACGTAGTAGGGAAGGTCGTCGTTGAGGGCGATGCTGTCGTAGACGAACCCGCTCTCCTCGGCGACGAGGCGGCGGGTGTTGACGCTGGGGCCGTAGCGGGTGAACCACCCGGTGGGACGGACGCCGGTGGTGCGTTCCAGTGATTCGACGGTCTTGCGGATGGAATCCCGTTCGTAATCCTCATCAGCCGAGTGGTATTCCTCCCAGCGGTAGCCGTGGCCGCAGACCTCGTGGCCGCGGGCGACGATGGCGTGGGCGACCTCTGGGTTGCGTTCCAGGGCGAGGGCGCAGCAGTAGAAGGTGGACTTGACGTTGTGGCGGTCGAACAGGTCCAGGAGACGCCAGACGCCGACGCGGCTGCCGTATTCGAAGAAGGACTCGTTGAAGAGGTCGCGGTCTGAAGGAGGGACCGGCGACGGGACCTCGTTGTTTGTCTCGTGGAAATCGTCGCCGTCGAGAAGGGAGCGTTCGGAGCCCTCCTCGTAGTTGACGACGATGGAGACGGCGATGCGGGCCCCGTTGGGCCAATGAACGACGGGGGGATGCTGGCCGTAGCCGATGAGGTCTCGTTGCAAAGCTGAGCCTCCCAGGGCCTTGAATATAGGCGGGGATTCAGTCGAGGAAGGGGAAGCGGCTGGCGTCGCGTCTCTCCACGGCTTCCTCAATTTCGCATTCAGCGGCGGTGTCCTCTCCGGTGCCGCCCTTGCACTCGTCGACTCCCTCGCCACCATCGAGCAGGTCGTTGCCGGAATAGCCATAGATGGTGTCGTTCCCGCCGAGACCGGCCATGAAGTCCGAGGCCCCGAAGCCAAGGATTCCGTCGTCGCCGTCGTCGCCGATGATGATGTCGGATCCCACGCCGCCGAGGAGAACATCACGGCCGGTCAGGCGGGGTTTCTGATGGTCTTTTAGGAGGAGGTCGCCGCCGATGATTATGTCATCTCCGTAGCTGCCGGAGAGGAAGTCGCGGCCGTCATGGCCGACGAGCTCGTCGTTGCCGCGGTCGGCGAGGACGGTATCCGCCCCGGGGCCGCCGTGGATGAAGTCGTCGCCGGAGCGGCCGCGCATGAAGTCCTTGCCCTCCCCGCCGAACATGACGTCATCCCCAGAGCCGCCGCAGATCAGGTCATCGCCGCCCATGCCGTGGAGGGTGTCATCACCGCCGCGGCCGTGGATCACGTCGCGGCCGTCAGTGCCTTCAAGGATGTCATCGCCGGGGCCGCCGACGATGGTCGCCATGTACCCGAGACACCAGAAGGAGTCTTCGCTGGGGTCCCATAGGTACTGTTCGGGGGGAATGGGTATCCCGGAGATCGTGCCGGAGGGCAGGGTTTCGACGTAGAGGGCATGGGCGCGCGGAATGGCGCAAGCTGCGACCAAAGCGAGGGCCACGGCAGCACCCACGAAGAACAGTGTGTATTTGGATGGTTTCCCGACCATGTTCCGGAACCGTAAGCGATGCCCAGAATAGGGCAGATGTTGTTTGCGGACGTATTCTACACCCGAAGCAGCATCAGTGGGCGGGGGATTTACCGGCGGTTGAGCGGGGAAGATGGGAGGAAGGGGACGGAATAACGGGAAATAGAATGTCAGGAACCAGGGTTTTTGGATGTGAAAGAGCGGCTGAGGCACTGTGCAACCCTCCTGTGCCGGAGGGGTCTGGTCGGCATTGGTGATTTGACGGCGTATAGGCGGCAACCTATGATGGCCCGGACAGAGATTCTCCATTGAGGGCACACTGAGGGCAGGCCATGACCACGACCGCGCTTCCCCAAAAACCCGCCGAGGTCCGACACCTGATCCGCACCGGCGCGTGGCGGGGGGTGACTTCGGGAGTGGCACCCGGGCATGTGCAGGCCAACCTGGCGATTCTTCCCAAGGATCTGGCATTCGACTTCCTGCTGTTCTGCCAGCGCAACCCGAAGCCATGTCCTCTCCTAGAAGTCATAGAAGCCGGCAGCGTGGAGCCGACGTTGACCGCTCCCGGAGCGGACATCCGCACCGACGTTCCCGGATACCGCATCTACGAGGAGGGACAATTCTCGGCGGAAGTCCCGTCGCTGGTGGACCACTGGGACGACGACTTAGTGTCGTTCCTGCTGGGGTGCAGCTTCTCTTTCGAGCAGGCAATGACGGATGCCGGGATTGAGCTGCGGCACCAGACGATGGGATGCAACGTGCCCATGTACATCACCAACATTCCGGCCACGCCGGCCGGGGTGTTTTCCGGCCCAATGGTGGTGAGCATGAGGCCGATACCCCGGGACCAGATCGTGCGGGCGGTGCAGGTGACATCCCGGTTCCCCGCCACCCACGGCGCCCCGGTCCACATAGGGAATCCAGAGGCTATCGGAATATCCGACATTGACCGTCCTGATTTCGGGGATGGGGTGGAAGTCCGGCCGGGCGAAGAGCCGGTGTTCTGGGCCTGCGGCGTGACACCCCAGGCCGTTGCTTTAAACTCCAAACCGCCATTGATGATAACCCACGCGCCGGGCCACATGTTTATCACCGACCAGCGGGACGCAGACGTGGCGGTGCTCTAGGCGGCCATGGCCGAGACCATCGAAGACATCATCCTGGACCAGGACCAGCGGGGGGTTTCCCACCTGCGGGGGCACGTTGCGGAGGATTTCTGCACGCTGGCAGCGCAGTACGTCCTCGACCACCCGGGTCCGGCTATCATCGCTACCGGGTTCTACATCCTGTCGGCAGGAAAGCACGAGACGGACGGGCCGCCGGGAGCCGTCGCCATCGGGAACGCTCTGCAGGCGCTGGGCCGGCAGGTGACTTATGTAACCGACCGCCACTCCGCTCCGTCGATGAGGGAATGGCTGGAAGACCGGGCCGAGGTTATCGAGTTTCCCATTGCCGACGTGGCGACCAGCAAGCGCGAGACGGCGGCGGTACTGGAGCGAATTCGGCCGGGGCTGGTTATTTCCATCGAGCGGTGCGGGCGGACCGGTTCGGACGCATACCTGAACATGCGGTACCGGGATATCACCGAGCACACCGCCCGGCTGGACTACTTCTTCGAGGCTGGCATCCCGTCGGTGGGCATCGGGGACGGCGGGAACGAGATAGGGATGGGCAACCTGGCCGAGGTTATTCCCACGGTGGCGACCTTGCCTCCCGACCCGGCGGTGACGAGGGTGGACCGGCTGATCCTGGCCAGCGTCTCCAACTGGGGCGGGTACGGGTTGGTGGCCGCGCTGTCCCGGCTGTCCGGGAGGAACCTGCTTCCGTCAATCGAGGAGGACCGGCGGCTGATTACCCACCTGGTTGACCGGGGAGCTGTGGACGGGACCAGCGGCGACAGCAAATACTACGTGGACAACTTCAGCCTGGACGAGAACGCGGCGGTGCTGGAACGGCTGCACCGGGTGGTTAAAGGCGGGGCAGAGTGACCACACCCAGGAAACAGGAAAGGGCCATGATTGGACAAATTGATAAAACAACACTCCACGCTCTGGTGGACCGACTTCCGGAATGTGAGTGGGCCGCAGTCCACCAAGCCTTGCTGGAACGTCTAGCGGAACACGATCCGCTGCTGCGGGCGCTCCTCAACGCACCAGAGGAGGAGCCAGAAGAGGACGAAATAGAGGCCCTTGAGGAGGCCATGGAGTCCATCGCACGAGGGGAACCAGCCATTCCCCACGAGGAATTGATGCGAGAACTCGGCCTGTGACCTGGGAGATCGAATGGGAAGCCGCTGCCTCGAGGGATTTCCGCAGGTTAGAGCGAGCTACGGCCGACAGAATTCGCATCGCACTTTTGGAGTTTGCCGAGGCGGAGCGGGGAGACGTTATCAAGTTGCAAGGACTTGGACAAAGGTGGCGCCTTAGAGTAGGCGACTGGCGGGTACTGCTAACCTTCGACTACCCGCGCGGGGTAGTCACGATACTCAGAGTGTTGCACCGGCGGGAAGCGTACCGGTGACGGACTACTGAACCTCCCGGACAGAAGCTGCGGAATTACACGCTGAGGGTCTTTTCCTCGACGGCGAGCAGGCGGCGAAGCTCGAACATTTCATCCCGGAGGGCCGCGGCCTTCTCGAACTCGAGGTTGCGGGCGGCTTCCTTCATCTGGAAGTCCAGGTCCTTGACCACCCGGAACATGTCATCGCGGGACATCTCCTGACGGGCCACCTGGTAGCCGGCTTTCTGCTCGGCCACCATTTTGATGCTGTCGGTTATGTCATGGACGGCCTTTTGGATGCTCTGGGGTTCGATCCCGTTACGCTGGTTGAAGGCGTGCTGGATTTCCCGCCGCCGGGCCGTCTCGTCCAGGGCAAGCTTCATGGAGTCAGTTATACGGTCGGCGTACATGATGACGTGGCCATCGGAGTGGCGGGCCGCGCGCCCGATGGTCTGGATCAGGGAAGTCGTGGACCGGAGATAACCCTCCTTGTCGGCGTCCAGGATGGCCACCAAGCTCACCTCAGGGAGATCCAGGCCCTCCCGCAGCAGGTTGATGCCCACGATTACATCGTAGACGCCGAGGCGCAGGTCGCGGAGGATTTCGATCCGGTTGAGGGTTTCGATGTCGGAATGGAGGTAGTGGTTGCGGATTCCCATCTCCGACAGGTAGTCGGCCAGCTCCTCGGACATACGCTTGGTCAGGGTGGTCACGAGACAACGCTGGCCCACGTCCACCCGCTGCTTGATGTTCTGGAGGAGGTCGTCGATCTGGCCGGCGGTGGACTTGACCTCGATGGTGGGGTCCAGCAGCCCGGTGGGCCGGATGACCTGCTCCACGACCGCCGCGCTGTGCTCCATCTCGTAGGGGCCGGGCGTGGCGGAAACGAAGACCACCTGGTTGATCCGCTGTTCGAACTCTCCGAAGTTCAGCGGGCGGTTGTCCACAGCGGAGGGTAGCCGGAAACCGTAGTCAACGAGGGTGTTTTTGCGGGATACGTCGCCGTGGTACATGCCGCGGACCTGGGGCAGGGTCATGTGGGACTCGTCGATGAACATGAGGAAGTCTTCAGGGAAATAGTCCAGCAGGGTCCAGGGGGTGGAGCCGCAGGTCACGGCGAACTTGCCGTCCCGGTGCTGGTGGCGGCGGGCGAGGTGGCAGGAATAGTTCTCGATGCCGTGGCAGAACCCGGCTTCCCGCAGCATTTCCAGATCGTAGTTGGTGCGGGACTCCAGGCGAGCGGCCTCCAGGATCTTGTCCTGGGCGCGCAGGTCGCGCAGGCGCTCTTCCAGTTCGACCTCGATGTCCTTGACGGCCAGGCCCAAGCGTTCCTGGGTGGTGACAAAGTGCTTGGCCGGGTAGATGGCGGTCTCCTGCCGCTGGGCCAGCAACTCCCCGGTCAGCGGGTCGATTTCGACGATTTTCTCCACCTCGTCGCCGAAGAACTGGATCCGGACGGCCAGTTCCTCGTAGGCGGGCACGATCTCCAGGGTGTCACCGCGGACGCGGAACCGTCCCCGCGCCAGGTCATAGTCGTTGCGCTCGTACTGCATGTCGATGAGCTGGCGGAGCAGGCGGCTGCGGTCGCGAATCTCGCCGACTTCCACCTTGGCAACCAGGTTGAAGTAATCAGACGGGTCGCCCAGGCCGTAGATGCAGGAAACGGAGGCCACGATCAGCACATCACGGCGTGTCAGCAGGGACGTGGTGGCAGCCAGACGGAGCTTGTCCAGTTCCTCGTTGACACTGGCGTCCTTTTCGACGTAGGTGTCGGACTGGGGGACGTAGGCTTCCGGCTGGTAGTAGTCGTAGTAGGAGACAAAGTACTCGACGGCGTTGTTGGGGAAGAACTCCTTGAACTCGGAAGCGAGCTGGGCGGCCAGGGTCTTGTTGTGGGCCAGCACCAGGGTAGGGCGCTGAACCTCCTGGATGATGTTGGCCATGGTGAAGGTTTTGCCGCTTCCGGTGACACCCATCAGCGTTTGGTGCTCCATCCCCTCCCGCACCCCGCCCACCAACTTCTGGACGGCCAAGGGCTGGTCGCCGGTCATTTGGAAATCGGACACCAGTTGGAATTCAGGCATGGTTTGAACCCCCGAAATGCCCATTCTTTTTCATTGTCTCGACCAGGATGTTGAACGCTGGAACGAAGGTTAATTCTACTTTGGGGAAATCGTTTCTCCGAACATTCGGGATGTAGGTATGAGTATCCCTGTTCCTGATCTTCTGAGTAAGGTATCGATAACCATTGAGCAAATTCGCTGAATCGGTATACAAAACAGATCGCTTCTCGCAAAGCTGTTTCAGATAAGGTGTTTCCTTTGGCCTACCTTTCCAATAATCTCCAAGAGTACCGTAGTCAAGATTTGGCGGGGACTTCGACACTATCCCGTTGCAAACGCACGCGGCCTTCGCCAAGTTTTCCGCCCCAACCGAGAACATTACCCAAGAAATATACCGTCCAAACTCGCCACCAAATCTTTTTGCGGCGCATTTCTCAAACTGGCAATCGTTCAACCCCGGGTACTTGGAACCAAAATCCCCGTCGGCAGTCCAGACAACCAACCCGCTTTGCTCCAACAGAGTCTTTCCAGCATTGAACATTTGCCCGCATGTGGAATGGGCCATACCTACCCCCCCGCCAACTGCATCAACGCAAGCCGGATGCGTTCCTCGACCGTAGCGTCGGCAGGAGCGTCCAGGCCGTTAAGGGACCGCCTCGCCTCGGTGGCGGAGTAGCCGAGGGCCATGAGGGCTTCGACCACCTCGCCGGCGGAACCGTCGGCGACAGGAGAAGCGCCGGTCTCGGTGGCAACGACCATGCCCTTGAGTTCCAGAACCAGCCTTCCGGCGGTGCGCCGGCCGATGCCGGGAGCAACGCTGAGGGCGGCCACGTCGCCGGCCTCGATGGCCTGCTGGACTCCGGAGACTCCCAAGGTTCCCAGCAGTCCCAGGGAGTGGCGGGGGCCGATTCCGGAAACGGTCATCAGGAGCAGGAAGGCATCGCGGTCAGCCTCGGTGGCGAACCCGTAGAGGACGGGCTGGTCTTCCCGGATCCGCAGGTGGGTGAACAGCTGCACCGCGCTGCCCTGGGCGCCCAGGGACGGCGGCACCGAGGACGGCACGAACACCTGCAGGGTCACCCCGCCCACCTGGATATGGACGCTATCCGGGCCAACGCCCTGCAGGACGCCGCTCACCCCGGTTATCAAGCGTTCAACGCTCCTGGCCGGGGGGAATTATCCGGTCAAGGGCCGTCACGGCCTGCTGGCTGATGAGGTGGCACAACCCAACGCAGAGGGCGTCGGCGGCGTCGGAGGAGGGCACTTCATGGAGGCCGAGGGTGGACGCAGCGGTCTGCTGCATTTGTTCCTTGGTCGCTCCACCATAGTCGGTCACGGCCAGCTTGATCTGGGCGGGACTGTAACGGAACACCGGGACGTTCTGGCTGGCCGCTCCGATGAAAACCAGGGCCTGGGCCTGCCCGACGGCGATGGCGGGCCCGACAAACTGGCGTTCCCCCCGGCCCACGAAAGGCTCTTCCACGGCGACGGCGTCGGGGTGGAAGATGTTGATCATGTTCAGGATGTGGGTGTGCAGCTGGTACAGGCGCTCTTCCAGGGGCATCGACCGGGGCAGCCGCAGGACACCGTAGTCGTCGGCATCGGTCGGAGGGCCCGAGTCGACCACCCCGTATCCCATGGCAACGGTGCCGGGATCGATGGCTAGGACGCGCATCTAGGCTGCCGCCTGGTACTGTTCCAACACCTCCGGCGGGAAGTCGGCGTTGGTGTAGGCCTTCTGGACGTCTGCCAGTTCCTCCAGGCTGTCCAGCAGGCGGAGGGTCTGTTCCGAGGCCTTCTCGTCCAGGGCGATGGTGGCCTTGGGAACGAGGGAGATGTCGCAGGACGCCAACTCGGCGGATTCCGCCTCCAAAGCCCTCTGCACCGACTGGAGGTTTTCCGGAGCGGTGTAGATTTCCAGGAGTCCGTCCTCGTACTTGACGTCGTCGGACTCGGCGTCGATGGCGACCAGGCTAAGCTCGTCGGCCCGGTCCGGGTCGTCGACCTCCAGGGTTATGACGCCCTTGGTCTCGAAGTTCCAGGACACACAGCCGGCTTCACCAAGGTTGCCGCCGCCCCGGTTGAAGGCGGACCGCACCTCGGAGGCAGTGCGGTTGCGGTTGGTGGTCAAGGCCTGGAGCAGAATCGCGCCGCCGCCGGGACCGTATCCCTCGTAGGTGACCTCCGAAAACTCCTCCACCCCCTCGCCCTGGCCAGAGGCCCGGCGGATGGCGCGGGTAATGCTGTCCAGGGGCATGTTATTGGACTTGGCCTTGTCCACCGCAAGGCGGAGCCGGAAGTTCATTTCCGGGTCGCTGCCCCCGCCGTCACGGACGGCCAGGACGATATCGCGGGCAAGCTTGGTGAAAAGCGCACCCCGCTTGGCGTCGTTAGCGCCCTTCTGACGTTTGATGGTGGACCATTTCGAATGACCTGACATGACTTGCACCTCCCATTCAGCCCGCACCGATGGCTTGCTGGCACCGGCGCCAGACCGACCAAGGTTCCGGGGATTTTAGCACCGGCAACTTTGGGCGGTCAAAATGGAATGGACGCATGACCCGCCCGGTTTTTACACCCGGCGGCGTTGGCCCTATAATGCCGAGAGCCAAGGTCCATTAATGAATCGGAGGTAGCTGGACATGAAGCTTCTAGTACTTTCCGGTGGACGCCATCCCTACGAGGAGTCCACCCCCATCCTGGAGTCCTTCCTCAAGGGAGCCGGCCATGACGTAACCGTCACGGAAGATGCCGCGGTGCTGGCCGACGGTGGAGCGATGGGCGGATACGACGCTGTCGTCTTCAACACCCGCCGGGAGAACGTTCCCGACTTCGGCGATTGGCGCATGACCCAGGAGCAGCAGGACGGGCTCAGCGGGTTCATCCGGTCGGGAAAGGGGTTCGTCTGCATCCACATCTCCACCTGCGTCGCCGACAACTGGCCCGAGTACCATGACATCACCGGGGGCGGCTGGATTTCCGGCACCAGCTACCACCCGCCCTATGGGCAGTTCACGGTCAATGTCAGCAATGCCGACCACGCCGGCTGCGGCGGCATATCGGACTTCTCGACCAACGACGAGCTGTACATGAACCTGGCCATCCGGGACGGCAACGACGTTTACATTACCGGAACGGCTGAGGATGGCACCTGGCCCTGGGGTCCGAACCGGGTGGAGACTTTCATGGCGGGTGGGACCTATCCCCTGGGCTGGACCCGGAAGTACGGGGACGGGAACGTTTTCGTCTGTCTCCTGGGGCACGACGGGCGGAGCTTCGAGACCCCCGAGTTCCAGAAGATCATCCTCAACGGCGTGGACTGGGCCGCGCAGCCGGCATAGCAAGCCGGGCGCGAACCACGTATCCTTTGAACCCAAACCCGATCAAGAAGGAGAGGCGGCAATGGCTACTCAGACTGATACCGCGGTGGCGCGGCAGAGCCAACCACTGGTCAAGATCACCGAGATGGACCATATTGTCCTGCGGGTAAAGGACGTGGAGACGTCGCTGCGGTTCTACTGCGAGACCCTGGGAATGCAGCCGGAGCGCATCGAGCAGTGGCGGGCCGGCGAGGTCCGGTTTCCGTCGGCGCGGCTGAACGCCGACACGATCATCGACTTCTTCGGCAGCGATCAGGATCCCATCGGCCGGGACGGGGCGAAGAACCAGGACCATTTCTGCATGGTGATCGAGCCCACCGACATGGAGGAATTGAAGGCCAGCTTCGAGGCGATGGGCGTCGACATACAGGCCGGCCCCGGCAAGCGGTGGGGATCCCACGGCGACGGGATTTCCCTGTACGTCTATGATCCCGACGACAACGTGGTGGAGCTTCGCCACTACTGAGTCCGAGCACCAGGGACTACGGCAAGCATCGGGGCCGGACAATTGTCCGGCCCCTGTTCGTTGGCGGCGGGATTCCAGAAGAGCGGCCCGAGCCGGTCGGTCCTAGCTCTCCACGCTCCAGTTGTAGAGGTTGTCGTAGGCCAGAGCCCAAGGGGGACGTAGGTAGCCAAGAGCGCGGACGTCCTCGAACCAGGCACCCAGGGGGGAGTACCAGGTGTAGGAGTTGCCCCCAGCGATGCGGCAGAGGCGGTTGAGGACGGACTCGGAGAGGCGGGCCACGTTTTCCTTGCACATGAGCATGACCCGTCGGTCCTGGGTGCCGGTGTCCACCACCCGCATGGCGCCTTCCCAGGCCTGGTCGATGAGCCAGGCTTCCTGCTCGGCCATGGTCCAGTCCACCTGCTGGAGGGATCGGAGCCGGGAGCCGCGGGCCAGGTTCGCCTTGAGGCGTTCCCGGGAGTACTCCATGGCGGCGTCGATCACTCCCATGATGACCGAGGTGAAGGAGATGCCGCCGAGACTGCTGTTGTTGTTCATCAACTCGGCCTGATGGCCGGGCCAGGCGATGCGGGTGGCGGGGAAGTCGGTGAACTCGAAGGCGTGGCTGTTGGTGGACTTCATGCCGTGGCCGCGCCACTCGGCGGCGAGCTTCATTCCGGTGCTGCCGTCCCAGGGTTGGTCCCGGACTTCCATGAAGAAGAGGTCGGGGGCGGTCTCGCCCTGGGGCACGGCCCGGGTGGTCATGAACGATGTGAGGCCGGAGCCGCTGCCGAAGTGCTTCTGTCCAGAGAGACGATACTTGAGCAGGCCATTGCCCTCGGGGACACAACCGGCGCGGGTCAGGCCGGTATCGCCGCCGCTGCCGGGTTCGGAAACGATGGTGCCCCACCAGCAACCGTCGGTGACGGTGGAGAAGACCTCCTTGCGCTGCTTCTGGAATCCTTCATTGAAGGGGTCTGGCACGGAGGGGACGCGCCACGACGCCAGCACTCCCTGGTGCATGGAGCTGGACAGGGTGATGGAGGGGTCCCCCTTGGCCAGCATCCGAAGGACGGTGCAAAGGGACCGGCCCGAGCGGGCCAGGTCTTCCCAATAGCCGCCGAACTCGACGGGAACGGCCATCAGGTTGAAGCCCAACTGGCGCAGCCGTTCGTAGTCGGCGGGGTCAGCCTTGGTGCGGTTCTGCCGGTCATCCCGTTGCGAGGCCCATTCCTCGGCGAGCTTGGGGGCGGCTTCCAAAATTGACGCGACGCTCATGGGAACTCCTTGGAAACTCCTTGGCATTGGCGCCGCCGAAGGCCGGGCGGGAGTCGGGCCGGGTCAATTGGCCCGGGGCGGCGGAAATAAAGCCGCCGACGCTCCGTTCATGCCAGGGGAACAGGCGCGGGCGGCTTTCCGGGTGCGATTGAATGTGGATCCTATCCGGCGCGGGCGGCGTAGGCGGCCTTGGCCCGGTCGATGGCGCGGACACGGCCGCTGACCAAGTCTTCCTGGCGCTCCCTCGCCCACTGGTTGGACGCCTGGGTGCTAAGCACCGAGCCCTGGAAGTGGGGCATCACGTAGCGGGCGAACAGCTCATAGCTCTTGAGCATCTTCTCCCGGGGCGCCCAGTCGATCGTCTGGACCAGGAAAGCGCCGAACCCGCCGCTCTGCTCGTCCAGCCGCTCGATGGCTTCGATGCAGTCGTCGGGGGTGCCAACGATCCAGGAGCCATTGTCGGCCATGTGGTCGATGACCTTGTCCAGCGGCCCATCGAAAGCGGCCTTGCGGCCGTTGGTCTGCTCGGAGTACTCCCGAAGGTACTGGCCGGCTCCCATGCGGGCATCGTCGAGGGCTTCCTTGCGGGACTCGGCCAGGTGCATGGGGAGGACCAAGCGCCAGTCGTCCCGGTTCATGGTCTGCCCGTGCTCGGCGGCGGATTCTTCGGCGATGGCCCACAGGGCACCCAGGTCGGAGGGGCCGGCAGACGGGTCGCGGGGCACGGTGATGGTGAGCACGGAACAGCCGTACTTTCCGGCCAGGGTGACGCCGGCGGGGGACTGGACCGAGGCGACGGCGGTGTGCATGTAGGGCCGCTGGTAGGGCCGCAACTGGAGCAGGCCCTCCTTGAGCTCGAACCAGTCGCTCTTGTAGGTGATGGGTTCGGTCTCGGTGAAAAGGCGAAGGATGATGCCCAGGGACTCATCCATGCGCTCGCGCTGCAACTCGTGGGGGATGCCCATCATGTAGGCGTCCCCGGGGAGAGCGCCGGGGCCGACGCCGAAGAGGACGCGGCCGTAGGTCATGTGGTCCAATTGGACCATCCGGTTGGCGACCATCAGGGGATGGTGGTAGGGAAGGCTGACCACGCCGGTCCCTAGCTTGATGCGCTTGGTGCGCTGGGCGGCGGCTCCGATGAATACCTCGGGCGAGGAGATAATCTCCCAGCCCGCGCTGTGGTGCTCACCAATCCACGCTTCGTCGAATCCGAGATGGTCGAGCCACTCCACCAACTCCAGGTCGCGCTCGATGGCCAGGGTGGGGTTTTCGCCGACACGGTGGAAGGGGCCGAGGAATATTCCGAACCTCATGCGTTCCGGCAATGCCATTTTCCGTTTGCCTCCCTTTGCGGTTTGATGCCGGGGGACACCGATTCTAAGGAACCTGGAACAGTGTCCGGCGGCCAGAAGAACTTGGGACAATTCTGCCCCGGCACCCGGTTCCTGTCAACAAAGGGCAAGAGCGGGATGAAGGAAGGCACAACGACCAGAGCACCGGAAGAGAATGGGTTACCGCCCGACCACCTCGAGAACAGCGGAGACGATGTCGCCGGAGCGGGGGACGCAGTGTTGCTCCATGGCGGGGCTGTACGGGATTGGGACATCGGGAGCGCACACGCGGCGGGGAGGGCCTTTCAGGGCGGAGAAGGCGGCGGACTCGGTAACGGCGGCGATGATTTCGGCGGCGGCGCTTCCGGTTGAGCTGGCCTCGTCGACGACGACGAGCCGGCCGGTCTTGATGACCGATTCCTGGAGGGATGCGCGGTCCAGGGGAACAAGGGTCCGGGGGTCAACGACTTCCGCCGCTACGCCATGCCGCTCCGCCAGCGATTCTGCGGCGGAAAGGGACTCCTGCACCATGTGGCCGATGGCGACGATGGTAACGTCGGAGCCGGGGCGCTTGACGTCGGCAGCGCCGATGGGGATGGTGTACTCATCCTCGGGGACCGGGCCGGTGAGGCCGGCGATGCCGTATCCCTGGGGCTCGAAGAAGACGACCGGGTTGTTGTCCCGGATGGCGGTCTTCATCAGGCCCTTGGCGTCGCTGGGAGTGGAGGGCATGACGACCTTGAGGCCCGGCAGGTTGAGGAAGAAGGGGTGGGAGCTCTGGCAGTGCTGGGCAGCCGCAGCCCTTCCCCCTCCGGTGGCAGCTCGGAGCACGATGGGAAACTGGGCTTGTCCGCCGAACATGTAGTGGACCTTGGCCATCTGGTTAACGATCTGGTCCATAGCGGTGAAGGCGAAGGCCATGAGCCCGGGGCTGATGATGGGCCGGAAGCCGCAGCCGGCCGCTCCGATGCCTGCCCCCACGTAGGCATCCTCGGAGATGGGACAGACGCGCACCCGCTGGGCGCCGAACTCGGGTATGAGGTCTTCCAGGGGACCCAATCCGCCGCACAGGTGGAAAACCTTCTCGTCGCGGCGCATTTCTTCCCGGAAGGCTTCCAGGAGGGCTTCTACGTAGGTTATCTCGCGCATTCGGTCGCTCTTATCCTCCTTATGAGGCGTCGGACAGGGAAATCCCGGGCGGACGGCTAACCGGCGAACACTCCAGCCAAAGCGTCTTCGGGGCCGGGGACCGGTCCGGAGCCGGCAAATTCGGCCGCATCGTCCAACGTGCGGGCGACTTCCCGGTGGACTTCCTGCAATTGTTCCGGGCCGAGTCCCAACGTGGCGGCGAAGGCCGGGATGGGGTCGGCGTATCCGGTACCGCCGTCATCCAGGCCGGGCGGTTCGGAGGGCTCTGAACCCGTGAGGGGCAGGCGCCTGGTCTTGCATTCGATGAGGGTGGGGCCCTCCCCACTCCTGGCCCTGGCGACAGCATGGGAGGCAGCTTCGTAAACGGCCAGGACATCGGAGCCGTCCACGGTGAAACCAGGGAGGTCGTAGGAGACGGCCCGGACGGAAACGTCCTCGACGGACAGGGCGTAGGAGGCCGGAACGGCGATGGCCCAGCCGTTGTTCTCGCAAACGAAAACCAGAGGGAGCTTCCAGATGGAAGCCAGGTTGAGGGTGCTGTGGAATGTGCCCTCGTTGGATGCGCCATCCCCAAAGAAGGCGACGGCCACGCCGCCGCTGCCTTCAAGTTGGGCCGCCAGGGCCGCGCCGGCCGCGATGGGCAGACCGCCGCCGACAATGCCGTTCGCTCCCAACATGCCCCGCTGGAAATCGGCGATGTGCATGGCGCCCCCCTTGCCGCCGCAGCAACCGTTGGTCCGGCCGTAAAGTTCGGCCATGAGGGGACCGAGTTCCAGTCCCTTGGCGATGGCGTGTCCGATGCTGCGGTGGGTGCCGGTTATCCGGTCCGTGGACCGCAGGGCGGCGCAGACGCCGACGGCGGAGGCTTCCTCCCCTCCCGTGGCCTGGACCGGGCTGGGGAGGTTGCCGGAGAGGGATTCCTGGGCGGCGCGGCGGGTGAAAGCACGGATGGTAACCATCCGGCGGTACATTTCCAGCATTTCATCGGGCGACAAGGACATGACGGCTCCGAGGGGATGAGGTTAGGCCGGGGCGGCTTTCCTGTAGCAGGGTTCTGGAAGCAGGGCTACGAAGGGTTGGACGGGGCAATTCTAATCCACTGCGAATCCCAAGACTATACCCATTCCCCGGGACAGCCCGGGTTGCCTTCGGGGGCGGTTGGCTGTTTAATGGTGCGAATCGTAATCCCAAAGGAGTATTCCGTTGAGAGACCCGCATATTTTCGCCGGGAATCCCCTGGACCGGGGGGAACGAGAACGCAGGGACGAGGAATGGATCCGCGAGCAGGGGACTCTCCCATCCAGCCGATTTCTGCCGATGCGCGGACCCCACGTCCTGGTTACCGGGGACGACCAGCCCCGGCTGGGGTGGATAAACCGCCAGGAACTGGACGCCAGCGGGTTTGACGGCATTCCGTTGCTGCTCGGCATGGAGGAGGGCGTTACCTACTTTGCGGTAGACCTGTCCCAGAGTCTTGGGGCCGGGGACGCCATCGCCGACATGCCCAACCTGGTCTTCGAGGAAGCCCGCGCGGCAGCGGAGCAGCTGGCAGGCCCGGAGGCCGGGATACTGGCCCAGGGACGGTGCCAGATCAACTGGCACAACCGGCACGGTTTCTGCTCGGTCTGCGGGAATCCGACGGAGATACGGCGGGGCGGACAGAAGCGGGAGTGTCCCCAGTGCAAAGCGGAACATTTTCCCCGGGTGGACCCGGTGGTCATCACCGTCGTGTCCGACGGAGAGCGGTGCCTGCTGGGACAGTCCCGGGGACGCCTGGCCCGCCTGAACCGCTACTCGGCGCTGGCCGGGTTCGTGGACCAGGGGGAGAGCATTGAGGAAGCGGTGGCGCGGGAGATCATGGAAGAAGCGGGCATCCAGGTGAAGGACGTGCGGTACCATTCATCCCAGCCGTGGCCCTTTCCGTCCTCGCTGATGATGGGCTGCCACGCTCACGCCGCCACGACGGACATCCACATGGACGACGAGGAGATGACGGACGTGCAGTGGTTTGACCGGGAGACGGTGAAGCTGGCCCTGGAAGAGAAGACCGAGGAACTGCTGCTGCCGGGCCCGGTGGCCATCGCCTACCACATCATCAAGGCGTGGGCCGACGGAGAGGTGGACTAGCGGTCCGAAAGGGTCAGGTGCGCAACCCGGCCTGGCGGAGCTGGGTCAGCAGGGAGCGGGGGCTGTTGACGGTCAGGACGATCAGCAGGGGGTCCCGGTTGCGGCACTGGGTGGCGACGTAGCGGCGGTCCGGCTGGGCAACGTCGTTGTCGATGAGGAGGGCTTCGTAGGTGGAGGACCCGGCCAGGTCGATGGCCACGCCGTCGTCGGTGGTGGCGGTGACGATGAACCCAGCCATTTCCAGGATGCCGGTCAGATGTTGAATGCGGGCCTGCTGGCGCCCCACCAGCAGGATGCGGTTGTTGTCGGGCACGGGGTCAGCCCTGCCCACCGAACACGAACTCCCGGATGGCGCCGAAGTAATCGGGCAGCCCCTGGAAGAGCAGGTCATTGTGCCCGGCGTTGGGAATGGTAAGCATCTGTTTCTGCGCCGACGCCAGGCTGTCGAACATGGCCCGGGCCTGGGCAAGAGGGGCCAACTCGTCCATTTCGCCGTGAATCACCAATGCCGGGATGTGGATGGAAGCAACCTTGTGTACGTACCCCTCCTCCAGCCCACGGGCTTCATCCGGGGGGAGGCCGTAGAGGAACTGGCCCAGGGTGGGGCGGCCGCTCTCGATAATGACGCCGCCCAGATCCGCGTCCCGGCGGGTTGCCAGCTCGAAGGCGGCGTGGCGGCCCATGGAGCGTCCCATGGCGAACACGGGGCCGTTGTAGCCTTCCGAGACCAGCATTTCAGTCAGGGCGTCCAGGACGAGGTGGCAGTCGGCGATCATGGAGGGGAAGGTGGGAGACCCTCCGCTGCGGCCGTAACCCCGGTAGTCGGAAACAAAGAAGTTGACGCCGGTCTGGACGTAGAAGGGGGCGATCCGGTCGTAGTCCGGGGCAGTCTCGCCGTTGCCGTAGAAGAACAGGATGGTGGGCTGCCCGGCGCCGGCGGTGAAGAAGCGGCTGGAGAGTTGAATACCGTCTTCAATGGGTATGAAGTAGTCCTCCGCACCGGCGGGGGTGGGAGTCCAACCCGCCCGGGGGTAGAAGGAGTTCCTGGATATTTCCGGGCGATCCAGGGCGGAGTAGTCGGTTTCGGGAATCATGGCGTTCTCGGCAGGGCAGTAGCTGAAGAGGGGTGGGAACGGTGGAGAGGGCCAGTGTGGGGTTCTCCGGGGGCCAATTCCGGTGTACACCGGGAGCGGCAGTCAATATAATCGGCGACGCGTTCCCTTGAGCCTACCGAAATGGGGAGCGCCAAGCCGGAAAACAGCTCAGGAGGCCTTATGGATTACGGAGTCTACATGTTTCCCACGGACTACGCAATCAGACCCGACGAGTTGGCCCGTGAAGTGGAAGCGCGGGGATTCGAGTCCATCTGGTTTCCCGAGCATACGCACATTCCCGCGTCGCGGCGCAGCCCGTGGCCCGGCGGAGGAGACCTGCCGAGGGAGTACTGGCACTGCTACGACCCGTTTGTCGCGCTGACGGCGGCAGCGGCGGCAACCACGACGCTGAAGCTGGGGACGGGCATCTGCCTGGTCATCGAGCGCGATCCAATCGTGATGGCCAAGGAGGTTGCCAGTGTGGACCAGATTTCCAACGGTAGGTTCATGTTCGGGATCGGGGGCGGGTGGAACGCCGAGGAAATGGAGAACCACGGGACGAACTTCCGGCGAAGGTGGCGCATCCTGCGGGAGAACATCCTGGCGATGAAGACCATTTGGACCGAGGAAGAGCCGGAGTTTCACGGGGACTTCGTGGACTTCGACCCCATCTGGTCCTATCCGAAGCCGGTCCAGACGCCGCATCCGCCGATATTCATGGGCGGCGACGGGCCGCGGACCTTCGACCGGGTGGTGGAGTTCGCCGACGGGTGGATGCCCATTGGCGGGAGGGTCAACTCAGGTCCCACGCTGGGAGAGAAGGTCGCGCTGCTGCGGACCCGTCTGGAAGACGCGGGGCGCGATCCCGACGCGGTGCCAATTACCATCTTCGGGGTAAGCCCGGACGCCGACACCATCGCGAGGATGGAGCAGGACGGAGTATCCCGGGTGCTGTTGACCCTGCCCCCGGAGGACCGGGATACGGTGCTGCCGGTACTGGACGACCTGGCCAAGCTGATAGGCTGACCGAACACACTCTCCCGAATCGAGCGGAATGCAAGAGGCCGCCGGAACGCCCGGCGGCCTCATTCGCTGGCTTCTGAACTGGGGCGAGCTAGACCAATCCCTGGAGCATTTCCCGCTGGCGGGTGATGCGCTCGTCATGGTCGAGGGCGAAGCGCCGGATGCCGTTGAAGATGGACTCAGCATCCAGGTGGGCCTCGGCGATGACGTCGGACTCGGTGCCGCCGGTGAGCCATTCGTTGTGCCAGTCGGAAACGAGGGAATACTCGTCGGTGAGGGGGCCGGGGTTCCGCACGGGCCACATCCGGCGGGTGCCGGTGGTCACGATCATCAAGTCATAGATAGCACCGTCGGGAAGGACGGAGCGGCGGTATTCCTCGGGCTGGAGTTGGAAGAGTTCGTCGCTGATGGCGGCGATGACCTTGACGTTGATGCCGGCCTCTTCCAGCCGAGGGAGGGCGGAGACGAGATTGACCGTCGAAGATGAACCCTGGGTGAGGACGTAGCCCTGTTTCGGACGGCCGGGGTCGAAATCGCGGATGACGTAGAACCCCTTGGCGGCGGCGATCAGGTCCGAATCGGCGAAGGCGCTGCGGTCAGCGACCGGGAAGTCGGGGCGGGCCACTTCCAAGACGATGACGCCAACCTTGGGATCGCGTGCGGCTACCTCGGCGGCGGCGAAGTAGCCGGGGGCGACGTCGTTGTAGTCCCAGAAGCTGAGGGTGATGGCCTGGCCCCGGGGGAAGAGCTTCCAGACCTGAGGGGAGAAGATGCCGAAGTGGGTGCGGGCGTCGGCGGCGGTCTCGGGGCCGGAGTGCCCGGCGAGGACGTTGAGGACGCCCACCCGGAAAGGGCTGTCCTGGTTCTGCTGGCTCCAGACGCGGGATGGAAGGTACATCAACGGAGTGAACGCGCCGTAGGTGCCGCTGATAGCCCAGACGCCGACGTGCTTCTTGGGGTCGAGGGAGGCGGTCTGGCCGACGAATCCGACGGCGGTGGAGACGTTGCCCGCTTCCTGTATGCCGGCCTTGAGGCGGACGCCGAGGGGGTTGGTAACCGGGTCGTAGTGGCCCCAGATGGAGCCGTTTTCGACGTTGATGGAGTCGGCCAAGTCGGCGGCGACGATGACGAAGCGGTTGTCCGTCACGTAGTTCATGTACTTGACTATCTCGGAGATGGCGCGGCGGGTGCCGCGGATGTTGCCGGGCTCCTCGAAGAGCTTGATGCCGACCTGCTTTTCCTCGCCGGTGAGGGGATTGGTCACGGCGACCTGCTGGGCCTCCATTGGGAGATTGGACACGGCCAGGCGGGGGTCCTGGAAGGGATCAACATCCCGGTTGATGCGGAGGGGCAGGTTGTCGTCCACGGAGTCGCCGATCTCGACGAGGCGGTCGGAAATCCACTCGCCGAGGCCGTGGCTCTCCAGGACGGAGAGGGCGATGTCGATGTTCTGCTTGAACTGGATGAGTCGGTCGCGGTTGTTGGAGACCGGGCCGTCCTCGATACCCACGAACTTGACGCCGAAGCGGTCCTCGAAGGTCCGGGCCAGGGCCCGGAAGTAGTCGCTGTTCATGGCGAAGCCGTAGGGGTGGCTGGCGTAGCTGACGATCTGCTCGCCGTATCCCGGAATCTCGCCATTGACCGCGGCTGGCCACCATCCCTTGACGGTGCGGCCGACCATGATCATAGGCCGGTCGTCGGAGGGGTCCCAGTCCTCCATGGTTTTGAGAGCGGAGACGACCTGGTGGTAGTCGTTGCCGTTGTCCACGGACAGGACGTTCCAGCCGTAGGAGGCCCACTGGTCCTCAATGCGGTAGCCCTGGTACTGGGGCTTGATGACCCCGCCAACCAGCTCATCGTCGATGCCGGCGTTGTTGTAGGACAGGAGAATGCGGAGGCGCTTGCCCACCTGCTGTGCCATGGCTTGGGTCTTCATCTCCTGGGAGTGGCCGGAGGTCATGGCGAACTCGCCCTCGATGGCCATAACCTTCAGGCTGTCGGGGGCGCCGACCATGTCCCAGAAGGCGGCCTTGCCGGCGGCGGTGGCGATGCCGATGCCGGAGGGGCCGCCGTTGACGTCGTTGGTGACGTCGGTGGTCTCGGAGTGGCCGGCTAGGGCGCGGATGCCGCGGATTCCGGCTTGCGCCATGAGGGGATGGTCCTCGAGGTCGTTGTCCTTGAGCAGGGTTTCCAGGGCGCCCCGGCCGCGGCGGAACCCGAGGCAATCTATGGAAAGTAGGGCAACGTTGGGATCAACGTAGTAGCGGTCGTCGCCGGTGAGGGCGTGGCGGCGGGCCATAGCCTCGCCCATGATGAGCCAGAGGGCGTAGGTGACTGGGGCGTTGTGGCCCCCGGCGAGCATGAACTTGTCGGCGTAGGGGTGCTTGGGACGGCGGTAGTCGTACCGCAGGCCGCCGAGGTTGGGTCCGACGAGGTGAGTCGCCACGGTGTAGGGGGTGTAGGCCAGGGGGCCGCCGAAGTGGCCGGTCTGGGCGTAGTTCCCCAAGAGCACCAAAGTCATGGCGGTGAGGAAGCCGACGGCTTCCAGATGGCCCCGGTCATAGTCGGGCACCGACACTCCATTGGCCTGGGTGGCGCTGGTCAGGACCACGCTGTTGACGGATCCGCCGGTGGTGGTTGTCATTTCCGATGCTCCATGCTGGGTATAGGTTTACTGCCGCCGGGCTGGTGCGACGCACATAATTATACCCGCCAAAGCGGGGTGATGGTTAGGGAGCAGTCGCGGCCATCATCCGGCCCGCCATTAGCACCAATAAGGGACCGCACGACTCTACCCGTTGGTGCGCTCAAACTCCTTCATGAAGGACGCCAGGGTTTCTACTCCCTCGCGGGGGAAGGCGTTGTAGATGGAGGCGCGGATGCCGCCAACGGAGCGGTGTCCCTTGAGCTCGGCCAGGCCCTGGGCGGCTGCTTCATCGACGAACCGCTGCTCGGCGTCCTGGTCCGGCAGCCGGAAGGTGACGTTCATGGCAGAGCGGTGGGCCGGGAGGGCGTGGCCGCGAAAGTACTCGGACGAGTCGATGGCGTCGTAGAGGAGGGCGGCCTTCTCCCGGTTTCGGCGCTGGGCAGCCTCCAGTCCTCCTTGGGCGATGAGCCACTTGACGACGAGACCAAGGATGTAGACGGCGAAGACGGGCGGGGTGTTGTAGGCGGAGTTGCCCTTCGCGTGGGTTTGGTAGTTAAGCATGGCCGGAAGGGTGTCTGGAGAACGTTCCAGAAGGTCCTCGCGGATGACGACCAGGGTGACGCCGGCGGCTCCCAGGTTCTTCTGGGCGCCGGCGTAGACCAGGCCATACCGGTTGATGTTGATGGGCTTGCTGAAGATGTTGGAGGAGGCGTCGGCCACCAGGGCGACATCGCCGGGGTCGGGTTCTTCCTGCCACTCGGTGCCGAAGATGGTGTTGTTGGTGGTGAAGTGAAGGTAGGCCGCGTCCGGGTCCAACTGAAGCTCCGACTGGCCGGGAATGCGGTTGAATCCATCACCCTCGGTGGAACCGGCGAGGTTGATGCTGCCCACGGTGCGGGCTTCCTGGAGGGCCATCCTGGCGAAATGGCCGGTGACGATGTGGTCGGCGGACTGGCCCTGCCCCAGCAGGTTCATGGGAACCATGGAAAACTGGAGGGATGCCCCACCCTGGAGGAAGAGGATGCGGTAGTTGTCGGGAATTGCGGCCAAGGTGCGGATGTCCCCCTCGGCGGAGCGCATCATGTCCTCGATAGCCGGGGAGCGGTGGCTCATCTCCAGCACGGAGATGCCGACCCCGGGGAGAGACAGGAGGTCTCGCTGGGCTTCCTCCAGAACGGGCAGGGGCAGGACGGCGGGTCCGGCGGCAAAGTTGTAAACGCGGTCAGTCATCTCCATCCCCGATGCCAGGATAAGGACGCCGGCGGCGGCGCGCCGCGGCCATCGGCTAGTCTATGGGGGGTTGAAGTTGGCGTCAAGAATGTCGCGGCTCTTTGCAACTCCGCCGCCGGCCAAAGAAACTTGTCCCAACGCCAGCGGCTGTCCTGCGGGACTCGGCCCGGGAATGGCGGGCGGGCACGGGGTTGAGCACAAGCACTCCCGGGGCGGTGGGCTGGGAAGCTGAAGGTAGCTGGGGACAGACCCGGCCATTGGGGACTTGACGGCGGTGATTCACCGCAACCGACTACCGCGACCGTACGGAGTGGAGAATGTGGGGTTTCAGTTGTGGGCGCGCCGCCGCTGCCCGTGGCCCAGGTTTTGGCGGCGTCGCAACTCTAGCTGGCGGCGGCGCCGATGCGGAAGACCTTGGTGCTGCAAATCGGGCAGGTGCCCTGGGTCGCGGGCCGGCCGTTTTTCATGGTGATGGACTGGGGGTTCTGGATCTCCGTCTTACTCTTGCACTTGACACAGTAAGCTTCCATAATCACGTCACTCCTCTCATAGTGTAGCTTACGCCTTTAGCTATACCAGACCTATCGTCGCCTCGTCAAAGAGTTTTCGTTTCCATTTACCGGCAGTTTGCAAAAATCACGGCCCAAGCGTGGCGGTGCGGCGGTTTTCGACAGCCGGGACAGGATAATCCCGGTGTACCGGCTGGTCAAACACCCGCCGTCTCTTCCAGCTAGACTTTGTCATGATTTCCAGGAGGTTTCCCCATGCGCATTGACGTTCACACCCACGTCTGGCCGGACCGGATCGCGGATGTAGTCCTGGACCGGCTGGTGGAACAGCTCGGGATCGACGCCATCGGGCTGAACACGGTGGACAGCCTGAAAGGGCACATGCGGGAATCCGGCGTGGACAAGTCGGTGGTGCTGGGCGTGGTGGACCGGGCGGACCAAGTGACGCGGGCCAACGACTGGCTGATCTCGATCCAGGACGACATGCTGGTTCCCTTTGGGGCAATGCACCCGGATCTGGAGGACAAGGCGGGGGAGGTTCGGCGGCTACGGGAGAACGGAATCAAGGGAATCAAGCTGCACCCGATGATGAACAGCTTCTTTCCCGACGACCCGCGGATGCTGGAAGTGTATGAGGAGATGGGGGACGACATGGTGCTGGAGATCCACTCCGGCCGGCTGCCCCACACCGGAGAGGGCGAGACGGTTTTCTCTCCGCCGGAGCGGGTGATGAACGTGGTGCGCCAATTTCCCAGGCTGAAGGTGATCGCCCTCCATCTGGGCGGGTTCTACATGCTGGACGAGGCGGAGAGGGAGCTGATCGGCAGGGAAAACGTGCTGATCGACACAACATGGCCGCCGACGCTAAGGGAGGTGGCGGCTCCAACCCTGGCGGCGATCATCAATAAGCACGGGCCCGACAAGGTCTGCTTCGGCACCGACTATCCGCTGGCCGGACAGGCGGACGGGTCGGACTACATCGCCGAATTGGGCCTTTCCGACTACAACACAGAGCGGATCCTGGGTGAGACGGCGCGGGAGCTGATCGGGTTGTAAGGGGGCGTTTCACCACGCCCGGATCTTGCGGGAGGCTGATCCTGCTCCTCTTCCTTCTACCCTACTCCTCGATGCCGAAGCAGTGGAGGATGAAGGCGTATTCCAGGGCGACCTCCTTGAGCCGGTCGAAGCGGCCGGAGGCGCCGGCGTGCCCAGAGTCCATGTGGATTTTCAGCAGCAGCAGGTTGTCGTCGGTCTTGGCGGCGCGCAGGCGGGCGGCCCACTTGGCAGGCTCCCAGTAAGTGACCCGGGGATCGTTGATGCCGCCGGTGATAAGCAGGTTGGGATAGTCCTGGGTGGTGACGTTGTCGTAGGGCGAGTAGGACTTGATGTAGTCGTAATACCGGGCGTCGTTGGGGTTGCCCCACTCGTTGTATTCCATGGTGGTGAGGGGCAGGGAGTCGTCCAGCATGGTGTTCAGCACGTCCACGAAGGGCACGTGGGCAGCCACGGCCTGGAACAGATCGGGCCGCTGGTTGACCACGGCGCCCATGAGCATCCCGCCGGCGCTGCCTCCGGCGGCGGCGATGTTTCCCGAGGAGGCGTAGCCCCGGGAAACGAGATAGTCGGCGCAGTCGATGAAGTCGTTGAAGGTGTTCCGCTTGTTGAGGAGCTTCCCGCTCTCGTACCAGTCCCAGCCCATCTCCATGCCGCCCCGGATGTGGGCAATGGCGAAGATGAACCCCCGGTCGACGAGGCTGAGGCGGGCCGAGCCGAACTCGGCGTCCAGGATGATCCCGTAGGACCCGTACCCGTATAGATACAGGGGGGCCGAGCCGTCCAGGGGAGTGTCCTTCCGGTAGACCAGAGAGATGGGGACGAGGGCGCCGTCCCGGGCCGGGGCCAGCAACCGCTCGGTGGAGTAGTCGGCGGAGTCGAAGCCTCCCAGCACTTCGATCTGTTTCCTGAATTCCCGCTCCCGGGTGTTCATGTCGTAGTCGTAGACGGTGGGGGGCGTGGTCATGGAGGAGTAGGAATAGCGGAGGGTGGATGTGTCCCACTCCCGCCCGCTCCGGGCGCTGATGGCGTATACAGCGTCGTCCAGGGCGATTCGGTGAGTCTGGCCGGTGGAAAAGCGGGTGACGGAGACCTGGGGCAGACCGGCTTCCCGGAATTCCATCGCCAGGTAGTCCTGGAAGCAGTGGATCCCCAGGATAGGACGGCCGGCCTGGTGTTCCACAACCGGCGTCCACGAGTCCCACCCGGGAGTAGCTATCGGGGCTTCCGAGATCATGAAGTCCCGGGCTCCCGACCCGTTGTGGCGGATGAGAAACCGGTCGCCGTGGTCCTCCACGTCGTACTCGAAGTCCTCGCTGCGGGGCTCGATCAACGTCAGCCCGGAGTCCGGGTCGCCAGCATCCATGAACCGCCACTCGGACATGTTGTTGCCGCCGGCGACGACGTAGATGAAGCGGCGGCTGAGGGACTTGCCGACGCCGACGAAGAAACGCTCGTCCTGTTCCTCGTAGACCAACCGGTCATCGGAAGGGTCCTCGCCGAGCCGGTGGCGGAACACCTGGACCGGGCGGTGGTACTCGTCGAGCACGGAGTAGAAGAAAGACCGGTTGTCGTTGGCCCACTCCAGCGAATAGTAGGTATTGGGGATGGGGTCGTCCAGGTGCTCCCGGGTCGCCAGGTCCATGATGCGGATGGTGTAGACCTCGGAGCCCTCGGTATCCAGGGAGTAGGCCAGCAGCTTGTGGTCGGGGCTGGTCTCGAAGACGCCCACCCGGAGGTAGTCCTGGTCCTTGGCGAGCTCGTTGGCGTCGAGGAGCACTTCCTCGTCGCCCCCGGGATCACCACCCTCGGGGTCTCCTCCTTCGGAATGACCGAACCGGCGGCAATAGATGGGGTACTGGCCGCCCTCCTCGAATCGGATGTAGTAGAAGTAATCGCCGTCCTTTTCTGGGACGGTGGAATCGTCCTCCCGTATGCGGCCCCGCATCTCGCGGTACAACTTTTCCTGGAGATCCTCGGTGGGAGCCATGACCGCGTCGGTGTAGGCGTTCTCGGCTTCCAGGTAGGCCATGGTCTCGGCGTCTTCGATAAACCGGAGCCAGAACCAGGGATCGGTGCGGGCGTCGTTGAACAGCTCGAACTCGTGATGGCGCTGGGGGGCAACAGGCGGCTGAAGTTCGGTCAAAGCGATATTCTCCAAAGGACTGGATGGGGCCCTGGGCCGGGCAGCTTGGAGCCAAGGGCAGGAATGAGGGCGGTCAGGCCTGGTGGGCCAGCCGGTCCTTCCGGGAGACCAGAAGTTCCCGGTACAGGCCCTCGACCTGTTCCAGCACGGTGGTCATTCGGTGGGGCTGGACGAGGGACAGGCTGCGGTCCCCCATTTCCTCCCAGCGGCGCCGTAGGCTGAGAATTTCCAGGATGCAGGCAGACAGGTCTTCGTCCGTAGGCCGGAAGAGGAACCCGTTACCGCCGTGTTCCATCAACTCGGGCAAGGCGACGGAATCGGCGGCGAGGACAGGGAGACCGGAAGCCATCGCCTCCATGACGGCAATGCCCTGCAACTCGGCGGCTCCGGCCCCGACGTACACGTGGGCCAGGTTATACAGGAGGGGAAGGTCTTCATCGGGAACGAACCCGGTGAAGACCAGGCTGCCCGTGGGAGCCACCTTCTTGCCCAGCTCGCGGAACTCGGCCTCGTCGCGCCCCTTGCCGACAACCACCAATTGGAGCTCCTCATTCCGGGCGGCAAGGGCAGCGGCGCGGATCACCATATCCACGCGCTTGTCTTTTTCCAGCCGGCCCACGGTCAGAAGGACCGGCACGTCGCGGCGGATGCCGTAATTGCCGTACAGCCAGCCGGGAGGGGACGCCGGAAAGAAGCGCTCCAGGTCTATTCCGTTGGAGATGACGCGGGCCGGGGCGGTCATTCCCACGTGCTCCAGGACTTCCCGGCAACTGCGGGAAGGGGCCACGACGCAGTCGAGACGGTTGTACACCCGCATCCAGTGGACCCACATGGCGGAGGTAACGACCGGAAACAACGCACGGGGGAAGTACTCGACGAGGTTTTCGGGGAGAAAATGATTGGTTCCAACCACGGGGATGTCCTGTTTCCTGGCCCGCTGCAGGGCGGCCTTCCCTAGGACGAAGTGGGTCTGCAAGTGGACCACGTCGGGCTGGAAATCAGCGAATATCCGGCGCAACTTGGCGTTTATTCCGACCCAGGAAGTGACCCGGAACTGGGGATGGACCGGCCGGGCCGGGAAGGACTTGATGCGGCGGACGGTAACGCCGGGAGTTTCGGGTTCCGACCTGGCCTCGTCGCGGAAGGCCATGTTGGGGGCCACCACCTCGACCCGGTGGCCGCGCCCGGCCAGACCCCGGACGAAACGCTGGGCGGCGACGGCGGCGCCGTTCAACTGGGGCGGATAGGTATCACTGGCAACGAGGATTCTCACGACTGCTTCCCTCCTTGGAACGTCCCGTTGGGGGGAACTTCATCATCTGCACGTTCATTGACAGCGCCGGGTCTGGATGGGCCCTGCACTTGAATTTTAGTCTCCCACGTTCAATTCGTCACCGTTCCATCGCCGTATTTTCCCGGAGTAGCGCTGGGCGGCCTTGCCGTAGAGGTAGGCGCAGGCTACGAACAGGAGAAACATCGCCGCCAGCAGGAAAGGCCCGTAGCCGATGGCGGCCTGGAGTACAGCATACCCTTTTCCCGCGAAATAACCCAGGAGGACGAACACAAGGGAGGTCAACGCAACCAGGGCGGCGTCCCACCAGATGAACCGCTTGATGGGTATGCCCAACGCTCCCATTACGGCCAATCCGGGAGGGCTGATGAAGGGAATGGTCTTGATGAAGAGGAGCCATAGGCCGAGGTGGCGGTCGATAATCTCCGCCGCCCGGTCCCGCCGGGTCTCCCGGATTCCGACCCGCTCCCCGAACCTGTCCAGGACCCATTGGCCGCCCCACTTTCCCAGACCGTAGTAAAGAACATCGGGGAGGAAGTTGGCGAAGAAGGAGAGGACAAACACGGTAAAGACGTTGAAGTGGCCGAGGGCGGCCCCCAGAGCGGCGCTGGCGGTGACGGCCGGGCCCTCGACCAGCATCGCCAGGAACATGAGGATATACCCGTACCGGATGAGCCAATCGAGGACTTCCGAATCAAGGAAGGGCATCAACAGAGCACCGGAAGAACCGCCGCGCCGGAAGGTCCGGGATCAGGACTTCTGCACTAGGGGCCACCCATTCCCGGAGAGTCAGCCAACCGGGTGCCTAGCGCCACCCGTATCCGGCAGCCATGCCGCGAAGATAGTTGACCTGCCCGGTGTGTTCGGCGGTGTCCTCCACCACACTGACCAGGGCCCGCCAGGCCGGGCGCGTGTTCCCGGGGGAATACTCTATCTCCGCTTCGAGCTGGGCCTGGCTAGCCCGTCCCACCCGGTCGATCAGGGCCTGATGAGCAGCTTTCGAATATTCGGCGAGGAGCTCACGTTCCGGGCGGAACTGGGCGACCTGTTCAGGAGTGTCCCCCAGCCCAGTACGCTCCGGGTCTATGCCGAACGACTCGCTCCAGCCGCCGCTGGTCCAGACCTGGGGCTCGTCCAACACGGCGGCGCTGATGCGGTCGCGCCACCGGGACAGATGCCAGACCAGCCAGGCGATGTGGTTAGAGTCCTGTTCGGGACGGAAATAGAGCTTGTCGTCGTCCACTTCATCCAGGGCCTGCTGGATCCAACGGTAGGGGGCTTCGCACAGGGCGATGATGAATCCGTTGAGGTCCACGCTTTCAGATGCCATAGCCGAATCTCCTTTCTGTGGGGTTCGTTCCGCGGGGTGCGTTCTACGGGGTCTATTACCCGGGGAAAAGCCGGGGCCGAGTCCGGCAGCGGCGGCGGGCACATTATAACGGGGATGGAGGGGAAACCAGGACGGGGCAATCGCCGAGTGCCAGTTTGGTCAAACTGCCGGTGAACGGTCAACACGATACGGCGCGGAACAGACAACAGGGGTCTAGATTCCCGCCTGCGCGGGAAAGACGGGAAAGATTGGGCGCGGACTAGCCTGCCTCCTGGGCCAGTACGGCCGCTGGGCTTTCGCCGAGCTTACCGACGTGTACGATACTGAGGCCGGCCTGGCGCAGTTGGTTGATATGTACTCTTTGACTGGAGGACACTAGAATAGTGTACACGATAACAGTGAAAGGGGATTCGCCATTGCCATGAAGAATATAACACTCAGCGCCGATGAGGCGCTAATCGAGGAGGGGCGCCGCATTGCCGCTTCTCGCAACACAACACTTAACGCCGAGTTCCGCCGGTGGCTTGCCGGCTATGTGGGCCGAAAGCGGCAGGCAGAGAAAGCCATGGCTACCATTCGCGAGTTGCAGGCCACCTATGGCACCGGTGGGCGCAAGTTCACCCGGGACGAGATGAATGAGCGCCGATGATATTCTGGACGCAAACAATCCGGTTCATTGAAGAGGAGCCTGGACAGACATGAAAAACATCACGCTGAGCGCCGATGAGGGGCTGATCGAGGAGGCTCGCCGCATAGCGGCAACCAAGAACACCACGCTGAACGCTGAGTTCAGGCAATGGCTGGCTGACTATGTGGGGCGAAAGCGCAAAGGTGAGAGGGCCATTGCTGCCTTGAATGCCGTGGCCGAAGTCATAGACACTGGCGGACGAAAGTTTACCCGGGAAGAGATGAATGAGCGCCGATGACTTCCTGGACAGCAACGTACTCGTATACTCGGTGGATAATAGATTCCCTGAGAAACGACAGAAGGCAATGGAGTTGGTTTCCCGAAGTGTAATCGAGGGAACCGGCTGCATCAGCTTTCAGGTCGTGCAGGAAACCCTCAATGTGTTGATCGGGAGACTGGGAACGCCGGTCGGCCAGCTTCGCGTCCTGATGGATGACGTGCTTTTCCCCCTGTGGCAAATATATCCCTCGCCCGCCCTTTACCAGGACGCTATCGCAATTGGGAGTCGCTACGGCTTCTCCTTCTACGATTCCCTCGTCATCGCAACGGCGCTTGAGGCCGACTGTGCCCGCCTGTACAGCGAAGATATGCAGCACGGCCAGCGCATTGAGCAACTGACCATACTGAACCCATTTGTGAATCACTAACCACTGAACCGGAGGTACACCCGTGGCCCGACCACCCCGCACCCGCGCCGCCGCCAAGCAGGTTGAAGCCCTGCGCCACGAGCAGGACACCCGCACCAACATCCCCACGGCGGAGTACCAGTCGCTAGTGCGGGAGGAACAGGAGGCGCCGCTGCGGGTGGCTTACCAGCGGCGCAAGCTCGACTTGGACCCGCAACTGGTCTGGCGGGGCAAGGACGAGCAGGACCTGGCCGACCTGGTGGTGAACGTTCCGCCCCTGTATACCCAGGAGAAGGTGCACCCGCATGTTCTCATCTCTGACTTAAGAAACGTAATTAAGGGAGAAGGGAGCACCGCCAAGGCTTGGCGGGTCGTTCATCCGGTTGCCTCTCACGGAACCCATCGCGGTCTTGCCAGACGGTAGAACAGTGCTCGCGTCGATCAAGAGACGGGACGAGTGGCCCAAGGAGGCGGAGATAAGAACGACTCAAGAAATGGAAATGTCTCGAGAAAAATAGTACCGTAGGAAGACTTGAGGCTTATGCGTCGGCGGACTCTAAGCTCCGCTGGCTTGTTTAAACGCCAGGACCAGCAAGTGCCACTCGGAAAACGAGACAGGATTATCCCCGCCAGGATAACCATGACTCAGACCTTCAAAGAACAATACGATGCCCTGCAGACCCAATGGCGTGAGTCAGCAAAGGACCACCAACATCACTTTCTGCGATATCTTGCGCCTCGAGGTCCGGTGGACTTCGTTCTCGTAGGTAAAATGACCAGCATTAGCCCAGAGGATGCGGATAAACTCCCGCCCGGCGAGTTCCCACCGATGCCTCCTCCTGGCTTCAACCTGCTGCTCTCCCTGGGCGACTTACTTCTGAACTACGGCGCTCACCGACACCTATGCAAACCCGGAGAGACGTACTACCTGACGGATCTGGGGAAGTGCGCCGTACCGCCCAAGGTGGCCAAGGGCAGAACCCAAGAGCAGGAGTTCAACCGATGGTACCCGATGCTCTTGGCAGAACTGAAGCTGGTGGCAAAACCACACGCCACCGTTGTCCCCGTCGGCAGCGCCACAGGCGACTTTCTCAAGCGGCAAACCAACTTTCCATACCTCTTGGGAGAACCCGTTCTTCACTGGAGCGGAGCGGCAACCGCTGCGGCCAAAATGGCCAGCAGTTTCTTCCCTGGGCAGTGGAAAGAGTTCCAGGAAGCCACGAGTTGGGAAGACATCCGTACGAGCACCCAGGAGATTCTCGCGGCCGCCGGGTTGAGTCCGGCCATGGACGATATCGAGAGCCGGTTCAAGGACAGGTTCCGAGACATTCACCGGCACTACATGTTTACCTACAAGATGGAACTGCCTCTAAGGAGGCCTGACGCATAACGGGCAGATTGATAAGTTCCACCTAGCCAATCCCTGATAATAATCCCACTGTGCCAGCCCATATAAGACGGATACACCTCAGCTGATCCGATTCTTCACCCTGGCGCCCCAACCTTCCATGGAAACGACTTCAGCAACGCTACTGACGTAGTCCGTTGCCACTATAGCTTGGGTCCGGGTTTTGCAATTTTCTCCGACAGCGACCGGCCCCGCCCATCCCAACTCAATCGCTGGAAAGGCACCGGAACGGAAAAGATACCGGCCGATTCGCAAACGCGGCGAAACTTGGCAAAAATCCTCTAGCAAATCCGGGCAAGAGGTTATGTACAATCCCCCGCAGGTAGCCAGCAGTATTCGTTCCTGCCAGTCTTATTTTATTGTTGTCGGCAAGTGGGGTTGGGGCCAACAGGCAAACATCGCGGGCCGGGCAGCGCAAGGAGTGAGGTATGAAGTTTGTAGTCGTGGGAGCCGGCCAAGGCGGTTCGAACATCGCCGACGAGTTTGCTGCCATGGGAGAGTGGGTCTGGAAGAACCGGCACGTGCGGATTTTCACCGGATCGGACAGCGACCCGATCAACACCGGCGTTTTCGCCATGAACCTCGGCGCCGGGGACCTCTACGGTCTCAACCACATTCCCCAGACGGACGATCACACCATCCTGATGGGGACCACCGACGAGTTCCGGGGCAGGGGCGCCGGCAAGGTCAACGCGGACGGAGCCGAGCAGGCGCGCCGCAACGCTAGGAAGATAACGTCGACGATCCGGGACCACGGCGACGTGTTCCGGGCTGACGCCATCCTGGTCTGCGCCACCACCGCGGGCGGCACGGGATCAGGCTCGGTGGGAGTGGTGGCCGATCTGCTCAAGGAAGAGTTCAAGAAGCCGGTCTACTGCATGCTGGTCCTTCCCTTCGAGAGCCAGTACGACGAACCGGACAGCGTGGTCAACACGGCGACTTGCATCAAGAAGGTGATGGAAAACTGCAACGCCGACGCGGTGTTCCTGGTGGACAACCAGAAGTTCGTCCGCAAGAACGAACCCCTGGGCGTGAACTATGCCCAGATCAACCGGCGCATCGCGGACTCGTTCATGGACATCATGTGCGTGGGCGAGGAAACCGACCGCCGGTATATCGGCGAGGTGCTGGACGCCAACGACGTGATCCGCATCCTCAAGGGCCCGGCGGCCATCGGCGTGTCCACATCCTCGGTGCCTCCGCAGAAGGACACGTCCGCCTCGATGTTGAGCCGCTTCCGGCCGGGAGCCGGCAAGTACCGGCATTTCTCGGTTTCCAAGGCCCAGATCGAACGCGCCCAGAACGTGGTGCACTCGGCGCTGGCGGAGCTATCCGTCGAGTGCGGTCATCTCGCGGACGGGCGAATAATGTACGACGCCCAGAACGTGCTGGGGTTGTTCAGCGGCCCGCCCCATGAAACCACCGAGGAAATCGTCGAGATGATGGACACCATCTTCGCGGACCGGGTCCCCGGGGCGGGACGACGCAAGGGCACCTACCCGGGCCGCACGTCGGACACCATCAGCGTTACCGTCATGGTCTGCAACATCGGCCTAGGGGCCGCCATGGAAAAGGTGGAGTGGTTCTACAAGCGGGCTACCGAGATGATGGGCGAGACCAGGGACAAGCGGGCCAACCGCGAGAATCTGTGGGAGGAGGTGACCCGGGCGGGAGAACTGCTGCCCAACCTGTAACAGCCCAGTCCAGAGCCTGACGGGCCCTGCGTGCAGGACCCTCAAGCGCGTCATTTGAGCGCATCGTTTGATTGAAGGGCCGGCGCTTTCGCGCCCTTGACAGGCAACTTGTCCAAGAGCTCTGAGCGGCCCCATCGTTAGAATCAACAAGTCAGAATCCACTAAGGAGGAACTTATGAGAGTCTCTCGTTCTCCGGAGAAGCGGGGAGGAGCCGGCAAGATTATCATGATCTCGGCGCTGGTAATTGCGATATTGGTGGTCGGCGGACTGGCCTTCACCTTCCTGCTGCCGGGATCCGACCAGGCCGAGGCCGGCGCCGCCCAGCCTGCATCCGGCGTCAACACCGCCGCTGCCGAACCGGAAGTCCCGGCCCAGCAGGTCAGCGAGGACGGCATTCCCATCCCCATCGTGACCTTTGGCGAGGTCCTGGGCGAGGGCTTTGTGGAGGTAAACCTTCCCCCCGAATTCGGGCAGCAGGTCTGGTACACCAACCAGGTTGACACCACCAACCGGCAAACCACCATGTACGTCGCCCTTTACAACCAGAACCAGGACACTATCGTGCGGACGATCCAGATGGACGGGTACCTGAAGGGACAGCCCCTCGACGACGCCCAGATAACCGTCCACTATCCGGTTGGCCCCAAGCGGTTGGTCCGCTACAACCGGGAACACGGCACCATCCAGGTCGCCCAGTTCTATGACCAGCCCTACACCCACAGCATATTCACACCCAAGCTGCGGGTGGCCCTGGTCAACCAGGAAGTGACCTTGAGCAACCCCGAAGGAACCTACCACGTTCAGCTGCAACTGGACCCCACCGGGGTTTCCGACAGTGAGCAGCTCGTATTCGAGCAGACCCGGCCCAAGCTGGTAGACGATGTGCTCGCCGAGCTCCGGTTGTTCGTGGAACGCATTGAGGAAAACCGGGTCAACTAGGCCCTGCCCCAATCTCCGCAAGGCCATCAAAAAGCGCCGCTCAACCAGCGGCGCTTTTTCTCGTCGTCCGGGAAGGGGGTCACTGCGGGACTGTCAGCTCCGCCAGGACCTCTTGGCTCATGGTGAAACTCTGCTGCTCCGTTGGAAATTCTCCGTCCCGCACCTCCCTGGCATAGTCGATGAATGCCTGCTTCATCGCTTCTCCCAGGGTTGCATACTGCTTGGCGTGCTTCGGGATGAAGTCGGTGAACAGGCCCAGCATGTCATGGAGCACCTGCACTTGGCCGTCGCACTCGGGACCAGCACCGATGCCGATGGTGGGAATGGCCAGCCTCTGGGATATCAGACTGGCCAGGGGAGCCGGCACCAACTCCAGCACCACCGAGTAGGCCCCGGCGTCCTGGAGGGCCTGGGCATCCTTGAGCAGCTGCACCGCTTCGGCCCGGAGGCGTCCCTGGACCCGGAAGCCGCCGAAGGCGTTGACCGATTGGGGCGTCAGGCCAATGTGGCCCATGACTGGAATTCCAGCCTGGACGATGCGGTGGACAGTCTCCGCCACGGCTTCGCCCCCCTCCAGCTTTACCGTCTGGGCGCCTCCTTCCTGGAGGAGACGGGCGGCGTTGGTCAAAGCCTGGCCCTGGTCCACCTGGTAGGTCATGAAGGGCAGGTCGGCAACTATCAGCGCTTGCCGGCAGCCCCGGGCGACCATCTTGGTGTGATGGACCATATCGTCCATGGTCACCGGAATGGTGGAATCGTAGCCGAGGACGACCATTCCCAGGCTGTCGCCCACCAGCACTATCGGGATTTCCGCGGCGTCGGCCAACCGGGCGGAGGTGTAGTCGTAGACGGTGATCATGGGGATGCGCTCTCCCCGGGACTTCATCCGGGCAATGTCCCGGATCGTCACTCTGGGCATGAATCCCACCTCCGCAGAAATTGGTTGGCCAGTGCCCGCATTCCCGCGACAGCTTCCGGGGGTACGCCCCGCCGCTCGGCCAGGGCCAGGGAAGCGGATGTAAGCGCGCCGTAAGCCAGGGCCCCGGACGGGACAGCGTCTCCCAGGGCTGCCAGGTGCGTGTTCATTGTGGACAAGTCGCCCCGCACGGCGGGTCCGGTGACGCTGGGCGCGATCCCGTTCCGGCCGATATTCTCGATAGTGGTCCCGGCAAGAGGCACCAGAGCCGCCAGGGCTTCTTCCTCCGTGTATCCGATGGCGGTCCAGCAGTCAACCGCCGCCTGCAACAGGGCAGCGAGATACCCGCATCCCAGGATGGCCGAGGCGTGGTAGAGGGGACGTTCCCGGTCCGGGATATTGACGGGATGGCCTCCCAGGGCACGGGCCATCCGGTCCAGGTACGCCGGCAGCCACAGTTCGCCGGCAACGGCGAAAGCAATCCCTTTAAGGCGGGCCTCGGCATCTTCGGACCTGGTCAGGCCGGCGAAGGTCTGAAAGGGATGCATGGAGCCAACAGCCGCTCCCTGAAGCGCGGCGGGCCGCAAAAGCTCGGTGGACGACGCGCCGCTGCAATGGACGACACCCTGGCCGCTCCGCCACGTGACCTGGGAGGCTACTTCAGCGATGACCGAGTCAGGAGTGGTTATAAACACCAGGTCAGAGTCGTCAGCCAGGGCCTGGGGACTGCCGTAGGCGCGGCAACCGTCCACCCGTTCCGAGAGCCACTGGGCGGAAGAAAACGACCGGCTGGCTGCCCCGGTAACCAGATACCCCTTGGCCGAGAGCGCGAGGGCCAGCCCCCGGCCAAGCAAGCCGATTCCAATGAAGCCGATGCGGGAAGGCTGGTCAGTCATCCGCGCGCAGCCAGAAGGAAGGTTGACGGTGGGAGACTAACGCGCGAATCAAGAGCCGCGACGGCACCGGGGATGGCACGACGTGGTGAGGCACGAAGCGGCGGAGTTGGGCTGGTGGACTTGGCCGTCTCGGTCATCTGAGGATCCCAGCGGCCCACGGGTATGACGTTGTGGGTAGACATTCGCGCTCACCCCCGGTCCGGTGGATGGCGTGGCAATTCTAAGCGTGGCCTCCGAAGAGTGTCAAGGTAACCACAGCGGAAGGCCGATCATCGGGAAGATACCGTTCAGAAAGCAACCTGTTCGCTTGGCCTATGTTAAAATCTGGATACGAAGTCATGCGGCTTCAGCGGAACCAAGGGCTGGTTTCTGTCACAAGGCCCGGCACGCCGCGCAGGAATTTGACCGGCGTTCCGGCCCGACAGTGACCCCGATTCCCAGCAATATTCATTCTGGAGGTATGAGAAAGTGTACAAGAGTTCGGATGGACAGGGCATCGTGGCAGGACTGGTGGTCGGCGTGGCCGTCGGCGTGGCAATAGGGCTGCTGTTGGCTCCCAAGCCGGGCGAAGAGGCCCGAGAGTTGGTGCGCCAGGGAATCGCCGACGGGATCGACCGGGTCCGCAGGATCCGCGAGGAGCGGCAGTCCGCCGAGTGAAGGACGGCCACCCCTTAGCAAGGACCGCGGGTGGCCGCCACAGTCTCGCAAAAGCGCAGAACCGGACGGGTCAACACCCGTCCGGTTGACGGTTCGGGTCTGCCGCAGAACGGGAGGGAGCGAACTCGGAAATGACGGTGGGTCAACCTGGAGAGCAATCAGCGGCGGCGCGGGTCGGAGAGGTCATCGCCGCAGATTCCACCTCGTTTACCGTCCAATGCTACGAGCTGTATGGCTCGCCGCCTCTGGGCAGTTTCATCCGGGCCGGGCACCCGGGAATCTATGGAGTGGTCAACAATGTCCGCACCGAACCGCTGGACCCCAGCCGACCGGTCCTGGCGCGGGGACGGGACCATGAGACGGAGGACGAAGTACTGCTGGAAAATCCCCAGCTATCCCGGCTGCTGACTTCCCGGTTTGATGCGGTCACCGTCGGCGCCGCGGGATCCTCGGGGTTCGCCCCGTGGTTGCCGACCCTGCCGCCACGGGTCCACGCTTTCGTTTACACTTGCGGGGATGAAGAATACGCCATGTTCGCCGCCGATCCGGGATTCCTGGCCCGTTTGGCGCGTCCCGAATGTCCGGCCTCCGACGACGTAATCAGGTCGTGCCTGCTGGGAATGGTTGACGGCCGGTCCGACGGTCCGGATGTGGCCCTACGGGCGGGGCGGGCGCTGGCGGCGCAACTGGCCGGTGACGTCGCCCGCATCAATACCATTCTCTCCGGGGTTGGAAAGTGACGGACGGCGGCCACGGGCTGTTCCCCAATGGCGCGGGCGCATGGGAAGGGGGTCTCGAAGGCCGCCGGTTGGGACAGGTCATCGGCGGCTCCCTGAGCCAGGGAGTGCAGGCCAGGCTGGACTCCACCGGGAATGTGTCCGTGGAGGATGTGAAGGTCGGCTCCTTCGTGACCATCCAGGGAGAACGCCAGAGGTTCTTCGGCGTCGTGACGGACGTATCCCTGGCCAGCAGCGACAGCCGCCTGTCCCACTTGCCCCCGGAGGCGGACGATGCGCTGGTGGCCCGGGCGATATCCGGGACCGTCGCCTACGGGACGGTGAACATCTTGCCCCATCTGACGATGCCCGTTGCCGCGGGGGGTTCCCAGGAAGCGCCTGTCGCCGCCAAGACCATCCCGGCCCACTTCTCCCCAACCCACGCCGCATCCCAGCAGGATGTGGACCTGGTTTTCGGACAGGAAGACGAGAGGCACTTCTGGATCGGGAACCCGCTGGACATGGACACCAGGGTATGCCTGGACCTGGATGAGCTGGTCAAACGGTCCATCGGCGTGTTCGGCAAGAGCGGCACGGGCAAGACCTTCCTGACCCGGCTGCTCCTCTTGGGCATCCTCCAGGGGGGGCAGGCGTCCACGCTCATCTTCGACATGCACAGCGAATACGGCTGGAGCGGCCAGGACTCGGACCGCAACGTGTCGGTCAAGGGCCTGAAACAGCTTTTCCCGGCCAACGTTTCCACCTTCACGCTGGACGAGGAGCGGGACCGCTGGCGGGGGACCTCGGCGGACGAAGTGGTGCGCATCGGTTACGGGGAGGTGGAGCCGGAAGACATCGAACTGCTCCGGGAGACGCTGAACCTTTCCGAGGTGGCGGCCTCCGCGGCCTACAACCTGCAGCAGAGGTTCGGGCAGCAGCGCTGGCTGGAACGCTTCCTGTCCATGGAGGGTACCGAGGACATCGCCGGCCTGGCCAACGATGTCGGGGTCAACGCCCAGGCGCTGGGCGCGCTGCACAACCGCCTGCTCCGGTTCAAGCGGTTTGATTTCATGCAGGCCAACACCCGCTATGACACGGCTGCCAGGATCGTGGAGCACCTGGAGAAAGGAAAGCACGTAGTCCTGGAGTTCGGGCGGCATGGCCGGGACCTGAACGCCTACATTCTCCTCAGCAACCTCCTGTCCCGGCGCATCCACAACCGTTATGTTGAGCTGAAGGAGATGGCCGAGGGCGGGAAGGTCAAGGACCCTCGGCCGGTGGTCATAGTCATCGAGGAAGCCCACAAGTTCCTGAACCCGGCGGTCGCGTCGCAGACCATCTTCGGGACCATCGCCCGGGAGCTGCGCAAGTACAACGTCACGCTGATGGTCATTGACCAGCGGCCCAGCGCCATCGACTCCGAGGTGATGAGCCAGCTGGGCACCCGCCTCACCTGCCTGCTGGACAACGACCGGGACACTGACGCCGTCCTGGCAGGCACCGCCGGAGCGCGTCAGCTCCGAGGGGTGCTCTCCCGCCTGGAAGCGAAGCAGCAAGCGCTCATCTTCGGGCACGCCGTCCCGATGCCGGTGGTGGTGCATACCCGGGAGTACGGCTCCCAGGACTCCTACACCCAGTTCAGCCGGGGCTATGCGCCCCCTACCGGCGTGGTGTCGGAAAGCCCCCGGGAGCGCCTGGAACGGGAAATCGATGAACTTTTTTAGCCCCGTCATGGTCGGGACCTAGCGCGATGCGGGTCATCAGCGACACTGGGGAGATGGCGGCTGCCTGCGCCAATGCGGAAAGGCCGTTGGGCCTAGTGCCGACCATGGGGGCCCTCCACGAAGGCCACCTTTCCCTGGTGCGGCGGGCGAGGTCGGAAAACTTAACGGCGGCGGCCACCATATTCGTCAACCCCACCCAATTCGGGCCCGGCGAGGACCTGGCAGCCTATCCCCGGGACCTGCCCCGAGACCTGGAACTGCTCGCCGGGGAAGGGGTTGACCTGGTCTTCACCCCGACGCCGGAATCACTGTACCCAGCCGGATTTGCCACCTGGGTGGACGTGGGCGAAATCGGGGAGAAGCTGGAGGGAGCGGTGCGCCCCGGGCATTTCCGGGGAGTGGCGACGGTGGTCTGCAAGCTGTTGAGCATTGTCCGGCCCGACCGGGCCTACTTCGGACAGAAGGACGGGCAGCAGGCGGCGGTCATCAAGCAATTGACCCGGGACCTGGACCTGGGGCCTGAGATAATCGTGTGCCCCACGGTCCGGGAACCCGACGGCCTCGCCATGAGCAGCCGCAACGCCTACCTCACCCCGGACCAACGGCAGGCCGCGCCGGTCGTGTACCGGGCGCTGTCGGCCCTGGAATCCGCCTGGAAGTCAGGAATAATCAGCGTCCCGGAGTTACAGGAAAGGGTGCTGGAGCTGCTCCGCTCGGAGCCGTCGGTTGAAGGCGTGGACTATGTGGCCGTCGTCGATACCGGCAGCTTCATTGAACTGGAAACTGCCATCCTGGGAGCAATGGCTCTGACCGCCGTCCGGATCGGCGGCGTGCGGCTGATCGACAACGTGGTGTTGGGGTAGGCGGTGAGGTTATTTCGCCACGCCTGTCACACGCGGAGGATAATCTGACCAGCTCAGAGTTCGATTGCGCCAAATCTGGACTAGAGTAGGTCGGCATGAGGCCAAATCTTTAGAATTCTTCCGTGTAACTCCTCGCTACGCGCATATATAGCCTCCTCGTCCCACACCTCAGGATCAGGGTTAAGCAATTCCCAATTCAAGCGAAGCGCTGTATGTTGGGCAAGAGTCTCCTTTTTCTTTCCCCACGGATCGTTGGAAAGGCTCGGATTCAATTTATCAGTAACCAGCGTCAAATTCCCGATTTCCTTGATGGCGCGGTTCCTGACTTCCGAAGCCTCGTTTCTATCGGAGACATCTTGTGGCAATGGCCAGTTACGTTCCCATGATTGGGGCATTAAGTGTTCGATGGTGAGGTTCCGAAATTGCTCGAAGACATTGGTCTTGTCGCTTCTCATAGCGATCTCGATGGCTTCCAAAACCATCCTTTGTCGGCTTGTGCTACCCCGTAGAGGTTTTTGAATAAGGTTTTCTGCTAGAAGCCCATCTTTGGGCCAAATGCGATTTTCGACGGTTTGCCTGTTGAGAAAGCCGACCAGACTCTCATCAACGCGGTCGGCTCCCCTTGCCTCCAGCCTGCCGACAAGTTCGATGAATAGCCTGTTGAGTCCTTGAGAACCAAGTCCGCAGAGCATGCGCCTGACAAGAAAACTCTCTAGCGCCTTGATGCTCCTGTTCCGTTCTTCCTCTGGAACTTCGTTCGTGTAGAGCCACAGAAGTGGAGGCATAACCGCGCCAAGCTCCATGGTCTTCATTCGACGCAGGAAAGTTTCTATGCCCGGGTATCGAGCTTCCTCCATATCCTGGTATATCAAACCAGCCTTGCGGATATCTGCCGTAATGTCCTCGATTGATGAACGGGCAGATTCAACATAACTGCTGAATCGAGCCGACACGCGATCCGATGTAATGTCCTCTTGCGTCCGGACGACAATCCAATAATTGAGAAATCTGTCCAGATGGATGCGGTTCAGTCGTCCTTCTTTAGTTTCTTGGCGCCACCAATCATTGTTGTCGAACATCCCCCACAATTCGCCGGCTTTATGGGCGTCATCAATGACGTCGGCTTCATACATTACAGTATTTTTGATGTGGTCGGACTCTTTCAAAGGTTCAGCACGGGTGTTTAGGACGGCGAAGATAAAGTGCGGTTTTTCTCCATCATCCAAATCTATGGCTGCGATTTGCAGATACTTAGTGAGGGCTTCTTCCAAGGCATTAGAACGGCCGACCCTGATAGCTGGTTCCTCGTTCAGCCATTCCATTACTACTCCCTTAAAATACTCGAACGCTTCACCGATGGCCCGCAGCGACCCATGTCCATCACTAGAGCCTCGAATCGCCTCTTGAAAGGCCCGTTGGTCGTTGAGGTTAGACTGGCGGATTTTGGTCTGGTTATCTGAGTCGCCTCCCCAATGGTCTTCGGTATTAAGGGTTAATTCAGACAATCTGTTAGCCCTTTCAGTATCATTCAGGCTTTGGAAAGCGTCCTGAGCTGCCCGAATGAGGAGTTGGAGCGTGGTAAGACGTTGTTGGCCATCTACCACAATCCGCTTCACTACTTCTCCCGTACCACTCTCTTGACTCTGCAAAACTATTGCACCCATAAAATGCGGTGGCACTTTCCGGTCTGGCCGGGACAGGATGGTTCCAGTGAGGTTGTGCACGTCTTCCCAAAGAGGCTTCCACTGATCATCCTTTTTCCAAGCATAGGGGCGTTGGAATTGGGGTATGCGATATGACACATCAGAGCCAAACAAAGTTTGTAAGGTCAAGATGTTAGCTTCCATGAATCCATCCTAACGATTCGTGTGCGGGCACGCTCACAACCAAAAGCTTTGGGAAATACCTATGGGATCGCCTACTCTTGCGTCAACTCCCGCACCGTCTCCGTCAGGGCGGGCAGGACCTTCTCCCAGTCGCCGACGACGCCATAGCGGGCTTCCTTGAAGATGTTGGCCTCGGCGTCCTTGTTGATGGCAACTATGACCTTGGAGCCGGAGCAGCCGGCCATGTGCTGGCTGGCGCCGGAGATGGCAACGGTGATGTACAGGTCGGGAGTGATGGTCTTGCCGGTGAGACCGACCTGGTAGCTGGCCGGGACCCAGCCCGAGTCGACGGCGGCGCGGGAGGCACCGACGCCGGCTCCCAGCAGACCGGCCAGTTCCTCCAGATCCTTGAAGGGATCGGGTCCTCCCAGCCCCCGGCCGCCAGACACCACGATGCGGGCGTCCTCCAGCTTAATGCCTTCCGACTCCTCCATGACGGTGTCCACGAGAGTGGCCTTGGCCATCCCCGCGTCCAGGTCCACGGGGAAGGATACGGTGTCGCCGGAGCGTCTGGCATCCGGCTCCAGCGGCTCGTAGACCTTGGGGCGGACGGCCGCTACCTGGGGGGTATAGTTGCAGCTCACCACGGCGACGGCGTTGCCGCCGTACACGGGACGGTTGGCGAGCAGCTTGCCCGTGGCGGTGTCCACCGAGACCTCCAGGCAGTCCTGGGCCAGACCGACTCCCAGGCGGAAGGCGAGGCGGGGAGCTATTTCCCGGCCCTCGTTGGTACGTCCGATTAGAACGACGCTGGGATCGGCCTCGCGGCACAGGGACTCCATGGCAGACAGGCACAGGTCAACCTGGTAGGCGTCCAAGGCCGGGCTCGTTACCAGGTATACTCTGTCGGCGCCGTGGCTGATTGCCTCCTGGGCAGCGGCTTCGGGAGAACTTCCCAGCAGCCCGATGGACAATTCCTCGCCCAGCGCGTCCGCAACGCCGCGTCCCGCCGCCAGAATCTCCCTGGCGGTCAGGCTGAGCTCGCCGCCGGTCAGTCCTTCCAAAACCAGGACTCCCTGAGCCATTGGTCCCTCCGTGATTCACTTCTTCGTGGATGGGGTTGGGCGCCGGACGGGACAGCGTCGGCGCGGCTGGTCAATCGAATCCAGGACTACCTAGAATGGTCCAGTGCCTAGATGAGCTTGTCTTCCCGCAGCCGCAATGCCAACTGGCGGGCCGCGTCGGCCTCGTCGTCGCCCTCGATGATCTCGCATTCCTGGGTGCGCTGGGGGACGAACAGGTCATGGAGCGTTATGCGCGGCTCCAGTTGTCCGGCATCGGCTTCCAGGTCTCCCGCAGCCCAGATGGTGGGGCGCTTGCGGGTGGCCGCCATGATGCCACGCAGGGTCGGATAGCGGGGCTGGCCCAGCTCGTTGCTCACGGTTACCAGGGCCGGCAGCGGAGCTTCTACAACCTCGTATCCGTCGGGAATCAGCCGTTCCACAGTGACCTTGTCGCCGTCAACGGTTACCTTGCGTCCCAGGGCAACGCAGGACATTCCCAGGATTTCGGCCACGCCCAGGGGGACCTGGGCGTTGTCCCAGTCGGAAGCCTGGCGTCCGCAGATGATGAGGTCGAAGCCGCCCAGCTTCTTGATGGCCGCCGCCAGGAGCTGGGCGGTGAAGAAGCTGTCGATGGTGTTCTCGAAGGCGTCGTCCTGGAGCAGGACCAGCTCATCCGCCCCCATGGACAGAGGCTTCTTCATCACGTCCAGGGCAAAGCTGGAGCCGGCGGAAATGACCGTCACCGTGGCTTCCTGGGCGTCCTTGATCTGGAGGGCGGCTTCCACTGCGTTCTCGTCGAAGCCGTTGACCACCGGGGGAATATTGGGCGGGGTCACCACCCGCTTGGCCGCGCTGTCGATCTGGAACGCCGCCATGGGCATTTCCGGGTCAATGACCTGCTTGGCCAGAACGCCGATGTTGACCGGCATGGCTGATCCTCCGAAAGGCGACAAAAATAGCCGTCCGTGAGAGCACGGACGTTGGTAAGGGGAATGTATCATCGACCGCCGGAGGTGTCAACGAAAACAGCCGCACCGGGGAACGGAGGAATCAACCGGCAGAAGATTCCCCGGTGATATAATTGACGAAGAGGATGGACGCTCGCTGGCCCGCTGTCCGAGCCGCGTCCAGCCCTTCCCGACCGGAAGAACCGGACAACCCTCTCCCTTATTGGAGCGACAATCGAATGAACACCGTCAAGACCTTCTTCCTGCTGATGGTACTGACCGGCCTGCTGCTGATGATCGGCGGCATCTTCGGCGGAGAACTGGGAATAATCCTGGCCCTCGGATTCGCCCTGATTATGAACGTCGGGGCCTATTGGTTCAGCGACAAGATCGCCCTTTCAATGGCCCACGCCAAGCCCGTCACCCAGGATGATGACCCGGAGCTGTGGGGGCTGGTGGCCGAGCAGGCTTCCCTGGCCGGGCTGCCGATGCCCCGGGTCTACGAGATTGACAGCGCCTCTCCCAACGCCTTCGCCACCGGCCGCAACCCCCAGAACGCGGCGGTGGCCGCCACGACGGGAATCCGTCGGCTGCTCACCCGGGAGGAGTTGGGCGCGGTGATGGCCCACGAAATGGCCCACGTCGGCAACCGGGACACCCTGATAATGTCGGTGGTTGCCACCATCGCCGGGGCCATATCCATGCTGGCCATGATCGCCCAGTTTTCCGCCATTTTCGGCGGAATGCACGGCGGACGGGACCGGGGCGGCGGCGGAATCATCGGGCTCCTGATAGTGGCCATCGTCATGCCGCTGGCAGCGACGGTCATCCGCCTGGCCATCTCCCGGGCGCGGGAGTTCCAGGCCGACGCCACCGGAGCCAAGACATCGGGCAACCCGGAAGCCCTAGCCCGGGCCCTGGAGAAGCTGGAAATGGGCGCCGAGATGCGTCCCATGCAGGTGTCGGAAGCAGCCTCCCACCTGTTCATCGTCAACCCCCTGCGGGGCAAGACACTCAGCGGCTTGTTTTCCACCCATCCGCCCATCGAGGAGCGGGCCCGCCGCCTACGCAACATGCGCCCCAACTTCTGAGCCACCCCGGCTGGACCGCCAAACACAACAGGGGAGTCCGTTGCTGGACTCCCCTCTACTTTTGCCAGTCCTGACCCTTCCGTTGATTAAAAGATGGCGATGGGATTCACCGGGCTTCCAGTAACGTTGCGGAGCTTCAACGGCCCCATGGATAGCATGAACTCGTAGCGGTTCCGCCGCTCGCAAGCCAGGGCCAGCTCTTCCAGGTTGGCGTTGTCGATGAGCCACAGTCCCAGGGTGACCAGGCAAACGGTGTGAAGCGGCGCGGTGATGGTGGCGTAGTGGCTGGGGCGCACGTCGTTGGACGTGTCGGTGCCCAGCATGGCGACGCCCCGTTCCTTGAACCAAGGCGTGCAGGCCACCTGGCAGGCGGTGAAGGGCTGGGTGTTGGGGCGGGGGCCTTCCTCCAAGCGCATCCGGTAGTTGCCCGTTCGCACCAGGAGAATGTCGCCCTCCTCGACCTTCACTCCCTCCAGCTCCTCGGCGGCTTCCAGGTCCTCCGGCATCACCGGATCATCCGTTGCCAGCCACTTCGTCCCGCGGACCTTGGTTATGTCCAGCAGCACGCCCCGGGAAACGATGCCGTCGGAGGCCACCTCGATGGAGTGGCTCTGTGCACCCTCCCTGGAGGTAATGAGGTTGGCGGGCTTGCCATTGTACAGCTTGGCCTGCCAGGAATAATGGGACAGGGAGTCGATGTGGGTGATGCTCTGGCCGTGGAAGACCATCCCGATGAACTCGGACGCTCCCCGGCGCACCAGCTTCCGCTCCGGCGGATCGGTGTCCCGCCCCTCTCCGCTGTCCACCATGTACCGCTGGACCTGGAAAGTCACGTCGGGGGTCATTTCGGTGGTTATGGGACGGGCGCAGCTGACGGTTTCTCCATCCTGCACTAGGGACGCCGCCTGCGTCCGCTTGGCCGGGGTGATCAGGTTCAGGCACCCCTTCTGGTCGTCCTCGCCCCAGCGTCCCCAGTTGCTCAACGAGGTCATCCATTCCAGCACCTGGGCTTCCGAGGGAATGGTCCTGGTCGTCATGGCAGGCCTCCAAATTGTAATGTTGGGTCTTTTCCCGCTCTAGGCATATCTCCCGGGCGGCAAGGTGTCGATTCGCCCCATTGTAAACCCGTCCCTCGGACAAACCAACGGCGGGATAATTACTCCCGGCCCGCCAGGATCGAACCCAGGAAGGCCGGGTATCCCCGCAGAAAATCGGACGTATCCGAGGCCCGTCGCCCTTCCAGTTGCACGCTCCTCAACCCGAGGATGCCGTCACCCGTGACCACACCGCACGGAATACCGGAATGCTCCAATTCCACCACGGCGCCGGAAGTGGAATCCGTTGCCCCCGACGCGGGAAGCGCCACCACATCCACCAGCTTCAGGCCCTTGCCGTCCCACGACGTGAACAGTCCCGGCCAGGGAGTGTAGGCACGGTGGAGGCGTTCCAGTTGCCCCGCGGGAAGGCCCCAGTCCGCGGCCCCGTCGGAGCGTTCCAGCTTCTGCGTGAGGGTGGCGGCATCGTCGTCCTGCGGGACGGCGGTAATTTCTCCCCGGACCCACCCGTCCAGGTTCTCCAGCAACAGGTCGGCTCCGGCCCGGAAGAGCTCCGCGGTGAGGGAACCGGCCGTGTCGGTCGGCGCGATGGGATGCTCCCGCTGGGCGATCATCGGCCCGGAGTCCATTCCCTCGTCCAGCACCATCAGGGTTACTCCGGTGGACTCCATTCCGTCCCGGATCGCCGTTGCCACCGGCGAGGGGCCCCGGTATTTCGGGAGCAAAGACGGATGCAGGTTAAGGCAACCCCCCGCCGCAGCCTCCAACACCGGCCTGGGCAGCAGCCTTCCGTAGGCGGCCACCACCAGCACGTCGGGCTGGAAGGATACCAATTCCTCCCGCGCTTCTTCCCGGCGGAACCCGGCCGGCTGGCACACCTTCAGGCCGCGCTCCAGCGCATACTCCTTCACCGGCGGCATTTCCACGGACCGGCCCCTCCCCCGGGGCCGGTCCGGCGGCGTGTAGACCGCAACCACGTAGATTCCGGGAGCGTCCACCAGCGGCTCCAGCACCGGAATGACGAAGCCGGGGGTGCCCATGAAGATCAGGCGCATGTCCGCCATCCGTCCCATTCTGCCATCGCAAACCCCCTTATCACCACAAAGCCCGAAGCCCCGGAGACAGGGGCCAGTCAGCCGGGTCGCGGGCCGGGTCCACCACGGTCTCGGCGTGCCTGACCGGGGAGAGAATCATAACCTGTCGGCAATACCGGCAAATTGTCTTGACACCATTCGCCTCATGTAGTAAAAATACTCCAACCGCTGGGCGGGAATCTGGAAGAAGGAGGTGATAGCGCATGGAACATAGTTTAATACGCAGGGGCGATGGTAGGCATCTGTCTGGACACGACGGGGTGACCAGCTCCTAACTAGTTTGGACCACATAAGCGAACCCGTCGGTCGGGCCCAGGCCAATGTCTACCATCGCCCCTGAGACCCAGAGTTTCTAAGGGTGGTGCCCAAAAGGCCGGGCCCGATCCCTTTTTCGGGATTTTCCCGATAAGTTCCCCCCGGGAACACGCTACACGAAATTTTGCCGGAGACTGAATGCTAAGGATTCGCCTGAGAAGGGTCGGAAAGAAGAAATACCCGTCATACCGCATCGTCGTCGCGGACTCCAAGTCCCCCCGGGACGGCCGCTACGTCGAGTGGATTGGCAACTATGACCCGATGGTCGATCCCCCGGCGATTACTCTCAAGGCTGACCGGGCCTTGGAATGGCTCCGCAAGGGAGCGCAGCCCTCTGATCCGGTACGGCGCATCCTGGAGCGCGACGGCGTCTTGGCGCAGCTGAACGGCGCCGAGCCGGAAGAATCAGAAGAGTCCGTCGCCGAGGTCGAGGAAACGGAAGCCGAGGCGGAGGAAGCCGCCGCGTCCTAGTCCTCTCCAGTCATGAAAGAACTCATCGAATACATCGCCAAATCCCTGTGCAGCGACCCCGACGCCGTAACGGTGACCGAGTCGGTGGAGGGCGGGCAGGTGATCCTGCGGCTTGAAGTCGCCCCCGAGGACAAGGGCAAGGTCATCGGCCGGCAGGGACGGGTCGCCCAGGCGATGCGGGTCCTGCTCCGGGTTTCCGCCGTCAAGGACGACACCCGGGCCATCCTGGAAATCGTTTAGCCCCTCCCCTTTTCCCGCTTTGGAGCATCCCCGGCCCGATTCCGACAACGATGTTGCCGTCGGGCTGGTTCTGGGCGTCCACGGCTCCCAGGGGCAGGTGCGCGTCCGGGTCCACAGCGACGACCCCCACCGTTTCGACCCCGGGCAGACCCTCTACTGGGAAGATACCCCCCTCACAATCACCGAAACCCTGTCTCGCCCTCCCAACCGGCTAATCCTGCGGTTTGACGGCATCAACTCCCCGGCCGCGGCCCGCCCCCTGGCCGGACAGTGGCTGACCGTTCCCCGGGACGCCGTGGACCCGCTGCCCGAGGGCGAATACTTCCATTTCCAGCTCATTGGGCTGCGGGTGGTCACGGAGGAAGGAGAAGTCCTTGGAGAAGTCTCCGAGATCATCGAGACGGGCAGCAACGACGTCTACGTCGTCAACGGCCCGGCAGGACAGGTGCTCATCCCGGCCATCGCCAGCGTGGTGCGGCAAGTGGACCTGGAAAGAGGCGTAATGACGGTGAGGTTGATGGAAGGGATGCGGTAGCAGCGCGCCCACCATCCCTGGAACACCGCAATGAACAGAAAGGCCGGGACTAACGCGCCCCGGCCCGCAAATTGTTAGCCTCTGACGGGACTTATTGGTTGGCCAGGGGAATGGTGCAGGTGACGCAGGACTGGTCGCCGTAGGTGGCGGTGGTGTGACCCTGGCCAGTGGTATCTTCCACCAGTCGGGCGTCGCCGGGGCCGAAGACGTGCTTGGAGCCGTCGCCCAACCCGATCTCCAGCTGACCCGACAGGATGATTACGAACTGGCGGCGAGGCGCTGGGTGCCAGTCGGAAAAGCGACCGGCGGCAGCCTCGCTGAAGCTGATCTGGGTGGCAGCCTGGGCGCTCTTCCAATCCGGCGTCTGATCCAGGTCGATGGTCTCGATGTGGGACTGGCCGTCGTCCCCGCTGTAAAGTCGGAACGTTCCCATTGTTTCCCTCCTCTTTGGGTTTGATGTGGTTTTGGATTTGGGCTTTTGATTGCGGTTGTTGCGGCTAGGCCACGGCGGAAGGCTGCTGGGCCTCGACCCTGGTTATGAACTCCAGCAGCCGCGCAGCGTAGAAGGTGGACTTCATGTGATGGCGGTTGGTGGCGGCGATGCCGGGGAAGGTGTTGTCGTGCTGCCCGATGACCGCCCACTCCTCGTCGGTCCACGCCGACGGGACCAGCTCGGCGTTGGGGACTAGCCGCTTCACGTTCTCCGCCGCGGACCTGTGGTGGACGTCGTCCGGCGTGTTTCCCTCAAAGGCCAGCACCGGGCATGATATGGACCGCAGCTGCTCCTCTGTCAGGTCACCCACCGGGTTGGGCCGGGAGAACTGGTCCCGCCAGCGGCCCATCACGGTGCAAAACTCCTCCGGGTCCATGGACAGTATCTTCTCCAGGTTGTCGGCGTTGTCCCGGATGCGCTGCTCGAAGAACTCGGTGTCGGCCACGGCAGGCATCCCGCCCCGCTCCGCCGCCTCGATGTACTGCCCGTAATAGCCGGGAGACATCAGCTCTGCGCTCCTGGGTCCGCCGGAAACCTCCCAGATGAACACTCCCTTGACCATTTCCGGGTGCCGCACCGCCACCGTGAGCGAGGTGCGGGAACCCGCCGAACCTCCGGCCAGGTAGGCAGGAGCCGCATCCAGGTGCTTCAAAAGGGCCGCCATCTCCTCGGCCCACAGGTGCTGCTCCGACAGTTCGCCGCCGATGACCACGTCGGACTTGCCGCAGTTGCGCCGGTCGTGGATGATGACCCGGCAGTGGGGCGAAAGCAGGGCGGCCATGGGCCGCAGGCCGTTGTGGTCCACCCTCCCGCCCGGGGTCAGCATGACCGCCGGACCGCTGCCGTATTCCTCGTAGTACAGGTTGACCCCGTCGATGTTGGCGTAGGGCACGGTCAACTCCTCATCTGGATCGGCCACCGCCTTCCGGGGAACATCCGATCCCAGTTCCGGTATGGCCGGATATTAACACCCGCTTGAAGCCAACACAACGAACCGATTTCCATCCAGGGCAAGGGAGGATTCCCATCCGCCACCGCCGGCCACAAGTAGCGCCCACGGCCCGACCCGGTGTACTCTGGCCCAAACTTCGTGCCCGAATCCTGATAGGAGCATGAGAATGGAAAAGATACGGAAGAACTACCCCCACATCGCCCCCTCCGGCTCCACCTTCAGCCGCTCCGTGCGGGCGGGCAGCCTGCTGTTCATCGCCGGATGCACCGCCCGGGGCACGGAAGCCCAGGGCCAGTCCATGATGGAGCAGTTGCAGGTCACGCTGGACCGCATCATGCGCATCCTTTCCGAGGAAGGGGGCTCGCCCGGGGATATCGTCAAGATCACCACCTTCGTGACCAGCATTCCCGACTGGCGAGCGGATCGGGAACGGCAGGAAGCCCTCTTCAACGAGTATTTCCAGGGCCAGTTCCCCGCCAACACCCTGGTCGAAATCACCGCCCTGGCAGAAGCGGGGCTGGACGTGGAAATCGAAGCCATCGCGGAACTGGGATAAACCAGGGTTGCCGCCCGGGTTCCGGGCGGCAACTGGCGCGAGTACGCCGGTTTCGTCATTGCATCCCGCCGGGCCGCGATGATACAGTTGGATTGCCTGGCAATATCCACGCAAAGCATGAAATTTGTACCACTACGGGCTGATAGGCGATATGTCTTCGGCGGCGCTTGTCGGAACCGACGGCTCCGTAGACTGGTGTTGCCTGCCCCGTTTCGACTCCCCCAGCGTTTTCGCGGCCATCCTCGACGATGACATTGGCGGCCGATTTCAGATCGCCCCCACCGGCCCGTGCACCGAAACCCGCCAGCAGTACCTTCCCGACACCAACATCCTGGAAACCGTCTTTACAACGGCCTCCGGCGTCGTTTCCGTCACCGACTTCATGCCCATTTCCGATGACGACGAGGACGGCAACCCCGACGAAGCGCCGCGCACCCCTCCCGAAATTCACCGCATAGTCACCTGCCGGGCCGGGGCGGTGGGCCTCCGCTGCGTTTTCCAGCCCCGGCCCGACTACGCTCGGGCCGCGCCCAGGTTCCGTCCCCACATGAGCGCCCCGGCAGGAAGGGCCATTGAGGTCAGCGGAGGCAGGCAGCCAATGACCCTGCTGGGCAGCATCGCCCTTCCCTTCGACGACCACGGCGTCGCCTGCGATTTCCTCCTGTCCCAGGGGGAACAGGCCACCTTTGTCCTTGCGTACGGCCACGGCCGTCCCGCCGGCCTGGAGCGGTACCGGACCGAAGAACGCCTCCGGCAGACCCGCGACTACTGGCAGACCCTGGTGGCCGGCATGGACTACGAGGGACTGTGGCGGGAGCAGGTGGTCCGGTCTTTCCTAGTGCTGCACCTGATGATGTACCGTCCCACCGGCGCCATCGTTGCCGCCCCCACCGCCAGCCTTCCCGAGACCATCGGCGGGACCCGCAACTGGGATTACCGCTTTTCCTGGCTGCGGGACACCAGCTTCACCGTGGACTGTCTCTACCGGCTGGGAGACGCCTACGGAGCCGACCGGTACATCCACTGGCTGCTGGAACAGTGCCAGCTCCACCGCACCCGCACCCGCATCGTCTACGGCATCCACCCCGATTCATCCCTGAAGGAATACACCCTGGACCACCTCAAGGGATACGAGAACTCCCGGCCTGTCCGCATCGGCAACGCCGCGGCCGAGCACATCCAGATGGACGTGTTCGGCGAGGTCATTCTGTCCATCCACTCCCTTCAGCTCCTCCACGGGCGGATTCCCGACGATGCCTGGGAGCTGGTCCATTCACTGGCAGAGACCGTCATGGAGAACTGGCGCCGCAGGGATCGGGGCGTGTGGGAAGTCCGCGGGGAGCAGCAACACTTCGTCTATTCCAAGGTGATGTGCTGGGCCGCCCTCGACAACGCCGCCTACATCGCCGCCGCCCAGGGTGAGCGTGATTGTTACCGCCGCTGGTCCCTCACCGCCGACACCATCAAGGCCGAAATCCTGGACCGGGGCTGGAGCGCCAACAAGAAAGCCTTCCGCCAGCGTTACGGCAGCCACGCGCTGGACGCCTCCAACCTCGCCATACCCTTTATGGGTCTGTTGGAAAGGAATGACCCCCGCATCCGGCAGAACGTGGACGCCATCGAGCGCGAACTCACCGACGGCCCCCTGGTCTGGCGCTACTTGCCCGGGGAGACCGACGACGGCCTGGAAGGCCAGCCGGAGGGGGCATTCACCCTCCTCAGCTTCTGGCTGATGGGCAACCTGATTTACACCGGCCAGACCGACCGGGCTATGGACTACTTCCACGAGATGATTACCAAGTGCGCCAACCACCTGGGACTGTTCGCCGAAATGTACGAGAAGAGTTCCCAGAGACAGCTCGGCAACTTCCCCCAGGCCTACTCCCACATCGGCCTCATCCACACCGCCCTCAACCTGTCCGGCTACATCGCCGACACTCCCACCCGCCGCCGGCACCGCATCCGTCCCAACTAGGGAACCTCTGAACAAGTCCCTTCCCCCTTGACGGGGAAGGTTAGGATGGGGGTGATGCCTAACCCTCACACCTTAAACTCGGGCGTTTCCTTCTCGGATTAAGACCCGCCTACCGCACTGATGTCCCATTCTGAGGTTTCTTGGACTGCCGTGCTATACTCCCGGGCATTCCTTGCCTCCAGGAGCGTAGCCATGACCACGCCGGCCCCCGCCTCCAATCCCGACCGGGTTTCCCGCGCCATCACCGTCGAAGCCGACGCCCGCATGATGGACCGGATGAAGAAGGAGTCCTACGTCAGGGGATTCACCATCCATTGCGACGAGCGGGAGCCCAACGGCGACAACTCCGCGCCGTCGCCCCTGGCCTACTTTGCCTCGTCCATCCTCTTTTGAGAGATGACCCAGCTTGAGCGGTACGCTCAGATGATGAAGGTCTCCGTCGACAAGGTGCAGGCCCACATCGCCCTCAGCGTCGGAGCCGAGGGGTCCGTCCTCGCCCAGACCATCCAGGCGCGGGCGGACAAAATCGAGATCAGCTATGAAATAGAATCGTCTGAGCCGCCGGAGCGGATTGCCGGCCTGGTCCGCAACGCCCGCAACGGGTGTTATGTCCGGCAGACCATTGGCCGCCCGGAGCTGTTCCGCGACACCATCTCCCTCAACGGCCAGCCGCTGGACATGAACGACCACCCGCCGCCCTCCCGCTAACCGCCGGATCCCGGACGATGGATTAACCTGCTGGTTGAGCGGGGGCTTTCTCCGCGACCAGATACAACCACGGCGCCCCCAGCTCGAAGGGTTCCCCGTCGAGGGACCCGTAGGCCCGCAGGGCGCCGAACCCGGCTTCCCGCAACAGCGCCGCCAACTCCCGGTAGGTGTAGAGCCGGAGCGAAAACCGCCGCTTTTCCGTCCTCCCGCCGTGGATGAAGGTCCACTCCGACTCCAAACGTCCCGTTTCGTGGTCGTAGTCCCGCTCCTCCAGGGCCACCAGCTCGCCGACCGAATACCAGGTGCGCTGCTGCGGCTCCATGTCAGCCAGGCTGGTCTCCACCAGCGGGGTATCCAGCAGGAACCGCCCACCGGGCTTCAGCGCCCGGAACACCGCCCGCAGGAAGCCAGCGTTCCCCGGATCGTCGAAGTAGCCGAAGCTGTTCCACCAGCACAGCACCGCGTCGAACCCGCCCTCCCAGGGCAGGTCCCGCATGTCCCGCCGCTCCCATGCCACGGGCAGGTCCCGGTCCGACACTCCCCGCCGCGCCGTCTCCAACAGCTCCGCGCTGAAGTCCACGCCGGTCACGTCCAACCCCCGCGCCGCCAGTTCCAGGGCCATCCGCCCGCCCCCACAGGGAACATCCAGCACCCTGTCCCCGGGGGAGAGTCCAAGAGCCTGTTCTACAAACCGGGCCTCCGCAATCGTGGTCTCCTCGTCGCGGGAAAACCGGACAAAGTCCAGGGCGGACCCGGTGAAGAAGTCCCGGAACCAGTCGGGGTCGAAGGGAAGGAAGGCATCGGAAGAGAACGTCAAAGCGGTGTTAAAATACGCCAAAATCTCTGGAGGCTTCAAGGCGGCTGACATGATCCAGCTCACTGACGAAATGCGCCGGCACATCAACCACGCCCGGGACAACGGCAACCCCTGCATCATGGCCACCGCCTCCGCAGACGGGACCCCCAATGCCGGCTACCGGGGCACCATCATCGTCTACGATGACCAGTCCCTCGCCTACCGGGAGCGGGGCAATCCCCGGGAATTGGAGGAAAGCCCCCGGGTCGTCCTGCTGTACCGCGATTCCGCCAGCGGCATCGGGTGGAAATTCCGATGCACCGCCGAGGTCCACCGGGACGGACCGGTCAACAACGACGTCATCACCCGGCTGTCCGAGGCGGGTCTCATCCAGGACCCCCAGGGCGATGGGTGCGCGGTCGTGCTCCGGGTCGATCAGGTATTGACCCTGTTTGGCGAGGTCCTCCAGCAACGCACCGAAAACCTGGACTGGTAACCGGGAGTAGCAGCATGGCTGATGTCTTGGATCCACGGGCGGCGGGCGGGCGTCGTTTTGAAGGCAAGGTTTGCGTCGTAACCGGCGGGGGACAGGGCATCGGCTCCGCCACGGTGCGGCGCATGGCCCAGGAAGGGGCTTCCATCGTCATTGGCGACATGGTGGAGGCCACGTCTCAGAAGGTCTGCCAGGAGGTCCGTGACTTCGGCGGCCAGTGCATCGTCGCCCTGGGAGAGCTGTCCAAATGGGAAAACGCCGAGGCATTGATGGCCCGCGCCCACGAGGAGTTCGGACGGATTGACGTTCTCGCCAACGTCGCGGGCGGCACCATCTGGTTCCAGTCCTTCCAGTACTATACCCCGGACCAGATCGAGGCCGAGATTAACAAGAGCTTCTGGACCGCCATGTGGTGCTGCCGCGCCGTATTGCCCTATATGATCGAGCAGCGGTCCGGCTCCATTGTCAACATCGCCACCCACGCCGTCACCGGAGCCTTTCGCGTCCCCTACGCTGCCGCCAAGGCCGGGCAGATCGGACTGACCAGTTCCCTGGCCCGGGAGGTCGCCCACCTAGGCGTCCGGGTCAACTGCGTTGCCCCCAGCGGCAGCCTCGCCGAGGACCGGGTAACCCCCCGGGACTACGGCGTCGAAGTGGACGTTCCCACCCTGCCCCAGGAGGAAATGGACTACCAGGAACGCTACCGCCAGGAGACCCGCCTGGTGGAGATCCCCATGGGCCGCCGGGGAGAAGCTGCCGAGCAGGCCGCGGCCATCGCCTTCCTCGCCTCCAACGACGCCTCCTACATCACCGGACAGGTCCTCCCTGTCGGCGGCGGCCAGCCTTATCCTTTTTGAGCCGTCCTGATGGATGATGACCCCTCAATCTTCGCTTGCCCTCCTTGACATTTCTGGTAGCATTTTTCCCAAATCCACTACTCCCATCCATCCTCCCGGAGCTTCCCGGAGGAGGATGCAGAACACCCGGAGGAATGACAGTCATGGGTCTCGGAAAGCTGTTGATGAAGCCCTTGTCCGGCTACCCGGGCGGTTACAAGCATATGCGTCGGGGGACCCAGGGATTCGACCAGACCCCGCCCTTCCAGAAGCATGACGACCCCGGCGACCGGCGTAGCCGCATCCCGCCCACCGGCTACCGCGAGTACTGGTATCCCGCCCTGCCCGCCAAAGACGTCAAGAAGGACAAGCCCGAGGTCCTGCGGATGCTGGGCACCGACGTCGTGTTCTTCCGCGACACCAAGGGCGAGGTGCAGGCCCTTCTTGACTGGTGCCCCCACCGGGCCGTCTACCTCTCCATGGGCCGCTGCTACTTTGAGGGATTCGTCACCTGCCCCTACCACGGGGCCACCTTCGACGGCGATGGCAACTGCGTGGCCTTCCTCACCGAGGGCCCGGATTCCAAGATGGCCGGCGCGCCCGGCATGAAGGCCCGCAAGTTCCCCACCGTCACCATCAAGGGCATGGTCTTCGTCTGGATGGGCGACGGAGAGCCGGTCGACCCCCAGGAGGACATCCCGCCGGAGATGTTCGAGCCCCACAACATCTTCCGCCCCGTCTTCACCATGTTCGACTGCAACTGGGTCCTGGTGCTGGAAAACACCATGGACGCCCACAACGCCTTTATGGTCCACCGCAACGCCCTCCGCATCCTCAAGAGCCGTCTGGGCGGACGTCCCCGCACTCCCCTGGGATACCGGGTCAACATCGTCAACAACAAGAACGTCCACTACCGTCCCGGGCGCGGCAAGTCCTCGGTGGAAAAGTTCTACGAGGACGAGAACGGCAACGTCCCCTACCAGATGTACTACCCCGGCGTGGACGGGGTCTGGCCCCTCCACCGCTGGCGCCTCCTGTGGACCTGGATCTGGGACCGCAAGGCGGAGAAGCGTGGGCAGGCCGCGGGACGCCTCCAGGCGGAGCAGGCCACCGACACCCCGGACGTAAACGAGTGGAACGGCACCCGCCTTCCCGGTATGTCCCGCACCGGCGGCAACGCCAGGTTCTTCCGCAGCACCCGTTGGGCCGTGCCCGTCGAGGACAACCTCACCCGCATGGTCTACCTCAACGTCGAGCGGTACTCCCAGCCCCCCAGCATCTTCCGCCGCCTCTGGAGCACCGTCACCTGGCCCTACCGCAACTGGGAGCTCAACTTCAACTTCCGCAATCAGGACTACGACGCGGAGAAGTACGTCCAGTACGACTTGCCCGAGTACCTGTCCTCCACCGACTCGGTGGTTGTCGCCATGCGCCGTCTCTTCGTGGAACACGCCCGCGACGTCCAGCGCCGCCGCGCCATGGAGGAGGAGCTTCCCGAACAGTTGGAGGAGACCGAAGCCGAGATCATGGTCCGGGAAGGCGACGCCCGCGTCGCCGCGGACAGCGAGTCCTTCGACCTTACCAAGCTGGAAGAAGAGCTGTTGCGCCGCGTCTGACCCCTCTTTTCCACCCCGTCACCCAGGAAGGACCGTTCCCCATTACGGGGAGCGCTCCTTCCCCTTCCCGCCTTGCCGGAACGGTCCCCTGGCTAGCCCCCATCACCAGAGCAGAATGGTCACCAGGGTAGAATGGCCTCCGCCTCCCGCAGCCTCTTCTGCCTCTCCTTCAGGCCGGGAATGTGCTCCGCGACCAGGCTCCAGAACTCCCTGGAATGGTTCATCACCGTCAGGTGGGCCAGCTCATGCACCACTACCAGGTCCACCAGGTCCGGCGCCAGCATCATCAACCGCCAGTTGAACCTGATGGTGCCGCCGGATGAGCAGCTGCCCCACCGCCGCTTCTGGTTCCGTATCAGGATTTGGCATTTCTCGCCCCGTCCCAGGGCCGGCCACCAGCGGTCCACCGCGGCAGTAAGATGCTCCGCCGCCTGCGCCCGGTACCACTGGAACATCGCCTCTTCCGCCGAGTCCACCGCTTCTTTCTTCCCCAGCCCCGGCGGCAGATGGACCCGCAGTACCCTGTCGTCGAACCGGGCGGTCGCCTTGTCGACAGCCGACGTTTCCAGCCGGAGCGGAACATTCTCCCCCAGCAGCGGCACCGTGTCTCCCGTCCCCAACCGGCGGGTCTGCGCTTCCTCGACCGTTGCGGCCAGCTTTCCGAGTATCCATTCCGCCCGCTTCAGCACCATCCGGTCCAGCTCCGCCTTGGACGTGACGACCGGAGCGGCAACCCGCACCGTCCCCTCCCGAATTGAAATCTCGACCGTCTTCTTCCGGCGGGGGCTCCGGTGGACATCGTACTTGATTGCCGTCCCCCGGAACCGGACCGATCCGGGTTCGACGGCGGCCTTCAACTTGGACCGGGCCATAGCGGCTGCCCGCCCATGCCTGTCATCCCACTGATGACGCTGCGCGGACCCGGACATAGACTCCGCAACCTGGTCCTTCAACCGCACCTCCTGGGTCTCCGAGGAAAAGAGATTAGCTGGAACGCAACCGTCAAGACCCGAATATGCTGAGACGCACCACCAATACTCGGGTATTTCTGCCGGGTTCCGGGTTCCTTGCCCAACGCTATTTCACTTCCATGGTATACACTTATGCCGTAGTAAAACAGCCCCACCGTCGCGGCCCATCCCGAGTTAATCAAGGAGCCTCCCAATGAAGGCCTTCCGCTGGATAATGGTCGTGCTGACGACCATTTACGCCCTCTTCGCCGGGTTTACCGCGGCGGTCGGCTTGTTCGCCGATGGCGGCACCATATGGGAACGAGTCCTGATCTCCGGGATTCATCCCCTGGGGGCGGTGGCTTTGCTGTTTCTGGTTTGGCGGCCTCGTGGGCGCATCGGTCCCGGCGCCGTGGTTGCTCTGGCTTTGGTGCTCCTCAGCTTCATCGGGGACGTAGCCCTGTTCGTCGCCATCACCACGGGCGTCATCCGCGGGGATGCCGGCCTTGCGGTTGCCTTCGCCCTGGTTCCCCTCTTGGGGATCGCCTACGTCATCGCCGGCCTGGCTTCCGGCGGCCATATTTCCAACCCGGAACCCGCCGGTTAGCCTGGGCCTGCTCCACCGGACAAAAATCTCCCGGCGGAGGATGAAACTCTCCGCCGGAGGCTCTCCTCTTTGCTGACCGGGAACGGACTCGCTAACCTTCCCTGGTAAACGCGACTCCAAACGCCCGGGGCCCGACATACACCCCCAGGGCCGGCCCGAACCGAGTCTCGATGATCTGATCCTCGGACAGGAGGTCGCTGAGGCTGCGTTTCAACTCCGTCGAGCGCTCCGACTCGGTGCTGTGGATGACCGCCAGTTGCCGTAGGGGCGCCTGTTCCCGGGCCAGTTCCGCCAGTCGGTGCGTCGCCCGGTCCAGGCTCCGGGGACGCTCTAGGGGATGGACCTCCCCATCCTCCAGCTTGAGGATCGGCTTAACCTTCAGGAGCGACCCGGCGAATGCCTGGGCCTTCCCGATGCGTCCCCCCTTCTGCAGGTATTCCAGCGTATCCAGGGCAACGATACAGCCCGTGAGCGGAAGGGCCGCCCGCACCTTCTCTGCCGTTTCCCGATGGTCCAACGCGGTCTGCGCCGCCCGGGCCGCCTGCAGCGTCAGCAGTCCCAACCCGATGGAGGCCATCTGGGAATCAACCACGGTTATGGGAGCGGACTCCCCGATCTCCGCCTTGGCTTGTATCGCCGAATTGTAGGTGCCGCTCAGCTTCTGCGACACATGCACCGATACAATCTCGTGTCCCTCGTCCAGAAGCTGACGGTAAACCCCCTCGAAGTCTGCCACCGAGGGCTGAGAGGTTGTGGGAAGGCGCTGGCTCGCCCCGAGCTTCTGGAAAAACTCGTCCGGCTCCAGGTCCACCCCGTCCCGGTAGGTGTCGTCTCCGAACATTACGTTGCAGGGCACCACCGTGATCCCCAGATCCCCAGCCAGATGCGCTGGCAGATCGGACGTGCTGTCGGTAACCACGCGTATCGTCATACCTATACCTCCGCCGGGCGTCCCGGCACATTCATCATCAGGAAGCTCGATCAGGACTCTCGATGAGGACCATCGGGCGCTTTCCGGCCTTACTCCACCGAGACCAGGTAGGGATAATGCGGCTGACCCCCTTCAATTACGTCAACCTGCAACCCCGGGACCAATTCTTCCAACCTGCGGCCCGTCTCCTCCGCGTCTCCGCCGGTCAAATCTTCCCCCCAGTACACCGTCACGATGCTGTCCTCGTCCAGGTCCACGCCTTTCAAAGCGTCGAGGAGCGCATCTTCCGCAGAGCCGCCCACCGCCGCCAGGCCCCCGTCGGAAAGGGCCATGAACTGCCCCTCCGTCACTGCCACCCCGTCCACCGTGGCGTCCCGGACCGCGTGGGTTACTTCCAGCGTAACCACCGCTTCCACCGCTTCCTTCATCGCCGCCAGGTTGTCTTCCACCGAGCGGACCGGATTGAACGCCAGCATCACCGCCACCCCCTGCGGAACGGTGGTCGTGGGAACGACGTGGATGGACTGCCCTTCCGGGGCCGCCTGCTTCGCCTGCTCTGCCGTCAGCACAATGTTCTTGTTGTTGGGAAGGACGATGACGTCGCTCAATCCGGCGCCGGCCGCCGCTTCCACCAACTGCTGGATGCTGGGATTCATGGTCTGCCCGCCGCTGACCAGGCCGGCGCAGCCCGCGTCGCGGAACAGCTCCGCGAACCCGTCTCCCGAGGCTACTGCCACCACCCCCGTCCCTTGCTCCACCGCCGGCCGGTCCCGGTGCCCGGCTACCCAGCCCCGGTTCTGGATGCTCATGTTTTCGATGCTGATCTGGGACAACTGCCCCATGCTCACTCCGTAGGTCAGCGCCGCTCCCGGGTCCATCAGGTGGGCGTGCACCCTGATCATCTCGGCGTCCCCGATGACCACCACCGAATCCGCCAATCCGTTGATGTCCTCCCGGATTTGTTCCAGGGAAAGTCCCTCCCCCTCCAGAAGGAATTGGGTGCAGTACCCCCACTCCGCCTCTTCGCTGGAATGCAGGAAGTCGCCACTGATGCTGGTTTCCACCCCGGTGAGGGCGACCTCAATCCCCGAGATCTCTCCCAGTTCCAGCTCTACCGGGCCAGTGTTTTCCGTCTTGAGGTAGTCCAGCGCACCGGCCAGGATGGCGACAATGCCCAATCCCCCGGAGTCCACCACTCCGGCCTCCTGCAGCGCAGGAAGCTGGGTTGGGGTCAGCGACAGGGCGACTTTGGCCTCTTCCAGGGCGGCCTCCCACAGCGCCAGCGGGTCCGAAACACCTTCCCCCAACATCCGCTGCACTTCCTCGCCCGCCCGCCGGATGACCGTCAGCATCGTCCCTTCCTTGGGATCACCGACGGCAGAGTAAGCCGTCTCCGACGCCCGCGAGAACGCGCTGCCCAGGGCCTGTCCATCGCAATCCGCCGCGCCTTCCAGCCCCTGGGCCAACCCCTTGAAATATTGGGAAAGGATCACCCCGCTGTTGCCCCGGGCCCCCCGGAAGGTCCCGTTGGACCAACTCCCTGCCACTGCGCCAACATCCCCGGAGTCGGCGTCCCCCAGGTGTTCCACCCCCGAGCGCATGGTCAGCAGCATGTTAGTTCCGGTGTCGCCGTCGGGAACGGGAAAGACATTGAGGCTGTTGATGACCTCCCGGTACTGCTCCATGCACCGGGTGGCGGCAAGCAGGGCCTCCCTGAACTCATTTCCTGTAATACCTGCCATGTCCTGACCAGCCCTCGTGGCATACCATAGGATAATTCCCGATTATAACCGAAACCGTGTCTCACGCCTCTGCATGTTGGAAACGTGAAACCGGGGGTTTCAGAACCGACCCGCCTCAAGGGATGAAACCTCGCGGCGCTCCGAAACCGGACTACTGCCCTTGACTTATCCTTGTCTCACGAAGGTATCAATCCGTCCTGGGGCATCGTCCAAGGCAAGGCATAGACCGGCGCGAACTGGGGCGCCCGGGGAATGGGCATTTCGCCGAAAGGCACGTCAATCACCACCGGGGCCTCAAGCGCCAGGGCTTCGGGAATCAGGGCTTCCAACTCCAGGGGATCACCCGCCCTCATTGCTACCGCGCCAAACGATTCCGCGAACTTGACGAAATCCGGGTTGTGCAGGTCCGTCTCATAAGCTCCGGAAAATACCTCCTCCAGGTCTCGCGCCACATTGCCGTAGGCGTCATTTCTGAAGACGACAGTAACCACGTTGATTCCGTACTTCACCGCCGTGGACAACTCTGAGGCGTTGAACATGAACCCGCCGTCCCCGGTGATGCAGACCACCGGACGGTCCGGCTTGGCAACCTTGGCCCCCAGAGCCGTCGGGAAGGCATAGCCCAGGTTGAAGGAGTAGCCGGAGTCAATATAGGTCTTCGGGTGCTTCACCCGCCAGTGAGTGCGCGCATAGTAGCCGAACTGGGTGACATCCCACACGGTGAACGCATCCTCTGGAATCCCCGTCCGCATCGCCTCAATGACCGGAAACTGGGGCTCCCGCAATCGGATGTCGTAGTAGGAGATAAGGTTCCGGGCCGCCTCTACCGCTTCCACAGGGGACGTCCGGTCTCCCGCGTTCTCTTCCAACAGGTAGGGAAACAGAGCTTCCAGCGTCGCCCCGGCGTCGCCAAGGAGGGGAATGGTGTTGGCCTGGACCCGGTAGAGATCGGTCTCCTCGATATTGATATTGATGAGCGTGGACCTCTCGCCGGCCGGATTGCCCAGGGAAAACCGCGTCCCAATCCCAATGACCACGTCCGAGGACTGCATGACTTCGAAGAGTTGGTTCATTTCCTGCCGCTCGCCCCGGGGACTGAAACACGAGCCGTAACACAGGGGGTGTCCGTCCGGCATGGCCCCTTTGCCCCCGCTGGAGGTAACCACCGGAATGTTGGTCGCCTCCGCCAGCCTCACCAGGGCTTTCTCCCCATCGGACCGTGCCACTCCGCCTCCCGCGTAGATCAGCGGCAGCCGGGACCGGGCGATTACCCCGGCCGCTTCCCGCAGCAGGTCGGGGCTGGGCACTATCTGGGAAACCCGGGCGGGTCCCCCCAACTGCACTTCCTCCCGTTCAACCCCCACTTCCGGCGGGACCTCGAGTAGGACCGGACGGGGACGCCCGCTGCGCATCTGCCGGAAGCCTTCCGCCACGGCGGCCGGGACTTCCCTCGGCCTCATCACCATGCGTTGCCACTTGGTCACCGGCCCCACCACGCTGGCCTGGTCCTGGATTTCGTGGACCGCTCCCAGGTTCTTCCCGATCATCCCCCTGGGTATCGTCCCGGCGATCACCAGCACCGGAATAGAGCGGGCATAGGCGTTGGCCATTCCGGCGGCAGCGTTGTAAAGCCCTGCCCCGGGCACCACGAGGGCCACACCCGGTTTCCCCGACGCGCGGGCGTAACCGTCCGCCATGTATGTCGTGGCCTGCTCGTGTCGGGTGGTGATCATTCGGATGCCGGGTTCGTCCCGCAAGGCCGCCACAATTCCATAAACCTGGATTCCCGGAATCCCGAAGACGACTTCAACTCCCTCGTTGACCAAGGACTTTACCAGTACCTCTCCACCGCACAACCCAGCCATAACTCGCACTCCTTGTCGGGCCCGGTCTCGCCCGGAAAAGTATCGGCCCAAAGCATAGCAGAAAACCGGGCGTCAACCCCCGGCCATGCCCAACAGGGACAGGGCATCCGCCACCCCCATCGCCCAGGCATCCCTACCCAGTCCAACCCTCCAGTTCGGGAGGATTTGGCGGATGAATCCCAAAACGTGGCCGGTTAACCCGTCGGTTGTCTGCGGGTGCCGTTGCTGAGACAATGGCACGGCTGTCCGCAACGGTACCCACACGGCTTATGCTTAACCGCCAAGTGGAGAACCCTTCTAGGAGACCCCTTCTGAAGAAAATCGTTTGCTCACCTGCGCTGAAACCCCTCCGACCGGTGCCCGAATGACGACGCCGCGCTTCGCCGGAACCCCGCCATGATGATGCGTCCGGCCCGGAGCCTCTCCCATCGTCTCCCTTTCTTCTACGGGTGGGTCATCCTTTGTTCGGCGGCCAGCACCCAGGTGGCCCGCAACTCCGCTGCCAGCCTCACCATCGCCGTGTTCATGTTCCCGTTGGCCGAGGAGTTGGGGTGGAGCCGCACCCTCATCGCCGGGGCCGCCAGCTTCGGCGGTCTGGCAGCTTCGGCGGTCTCCCCGGCGGTGGGATGGCTGGTGGACCGCTACGGTGCCCGCCTGGTTCTGGCCTCCAGCGTATTCATTCTCGGATTGTCCACCATCTCCCTGGCCTGGGCCACCATCCCCGTGGCCTTCTACCTGGCCTACGGCATCGGACGGGTCATCTTCGCCAGTCCCATTCCCATCGCCGCCTCCGTGGTGGTGTCCCGCTGGTTCGTCCGGAAGCGGGGACGCGCCAACGGAATGCTGTTCGCCTCCCACTCCATCGGACTGGTCTCTTTCCCCATCGTCGCCTCGGCGATTATCGCCGGACCCGGCTGGCGGGAGGCATGGATCGTCCTGGGACTCCTCGTATGGGTTACGGCCCTGATCCCTGTAACGCTCCTCATCGTCCAGCGGCCCGAGGATATCGGTCTGCTTCCCGACGGGGATACCGAGCCGAACGGCGACGCCGGAGCGCTGGCCCCTCCGGCGGAAGAACCGGCCTGGACCCTGAAGGCCGCCACGCGGACTCCCGCCCTCTGGATTCTGGCCGCCGGTGTCGGCACCCTGTTCTTGGTGCAGGCCGGCATTAACACCCACATGGCCGCCCTGCTGCGTGACCAGGGCCTGAGCGCCTGGTGGGCCGGCGTCGGCCTCGGCCTCAGCGCCGCCTTCATGGGAGCCGGCAGCCTGCTCTGGGGATGGCTCGCGGAAAAATTCCCGCCCCGCCACGTCCTGGCCGTCGTCGCCCTGGCCGTAGCCGGTCCCGCCCTGCTCTACCTCACCGCCGACACCACCTTCGAAGGTATCGCCTACTCCTCCGTCTTCGGGTTCGGCGTGGGTGGAATGCTCTCCGTCCCCCCGGTGGCCTACGCCGACTACTACGGCCGGCGGTCCCTGGGAGTAATTCGCGGCGTCACCGAGCCCTTCACCAGCCTGGAACAGGCTGTCGGAGCCGTGGCTGCGGGCATCGTATTCGACCTGACCGGCAGCTATAACATCGCCCTCGTCTCCTTCGCCGCCCTCGGCGTCCTGACCGCCATCGCCATCCTCTTCGCCAAGCCCCCCGGCCAGGCCCCGGTCCAGTCGCCCGGACCGGCCAAAGCAGCGAAGTTATAGATCCTCACTAACGCCCGGACCAATTCCATGTCTTAATGCTGAACCTTCACCGAGGATCTGAAAAACGTAACATAAGATCCCTAAAGTAGACCTCTAAATTCCTGATACTGGCATTCCCCACCCATTGAGGTTAGCGTGTGAACGGGTCGAGGGAAAGGAGGTGCAACATGGCAGAAGCGGACCGTGCAGAACAAGAAGCTCGCAGCCGACAGATGTAACCCGTCGGCTGTTTAGCGGGGACCTGGAATCAAGTACCTCCCAGGATTCAGCCGACTAAGATATTCCCGCAAGAATGCGATTCCAACAACCTAGGTCTCGACCCTTTCGTCACCAGTTTTCCGCCCAACCGGCCTACTGCTGTTTATGGGTTCTCGCCCGCAAGGAATTACAGGAAGAGATGCTAACGAACTTTTCTGCTCTGCCACTGACACTTGCCCCTTTCCAACCCTGCCGCCACTGGGTTAACCTTTCTTAGTATAGCCTTCATCGGCCCCGGTCCCCTCGGCTCCACCGCTCCATCCCTGCCCAAAAGCATCAAAATGCATCAAAATGCGCCAGAAAATTTTCCCCAGCGATTCGGGCCGGGACCTGGCAAACATATCGCCTGCCTTTCGTTGACAAACCCGGCCTCCCTGCTTAGTATCAACGCTAACAGGCGCGCACCGCATTTCTCACCACGAGCGATGCACCGGACGTGGAGGTGTAGGCATGGCGACAGTGGAGCAAAGGGCCTCCTACTGGGAACAGGCCCGGGAGCAGGGCTTTGACCTTTCCTGGTTGAGCCAACTTGAGGAAAACGTCGCTTCCGACAGCGTCGAAGAAGTTTCCGCCAACGACACCGGACGGGTCCAAGGGTCCATCCCCCGCAACAACGTCGCCCGCTTCGGCGCCTACACCTTCCGCACCAAGAGCGAGGTCTGGGCCCATAACCTGACCAAGCTCTACCACGAGTTTGTCACCCGCCAGTGGAGCTCCGCCACCGACATTCCCTGGGAGACCATCAAGCCCCTCCCCGACGACATCGAAGCCGCCGAGTGCCAGCTGGCCACCTTCTTTACCCAGGTGGAGTTCGTCGCCTCCGACGTTCCCGGCCGCTTCATCTCCACCATGTCCCCCGACTACCACGAGGTCCGGCTCGCCCTACTGGCCCAGGTCATGGATGAGTCCCGACACTTGGATGTTTTCCGCAAGCGCGCCCTTTCCAACGGCGGCGGCCTGATGCGGATGACCGACAGCGTCAGCGACGTGGTCGGCGGCAGCACTGACAACGCCCGCGAGTTCACCGAACTCTCCTCCCGCCTCCACATCACCGGCGAGGGAAACGTCCTGACCCTCTTCCGCCTCGGGGAGATGATGGCCTATAACGAGGCCGAGAAAGCCATGTACCGGCGCTGCGCCCAGGACGAAGCCCGGCATGTTGCCATCGGCGTCCTGCACCTCCGGTACATGAACGAGTTCACCCCGGAACGCCGGGAAGAGATCCACTCCTACCTCGACGAAGGCGAGGCCCGCCAGTCCACCGGCGCCGGCGGTGAGAACCCCGCCGGCCGCAACCAGTTGACCAGCGACGCGCTGGCCGTCCTCCTGGGCGGCGGCAAGGACAAGGTGGACGAAGGCCAGAAGATCCTCATGGCCATCCGCCAGCGCCAGGTCAAGGAATACTTCCAGCGCCTCAAGTCCGCCGGGTTCGACGACCGCATCGAAAGCGGCCGCGTCAACCCCGCCCTGCTGGAAGCCTACAAGGCCGCCGCTTAAACCCTGGTCCATGATCTTTCTCGACCTCCCTCACCCTTCGGCGGGAGGTCTTATTTTGCCCCCGGAAGGTTTTAGTATCCAACCAACGCCCCAAGGGAACAGTAGTGTCCTCTGACGAAGAACGACAACCTGATACCGCGGCAACACCCGCTTCCGCCGAAGATGCACCCATCGTCGATCCTCTGTCGGCCCCTGCCCCCGATACCTCACCCCTGGGCTGGATGAACGACACCCTGGAGTGGGGAATCCGGGCCGCTCCCGGCAAGCACGGCCTGACCATGCGTGACCTGAACCTGGGCAGCTACGGGCGCATCCCGGAATACAGCGCCGACATGAGCCGCCGTCCCCGCGGCGCCTTCCCCATTCCGGGCGTTCCCCGCACCGACGTTTACTCTCTCAGCTCCAAGGTCGATATATGGGCTGACAACGCCGTCGACCTCTACGAGGAAGGCATCCAGCGGCGCTGGATGGCCCACGCCGACGTTGCTTGGGACGACCTGTCGCCCCTTCCCCGCGACCTGGAACTGGCCATGTGCCAGCTATGCACCGAACTCGCCCAGCAGGCCTCCATCGAGACCGACGTCATCGGCCAGTGGCTCCACAAGATGAACTACGCCTATCACGAGGTGAAGACCTTCCTTGCCTCCGAGATTTTCGACACCGGCCGTCACTACTCCGTCTTCCGCCAGCGGGCTCTCGCCAACGGCGGCACGCTGGGGCTGGAAAGTTTCGGGCAGATGAACCGCCGCCTGGTGGAGACCCGCAGCGGCTGGACCGAGGTCGCCCTCTTCCTATACATCGTCCGGGGACCATTGACCCTGCTCCTGTACCGGTACGGAGAGGCTTACGCCCCCCATGCCGCGGAGAAGTTCATGTTCCGCAAGTGCATGGAGGACAAGGCCCGCCACCTCGCCTACGGCATGGCCCACGTCAAGTACGCCGTCGAAAACCGCGACCCTGGGTTCGGCATGGGTCTCAACAACCTCATGCGGAGCGTGGAGCGGGACCTTTCCCAGGAAATGCGGGACCCCGTCCTGTGGGAAGCCCTCGCCATCATCTTCGGCGGCAGCGTGGCCAACATGGCCGCTGGAATGGAGATTGTCAAAGACCTTCAGCAGCGGTACATCGAAGAATACCTGGCCCGGATGCAATGGGTTGGAATCGGCAAGACCGAAGCCAACCTTTCTCCCGACCTGGCCGTCTACCTGCGCCGGCCATCAGATGCCCCGGCAGAACCCGCCGAAGCTGAGGCATAGCCGTGCCTATCTACGAATACCGTTGCCGCCACTGCGGAGGGGTCAACAGCGTGTTCCTCCGCTCGATGAGCTCTCCTGACCCGTCCAACTGTGGCCTCTGCAACTCGGAGGGGCTGGAACGCATCATCTCCCGTGTCGCCTACCTGCGCTCCGAGGCGGACAAGATGGAGCAGTTGGACCCCAAGTATTTCAAGATGGTGGACCAGGCCCTGGCCAACGCCCCTCCCGACTCAGACCCCGGCTTCCACATGAACAAGATGGTCCCCTTCAGCCAGGCCAGGGAGACCGGGGAGCCCTACTTCAAGGAGTAGCCGAGCACCTTACTTTCGGCGTGTCCCTCCCGTTCCACCCCATTCCAACCAGCACCAGGAGGCAGCCAATGAGCGCCCCGGGCGCCGATTCCTTCCTTTTCCCCTCGGTCGAGTGGTTCCGGCAGCTCCAAGAATCCGTCAACAGCGACCCCGAGTTCAGGCGTCTTGGCAATGTCGACGCTGTCATGGGCGTCAAGGTTGGAGACCAGGTCTTCATCGTCACCTTCGAAGCCTTCGAGTGCACCGGCGTAAGGGAGGGAACAGAGTACGACCTCATCGACGCCGACTTCTTCCTGGAAATGTCCCCTGAGCAATGGCGGGAGTTGTTGACCAACACCCGGGAAAACGGCGGGGCGGACCTGAGCCACACCCTCAACACCCTCGACCTGATGATCGACGGCGGCATCTGCCGGAATGCTACCGGAGATCAGCTAAGGGCCGACATCTTCTTCCGGGTCAACCAGAGCCTCCAGCACTTCTTCGACGCCTCGGCCTCCCTCAACACCGTGTTTGAGGATTAGCGCTGGGTTGTTGCAACCGGATTAACCGGCCGTTTCGCCTCTGGCTTCGCACCAGAGCCTTCCCCCGACAGTGAGGGTAATCACCACGTACAACGCGTCCACCAATGGAAAGTAGATCAGGTGGGATGTCACCGCATCCCCCGTCTCGCTCTCGGGATTCAACGTCCAGAACCACTCCCAGAAGAACCACATCGTCAAGACAATGGTCCCCAGGAACACGGCGTTCACCCTGATCACATCCAGCGTGGACGCGCTCCCCGGTTCCGACTTGTGCAATCGGTACTTCCACTTGCCAGCGGTCACCAGCGACACTACCACCATGATCGCCATCACGTAGTTCAAGGCCCGCCACGCCGGATAATCCGGAGACCCATCGTGAAACAGCGGAGTCACCATCAGCAGCACCATCGCCGCTATGCCGGACCATATCATCAATACCCCGAGGCCCTTCATCAGAAACGCCATCGCCATTCAACCTCTCTCGCGCCGCCCAAGCATCAAAAAGGGGGTTCCGCGCCTCCGGAGCCGTCGTTTGGGCGCCTACCATCGGCTGGACTCTTCCGAGTAGACGTGGTCCGGTAACGCGTAGGTTATTCCGATGTCTTCGTACACTGAAGCATCCAGGAGGGATTGGAAGTTGGCGAAGTTCCGGTTGCGGAGAGCCCTAGGGACTACCAAGTCGAGAATGCGGGAATACTTGGACTGAAACCTGAACCAGGGAAGCACGCCAAATGCGTGACCCGCCGGGTATCCAAGCTGGTCTGCCATTTCGTTGCCGATGAGAGCCCGGGAAACACTGAACACGTACTTGGCCAAATTGCGCCTTTCCTTCGGCTCGGTTATTCCGGCAACGAGCGGAGCGGCGTTGATCAGGGAATTTGCCATCACCACCGACTCTATTTCAGGTTCCGGTTCACAGATATGACCTATCTCGAAAATCCTCAGGGCTTCGGCTTCATCCTTAAACAATATGGATTCAGGTATCCCCATAAGGTAGCCCGAGTATCGCCACGCAGCCATGAACCCGGCTCGTTCTTCATCGTCGTAAACGGCTCCTAAGCTCTTCATGTGGTGCAAGAGCCGGGCGGAAAATGCCGTGATTGCGAGGCCCAGGTGCGCGGAGCTGATTGGTGCTCCCCAATCATCCGTTTGCCAGTCGTGGGAACTCCTTAGCAACTTTCGGACTCTCGCGTGCACCAACCGGATGCGGACCGATAACTTCCAGCCATCTCCGAATCGCTCGAGACCGTGAGGGAGAAAAATTTCCACCATGTGGCGGTTGTTCTGCCTCAATCGCCTGACACCCTGGTCCCTCAAGCGCCCAGTGATGAAAAACGACTTGCTGATATTGGACGAGAATCCTTCCACCAGAACTCCGCCCACCATCCCCGCCAGAACCAAGCGAGAATCCCGGTGAAACATGCGGACTCCGGGCAGCAACGCGTCAAAGTCCACCCAAGGCGGAGGTGTCGCCGCATCCTCAAAGAACTCACGGACTATTGGCGGCGCGTCCTTCAAGTCGTCCGGGCGGTTGTCCATGCCCGCCTGAATGAAGAGGTACGACTCGGCCCTTGGGTGACGGGCGAGTTCGTCCGCCATCTCGTCGGCCAGCGGGTCTCCGACGGAGGTATGGGCCACGTAACGTTCGGCAAGTTCGGCATCCACCGCTCGCGCGGCTTGAAGACCCGCCTCGTATGCCGTTGGAACGATCATGTTCCGGTCTTGTTCTTCTGTCCCGCCACTCATGCCCAAACCTTATTCGTCCCCGACCTCCACCCGCACATCGGGAAGCCATCGCAGGAACCCGGGAAGGTACCAGTTCCCCTTGCCCAGCACCTCCATGCTCGCGGGAACCAGGACCGAACGGACCAAAGTCGCATCCAGGAAAACGGCCACCGCCAATCCGAAGCCCATCAACTGGTTGACCACCGTTTCGCCGGAGGCGAAGGCGCCAAACACCACCACCATGATGAGGGCTGCGCCGGTGATCAGCCCGGCAGTGGAGCGCAGGCCATAGGCCACGGCCTCGGTGTTGTCACCCTGCTCGTCGTAGCGTTCGCGAATCCGGCTGAGCAGGAATACATGGTAGTCCATAGACAGCCCGAAGAGGATTGTAAACAGGAACAGGGGAAGCCACGCGTCGATGACGTCGGCCTGCTGGAATCCGAATAGGCTGGCCCCGACACCCTTCTGGAACACCAATACCAGCAAGCCGTAGGTCGCGCCGACGGACAGCAGATTCATGATGATGGCCTTTATCGGTATGACAATAGACCGGAACACCAGCATCAGTATGATGAAACTGAGGCCAAGGACGAAGGCAAACACAATTGGAGTGTAAACACGGACTATGCCATAGAAATCCGCCACTTCGGCCGTCAGGCCTCCAACGTACACCTCCGCCGGCACCCCGGCGAAAGCCTGGTCGACGTGCTGTTCGCGGAGGACAGACATGGTGTCCGCGGCCTCGGGGCTGGTGGACTTTCCGGGGAAGGGCAGGACCAACAGGGCCAGGTCCCGTTGGTCGTTGACCACCATGGGTTGGGGCGGTAGGGGGAAGACCGGATCCTCCACCAGGGACTGTTGCAGCTTCTGGACGGCTTCCATCACCTGGGGATTGTCCACGTCACCGGAAACCACGATTTCTGCGGGGCTGAGGAAACCGGCCGGGGTTACCGCGCCGAAAGAAAACTCCTCCTCCATCAGCAGGAAAGCCTTCTTGGTTTCCGCCTTGTCCGGGAAGGTGTTGACGTCGTTAAGGCCGGTCCTGATGTCCAGGTAGAAGTAGGCCAGGACGATCATGGGTATGCCCACGATGAGCAGGCTGATGACCGGCTGCCAGGTGACGACCCGGGTAATGAAGTCCCAGAATCCTCCCTCCGAGGTGTCGGCACCCTTCAGGGCAAACCGGGAAATGAAGGGGACAGTCAAGAAGTTGACCCGCGGTCCCAGGAGCGCCAGCACGGCCGGCAAGAGGGTCAAAGTCGCCGCCAGCGTCGCCAGCACGACCAGGATGGCCCCCAGCGCCAGGGACTGGTAGAAGGAGGCGGGAACAATGAGCAGCCCAATAAGGGCCAGCACAACGGTTACCCCGCTGAACAGGACGGTCCGCCCGGCTGCGTTGCCGGTCCGCACAACTGCCTCCCGGGGAGCAAAACCCCGCCCCATTTCTTCCTTGAAGCGGAGCACGATCAGGAGCGAGTAATCTATCCCAACGGCCAGACCAATCATAACCACCATGATGGTCACGAAGAACACCAACTGGAACTGCTGCCCGATAAGGGCCACGGCGGCCAGGGCCACAATTATGGAAACTATGGACAAACCCAATGGGAGAAGGGTGGCGACCACCGCTCCAAAGAGCACCAGCAGCACTATTAGGGCGACGGGAACTCCGAACCTTTCTCCCTTGGCAAGGTCTTGCTCAGCCAGTTCGTTGTTCTCGTGAGCGACACTGGCATCCCCGCCGATGAGCACCAGGAAATCGTCCGCTTCGTTAGCCTCTTCAACGATGTGGATGACTTCCACGACGTTGGCCGTAGCCTCCTGGGACGTACCGGAAAGGGTGTAGTGCATCATCACGGTACGCTGGCTGGAAGAAACCAGCAGAGGGAACAGCTGCTCCGCCTGCCCGGGGGCCAGGGCTGGCCCGGCGTCAAGGACCTGGTAGTAGTGGGATACCGGAGTATCCGGCAGGCCGCCAGCCACCAGATCGGGCAGGAAATCTGAGATTCTCCGGTCGTCTATGCCTCCCGATATGATCCCGGGGCCCAAGGCGGAGATGTCATGGTGCAGAGTTTCCACCTTGGCCCGGAAGGCTTGATCCCCGACCGTGAGCGACGGCGATTGAACAATCACTATTTCGGCCAGTTTTTCCGGGCCGCGCAGTCGTTCTTCCAGCAGGGCAGCCGCCTGCTCGGACTCGTACCGGCCGGCCAGGCGGAAGTCTGTGGTTGTGGCACTGTCCAGCAGGGCGCCAGCCACACCTGCCCCAATCACGACCAGAACGACCCAGATGGCGATGACGACCCACGGCCGACGCGCACTTATCCGAGCGAGATATTCAGTCAACTGCTACCCCTCCGCCATCCTGTTTTCATTAAGTATTCCGCTCATCCTGCGTCATTCCCCCAGGCAAATGGGCAACTCTGCCCGGCAACCCACTATCCTCGCTGCAACCCCTTCCACGGTCTACCGCCCCGGACGACTCGTTCGGGAGGGTTCACCCGGCGGGCGTCTCACACTGGCTTCAAATTATACCCTTCCGGGTATGAAAACCCACAAGGGAAACCTCTCCGGCTTCCCAAAACATTCGAGTAGCTGACCGAAAGGCGGCTTTTGTGAAAAGCCAAAGGACGCTCCAGGCCTGCCGCCGGACAGGGTGGGGGAAGAAGGCCGAATGCGCGCGGGCGCCGCTGTGGCTTACAATATAGTTTGAGGAGGCGGTTGAACGGCTCCGAGTCGGGTCGGACCACTTGCCGCCGGAAATGCCGCAACCCTTGGGGTCTCAAGCCAACGGAATGTAGCCCAGGAACATCAGGCTCGCAACGATGCACACCTATCCCGTTCCTTCAAACCCTGAATCCGCCCAGACAACACGCGCCGGCGCAAACACCCGCAATGCGGAAGTATGGGCCGGGCTGTTGCTGGTGGGCGGGACGGCCGCGACCATCATCATGATCGCCGGACGGATCATGTCCGGTGCCGACCAGCCCACTCTCGCCGCTTCTCTGTCCGCCATCGCCGACCATTGGGTACTCTACGGGGTCAGCGGGACTGCCAGGATGCTCTCAGGAATCGCTTTGACCGGAGCGGCCCTGCTCCTACAGGGCACGCGGTTGGTACGGCACGAGCATCTGCCCCGGCCGGTGGCAATATCCTTCGCCGTGTCGGGCGGGGTCACGGCCCTGGCCGGCTTGTTGGCGGTGTTCCTGACTGCACTGGCCCTGGAATTCTCCCACGCCGGGGCTGGCGGGACGCCCGGCGCACCGGCCCAGACGGTCGCCCAAGCGCGTTGGTTCACCGGAACGGCCGGCTTTTCCCTGGCGGGACTGGCGCTGGCCTGGTCGGCATTGCCCCAATGGAAAGCCGGGGGGCTCTGGAAGTGGTCGGCCCTGTTTTCCGCCGCCATCGGAATCGCAATGCAATTGATCTGGGTGGACGCCCTGGTTCCCGTGCACCGGTTCAGCGGCGTCGCTTTCACGGCATGGCTGACGGCAATTGGAATCGCATTGATCGCCAACCGGCTGCCGGGTTCGGCTAAGGACTGACGGCTTCCCGATTAGCAACCGTGTTGTGCCGCCGGGCTGGTTGAATTGAACTTCGTTGTAACCGGGCCCGCCGGGGTTTCAGCGATTGCCCGGCGACCCGCTTCCGGCGTGCCGCTGCATTGTATGGCGTCGGGTTACCGGCCCTGTCCCCGGTCCAGGTAGTCCTGGGCAGACCCCAGACCTTCCAGGGCCAGCCCGTATCCCAGCAGATCATGGAGTTCCTGCTTCAGCTTGTGGGTGAGCAAAGCCCTGGAGTAACGGAGCACCAGCCTGGGTTGCTGGGCCAACTGACGGGCCAGTTCCCACGCCCGGGGAACCAACTCAGCCTGCGGCAGCACCTCGGCCACCAGCCCCAGTTCTCGGGCCTGCTCCGCACCCAGCATCTGCCCCGTCAACAGAAAGTACCTGCCCCGGTTCATCCCCAGGAGCAACGGATAGATGATGTGCATCCCGTCTCCCGGGGTGAGCCCGCTCATGAAGTGCCCGGAGTCCTGAAAGGTCGTATGGGGGGCTGCCAGGACGATGTCGCTCAACAGAGGCAGCTCGGAGTGCCGAAGGGCGGGCCCATTCACGGCGGCGATCACCGGCACCTCGATATTCAGCAGGTTCCCCAGCAGGTGCTTGCCCTCCCAGTAGGTGCCGTCCCACTGCTGGGGAGTCCGGCGCGGCACCGTGGCGCTGCTTCCGGCCGGGCCGGTGAAGCCGTCGCCAGCCCCGGTCATGATTACCACCTTGGTTTCCGGGTCGGAGCCGACCGCATGGAATACTTCCGGCAACTCGGAGTGGGGACCGGCGCCCCATTGGAGAGTATCCCCGTCGCTGTGGAAGGTCATCTGCAGGATCCCTTCAGTCCTCTCCAACCGGACATATTGGAACCTGTCGGCGTATTCCTCGAACCTGGCCATGGGAGACCTCCTCTTGCTGGGTTTGCTTTCGCCGCGACAAAGCAGGGCCTCCGGGTCATCACCGGCAGCCCAGGGACCAAAAACCGCGCCAGGCCTCTCCCCGGTCAGCGGACCAGGGCATCGGCCATCCTCTCCAGCTGCTCCCCCATTTCCTGTTCGGTGTCGCAGTGGTTCGCCCACACCGAAACCCGGTCCGCCCCTGCCCTCAGGAAGGAATCAATCGTTTCCCGGGTGGTATCCGGCGGCTGGCCGAAGACAGAGATGGTCACCGCTGCCGGGTCCCGGCCCCGCTCGTCGGCCAGGGCGTCCAGCCGTTGGCGTCCTTCCTCCACCCTCTCGGGAGTAATCCGGTTGGGCAGCCACCCGTCGGCCCACCTGGCAACCCGCTGGAGCACGTTGGGAGCGTTGCCGCCCAGCAGGACCGGCGGATGCGGCTTCTGGACCGGCTTGGGATACATGTAGACCGGCGGGAAGTCGTAGTACCGGCCGTGAAACTCGGCCTCCTCCTTGGTCCACAGCTCCTTGAGGGCCAGCACCGCCTCCCGGGCCTGGGTCCAGCGGTGGTCGAAGTCCCCGCCCATCATCGTCGTCTCCTCCCGGTTCCAACCCGCCCCGACCCCAAAGACGAACCTGCCCTGGCTGTGGAGGTCCAGCACCGAGATCTGCTTGGCCAGGATCAGCGGGTTCCGTTCCGGCACAAGCGTGATGCCGGTGCAGAGCTTGATCCTTTCGGTCACCGCCGCCGCCATGGCCAGGGCGATGTAGGGCTCAGAAAAGTGGCGGTAGGTCCAGGGGATTTCTCCCCCGGTGGCCGGGAAGGGGCTGGCGCTGTTTACCGGCAGAATGGGATGCTCGTGGTACCAGATGGACTCGAATCCCAGGTCTTCCGCCTTTTTGGCAATAAACGCCGGGTCTAGGGTATATGCGGGCAATGGCACTACCAATCCAACGGACATGCTGTCTCTCCCTATTTCATGATTGGCCAAGGGTCACAAGATTGGCCAAGGGTCACAAGGTGGTTTGGGTCTCAGGCTGCGGGACCGGTCCTCTTGTGGGGTGGCTCAGACGGCAATGGAGTAAACCCGGGCCGCCGTATCGTGGAGCATGGCCGCCCGTTCCTCCGCCGAGTAGTCCCGGGAAAGGCGCTTGAAGGCGTTGAACAGCACGTTGTAGGAGTATGACGGCTTGTCCACCGGGAAGTTGCTCTCGAACATGCAGCGGTCCGGTCCGAACTGTTCGATGCAGTGGTCCATCAACGGCTTCAACGCTCCCGCTAGCTCCTCGGACCCGATGGGAGTGTCCCGCTGGTCCCAGTAGTACCCGTAGCGGAGTTGGCCCACTCCTCCCAGCTTCATGATGACGTTGGGACACCGGGCCACCTCCGCCACTCCTTCCCGCCAGGCCGGCAGGACTTCATCGTCCCGGTTGGCGTAGGGGCCGATGCGGCATAACCCGCCGATGTGGTTCAGGACGATGGTTAGGTCGGGGACGGCCCGGGCGAAATCGGCCAACTCCCCCAGCTGGTGGAAGTACAGGGAGTTTTCCAGGACCAGCCCCATATCGGACAGGACCCTGGCCCCGGTCCGGTAGCCCTCGGTTCCCAATGCTCCCCGGATGTCCCGGTTGGCCAGTTCCGGGCTTTCGTCCCACCCGACCGAATGGCGCACGCCCCGGAACCGGCCGGGGCTGGCCTCACGCATCGCCTCCAGCACCGGCCTCACCCCTTCGCCGAGCTTCAGGTCGGCATGCCCGATGATTGCCGCCGCCGCCCGCGTCGGGCCGTGAGTGCCGGTTGCGCTTTCCGCCGCGATGGTCTCGATGTACTCCACCTCACCCACCGGCCGCATCTCCTCCGGCCCTTCCTCCCGGTAGTTGCACCGCACCTCGATGAAGACCGTGGAGCGGACGTTGTGCCCGCTGTTCACGTCGGCGGCCAACTCCGGCAGCAGGTACCGCTGGTAGTCCACCGGCTCGGGCCGTGATACCCAGAAGTGGTGGTGGGGGTCGCAGATGGCAATCTCGGGCTCCAGGGTTTCCTCAACGGTTTTTGCCAGCCAGTCCAGTCCTCCGGGAGCCATAACATCCTCCTTTGGGGTCTTGGTTGCCCGCATATTACCACGCCGGGACATGATGGCTGGCGGGCATAAGGATGCTGCCGTGTCCCGGAGCGGACAGACAAGGTTACTGGCCGTAGGCCGGAAGTTGGTCGACGGAGAACAGGAGGTCCAGCACCACCGACGCCGTGTCTCCCAGCAACTCCACGTTGATGTGTTCCATCGTGTCCCGCGGCGAGTTGATCCGGGAGAGGTCATCGCCGATGAAGAACAGAACCGGCACCGCCGCGCTTCGGAAGTTGGTGTGGTCGCTGCCGCCGACCACTCGGGGGCTGACTTCTACGTTGACCCCCGTCCCGGAAACGTAGTCCGACACATGATTGGTTAACCACCGGTCGCCGCTCACCGTGACCATTCTTCCGCTGCCGATGGCATCTATGTTGACCATGGCGTAGATTCTGGACAGTTCGTCGCTGGAAAGTGAGTCCACGTAATGCTCGCTGCCGTTCAGCCCGGTCTCTTCTGCTCCGAAGGCGATGAACCGCAGCGTAAAGGGGAAGGACGTGTCGGCCAGTTTCTCAGCCAGAGCCAGCAACACCCCCATTCCCGAAGCGTTGTCGCTGGCTCCAACCGAGCCAGGCGTAGTGTCGTAATGGGCCCCCACCACGACCACTCCCTCCCCGGCCCCTGGCAACTCGGCAATCAGGTTTTGCGAGGGTTCAGACGTTTCTTCCACCGTCAAGATAACTTCTATCCGTCCCTCGGAAATCAATTCCCTGATTCTGACCCCATTGGCCTGGGATATCGCTATTGCAGGGATTTCCGCCCCTCTTCCCAGCCTCCCCTGAAAACCTCCTGGCTGATTGTTGAAGACTATCGCCGCCTCAGCACCGGCATCACGGACTCGTCCCACCTTGCTGCCGAAGGTGATTTCCCCCCTTTCGATCAGCGCGATCTTGCCATCCAGCCCTTCTCCTGGTATGTCTTCTTCCCTGGCCAGCCCGACGAACTCTACCAAGCCGGAGACGTTGCCCGGAGCGGAACCGGTGAGCGGCCTCGCCCTTGGCGCATCCTCGCCCCAACCGGCCGGAGCGTCCACCGTGAGCGACGCATCCAGGGAAGTCCCCTCAAATTCCTGCAGGGAAGGCGAATAGCCCAATTTGGTGAAGGTCGCCACCAGAAAATCCGCCGCTGCTTTCTCCTCCGCCGTTGAACTTTCCCTGGGCCCAAGGTCCTCGGCCAGCTCGCGCAGGTACCCGAAGGCCGCTTCCTGAAGTTCATCCCGGGCCACGGCTGCGGCCGTAACGGGTGCGGATGCAGGCGCAGCAGCCGGAACTGAAGTGACCTTTGGCGGAACTGTTGGTCCGGTAGCCGGGGTGTCCGTCGTCACCGCCAGGCCTGGAGTTGGAGGAGGTGTTGCCTCCGCAATTGGCGAAGACGAAGCCTGAGTAGCAGCGGGTGGCGGCGATGACAGTTCCGAACTGCAGGCCACCAGCGCCGGTAGCACCAGCATCAGCCCGGCCAACATCCCGGCCCACGATGCCCTGGTCTTCGGAAACCTCACGATTCACTCCTTCTATGAGCGAGGGCATTGTGGCGCCTGCTCCAACACATAAGTTTACGCTGGGCAGCGAGCAAAAGTTCTGCCAACTTTGCGCTCCGCCGGGATCGGGCTCGCCATCGGCCGAGGCATGGCCGCCGCTCCCAACTGCGAGCACCCGGCCTCGACCATATAATGGGGCCAACCAACTCTCCCGGCTGGGTCATGAGGAGGAGGCATGGCGCGGGTGCTCGTCATCGGGGGCAGCGGATTCATCGGGCGGCACCTGGTCCGGCGGCTGTCGGAAAACACTGTTCACTCCGTTGCCGCGACCTTCCTATCCCAGCCTCCGCCGGAAGACGGCAACCCCTGGCACCGGCTGGACCTCACCGAACCGGCACAACTGGACCGGTTGTTCCGTTCCGTCCAGCCCGATGTGGTGGTGCACCTGGCCGCCCTGGCCGACGTGAACACGGCGGAACGGGAGCCGGACCTGGCCACGTCGGTCAACGCCGCGGGGACCGAAACCGTCGCGCGGCTGTGCCGACAAAGCGGGGCTAGGCTTGTCTTCATGTCCACCGAGTATGTCTTTGACGGCGCCAACGGCCCCTACCGGGAGCACGATACTCCCAACCCCGCCACCCACTATGGCCGGACCAAGTGGGAGGCGGAGCGACGGGTGGCTGAGTTGGCCGGGGACTGGAGCATAATCCGCACCAGCATCGTTTACGGGTGGCCTCACCCGGGCAAGCGCAACTTCGTTCCCTGGTTGATGGACCACCTGGGCCGCGGGCAAACCTACTACGCTCCAACCGATGTCTACCGGACGCCGGTCTACGTGGAACATCTCGTGGATGGGATTACGGCCCTGGTAGATAGGAAATTTCCAGGCATTCACCACATCGCTGGAGGGGACTGGGTTACCATGATGGGCTTCGCCCGGGAAGTGGCCGTCGCTTTCGGATTGGACCCTAACCTGGTTGTGCCGAAGCCGGAACCGGCTGCCCGTCCCGAAAAACTGGGGCTTGACTGCGAGGCCACCACCACCGCCCTGGGCATTGCCTGCCCGGGGTTGACCGGCGGCCTCGCTGCCCTGCTGGGCGATGCCCGACCGTGAACGGAAGCGAAATTTGCCCTTCCGGCGTCCAGCTGGGCACGTGAAGATTCCCCCGATTTGTGCTTAAATTACCATGAGCCGGGATGGCGGAAAGGTAGACGCGGCGGACTTAAAATCCGCTACCCGCGAGGGTGTGTGGGTTCGATCCCCTCTCCCGGCACCAAACCATCAACCCCAACCCGGTGCCCATCCCCGGAATTCTTAACGGCTCTCCATTTTCTGCCCGGCCGCTCTGCTGGTCCCACGTCATGGAGCACCACCGCCTCTACCATGAGCTCGCCCACCTGTGGCCCATCCTCAGCCCGCCCGAGGAGTACGCCGTCGAGGCCTGGCATCTGAAGGAAATCCTGCAGGAAAAGCTGGGACCGGGCCGCCACTCCGTCCTCGACATGGGCTGCGGGGGCGGGCACGTACTTTCCCACCTCTCCCAGTGGTTCAACCTCACCGCGCTGGACCTCTCCCCGGCAATGCTGTCCCTTTCCCAACAGCTCAACCCAGCCGTCCCGCACCACCTCGGCGACATGCGGGACGTCCAGTTGGGGATCACCTTCGACACCATCCTCGTCCACGACGCCATCGACTACATGCTCACGGAGGACGACCTGACCGCAGTATTCCAGACCGCCAGGATGCACCTGCGCTCCGGAGGAGTGCTGCTCCTCGCCCCAGACCACTACCGCGAGACGTTTGTCGGGCCCTCGGTCCTCCACTGGGTCCACGAAAAGGAGGGACTCACCGTTACCTTCATCGAACACGCCGACGACCTCGACCCCTCCGACACCCGAACGGAATCCGTCTTCTTCTACATCATCAACGACCACGGCGTCCGCACCATCGAGGAAGACCACCACACCCACGGCCTCTTCCCCAAAGAGACCTGGCTGCAACTGCTGCGGGAGTGCGGGTTCGCCCCGGAGGAACGGAACTATCCGCCCTACGCCGGCGGCTATGGCGGCAACGTCTTGGTCGGGGTTATGTCATGACCGGCTTCCGAATCCCCATCCGCCCTCAGCAGGGTCTGCAGCGGCAATATCCAGGAGGCGTGCCCCCACCACGGCCTCACTACCGTCGTCAGGTCCACCGTCTCATCCACCACCCGCTGCGGCGGCCTGCCGTTCAGCGCGGAGAATACATGCGCCCGGACTTCGACATCTCCCTCACCCTGCTCCTGGGATAGCCGTTCCAGGTAACGGGCATATTGGACTACCATCTCCGGGCGGGAAGCCATCTTGGGCGCCTGCCACCCCGTCAGATGCTCTTCCGGTTGAACGACTTTGGTCCCGTCCCCGGTGACCACCTCGAAGTACGCCCTGGACTCCTTGTCCCGCAGCTTCATGTGCCAAGAGAAGTCCCTGCCCTCCTCGGTCCAGTGAACATTGCCGGGGATGGCGTAGTGGCGGAGGGGGAGCAGCACCTGGACCGCAACCCACGCCCCCAACAGGGCAACCGCCCAACGGCGCCGCAGCGTCCACTCCGGCGCCCCTAGACATTTATCTCCCTTCGACTCAACCCCGGGATGTGCTGCGTCCGCCCTTCGGAACGGCTCATCCAGGTGCCAGGCGAACAACCCCACGCCCAGGGCCCCGCACAGCAGGGTCATGAGGTGGGGTTGCGCAGGGACCAACAATCCAGCTACGGCCCCAACGACAATCCCCGACGCCAGGCGGCTAACCCGCCAGGCGGACCTCCCCGCGATGTCGCCCCACACCCGGCGGGGCCAGTCCGGCGCGAAAAACACCGGGGTGGCCGCGATCATCAGCCAAGGGAATATCCCGATGCTGAACAGGCGGGCGTTCATAAAGTGAAACAGCACCACCAGCCCGAACCCGAAAACCCGCGTCCGCCGGTTGGTGATGTATCCGATGAAGAGCAGGTCAATGGCCAGCGCCCCATATACCATGGCCCAGACCACCACCTCGTCCTGGAAATAAGGGCCAAGCCAAGGATAGTCCGGCCGCGCCGCCAGCCACATCCGCAGCGGCTCTCCCCGCAGCCAGTCCCCGTTGAGCTTGGCCAGACCCGCGAAGAACATGGGGACGGCAATCTGGAACCGGAGCAGCCACACGCTCCACGCCGGGACCGCCGGGGAACGAAGCGCCGGCCACAGAAAGGAGTCGATGGACCATTGCCGGTGGGCCGGAAGGACGGCCAACAAGGCCGAAAGGAGGCAGATGAGGTAGAAATGGTTCAGGTACCGCGCCTTCTCCAGCAGGAAAACGTAGGCGAACATCAGGAAGAAACACGCCGCGCTGACCCGGTAGAGGAAACCCAGGGCGATGAAGCCGGCGAAGACTCCCATCAAGGCGAGGTGGAGGTACATGCCGTCCCCGGGCCAGGGGTGTAGGAAATCCAGCGGCCAGTAGGTGAAGTAGAACTCCTTGCCAGAAAAGTGCCGCTCGACCCAGCCGTTGTCGATTATCCGCCACGTCTCCCACACCATCAGCAGCCCGAAGACGATGCGGAAAACGGCCAGGGACGAAGCGTCGACCGGGGAGAAAAGTCTTCTCTGCCAGTAGCCGGCCGACCCGAACCTTTGAATCAAGGTCGTGAACCCGGTCGGGCAAGCTCTGGGAATCATCCTCTGCCGAACGGCTGACGGCAGGAAAGCCGGTAACGGTTATTGGCGACCCAGCGGTACACCCGGCTTCCCAACCATGCCATCCCGGGGAGCCATAAAACCGGCGCCAGCGGAAACAGCGCCGGTATTCGCAGGGTCAACTGCCGGAAGGCGAAGAATCCCTCGTGCAGGCCTGCTGCGCTCGTCCGTGGATCGGTGTCCAGGTAAGCCGACCTTTTCAAGTCCTCCCAGCCGATCCCCCGGGGTGGGCTGTCCAGCGATTGAAAAGCCGCCCAGGAAACCCTTCCGGCCCGGTCCAGCCGCCCCAAACGGTCCACCCAGCGGATGCAAAACCCGCATTCGCCATCATAGTAAAATATCCACGGTTCAGCGTCTTGTGACTTCTTCCGCTTCTGCAGTGACTGCTTTGACACAGGTGTCATCCCTAGCCCCGGATCTCTTTGCTCCCTCGATCTGATTTTACAACAGGTCCTGTCCTCGCTGGCGTTGACTGCCTGTTATGTCACATATACACTCCCGTGACGGTCGGTTGACACCGGTCTCCCCACTCCCCTTCTCCAGGAGCAACATTCCCCGTATGAATTATGGACTTTTCTGCGAATGGCCCAATCCAGGGATTCGCAAGTGGAAAACCCTGTTCGAAGAAGGCGTCGAACATATCCAGTACTCCGAGGAAGTCGGGTTCGACTACTGCCTCATTGCCGAGCACCACTTCTCCAATTACGGCAATTCTCCGGCGCCCCTCCTGCAGGCCCTCCACATCGGGCAGCGCACCCGGAAACTGAAAATCGCCACCGGCATCCTCGTCCTCCCCATCTGGGACCCCTCCGTCTCGCTGAAGAAGTCGCCGTTCTGGATAATCTGGTCGACGGACGGTTCATCTGCGGCATCGGCCGGGGATACCAGCCCCACGAAATGGCTCGGTTCGGGATCTCGCTGGACCAGTCCCGCCAACGCACCCTGGAAACCGTGGACGTCCTGGTGAAGGCCTAGACCCAGGACGAGTCCTTCACCTACGCCGGCGAACACATCAACATTGACCACCCTACCACCGTCTGGCCCAAGCCCTTGCAGAAACCCCACCCTCCCTTCTGGATCGCAGGTACCAGCGTCGAGTCCATGAAGTTGGCCGCGGAACGGGATATGATGCCCATCACCACCGGACTCCTCGGCGCCGCCGGAATGCGGGCCCATCTGGGCGCCCTGGTCCACTTCCGCATGGGAATGGGGAAGCCGGTGGACAACATCGAGCTGGGAATGCAGGCCATCACCCATGTCGCCGAAACCGACGAGGAAGCCCGGGCGCAGCTTTCCTACGCCCGCTGGCAGAACCGGGCGGGCCGGGCGCTGAACCGACTGGACGTGGAGAACGGCCGGGTCCAGGTAGGCCCCTACCAGGGAGAGTTGGACGACGACGGTTTCATGCAGCGCCTCTTCTTCGGCAGTCCCGACACCGTAATCCGCAAGTTCCGGGAAGCCGCCGAACTCGGTGTAACCCATGTGAGCAACTGGATGATGTTCGGCGGCATCGAGCACGAGAAAATCATGAAGTCCGTCCGGCTGATGGGAGAAGAGGTCATACCTGCCCTGGCCGAGGTCCGGCCGCCGCCGTCCCTTTACGAAGAACTTGCCGCTGAACCTCCCGCCACTACCGAACAACTCCAGGCCGCCCGCTTCGGGCCAGCCCCGTCGGACGTTACTACCACCTGACCCACTCCCGATTCACGATACTGGACCATTCCGGCCCGCCAGCCTACTCTTGCTCTCCGTTCCCGGTATGTTATGTTAAATTGATCCAATACAAATCGAAACTCGAAAGCAGGGATTCAATGAACATCCTGAGACTCAACCGTTTACGTTATTTTTCATACATAGGGGCAACTACTCTCGGCATCGCCATCCTTTTCGCATTGTCCGCTTGCTCCGGCGGTTCCGCGCCCGAATCCCCCTCGCCCGCGTCCGGCACAGGCAATCAGGCCGCCAGTCCACCTTCCGGCTCTTCCCAGCCGTCGGGCAGCGGGGCCGCGATGGCGGAGTTTCCCACCCCGGTTCCAACGGCCACCCCGGTTCCAACGGCCACCCCGGTTCCAACGCCGGCTCCGGCGCCAACCGCCACGCCGGAACCCACCGCCACTCCCGAACCGACTCCGGTGCCCACGGCCACACCTGAGCCCACCCCGGCACCGACTCCAACGCCGGAGCCCACCGCGACACCGGTCCCCGCGCTTCCTCCCGGCGAACAGCCGGTAGCGGAGGCCCTGTCCCCTCTGGGGGACAATCTGAAATGGGTCGCCCACTTCAGCAATGCTACCAAGAAATGGGCGGTCTACGACCCCACTGGCACATTCACCGTGGACGACCTGGTCGTGCCCGGCGGGAACAAGCCCGACCCGGAATCCATCGAGGATCTGACCGTCATCTCCAAGGGTAATATCTATTCCGTCAGCGTAAAAGATGGCGGAACGGCCACTCTTGGAGGCCGGGAGCACTCCCTTGCCGCCGGCGTCAACACCGTAGTCTGGTAACCGTGGGCCAAGCCCGGACTGCGCATAGTTGTAAACACGCTCTAGACTTCTTGTTGACACTCTCTCGAGCCAATCCTAATATGGCGTAGATGGGTGACTAGCCCAGCGCTTCGGGCTCGAAAAATGGAGATGTGGCAATGCCCTACCAAGAAGACATTGCATTGATGGCCCACTTGATGAGACGCGCGGGCTTCGGTGAACCCCGCGAGGAACTGGAGAAGCATGTCTCCAGAGGCTACGAAGCCGTGGTCGAAGAACTGCTGAATCCAGAGCGGCAGCCAGCCATAGACGACGAACTGCTGTACCGGTTCTTCCCGGGCTATGAGGGGGCCGGAGCGCCGCCAATAAATCAGGCCAATTGGGTCTTCCGGATGATCAACACCAAACGGCCCCTGGAAGAGAAGATGGCCCTCTTCTGGCATCAGTTGTTCGCCACCAGCAACTCCAAGGTGGACAATCCACCGGAGTTGACTCGCCAGATTGCCGTCTTCCGCGAATACGGGCTGGGCACTTACCGTGACCTGCTGGCAGAGGTTGCAAAGTCGCCAGCCATGATCTTCTGGTTGGACAACCAGGGAAACCGGTACGGCGCCATAAATGAAAACTGGGGGCGGGAGCTGTTGGAGCTTTTCTCCCTCGGAGTCGGAAACTACTCAGAGGACGATATCAGGGAAGCGGCCAGGGCCTTTACCGGGTGGGGGATCGCTCCCAAGATTCCCCGCAATCCCTACGGCCGTTTCCACTGGGAGTTCGAATACAAGCCCGAGGACCACGACGACCGGGAAAAGACCTTCCTGGGGCATACCGGCAACTTCAATGGCGAAGACATCGTGGAGATTATCGCGGACCAACCGGCCACGGCCCGGTTCCTGGCCCGCCACCTTTACAATTTCTTCGTCGCCGACGAGCCCCACGTAGCCAGTTGGAACGTTACCCCGCCGGTTGACCCCGAAGCCATCGAGTTCCTGGCGGATGCCTACAATGAATCCCGGGGCGACATCCGGCACATTTTGCGAGCATTGTTCAACTCAGAGTTCTTCAAGAATGCCCGCTTCGCCCGGGTGAAAAGCCCGGCTGAGTTGATCGTGGGCACCGTGCGCACGGCGGGCAACTACAACGGCTTCAAGCCGGGATTCAACAACCTGGCGCTGGAGTGCGGCTGGCAGGGACAGGAGTTGCTCAATCCTCCCAGCGTGGAGGGTTGGCACACAGGCTCAGAATGGATCGACCCGGGGGTTTTGATGCGCCGGGTGAACTTTGCCGCGAGGGTATTTGGAGACATCTCACTACCCGGCGTGCAGGCTATCGTCAAACGGGTGTTGGTGAGTGTGCAGGAGGATAAATCCCCCGAGGCTATAGTGGCAGCCTGTCTCGATGCGATGGGACCGCTGGAAGTCAGCGAGGATACCCGCTCCGAATTGATGGTCCATGCCGAGAAATGCGGCGACCTGTCCCTGGGCACCAACGAAGAACTGAGGGCTACGCTGCGTAACGTGAGCAAGATCCTGACGCTGATCGCCGCCTCGCGAGAGTACCAGTTTGCCTAGGCAAGGGCCTGACTCTGAAGTAGAGGGATACGGAAATGACATCAACCCATAAGGACCCCGTGCTGGTCGTGCTGGAGCTGACCGGGGCCAACGACTACCTCAATACGATTGTTCCTTATGCCAATCCTCTGTATTGGGACAACCGGCCCAAGGTCCGTATCCCTGAAAGCGAATTGCTGCCCATCGATGACCAACTGGCATTCCGGTCTGACATGGGGCCCTTGAAGGAAATCTACGACAAGGGCAACATGGCAATCATCCACGGAATCGGATTTGAAAATTCACCCCGTTCGCACTTTCGCGCCATGGACATCTGGCATACCTGCGAGCCGGATTCCATCGGGATCAACGGCTGGCTTGCCAAGGTCATCCGGGACCTGGACCCGGAGGGCGAGAACGTGCTGAAGGGCGTGAGCCTGGGCCAGGGCCTGCCCCGGGCACTGGCCATGAAGGGGGTCCCGGTCACTTCCGTCAACCACCTTCCTTCGTACGGTGTGCTGTCATCCAACCCGGGGATCACGTCCGAGCAAGAGCGGAACCAGTTACTGCAGAGTTTTGCCCGCATGTACTCCCCCACCATCGGCACCGGGCCGACCATGGACTACCTGGGACAGGCAGGGCGGGATGCGTTGAAAGGGGCGGACATCATCCGGGTTGCTCCCGAAACCTATTCCTCGACCGTGGAGTACGCCAATACTCCCATCGCCAGGCGCTTCAGAGACGTGGCCCAGGTACACCTGGCCGGCCTGGGCACCCAGGTGTTTTACACGGCCCACGGGCCCTTCGACACCCACTATGACCAGCTGGGACCACACGAAAAGCTCTGGACGGAAATTTCCGTTGCCATACGCGACTTCTTCGACGACCTGCGCGAGCACGACGCGGCAGAAGAGGTGGTCGTCATGCTGTTCAGCGAGTTTGGACGCCGCGTCCGCGACAACGGCACTGGCACCGACCACGGAGCAGCCGGGGTAGCGTTCGCCATTGGCGACCGGGTGAACGGCGGCATGTACGGGGCCTATCCGTCGTTGAAACCGGAGGACCTTACCCAGGGAGACCTGGCGCCCGACTACGATTTCCGCGGCTTCTACTCCACGTTGGCGGAAAAGTGGCTGGGGCTCGACCCGGTGCCCATCGTCGGCGGACACTTCGAGCAACTTTCCTTCGTGTAGCTCCAGGACCCCAAAACAGTTCGCGGGAGAGGGGATATGCTGACCACCGTCGCCGCCGGGCGGGTGTATGACTACAGCTACTGCATTGGCATGTACAGCCAGGCAGGCCGGGGATTCTGGGCTCCCCAAGATTTCGTCCTGGGACCGAACGGGCGCATCTATGTGTTGAGCCGCGGCGTGGAACAGTTGGGCCAGCGGGTCACCAAGGTTACCTTTGACCACGATTTTCAGGGACAGTTCGGCTCCGTCGGCGAGGAAGACGGGCGCTTCGTCTGGGCCCGGTCGATTGATCTGGACCGTTACGGGCGAGTGTTCGTTTCGGACGAGTATCTCAACCGGATAACCATATACGATGAAGAGGGCGGTTACCGGTATCACTGGGGCAGGCCGGGCAGCGGAGACGGGCAGCTGAACGGACCGTCAGGAATTGCTTTCGATTCCCGGGGAATCCTCTGGGTGGTGGACAGCCAGAACCACCGGGTGCAGAGTTTCAACCAGATCGGCGAGTTCCAGTCCGCATTCGGGAAGCAGGGCGGCGGCGACGGGGACCTGGAGATGCCGTGGGGTATCTGCATTGACGGTGAGGACAACGTCTACGTGGCGGATTGGGGCAACAACCGGGTGCAGAAATTCGCCCCCACCGGAGAGTTGCTGGTCAAGTTCGAAAGCTCCAGCACCGGGGTCGGGGACCTTAAAGGGCCGTCCGGCGTGGCCGTGGACTCAGACGGGGATGTGTACGTAACCGATTGGGGGAACCACCGGGTCCAGATCTATACTCCCGACGGCCAGTATATTACGGCGCTGGTTGGTGACGCCCAGGAGCCCTCGCCGTGGGCCCAGACCTACATTGACGCCAATCCCGATATCGTCAAAGCCAGGCGGCGGACAGACCTGCAGCCTGAATGGCGGTTCCGCCGGCCGGTGGCCGTCAACGTTGACGCCGCCGACCGGATCGTAGTCTTGGAGTCCTATAATCACCGGCTCCAAATCTACAACAAGCTGAAAGAATACGACGAACCCTCGATAAACCTGTAGGGGCCTGCCCGCCTCCACATCTTTGCCCGCTGCCGGGCACTCTCCCAATTCAGCCCTCCTGGATTTCGCGGAATTGCGGAAAAAGCCGAGGAACGGTTATGAAATACGACGTTATTGTTGTCGGCGGCGGGTCCGCCGGTTCCGTGGTGGCCAGCCGGCTGTCGGAAGACCCCGATCGCTCGGTGTTGCTGCTGGAAGCGGGGCAGGACTACGCCGATCCGGAGCAGCTCCCGGAGCCGGTCCGCAACGGCCACTCGTCGGAGGGCGAAGCTATCGGCTCGGCGGTTTCCTGGAACCTGCGCGGCGTCATCAACGACCAGCAGGGCGAGATAAACATCGCCCAGGGCAAGGTCATCGGCGGCTCCGGCTCCATCAACGGCCAGGTCTACCTGCGCGGCCTGCCCGAGGACTTCGAGCGTTGGGAGTCCTACTTCGGCAACCAGGAATGGGGCTACCTTAAAGTCCTGCCCTACTACCGCCGGGCCGAAACCGACCTGGACATCCAGGACGACTTCCACGGCTCCGAAGGCCCCATCCCCATCGTCCGCCGCGAGGGCGAGGAGTGGCCGGCGGTGCAGAAGGCCTTCTACGACGCCTGCATGGAGTCGGGCTACCCACCCAACCATGACCTCAACGGACCCGAGTCCGGCGGCATCGGCGCCATCCCCATGAACAACCGCAACGGCTGGCGCATGAGCACCAACGTCACCCACCTCACGCCTGCCCGCCACCGCCTCAATCTCACCGTACGCGGCAACGTGTTCGTCCGGCGCGTGGTAATCCAGGATGGCCAGGTCACCGGCGTCGAGGTCGAAAGCGGCGAAGAGAGTTTCACCGTCCACGGTGATCGCGTGGTGCTGTGCGCTGGGGCACTCAAATCACCCCACATCCTGATGCTGTCCGGCATCGGCCCCCGCGACCAGTTGGAGCAGAACAACGTCCCGGTACTGGTGGACTCTCCCGGCGTCGGGCAGAACCTGTTCAACCACCCCATGGGGTCGGTCACTTTCCGGGTCAATGAAGACGTCAGGCTCACGGCCAACGCCGAAGCCCTGCGCTTTGGCCTGCGGGTAACGTCCGAGCCGCCGTCCCACCCCAACGACGTGATGCTGCACACCCTTGCCATCTGGAACGTGATGACCGGCGAGATGGTGCCCTCGGGCACCGCCCGCATCGCCTGCGCCCTGGAGCTTCCCGACGGCTCCGGCTGGGTGCGCCTCCAGTCGGGCGATCCCACGGTGCAGCCTTCCATCAACTACCGCTACCTGCACAACGAGAACGATATGCGCCGGATGCGCGACGCCGTGCGGTTGGCCTGCAGCATCCTGGAGTCCGACGCATACCGGGGCATATCCGAGGGGCGCGTCGCGCCCGATGACGACACCCTCACCAGCGACGACGATCTGGACGCCTGGATTCGCCAGACTCTTGGCAGCTCCCGCCACGTCTCGGGCACCTGCCGCATCGGCCCCGACGGCGACGCAATGGCCGTTACCGACCAGCAGTGCCGTGTGCGTGGAGTCAACGGCCTGTGGGTCGCCGACTCCTCCATCATGCCTCAGGTAACCCGCGCCAACACCAACGCCACCGCCATCATGATCGGCGAGCGCGTCGCCGACTGGGTGACCGGGGGTTAGCCGGAGGAATCAACGGGAGCCTGAACGGGAAAAGCCATAGGCCAGACGCCTCCCGATAAACCCGGTGCCGAGACACTTCCCTAGTCCGAACGCCCGCAGCGTCCCATCGAACACTATGTGGACACCAGTTCTCGGGTTCAGGTGGGGCGGCGCATCTCGATGACCCGCTCGGCAGCCTCGGCGAAGGTGGGGACGGCGGGACGACGGCGCTCCTTGACGGCCTGGGCGCTTCTGGGCCCGGGGGACGCACCCCTGCTTGATAGCCCGCTAGGTTTCGGCGGCAAGTCCCTTGGCGTTGGCGAGGAAGACCGTCGGTTACCCGCCCAGCCCCATCATACTGCGCCTGTCCCCAACAGTTACCCTCGAAACCCACTGTTTGGTTCCCGTCCTCTCGACCAGATTCCTCCTTGTTCGAGCATGGAAATGACCAGGCCAGGTGACCAGCCCGGAGCACAGCACTGCGCCAGGTCAGGTCAATGGGAAGGGTGACTGCCACCACTTCCCAGTGTCGTTCACGTGAATGGAATCGACCCACTTGACCCATTCAAAGCCGCGCTTGCCCGGGGCTACCAACCGCACCGGAAACCCGTGTCCGTGGGAAATCGGCTCACCTCCAACGTGGGTGGCCAGCAGGTATCCGCCCGCTTCTCCCAGCGAGAACCTTCGCTGGTAACCCGTGACGGAGCGGACGGTTATACTGCCCGCCCCGGGCTCCACCCCAGCCGATTCCAAGACATCCTTCAGGGGAATCCCCTCCCATTCCTGGGTGGAGTGCCAACCCCCCGTGCAGTCCAGGACGGCCGTTGTGTTTTCACGGCTGCGGGCCAGGTCATCCAACCTAAGGGCGAGGTCATGTTGGACGAGGCCCGTAACGTTCAACCGCCATTTGTCCCCGTCGACCGGGTCCGGGTTATCGTTCAACCAGGACGTGGTCGGGAAGGCGTTGCCGGAGAAACTGCTCCGCTCGTAGGACCCGGTGAACCGCCGGTCTTCCCCGGGCAGCGCCAGGACATCGGCGGCCAGTTCTCCCGCGCGCCACAGCGCGAGCCCGGCAACGCCGAGACCGGCCAGTCTCAGGAAGGACCGTCGTTGCGCCCAGAAACGGGTATGGAGGGTCCAGGAATGGGTTAGGGCGTGCCAGGCCACGAAGGGGGCCAGCAACAGCGACAGGTATATGTGCCAGCTCACCCCGCTGAATCCCAGGTAGGCGAAGTAACCGGCGTGGCTCCAGACTATTCCCAGGATAAGGGCCGCGAGGAGCAACAGGAACAAGCCCAGGGAGCCGATAAGCAGGGTGGGGCGGCGCTTCCATAACCCCGTGTTAGTCAGCGGCGCCAGCACGTTGCGGGCCTTCCAAAGAAGCAGCGCTACGAGGGCGAACCCGGAGATTCGATGCACATCCAGGGCAAGCGCCCAATTAGGCGAGCCTCCAATGAGGCCCAGGATGCCGCTCACCAAGGAGATGCCCCCCAAGATGAGGATGAAGACGTTGGCCCAGGGATATGCCATCTAGCTTTTCTGGGTGGAAGTTTCAATCGAGGTTACAATCAGGGTTACGTCATCCAAGGGCGGGTGGTTTCAGAGCGCGGCCAGTCTGCGAATCCTGGATGTAGGCGGACGGGCAGCCCTCAAAAAAAGAGAGTGGGAAGAAAGACCGTTCCCTCCCGCTGAATGGTCCGGCGAAGAGTAGAATCCTGGCGAAGACATTACAATGGTGACTGTCGCCGACAATTATTGGAGGACAAGAGATGCCTGATCTGAACGACTTGCTGGACCAGGTTGATGAAATGCGCGATGAGATTCTCGCGCTGGAGCAGGACATGGTCCGCATTCCCACGGTCAACACCGGATTCATGCCCACCGGCAACGAGACTGAGCTATGCCGCTACATCGAAAGGTGGCTGGCCGAGGACGGCGTGCCCTGCGAGATCATCGAGTCCGCGCCGGGAAGGGGCAACCTCATCACGCGGCTGGAGGGCAGTTCCGGCAAGGCGGGGCTGATGTTCATGTCCCATCTGGACGTGGTACCGGTGGAAGAGGAGGAGAAGTGGAGGTTTCCGCCTTTCAGCGCCACGGTGGCGGATGGCCGGGTCTACGGGCGGGGAGCATCGGACTGCAAGGGGCTGCTCACCTGCCAGTTGATCGCCCTGAGGATCCTCAAGCGGAACGGGGTTCCGCTCAACGACAGCCTGATCCTGGCTTCCTGCGCCGACGAGGAGCACGGCGGCCGGTACGGGTTTGGCTGGATGGCGGAGAACCACCCTGAGAAGCTGGCGGCTCCCCTTGCGGTGAACGAAGGCGGCGGCGTCCCCATCGAGGCGGCGGGGAACTTGACCTATCTGCTCGGAGTGGGGGAGAAGGGCCGGCTGCAGCTGGAGATCACGGTCCGGGGCGCGAGCGCCCACGCGTCAACTCCGTGGCAGGGGTCAAACGCCCTGTTCGGGCTTTCGGAGGTGGTGAAGCGGATTGAAGCATACGAACCGGAGCGGGACACCTCCACCAGCTTGTTCCGCCACCTGTCGGTTTTCGCCATCGAAGACCGGCCGTCGGCAGCAAACATCGACCAGATTGTCGCGGATACCCAGGAGACGAACCCCCGGTTCGCCTCGATTATGAGGGCACTGTCCCGGATGACCATCACGCCCACCATGATCCAGGGCGGCATCAAGTCCAATAGCGTTCCCGAATCGGTCCGCCTGACCTGCGATGTGCGCACGCTGCCCCACCAGGACGAAGCCTATGTCCGGCAGGAGTTGGGGAAGATACTGGACGGGATTCCGAATGTGGAGATTGACATCGACTATATGTCGGTCCCCAACGATTCTCCCTTTGAGACGGATTTCGCCCAGCGCATCCAGATTAGCACCGCCCGGGCCCTGGACCGGGACGACATCCAGTGGGTCCCGTCGTTGAGTACCGGGTTCACCGACTCCCGGTTCACGCGGAACCTGGGCACCACCACCTACGGCATGGTCGGGTCCCACCCCGACGATGACCCCATGCTTCTGAACGTGCATGGAACGGACGAATCGGTGGGCATCCGCAGCCTGATCAGCGGTTCTCGGATCATGCTGGCGCTGGCTTACGACATCCTGGCGGTCAAGTAAAATCCGCCGGGGATACGTTACCGGACAGTTGGGGTCGGTGCAACATGCGTCCACAACCGGTATGATATAGGCTGTTATGTGGACTGACCGTTGGCTTACCCTGAAACGTGCCGGAACTGGTGAGAGAGTGGAGGATCCCCGATGACTACTACCAATGCGCTGGGTGACAGGTTCGAAGACGCCGAAAGGGGTCTGGAATGGCTCGAGAAGCTCGAAGCCCTGCAGTCCCGGTCCGCCTCCGACCAGGCCGCCATCGAGGTCGCCGAGTACGTGATGAAACTCCGCACCGCGGTCACCGAGTTGGCCGGAGACCGCACAACCTCTCAGTTGACCCAGGCCGTGGGACCGGAGACCGCCCGGCTTGTCGAGGAATTGCGCCAGGCGGGCGAAAGCGACTACTGGAACACCAGGATCCGTCCCGCCCTCCTCAAATCCGACCCCTGACGTGCCGGCTCCCGCTCCCGGCAGCCGCCTTCAGAGCCCCAAGTATCTTCGGAAAGCGGGAGAGCCCGGGCCCGGTTCCCCGTGCAAGCGGGGACGCGGTTTCAGTCGGCCTCACCCGAATCTCCCCCTTTTCGGACTCCCTGCCCGAACTCCCGTCCCCTTTCTCATGGAGCCGCCTTGTTCGCAGTGGGTTACGCTGAGCGCAGACGCGGCCCGGGTTTCCGGGCCGCCGTTGTGGTTTTGGTCTAAGCTCCTGCGAATGTCGTAACCGTCCGCGCCCTCCCATCTTGCCCGCGCTTGGGTTGCGGGCGCCGCTATATCTATAATATTCGACGAATTTAGTCACAGCTTGGGGCGCCCACCATTTCAGACAATCCAGATTCGGAATCATTCTTTGCTAATATCCGTTCTTTCCGGCGGGTTGACAGAAAATTCCCGCTTGCCTATTATGAGTCGGGAATCGACAAAAAAACGACGGAGAGCGTCAACAATGGACGAACTAGACCGCAAAATCATTGCCCTGCTGCAAATGGACGGGCGGGCATCCAACGCCAAGATCGCCCGTGAGGTCGGAGTCAGCGAGGGCACCGTGAGGCGCCGTCTCCGCCGCCTTATCCAGGACGACGTGGTCAACGTCGTCGCCGTTCCCAACCTCGAAAAGCTGGGATATGCCACCACCGCTCTGATCGGCCTCCAGACCGGACCCGGAAAGTCTGACGCCGTCGCCGAAGCCATCGCCACCCTCCAGGAATCCCACTACGTCGCCGTCACCACCGGCGCTTACGACGTCTTCGTCTGGGCTGGCTTGGAGTCTGCCGAGGGATTGGGACAGTTCCTTCGCACCAAGATCGGTATTATCGACGGAGTCCAGCGCACCGAGACCTTCGTCAACCTGTCCATCAAGAAGCGCACCTCCGGCCTGGTCCTTTAATTGGACAATAATCGGACAACACGGCGGATGCCCAGCAGGCTCGATCCATCGCGCGGCCGGGCCTCTTTTCTGAACCGCCGCCCCTTCCCTGTGGCCCTTTGAAACCCTCGTATACCCGTTCCCCTATTCTTGCAACGCTATTTTCCTGAGTTTATAATTATGTCGCCAATATCCCTGCCTCCGCCGGTCAGCGGATAAGTGCGGCGACCAGGAAAATTCCAGAGGAGCAACTACGAATGACCTATATAATTACCGAGCCTTGCGTCGGTGTTAAGGATGCCGCCTGCGTGGACGTCTGCCCGGTGGACTGCATCTACACCCGGGACGCCGACGACATGTACTATATCAACCCCGACGAGTGCATCGACTGTGCCGCCTGCGAACCGGTCTGCCCCGTAACCGCCATCTTCGCCGAAGATGCCGTGCCCGAGACTTGGAACAATTACATCGCCATGAACTACGACTACTTCAAGGACAACGACCCCTCCACCTTGCAGCGCAAGTAGTCCAGCTCAACTCCCCCCGCAAAAGCAGACCCTCGGAGTTCATCCTCCGAGGGTTTTTCTTGCCCCTGATCGGCCGGCCGTCATGTCCCCTCCGGCTCATCACCCCAAGTCGTCCAGGCACTCGTCCAGCGGCTTGTTGATGCAGGTGAAGATGGGCGTGTCCCGCAGGGTGTAGGGGCGCACCTTCGATTCCCGTAGCTCCATCACCAGGTCCAGGAATACCCCTGGATCGTCCGTCTCGAACCCCAGCACGAACTCCTGGTCGTCCAGCCCGAAGGAGTAGGACGTGCTGATTTTCACCTGCGGGTACTTGTGCCCTATGACGAAGTGCTCGTTCATCAGCGCCTGCCGCTCTTCCATCGGCAGTTGGTACCACTCGTTGGTCTTCACGAAGGGGTACACAAACAGGTACTTCCGCCCCACCATCCGCATCGTCGCGTTGCCCGTCCCTTCCTGCCCCTCGTGCTGGTGGTGGTCGATGTAGGCCGACCGCCGCGTCATCGCCAGGTAGGAATGGGGAGTTCGCAGGTACTTTCCCAGCTCCGTCCGGTTGATCCGGGCGCTCAGCTCGTTCACCGCCTCCACCGTCGGGCTCACCTTCCAGAGCAGCAGGTCCGCGTCGCCCCGCGTGCCCACCAGGCTGTAGCTGGAAACATCCACCCGCGGCGCGAACTCCTCCAGCACCTCGGCGAACTGGGCCTTGCTCCTCTCCCGGCGCTCCTCGGTCAACCCCCGCCATTCCGGCGCCACCTTGTAGAAAGTGTACTTCACAAAGTCCCGTCGCCCTTCCTGCGTCATACTCGCCTCTCTGCCACCGGTAGTAGCTCTGTACCGGCGGTTCCGGGGGAAATCATACCAACCGACTGCTAGCTACGCCAACCGGCCAAATCCTGGTCCGGCCGAGGGTGATCATAAATCACCTCAACCATTGCCGACGATAAATATGGGTGTCGGGTTGCGGCATCTGCATGGTGGTATCCTGCGAGTGCGATAGCGCCGGGGACTCAACTCATCCCAATTGCAATAACCCACTTTACTGATACAATCCCTCCGGGATCCTGCGACGCGGAGCAGACGCCGACAGGGGTTATATTCCTCCCAACCGCTACCCTGATACATCAAGCGAGGTGACGTCATGGTCCAACTGGGCGCCGAGCAATACACCTACGAGATTGCCGAAGGATGGGGAAACCTGCCCGACGGCTGGAAATTCAAGGAAGTCGCCGCCGTCGGAGTTGACGCCAACGACAACGTCTACGCCTTCAATCGCGGCGAACACCCCATGATTGTCTTCGACAAGAACGGCAACTTCCTTCGTTCCTGGGGTGAGGGCATATTCCCCCGGGCCCACGGCATCACCATGAACCCGGACGACACCATGTTCTGCACCGACGACGGCGACCATACCGTCCGCAAGTGCACCCTGGACGGAAAGGTTCTCTTCACCCTGGGCATCAGCGGACAGCCCGCTCCCTTCATGAGCGGCGACCCCTTCAACCGCTGCACCCACGTCGCCGTCGACCCGCGCAACGGCGACTTCTACGTCACCGACGGATACGGCAACGCCCGGGTCCACAAGTATTCCCCGGACGGGAACCATCTCTTTTCCTGGGGCGAGTCCGGCACCGGCCCGGGCGAGTTCAACATCGCCCACAACGTCTGCACCGACAAGGACGGCTGGGTCTACGTCGCCGACCGGGAAAACCACCGCGTCCAGATCTTCGACTCCAACGGTAAGTTCGAGACCCAGTGGACCAACATGGCCCGTCCCTGCGGCCTCTACATCAACCAGGAAACCGGGCTGGTCTACGTCGGCGAACTTGGCGCTGCCATCGGCGCCAACCTGGCCGCCACCGGATTGGGCCCCCGCATCAGCATCTACGACACCTCCGGCAACGTCATCGCCCGCCTGGGCAACCAGGGCGAGGGATTCGAGACCGGCAAGTTCGTCGCCCCCCACGGCGTCTGCATCGACTCCCGCGCCGACATCTACGTTGGCGAGGTCTCCTGGACCCACACCCGCAGCTACTCCAACCCGCCCGACGACCCCCGCACCCTCCAGAAGCTCGTCAAGAAGGGCTAAAGAAACTATCTCAAAAGTCCCTTCCCCCTTGACGGGGGAAGGTTAGGATGGGGGTGACGGGCTGGTGCAGTATCGTCGCGCCACGCAACCCCGAAATTCAAGGTTTGGTTTTGAGATAGTTTCTAACCAGACCCAGACACCCCAGGCTACCCGGAGCTGCCTCAGCAGCTTCGCGCAGCCTGGCAGCTGCACCCCGCCCGGAGAAGGAAGAACATGGAAATCACCGTAGGCAGCCTGGTCAGGGACGCCCGGGAAGCCACCGGCGCCGCTATCATCATCGACGTATTCCGCGCCTTCACCACCGCCGCCATCGCCTTCGACCACGGCGCATCCCACATAACCCTGGTCGCCGAGGTCGAGGAAGCCCTCGAACTGCGAAGCCGGGGCATTGGCGACATCCTCATGGGCGAGGTGGACGGAAAGCGTCCCGACGGGTTCGACTACGGCAATTCTCCCTACGAGGTCTCCCAGGTGGACTTTACCGGGCAGCACATCGTCCAGTCCACCCGCGCCGGCACCGTCGGAGTCGCCGCCGCCGCCAACGCCGCCGCCATCTATCTGGGATCGCTGGCCGTCGCCCAGGCCACCGTCAACGCCGTCCTTGCCGACGGCCCGCCCTCCGTCTCAATCATCGCCATGGGAGACCGGGGCCGCTTCCGCTCCGATGAGGATGAACAGTGCGCCCTCTATCTCCGCAACCTGCTCCAGGGGCGCCGGCCAGATCCCGAGGCCGTCCGCTCCCTCGTGCTCACCGGCAACGACACCCCCAAGTTCTTCGACGAGACTCAGCCCCAGTACCACCCCCAGGACGTGGAGCTGGCATTGCAGATTAGCAAGTACCCCTTCGCCATGAAGGTCACCCGCGAAAACGGCCTCCCCGTCGCCCGCAAATACACCCCATGACTGAGAAACTATCTCAAAAGTCCCTTCCCCCGTCGAGGGGGAAGGTCAGGATGGGGGTGACAGGTTAGTTCAGTGTGGCCGTGGCAGGCCACCGCAAAATTCAAGGCTGGTTTTAAGAAAGTTTCTAAGGGGGTTTGGGGGATACATCCCCAACGTCCTCCCATTTACTTCGCTCCAAACCTCTCCACCGCCAGATGCTCCAACCCGGGCACCCCGGATTTCCCCTTCAGGATCAACTCCGCCGCTCCGGTACACATCCCCGTGCTCCACAGAATCCCCTTCCGTCCCCCGCCGGTCACAACGTAGAGGTTGTCCCACCCTGGAACCTTCCCCACCACCGGCATCCCGTCGGCCGACAGGGGCCGGAGGCAGGCCGTCTGCTGCACCAGTTCCGCCTCAGCCAGCGAGGGGGCCATCATCAACAGGTCGCCCATCACCTTGTCCCGTCCCGCGCCGGTCGTTTCCTCGTCGAACCCAGCCTCCTCTTCCGTGGTGCCCGCCCATATCAGGCCGTCGGGCTTGGATGCGGCGTAGCTGCCCCGGTAGTTCAGGGAAGCCACCATCGGATTTTCCCGCAGTTGCAGCCGGATAATCTGCCCCTTCAATGGCCTGATCGGAATCTCCGCCCCGCACCATTCCGACATTCCCCCAACCCAAGGCCCACCGGCCAGGACCACCACGCCGGCCTCCAGTTCCCCGGTCTCCAGCTTGACTCCCCGGCACCTGCCGCCCTCCCCCAGCAGCCCGGTCACCCGGCGCTGCAACATCACGGCCCCATGTTTCTCCGCCGCCTGGGCCGCCGCCAGGTTGTAACGGTAGGCCTCCACCGCACCCGTCCCCTGGGCGCAGGCCGCTCCCGCGCAGTCGGGATTGGTCCTCGGCTCCGCCTTCACCGCCTCGGCCGCTTCCAGCCATTCCACCTTGAAACCCGGCACCTTGGACTGCCATTCCAGGTCGGCCTGAAGGTTTTTGGCCTCGTCCCCGGTGAAGGCCAGGTTGAGCCGGTCCCGCAGGTGGAATTGCGTGTCTATCCCCGTCTCTTCCTTTAGCTCTTGGTGGATGGAATGGTGCCGGTTGAAGCACCAGACGCTGAAATCCAGAAGTGGATTGGGAATGCCGCTGCCGTCCAGCGGCCCCAGGCCCCCGAAGGCAAACCCAGATGCGTGGCTCCCCACCGAGTCCGCCTCCAGCACCGTCACCTTCATCCCTGACCGGGCCAGAAGCAGCGCCGTCAGGCACCCGGCAATCCCGCCGCCCACCACAATTGCGTCGGGTAGTGAACTTCCCGGAGAGTTGGTTGGAATCGTCATTGCATCACCGCCTCAAGCTGGAAGGGTTGTTTTGGAGAACGGGAACTCCTGGATGATATAGAATTGTTCCGGCCCGTCCACCATTCCCACAGTCGAGGTCAGGCTTGAGAAACAACTCCTGCGCCGCCAACACCTGCCTTATAGTGGGCATATTGTTGGCGACCCTCCTCCTTCTCTCTATCGTCGTCTGCCGCATCACCGGACTGGGATTCTAGCCAGTCCCAGCTTCCATCCCCACCCCGTCGTGCCTGCGCAGGCAGGGACCCAGACTCCTGTCCATCCCAAGGGACCGATAGCCCCGGACCAGCGCTGCGGAGATATCCGTCTGCCCCTACCCCTCCACCGCGTTCTCCAGGTGACTGATCTCCGCGTTCCCTCGTGAATCCACCCGCACCGCAACCAGGTCAATCCGCCACGCAGCCTCCTCCATCCCCCGTTCTTGAAGGAACGTCTGCGCCGCCTCCGCCAGGCGCCGCGCCTTCCCCTCCGTTATCGACTCCTCGGGAGACCCGAAGGCATTCCCGGAGCGCGTCCTCACCTCCACGAACACCAGCTCATCCCCCGAACGCGCCACGATATCCACCTCGCCCCGCCGGCAGAGATAGTTGACTTCCAGTACGGCATACCCCTTGTCCGCCAGGAACCGCCGCGCCAACTCCTCTCCCCGGTTGCCCAGACCGGCCCGGCTCCGCGGCATCAGCCGCTCCTGCCAACGCCGCCGGATGCTCCGCTACCGCCGCAGGCCCTCACCGGCCGGTAGCTCCGCCGGTGGATCGAGCACGGTCCCAACACCTGCATCCGCTCGATGTGTTTCCTGGTCGGATACCCTTTGTGCTGGGCGAACCCGTACCCGGGATACTGCCGTTCCGCCCGCCGCATCCACCGGTCCCGGGTCACCTTGGCCACGATGGAAGCCGCGGCGATGGAGTAGCTGATGCTGTCCCCCTTCACCACCGTCTGGTGCGGAAAGGGACATGCCTTCAGCGGAAGGTAATCGAAGAGGACATACTCCGGCTCCACCCGCAGGCTGTGCAGCGCGTTGGTCATCGCCTGGATCGTCGCCGGCAGGATTCCCAGGGCGTCAATGTCGTCCGCATCCTGCTGCGCCACCGCCACCGCCAGCGCGTGCCGCCGGATTACCTCCAGCGCTTCCTCCCGCCGCTTTTCAGAAAGCCGCTTGCTGTCGTCAATCGCCGCCAGCCACGATTCAGCGCCGGAAAGCTCGGATGGAAGAATCACCGCCGCCGCCATCACCGGCCCCGCCAGCGGGCCGCGCCCCGCCTCATCCACCCCGGCGACCAGCGTGCTTCCCCGCAGGTGCGCCAACCGTTCCAGCTCAAGCCCCGGCATGACCCGCCGCCTTCATGCCCGTTTCCCGTCTTCCATACTTCACGGTGGGCTGTCTATTCAGGAAATAACCCCGCCCCCCAGCACCCGGTCGCCTTCGTAGAAGACCGCCGCCTGTCCCGGCGTTATTGCCCGCTGAGGCTCATCGAAGACCACCAAAGCCCCGTCTCCCGTTGCTTCCAGTACCGCCGGAGCCTCCTGGAACTTGTACCGTATCTTCACCGACACCGGCACCGGCCCTTCCGGGGCCTTGCCTGAAACAAAGTTGGTCCGCGACACCGCAAACTCCCGCCGGTACAGCTCCTCCTGACTCCCGACAACCACCCGGTTCCTCTCCGGCTCCAACCGGACCACATACCGCGGCTCCCCGGTTACCAGGCCCAACCCTCGACGCTGCCCCACCGTGAACATCTCGATGCCCTCGTGCCGACCCAGCACCGTACCGTCCGTATCCACGATCTCCCCGGGAGTTGCCTCAATCCGCTCCTTCAGGAACGCCTTGTAATCGCCGAAGGGAATGAAGCAGATGTCCTGGCTGTCCGGCTTGGCCGCGTTGGGAAACCCCGCGTCCTGGGCCATCCCACGAATGTCATCCTTCGAGTGCGCCCCCACCGGCATCAGCGTGTGCCCCAGTTCCTCCTGCCCCATCCCGTACAGCACATACGACTGGTCCTTGGATTCATCCAGGCCCTTCCACAGCGAGAAGCCCTTCTCTCCATCTCCCTCGATTCGCGCGTAATGGCCCGTCGCCACGTAGGACGCACCCAACGCCTGCGCCCGGTGCGACAGAAAATTGAACTTGATCTTGTCATTGCACGCGATGCACGGATGCGGGGTCCGACCCTTCTGGTACTCCGAGCAGAAATAGTCGATGACGAAAGACTCGAACTCCTGCTGCACGTTCAGCACGTAATGCGGGACGCCCAGCCGCTGGCATACCCGCCGCGCGTCCTCCACGTCGTCCACCGTGCAGCATCCCCGATAGTAGTCCGGCAGGTCGGCGTGGTCCAGGCTGTACAGCTTCATCGTCACCCCGATGACGTCATACCCCTGCTGCTGCAGCAGCAGCGCCGCCACCGAGGAATCAACTCCGCCGCTCATCGCGGCCACAACTCGTTCACTCATGCGCAACCCAGCCTAGCACACCCCGGAACGCGCCTTCAACCAAGCCTCGAGTCCTGATCCCTGCGCGGCCGAGTTCAATCCGAAGGCGTTTGGAGCGCGTTAATTGCCTCACTCAGGGGTGTGCCGCCTAAGCGAGGCGCAATCCCTACATCGGCCTGATGACCCCGCAGGCTACGCGTCCGCCGGTGTCCGACTCTTCTTCTGTGTAGGCGTCCGGCTTTTCATACACAATGATGGCGGAGCCGTCACCGTCGAATATCGAATGGAGTGGGCCGGCGTCCAGCGTGATGCCAACTGTAAAGAAGTCGGCGCGTGCCGAACCGTCAGAGGCGGCGTAGATGTTGGGCAGGTCTCCACCGTGCCCTCCGCCCGGTTTGCCGCGCTTCCATGCCGGATGGATAAAGCCATGTTCCGCATCACTGGGGTTGAAGTGATCACCGGCGGCGCTGAAATCCGGCGTACATGTGCCGGTTTCGTGAATGATGAAAGAGTGGCCGCCCGGCGTTAGTCCCTTCAGGTCGGCCATGATGAGGACTCCCGTCGCTGCTTGCCGGAACGTAACGGTACCCATGAAGTCCCCGGACGGCGACTCAAGATCGGCTGAGGCTGTCAGCCCCACTTCAGGCTGGTCCGCTTCACTGGAGCGGACGAGAAACACGGCCACGCCACCCGTGATTATGATCACTAGAGGTATCAGGAGAATAGCCATCTCCAGTCTCCCAGGCATTCTGGTGGCCTCCTAACCTAAGTTTCTTCGATGACCCCGGAGTCATCCCGGCAATTTGATACTCTTGGCCTAATTAGTCTCGATTATACTAGGGATTGCCACCGGAGTTCCTATTGGCACGAAATCTTCACCTGCTGACCGTGCCGTCCTCCCGCCAGACCCCAATTTGATGCTCCCCCCAACGGACTGTATACTTGCCCCTGTTTTGGCCCATCGTGCGTCTCCCCGGGGACAACCCACTCCGTCGGCCCAGTGGGACGCTGTCGCAGCGATTCCCGCCGCCGTAGCCAGGCCCATCGTTTCAGGAGTATCACCTTATGGAATTCAACATTGCCGTCCTCGGCGGCGACGGCATCGGCCCAGAGGTCACCGCCGAAGCCGTCAACGTCCTCCAGGCGGTGGAACAATCCTTCGGCCACACCTTCAACCTCCACTACGGTGACGTCGGCGGAATATCCATCGACAAGCACGGCACACCCCTCCTTGAGGAAGTCCGCGACCTCGCCGGCACTTCAGACGCCGTCCTCTTCGGCGCCGTCGGGGGCCCCAAGTGGGATGACCCCGCCGCTTCCATGCGTCCCGAGGACGGCTTGTTGGAACTCCGGGCCCAGCTTGGAGTCTTCGCCAACATCCGCCCGGTCCGCATCTACGAAAACCTCGTCGAGTCCAGCGTCCTAAAGCCCGAGGTCCTCGACGGTGTGGACATGGTCGTCGTCCGCGAACTCACCGGTGGCCTCTACTACGGCGAGCCCAAGGGACGCACCGAAACCCCCGACGGCTGGACCAGCGTCGACACCATGTACTACACCGAGGCCGAAATCGATCGCATCCTCCGCGTCGGATTCGCCCTCGCCCAGGGACGCCGCAAGAAACTGGCTTCCATAGACAAGGCCAACGTCTTGGAATGCTCCCGCCTCTGGCGCCAGGTCGCCACCCGTCTTGGACCCGAATACCCCGACGTTGAGCTGGAGCATGTCCTCGTCGACGCCTGTGCCATGCAGCTTGTCCAGCGGCCCGCCCGCTTCGACGTCATCGTCGCCGAAAACACCTTCGGCGACATCCTCACCGACGAAGCCGCCGTCCTGGCCGCATCCATGGGACTACTCCCCTCCGCCAGCCTCGCCGACGTTCCCGTCCCGGGACGCCGCACCCAGGGATTCTACGAGCCCATCCACGGCACCGCCCCCGATATTGCCGGACAGGGCATCGCCAACCCCGTCGGCTCCATCCTCAGCGCCGCCCTCATGCTCCGCTACTCCCTTGGATTGACCGAAGAAGCCGCCGCTATCGAGCAGGCCGTGGAAGACGCCCTCGCCGACGGCCTTGCCACCCCCGACATCGCGGGCGGAGGCCCCTCCGTCGGCACTGGAGAGATGGGCAACCGGATAACAGCCGCTATAGGCGGTGGGGCATAACCATCAAAAATCTCCTCCCCCTTGAAGGAGGGGGTGGGGGTGAAAAGGTAGTGCAGAGTCAGTGGACAAGCACATCCGGGAAGTGCACCGTCTGTTTTGAGACAGTTACTTAGCCCTTTGAAGCAGGAATTGCAATGGACCTAGCCCTCTTGTGGCTCCAGCTAGCCGGAACTGCGGCTGTCATCCTGATAGCCTCCAACTTCCTGGCGAGGTCGGCCGACGTCATCGCCTTCAAGACCGGGCTGGGCCGCGCCTTCATTGGCGTCCTGCTCCTGGCCACGGCAACTTCCCTGCCCGAGCTGGGCACCGGCGTCAGCGCCATAGCCCTGGTTGGCGAGCCGGACCTCGCGGTGGGCGACGCCTTCGGCAGCAACATCTTCAACCTCCTGATAATCGGCCTCCTCGACCTTTACTGGCGCAACGGGCCGATCCTCTCCACCGTCAGCATGGCCTCGGTAATGGTGGGCGCTCTGGGCATCGCAGTCATCGCCCTGGCCACCATCGGGATGCTGATCCACAGCTACACCGACGCCATGTCGGGTTGGCCCATCAGCCCGGTTTCTGCTGTCACCCTCGGCGTCTTCCTGGTTGCCATGTTCCTGATCTACAAGTTCGAACGGCGGGACCGCAACGACGGCGACTATGCGGCGGCCGCCAACTCTTCCGACGACGAGGATGAGGAGCAATACGCTGACAAGAGTCTTCTCCGTTATTCGGTGGTCTACGCCCTGGCCGCCTCTTTCGTTGTCGGAGCGGCGATTTGGCTCTCCATCACCGGCGAGAAGATCGCCGAGGAAATGGGCTGGGAGGCCAGCTTCGTAGGCACCCAGTTCCTGGCTTTCAGCACCTCCCTGCCCGAGCTGGCCGCTGCCTTCGCTGCCATCCGCATCAGGGCCACGGAACTGGCCATCACCGGCGTGCTGGGCAGCAACCTCTTCAACATGGGCTTCATCCTGTTCATGGACGACGTCGCCCTTGTCGGCTCTCCCCTCTGGGGACACGGCCACGTGGCCGCGATCCACCAGTTGACCGCGGTGGTAGCCATCCTGATGACAGCGGTGGTCATCGTCTCCGTCATAACCCGAGGCCGCAGACGCCCCAACAAGTTCTTCACCGGGGAGGCCCTGCTCCTGATCGGCCTCTACATAGCCGCCAGCGTCCTGGTCTTCCTGCTGGCGTAGCCCGCGCCGCAGCCTCCGGCCGTGAACGTCACCCCCGATGCCGGAGGGCACGAAGCCCTCCTCCGGTCCCTGCCCCTGTCCTGAAATTAGAAAACGTCACAAACGAAGGCCCTTCCCCCATTAAGAGAGGGAAGGGCCTTTATTTCGGCTCAAGTCGAATAGACGGTGGAGATGTCACTCCAGGTGACTTTGAGATCATTTCAAAGCCTTGGCCCAACCTCGCAGCGCCGCTAGGCCAACAACTGCTCTGGAGTAACGGCAGGATGTGGACTGGAACGTTTCATTCCAAACGTTTCGTTTGCAGTGGAGTACCTCGGGCGGAAAAGTCAGTCGGACTATTTTCACCACCGCGGAGCCATCTAAAGGGAATCGGCGGCTTAACTGGCCTCCTTCGGCCTCCGGTCCCCCAGGTAGAGCGACCCGTCCTTTTCAAAGCGCCCTTCAAAGCGAAGGGCGTTCCCGTTCTCGGCCACCCCCAGGTCATCGTATTTGACCGTGGACCCGACGCCAGCGGTGACAAGTTCAGGGTCGAAGACCCGGACCATCCTTACCTTTCGATTGGAGAATTTCCCGTCCTTTTCCAACACCCGGAGTTTCGACAATAGCTCGGGTCCGACACCGAACTCGGCGACCAGGTACCGGTTTATTGCTGACGTCACCGCCTGGGGCTTTGGAGCTTTCCAGAACATTAAACCCATCGACTACCATCCTTTACGAACTTCTTGGACCCTCCGGGCGTGGCGAAATTAGCCGTCTGTTCCCCTCTCCGAGGAATCAGGCTTGAGGATATTCAGCAAATCTCCTACGGCTATGTCCTTCAGGATCGGTCCATGGAGAGGTAGGTCCTGGTTCACCGTATAGGTATTGGTTCGCCCTTGTCGGGTCCTGGTTATATACCCGGCTTCGTCCAGGTCGGCGACGATCTTGAGCACGGCCCTTTCGGTGATCCCCAGTTGCTGCGAAATCTCCCTTGCGGTGATCCTCGGTTGCCGGAACACGGCGAGCAACACCCCGCCGTGATTGGTAATGAAGTCCCACTCCGCCATGTCAGTAAGGCCTGTCAACCGATTCCCGAGACCTTTATCGTGAATCGCAATTCAGGTTTTAAGAATCGTGTTTTCATATTCATAGTTTGCCACAAAGCCCCGGCAAGCGATGAGACGGGACCAATGGCAGGTAGCGTTCCGATTCAGGTGGCTAGTCCCCGGATTTAATGATCATCCCCCGAACCATCTCCCGTCGCACTTGCGGAAGGAGGGCCTCCAGACCTCTGTCGCCACCCGAACACTAGGAAAACCCGGGTCTGCGGCGAAAGAAGTCCCTTCCCATTCCCCGATCAGCGGTCGACTCCCGGCAATAAGTTAGATCAGTCCTCCAGCACGACATACACCGCCGATGATGGCGTGAGGTCATTGTGCGAGTGTCCCTTGCCGGTGACGTCCTCCATCAGCCGGATGTCCCCGGTCCGCAGCACTCTCTTGTCCCCGTCGCTGGTCCCGATCTCCACCTCCCCGGACAGGTGAATAATCAACCGGCGCTCGGGCAGCGGGTGAAAGTCCATGTGACGCGACCCGTCGAACTCCTGCACCTTAACCTCGGACACATTCGCCAGTGCTCCCAGTTCCGGGTGCTCCTCCAGCTTCAGGTCCTCGAAGTGGCTCTCGCCGTCCCCGTCCGAAAATACCCTGTATATCGCCATTTCGCCTCCTCAGCATCTTTGTAATGGATACCTTGCGTCACTCCAAATGACCGGGCGGACATTAGACCTCCGCCCCCTCGAACCTCGCTATCTCCACGAACCCGCCCTTTTCATCGCTCCAGTCGAACAGGGCAGCCTCCACCACCCTTGCTCCGTCAATGCCCACCACCAACTGCTGCACCGGATACGCGGGCCCGTCCCCCCAGGGGCTCGCCGCCACACTGCGGTCCGTCTCCGACAAATAGGCCTGCCCGTTGGGATGGGAATGGTAGATGATTCGCGGTGGTTCTTCCCCGTCCAGCCCGTTGTTCAATTCCATGAGGTCCGCCGCCGTGAAAACATACGCCGTCTCCGCCGTCCGGTCCGGCTTGGACGGGTGGTTCCCCGATGACTGGTCGTTCACGCACGGCCGGATCGTTGAAACCGACTCTCCATCCCTCGGGCCCGCCAGCCATCCGCAGCACTCTGCCGGGAACGACGCCCGGGCCTGCCGGTACACCTCCTCCAGGATTTCCTTCGGAATACCCAAGGGAACGGGCAAGCTGCTCATCTGCTCCACTACCTCGCAAAAAAGTTCTGGTTTGAAGGGCCGGACCGGCTTTCCCGAATAATGTTCATCACGAATCCAGGGTACGAATCCAAACCCTTCCCTGCCCCGTACTCCCGGCATAGGACTTCAAAAATCTGGGATGGGCCGAAACTCACCCGGCCCGTTCCCAAGGGTAGGGGTGACAGCCGTGGTGGCAGAACGTGTCCGGGAAGAAGTTGCCGTCAGGTCAACCGGTACGTCGGAGGCATGGCCCCAGTTCAACCTCAAGTCATGCCCCCGTTGCCAGGGAGACCTGTATCTGGAGCGGGACCACGAACTGGTCTTCGCCAAGTGCCTCCAGTGCGCTCGCATCTACTACGATGTGGAAGCCAGCCATGACCCGTGGCTGCTGCTGATGCAGTCGGAGGCCGAACGCAAGGCCGCCTGAACCAATTCCGTCCCTTTCCTCCCAAGCGGGGATGGCTTCTGGACCCGCCGCCCAGCCGTCTTAGACAAGTTACCCCAGTCAGCGGCGAAAGCGGCGGGATATGGATTCCCCGGACGCTATCCCCGCAGATATTCGAAATACTGCCGCACCGCCTCCTCCTGCCCCCGCGTCTGGATCGACCCCGGCCTCAGCTGACGCACCCAGTCTATCGCCTCCTGCGGTTGGTAGCCCACCTTCACGAAGTAGCACGCCAGGATCGTGCCGGTCCTGCCTATCCCGGCGGCGCAGGTCACCACCACCGGCCGCTCCCACGTCTCCATCTCCTCTTCCACGAAGGTAACTATCCGGTGTATCTGCTCCATGGACGGAGCAGAAAAGTCCCGCACCGGCTCGTACAGTTCCTTCATCCCCCACGGCTCCGTCGAGATGGTGTTCTCCTCCATCCTCACCACCGCCTGTATATCCTGCAGCTTCAGGAAGGTGATGTCCCGGTTGTTCGTGGGACCCTGGGCGCCGGCCAGCGACCCCTCCAGGATCCAGCTGAAGTTCATGTAAGCCACTCGTCCAACTCCGTCGGGGTGGATTGAAGCGTAGTCCGGGGACGGTCCCCCCAAGGTTGGCCCCATTATACGGGCGGCACTTACAGGGCGCTATCCGCTGTCCCTGCCCGCCCGCATTTCTCCACCCATTTGTTATATTGGAATCCGCCATTCTGTACTTGCCGGATTAACCCCGGACTGACCATCGGAGGCCTTTCTTGGAGTATAGCAACATCCGCCTGGACCGCGGCAACGCCGTCGCCACCATCACCCTCAACCGTCCCGACGCCCTCAACGCCCTCAGCCTCGAACTGCTGGAAGAATTTTCCTGCGCCGTCGACGGCCTGGCCGGAGACGAGACCATCAAGGTCCTCGCCGTCCGTGGCGAGGGGCGGGCTTTCTGCGCCGGGGCCGACCTCCTCCACTTCGACGCCGCCTTTGACGAGCCCGTCCTCTTCAACCGCTACGTCGAGGTCCTCAACCGCTGCTTCCTCCAGCTTGAGGAACTGCCCATCCCCGTCATCGCCGTCGTCCAGGGATACGCCCTCGCCGGAGGACTGGAGCTCACTCTCGCCTGCGACATGGTCATCGCCGCCGATGACGCCCGCCTCGGCGACCAGCACGCCAACTTCGGACTCATGCCCGGCGGAGGCTCCACCCAGCGTCTCCCCCGCCGCGTCGGAATGCAGCGCGCCATGGAGCTTCTCACCACCGGGCGCTGGCTCACCGGCCAGGAAGCCGTTGAGTGGGGTCTTGCCCTCCGCTCCGTCCCCAGCGGCCAGCTCGACGAGGAGCTGGAAAATCTCGTCGCGCCCCTCCGCACCAAGAGCCGCACCGGCCTCGGCTGGATTAAGTCCGTGACCCAGGCCGGCCGCCATCTCCCCATCCGCGACGGCGTTGCCCTCGAAAGCTCCGCCTTCGTCCAATACTTCACCACATCCCCCCATCCCCGCCAGGGAATCCAGGCCTTCAAGGAAAAACGCCAGCCCGAATTCTAACCCGGCAGAGTTGCAATTTAGGTGGTTTCGTCCCCGCCTCTCTCGTCGTTCCTGCGGAGGCAGGAACCCATCAGTTCGCCCCGCAGCACTTCCAGATTACACCCTCCATATCTCCCGTCATTCCCGCGCCACGCGCCTCCGAAATTCAAGGTTTGGTTTTGAGGAAGTTTCTAAATGCTGCCCCACGCCGCTCTCCCAGGGGCCAATGATATACTCAAAATGGGTTCCGAGAACTCGAACCACATCGCAGATGCCGCCATGCCGCGGGGAGACCAGGACTGATGACTTCGGTAACAGACGGTTCGGCAACGCAACAACTGAGCCTGCCCGAGGAACTCATTCTGATGCTCCTGAACCAGGAAACCGGCTACTTTCACCAGGTGCCGGGCTGGGACCTGAACTGTGCGGTCATCGGTGCGGTTCTCGCGGAACTGTCCCTCATACACCGCATCGACACGGATATGGAGTCCCTCATCCTTCTGGACCGGGCGGAAGTTGGCAGCCCCATCCTTGACCCGGTTCTGAAGGAGATCGCGGAGGAACCGGCGCGACGAAACGCCCAGTACTGGATCGAGCGGCACGCCTCTCGCGCCGAGTCGGTCATCGACTTGAGCCTGGACCGCCTAGTCGACCTGAATATCCTGCAGCACCACGACGGCGAGTTCTGGACCCTTTCACAAAACATGGCCTGGCGGGGAACCGGCGCGGCCAACAGTGAAGGCACCGCCGTCGAGTTTGTCGAATCCCGCATCACCAACGTCATCTTCAATAACGAGATCCCCTCCCCGAGAGACGCCGTCATCATTTCCCTGCTTAATACCTGCGATGTCCTGCGGTTCATATTCCAGATTGATGAGGAGCAGGAGGAGCGCATTCAGGCTGTCTGCCGGTTGGAGCTGATCGGCCGCGCCATAGGCGAAGCGGTGGCCCACAACCTGGCCGGGCCCATGCTTCGGCGTTCGGCCCTGACCAGGAGAATCCCCACCGTGTCCCTCCGCAGGACGCTGTTCAACTCCAACCTACGTCAGGGCAACGTCCCAGCTCTCTTTGCCGACCTGGCGCGCGAATATGGCCCGGTGTTTCAGATTCGCCCGCCGTTTGCCAAGCCTCTCATCTTCCTGGCCGGCGCCGAAACGAATCGCTGGGTCCATCGTCGGGGCCGAATGTACCTCCGGGCCAGGGACTATTTCGTCGACTTCGAGAATGTCTATGGTGCGTCGGGAGTTTTGCCTTCCCTTGATGGCGCCGATCATTTCCGGCTGCGCAAGTCCTTGTCGGCAGCCTATTCCCGCAACCGGCTGGCCGGACAGATGGACGAACTCTACGGGCATGTCCGAAAGCACATGGCCCAGTGGAAGGTCGGGGACACCTACCCAGCGACGGGCATGAGCCGTCGGATGATCAACGCTCAAATTTCCCCCCTCATGGTCGGGGTTGAAACTCAGGACATCATCGACGACCTCCTGAAATTCAAGGAACGGGCTCTGAGCGTTCACATCGTAAAAATCCTGCCCAAGTTCATGCTGAATACTCCCGGCATGAGGCGTCGAGCGAAATTCATCTCGATGTTAGTCGAACGGGTCCAGAGCGTACACACTCCTGCCCAGCGGGCCGGGCAACACCGGAATCTGGTCGACGACTACCTGAGCCTCCACGCCAGCGACCCCCAGTTCATACCCGAATCCAACCTCCGATTCGCCTTTACCGCTGCGTTGGTAGCCAGCGCCTACCTCGGTGATGCCTTGAGCTTCGCCCTGTACGCTATGGCGTCCCAGCCGGAGCTCTGCGCCAGAATCCAGGCCGAAGCCGACACCCTGTTCGCCAACGGTGATCCGGATCCCGACGAATTTAACCCGTCCACTATCGATGTTACCCACCGCTTCATTATGGAGTGCCACCGCGTATACCCCATCGTTCCCATGTCCATCCGGAATGTGATGAATTCCTGCGTCGTCGAGGACTGCGAATTGCCCTTGGGATCCCGGGTCTTCATCGCCCAGACCGCCACACATTACATGGAGGAAGTTTTCCCGGACCCCTTCAAGTTCGACATCGACCGCTACCTGCCTCCCCGCAATGAGCACCTCAGTCCCGGGTACGCGCCTTACGGCCTGGGCACCCACACCTGTCTCGGCTCCCGCTGGATGGAGTTGCAGTTGGCCGTCAACGTGCTGATGGTCGCCCACTACTTCAATCTCCAGGTGTCACCGGCGAACTTCAAACTCCGGTTCAACCCCATACCGTCGATGAAACCAAGCAGCAAGCTGAAGTTCCACGTCGCCGGGCAGAGGCACCAACTGAACCTCTGACCCGCTTGGGTTGCCGTGACTTTTCCCGCGATTGCTCGAGCAGCCTTGCACTTGGGGAACCTCCGAGCAAATCCCTTCCCCCTCGACGGGGGAAGGTTAGGATGGGGGTGATGTGCACCCTTATACCCTGAACTCTGGCGTTTCATTCCTGAATCAAGACCGTCGCTGCTGCACTGATGTCTTGTTCATCGGTTCTCTCCCCCGGTTGTCCCCAGCCGCACCACCCATTACCATACGGGTGCTGCCGGACACATCGTCCGTCAGCCCCTTGACCCCCACCTTCCGCCGCTGTAAGGACAGTTTTTGAACATGGAATACACTCTCGCCGACCTCGACGCCATGTCCATCGCCGACGCCCACGCCCTCTCCTTCCATGAACGCGACCGTCTCCTCGACCTCATCATCGCTGACGGACGGCACCAGTCCACCGATGCCGTTTCCCACCGCATCGGCCTTTACTGCGACTATTTCGAGGAAGACCTCGTCCGCATGTTGAAGGTCCGGGCCGTCAAGGTCCTCTGCCGCGGCACCACCGCCTCCGGGTTCGACGGCGTCATCGTCGGCGACGACGAGGAATCCCAGTACCGCGCAACCCTCCAGCACGTCCAGACCACCCTCGAAGCCGCTGAAACCAGCTATGAGCGCGTCGTCACCCTCGTGGTGTTCCTCACCGATATGCGGAAATGGCCCCTCTTCAACCAGGTCTACCGGGAGTTCATCCCCAACCCGCCCTGCCGCGCCGTCATCGGCACTACCGGACTGGCCGAACCCCCCTTGCTCATCGAAATCGTCGAGTGTATCGCCTACAAGGTCCTGCCTTAGAAACTATCTCAAAAGTCCCTTCCCCCTTGATGGGGGAAGAGCCTGCCCCCGCGTAGGCGGGGGCGTGGGTTAGGATGGGGGTAACAAGTAATGCGATGGCACCTTTGCGTGCAACCATAATCTTCGCTGCCGGTTTTGAGCTAGTTTCTTAACGTCCTGATGAACGCCTCCGCCCTCCCTCTCGGGTGCTATACTCTTGGCGAGGGTCCCTGTAACAATCATCATGGGGCCCGGCAATCCCGGTTCACAGCAAAGGCAAATCCACCGACAGGAGGCAGCCCAATGGCTTTGGAATTGGCGTACAAGGTTAGAAGTTACAGCACCGGCACGTTGGGACGGGCCATCTGCAACGCCCGCAACCACCACTGGGTTGCCGACGATGCCGGTGGCGAGCAGGTGGGCGCCGGCGAGCTTTTTTTCTCCGGCATCACCGCCTGTGCCGTCAACATGGTCCAGCGCCTGGCCCACCAGGGCGAAATTCCCCTGGACTGGATGGACGTTTCCGTGGAGGGCTACCGCGAGTCCGAAAAGCCCCCTGCCGATCTCACCCTTTACGACGACGTCCGCGTTCACTTCCAGATGTGGGGCGTGGACGACGACCAGGGACACCAACTGGTCGAAACCTGGAAGCAGCGTTGACCCCTCTATGGTTCGGTCGCCGTGGCGACCCCTGCTACCAGCGTCACCGTCGAGATTCACGCCGGAGCCCACTCCCGCACCTGACCTTCTCGCGGCATCCTCGCTCCCGCGCTCACCCGGACATCACGGCCGGCGCCTCAATGAGGCCCCGGCCCTTTCCTTTTCTACGATTCCCCCACGACAACGCCCCGGGTGGGCATAACTCTGACTTCAATACGCCCTTTCCCCGCAATCCGCTCGACCCTTCCGAAGGAACCCCCAACCCGATGCGATAAGATATATATAGTCAGCGAATAACCGGGAGGGTGTCCAAGATCGACCCTGTCATCCTTGCCCTGCCGCTCATCGGGGCCGGCGACGAGTTCGCCCTGGTCCGCGACTTTGCCATTACGCTCGCCGTAGCCGGCGCGGCGCTAATCCTCTTTCGCCTCGTCAAGCAGCCTCCGGTCCTCGGATACCTGGTGGCCGGGGTCATCATCGGCCCCTTCACCCTCCCCACGCCCCTGGTCCGCGACCTGGACGTGATTCGCCTGCTGGCCGACCTGGGCCTGGTGCTGCTCCTCTTCGGCATCGGCCTCGAACTGGGTTGGCAGCGCATCCGGCAGGTTGGCACCCGGGTAATGGTCATCGCCTTCGTCGAGATGACCATCATGTTCGCCATCGGCTTCGAGACCGGATACCTCCTGGGATGGTCCCTGCTCGAAAGCGTGTTTCTGGGAGCCGCGGTGAGCATCAGCAGCTCCGCCATTCTCGTCAAGATGCTCCGCGACACCGGCAGCCTCTTCACCACCCGGGGCCGCCTCATGGTCGGCATTCTCGTGGTCGAAGACTTCGCGGCGGTGATCCTGCTCACCGTCCTGGCCGGCGCGGCCCAGACCGGAGGCACCGATGCCGGCTCGGTCCTGCTTCTTGCGGGTAAACTCGTTATCTTCGGCATCGCTTCCCTGGTGTTTGGCGCCCTCTTCGCTCCCCGCCTGGTCCACTTCGTCGCCCGCTACGAGTCCGACGAGGCCCTGCTGATCACCAGCCTGGCCCTCTGCTTCGGCCTGGCCCTGGCCGGACAGCTCCTTGGCCTTTCCGCCGCCGCCGGCGCCTTCCTCATTGGCACCGTCCTCGGCGACACCGAGCACAACGAGGCAATCGCCCGGGTGATGAACCCGGTCAAGGATATGTTCGCCGCCCTCTTCTTCGTATCCATCGGAATGTTGCTGGACCTGCGGCTGTTCCCGGAATTCATCATCCCGGCCCTGGTCGTCAGCGCCGTATTCGTCGTCGGCAAGATTATCGCCGACACCCTTGGCAGTTTCCTGGCCGGGTACGACGGCCGCACCTCCCTCTCGGTGGGGATGGGCATGACCCAGATGGGAGAATTCTCGCTGGCCATCACCCGGGTCGGCGCCCTTCACGGCACCGTGGGCGCCTTCGTCTACCCGGTCATTACCATGTGCACCGCCATCACCGCCCTGTTCTATCCCTGGATCTTCCGCGGCGCTGGCGCCACCGCCGACTGGTTCCAGCGCAGGTCTCCTGGATTGCTGAAGGAATACGCCGAATACCTGTATCTCGGCCTGACCATCCTGCGCAGCGCCTTCCGCCTCAGTAGCTTCCGCGCCCGCCGGATTCAGAGGTCGGTCCAGGTCGTCGCCCTCAATCTGGTGATAATAGTCTTTATCATCGCCGTCGGCACCGGCATCCTCCAGTTCACCGGCCAGTTGGATAAACTGGCCCACCTCCAGGAAAGCCTGTGGGGATGGATCGTCGCTGCCGGAGCGGTGGGGTTCTGCATCCCTTCGGCCGTAGCCATCTGGCATTCACTGCGGACCCTGGCCGATGAGTTAACCGAAGTCATCGCCCCCGGGTCGTCGACTCCCAACACCGCCTTGGCCCGCAACATGCGCGTGGTTCTGCGGGACAGCTTCCTGTTGTTCCTTCTCCTCCTGCCGGCGGTCTGGGGGCTGCCCCTCTTGTCCCGCCTGGTCACGCTGGGCACCGTTTCCTTGCCCATCGCCCTGGCTCTCATGGCCGCCGCCGCCGCCGCTCTCGGTTTCATCGGCTTTCATCTCCACGGCGTCCTGGAGAGTTCCTTCAGCCGCACCTTCCTCGGCCTGGATGACCCCCGCAGCCCGGAATCAGACGAAGACTAAACCGCCCCGCCCCTGCCAGAACACCCTCTTTACCCGCACCACCCCTCCGGGTGTTATCATGTTGCCCAGAAAACTTCCGCCGGACACGCCGGTTCTCAGGGAGGCTACCATGCGCGTTTGTTCATTCCTACCCAGCGCCACCGAGATCGTCTACGCCCTCGGCATCGAGGACCAGCTCCACGGTGTCACCCACGAATGCGACTTCCCCGCCGCCGCCAAGGAGAAACCCTGGGTCGTACGCAGCGTCTTCGAGGGCATGGACCCCCAGCCCACCAGCGGCGAAATCAGCCGGGTCATCTCCGAAAGGCTGGAGCAGGGCCTCGGCATCTACCAGATTGACGAGGACATCCTCAAGGAAGCCAACCCCGACCTCATCCTCACCCAGGCCATCTGCGAGGTTTGAGCCGTCTCCTCTCGGCAGGTCGCCGAGACCACCGCCATCCTCGACCAGCAGCCCGAGGTCATGTCCCTCGACCCCCAGTACGTGGGCGACATCCTCGACGACATTCGCCGTGTCGGACAGGCGACCGGTCAGGACCAGAAGGCCGAGGAAGTCGTCTCCCGGATGCAGTCCCGCATCGACGCCGTCGCCGCCCGCTCCGCCCTGGCCGACACCCACCCTCGCACCCTCCACCTGGAATGGGTTGACCCCCTCATGTGCGGGGGGCACTGGGTCCCGGAGATGGTCGAAATGGCGGGCGGAGAAAACTGCTTCGGAGACAAGGAGACCGGCTCCTTCCAGATTGACTGGGAGGACGTCGTCGCCAGCCGTCCCGAGGTCATCATCTTCATGCCCTGCGGCTTCGAGGTGAAACGCGCGCTGGAGGACGTCCCCATCCTCTCCAGTAAGGAGGGTTGGGAGTCCATGCCCGCCGTGCAGAACAACCGGGTCTACGCCATCGACGCCAGCGCCTACACCAGCCGTTCCGGCCCTCGGCTCGTGGACGGATTGGAAATCATCGCCGAAATGCTCCACCCCGAGCTCTTCTCAGGCATGATCCCCGAAGCCGGCGCCCTCCGCGTGTACACCAACCCCGCCGCCTGACCCCCCGCCTCCCGGGCGAACCAAAACCAGAGGGCTGGCGTGTTCAGTGCCAGCCCTCAAAAAATCCCTTCCCCCGTCAAGGGGGGAAGGGGGGAAGGTTAGGATGGGGGTGAATGCTAGTGCAGGTAGCCAATGCTGGTCCTGAGATAGTTTCCTAGTTCAACCGCGCCCCCCGGAAGGGATTGTTCTTGTCCGCCTGCTCCTGCATCAGCTGAACGCACCGGCTCAGCACCGGCAGCAGCGTCTCCAGCCTCTGCTGGGTGTCCGTCGACTCCAGCATCCGCTGCCGCAATTCCTTCGGAAGGCTCACGCTGGCTGACACGCTGGTCATCACGTCGTTGAAAAGCTGCGCCGGCTCCTCCGTCACGTTGACGTTGCTGTTCCACCCCCCGGCGATGGTCGCCTGGAGAGTCAGGAAATCAACGAACTCCTTCCTGATTTGCTCCACCAGGACCTCCGTGATGTCCCCCGGCTCGTCCTCCAGGTACTGCACCAGCCCCACCAGGTAGGGCAGCTGCTGGATAATCTCCACCACCCGGAAGCGTCGTTCCGCCCGCGTGACTATGTTCAGCCGCCCTTCCGAAAGTTCCACAACCTGCTCGATCCGCGCCGTGGTCCCGATGGAAACCGGTTCGGCCGGATCCCCCACTTCCTGCCCCTCCTTGATGAGCAGCACCCCGAAGGGAATCTCCTCCTCCGAGCAGCGGCCGATCATCTCCTTGTACCGCTCCTCGAAAATGTGCAGCGGCAGCCGCATCCCCGGAAACAACACCACGTCGTTCAGGGGAAACAGGGGCAATTCTGACAAATCGTCCCGGGGAATGTCTCTCGATTCCTCCATAACGCCGCCAGTATAGGCCCAACCCAACCCCGGCACAACCCGGAGCGGCCACCAGCAGCAGATTGCCAAGTGCCCAGGCCACCCCCCGTCGTTCCTGCGGAGGCAGGAACCCATCACCCTCCCCTGCTCGCCGCATAACCGGAGCAATCACCCCCCATCGTCACCCCCGCACAGGCGGGAACCCACACCCCGCTCGTCTGTTCCCCCAGTATCGTCTTGATGGTCCACTCGACGCTTATCCAAACTGGCACTCATTTCCTCTCCCTGACCACCACCCCTAGACCACCACATTGGGAATGTACCACCATGCAGATGCCGCAAACCGACACCCATATCCCCACTTTACAACTATTGCAACATTACAAGATTTCAGCAGCCCCTCGGCTTCTTCAATTGGCGGCTGTATTGGGGCCGTTAATGGGACTCAAAACTTCAAATGCGGTAGCCCAGTCCGCATTCGCATTTTCCTTGACACCAATTCGCTCCCTTCCTAAAATCCGGTGGGCCAATTCCGGGCCCGTGGGAACGGGCTCACCGAACAGACAGAGCCGTCAACCCTGCCCCATTCCATTGCCGCCGCCCACCCAAGGAGAATCGGATGTCCAGCGAGATGTTCCTCCCCGGCTTCCGCCGGATCGTCAACCCCCACGCCTCCCTCGAGAAAATATCCACCGGCCACATCTTCACCGAGGGCCCGGTCTGGAACGGTGAGAAAAATTTCCTCGTCTGGACCGACATCATTGACGACAAGATCTGGAAGTGGATACCCGGCCAGGGCACCAGCATCATCATGCAGCCCTCCGGCAAGGCCGACGGCATGACCTACGACCACGACGGCCGCCTCATCGCCGCCGGTTGGAGCAGCCGCACCGTCTGGCGCTGGGAGCACGACGGCTCCACCACCGTCCTCGCTTCCCACGTCGACGGCAAGAAGCTCAACACCCCCAACGACATCGTCATGAAGTCCGACGGCACCGTCTACTTCACCGACCCCTCCAACGGCATCCGCAACGTCGCCATGGAGTGCGAGGACATCCAGAAGTACGTCGACTATGAGGCCGTCTACAAGCTCGACCTCTCCGACGGCAGCCTGACCCTGCTGGTGGACGACTTCATCAATCCCAACGGCCTGTGCTTCTCCCCGGACGAGTCCCTCCTCTACATCAACGACACCCCCAGGCTCCACATCCGCGTCTTCGACGTCCTCCCCGACGGCACCATCGGCAACGGACGCCTCTTTGCCGAGCTGTTCCACGACGACCACGGCGCCCCCGACGGCATCAAGGTGGACGTCGAGGGCAACGTCTACTGCACCGGCCCCGGCGGCGTCTGGGTCACCGACCCCCAGGGCAACAACCTCGGACGCATCCTCATCCCCGAGCACTGCGCCAACTTTGCCTTCGGGGACAGCGACTACCGGACCATCTACTTCACCGCCCGCAGCACCATCTACCGGATAAGAGTGGAAATCCCCGGCCTTCCAACCTATCCCATCCCCTAGCCCCCTTTCCCGCCATTCCCGCGCAGGCGGGAATCCATACCCCGGTCGTCCCAATTTCGAGGGTTTCGGCCCTCGGAAAGTACGCTTTCAGATAGTCCCCCGACCCGACAGGAAACTACCCCCACAGGAGACATCCATGACCTGGGAATTTGAGACCGTCGCCGGTCCCTATGGCAGCCCCACCGACGGCCCGGTGTGGGACGGCGAAGCTATGCTCTTCACCTCCATCCCCGTGCCCGCCGGCACCATCCACAACCGCATCCTCCGCTACGACCCCGGCACCGGGGAAGTCACCGACTTCCGGCGCTGGACCAACCGGGTCGTCGGACTGGCCATATCCCAAGAGGGCCTTCTCTACGGATGCCAGAGCGGGGCCCGCCGTCTCGTCCGATTCAACAGCGACGGCTCCACCTCCCCCCTGGCCTACCGGGTGGACGGAAAGTTCCACAACCAGCCCAAGGACCTGGCCGTCGACCGCCGCGGCCGCATCTGGTTCGCCGACCCGGTCTGGGGCCCTCCGGTCCAGGGTGGCCTGCGCAACCACGAGCTGGAACCCTACTCCATCGACTACCGCTCTGTACTGCGGCTGGAGCACGCCAGCAGCGACGCCCCCATAACTCGCATGACCCGGGACACCCATGTTCCCCTGGCCGTCGCCCTCTCCCCGGACGAGGATGTCCTCTACGTATCCGAAAGCGACGACGACCCGGCTGGCAAGCGCGAGCTCCGCGCCTACCCCATCAACGCCGACGGCTACCTGGGCCAGTGCGCCGTCCTCCACACCTTCGGCTCCGACTACCGGGGCGTCCACCGCGGCGTCTCCGGAATGTGCCTCGACTCCGATGGCAACATCATCGCCTGCGCCGGCTCCGACCGGAGCGGACCCGGCCCCATGGTCTACGTCTTCTCCCCCGCCGGTCAGGTCCTGGAAACCCACTCTGCCCCGGCGGAACCCACCAACTGCGCCTTCGGCGGCCCCGATCTGACCGACCTCTACGTCACCACCTCCGATGGCCACCTCCTCCGCGCCTCCAACACCGGCCGCCGAGGACTGGATAAGCTACCCTCAGCCTGATTTGCCACTCCTATCCTATTGACCCACTTTGCGCCAAAGGAGGACTTCTCATGTCCACTAGAAGGAATCATATCCCAGACGTAATACAAGCCAAGTCCTTTGAACTGATGGGCAATGATGGCGAGGTGAGAGCTGTTTTGGATCTCTTTGACGACGAACCAGGTCTCGTTATGTACAGCCAAAATGGTGAACCCCAATTGTCGCTTAGGTTGCTAGACGGTGGAGGAGCGTCTTTGGCTATGAGAGACTCGAACGGCGAAAACCGGTTCGGGATACGCATATTCCCGGACGGCAGGCCACACCTATCTATGAGAGACTCGAACGGCGAAAACCGGTTCGAGATACACATATTCCCGGACGGCAGGCCACACCTATTTATGAATGACACCACGGGTGAAAATCGTCTATGGATGTCATTAGGACAGGAAAATCAACCATCAATTGCCATGTATGGCGAGGACGACTTTTGGCATTTTTGGTCGTGCTGAACAGCGATGGTAGTCCGGTGTTGCATTTGTGGCACTCGGACAGCGTCATTCCCCGTGCGTATCGCACCCCCAATTTGCTTGGTGATTTCTTTCGTTTACTTCGGAAATAGGCACAATTCATCCGATATTGCGAAGAAATCTGTCAATACCTTGCTTGCTACTAATATAGACCCACAACAAGCGTTTCTGTTTGTGGGCCTTCCCCGCACACCAACTTGCCCCCATTTTGCTGACGCTGGCCCCCTTCCCCGTAGCGGCGTCCAGCATCTATCATGGAATTATGGCTGTGAATCTCGGACAACGCTTGTGCCCAGATCGGTCCCACCACCGAAATGCGACAGAATGTAGCAAAATGTGGCAGATATAATAACTTGGGTCCCCCACCCGGCAAATTTCCCCGGCCCGCCTCCTGTTATATAATGGCCCCGCACAAATTTGCCGAAATGGGAGGTCACAATGGGCGCAACCGAGACCATTGCCCAATGGATAGTTGACACCACCTACGAGGACATTCCCCCCGACGCCATCCGCGTCGCCAACGAGTCCTGCTTCGACCTGCTCGGCGTAATCCTGGCCGGCTCCGTCCAGCCCGTCGGCGACATCATCCAAAACTACGTCAACGACCTGGGCGGCAGCCCCGAGGCCACCGTCCTGTCCACCGGCGGCAAGACGTCCCTGCCCAACGCCGCCCTGGCCAACGGCACCATGGGCCACGCCCTGGACTATGATGACTTCGGTGGCTTTGGCCATCCCACCGTAGCCATCTTCCCCGCCCTGCTGGCCCTGGGAGAAAAGCTGGGCTCCACCGGCCGCGACCTGCTGGAAGCCTACGTCATCGGCTGCGAGCTTGGCTTGGCGCTCCAGCACACCACCAAGTACAACCAGATGGCCAAGGGCTTCCACGCCACCGCCGTCATCGGGCGGATGGCCTGCACCGCGGCCTGCTGCAAGCTCCTCGGCCTGGACCATGACCAGACCGTCACAGCCCTGGGCATCGCCGGCTCCATGGCCAGCGGCGTCATCCACAACTTCGGCACCATGACCAAGCCCCTCCACGCCGGCCTGGTCTGCCGCGACGGCGTCACCGCCGCCCAGCTCGCCCAGCGCGGACTGACCTCCGGCCAGCAGGTCCTGGAGCACCCCCTGGGCTACACTAGCACCGTCCTCGGCGAGGGCATCTACGACCTCAACGACATGGCCGAGAACATGGGCAAGCCCTTCCGGATCCAGGACGCCCTCATGATTAAGAAGTACCCTTGCTGCGGCGGCAACCACGCCATGCTGGACAGCCTCTTCAGCCTCATGCGCGAGCACAACTTCACCTACGACGACGTGGAGGAAGCCGAGGTGGACCAGTCCTTCCTCTCCATCGTCATGCTCTACGAGGAACCCGACGACGAGCTCAAGGGCAAGTTCAGCGCCAAGTACAACGTCGCCGCCGCCCTGGTGGACGGCGAGGTCTCCATCCCAACCTTCAGCCAGGAAAAAATCAAAGACCCCCAGATCCAGGAGGCTATGGGCAAGGTACGCAACCGGGTCATGGCCAAGGCCGAGGAGGGTCTCACCGACCACGCCGCCGGCCTGCCCATCCGCATCAAGCTCAAGGACGGCCGCGTCGTCGAGCACCGCACCGCCCGGGCCAACATCCTAGGAGCGCAGGGGAATCCCTGGGGCTTCGACAACATCAAGAGCAAGTTCCAGGTCAACGCCGGCCTGGCCCTCCCCCAGGATCGGGTCGACGACACCATCGACACCTGGACCGACATCACCCAGGTCGCCGACCTGGCCGAAACCATCCAACGGACGCTAGTGCGCTAGCTGGATCTACCCCCGGTAAAACACAGGGGCGCACGGTTGTGCGCCCCTGTAACTTTCCCCGCCACGACTTTGGAGACACCGACATGACCCAACCCGGCAACCCCGACCCGGTTGAACTCTTCCAGGCCGCCGCAGCCTCCATCCGTCCCATTTTGGTGGGGGTCGGCCCGGAACAGTTGGAACTCCCCACCCCCTGCGCCGACTGGAACGTCGGGCAGTTGCTCCACCACATCATCCGCGGAGCCATCGGCGCTCACGACATCATTACCGGCGGCCCCGGTATCGACCCCATGGACGTCAGTGGCCCGCTACCCCCGGAGGGCGCGGAGGAGGCTTTCGCCGCTGCCTCAGCCCGCTTGGCTGAGGCCCTGAAGGTTCCCGGCGCGCTGGAAAAGCCCCTTGACCTGGGGCCAACCCAGGTAACCGTGGCCAAATTTGCCCTCTTCATGCTGGCCGAGGCAGTGATTCACGGCTGGGACCTGGCCCGGGCCACCGGCCAGGACGTCTCCATTGACGATTCCCTGGCAGAGACGGCTTTCCAGATCCTGGGACCCGAAATGGAGATAGGCCGGGAAATGGGAATGTTCGCCCCTCCGGTGGTGGTGCCTCCAACCGCTGGCAGCCGCGACCTGCTCCTCGGCCTCACCGGCCGCGCCCCTTGAACCCCGCACAAAAGAGCCGGGGCGCGGATTAATCGCCCCGGCCTTAGTCCAAGTCTCGCCCCGGTTGAGGGGCCGCCTACGGCTCCAGCCGAACCGTGTCCCCCACCTTGAATTCGCCGCCGTTAATCACAACCGCCAGCATCCCCCGCCGACCCTGGATCTCCTCCAGCAGGCCGGGACGGATGTTGTTCATCTTGCCGCAGGCCACGCAGGGCCCCACGAACTCCAGGGTCACATCGTCCCCGACGAACAGCACTTGGCCGGCCTGCGCGTTCTCCAGGTCCAATCCGACGGTGGTAATGTTCTCCTTGACCTGGCCCGGTTTCACATCCAGCCTGTCCAGGGTTTCTTGGTCCATCACTAGCACCTGGCGAGTGTTGTCCACGCTGCAGCTGCGGTCTCCCTCGATGCCCTGCCCCGACAGGGCCCGCGCCTCCTGGACCGGGTCGGAAGGCGTCCCCTTGACCCGGGCGATGTGCAAAGCGGTGATCGTTCCCTGCTGCATTCCCTTACCTCCTCAGTAGCGGCGACAGGCGGTAGGCCCGGGCCGACTTGTTTTGAGGAGATTATAAGCCCGCCGGCCCGGGGATACCACCGGGGCCTGCCCCGTCCAACCATCCCCAATGACAGCGCCGCCTCGGTTGGGTAGAATGCTCAGAGCTATCCCCCGGGACAACCCCGGGTAAATTGGGGGCCGCATGGGCAGCGAGTTCATCCAGACCGACGTGACCGAAGGCGTACTAACCATCACCATGCACGATCCTCCCACCCGCAACGCCCTGGGGCCGGACATGGCGCGGGAGATGGTGGACCGGATAGACCAGTTCGAGGCCGATCCCGACGAGCGCGTTCTGCTCCTCACCGGCACCGAGCCGTCCTTCTGCTCCGGCGCCAACGTCCGGGGGTTCAGCCGGCGCATCCAGGACCGGGAGGCCCGGTCCGAGGAGCCGGAATCTCTGCCCTGGGGGAAGATGGAAGCCCGGTTCGCCCGGAACTCCCAGTCGTCCCGTTACGACGCTCCCCAGGTCGTCTACCGGATTCACCAGCTCCAGAAACCCTCCGTCGCCGCCGTCAACGGTCACGCCGTGGGTGTCGGAATGGGTCTCGCCCTCGCCTGCGACATCCGCGTCGCCGCCGAGAAAGCCGTGTTCTCCGAGGCCTTTGTCCTGCGGGGACTAATCCCTGCCGACGGTAGCTGCTGGCAGCTTCCCCGGCTCATCGGCCTCAGCAACACCCTGCTGCTCCAGTACACCGGGGACCGGGTTGACGGCAACGAGGCTTTTCGGCTGGGCCTGGCCAGCAAGGTTTTCCCGGACGGGCAGTTGCTGGAAGAAGCGCAACAGTTGGCATCCCGGCTGGCCCACGGCCCAACCCAGTCCTATTCCTTGATCAAATATCTCGTCCACCAGGCCATGGACAGCAGCCTGTCCGACCACCTGGAACTAGCCCGGGTAGCCCAGGAGCACGCCCGGCAGACCGAGGACCACAAGGAGGCCGTGCAAGCCTTCCTCGAAAAACGCCGCCCGGACTTCAAGGGCCGCTAACCGCCTTACATCGAGCGGTGCCGACAATCCCGACCCAACCAAGGAGTCAATAATGCCCGAACTTCAAGACACCGCCGCATCGGTGGGTGCGGCCCTCAAGGAACGCCAGCAGACCCTCTCGGTTTCCGAGTCATCCTGCGGCGGCCTGCTTTCCGCCTGTCTGGTATCCATCCCCGGCGCCTCGGCTTACTACGTCGGCGGGTCCGTGGTCTACACCCGCATAGCCCAGCGGGGACTGCTCCAGGTCCCGGACGAAGCAATGGCCGACATTCGGGCCAGCACCGAGGCCTACGCCCTGCTCAACGCCCGGACGATCCGGGACTCGTTGGGCACCACCTGGGCCCTGAGCGAGACCGGGGCCAGCGGCCCCACCGGGAACCGCTACGGCGACTCCGCCGGGCACGCCTGCATCGCCGTCTCCGGCCCGGTGGAGAAGGCCATCACCGTCGAGACCGGCGACAGCGACCGGGAAGGCAACATGTGGGTCTTCGCCCGGGCAGCATTCAATCTGCTTGAGCAATGCCTTAACGAAGCCGGCTAACCCCGGGAACCCCTCCTCCAACTTCGCCTCAAGACTTCCAGAGCTGAAGAACCAGCATCCCTCCAGACCCCGGCGCTGCCTGTGCGCCGGGGTTAACATTGGCTTTTCTTGAATCTTGCGCCAACCCTGGTCATCTTCAAACATTGACATCCCAACGGAAATTAACCAGCGCTTTGACTCGGGCCGTCTACCCTGTAGCGATCCTAGGCCAGCGGAATTTCGCCCTGGTCTGGTCGTCCAACATGCTGGGGGCCATGGGCAACCAGATGGAAGTGCTGGTCCTCGGTTGGCTGGTCCTGAACCTCACCGACTCCCCTTTATACGTTGGGCTCGTCACCGCGGCCCGTCTCGGACTCAATCCGGTCGCTCTCCTGGCGGGAGCGGTGGTGGACCGGTTGCCCCGCCATCTCGTGCTGGCTTCCGTCGAAGTCACCACCGCCTGCCTTGGGCTGACCATGGCCGCCCTCATCGTCGGAGGCTGGCTGCAGATCTGGCAAGTCTTCGCCATAACTCTCGCTGGAGGCCTGGCCCGGATATTCCAGATGCCGGCTGTGCAGTCCCTCGCGGCCGATTCGGTCTCCCAGGACCGCATCGGGAACAGTGTTGCTTTGACCACCACCGGGATGAATTTCACCCTCATCGCCGGCCCCCTGGTCGGCGGATGGCTGTTCGATTTGACCGGGCCTCAGGGGGCCTACGGCGCCATGGTCGCTTTGCACCTTGCCGGAGCCGCCTGCGCCTTGATGGTCCGGGTACCCAGGGGCAGCCCCGCGGCGGCGGGGGTTCCCGTTCTGCGGGCAATCCTGGACGGGTTGAAGTACGTCAAGGGGAGCCAACCCATTTGGGCCGCCCTGATGGTGGCCGTTATCATTAACATCAGCGGCTTTCCCTTCCACACCACTCTCCTTCCGGTATTCGCCCGTGACGTCCTCGGCCTCGGTTCCGTCGGACTCGGCCTGCTGATGTCCGCTTTCGGCGTCGGAGCCCTCCTAGGCTCACTGGTCCTGGCGGTCACGCCCGGCGTCCGCCGGGCCGGCTGGTTCCTCATTGGAGCGGTGGTTGTCTGGCACGGCAGCATCGCCGCCTTTTCCTTTGTCGGTTCAACCATGCCGGCGTTGATCATCCTGGTGTTTACCGGGGCGGCTTATTCGGCGTCCCTGGTTTTGATAGTCTCGGTCATGCTGCGCATAGCCCGGCCCGACGTCCGGGGGCGGATAATGGGGCTGCGGGTCCTGGCGATTTCGGCCCACACCTTCGGCAGCATCAACTCGGGAGCGGTGGCTGGGCTGCTGGGGGCTCCCGCCGCAGCGCAGATGAACGCTATCCTGGGAACGGTCTTGGTCGCCATCCTGGCGGTTTTGGCGCCGAAACTGCGCCGTAGTTGACCACGGAAAGTGGACAGGGGGCCCCGATGATGGCCCACAAGCGGCTGGGATGGTCCCGCCTGAAGAGACCCGTCCCCATAGACCCGTCCCCGGAAACCTGTTCTGCATTGAGAAAGTTCCCCAATACACCCCTTGACGGGAGGGGAGACTATCCCTATAATCTGTCTGGCACTGAAGAAACGCAAGGAGAAGGGGTTCCAATCAACCAGATGCGGATCACCTGACCACCATACAACGGAAGGGTATACCTTGGCCGGCGGCTTGGGGTGACCCAACCGCCGTTTCTCTTGTGCGGCACCTTAAAAAGAGAATAAGAAGTCTAATTGATCCTGGAAAAGTCCAAGCCGAGAAAGTTTGGAGTTCCTAGCGTGGGTCAAATTATTAAGGGCTTACGGTGGATGCCTTGGGACCAAGGGCCGATGAAGGACGCGGTAAGGCTGCGATAAGCCTCGATGAGCCGTCTAACAGGCATAGTCGGGGATTTCCGAATGGGGAAACCTGTTCCGGCGTTGAGCCGGTTCACCTGCATCAGCAGGGGGTAAGCGGGGGAACTGAAACATCTAAGTACCCCGAGGAAAATAAATCAACCGAGATTCCCTGAGTAGTGGCGAACGAAAGGGGAATAGCCCAAACCAGTACGACTTAGTGGCGTGAGGGCCTATGTCGTGCTGGGGTTACAGGAAATGCCTGGGACCGCCTCACCAGGTCCAAAGGAGTTACAAATCTCATCTCTAGTCGAAGGACCCTGGGAAGGGCCGCCATAGGGGGTGACAGCCCCGTAGACGAAATGGATGAGACTCCTGGCGTTGCTCCTAAGTACCACGGGGCACGGGAAACCTTGTGGGAAGTCGGGGGGACCACCCTCCAAGGCTAAATACCCTTGGTCACCGATAGCGTACCAGTACCGTGAGGGAAAGGTGAAAAGAACCCCTAGCGGGGAGTGAAATAGACCTGAAACCGTAAGCCTACAGAAGGTCGCAGTCCTGATTAAGTTCGGGATGACGGCGTGCCTATTGAAGAATGATCCGGGGACTTACTGTATGAAGCAAGGTTAAGGAACTGGAGTTCCGGAGCCGGAGCGAAAGCGAGTCTGAACAGGGCGTTCAGTTTCATGTAGTAGACCCGAAACCGGGTGAGCTACCCATGGCCAGATTGAAGGTTCGTTAACGCGGACTGAAGGATCGAACTCGTGGCTAGTACAAAAGCTTGGGATGAGCTGTGGGTAGAGGTGAAATGCCAATCGAACTCGGATATAGCTGGTTCTCCCCGAAATGTATTTAGGTACAGCCTCGGGAACTAGGAGAGCGGAGGTAGGGCACTGAATGGGCTAGGGGGCGTGAGCTTACCAAACCCAATCAAACCACCAATGCCGCTCTGCCGATACCCGGGAGTGAGACAGTCACAGATAAGTGCGATTGTCGAAAGGGAAACAGCCCAGACCACCGGCTAAGGCCCCTAAGCGCAAGCTAAGTGGGAAAGGAGGTGGGGTTCCCAAAACAGCCAGGAGGTTGGCTTAGAAGCAGCCATCCTTTAAAGAGTGCGTAATAGCCCACTGGTCGAGGGATCCTGCGCCGAAAATGTAACGGGGCTTAAGTTTGCCGCCGAAGCCGTGGATGTTCAGGTACAGAGGGAAAGGAACAGATCGGAAACCGGAACCTGTTCGCAGGGAAAGGCGGACGTGAAGGACCGGAACCTCTGGCTACTGCCTGGGCATGGTAGGGGAGCGTTCCTCGGGCGGAGAAGGTGAGTCGCAAGGCTTGCTGGAGCGCGGGGAAGTGAGAATCCCGGAATGAGTAGCGTTAATCAGGGTGAGAATCCCTGACACCGAAAGCCCAAGGTTTCCTACGCAACGTTTATCGGCGTAGGGTTAGTCGGTCCTAAGCCGTAGGCAAGCGCCGAAGGCGATGGACAGCAGGTTAATATTCCTGCACCGCCTGTGTTTTGTTGATGCAAGGAGGGGTGCGGAAGGGTAGGCGGAGCGTGCCCATTGGACATGGTGCGTTCTTTCCTGTAGGCGAGCCGGGGCAGGCAAATCCACTCCGGCGTTAAGCTGAGGGGCGAGAAAATCGCAACCTTCGGGTCTGCGAAATTCCGTTGATCCCATGCCGACTAGAAAAGCTTCGTGTGGAGAGATACAGGCGACCGTACCGCAAACCGCCACTGGTGGGCTGGGATAAAAGTCCCTAGGTGTTCGAGCTAACCTCCGCTAAGGAACTAGACAAAAGGGCCCTGTAACTTCGGGAGAAAGGGCCCCCTGGGGGGTGAAGTCACTTGCTGATGGAGCTTTCTGGGGGCGCAGAGAAGAAGGCCGGGCGACTGTTTAACAAAAACACAGGTCTGTGCTAAGGGGAAACCCAACGTATACAGGCTGACGCCTGCCCAGTGCCGGAAGGTTAAGGGGCGGGGTGAGAGCCCCAAACTGAAGCCCCGGTGAACGGCGGCCGTAACTCTAACGGTCCTAAGGTAGCGAAGTCCCTTGTCGGGTAAGTTCCGACCCGCATGAATGGTTGAACGACTTGGCCATTGTCTCGGCGGAGGGCTCGGTGAAATTGCGGTGCCCGTGAAGACGCGGGCGACCCGCGGCAGGACAAAAAGACCCCGTGGAGCTTTACTGTAGCCTGACATTGGGCTGGGAACTGTCATGTGTAGGATAGGTGGGAGACTGTGAAGCCCCAACGCCAGTTGGGGTGGAGTCATCGTTGAAATACCACCCTTGGCTGTTTTTGGTTCTAACCTTAGCAAAACTAGGGAACAGTGTCTGGTGGGCAGTTTAACTGGGGCGGTTGCCTCCTAAAGTGTAACGGAGGCGCCCAAAGGTCCTCTCAGGACGGATGGAAATCGTCCACAGAACGCATTGGCATAAGAGGGCTTGACTGCGAGACCTACAAGTCGAGCAGGGACGAAAGTCGGGCAAAGTGATCCTACGGCACCGTGTGGAAGGGCCGTGGCTTATCGGATAAAAGCTACCCCGGGGATAACAGGCTTATCTCGCCCAAGAGTTCACATCGACGGCGAGGTTTGGCACCTCGATGTCGCCTCGTCCCATCCTGGGGCTGAAGGAGGTCCCAAGGGTCCGGCTGTTCGCCGGTTAAAGGGGTACGTGAGTTGGGTTCAGAACGTCGTGAGACAGTTCGGTCTCTATCCGCCGTGGGCGCAGGAGGCTTGAGGGAACCTTTCCCTAGTACGAGAGGACCGGGAAGGACCGACCTATGGTGTTCCAGTTGTTCCGCCAGGAGCATCGCTGGGTAGCCATGTCGGGCAGCGATAAGAGCTGAAGGCATCTAAGCTCGAAGCATCCCCCAAGATTAGGCCTCCCTCCCCGATTAACTTCGGGGGTAAGACAGCAGAGAGACTATCTGCTTGATAGGTCGGATGTGTAAGGCTGGTAACAGTTTCAGCATACCGATACTAACCAGTCGAGCGATTTGACCCACGCTAAGAACTTCAAACTTCTTGAAAGAATCACCGCTTGGACGAAATCAGGAACCAGACTTCTTGTTCCCTTCAATGCCGGCTCAATAGCCGGCGCCACCGTCGCGGGGTGGAGCAGTGGCAGCTCGTCGGGCTCATAACCCGAAGGTCGTTGGTTCGAATCCAACCCCCGCTACCAACAACACCGAAACCTTCAAGGCCCCGGATTTCATCCGGGGCCTTGCACTTGGGAGGCCTAGCCGAAATGCAAGACGCCCTGCACCAGCAAGCGGTAAAGGCCCTGGTCGAGAAGTTCTACTCTTCCCAGCGGATCGCCAATATTCGGCGCGCCGATTACGTGGAAGGGTTGGTGCTGGCCATTCTGGGGCCGCCGTGGAGACTGGTGCCCGATTGGAGTAGCTGGGACCTGGAGAACGATGCGCACGTGCGGCTGGAAGTGAAGCAGGCGGTGGCCTGTCAGTCCTGGCACACTGAGGAGCCCCGCGGAAAAGGCTCGCCGTCCTTCGACATCGCTCCCGGCACAGGCTACTGGGACGCTAGCGACTATGACGCAATATGGATTGACGCTACCGACCTGACCGAGAACGGACTCATCCGCCCCGCCGACATCTACATCTTCGCCTGGCACCCGGAGACCAACCCCCAAGCCGCCGACCACCGACGCGCCGACCAGTGGCAGTTTTTCGTGGTGCCGGAGTACCTGTTGACGAGGCGGCACGGGGCACAGAAAACCATCAGCTTGAATCCCCTGAAGAAACTCGCTTCGCCGGTAACCTACGACCGCCTGGCCCCAACGGTGGCGGCCATCCTTGCCGAGATGGCCCGTCAGGAGGCAGAGTACTTCAGCGGTGCGGCCGAGATTGCGGAGCGCATCCGGCAGGGTAAGGAACGCACATACTCTTCGGAAGAAGTAAGGGCCCACCTTGGCATGGAAAGTTGAATACTCCAATAGAGCCAACCGGCAGCTCGCCAGACTGGACCGCCAAGTATCCCAACGGATTACCGGCTATTTGGAAAACCGGGTTGCGCTCTCGCCCAACCCGCGAGCGCTGGGACACGCGCTGACCGGGGATTTGGCTGGCCTCTGGAGTTACCGGGTGGGGAATTACCGTATCGTCTGTGACATTCAGGATGAAGTCCTTCGCGTCCTGGTATTGGAAGCGGGGCACCGGGGCCAAGTCTACCGTTGATTGGTTGGGCACTGCACGGCGGAGCGTTTTCCATGCCGTAGATATGCAGAGCAGCCGTGGTATCGTCGGAAAATACGCAATGAATTCTGCATCTATACCAACATGCACTTTCGGTTTTCGGATTATCGCTGAAACCCCTACACTATCCTTGGATTTAGCGTTAGAATCGTAATATGAAAAAGGAGGTGTAGGGACATGAAACTGCAAGAACTGCGCGAGGAGAAATCGCTGACCATCGAGGGACTGAGCGAAATGGCCCGGGTCCCAGTCAAGACCATCACCGCCATCGAAGGGGGAGAAACCCTCCCGTCCCAAATCACCGGTAATAAGCTTGCCAAAGCCCTGGAAGTCCGCCCGGACCAAATCGAAGAGGTTATGGCGGCTGTGCATGGGGCCTGGGAAACCAGCGATGAAAACTCCATCTACAACAAGCGGTAGAAACATCGTGGCCGATGACCCATGGCCGTTGAGCCCCAGATGCCGACTAAAGAGCTACCGGCAAGAGCGACGCCCTAGAAGCGCTTCTAGGGCGTGTCGCATTCATGCGAATGTCATTCTAAATCCTGACTTCGCTCAGTCGGGGGCGGGTTATTCCCGTTTCTACTGAACAGTCGGGAATTGACTTCTCAACCCAGCCCCTAACCGAATCTGCTAAAATTCCCCCAACCAATACGTTTTGACTCCGAAAGGAGGGTCCCATGACCACCCGCGGGCAAATCCGGACCGAGGAAGACCGCCAGTATTACGACACAACCGATCGGATCCGGCTCAAGCCTGGTTGGATGCAGGGTGAAGGCCAGCCGATGCCGACCATCGAACCTTTCCTGTGGCGGTGGCAGGAGGTCGAACCCCTGGTTCTGAAGAGCGGAGAACTGGTTACGCCGGACCGCGATGTGGAACGCCGTACCCTGCGCCTGGCCACTCCGGGACTGGACCGGGGCACCACCCACACCATCACGGCAGCCCTGCAACTGCTGCTCCCCGGGGAGTGCGCTCCGGCTCACCGGCACACTCCCACCGCCATCCGCTGGGTGCTCAAGGGAGAGGGTGCCTACACAACCGTCGAGGGAGACAAGTGCTGGATGGAGCCTGGGGACCTGATCCTCACCCCATCTTGGACTTGGCACGACCACAACAACGAGGGCAGCGAGCCAATGATCTGGCTGGACGGTCTCGACGTGCCGCTGGTCCGGTACTTGCGGGCCAACTTCTACGAACCATACCCCGAAGACCAGCAGCCCATCGTTGGGGTCGCAGAGTCGGAGAAGAGATTCGCGTCCGGCTCCCTGCGTCCGGCCTGGGAAGACCATCAAGCCCCGTATTCCCCTCTGTGGCACTACAAGTGGTCCAAGACGGAGGAAGCCCTCCACAGTCTGGCGGAAATCGACGCCAGCCCCTTCGACGACGTCGCCATGGAGTTCAGCGACCCGGCCACCGGAGGCCCGGTCCTGCGGACCATGACATGCTGGGCCCAGCTCATCCGTCCCGGCGTTGCCACCCGGGCCCACCGCCAGACCAGTTGCGCCGTTTACCAAGTCTTCCGAGGAGAAGGATACAGCGTCATCAACGGACAGAAGTTCGAATGGAACGAAGGAGACTTCTTCGTCGTTCCCCCCTGGGCCTGGCACGAGCACGCCAACCCCACCGGGCAGGAAGCCGTCCTGTTCTCCATCCAGGACATCCCGGTATTGAAGGACATGGCCCTGTACCGTGAGGAGCCCTACGCCGAAAACGCGGGCCACCAACCAGTGACTGGGCTGTTCCGTGGGTAACGGTCTCCATGGACTACGGCCAATGAGTCCGAACCACTTCGGGATTGTTCCGTCCTTGTTGACCAGACTGTTGGTCGCCCTCGTGGTAGGACTGGCGCCAGCCTGCGCCACGGAATCCGCGCCCAAGGGCAGCGCCACCGTCGACGTGATCCACGACCTTCCGGTCCAGGGTCCGGTGGAGGGTTATGAGTTGGGCCAGCAGTCCCCGGAGTTTACTCTGCGCTTGGCCGATGACACGACCCTGACCCTGACCCAACTGATGGATTCCGGTAGACCAACCTTCCTCTTCTTCTGGGCAACAACTTGAGGGGTCTGTACCGCCGAGTTGCGGCGGCTCAAGGACATTTACCCCCAGTACGCTGAGGACGTGGACTTCTACGCTGTGGGGGTCTTCCCCCACGACAGCGTAGACCCCTTCGTCGAATTCGCCGAGAAGAGGGGTTACCCCTGGCCGGTAGCTATCCCGGAAGGCCCGCTGCTCGAGGACCTTTTCGTCACCATCCAGTCCACCAAGATTGCCATCAACCGCCACGGGACCATCATCCACCGTGCCGGCATGGGCAAGGGCAGCCCGGAAGTCTGGCACGAGGTTTTCGCCGAGTTATCCGGGGCTTAGCAAAAAGACCCTTCGTCGGTCCTGGACGCCGCAAACCGATGCCCGGTCATAAGGCCCTCTTGGAGGAACAAGTCCCTTTATTTTCTTCATTGACTCCCATTTTTGGCGCGGGGTATGATTGGGCCGCCTCCTGGCAGCCCTCCCATCCCAACTGAAAACTGACTTGGGGCGGTAAACTCATGGCAAGCAGAAGGGAATACAAGGTCATCCGGGAACGCAACGTCATGGTTCCGATGCGGGACGGGACCCGGTTGGCCACCGACATCTTCCGGCCCGACGCCCCCGGACGTTTTCCGGTCCTGGTGAACCGCGGCCCATACGGCAAGGAGGGTTACCTGGACCAGCCCAACCACTCCATGTGGTTTTTCCCCAAGAATGGCTATGTCTTCGTCAGCCAGGACTGCCGCGCCCGGTTCGATTCCGAAGGAGACTGGTACGACCCGGTCTTCCAGGAGGCCCAAGACGGGTGGGACACGGTGGAATGGGCGGCCCGCCAGCCCTGGTCCACAGGAAGGGTCGGCACCACTGGCCAGTCCTACCTGGGCGCCACCCAGTACACCCTGGCCGGGACCAATCCCCTCCCCCCGCACCTCAAGACCATGGCCCCGGTCTCGGCCTCGTCCGACTTCCATCAAAGCTGGGTCTACCATACCGGCGGTGCCATGGAGTGGGGCTGGATGGTCCCTTACGCCATATTCAAGGGACGCAACACCCTGGAGCGCGTTGGACGTCAGGACTTGCTGGCTCGGATGGACGAATACGTGCTGCCCCCCGGCAACTTCGCCCAGCCGTTGACCGATCAATGGTATCGCCACCTTCCCCTCCGGGATTGGATTGACCGGCTCAAGGAAACGGCTCCCTATTTCCACGAATACTTCGACGAGGAGCTGGACGGCCCCTACTGGTGGCGGGCCAACCTGCTTAGAAACCTGGGCGGAATCACGATTCCCATGTTCCATGTCAGTTCCTGGTACGACATCTTTCTGGAAGGAGCTCTCAACTCATTCCAGGCTATCCGGGCAAGGGGCGCAACCGAACTGGCACGCAGGAACCAGAAGCTGCTCATCGGCCCGTGGGCGCACATCCGTCCCTACACCGAACCCACCTCCGGCGGCTGCGGAGACATCGACTTCGGCGATAACGCCCGCATCGAGCTGCACCATTACCTGCTGCGCTGGTTTGACCATTGGCTCCAGGACATCGACTCCGGGATCACCACTGACCCACCGGTGTACATCTTCGTGATGGGAGAGAATCGCTGGCGGGAAGAGAGCGAGTGGCCCTTGGCCCGCACCAACTACACGGCCTTCTACCTCCACTCCCAGGGATCCGCCAACACCCGGAGCGGAGATGGCTCACTGTCCACCGTTCCTCCCGGCGAGCAGCCTGCCGACCAGTTCGTGTACAACCCGGAGGACCCCGTCCCCACCGCCGGCGGAAACACACTGATTATCGACTATGGCGTGGCGGACCAGGGTTTCATCGAAGACCGGAGCGACGTCCTCGTCTACGACTCCGGCCCATTGGAGCACGACCTGGAAATAACCGGGCCGTTAAAGATGGAGTTGTACGCCTCCAGCAGCTCCGTGGACACGGACTTCACCGCCAAGTTGGTGGATGTCCGCCCTGATGGATACGCCCACAACCTGCAGGATGGAATCATCCGCGCCCGCTACCGCACTTCCGCCGCCCAGCCGTCGTTTATCGAACCCGGCCGGGTTTACCGTTACACCATCGACCTGGGGTCCACCAGCCACGTCATCAAGGCGGGCCACCGGATCCGCGTCGACGTTTCCAGCAGCAACTTCCCTAGGTTCGACCGGAACCCGAACACCGGCGCCCCGCTGGGGGTGGACTCTCGCCTGGAGTCCGCCCAGCAGACCATCCATCACTCGGCAATTTTCCCGTCGCGAGTGATTCTCCCCGTCATTCCCAGGTAGGTCCCAGGCCCTGTTCAGGACGCCGCCCCCCATCACCATTCCACAACCAGGAACAAACGAACATGGCAACTTATGTCCCTTCCGGTAACAGTTCGATAGAGCGTCCTTTCCTCACGGCCACTCAAAGGGAACTCCTGGGCGCGGTCTTGGACCGCGTCGTGCCGCCCCAGGGCAATCTGCCAGGGGCCGGGGCGTTGGGGTTGAGCGTGTTCCTGGAGAACGTCGCTGGCCGGACCCCCGACCGCCGGCGTCTTCTGAACGATGGGCTGTCCCGGATCGCATTGGCCGCTTCCCGCAAGACCAGTGGGAGGTTTGAGCAGTTGGATGGAGACGTGCAGGACGCCATCTTGCGGGAAGTCGAGGAGCAGGATCCGGTCTTCTTCGATCTGCTGGTCCGCCAGTGCTACAACGGCTATTACACCAACCCCGGCGTGCTGGAAATGGTGGGGCACCATCGCCCCGACTCCTCCGAGTACGCATACCAGCCCTTGAACGAAACTCTGCTCGAGCCGCAAAGGCAGCGTCCGCCGTTCTGGACCCAAGTCTAGGAAATCCCTTCCCCCTCGACGGGGGAAGGTTAGGATGGGGGTGAAAGTCAAGGCTAGCGAATCAATTGGCCGAAGAACATCCCTCTCACCAGACCCTTCCTAGGTCAGGTAAGCAAAGCCAGTTCCAATTGCCCCTGCGGGCTCCGCAGTCGGCGGGCCTGGACCCTCTTGGGAAGCTCCCAACGGGACCGGGCGTCGTCAACCAGGGCCGACACGCTCCGCGCGTAGCCTCCGGGAGCATAGCCATTCCCCCGGTACAACCGCTCGTAGGCCGGAGTCAGACGAGGATACGCTTCTCGCAACATGGGCATGAACCACTCCTTGCTCCCCGGCCGCAGGAACAACAGGTTGCCCCCCAGATAGCCTGCCTTGTGGACCGCGGCAGCCTCCGCAACCGCGTTGATGCTCTCCCAGGTATCGGATATCCCGGGCAGCATCGGGGCCATCATCACGCCGGCCGGTATCCCTTCTTCCACCAGGAATTGCATGGCCTCCAGTCGGGCCAAGGGATTCGGTGTTCCCGGCTCTGTCCGCTTCCAGACCTCTGGATCAATGCTGCCCACGCTGAAATTCACCTGCACATCGGCAGTTTCGTACAACTCCTTCAAAACGTCGGCGTCTCGGCGGACCAGCACTCCCTTGGTGGTAATGGACAGGGGATTGTGGAACTCCGCAGCCACCATGATCACTCGCCTGGTCAGGCGGTACTGTCCCTCGGCCGGCTCGTAGGGGTCGGAAGCCGTGCCGACTGCAATCGGTTCACCCCGCCACTTGGGGCGGCTCAGTTCCCGGCGAAGGACATCCGGTGCGTTCACCTTGGCGAAGACCCGCTGGTCGAAATCGGCTCCTGAGTTCATTCCCCAGAACTCATGGGTGGACCGGGCGTAGCAGTACCGGCAGGCGTGTCGGCACCCCCGGTACGGGTTCAGGGTCCAACGGAAAGGGAAGTCAGGGACGTCGATCCGGTTAAGAAGAGTCTTGCAGTGAATTTCCTGGACCTCGGCCTCAGCCATTCGCCCTCCCATGTGTCAGGGACAACGGCGGCCGGGAAATTCCCCAGCCGATGTCACCCCCCGGTATCGAACTTACGTTCGCAATCTACCCTTTGGGAGTGAAGCAGTCAAGAGGCAACTGTCAGCGAAGCGGGACCACGCGGCGAAAGCATCTAGAAACTAACTTAAAAGTCCCTTCCCCCTTGATGGCCGAAGAGCCTGCCCCCGCGTAGGCGGGGGTTAGGATGGGGGTGAAAACCTCAATCGTCACACCCCCTTAGCAGTAGCCAGGGCATCAGCGGTTGTAGAGGTATCCGGTAGTGGTGCGGTCGCAGTTGATCTTGCGGTTGAGGTGAAGCCCCTCGAGAACGAACTCCACTGCCGATGCTACCACTTCCGGTCGCGTGTCTTGGGTCAGCTTGGATACCGCGCTTTCCAGCCCATCCAGGCGTTGCAGCAAGCTCTGGTACTGGGAGGACCGGAGTTCGCTTCCCGTTTCTGCCGAGTTCCCCAAATCGAATGACGTCACGGTGTCTTCCAGTTCCGCCACGTCGAAATAGGACCCGAAGACCCTCAGCTCCGCTCGCTTGATCAGGTCTTCCATGACCCGGCCTTCCCGCCCTTCCTCAAACGTCTCCAACTCGATCTTTCCGCCGAAGGAAGCCGCGATGTAGGGCAGGTCGCTGATCCTGGGACAGGCGATGTCGTCTCCATGTCGGATGGAGCGCCGGACCGCGTTGCTCAACAGCGTCTCGTAGTTGGAAATCGACACCCGGACGCTGACTCCCGACCGCTGGTTGATCTCGCTGCTGGTACGGGCCTGGGCCGTTACCTCGGCCAGGATTTCCTTCATGAACTGGGGCACGACCAGATTGGCTTCATCCGGGAACGCGGACCGTTCCTGGTCCATAATGGAAATTTCCTCGGCTATGGCCCGGGGATAGTGAGTGTGAATCTGGGCCCCGTACCGGTCCTTGAGGGGAGTGACGATCCGCCCCCGGTTGGTGTAGTCCTCCGGATTCGCCGTCGCCACTACGTAGACGTCCAGGGGCAGCCGAATCCGGTAGCCCTTGATCTGGACGTCACGCTCCTCCATGAGGTTGAACAGTCCCACCTGGATGCGCTCGGCGAGGTCGGGAAGTTCGTTGATGCAGAATATTCCCCGGTTGGTCCTCGGAACCAGCCCGTAGTGGATGGCCAGTTCATCCGAAAGGTAGCGCCCCTCTGCAACCTTGATCGGGTCGATTTCACCGATGAGATCAGCAATGGATATGTCCGGGGTTGCCAGTTTCTCCGAATACCGTTCGTCCCTCGAAATCCATTCGATGGGGAAATCATCCCCCAGTTCCGCCACCTTTTCCCGGCATGTAAGGCAAATGGGACGGTAGGGATCGTCGTTGATTTCGCAGCCTTCCGGTTTTGGAATATAGTCGTCGAGGAGATTGACCATGCTGCGGATTAACCGGGACTTGGCCTGACCGCGTTCCCCCAGCAGGATTACGTCCTGACCGGCGAGAATGGCGTTTTCCAGTTGCGGAATCACCGTGTTATCGAAGCCGACAATCCCCGGGAAAACCACCTCCTCCGCCCTTATTTTCTCCATGAGGTTCCGCCGGATCTCTTCCCTCACCGGAAGCGTTCGATAACCGCTTTCCCGAAGTTCTCCCAAGGTGGTAATGCCTGGTGCAACAGCCATCTTTCAAGCTCCGCAGGAATGGTTGAAGTATTACGGTCGCAATCAGCGCCAGTGCCAGCCGATTTGGGGCAACCCAGTATAGCACGGAGCGTTCGGACGTTCTGGTTGGACTCCTAGCGGGGGCGGCGTTCCAAATTAGGCGGTGCCGATTACTGACGCTGGCCCCCTTGCACCCAATCGCTTTCCCCGCGTACCATCGAAGGGTGAACACTCCATCATCCAGTCCCTCACCGGACGTCCACCCGGAAAATCAGGGAATAGCCGAGCTATCGCAACCTTCCCGCCCTGCCCGATGCGACAGAATGTAGCAAAATGTGGCTAGAATTTTTTGCCCCGCTCCCGCCCGGTCCCACGACTTCCGCTGACCTCGGACCGTATGACACAAAATGGCACAATCGTGCGACAAAATGCGACAATCATGGCACAACTGCGCGACACTTTCCCCCAAAAATCTCACCCTTTGGCGCCCCGGTCCCCGCGATTCCGTGCTCAAATCCCTTGAAATGGGACATTTGAAACACAAGCCAAAATTTTCGCCCTCCCCAATGGGACAGAATCGGACAAAATGGGACACATTCACCTTTGTCCCAGCACTCCCACCATCAGGGTTGGCGCACTTGAGAGATACCGCCATTCGGGAGCCGCTCCTCGGTGCCCACACGTCCCCTTATCGGCTGTTGCCTTCGGTAAGTTAGTAGCTGCCCCTCCCCTGCTTTGTTCGGCCGGTGGTTGTGTGAGGGTGTGTGTGACTGTATCGTGAGCGTCCGGGGTCTTCAGAAACCCAAATGCCATTGCCCTGACGCTGGTAGCTTCCTTTGGGTTATAATGGCAGGAACCAACAGGAGCCGTGAACGCCGTGCATCGACTGGCTTACCCGTTGCTGATGATGCTCCTACCCCGATTCCTGCCGCGCATATTGAAGTATGCTCTGGCGGTGTGGCGGTTGACCTTCGACCCTCGCGTCAACATCGTTCTGCGGGCCCTGGTTCCGGCCGCGTTGCTGTACGTTCTCCTTCCGACGGACCTCGTGAAGGACAGGATACCCATCATTGGCCGGTTCGACGACATTATCGTGTTCGGAGTCGCCCTGTTGTTCCTGTTCAGACTGTCCCCCCAGCACGTGGTCGACCAGCACCTGGGAAATCCGCCCAGGGACCACGCGGGGGATGACCCGGACAACGTGGTGGACGGCCAGTCGCGTCCTATTGACGATTAGACGGGCCGCGCTGACCGTAAGCACCGTAACCGCAGAGCCGGATCCTTGACAGCAGCGGGCAATACCGCGTCATCGCAGGAAGGAAAACAGCCCGTGGGGTCACCCGCCTCCATAGCCGGGCAGGGTATTTCCCTATACGTTCACGTCCCCTTCTGCCAGACCAAGTGCCCCTATTGCGACTTCAACACCTACCAAGGCATTGAAAGCCTCTTCCACCCCTACCTAGAAGCCCTGTCAACCGAGGTTGACCTGTGGGGGAAAACCTTGGGAAACCCTGCGATAAACACGGTTTTCTTCGGAGGCGGCACCCCTTCCTACCTTCCCGAAGGTTCCATTGTCCAGCTGATGGACCGAGTCGGGGAGGCTTTCCCCCTGGACGAAGGCGCAGAAGTCACCATAGAAGCCAACCCCGGCGACCTGTCGGCGTCCCTTTGCCATAGCCTTCTCGGGGCAGGGATAAACCGGATCAGCTTCGGCGTCCAGAGCCTGGACGACAACTTGCTGGAGATGCTGGGCCGACGCCATTCCGCCCAACAGGCGGCTGACGCCTTTGCCACCGCTACATCCTGCGGGTTCGGCAACGCCAACCTCGACCTGATTTATGGCTTGCCGGGACAGACAATGGAACAATGGTGCCGCTCGGTGGAGGGCGTCGCCAGCCTCGGGCCTTCTCACATTTCCCTGTACTGCCTCACTTTGGAAGGTGGAACTCCCATGCAGGTGTGGGTACGGAATGGGGAGTTGCCGGAGCCCGATCCGGATCTGGCCGCCGATATGTATGAATTAGCGCGGGAAGTGCTGGCGGAGGCGGGGTACCACCATTACGAGATTTCGAACTGGGCGCTGCCGGGGCGGGAGTCGCGGCACAACCTGGCCTACTGGCTCAACCGCCCGTACCTGGGAGTGGGTCCCGGCGCCCATTCCAAGCTGGGAAGCCACCGATTCTGGACGGTGAATTCTCCCCGGGGCTACATTGACCGGGCGCGGCAGTGGAAAGAGGCGGGGGCGTTCCCGGGCGCGGCACAGCTTGATTCGCCCGAAGGGGAAGCGTTCCTAAGGCGTATTCCGACCGTCGGGGGCAGCGAGTACATCGCCCCGGCCCTGAACTGCGCCGAGACCATGTTCCTGGGCCTGCGCCTGCTGGACGGCATGGACCTGGGAGAGGCTTCGGCCCGCGCCGGGGCCGACCTGGCCAAACGATACGGGACGGAAATTGGCGACCTGGTAGACCTGGGCCTGCTGGAAAGGGGGGATTCCAACCTGCGGATGGCTCCCAAAGCGTATCTTGTTGCTAACCAGGTGTTTACCCGCTTTCTCGAATAACCCCTTACGGCCGGCTAATGCTCCATGAGACCGGAGCCGTCGCGCTGCAAGATCTCTATTCGGACGTCATCGGGCCCGCGAACGAAGGCGATGCGGACGCCAGGGCGGATGGTGCGGGGTTCGACACAGATGTCGGCCCCCTTGCTCTTGAGGTCCGCCACGGCCCCGTCGATGTCATCGACCCGGAAGCCGAAGTGGTCCAGCCCCAGGTGAGGGTCTCGCGGGTTGGAGTCCATGTGCTCTTCGGGAGGGACGGTGGCGATAAAGATGGCGAGGCCGTTCACGTCGAGGTCCACCCGGGGCGCGCCATCGCTCTGAATGAGGTGGAGCACCTTGGCCCCGAACATGGCCTCGAAAAAGCTGGCCATCTCCTCGGGATCCTTGGTCCTGACGTGGATGTGGTCGTAGGTGTAGGTGGGCATGAATCTCTCCTGAAAGCGGTTTTCCTATCGGGTCGATTAGTCGGTTAACGGTATCCCCCGCCTTTTGGGGTGTCAAGGAAGCCGCCAGGAGAAGACGCTGGTGTTAAGCAATGGTTGCGCGTGATATGTGTATATGGCAAGCTGCGGCATCTGCATGTTGGTATTTTCGCGGTGGGTTGGCGGTCGGGAGGATTGCAAAGTTGCCCTCAGGGAAGGCAGGCCCCGGAAGGGAATACCGGGGTCTGGGTCCCTGCCTCCGCAGGGACGACGGGGGGGTTTGCATTCATCCCAAAGTCTTGACTCGGGTGCCGTGCGATTGTATCCTAGATCCGAGTTAGCCGAGGCACCTTAAAAAGCAAAGTTGTCCTGCAGGTGGCCCCGTCAAGGGGCTGAAAAGGGAAGCCGGTGAAAATCCGGCGCGGACCCGCCACTGTAACTGGCGAGAGTACCCCATCGGGATTAACCCGGGTCACTGGTCGCAACCGACTGGGAAGACTGGGGCCGCTCGAAAATAGCCAGAAGCCAGGAGACCTGCCCGCAGGCATGAAACTGAACCCTTCGCGGAAAGAGGGTGCATTCGACCTGCCTCTCCCAGCAGACACACCCCAGCCCGATCGAAGGATCGGGTTTTTTTATTTGGCGGTTTCGCTGCAGCCTCCCCGGGCAGCCGGGGAGCAGCCGACAGCAGGAACGGCCAATGAACCCTGCGGGCCAATGCCGAACCCCCTCCTCGGCATTGGCCCCAGGCTCCCTGAAGGGAAAGAGGAGCAGGAGCGTGGATAATATACAGTCCCCGGAGAGGAGGACCCTTGCCCGGACACAAGCAGGAACTGAACATCATAGTGTGCGTTGATCCCCGACGGTGCGGCCACGTACCGGACGACATGGGACGCAACGGCCCTGAGTTGTTGAAAGGGCTGCAGCAGACCGTAGACGACCACGGCTGGGCCGACAAAGTACAGGTTACTCCCTGCCGGTGCATCTTTGGCTGTACCTACGGCCCCAGGCTGGACGTGGTCAGCAGAACCGGCGGGGACAAGGTCCTCTACGGTTCCACGGAAGGGAAGGCCACGATTTCCCGAAGAGGGACCGTCGACTTCCGGCGGATTCCTCCTGATTTGACGCGACTGCTCCGGGATAACCTGGGAACGGAGTAGCGTTAAGCCGTCTTGGGCCGCATAATAGGGAAACAATCAGTCGCACAGTCAACTCCACGGTCACCCCAACAATCAACTCAGGGAGGCCTATTGATGCTTCGGCAAATGCTGGAAGAATGCCAGAAGGGGACCAAAGGCGTCGGGTTCAATGAGGTCGTGTTGATGGTTACAAACACGGCCAGCACCGCCGAAGTCTACATGATGATGGACGACCTGCGCTTCACCGAAAAGGAAGACATCGTCACGTTCATGGACGCCGACGGCACCCACCTGCATCTCAACCTGGATAAGGTTCGGGAGGTTGAGTTCCTTCACCAGATGAACGAGCGCAACCTGCCCAGCTACTCGGTGTGGTTTAGGGATGCGGAGCTGGAGACCGTCTTCCGGATCTACCTGCGGAAGTCGGACAACGACGAGACCAACCAGCCCCGGCACGACCTTTTCATGCACCTGCTGGAAAAGTACGGGAACAAGGTGCAGGTCAATGGATAGGCTGGTCCTGTCGGGGGAGGCTGCCCCATGACGGCGGCGGTGGTTGTCGCCGGGGTGCGGAGCGGCGTCGGCAAGACGACGATCGCCACCGGCATCATGGGGGCGCTGACCCGGCTCGGACACCGGGTGCAGCCTTTCAAGTCGGGGCCGGACTACATCGACCCGTCGTATCACACGCTGGCCTGCGGGACACCCTCGCGTAATCTGGACACATGGATGCTGCCCCATGCCACGGTGTCCGAATTGTTCCAGCGGGCAAGTTCCCAAGGCGACATTTCCATCATCGAAGGAGTCATGGGGGTATTCGACGGACATTCCAGCCTGGATGAAGAGGGATCCACGGCGCAACTGGCGAAACTGCTGGGTGCCCCGGTCATCCTGGTCGCGGACGCCTCCAAGGTGGCCCGGAGCGTGGCTGCGGAAGTCCTGGGCTACCAGAGGTTCGACCCCGACCTGAGAATCGCCGGGGTAATCCTCAACGGAGTGGGAGGCCCCCGGCACCTGGAGTTCTGCCAGCCTCAAATCGAGGCGACCACCGGGATACCGGTGGTGGGCTACCTGCCCCGGCGGGAAGAGTTCGTGCAGCCGGAACGGCACCTGGGCCTGATCCCCACCGTCGAGGGAACGGTGGTGGACGAGTGGTACGACGCGATAATCCGGCAGGTTAACGAGACCATCGACCTGGACCGGGTCCTGAAGCTGGCCCGCACCGCCCGGCCGGAAGAGGCGGTTCCAGGTCTTGGCGGGGAAGTCACGCCAGTATTCCCGGATGAACTCCAGCCGAAGCGAGCCAGGATTGCGGTGGCCCAGGACCAGGCTTTCAGCTTCTACTACCAGGACTCGCTGGACCTGCTGGAAGCGTGGGGGGCGGAGCTGGCCCCGTTCAGTCCCCTGGCCGACCCCGGCCTGCCGGCGGGAACCACCGGAGTGTATATTGGGGGAGGGTTCCCGGAAATGTTTGCCCGGGAGCTGTCGGAGAACCGGGCCATGATCGGGGCGATGAGGGACGCCGTTGACCGAGACATTCCAGTTTACGCCGAATGCGGCGGCCTGATGTACCTGGGAAAGAGCCTGTCCGACCTGGAAGGGGTGCAGTTTCCCATGGTTGGCGCGATTCCGGTTGTTTCAACGATGGATGGGCGCCGCCTTCACCTGGGCTACCGGGAGATTGAATCACAGGATGACAGTCCGCTGCTACGGCGGGGCGAGCAGGCACGGGGCCATGAATTCCACTGGTCGGTGCTGGAGCAACCGCCGGACCCGGGCCAGTCCGTGTACAAGGTCCTGGACCAGGATGGCCGTCCCGAAGGGTTTCGGGCCGGCAACGTCTGGGCCTCCTACATTCATGTCCACCTGGGGAGCAAGCCATCACTGGCCCGCCGGTTCGTGGAGGTATGCTCCAGGGACGGATAGGCCGGGCCGGACGCCATACATCGAACCAAGACGCTGAACCAAGACGCCGAGACAAGGAGCCGAAGCATGAGCACCCAGCAATCCGCGCCCGAACCCGGGCCCCAATCGGTGAAGGGGCCGCGAATCAACAAGGGACTGGTGATAGTCAATACGGGCAACGGCAAGGGCAAGACCACCGCCGCCATGGGAGTGCTGTTCCGGGCGTGGGGCCGGGACATGAAGGTCACGATGCTCCAGTTCATCAAGCACACGACGGCCAACTTCGGAGAACAGCGGGCCGCCCAGAAGATCGGGGTGACGGTGCGGGCGATGGGCGACGGATTCACCTGGAGGTCCCAAGACCTGGAGCAGAGCGCGGACCTGGCCAGGGCTCTCTGGGAGGACGCCAAGGAAATCATCGCCACGGGCGGCTACGACGTCGTTATCCTGGACGAGTTCACCTACCCGATGCACTACGGCTGGATTCCCGTGGAGGACGTGGTAGAGGTGTTGAGGAACCGGCCCGACATGCTGCACGTCATCATAACCGGCCGCCACGCTCCCGAGGGCCTGGTGGAGTTCGCGGACCTGGTTACCGAAATGAGCGTGGTCAAGCACCCCTATCACAGCGGAATCAAGGCGCAACCCGGGATCGAATTTTAGCTTCTCGTCATCCGAATCAGAACAGCCGCGGCGCAGTTCCGCAGCAGCACTCCCGTTTATAGCCGAGACAGGAAGGAGCCGGCATGGCCATATCAACCCTGGTGGATTCGACGCTGGAAGCCATCGAGCCCCTGAACGAAGGGGCAATGGCGGCGGCCAGAGCCCGGCAGGACACTCTGACCAAGCCCCCCGGCAGCCTGGGGAGGCTGGAGGAACTGTCGATTGCCCTGGCGGGAATGCTGGGCGAGGCAATCCCTCAAATCCGGCGCAAGGCGGTGATCCTGGCGGCCGGCGATCATGGCGTGGTCGCCGAGGGAGTCAGCCCTTATCCCCAGGAAGTCACCCCGCAAATGGTGCTGAATTTCCTGCGGGGAGGCGCCGGAATCAACGTCCTGGCACGCCATGCCGGGGCTGAGATCGCAATCATCGACGCGGGGGTGGCCGGAGACCTGGAGGCCAACCCGCTGGTGCGTTCGGCCAAAGCAGGACGGGGAACGGACAACATGGCGATTGGTCCGGCAATGACGCGGGAACAGGCGGTCCAGTGCTTGGAAACCGGCATCAGCGCCGCCCAGGAGCAGATAGCCGCAGGGGCTGACCTGCTGGCTTTCGGGGACATGGGCATCGGGAATACCACTCCTTCCAGCGCGATTACCGCCGTAATAACCGGGGCCGACCCGGAGGTGACCACCGGGAGGGGCACCGGCTTGGACGATCCGGGGCTGGCGCACAAGGTGGAAGTCGTGCGCCGCTCCATCGCGGTTAATTCGCCCGATCCATCCGATGGGCTGGACGTGCTGACCAAGGTGGGCGGGTTCGAGATAGGGGTGCTGGCGGGAGGGATGCTGGGAACGGCGGCGGGGCGGCGTCCGGTCCTGATCGACGGCTTCATCTCCGGCGCGGCCGCGCTGATCGCGTGGCGGTTGTCTCCGCAGGCGTCGGAGTATTTCATCGCCACCCACCAATCCGTTGAGCCGGGCCACCGGGTGGGCCTGGAGGCAATCGGGCTGGAGCCACTGCTGTCGATGAACATGCGGCTGGGAGAGGGCACGGGGGCGGCCCTGGCCATGCATATCGTGGAGGCGGCGGCCAAGTGCCTGGCGGAGATGGCGACCTTCGCCGAAGCGGGGGTGTCCGACCGGGAGGACGGCGAGGGAGAGTAACGCTGGGAGCTTTCTGGGCGGCCCTGGGTTTCCTGACCCTTTTTCCGACCCTTGGGAGCCGCAGCCCAACGCAGCGGCAGATTAGCGACGCGCGGGCGTTTTATCCGCTGGTGGGTCTGGTGCTGGGAGTGGTGCTGGTCGCCCTGGAAAAGGCGGCGTCCCTGGTGTTTCCACCCGCCCTCACCGCCGCGCTGCTGGTGGCGGTCTCGGCGGCGGCGACCCGGGGGCTTCACCTGGACGGGCTGATGGATGTGTGCGACGGGCTGTTCGGGGGGTACACGCCGGAGCGCCGCCTGGAGATTATGCGGGACTCCCATGTCGGGTCCTTCGCCGTCCTGGGGGCTTTGTGCCTGCTGCTGCTGAAGTATGGGGCGCTGGTTTCGCTGCTGTCCCAGGATGTGATGGAGCCGGCATGGGCGCTGGTCCTGTATCCGGTCCTGGGCCGGTGGGCAATGGTGCTGCAACTGGGGGCGTTCCCGTACACCAGGAGCAGCGGATTGGGGAGCCCGCTGCACCAGGGGGGCGGGAGGATTCCCACGGTCCTGGCGGCGTTGACCGCGGCTGTCTTATCCGTCATGGCCGCCGGGGGGATTGGGGGGGCCATCCTGCTGGCCGGTTCTTCGCTTCTGGCTTGGCTGCTGGGGGCGGGTATAGCGAGGATGCTGGGGGGTCTGACCGGGGATACCTATGGGGCGACCAACGAGATTGTCGAGGCTGTGACGATCATCGCAGTGGTCGGGCTGCTGCCGCTGGGAGTAATGGAACCACTGCCGGTCCTACCGCTCCTGTCGGGGTGGGGGCCGTCCTGATGAGATACTTGCGCGGGACATCCCAATCGTCAGCGCTAACCTGGGGGGAGCTGCCAGGCCGGGCATGACTGATCCCATTTTCGTAGAGATCATTGTGCTGGGGCTGGCGCTGGCGCTGGACCTGGCTCTGGGGGAGCCTCCCAACCGGCTGCATCCCACCGTGTGGATTGGCAAGACGATTAGCTGGGCGGAGAGGGTGGCTCCGAAAAGCCCGGGGATGCAACTGGTCTATGGGGGAGCGGTGGCGCTGCTGATACCGGCAGCGTGGGGAGGTGCTTCCTGGGCGGTGGTGCAGGGGCTTCAGATGCTACATCCGTTGGCTTATGTCGGGGGAGCGGCGCTGCTGCTGAAGACGACTTTCTCGGTCCGTATGCTGCACCGGGCGGCAGCCGATGTGCGGTCGTCATTGCGCGGGGACGACATCGCAGCGGCCCGGGCAGGAATGCCCGCGCTGGTGAGCCGGGACCCGTCAGGTTTGACCGCAGCCCAGGCGGCGGCGGCGGCGGTGGAGTCGGTGTCGGAGAACCTGACGGACAGCATCGTTGGGCCCCTGCTGGCCTTTGCGCTGTTCGGGCTGCCGGGAGCAGTGGCGTACCGGGCTGTCAATACCCTGGACAGCATGATAGGCTATCACGGGCGCTACGAGTACCTGGGAAAGGCTGCGGCGCGCCTGGATGACCTGGTAAATCTGGTTCCGGCCCGGGTGACCGCTGGGCTGCTGGTGATGGTCAGCCTGGTAGTTCCGGGGCAAGGCGCAGGGGGGGCCTGCCGGATTATGTGGCGGGACCACGGCAGGACCGAGAGTCCCAACGCAGGGTGGACGATGAGCGCAATGGCGGGGGCGCTGGGGGTGGCGCTGGAGAAGACCGGCCACTACCGGCTGGGGGATGCCACCCGGGCAATCGAACCCGAGGATATATCGCGGGCGGTCCTGAGCATGTACTGGGTGACCGGCATAGCTGTGGTGATTTCAGCGGGCCTGATTTACCTCGCTGGAGCGGCGGGCCTGCCCAGGCCGGGGTAATCGGTATCCGGTATGGCCGCGTAATCTAACGAGGAGACCATCTGATTGGAAGAGCGTTTTGTGCAGGCCGCCGCTTCGCTTGGCGCAAAGGGTTTTGGACGGCCAGTCCATGGCAGCATCCGCCCATCGGAGCTGCGCGCGCTGGGGCTGGAGCCTTCACAAGTGGTGGACTTCAGCGCGAGCATCAGTCCTCTTGGCCCACCTTCCGGCCTTTGGGATGTCCTGCAACAGGTCGATTTGACCACCTATCCCGACCCTGAGAACCTGGCGCTGCGGGAAGAGCTGTCCCGACAATTGGGGACGTCGGCAGAGACGATCCTCGTGGGGAACGGCAGCACCGAGATTATTCACCTGCTGGCCCGGGCGTTCCTGAGTCCTCCGGTGGGGGAGATGGCGAAGAGCGCCCTGCTACTGACGCCCACCTACGGCGAGTACCTGGGCGCCTGCCGTCTCGCCGGGGCCAGCATCTTCAACTGCAACGCCAATTTTCACCCGGAAGCCGCCAGCCCCTTTTCCTGGGACATGGAAGACGTGGCGGAACACATAGCTGCCCAAAGGGCGGCTTTGACCTTCGTGTGCAACCCGAACAACCCCACCGGCGTCTACCTGGACGAACCCGCTATCCGTCTCCTGGCCGAGGCCGCTGACGAAGCGGGGGGACTGCTGGTGCTTGACGAAGCTTATGTCAACTTCGCTGCCGCCAGATGGGACTCGCTCCCCCTGGTGGACGGCTCGCCCGTGGTGGTCCTCCGGTCCATGACCAAGGACTACGCGCTGACCGGGCTGCGCCTCGGTTATGCCGTCGCTTCGCCGGAGGTAATTGGACGGCTGGCAGCTTTCCAGCCCGACTGGAGCGTCAACAGCCTGGCCCAAGCCGCCGGACTCCACGCCCTGAACGACGATTCGTACCTGCCCCGGGCGAGGGAGGCCGTCGAGCAAAGCAAGATGGTGTTGACGAACCGCCTCACCGAGTGCGGTTATCCAGTGCTGCCTTCCCCCGCGAATTTTTTGCTGGTGGAAGCCGGTGATGGTAGGATGATGCGGGAGCAACTGCTGCGTTCCGGGCTGGTGGTCAGGGACTGCGCGTCCTTCGGTCTTCCCGCCCACATCCGTATCGGGATCCGGCCGGAACCAGACTGCCTGAGGCTGGCCGAGGCCATGGCGGCGTTGCGCGGGAATCCATCAGAGAGTGTGTCGGAATAGGTGTACGCTCTCGCACTAACATTCCCTCCCGTAGTGGACGGGGGTCTGGATTCCCGCCTGCGCGGGAATGACGGAAAAGACGGTTATGCGAGTGACTCTGGTTTCAGCCTGGGGTGATTAGACGATATGGGAAGGTTATACATTGTGCGCCACGGGGAAACCGAGTGGAACGCCGAGGGCAGGATCCAGGGCCACTCGGACGTTCCTCTTTCCGACCGGGGGAGAGAGCAGGCCCGCACGGTGGCCCGGCGTCTCCAGGATTGCGTCTTCGACGCCGCCTACTCCAGTGACCTGAGCCGCACCCGGGAGACGGCCGAGGTCATCCTCGGGGACTCCGGCCCGCCTCTCCAGACCACCCGCATGCTGCGAGAATACCACAAAGGGGTATTCGAGGGGCTGACGGTCCACGAGTACGCCCGCCAGTACCCGGAGCAGTACGAAGCATCACTGGTCAACGATCTTGATTTTGCCCCCACTGGCGGCGAGTCCATCAGGGAGTGCAGCGCCCGCCTGGCGGGATTCGCCCGGATGCTGCTGGAACGGCATCTGGGTGACACAGTCCTGGTGGTAGGACACGGGGGATCACTGCGCTCGCTGTTCGTGGCGTTGATGGACCTTCCCCTGGAAGCCAACTGGAAGTTCGTGATGCACAACTGCGCCCTGTCGGTGGTGTACACCTACTCCGACAACGCGGTGCTCCACCTGTACAACGACACCGGGCACCTGAACGCTCCGGTTGCCGGGGCTGCACCATGACCGGCCGGGTCCTGATGGTGCAGGGCACCGCGTCGCACGTCGGAAAGAGCGTCCTAGTCTCGGCCCTGTGCCGCATCTTCAGGCAGGACGGTTTCCGGGTCGCGCCTTTCAAGGCGCAGAATATGTCGAACAACTCATACGTCACGCCGGACGGAGGGGAGATCGGGCGGGCCCAGGCGGTGCAGGCGCAGGCTGCCGGGGTCGAAGCCCGGGTGGAGATGAACCCGGTCCTGCTGAAACCCGAAGCCGACCACACCTCCCAAGTCGTGCTGATGGGACGGCCACTCCATTCCGCCCGTGCCCGGGACTACTTCGCGCTGAAGACCCAGCTCTGGGAATCGGTGAGCGCCTCCCTGGATACGCTGCGGAGGGACTACGACATAGTGGTCATCGAGGGGGCGGGAAGCCCAGCCGAGATCAACCTGAAAGCAACCGAAATCGTAAACATGCGGGTGGCCCGTTACGCCAACTCCCCGGTTCTGCTCTGCGGGGACATTGACCGGGGCGGCGTGTTCGCCTCGCTGGTCGGCACCATGGAACTGCTGGAGCCGGAGGAGCGGGAAACGGTCAAGGGCTTCCTAATCAACAAGTTCCGGGGGGACGAGTCGCTGCTTACCGACGGACTTACCTGGCTGGAACACCGGATGGGCATCCCGGTGGTGGGCGTGGTCCATCACTTCCGGGACATTCACATCCCGGAAGAAGACTCGGTGGCCCTGGACCTGCCCGAACCTTCCCGGGCCGGCGCGGTGATAGACATCGCCGTCATCCAGATTCCTCACATTTCCAACTTCGACGACTTCGACCCTCTACGGCGGCAGGCCGGCGTTTCCCTGCGTTACGTTCAATCCCGAGAAGAACTGGGAAACCCGGACATGGTCATCATCCCGGGGAGCAAGACCACGATCCCGGACTTCATATGGATGGAGCGGCAGGGGCTGAACCCGGCTATCCTGGAGCTGCACCAACGGGGCAAGGCCATTGCCGGCATCTGCGGGGGATACCAGATGCTGGGGAAGAAGATATACGACCCGGAAGGGATCGAGTCGTCCCAGCGGGAGACAGACGGCCTAGGGCTGCTCCCCATTACCACCGTTTTCGCCGGTCACAAGGAGACGCACCGCGTGACCGCAACCGTGGCGGCCGGCGCGGGGCTGCTCAACGGGGCCCGGGGCAGCCAGGTCACCGGCTACGAGATCCACATGGGCCAGACCACGGGAGAGGAAGTGAACCATCCTTTCCGGGTGCTGGACCGGACCGACGTTTCCGTTACCGACGCCTCCCGGTACGACGGCGGAATGGACGCGCAGGGGCAGGTGCTGGGGACGTACATCCACGGACTTTTCCACAATGCCCCGCTGCGGATGTCCATTCTGAACGAACTGGCCCGCCGGAAAGGGGTCTCCCTGCCAGACGCATCCCAGGAACTGGTGCTGGACCAGGAATACGACAAGCTAGCCGATTGGGTGCGGGAAAGCCTGAAGATGGATCTGGTCTACCAGATGAGCGGCCTGTCCCGGGACTTCGAACAATTGTCGGGCCAAGGGTAAGATGACCGAGTCCCGTCCGACCGGCCCGACGCTGGTGCTGGGAGGCATCCGGTCGGGGAAAAGCGCCTTCGCCGAGGGAATCGCCGCCGACCTGGGCGGCAACGTTGTGTACCTGGCCACCGGGGTCGCCGTGGACGCCGACTTCGCCGAGCGCATCCGAAAGCACCAAGAGTCCCGCCCGGCCAACTGGGTAACGGTGGAGGAATCCCTGAACCCGGCCGCGGCGCTGGGGCCGGCGCTTGCGGAGAGGCCGGGCAAGACCGCCGTCCTGGTAGACTCCCTGGATACCTGGGTGAGCAACCTGCTGTGGCAGCACGAAGGAGCGACGGCCCAGGACCTGGAACACCTGGCGATGGACAAGCTTCAAGCGTTGCTGGATACCGGGTGCAGGCCCGGGGTGGACATGGTGCTGGTCACCAGCGAGACAGGCATGGGCCTAGTCGCCCCCACGGAGCTGGGACGCCGGTTCCAGGACCTGCTGGGGTTGGTCAATCAGAAGGCGGCCGCCAGATGCTCCACCGTTTATCTCGTCGCCGCCGGCATTCCGGTCACGATCAAAGATGAAAGATAACCCGGGCCGACGGGACGTGAGCAATCCGGCCAGATCCGGGTCCGCCACCGCGCGGGCCCCGGGGGTCTGCGGGGAGCTGGTGCAGGGGATGATGGATGGCGGATACTTCCTGGTGACGTGCCCCATCGACTTCTACTGCCGGGTGACCGTGACCATTTGCGGCGGTCAGTCCGGGATTGCCTCCCCGGCGGAGTGCCCAAAGACACGGGAGGCGGTGGCCGCCACTCTGTCCCACCTGGGACAGTCCGGCCTGGGGGCTACCGTGACCGTGAGCAATCCCATTCCCCGCAGCAAGGGGATGGGGAGCAGCAGCGCCGACGTTGCCGCGGCCATCGCCGCCACGGCATCGGCCCTGGGGCAAACCCTTCCGCCGGCAGCCATCGCCCGGATTGCGGTTTCCGTCGAGCCCAGCGACGGGGTGATGATCCCGGGGATCGCCCTTTTCGACCACCGGAAGGGCAGCCTCGCGGAGGAGCTGGGCCCGCCTCCGCCTATGGAAATTGTGGCCCTGGATTTCGGCGGCGAAGTGGACACGGTGGAGTTCAACCGCCAGGACCATTCCCGCCAATGGGAGTCAGTCGCCGGGGAGACCAGCCGGGCCCTGGAACTGGTCCGGCGGGGAATCAGGGAAGGCAGTCCGGCCCTGGTCGGGGAAGGGGCGTCCATCAGCGCGGAGGCCGGACAGGCTGTCCTGGAGAAGCCGCAATTGGCCCTGGCGCAGGAATTCGCCAGGAACGTGGGAGCGGTTGGTGTCTGCGCGGCGCACAGCGGCACGGTGTTGGGAATCCTGATTGACGCCCGGGAGCGGCGGGGCAAGTCCACCTTCCGGCAGGCCAGGGAAGCCTTTCCCGAAGCGGAGACGGTGCAGCATTTCAGGATGATGGGCGGCGGAGTGCAGCTGGTACACTGACGCCCGGCAGGCAAGTGTTCATTCCAATAGCGCAGAGAGGCCAATAGCGCAGAGAGGTTTACCCACCATGCCCGAGTACAACCTGGCCGTAATCGCCGGCGACGGCGTTGGCCCCGAAGTAGTCGCGGAGGGCCGCAAGGTCCTAGATGCCCTGTCCCAGGCTTCAGGAGGACCGACCTTCCGGTATACCGATTATCCCTGGGGGTCGGCCTACTACCGGGAAACGGGCCGGATGATGCCGGAGGACGGGCTGGAACTGCTCCAGGGCCATGACGCCATCCTGTTCGGGGCGGTCGGCGACCCGGACATTCCCGACCACATCACCCTGCAGGGATTGCTGCTGCCCATGCGGCGGGCATTCGACCAAGCCCTGAACATCCGGCCCTGCTACCTGTATACGGGGGTGGTGTCTCCGATTACCGGCAAGCAGCCCGGCGACGTAGACATGGTAATCTTCCGGGAGAACACGGAGGGGGAATACGCCCCGGTGGGGGGCCGCCTCTACGAGGGAACGCCGGACGAGACGGTCATCCAGACAGGGGTGTTCACCCGGCGGGGGACCGAGCGGATAATCCGCGCCGCCTTCGAATACTGCGTCCAGCGGAACGGGAAGCTGAAGGTGACCTCGGTCACCAAGTCCAACGCGCTGGCCTTCAGCATGGTCTTCTGGGACGAGGTGTTCGAGGACGTGGCCCGGGAGTACCCCCAGGTTTCCACGGAGTCCCTGCTGGTGGACCGGGCTTCGATGGACCTGGTGCGGTGGCCGGAGGACTTCGACGTCATCGTGTCATCCAACCTGTTCGGGGACATCCTGTCGGACATTGCGGCCGTGGTGACCGGGAGCATGGGACTGGCGGCCAGCGCCAACGTCAACCCGGGCCGGCAGCATCCCTCCATGTTCGAGTCAGTCCACGGGGCGGCGTTCGACATTGCGGGGAAGAACCTGGCCAATCCGCTGGCGACCATCTCGGCGACGGCGATGATGATGGACCACTTCGGGGAGCACCAGTCGGCACGCCGCATTGACAGCGCCGTGGCCCGCAGCCTGCAGGAGCGGAAGGTGGTCACCGGGGACTTGGGGGGTTCCGCCTCAACCACCGAAGTCGGGGACGAGATAGTGCGGCTGCTGGGGGAGGGGTAGGAACTCGGGCTGGCGGCCGAGGCTTGGCACAGTCTCAGTTAACCGGCAGGGCATGGGCTGGAAGGGATTTTTTCTGTCGCATTTTGATGCATTATGTCCCATTTGGCGGGAAGTCAGGGTGATCAACGAGTCCCGGGGCTTCGCTTATTGAGACTGGGCTGTTCCTCCTGATGCTTGTCGAGATGCCGGGAGATTCCAGGGCAAGGGCCGGTACTCAGATAATGGTAACGCATGTGGCGCAGGCTGGTAACCCAGCGAGCGTCAGTAATTTTTGAGAAGCTTCCCGGCGAATAGCCTGAAAGCACAGCTGCCCAAGCGCCCACGGCAATCCGTGGGCGCTTTTTTCTCCCCTTTCCTCAACTGCCCGCGCGGATAACACGCCAATTGTGGCGTGTACAACGCTACAACGCCCGGTTAACGTTAATCGTGGTAGTCGGGCACAGAAGAGGGGTGCATTCATGTACAGGTTTTTCGAGATACCGCTTGCCGGCGTTCTTTTCCAACCGGGAAGTGAACCAGATGCGAAAATTTGGGCCGACCTTACCGGAGGGAAGGTGTACACGTGGAACTCTTCAATGGGTTACCATTGGTTGGAAGCAGGGTTTTGCCGAGAACAAAGATACGTAACAGGATTAATAGTCCTACCCCCCAGGTTACCGGAGAGGGTGGATTTGCCTAGCGGTGACCCTAATTGGCTTGACGAGTAATTCTCGGAATCAGCCAACTATCCGGTAGCGGCCCCTACCGAGGAATTGGAGGATGCCGCCGTCGCGCAACACCTGAAGCTGCTGGCGGATTTTGGCGTCGATGTTGTGGTTATCAGGGTGGCTGGCGGTCAATTCCACCCTGAATCGTCTGTAGAAAGTCTGCAACGTAAAGTCTGGGGTGCCGGTCTCCGCTTGCAACCCGCGTACCAGCGTCAAGATCTCCGCTCCCCAACCGCTGGATGCCCTGGAGTCGGTTTTGAGAAACCGGAACCTGTCCCAAACCTGCCGGACAGTATCGGGAGGAATGGGTACGCCGTTGGAAACCACCGCGATGCGCCCTTCCGCCGGGAGCCTGGATAGCAGGATATTGGAACCGACCCATCCAGCCCGCCGGGCAGTTGGCGGGAGCGGTTTCCTGCGTTGAACCAGGCCTTCGGTAAGGAAATGACCCGGTACAATGAACAGCCCGGTTACCTTCCATGTTTCAGCCGTGTAGTCCAGGAAAGCGTAGTTGGGAGCGTTACCACGGCGTATTGCGGCGATTTTGGTCCCGTAGGCCGAGTTGGCAACGGTATTGCCGTGCCGCCCTCCCTTGGCCTTGAGCTGGTAAGTGGCGGCGCATTGAGGACAACTGAAGTCCCGGACCCGGGTGTTGGCGTCCTCGGTTTGCAGGCGTTCCGACGAACAGGACAAGCAGAACAGGTTGGCGGAGGCCCAAGCTTCAGTCACGCGGCGGGCGATTTGGCTGCGGCTCTTGAGACCAGCGGCGACCGAGGGGTCGAGCGAAAGGTCCATGGTCGGCGGATAAACCGTCCGATAATCCGGCTAAATCGCGCCCAAGACTACCTGGACGATGCGCTTTTCGAGGTTGAGGGCTAGTTGGTTGGCGAGGTGGAGACGGTCGTGGTTTCCGACGGAGCCGACGAAGGCCACGCCGAGGATGCGCCCCACCCGGAAGTCAATGACGGTGGAGGACATGAGGCCCATGCTTCCGCCCTGGAGCACCTTAAGGGCCACGGCTTCGTCGAAGAAGCCTTCGGGGTTCACCCGGTCGACGGAGATTAGCTGCTGGTCGCCGCCGACTCCTTCGCCGACGTTGCTCTCGAAGTCCTTGATGAAAACATCGTGCATCCAACTGGAAACCGATTGGGGCTCGTCGAACAGGTGGGCCACGGTGGCGCCGACGAAATTCAGTCCGTCATAGGCCCCCATGGCCGCGGTGGGGCCGAATTCCCGGCGGAAGCCGTTAATCCGTCCGGCCCGGTCGAACCGTTCGGCGGTGCTTCCGGTGAATCCCCGCTCGGCCAGGGTGGCGTTGTCCAGAGTCCCCTCCTGCACCACCTGGTAGCCCTGGAACTCGGCGGGCATGTCTTCCCTGGTAAGAACCATGTATTCCAGGTCAGGCTCGGAGATCCGGTAGGTGGCCTGACTCAACGATGTCCCGGACACGGCTAACTCCCTGTGGGTGAGATGAGCGGCCAACCCGCCGGGGTTGACCGCCTCAGTGTAATCGAATTTTGTGGGTGAACCCCCGGCTTGGCTACCTTAGAAGACGTGTGAACAAAGGTGCCCTCCCATATTTCCCGTGACTCCGGGCCGGACGGGGGTCTGGATTCCCGCCTGCGCGGGAATGACGGGAGGGTGATCTGGGTATTGGTTCCACACCTTCTTAGCCGCAGACCATGGGGTAGACGTGGACGTAGCGGGACATTTCTGCCGGCACCTGGCTGGTGGCCCGCCAACTGTCGCCGCCGTCGGAACTGGCGAAGACCCGTCCGTCGTAGTCGCAGCAGTAGACGTTCTGGGGCGCGGCGCGGTCGACGGCAATCTGGAACATGCGCTTGGGGGGTTCGCCGCCAATGTCCACCCGCTCCCAGGTCTCGCCGGTGTCCCGGCTGCGGAACAGCGCTCCCAGTTCCTGCGTTCCGGCAGGAGCCCCGCCACCGCCCGCGCCGGCGGCGAGGTAGATGGTATCGGGGCGGACCGGGTCCACCAGCAGGCCCCGGCAGTAACTGCCGCCCGGGAACATCTCTTCAACCTGGATGTGCTCCCAGTAGCGGCCCCGGTCGCGGCTGCGGAACATGGCGACCTGGGTGATGATAAACACGGTGCCTGGGGCGGCAGAGCTAACTTGGACTCCGTGAAGGTCCAGGGTGTTGTTGCGGACGTAGGGGCCATCGAGAAGCTGGGTCCAGGTCTCGCCGCCATCCCGGCTTCCAATCAGGCCGCCCACCTCAATAGCGCCGTACATGTCGCTCGGGTTGGACGGATCGGCGGCGATGCCGATGACCCGCTTGCCCAGCGGGGGCATGTAGGTGGTGATGTGGGGGTAGACCACGCCATTGGTGTTCATGGCTTCCCAGTGGGCGCCACCGTCCTGGGAGCGGTACACCGCACAGGGCTCGTATCCGGCGAAGATGGTGTTGGGGTCGTTGGGGTGAAAGGCCAAGGACCAGACGTCTCGCTTCAGCGAATCCAGCGGCTCCCAATGGCCGCCGCGGTCGTCGCTGCGATAGGGGCCGTCATGGGTGCCCGCGTAGACGATGTTGGGGTTGTCGGGGTGGACCAGCAACGCGCGCACCTGGGGGTTTTCCGGCAGACCGTTGGTGATGCTGACCCATTGGTCGTCGCCCTCGGCGCGGCGGTACAGGCCGCCTCCGCCGATGAAATCTCCCTCGCCCGCCAGTCCGACGTAAACGTGAGTAAGATGATTGGTCGCAGTCATGTTTCGCCTCCCCATTGAAAAGTTACCGGATGTCCGAGAGGATGCAGCTTCGAATCAGCACAGCGGGACTGGTGCAGACACACCAGGCTTTCCTGGGCCAAAAGGATTGTTCGGGTTATCCTACCCGTTGTCAAGAGGCTTAGTTGATACCCGAGACTGGATAAGCTATAAATAAGCAATCCCCGGCACGGGGATGGAATGCCCTGACAATTCAAGGGTCAGGCAAGGCAGGAGTCCCATCGAAATGAAGAACAAGATATACGAAACGTTCGACGAAGCGGTGGCCGACGTTCCCGACGGGTCGACGGTAATGTCCCCCGGCTTCGGCGGAGTGGGCGTCCCCCGCAACCTGCTGGCGGCTCTGAACCGGCAAGGGGCCAAGGGACTGACCGTGGTATCCAACAACGCGGGAACCCTGGACGAAAAGGTGGATGCCGGCACGCTAATCGAAGCGGGCCAGGTGAAGAAGATGATCTGCGCCTTCACCGCTCCGACCCACCCATCCCAGGTCACTCCCTTTGTCCGCATGTACAACAACGACGAAATCGACGCCGAGCTGGTGCCCCAGGGCACCCTAGCCGAACGGATGCGGGCGGCGGGCGCGGGAATCGGCGGATTCTACACTCCCACCAGCGTGGGCACCGAACTCGCCGAGGGCAAGGAGCACCGGGAGATAAACGGACGGATGCACGTGCTGGAGCATCCGCTGCCGGGGGACTTCGCTTTCATCCGGGCGTGGAAGGCGGACACCTTCGGAAACTTGCAGTTCAGGATGGCGCAGCGCAACTTCAATCCGGTGATGGCCATCGCAGCCAAGACGACGGTGGTGGAAGTTGAAAGCGAGATAGTGCCGGTGGGGGAACTGGACCCGGACCAAATCCATGTTTCCGGGGTCTACGTTGACCGGCTGGTGAAGATTCCCGCCGACGGCATATTCGACTAGATCCCATCCGGCCCGGTCATCGGGAAGGAAGCGGAGGACTTTGATGACTGATAAACCCAGACTCGAGCGACAAGCGATGTGCGACCGGCTGGCCATGGAGTTCCAGGACGAATGGATCGTGAACCTGGGTGTTGGTATGCCGACGCTGTGCTCCAACTACGTTGATACGTCCAAGGAGATCATCTTCCACTCGGAGAATGGGGTCATCGGATACGGTCCGCTGGCCCCCGCCGGGGAGGAGGACAAGCACCTGGTCAACGCCGGCGGGCAGAACGTGACCGCCATGCCGGGGATGGCGATCGTCCATCACGCCGACTCCTTTGCCCTGATAAGGGGCGGCATGATAGACGTGACGGTGATGGGGGCGTACGAGGTTGCTGAGAACGGAGACTTCGCCAACTGGCGCATTCCGAACCGGAAGGGAGGCGGAATCGGCGGGGCGATGGACCTGGCCGCCTGCGCCAAGCGGGTCTTCATCGCCATGGAGCACAACCAGCGGGACGGCAAGCCGCGGATGCTGAAGCGGTGCAAACTGCCGGTCACCGCTCCAGGAGCAGTCACGCTGGTGTCCACGGACCTGGGCCTGTTCGAGGTGACGCCGGAGGGTTTCAAGCTGCGGGAGTACGCGCCCGGGTGGAGCCCGGAGGACATCCAGGAGCAGACGGAAGCGCAGTTGATAATCGCGGACGATTTGAAGGAGTTCCGGTTCCGGGATTAGTAGAGCCGGGGTGATAGAGCGACTCCAAGGGCGGCGTCCGATGGACGCCGCCTATTTTTCATGGTTCAGCCGGGAGGGAACCAGCGGTGGAGGGTTGAGCGGAATTTGCGGAAGGCGTGGTCCTGGCAGCTTGCGAGACTGACATTACGGGCGAGGTCCTCGTAGACTTTCGCGGACCGCGTCCTCCTTGATTGGAACAAGAGAGCTTCCAAAGCTGCCTTGGGATCTTCAGGTTTTCCAGTTGATTCGGAACGATAACCGTTGGAAACCAGCCAATCCAGGGGACGCTGAGACTCGTTCCATCCAACGACCCTTTGGATATGGTGGTAGGCTGCGCCAAAGACCCAGGCCTCCAATTCAGGTTCGATGACAACGTATGTCGCCCGGTCTTCCTCCCAACCACGGTTGCCCATCTCCTGTTCCAACCGCAGTTCAAGTTGGGAGGCATCCAGCCGATTCTCGCCGCAGCCTTCAAAGTCGAAGACCACCAGGGCCTTGGAGTGGCTGTCCCGTACCGTGTCTAGGAATGCCCCGGACGCGTTGCGACAACCCGGGTCTTGTCTAGTACCGAGTCAAACTGGTAGTGTCAGGCATATCTTCCGATGAAGGGTGGTGCTACCTTTGGGTGGGGAATTGTGCTGGGTGAGGTGTGGCGTTCATGGTTCAGGAAAAGTATGAGGTTCAGCTCTCATGGCAGGAAAAGGGGCAACTGCGGAGAATGATCCGATCGGGCCGGAGTTCGGCCCAGGCAATCACCCGTGCGCGCATTCTGCTCAAGATAGACGAGGGCTGGACCGCCACCCAGGTGGCGGCCGCTCTGGACATCTCGGAGCGCACGGTGTTCCGAGCCAAGCGGCGATACGCCGAGGAGGGGTTGGACGAGGTGCTGCATCGCCGTAACCAGGTCAACCGGTACCGGAAGCTGGACGATCGGGCGGAGGCTCACCTCATCGCCTTGGCCTGCAGTCCGGCACCCGAGGGCCAGGATCACTGGACGTTGCGTGCCCTGGCGGGCAAGACCGTGGAACTCGGTTTGGTGGAGTCCTTGTCGCACGAGACGGTGCGGTTGCACCTGAAAAAAACACGCTCAAGCCGTGGCGCAAGAAACAATGGTGCATTCCCAAGGTGAGCGCCGGCTTTGTGGCCCACATGGAGGACGTGCTGGATATCTACGCCGAACCCTACGACCCGGAAAGGCCGGTGGTCTGCTTTGACGAGACCTCCACCCAGTTGCTGGCAGACATCAGCGACCCGCTACCCGCCAAGCCCGGAAGGTTGAGGCGGGAGGACTACGAATACCTGTGGGCTGGGACCCGCAACCTGTTCCTTACCTGCGAGCCCTTGGCGGGCTGGCGGCATGTGGAGGTGACGGAACGGCGCACGATGCAGGACTTTGCCCATCAGATCCGCTGGCTGGTGGATGAGGCCTACCCGGATGTCCCAGTGATCCGAGTGGTCTTGGACAATTTGAACACCCATAGGATGGCGGCCCTCTACGAGACCTTTCCGGCGGCTGAGGCGCGTCGCATAGCAAAGCGCCTGGATTCCACCACACCCCCAAGCATGGCAGCTGGCTGAACATGGCGGAGATCGAGTTCAGCGTACTGGCCCGGGCCTGTCTCAAGGGCCGCAACCCTGATGAATGCGCCCTGAAAAGGAATATCAGCGCTTGCGAGGCGGAGCGAAATGCCATGGGGGCAACCATCAATTGGCGTTTCACCGCCAAGGACGCCAGAACCAAACTCCGCCGGTTATATCCTGACACTTCAGCTTTGACTCAACACTAGGCCGAGGTGAGCTTCCAGGCGCCCAACCCCTGGGAATACTTGACCTTCCTCCTGTTCGCCATCGTCCTCATCCCCTGCCAGGCTGCATTCGAGGAGATCTTCATTCGACGGAAACAATAGCAACAGAAAACTGAGGTACTCGTGGGCGCTCGATCTGGAAGCAGCCGGGTAGGTAATGCGGATCGACGATAGGTGACCCGTTAGACCCCTCTCAGTTTGGTCTGAGGAATTGCCAGCGAGTGATGGGTCCACCCACGACAGAATAGCCTCCTGGCTGGGAGTGCCACCGAAGAAAGGAAGCCTGACCACAGGTAAAAGAGTACGTCGGTGCACCAGCCAATTTACTAATTCAGGTGCCGGTGGCGACTGTTGGGTCTATCCTTCTGACCGCTTGCTCTATCTCTGAGAGGCCAATATGTGTCGATTTACAACATCATTGACCCAGGGATTTGTTGTTGTCCAGCGATTAGGTCCCCTTTTTTTGAAAAGCGAATATGTCACCATGGTTAATCGGCGGCCATCTGGAGTTCAGCCAGAGCTTCAGCCTTGGCCCGTTCCTTGGCGCTCAGCAGCTTGGTTGGGGGACTCTCAGCCAGGGCATATTTCCTGGTAGCCACCCGGGACATGCCCAGTTCCCTGGCGATGGCCCGCAGGGAGAGTCCCTGACTTTTGGCCTGCTGCACAGCTTCCCACCGGGCCTGCTGGGTGGGAGTAGGCTTCCGGTGCGGTTGGTGGCGCACCGGTTTTTCTTTCACGGGCCGACCATTGGCGGTGGCTTTCTTGGTTGACTTCTTGGCTCTGGCTCGCTTCTCCACTGACGACTCCAGCTCTGCCAGGAGCTTCCGCTGGTCCTCATCCAAGTGGCTGCCGGCCAGGCCACTGGCAGGCTGTGGCTCATCCGGCAGGAGGGCGCGGCCGGTGCCCTCTCCCCAGAGGGACGCGGCGGGCGGTTCACCCTCCTGGAAATCCACAGCCTCCCCCTGGCAGCGGAGCATCAGCTCCCCGTCGGCCCGCTCCAGGACGTCCACTCTCAGGCCGGCATAGTAGGGGCGGTCCGCCCCCGGCAGCAGTTGCAGTACCCGCCACTAGTACTTCACCGTGTTGTCTCGGGCCACCTTGGGGGTGTGCTTGATGCTGACCGTCTCGGTGAGAGAGAAGTCCTCCGGCACCGGCCGATAGGCCGTCTCCGGCTGCTCCGCCGCCACGGCGAACCGCTGGTTGAACCGGGGCAGGTATTCCTTCAGGATGGCATTGGCCTCTTCCATAGTAGCAGCGCCAGCCAGGCGCAGCTCGGTGACCAGCCGGTCCTGGAAGGTGCTGGCCATCCGCTCTACTCGTCCCTTGGCCTGGGGTGACATGGCGAAGATCTGCTGGATGCCCAGCTCCCGCATCACCGGGCGAACTGGGTCGACTCGTACTGGGCCGGCCCCTGGCGGGCGTTGTACTTGAAGGCCGCGTGCCGGTCGCTGTAGAGAGCCAGGGGAATTCCCCACTGCCGGACTAGGGAGTGTTTGCAAACCCAATAGAGGGGCCTAAACTGAATGAGACAGGTTGAAGTGAGAGGTGAGGCGGTTGGGACGCGGGGATTTGACGGATGATCAGTGGCGACGACTGAGACCATTGCTGCCGGCCCAGAAGCCGAGGACCGGACGACCGGGGAGGGACCATCGCACGGTCATCAACGGGATCTTGTGGATTTTGCGCACCGGCGCCCCCCGGCGGGATCTACCCGAGCGCTTTGGCCCCTGGGCCACGGTGGCCAGCCGTTTCTACCGGTGGCGGAAGCAGGGGTTGTGGGACCGGCTTCTGGCTGAGGTGCAGCGGGAATCCGATGCCAGTGGGCGGGTTGAGTGGGAAGTCCATTATGTGGACGGCACCAACGTGCGGGCGCATCAGCACGCAGCTGGGGCAAAAAGGGGGAGGGCGATCAGGCGCTGGGCCGTTCCCGGGGAGGGTTCGGGACCAAAATCCATCTGAGGGTCGAGGGACAGGGCAAGCCGGTGGCCTTGGTGCTGACCCCGGGTCAACGGCACGAGGCCAGCGTGTTCGAGGAGTTGATGATCCAAGGGGAGGTGAGACGCTCCGGGGCGTGGCCGTCCCCGCATCAAGCCCCAGCGAGTCTGCGGCGACAAAGGGTACAGCAGCCACAGGATCAGGGCCTATCTCAGAAGGCGAGGGATTCGCTACACCATCCCGCGGAGAACCAACGAACGGCGCACTGGTCCCTTCAACCGGGCCCTGTACCGGCAACGCAATCTGGTGGAGCGGACCATCAACCGGCTGAAACAGTTCCGTCGAATCGCCACCAGGTATGAGAAGAAGGCCGAGAACTATCTGGCAATGCTCCAAATCGGGTCGTTGCTACTCTGGCTATAGTTTGCAAACACGCCCTAGTCCCTCCAGCAGCACCAGGTAGCCCCGGGTGTCCTCGGTAGTGTGGAGATGGCCTAGGCCACGGTGCCGGTGGCGTCGTCCACGGCGAGGAGCAGGACGAACCTCTCTGCCCGTTCCTCCAGCCAGGGGTGGGGGCTGCCGTCCACCTGGATCAGCATCCCCTCCTGGGGCATGCGCTTGCGCCGGAACCGGTGCTGCTGCGACCGGCGGATGGGGGGGACTGCCGATCCCGGCCTTGACCAGGATGCGACGCACCGTCGGACGGCTCAGGTCGATGCCCTCACGCTTCCTGAGCATCTCGGTGAAATGGCTGTGATTGGCGCCCGCGTAGCCGTTGCTGGCCAGCTTCACCACGGCGGCCGCCGCTGCTTCGGGAACAGCGTTGTGGGGCCTCCGTCCCCGGTTGCCGTGGGACAGAGCGGCAGGACCGTCCTTGCGGTAAGCGGCCAGCAGGCGCTTGGTGTGGCGCTCGCTGATTCCCATGATCTCCGCTGCCTGGGCGATGGGTAGGTGGTGTTCCAGCACGGTGTTGAGCACCTGGATTCTTGCCTGTTCTCGCTGTTTCAATGTCACTTCCCTCATAAGGGTGACATTTTCGCCGAACAGTTAGCAGGTGACCGAATCGTAGAACATCAACACATTTACACCAATATACCTGCTGGGTGCCTAATAACCTCAAAGGGATTTAACGGTTGGACAGTGTACCCATTGTATATTTCTTCTGCCTGAGATTTGGCTGTACGATAGAGCGGGTGCTCGTCAGTCCACAAGGGATGGCGAAGGATGCCCACTCTCTTTAAGGGTTGGTGGCTGAATATCAACAGACCGCTTAGTTCGAGTTCACGGCTGAACCCAAGATTCTCCAGCAATACGGGAACCTGGGCGTTCTCGCCGTCGCTAAGTGGCTACCAAGGATTCCCATGATCACTCCAGGGAGAATTTAGGTCCACAGCAGTTGAAGGGTTATACGCCAGCCGGGCCATGTCTATGGCGAGACGCCAATCCAATACTCTGTGGTAGGGAAGGTTATAAAAATCTCGAAGACAGCGATTGCAGGATGTGTCACACTCTTCGGAGTGAGGCGCGTCAGCCCATAGCGAGGCAATACCCTGGGCAATCGTGCTGTCCCCTTGTTGCAAGACTCTCTCGAAGTTTTCGCTCTGACCCAACCACCAACAGTAACCGGCACCATTTTGCAGCGTGTCCGAGAGGAACGTCTGGCCCATCACTTCTCCATTCTCTCGGGTTGGGCGAAACCCTGCGTTTAATTCTTGAGTATCCACATCCATCACTGCGGCGGAGGCACTGCGCAAAAAGAAGGAAAAGGAATACCAAGCGGCCCGCCCCGCCGTAGATCTAGGATCCGCGAACACTCCCTCCGGGCCAGGACCTCACGCTTGCCACCAAAATGTCGGTTCGGCGGCGCGCTAGTAAAGCTATTTTTTGCGGATCCCCCGCAACAGAAATAGGGCTGTCTGGCCGAGGCTCAACTGCATACGCGCCTCTCCCATAACCCCTAATCGAAGCTCGCTGGAAGCCAAAGCCGCCCGTTCCATTATTGTCGTTGATGGAAAGGATATCGTCGCTGAAGGACAAGACATCGCAGTTTCCCACCGATGTCTTATCCCCATCACTTAGAAACTATCTCAAAACCCTGAGTTGCCGTTGCCGCCGGTACCAGATTAGGGCGCAGGCCAGTTGGATCAGGCCTATGTAGTTGGATGCCTTCTTGTCGTACCGGACCAGGATCGCCCGGCACTTGGATAGCCAAGCCAGGGTGCGTTCCACCACCCACCGTCGGGCCGGATGGCGTTTCACTCCTGCGGTGTCCAGCTTCTCCTCCCCTATCCGCCGGATGTGCCCCCGGTATCCGTGAGCCGCCACCGCCTCGCGGCCCGTTGGATTGTCGTATCCCTTGTCCAGGCACAGATGCTCAATCGCGGCATCAGGACGCTCCACCACTATGCCATTCAAGGTCATGTCCAGCAGCTTGGTGTCGTGAACATTGGCTCCGGCTACCACCAAGCTCAATGGCCCTCCACCCTGGTCGACCAGGATACTCCGCTTGCTGCCTGCTTTGCCCCGGTCCGTGGGATTGCGGCCTATTGAATCCCCCCAAAACGGGCCTTGCCCATGGCGCAATCGGCAGCCTGCCATTCCCAATCCACACCACCCAGTTCCTCGCACTCCGAGACCAACTCCGCCCAGATGCGCTCCAGCACACCCAACTCCACCCAGCGCTGGAAAGTGCGGTGAATGGTGCTGTCGTCCCCCAGTTCCCGGGGCAGGCGGTTCCAGTGGCAGCCGGTGCGCATGCGGAATATGATGCCGTCCAGGATTCGCCTGGGATGAACCCGCTTCCGTCCCGTAGCCTTGGGAGGGTCCATTTCCAGAATCACCGGGTGAATCTGCTCCCACAGATCGTCCGGAACCTCCCAAATCGTTGCCAAAGTGTCGCTCTTTCCCGTCATCATCCACCGCCTCACCAGATCCCCCTTCATCCTAACCGAACCGGATTATCCCTCTCCCTTTCGACTCCTACCGTTTTGAGATAGTTTCTTATCCCCCACGTGAGGGCGGGCAACGTTGATCTTGGCGTCCACTCGAACACGCCGGTACAGTCTTCCGGCTGGAAATCCGTGAAGAAACCCGTCGGATCTCTAGCGTCCATAGGTGCCTCACTAACAGCGCCACAGACTTCACAGGGCCGTAAATCGGTCATGTTTTCCCGATATTGAATACTCTTGCACTCGTCGCAAAACGACAGTGGCCTGTCATTGATTTGAGGCATGGGAGGGTCAAAGCCGTTTCCCAGACGCACGGTGTTGCCTAACGGATAAAAAGTTGCGACACCACAGGCGGTATGAACAGCCTTGTCTTTAACGATCTGAGAACCGGGCGCGAACTGGGAAATTGCGACGTCGAGACCCCGGTCGACAGTGCCATCTAACGGTGGCCACGGGTTTGGAGAGTATCTGCCCCTTGTAAACAGCAAGCGGGCATCGGTGGGGAACCCAAACATCGGCAGAACCCCTGCATGGGCTAGACGCTCGCTCAGAGCATCTTGGCGATAATTCGGGTCGTTAACCTTCTCCGATATGTCTTGAACCAGTTCATGCTTGGCATAGCTGAGCATTTTTTCGCAAAATGCCTTTCCTACTTCTCCCCCCCACTTTGTCTCGGTCCGTAGGTTTTCGAGGATACCGCGGATTGTCGCCTCATTATCCGGGGAGTTCAGCCATTCCTTAACGATACCTGCCCGTGTGGTCCACTCTTCTGCCGGTCCGAATTCCCCATGCACACTGTCCCGAAATCCGTCATCCCCCAACGAGCCAACATCAAGAGATGCCAGACGCAGCAGTTCCTTTACAAATACACGCTTCAAGATAGTCTCGCTCCCCATGTCCACATAAGGGGGCGGTGGGGGGTCCCCGGTTATCTCCTCTGTCCTCTGGTAGTAATAATCATCGTGGCTCCGTCCCCTGCAAAAAGTAACTGCCAACGACACACCCGCGCCTCGGCGTCCTGCACGTCCAACCCTCTGCTGATAGTTGAACCTGCGGGGAGGCATATTGGCCATCACAACCGATTCTAGTGCTCCAATGTCCACCCCTGCTTCCATAGTCGTTGTTACGCTCAGTAGATCGACGCCCTCCACCCGGCTGACATCCTTTTCGTTGCCGACAAATACTTCTTGGAACCGCCGTTGACGCTTATGACGATCGCCGTCATCGGTTTGGCCGGTCAGCTCCTCTCAATGCAGGCGGAAGACTGGTCCAGACTGCTCAGCCAAGTAAACATAGTAGTCGAAATTCTCACGCTTGTTGTCGGGCCGAAGTTGCACATCCTGACAGTCTGGGCAGACGGGAATTCGACCGGTAGGATGCAGATAGAACGCATTGCACTTAGGACATCGCCACCCGTCCGCCTGCGTTCGTCCTTCTTCGATCGTAGGTTTGGTGATAAAGATGTTCCGTGGTGAAATTCCCAGTGTGGCCTGATCATCCAACACGCCAACCCCAGAATTCCGCAATATGTTAACGATTTTCTCTTCGTCGACACCCGCAGCTCCGAGGAAATCCCGCGTTTTTCGTGGCAGGTTAATCCCCGACCTCGGGATTTCTGACGCGCCCCAGAAGTAGGGCTGTCCCGTGTATCGCCTCCTGACTCCCAATTGTCGGATAACCGACTCCACAGCATTTATTTCGCTTTCTTCCGCATCCTGGGGAGGGCTGAGTGTGGCCCAACCCGCACCTAGTCCTTCCAGTGTCCTAGCAGTGTGCTGAAACAGCGCGAACATAAGCTCGCTGGTTAACGAGTCATCGATCCTGCCCAATAGACGAATCGCCTGAGGAGGGAGTTGTGCTTTCTCTTGCGGTACTGTGCCCGACCACGAATAGCACTCATGCCACTGATGAAGAACTCCGTCCGACGTATATTGGGATATATTGTATCCATTCCCTCCTGGGTTGAACCCCAATTGTAGAAAGTCCTGCTTGACTTTATCCCTGATTGAAGTTAAGGGAACTCGACCCGGATAGTCCTGAATCATACTCAGGAGGGTTTGCAGAGCATCAGGGTTGTTGCTCTGACCTCCAAGCAGCCAGATTAGAAGCTCGCTGTTCAGTCCGGGATCGAATAGCGATGCCAGGTATTGGTCACGGTCTGAGTTGCCGACAGCTAGGGCCTTTCCCAATTTGGCATTGATTGAGGTCAGCTTTTCCGCACCGCCTGCCAACCTAGCACCGTGCCTGGTAGCAGCCTCGAATGCTCCCCAGTATTCGTCTAGGGCCTTGAGCAACAATTTCCGGACCATGTCCCGATAGTGATCCTGCTCCATTCCAGAAGCTAGCTTCGCGGCGTCCTGACGGCTGTCAGTGAAAATGAGCAACTTGCGTCCTGGCCTATTGCCCCGCTCCAGCGGCATTTCTCTTGCAAGGGCGCCGGACACCACTTGGCAAGCCTTTTGAAAGCCGGTACGGTGCAGCCGCAGGGGCGTGTCAAGATTGCGACGCCGGTAGTCTGCGTCGCAGCGTGGACATTTGGCAGGGAGCGCATCCTGCTTGTCCGCATCCCTTCCAAGGATAGTGTAGTTCCATCCCGATATCTCCCTCGGCCCAGTCGGACCAGCGCTCTTGATTAGCTGTCCAGACTTGACATTGAGCCTGGCACGGACCCACCTGCGACCAATCTTAGAGTGGGTAAACTCTATGTCTTCAGGCTCGCCATGCGCTTCGTCATTGTGGAGAGGCCAGAAGACAGCATACTGACCATAATTGCGGTCCTCTGACACCCGCCTGGGCATATCCGCGATGTTGGGGAGGTCGGCGGTGAGAATTTCGATGGGTGTGCCGGAAACTTCAGCTTTGCCGCGGTACCCGCCAAGTAGTATTTCGCCGCAAACCTCACAAACTAATAAGTCCAAGACACGGCCGCCACAAGAACAAGCAAGGCGGTGCCGGATATGCAGTGCGCCGACAGGTCCTGTCATTTCGGTGACACTTTCGTCGGACGAATCGTTTCCCAAGTGCCACGTCTCATCACACTCCGGATTAACACAGACCCACATATTCTGTACGTTGTGGTAAAAAAGATGCCCTCGCACAGGTAGCGGCGACATACTGTTGGCTTCGTGGCGGCTCATTCCCAAGGCGAGAAGCAAGCCTCGCATCGCGTCCGAGGCAACGCCGTTGGAATCCCGTGGGCTGAACAACACTTCGTCCAGGTCGGGCACCTTGGTAGCACGGATCTTGCCGCTGACCTCCATGCAAGCATCCCGTATGGAATGGTCCGCCTTGGCGCTGGTCAACGCCTTGGCCAACACAACCGCAGGTTCACCATCGTCTTCAATAGACTGGTCCAGGGTTCGGGCAAGCTTGCTCATCGCTTCGCGGGTTTCGGGAGAATCTATTTCGGGTGGCGACATGGGATTAAGCACTTCGGCTTGTACTTTGTCGGCGAAATCCTCGAACGCCTTTCGGTATGGCGCCATTAGGCGGTGTGCGCCTACTTCTGGCTGCTCCTCGGCCTCCGACACTATTTTGAAGCAGTCACGCCCGAAAAACTCTCTAAGGAATTGCCGAGATTTCGGAGTGTCGTCTATGCTGGCTGAAGTTGCCAAGAACGCCAGCTGGTCCGAGTCAACGGAAAGCCCCAACCGTTGTAGTAATAGGCGGAGAATATAAGCAACTTCCGTGCCGGCAGTTCCCCGGTAAGAATGCAACTCGTCGACGATCAGGAAAACCCTATTGGCAGGGTCGGACTTGAGCCAAATTCTCGTTTTCTCGAATATGCTGGTCTCTACCTGCCGCATAAGCATGATGTTCAGCATGTGGTAGTTTGTAATGAAGATGTCCGGCGGAGTTTCTTGCATATCCCAACGTGACCACATTTCTCCGCCATCTACGTTCGGAAAATAGTATCGAGCTTCCGGGGGCAGGTCTGGATCATTTCTAACTGCATCGCTTTCATCGGCCATCGCACGCAGCCTGTCCCTAAGCCGTTGAACGGCAGCGTCGTTAGTCGGGACACCTGGTACAGGTGTAGCACCTGTGTATCGGCCAAATGTCACACGGTTCCCGCTCCGCCGAGAATCCAGCCACCGCAAGACCTCGTCAGAATCCAGAGTCTGGCGCAGCCTGCGGAGTTGATCTTCGACCAAAGCATTCAAAGGGTAAAGTACCATTGCCCTGACTGCGTGGAGCCCGTTGGCACTTCTAGCGGAGTGTGCCCACTGACTTTGCCAAGTTACGTTCCCGTCGTTCCACCACTTTCTACCGTCGGGAGGTGCCGGACTCACGGGCCAACTCTCCGATTCCCGCGCCAATTCAGCAAACACGGGAAGCAAGAAACATTCAGTCTTACCAGAACCAGTACCGGTAGTCACAACCAGGTCTCTTTTTTCCTCAAGGACAGTCCTAAGACTTTCCCATTGATGCTTCCACAACCGGATGCCCGAGTCCCCCAACAGTTCCTGAGCGAGGTCCGGTAGTCCGCGATATTCCTCCGGTAACTGGGCGGCGGCATCGGACAATGTAAGGCCTGAAGAAGGATAGACTGGGGTTGGTTCCAATAGGGGAGGTTGCGACAGGACGTCTGATGCCGCGTAAAGGGACCTTCTCTCGGCTACCATATTCGGATACCGAAGAGGAAATGCACTCTCGATGTACTTCCGGTAAACGTCGCTCAGACGTTCATACGCTCCTGTAAGGTCATGCAAGGCTTAACTCTCCCGAAGATCCACGTTGAGCTTCCGGCATAGTTCCTTGGCCAGGTCCGATGATATGTTTGCGTAAGAAAGCCAATCTGGGTTGGTGGCCCTCTCCGGCAACATCCCTGAAGCAAGAGTCAAAGCTCTCTCATAGAGCAAAGGCCAGCGTTGGGCAACTGGTATCAAAAGTACTCCCGCGTCCGACTCGTGAACGGCTTCTGCGCCGGAGCCACCGATTCCCAGGGATAAGAACCGCAAGCCGTACCAGTCGCCACGGAGCCATCTCTGGTTAGGTTCATCAAAAAAGACGGTCAAGGCACGGCCGGAACGGTCCCCCTCCCGTCGCACCCGATACATACCCGAATCCCCGTAATAGACGCCATCCCGTTCATACAAAGCGTCACAGGACTGGAACCCTTCCGTCTGCCATTTTTCCACCTGCAAGGATGAAACCGCCAGGCCGCCAAGAGTCTGCAAAGAGTCCATCCATACTCTTAGGTTCGGAAGTAGGGTGGCGAGCCGGATTGAAGCTATCCCACCGTCGGTTATTTCGAGACCAGCGTCGCTTGCACTATCAAATTTAGGGAAGTCCAGCCTTGGAGGTCCGGCATAATGGTGATGGGGTGTCTCTACGAGACGCGATGTTTCTCCTACCTTCTTCAAGAAGGACTCAGTTCTCCGGCCACAAAGGAAGCCGCCGTTGGGGTTATCGGGAAACCTAACCAACACCGGTGGAGCAACCGACCATCGCGAACCATCGGGAGAAAGGTCCGTGTGGCCGAGGAGAACGAAGCGGCGGAGTACTGACCGGGCTTCCCGCCCGTCGTGCATCAATTGCAATACATCGCAAGCTTGTTTGAATCCCCCCAAGTGCCGTCTCCTTGAGCGGATAACCAGTGAAGTAGCCGCTCCATCAGTATACTTGACTCGGGTGATACCGACCTCGTTAGAGCAAGCCCGGGTTGGTCGAATGGGTCGCCCGGGTCTGCATATTCCCTTTCTCGGTACCGCAGTGCGCTAAATCCGTGAATTTCGATATCCTGGCGCTGTACCATAGTCTTGATTTGGTCTGGTAACAACGGCACGTTCTCATCAAACCGGAGCCCCAACTCCTGCAGGGATTTCCCCAATCCGCCAGGGATGCCGTGCGTTTCTTCACAATCTACACACAGGAATACATAGAACTCGCTTCTAGCCCTCCGTTCAAGCTTAACCAAAGGTATCTCCGAAGCCAGATCGGCGGCCACAACAGTCGTGGTGATCCTTTGGAGAACGGATTCCGGAGTTCCGACCGTCCGGGCGTAGAAGTACTTCCTTTCCAACCTTAATCCTCTTTATTGTCGGTGGCGATCAGTCCACCAATTAGGAAATAACCGTTGACGGAAGCCCTGTAGGTTTCAGAAGGTTCTCTTGGCCGAAGCGTATCCCAAGACACAACTCTAAGGTGCCGACGGTCGGAAGTGCTTCCACGTTCGCCATCGACTTCAATCAAATAATTTCCCACTTCCAAGCGAGGCAAAGCTACCGAGGAATTTGCGCTTAGCGTGTCGTCCAACTCCAGTTCGTCGTCCGGCTGCAACACGTTGGTTACCCGCACCCGGCACGTTTGGTCAAAGGACGTAACGAAAATGCTCGGCAAGTATCCTTCAAGCCAGGTATCTCTCCGGTCCGTCTTCAACCCGCCTTGCAAGGAAATGGACGCCCTGCTTCGTGGCCGGAGCTCTTCGAAAAGTTCAGGTATCTGAAAAATGACTCCATCCCAATTGGCGGACAGGACTAGGCATTCGCGGTACTCAACCCATCCTTCGTGGCTGCGCAGTTCCACGGGGTCTACTACCCAATCCAAGAGACCTTCGTCCCTTAAAATGGAAATCTGATCCTCGAGTTCTATGCGGCAAAGAAGCAGAAATGTTTCCCCTAATCTGGGCGACCCGCGACTGGCGAAGATTGCCGAGGCTTCGTCGAAAGGGTCACGGGTCAAGACCCAAAAGCGGCGTAGCGGGATACGCAACTCGGCTACCCATGGGTCTCCCGTTACCTGATAGGTTTCTCCACCCGTGGGTCAACCGGCCACAGAGGGTAGAAGTGGCCATCCCGACTGCTACGCAGCGGCCTCAGTTTTCCATCATGCACTATCTCCAAGAGCCCGCGGAAACCTTTAGCTGGATGTCTTGGGAACAACAGGTAGGACACTTGGTCGGATAGAGGGTCGAATTCCCTATACAGGCCCGTGGTCAACCATGGCGACCGATGCACAGGTCCGCCATCAAAGCCCTGTTCCTCCCAGTGCACATCTACATAAACCCTATACACTGCGTCTACCAGAGCCTCGTACCTGTCCGCTGTAGCGTCTTTGGCCAGATTCCTGATATGCCTGGTAGAAAAGTCATCAGCGCGGTTGAAGAACCAGCCTCCAACTCGTTCTCGGTCCGCGTTTCTGCCTAACTGTCCTTCAAACCTCTTGAATTCCCTTCCCAGCTTGCCTTTATCTCCCTCCCTTAGCAGGGATTGAGAAAGGGGGTAGTGTGTGTATTTCGTAGGACCTTCTGGGCCTCGTTCAGCTGAAGGCTGCAGTTCATTGCTAATGACCCATTGGTCAAAAGCAACCCATAATGCCTCTTCTGGCGCCGGAGGGGACATTCCAAGCGGCCTCCCAGACTCTTCGGTCAAACCCAGGATTTCCCGCAATCGGGTGAAATAGTTTATTTCGGAAATTCCTCCTTCGGGAGACATCCTATGTGCTGCCAAGACCATCGCTCCCAAGAAGGCCAAACATTGAGGTGGCCCATCAGGCGAACTTGGTGATGTCCTGGGAAGAATAACCCGACCCCTATGGACACACGCCTTCCGCACTGCCGACTCAAAATCCCTTACAGGGTTTGTTAGTCTATCTTCAGAGAACCAGTAGGCAGCGATCTCTACCAAGGCGTCCTCGTCTAAGCTTAAGTAGACGGCCTCTCCGGGCGGCACGCCTTCAACGAAGAAATTCGCAATCGCCTCATTCCAGTCAGAATACGAGGGCAATCAAGCACCTCCTTCTCCCGTCCTGGTCGAAGGTTCCAATCAACAAAATACCTGGACGACCAACCCCAGCGCATGTAGTGCTTTCTGCGTTGGTCTACAAGCCGTTCCATAGGCTGTTACAGGGAACCAGCCGAACGTTTTTCCTTGCATATCACCGACTCCTCCCACTGTCCCAACAATCGTCGGCGATTCCCTTCCCCGGTACACGACCGGAGGCGATAGCTCGCGCGGGGTGCCTCGAAACAATGCACACAAGCCCTGATTAGCGATGGTAGGGCAGTCCATCCGATTTGGCAACGCCGTATTGCACTAGTAAACCGCCACTATAGTATTGGTGGATAAACCGGGAGTCCGTTCATGGTGAACCTGTCGAACCACGGATGGAAGGCCCTTCGGCAGGCACAGGGCGAACGGAGGAAATAACCATCAATTCAAATAGGTTAAACTATTGGAGGTCAGCGGCCTCTCCAAGGAAAGCAAAGTGTCTTGCAGTTTAATAAGTCGCGTCACGGCCCTGGGATACCTTTCGCCTGCCTTAGGACTTCCGATGGTGGGTTTCCACCTGTCAGTCTCAATTCATCCCTAATACTACAGTTGCAGATCAGGAGAGGGTAGAATTTAGTCAACCAAGGAGTGTTGAGGTGAGGCGGTGGTTGTTGGGAGAGTCGAGGTGGCGGAGGTCGTGCGGTGGGCAGAGGGCATCGAGCGGGTACACGAGTGCATCGCTGGCAGGTTCCGGCGGCCGGAGCCGCGGAGGCGGGCGCTGGAGTATCTGAAAGGGTTGCTCAGCCCAGTGGAGCGCAAGAACGGCTGGCAGTTGGCGGAGCAGGCGGGCGACGCCACTCCCTACGGTGTGCAGCGCCTGCTGTCGGGTTACGTCTGGGATGCGGACCTAGTCCGGGATGATCTGAAGCAGTATGTGGTCGAACATCTGGGCGACGCTGACGCCGTAGTGGTGGTGGACGAGACCGGATTCCTCAAGAAAGGGGAGAAATCGGCTGGGGTGCAGCGCCAGTACAGCGGCACGGCAGGCCGGATTGAGAACTCTCAGGTGGGTGTGTTCCTGGCCTATTCCTCGGCCAAGGGCAGGACGCTGCTGGACCGGGAATTGTACCTGCCCCAGGTGTGGGCTGATGACTCGGAGCGGCGGCGGGAGGCTGGGGTACCGGAGGATGTGGTATTCCGGACCAAGGGGCAACTGGCCCAGTCGATGCTGGAGCGGGCGGTTGAGTCAGAAGTGCCCTTCGCCTGGTTTACCGGGGACGAGGTCTACGGCAGCGACCGCAAGTTGCGGCTGTGGCTGGAGCAGGCGGATGTGCCCCACGTGCTGGCCATCAAACGCAGCGAGAAGCTGTGGGCCTTGACGGACAGGGGACCCCGTCAGGTGAGGGCTGACCGGCTGGCGTGTGGAGTTGAGGAGCCGGACTGGATCAGATGCAGCGCCGGCGATGGTGCCAAGGGCCCGCGGGTGTACGACTGGGCCGCCGTGGAAATACGGCCGCTGAGAGAACCGGGCAAGGGCTACTGGATGCTGACCCGCCGTAGCGTGGCCAAACCGGAGGAACTGTCCTACTACGTCTGTTACGGCCCGTCGGAGACGGCCTTGGAGGAACTGGTCAGAGTGGCCGGGAGGCGCTGGACCATAGAGGAGTGTTTTGAGGAGGCCAAAGGGGAGGTGGGACTGGACCAGCACGAGGTGCGGAAATGGGATGGCTGGTACCGGCACATCACCCTGGCCATGTTGGCCCACGCCTATCTGACAGTAATCAGGAATCAGGCAGTGGAACAGGGAGAAAAGGGGGCCACTACGGCCCGGACGAGGATCTGATTCCGGTGACCGTTCCGGAGGTGCGGCGTCTGCTGACACGCTTGGTATGGACGGAGAACCAACCGCCTGATTTCATCCTGTCCTAGTCGTGGTGGAGACGGCGCCACCAAGCCCAAGCCCGCCAATGCCACTACAAAACACGCCTCTCACATCTGCAACTGTAGTACTAGCCGCTCCATTACCGTAATCGGTCTGCATCATCGTTCATCTTTTGGACCATCGTCTGACTGGTTGCGCGCGCCGCCCATCAAGACAAACACAAACCCCAGTGGTATCGCCATGCCTATGCCGGTGCCTACGAGGGCGGTGTACACCCGTTCGATGAGTGGCGGCACATTCTCGCTCCCCGACATCGCGCCAGCTATTCCGAACCCAAGCACGACCAGGATGAGGCACACGAACAACCCGAGGGATACGAATGCACAGAACGGGTTACCGCCTGATGATGGGCCGCTGTCCGGTCCGCCAAACTTGAGTATGATTTTCAGATCATTGATAAGATTGATCGCAACGACGTTGAATGACATAGGAGTTCCTCCAAGTAGTTAACCCGATGTGCAAGTTATAAGTGGGGTTGAAAATCCAAGTCCAAACACCTCTACTGGAGTAGCTGTTGCCAATGGAGGTGCGTGATGGACCTGAACACCAAGATAATAGCAGTCTTTTGCTGGATAGATGATACCTTGAAGCGCCTTTTTCCGGGACAACGGCTCCACCAAACTGGATAAAGTCAAGAACCTTTCGCATCAGGTTCCTAGTAGAAGTGTAGCTCAGCTGCATGCCCCTCGGCGACACGTTTCCCCAGCAAGTGGCGGACCGAATCACTGATAGCTCGAATCATGCCGCCCTTCGCTGTAACGGAGAAGGGTTCGGGCTTTTCTAATTCCTTTTCTGTTTACTCTCAGCGATGGTCAAATCGGATTTCAGGGGTTGAGGTGCCACAGTCAACTTTCCGCCACGACCCTTCCGAATACCATGGCGAATCGCCTGGTGAGGTGCCCCTACAAGAATGTTGGTGGGGTTTCCGGTTCCTTTTTGAATCGGGCCATGGAATCTGGCATGCTCCAAATGAGCACAAAGCAACGACCTGCCATCGCATATCATCGGACTTTGGAGCCTAATCAACGAAGGATCGTTTGAAGAACTCGTAGCCGCCATCCACAGAATCGAGCAATGCTTGAACTTGTTCCGCTGGATAATTTCGTATGGCGGCATCCCAGTCGGCCGGAATGAGCTTGTCTGACAAGCTCTGCATTCGTTCTAGAATCTCTTCCTTGCTGATTACGTCCTTCTCTATTAACAACTCGGCAAGCATCCTAAACGAGGAATGCGCTGTAGTCTTTCCCCTTGAGGTCCATTTCGTTTCCATCCTCCGATAGAATTAGTGGGCGGCTCAAATCCGACGATGGCGTTCAGCCCGGTTACAACCGACGGGGGTAAATTAGTCCTGCTAACTCACAGAAACCTGTCTGGCCTTACCCTGATCCTGCCCCATTTTCTGTACCAACCTTCGTGCTAGTCTGGCGGGTCAATCAGCTATCTCCGCCAGCACGGCGAACTCCCTGGGGGATAGGTTGCCCAGGGCGCTATGGGGCCTATCGCCATTCGCCTCACCCGCGCTCCAATGGTCCTTACTTCGGAGAGGATCATGTCTGGAGTTCCGGATAGATCCAGGGAAACCACCTCGATGGTCTTGCCTGCGTTTCTGATGCGATAAACGCCGGGCTCGGCTTCCCCTTCCGCATATACTAGCATCCCCGACGGCATACCCGAGGCCGTGCAATATGCCAGCATCTGGTAGACGTCCGGGTGACGGAACGCGTCGCTGTCCAGCCGTTTGTACTTGGCGTCTCCCACGAACCTACAGCGCCCGCCGGTCCACCAGGATAGGTCAGGCTCCAGCTTGATGGCGTTCCCCTCATCCAGGGTTAAGTTGCCCTTCCGCCACTCACTGGCCGACAAACCGAGGTCTTCCCGGAGCGCAACAAACAGGAACTGTTCGAAGACCCGGTTCATGTCCAGCAGGAAGGATGCCCCAGCAACATCCCCGTGGTGCAGTTCCAAGCTGGAATTGTCGATGATGAGCCGCGCCAACTCCACTGCGGGGCGATAGTGGTCGTTAAGGCGGGTGTATTGAACTTGGGGAGCCCCATGAACTAGGCAGCTAGCCCAACGGCGTTGAACACCGGACGCAAGGCGTTAACGTCTTTCCGTGCCTGCGGAGATCTGACGGGAAGGCGGGACAGCCGGTGGAGGGCCGTCTTGAGTAGCCGGTTCTCTTCAATGTCTTCGGTGAACTCGTCGTAAGCCACTTCCAAAGGCAGGGGTACGCCGTGGCGCCGGTTGACCTGGTCGGCAAACCGGATGCGGCCCCGGACGGTGTTGAGAGAATCTTCCTCATGGCGGTATCCCTGCAGCAGGCCCCGCCGGATCGCCTGTCGGGTGTGATACACAAATGCCGGAATGACGCTCTCCAGGACATCATCGTCAGGCGCCAGGTGGGAGACATATTGCCGACAATGCCTCGGGTCCAGGGCGTAGGCGATCAGGAACATGACCCGCTCCACCTGAATCTTGGGGCGGACCAGTATTGACAGCGTCCCCAGGCGCAACGCGCCTATGTGGGAGGACGGTTTAAGCACCCACGTCGCGTCGCTGGACTCCGACGGACTTACTTCGATGTGGGCTGCCTTCAAACCCACCAGTTGCTCGGGGTCAAGGGCGAGGTTGACAGGATGTTCCTTATACTCGCGAAGCGTCAGCGCCGTCAGCGCCGTCCTGCACCGGGACATCACCCGCGTCGCGTTGGTGGCCGGAGATGCCCGTGTCCGCCTCCGCTGGTCCCTCAAAATTGCGAGCCAGACGCTCCAGATGGAATTCCGCCAGCTTGGCAGAGTCCCCGAAAAACTGCTCCTCAATGTATGGGAGCACTGAACGGTTCCAGATCCGGCTCACCCGGGGACGGTCCAACACACCGCCACTCATGAAATAGCTGGGGCCGATTCCCATATCCCGGTCCAGCTTTTCGTTGGCCGCATCCACCAGGTCGGCCGCCCAGGTGCCCTGTCCCTCGCGGAGGAGCCACCGGCGGAGAAGGCCCTTGATTGGCGGTTCATCCGGGAAGAAGGGCGCGAAGTAGAACCGGCGGCGCAGGGCCGCGTCCATCAGCGCGATGGAGCGGTCCGCGGTGTTCATCGTACAGATGAACCAGAGGTTGGAGGGGAGGGTGAACCCGCCTCGTTCGGCGCCATATTGAAGCTGGACTTCCTCATCCCGATACTCAAGAAGGAAGTACAACTCCCCGAAAACCTTGGCTACATTGCCCCGGTTAAGTTCGTCGATGACGAGGACAAAGGTTCCTTCCTGATGCCCCCTGGCCTTGTCGGCGATGCGCAGGAGCGGACCGGAAACCAGCTCAAAACCGGGCTGCCCATCCATGAGCCTGGGCCGGAACCCTTCGACGAAGTCCTCGTAGGAGTAGGAAGGGTGGAACTGGACGATTTCGAAGTCGCCGCCGTTCAGCCGGCACTGTTGGGCGATGGCCCGAGCTACGTAGGTCTTCCCCGTCCCCGGGGGACCGTAGAAGATCACCTGGTGTTTGTCCCGCAGGTCTTCAATGATCTCCCGCAGCTCTTCGGGTTTCCACAGAAGCTCTCCTGCCAAGGTAGCGAGGTTAGAAGGGGACCAGGGGTCTGCAGCCAAACGAACCGGTTCTTCTTCCAGCGTTTCTTCTGACTCCAGTTCAGTTTCTTCGTCCCGGGACTGCAAGACGGCCCAAACCACCGATTGAGCATCGAGACGATGGCGCATCTGCAGCCCGCGGGCTGCCGCCTCCTCAATGAACCGGTCGAGAAAATCGAGCGCATGGCCGTACATCGCCGACTCTCCGGAGCCCGGCACCGGACGAGGGTAACCCGTCTCGGCGCATGCATCGTTGAACAGCCTCACCCGGAACGGCGGATATTGTTCCACATCGATCCCCGTCAGCAGGAGGGAAATGAGATTCATGCGGGTTCCGGCACCACTGACCGCCGACCGGGGAAGCGCCTCTGAAAATGTATCGATCCGTTGCCCCACCCACTGGTCTTCGCGACTCCAGAGACCGGTCAAGGCTCCGTGGGCATCGTTCGCATGCTCGGCACACCAATTATTGAAATTGGAAACCAAGCGCCAGTTGACCGGAAACCCGGGGACCGGAGCGAGGGCCCGCTTCAGAGAATCGGGCCAGTCCGCAGTGGAAGCCAGCACGTCTTCACGGGCTCGTGCCAGCTTCCCCGCAATCTTCCGCTTGTACTCGATCTCCTGGCTTTCCAACCTGCCGCTGGCAATGTACTCTTTAGCCCGCATAACGAACTGGTCCCAGGGCGAAGTTATTTCTCCGTCACCAGGGCCGGGGTCTCGGCCTGTTTCCAGGACAGTTCGGAGACGTTGCTCTGCATCGACACCGCTGGGATGGCGCACGTTTCCCGGCACGTTCATGAACCTTTGGTAGTCCGGGGCCAAAATAGACCTGAGAACTGCCTTATTCACCCAGGACACTTCCCTGGTGTGGAACAGACCAGGCGCATCCGGGCGGAAGCGATATTGTCCAACCATCTCGCCGACGGATATGGTTGATTCTCTGCTGCGGGGCATGACCACCAAGTCACCGACGTGGATGTTCTCCTTGAAATCCAAATCTGCTCCGCCCAAGATGCAATGGTTCTTTCCTCTGTGTTACCGTGGGCTTGGCGCAGCAGGCGTTCGACCCCTTCCTGGGTCGCCACGTCGCTGAGGTCTCGCGCCAGACCATATCCGATGCCAAGAACGCCTGTATCCAACGCGTCTTCTTCGTCTGATGGATCACCCCCACGTACCATCCAAACGGCTATTGTTGAATATCTCCATCGTATCCCTTTGTTGAATCAGTATACCCGATTGTTTTCCTGAAGAGGCGGGTTCCAAGACGCTATGCAACTTTTGTTCGGGGTGGAAACAGGGGGAGTACGGGCGGTTGTTTGATACGGGAATAAGGACTGCTGGCGTCTTTTTGAAGGTTGAGGTGGACCGGTTCCACGACAGGGTGGGGAATGGAACGCCGGCTTACCCGGCCTTTGAATCGGCCCCTACAGGTGACTCCGGGCTCTGAGGAAAGTCGACCCAGATACGATGGGCTTCGGCCAGCGCGTCGCCCGGCATGAGTAGGAAACTTTGGACCACCAAACTGGATAAAATCAGAACTTTTCACATCAGGTTCGCGATGGCGGTTTGATCGGTAGTCTTTCCGACTACACCCGAACGAAGAAGTTGCCAAGTCCCGCTGATAAGGCAGGGGCTTTTCCTTTGGGTGGGTCAGCCCCTCTCAGAGGGGACTCCCTGGTTTCAATTCCAGGGTTCGTCTATTCAGTCCTGGACTGCTCGCTGTCCCCCTCCCCCATCCGGTACCCCACCCTTGGCTCGGTGATGATGTACCTGGGGACCTGGGCATCATCCCCCAGCTTGCTGCGCAACCTCATCACCACGTCTCGCAGCAGCGATGCTTCGCCGACCCTGTCCGGACCCCAGACCCGTTGGAGCACAACGCCGTGGGTCAGGACCCGGGGCGCGTGGACCGCCAGCTGGTACAGCACCGCGTACTCCGTGGCCGTCAGCTCCACCGGTTCCCCGGCCACCGTCACCTGCCGCCGGGCGTAGTCGATGCTCAAATCTCCAGCGGAGAAGGATACCGTGGGCTCGCCCGGGGAGGGCTCCTGCCCCTTCCGCAGCGCCGCCCGGATGCGGGCGGCCAGCTCCGTGGGCGAGAAGGGCTTGACCAAGTAATCGGCCGCCCCATGTCGAAGGCCCGGGCCACTGTCTCATCCTGGCCGTAGACCGACAGGAAGATCACCGGGATATTCGCCATCCGGTGGACTTCGTTCATCAGCTCGATGCCGTCGGTGCCGGGCAGCACCAGGTCCAGCAGCGCCAGGTGGGGCCTGTGCTCCGCCATCAGCCGGGGCACCTCGGCCGGGTCGCCGGTGGCGACGGGCGTATAGCCGGCACGTGTGAGCACGTCGCGGATGTACCTGAGCGCCTGGGGGTCGTCGTCCACGGTCAGCACCCGCACCGGCCCCGGGCCGCCCGCCGGGAACGCACCGGCGCCGGTGCGGGAGCGATGACCGCAGGCTCCTCCACCATAGGCAGGGTAAAGGTGAACCGCGCCCCCAGGCCAGGGCGCCGCCGCTCTCGGCCCCGATGCGGCTCCCGTGGGCCTCCACGATGCCCTTGCAGATGGCTAGCCCCAGGCCCGACCCGTCCGCGCCGGAGGCAGCGCCCGCCCCATGTTCAGGACCGAAACCCCGGGAGAACTTGCGGAACAGCTCCGGTAATAGCTCCGCCGGCATGCCCCGCCCCTGGTCGGCCACCGACACCGCCACGTACACCCCCTCACGCCGGGCGCTGGCCACGATGGGCGACCCCTCCGGCGAGTACCCGGCGGCGTTGGACAGCAGGTTGCCCAGCACCTGGACGATGCGCAGCTTGTCAGCCAGCACCAGGGGCAGGTCCTCTGGCAGTTCCACCTCAAGCGGGTTCCGGTCATCACCGGCCAGGAACCGGCTCGCGGCCTCCTCCACCAGCGCGTGCAGGTCCGTCGGCTCCGGGTTCAGTGCCAGGGCGCCCGTCTCGATGCGGGCCACGTCCAGCAGGTCGCCGATGAGGTGCCGCATCTGGCCCGACTGGTCCCGGATGATACGGAGGAACTGGGCCGTCTCCGCTGGGTGCAGCTCGCCCGCCGCCTCCAGCAGCGTGTCCACCGAGCCCTTGACCGCCGCCAATGGGGTTCTGAGCTCGTGGCTGACAATGGCCAGGAACTCGGCCCGCCGCCGCTCCTGGTCCTCCAGGGGTGTCATGTCCTGGAAGGTCACCACGAAGGAGGCCAGTTCCCCATCCTCGGAAAGGATGGGGGTGGCGTTGAGCAGCACGCCGACGCTGCGCCCGTCGGGCACCCGCAGCGCGATCTCCTCGGCCCGCACCGTCTCTCCAGCGCTGAGCAGTTCCGCCATGGTGAAGTCCCGCAGGGAGAACTCCCTCCCGTCGCTGCGCACGCAGGTCACCACCTCCAGCAGTTCCTCCGGCGGCCGGCCCTCCTCCCGCAGGCCGTCCACGACGCGCAGCGCCTCCCGGTTGACCGAGGCCATCTCGCCGGTCCTAGCGTCGAAGACCACCACCCCCACCGGCGAGGTGTTCACCAGGGTCTCCAGGTCGGCCCGGGCCAGCCGCTCCTCCCGGTAGGCCCGGGCGTTGGCGATGACCAGGGCCGCCTGGTCGGCGAACATCACCAGGGTCTCCTGGTCGGAGTGGCTGAACTCCTCCCCTCCCTCCTTGTCCCCCACGAAGACGTGGCCCACCCGGACCTCCCGGTGGAACATGGGCGCCGCCATGAAGCGGAACACCCCCACCGGCAGAGGGATTCTGAAGTCGGTGAAGCCCAGGCCGTGGACGTGCTCGGTCAGGTCGGGGAGCCTCACGGGTTCGGAGATGCCGGTCCGGACCTGGAAGATGCTCAACCCCTCCGGCATCAGCCAGCAGGTGGGGCTCCAAGCCCGAACATATGGCTAGCCAAGCATGATTATACAACAACCCACACACAATAAGGTCTCAAAGATACGGATGATTATACGGCTGATGGTGTAGGGTTGTGCTGGATTCGTCCGCCCGGAATGCAGGCGTCATGTCCGCGCGACCGGGCGGAGAAGGAGTAGGGGTTCCGGTGAGGCAGCCTTAGAAACAATCGCTATGCTTGGGCTCAATCCGCCGCGCTGATCCCACTGGGAGGACGACGGCCGCTGACAGGGAGAGAGCGCAAGTATGTTCCATACCCGCAGCAGTGAGATAGGCCGCCTTCTGATGGCGCTCATGCCCGTGCCCCCTCCCTGAAGAGGTATGCACAGCGATTCGCCTGCACGACGCCTCGTAGTTCCCGCCCTCCTCACGGCCCTCGCCGTGCTGCTTCTGGCGCCAGTCCAGCCAGTATGGGCCCAGTCGGGCGAAATCACCAACGTCCAGATGTCAATCTGGAACCGGACGTCCATCGACGTCAGCTGGCAGAACACCGATCAGAACGTCAAGCACTACATACGCTGGCGAAGCGAGTACCGGGACGCCGCCCGGAACATCCTGACGGTACCCTGGGAGGACCCTGGCGGATCGGATGGCGTGGAGCGGGGCGCCGGCGTGAGGATCTACAGGATCCACGGCGTTGCCGGTAATATGTACCAAGTCCAGATCAGGAGGGATGGCGGCCGGTGGATGGCATACCGCGCCTAGGTTCCTCTCCCGAATGACCGCACAGACCCGCCGCATTCGGTGAAGGTCACGCCGGGCGACCAGCGGTTGCAGGTCTCGTGGCTCCCCTCCCGAGGCCCCACGCCCACCAAGTACGTCATCGACTGGGATTGGACGCACGAGGGGACAAGCTACAACCCGCGGACTTCGGAGGCGGAAATCGAGGGGAGAGAGCTCGGGACCAACGTCCGGCACAGGTACACGATTACCGGCATCCCCAACGGCGCGACCGCCAACGTGTCCGTCAAGGCCATCCTCACCGATTGGGGTGAAGATTATGAGAGCCGGGAGGAACGGGTCACGGGCGTCTCGCCCATGGAGCCAGCCGAAAAGTCCTCCGACGCCACTCTGAGCGACATCATCATCTTCGGGGTCGGCAGGACGTACAGATACACCCCGGATTTCGACTCGGCGACCACGCAATACGCGGTGAAAGTCCCCAGGAACGTCGAGAACGTCATCGTGATCGCCTACGTCAACCAGGTCAACGCAACCTACGATGTGCCGGCGGCCGTCGGCTACAACCATCCCTCTGGCCTCCACCGCCGGGCCGTCATCATCGCCGCTCCTGCCGTGCCAAAGGACATCGACATCGTGGTCACCGCCCACGACGGGGTCACCTCCAAGACCTACACGGTCACGGCGACCAGGCAGGGCTTCACCGACGCCACCTTGAAGGCGTTGACTGTGTCAGACGGGACGAACGACGTGGCCCTCACCCCGGCCTTCGCGTCCGACAAGATAAACTACACGGCCAGCGTGGAGCATGGCGTCAGCAGCGTGACGGTGACGCCCACCGACAACGAGAGCCACGCCACGGGGACGGTGGACGGCACGGCCGTCGACTCAGGGACGGAGAGCTCGGCCGTCTCCCTCACCGCGGGCGACACCACGGACATCCTGGTGGTGGTGTCCGCGGAGGATACGTCCGTCACCAAGACCTATACGGTGAGCGTGACCCGGGCGGGGTCCTCGGACGCGACGCTGAGCGCCCTGACGGTCTCCGATGGGACGACCAACGTGGCGCTCACACCGGCCTTCGACTCGTCCAAGACGGCGTACACGGCGGAGGTGGCCCACAGCGTCTCCAGCGTGACGGTCACGCCCACGGTCAACGAAAGCAACGCCACGGTCGCCGTGAACGGCTCCGCCGTCGACTCCGGCACGGCAAGCCAGGCAATATCCCTGACCGCCGGCCAGTCCACCGACGTCAACGTGGTGGTGACCGCCCAGGACGGGGTCACCACTCGGACCTACACGATAGCAGTGACCAGGCCCCGGGCTCCGTCCGCCTCCTCGATCACGGCGACGGCCAGCGCGACGGAGGGGGACAGCGCGTCGCTGACCATCGCGCTGAGCCAGAACGCGCCCACGGGTGGGTTGGCGTTCAGCGTGACGGCGCAGTACTCGACCACGGGGATAGGCAACGCGGTGGCCGCCGACGTGGGGACCATCACCACGCCGGTGACGGTGGCGGAGGACACCAGCACCAAGAGCATCTCCATCCCCACGGCGGATGACCAGCTGGACGAGGACGCCGAGACCTTCAAGGTGGTCATCGCCACCAGCGTCTCGCCGTGGGTGAAGGCGGGGGACGGCAAAGACACCGCCACCATCACCATCAACGACGACGACACGGCGGGCTTCAGCGTGACGCCCACCACGCTGAACATCAACGAGGGGGCTTCCAAGACCTACACCATCGTCCTGGACTCCAAGCCCACGCACAGCGGCGCCGTCTCGCTGAGCAACCCGCACAGCGGCGCTGTCACCGTCTCCCCAACCTCGTGGATCTTCACCACGACCAACTGGAACACGGCCAAGAGCTTCACCGTCTCCGGGGTGGAGGAGAACGGGGACTACTCCAACGAGTCGGTGACCATCAGCCACTCCGTGACCAGCCAGGACGGCAAGTACTCCGGGCTGACGCCGGACTCCGTCACCGTCAACGTCACCGACAACGACGTGCGTCCGGTGACGGTGAGCTTCGGGTCGTCCACCTACAGCGTGGACGAGACCGACGACACCGGCACCACGATGGTGAAGGAGAACGAGGCCACGGTCACCGTCTCCCCGAGCGCTGACCCGGAACGGACGGTGACCATACCCATCACCAAGTCCAACCAGGGCGGGGCCACCAGCGCCGACTATTCCGGCGTCCCGGCCAGCGTCGCCTTCAACTCGGGAGAGACCTCCAAGAGCTTCACCTTCGCCGCCACGACGGACACGGTGGACGACGACGGCGAGTCGGTCAAGCTCACCTTCGGGACCCTGCCCGCCGGGGTGAGCGCGGGCAGCACCGACGAGACCACAATCTCGATCACCGACGACGACCTGCCCGCCGACGTGGACGCGAGCTTCGGGCAGAGCTCCTACACCGTGGCCGAGGGCAGCAGCGTGAGCGTCAAGGTGAAGCTGAGCGTGGCCCCGGAGCGGAGCATCACCATACCCATCACCAAGTCCAACCAGGGCGGGGCCACCAGCGCCGACTACTCAGGGGTCCCCCCCAGCCTGACCTTCGGGGCCACCGATACGGAGAAGTCCATCACCTTCGCCGCCACCTCCGACAACCTGGACGACGACGGCGAGTCGGTCAACCTGGGCTTCGGAACCTTCCCCACGGGAGTCTCCGCCGGGACCACCAGCACTACGTCGGTTGCCATCACCGACCCACCCCAGGCCAAGACCTTTTCCCTCGGCCGAACGGCTAGCGCGGCAGAAGGGGCCAGCGCGACGCTGACGATCACCCTGAGCGAACCGCGCCCGCGGGAGGGCTGCGGTTCACGGTCACGCCCGCCTACTCCACCACCGGCACGGGCAACGCCGACTCCTCGGACGTGGGGACAATCGCCTCCCCGGTCACTGTCGCCGACGGCAACAGCACCTTGGACATCACCATTCCCATAGAGGACGACAAGGTGGACGAGGATAACGAGACCTTCACCGTCGCCATCGCCACCAGTGTCGCAGGCTGGAACAAGGCGGGCGACGGTGCGGACTCGGCCACGGTCACCATCATCGACGACGACACGTCGCGGGTCACGGTCAGCCCCACGGCCCTGAGCGTCGCGGAGGGCGGGTCGAAGACCTACGCCGTGGTCCTGGACAGCAAGCCCACGGCCGGTGTGACGGTGGAGGCCGCCAGCCAGGACGCAGGAGCGGTGACGGTCACTCCAGCGTCGCGCGCCTTCACCCCGGATGACTGGGACACGGTCCAGAGGTTCACCGTGTCCGGCGTCCTCGACGCCGGCTATGCTGACGAGTCGGTCACCATCGGGCATAGCGTCACCAGCGCCGACAGGAAGTATTCGGGAATTACCACACAATCAGTGACGGTGAGAGTGGACGATAACGACACGCGGCCTCCGCCACCGCCGCCGCCAACCATCGCCCCACCGGCTAACCTGAAGGTGGTCCCCGGCGCGCACCAAGGCTTGCCCACACTCCTCGTCACCTACGACGCGCCCCCAGCCGGTCGCACCATAGCCCTCCAGGTGAAACTGGCTTCAACCACCGGCTTCCCGACGCCTGTCGCGGGCAGCTCATACCCTCCCGGCGAGAGTTCGGTTGCGTCCTTGACAACCACCACCCGCACGGTGCTTACCGGACTTAGCCAGGAGACGGCCTACGACGTGCGTGCGCATGCATATGACGGCGGTATGAACATCGGCGCACCCACAGCCCCGAAGCGAGCTACGACTTGGATGGTGCCGGGCAAACCGACGAACCTGGATGCCGACGGCGGCAGCGGGCAGTTGAGGGTAACTTGGAAGGAGCCCCAAAATAAGGGCGGGGACGGAGCGGCAATCACCGCCTGTGTGGTGCGATGGCGCACCGCCGCAGTGCCATCCACCAACACGCCGGCCGGTTCGTGGAACGACGACAATGGCGTGTATACCGATACGGCAATCAGCCACGCTATATCCGGCCTCATCAACGGGAGGAGATACGACGTCGAGGTCGCGGCGCAGAATGGCATCGACCCTGGCAGCGGGTGGAGTGCCGTGCAGGGGACGCCGCTAGCGCCAAGGCCCGTGCCCACGGTCACACCAACCACCACGCTCACACCAACGCCCGTGCCTACGGTCACACCAACCGTCACAGCCGCATCAAGGCCCGTGCCCAGGGCCACCCCAACCGCCACACCCACACCAACACCCGTGCCTAGGGTCACACCAACCGTCACAGCCGCATCAACGATCCTGCCTACAGCCACCCCAATCGTCACAGCCACATCGAGGCTCCTGCCTACGGCCACACCAACCGCCATAGCCACATCAGGGCTCCTGCCTACGGCTAGGCCAACCGCCATAGCCACATCAGGGCTCCTGCCTACGGCTAGGCCAACCGTCATAGCCACACCAACGCCCGTGCCTACGGCTAGGCCAACCGCCACCGCCCCACCAACGCCTAGTCCGGCGCCATCCTCATCTCCGACGGCCACGGCGAAGCCAATGCCAACATCTACCCCGACAATCGCGGGAACACCCACTCCGGTTCCCATGGTGATTCCCGCTACACCACCGCCAACGCGAGAGTGGGAGGCGGGACTCAGGTCCCTATGGTGGTTGGCTATTCTGGCGGCATTTATCGCCGCACTGCTCATCCTGCTCTTCAAGCGCCTCAGAAACCGGAGGCGCCGAATATGAGAGCCATCGCCAAGTACGGGTACCGCCGCCCCGGCACGGTCCTGATCCTGACCCCCACCGTCTGGGAGCAGCGGCTGACCACGAGCTTCTGTATGGACCTGAACGTTGACGACTGCTACGTCGCCGTGGAGTCCCGTGAGGCTCTGGGGGAGTGGAGCAGCAATTGTATCGTTGCAACCATGGGAAACCTCGCCAGAGCGTGGCGGAGAGCGACCACGTTGACGAATCAGCAAAGATTGGCGTAAAAAGGTGCCGCTCCCAGCGCAACCTTCTCTCGGCGGCAAAGCAGACCGCGATGCCGCTGAGAAAACCCTTGCTCCGGCCGGCGCAAAACCCACCTCACCAATGGAGTGAAAATTATGGAATGGCCCCCGCAAGCCTACTCGGTCAAGCTCAAGCGGAAGGTCGACATCGCCGAGGACTCCATGGAGTTGGTCACGATGAAGAACGGCCGCCCCGCCCTCAGGGGCGTAGCCGTCGAAGACCGGAGTATCAATGTGTTCCGCATCCTCGGCAACGCCGAAGTTGCCGAAGTACGGGCGAAATTGGGCGGTAAGTAAGGCAGCGCTCAACCGATATGGCCCGGACCTGGCGACGGCCAACGGCTCAACCACCGCAGCACGCGCCCGGCAAGGCCCCGCGCCAAGCTCGCGAGGTATGCGTCCCCATCGATTTGTCGGTTGCCCGCAGCCGGTGATGGGTGTGCCTGCATCACACGCGCCACGCCGCCCATCCTCGATCTGGGCGGTGTTGCGATTGACCAGCCCTGCAACGCCTCAGCGGCTCGGCGCGCCACCACCGTCGCGCCCCAGCACGGTTCCACTGGCGCTGTTGAGACCCGTACCTGGGCGCCGAAACGCTGCCGGGCCTGTTCCTCTGGCAGGGAAATGGCGCATGTCCCTGATCAGTTGGACTGGATGGTATGCCAGGTAACCACGCGGCCGTTGCCGGATAGCCCCTGCGCCGCCTGACCTTTCGGCCGGGCGGCTGAACGAAAGTGGTTGGGTGCGTCGGGACCTTCTCCTGGCCGGGTGCCCGGCTCAGCCGGCGCCGGGCACCGTCCCAGACCCGGCGCCGGTCGTTTGGGGTCTCTCCAGTAGAGCGGAACAGCCCCGCTCGTCCACCAGGTGGGTCACCGACACCTGCCCCAGACTGTTGTACCCCACGCGGCAGGCGTACTCAACCGCGGCCCCCTCGGGGACCCGGCCGCCGGTACGAATCGTGCCGCCGCCCGGGCCACCGGCGCCCTGCACCACCACGCCGTTGCGCCCACCCTTCTTCCAGGCCAGCACCCTCACCTCAGCGGGAACCACCAGCTCCGCCACCGCCGGCCGGAACAGCACTTCGTGCAACTTCTTCAGCACTGGCCCCGACGGGGTGCGCTGGCCGTTGATGGTCTGCGACAGGTAGGCCGTGCTGATGCCGCGCCCAGTAGTCTTCACCCGTGTCACGCCTCCGGTTTCCCTGAATCTCCCCTGGGTGTCAACGAAACCATCGGACACAGGGAAAGGACGACAACGGGAAGGGCCAACTCCAGGACAGCCCCCCACGCGGGATACCGCAGACATCGGGGGAGCCACGCGGGACATGGCGCCTTCCCGGTGGTGGGGTAGGCCCCGGAAAGTGAGGTGGATTGAAATCACCCGGAATGACATCCGGTTGAGCGAACACCACCAATAGGGCAGCGGGGCCTGCCTTGGCCAGCCCCCGGTTCCGGCGGCCTGTACCTCTCCGGCCAGGGGACTCCTTCCAAAAACGGCCAATCGAAGCCCAGCGAGACCAAACCCGGCCCCCCGACAACATCCCGACCCTGCTCCCAGGCCCACCCAACCGTACGCATGGGCCCCGAGTCTGCGTGACAAAGCCTGGGTTGCCCAACCTAGTTCACACTGTCCGGCAACAGAAACCGGAGGTGTAACGTCATGTTAATCCCCGAGGAATACCCCATCCATCCCGTGGCCTTCCTGTCGCCGGACAAGACCGCCGACGAGCAGGCCCAGTTGGTGGAGGACATCAAGGAACACCGGCAGCTGGTGCCAATTGTCCGCTGGCGGGGGTGGGTCATCGACGGCAGGCATAGGCTGGCCGCCTGCCTGGAGGCGGGCGTGGCGCCCCGGTTCGAGGACGTGGACGATGACGCCCACCCGGGCGAGCTCTTCTTGTCCCTGGTCGGCCGTCAGAGGAAGATGACCGTCAGCCAGCTGGCGGCCCTGGCGGTGGAACTCGCCCGGTGGTCCACCCGCGGCCGCCCCCGAGCCGGGGAAGAAGATGACCCGGACCTTCGCGTCATCACCCAGGAGGAGGCCGCCAGGATGCTGGGCATCAGCCGCAGTCAGGTCACCCAGGCCCGCCGGGTGTTCTCCGAGGAGAGCCCGGCCGTCGAAGAGCTGCGCCGGGCCGTGATCAACGGTCTGGTCACCATCAACGCTGCCGCCGCAGCGGCGAAGCACCCGCCGGAGGTGCAGCGGGCCGCCTTGGAGCTGGTGACTGGCGGGAAAGCCAGGAGCCTGTCGGCCACGATCCCCCAGGTCAACAACGAAATAGCCCTCGGGGAGGACGCCGATGCCCTGGCGTCCTCCCGGGCCCAGTCCCTCGAGGACGCCGTCACCCTGCATGCCGCTTCCGTCGGCGACATGAGCCAACTGGTGCAGCTGCCTAGCGTCGCCTGGTCATCACCCACCCGCCGCACACGGAGGAATTCCCGCCCAGTTTCTCGGACCTGGCGGACTTCGCCGGCCACGCCCTCCGGGACTCGGGGATGCTGGTGGCGGTCGTCAGTCCCATGTTTCTGCCGGACATCCTGCGGCTCCTGGAGCACGACTGGCTGCGGTGGTTCGGCGCCCTGTCCGTGGTCTTCCACGGGAAGCCGATCAACTCCGGGCGGCCCCATTTCATGCGCCTCCAACAGTTGACGGCCCTGATTTACGGCAAATCCCAGGCCAGGATGGAAAGCATGGACAACCTGCTGGCGGCGACGCCGGAAGACCTCTCCCAGGGAAGGAAGGAGCACGAAGCCGTCATGGCCCGGCTGTTGAAACGGTTCGCCAGGCCGGGCCAGGCGGTCTGCGATCCCGTCATGCAGGACCGGGCGGGCACCGCGCTGGCCGCCCGCGGGATGGGATGCCCTTTCACCGGGGCCGAACGTTTCTCCTCCTGCCTCGCCCGTATCTGGAAGCGTCTGGAAGAAGTGGAGGGAGATGCAACGGACCAGGAAGGGCCTGGCCCGGAGGTCCAGGAGGAAGCCGGGGACCGGCGGCTGAGCCCACCCGGGGCGGACCCCGCCGACGGCGGCGCTCCCCCATTGCCGAACCCCGAACAACCGGACGAAGGCGCCATTCCAGGCGAGGAGGTGTGACCGATTCCGGAGATGCGAAGGAGCCCTCCCGGGACGGAAGGCGGCACCGGGTCGGTTCTCCGCCGGAGTTGACCGGAGCGGCGGACGGGCGAGAAGGGTCGACCCAGGGTGGACAGGATCTCCGCTTACGGCCCCGTCAATCTGGTATTGCCCAGGGGGAGCACAGGGCCACATTGGCCGCTGAGTGGGAGAGGCACGTGGCAGCCATGCCGTAAATCCCCGGTCCCGTGAGGTCCGTCCCTCTCCCGGGCCAGGATGGGAAAATGCGCAAAGTTGCGCATTTTCGAGGGTGGCCCGCGCAAGCGGGGACACGCACCGGGGGAACGCCCGCATCCTCGCCGGTCCATCGGGGCCCCGGGCCCAAGGGAGACCCCCGCCCCACCCATCAGCGGTCGCGCCCTTCCACGCCAGGCTGGAGTTGACGCCCTCCCGGGAACGGCGGTATGATCCGGGTGGCGAGGGGGTGTGTCACCACCCCCAAGCCAGGCGCCACCTGCTAGGGACAGGTAACGCGGTAGCATTCTACTACGCGGACCCGCTCCGTTTTCGGGACGACCCGCCCCCGGCGAGAGCGGGGGCGCTCCACCTTAAGGTGGAGCCACGGTCCCTCCAGGTGGGCTCCTGCGACCCCAATCTTCACCTGGAGGTGTACCATGGACCGGATTCCCCTTGACCTCAACAGGCTGCTCCTCGACGAGTTGCCCGGGCCCCACCCCCACGGCGGCGTCAGCGGGACCGTGGAGGTAGTCCTCCGCGACCACAAGGACGCTTTGCTCAAGTTGTTCGCCGAAGCCAGGACCAACGGACTCGTTTGAGTCGGGGCCCTCTACCGGCTCACCGACTCGGACCTGCTCGAGGCGATGATCACCGTGGCGACCAGCGTCGTCGTCCAGAAAGACGGTTTTTGGCGCACGTCCGGCGACCCCAAGGCACAGCCGGGCTGGCAGGACCTGCTCCGGGTGGATTACGACGCGGTGGCGGCGTCGGGCGAGCACAACGACCTCTTCCAGCGGCAGAATTGCCCCGAGCCCTTGGGCAGCGGGGGCTTGTTGGGAGGGGGCAGGATATTGCCGGCATCCGCTCCTTCGGACAGATCAACCACGGCGGCGGGGAGCACCAATCGCCGATTCTGCATGACAAATTTTTGGTGTTCGCCGAGCTCAACTTCCTACCCGAGCCGTGCCCCCCGGACGCCCTGTACATCAATGGGGAATACGAATGGAAACCCCGGGTCGTATGGACCGGGTCCTACAACCCGACCAGGCTTGCGAATCGGTCCATCGAGAGCACGCTGATCATCAGGGACGAGCGAATCGCCAGCTTGTTCCTTCACAAATGGGCCTGCATCATGGCCCTGAGCGAGCCCCTCGACTGGACTTCCGACTCGGTCCAGCCGGAGTGGGATGACCGGACCTAGCTGCGGGGTGCCTCCCCCAGGGTCTCTGTGGGAGGGACCGGACTGGCGCGGCGGAAGAGGAACGGCCCTGCTTCCGGAACAAGTATTGAGGGACCCGGCCATTCCGCCGCCCCGGACCACACCGACAGCCGGGAGATCCGTTCAGCGTGGCCGGGGGCGGAACCGTCCCCGGGGCTGGGACAGGGGGAATCTGATGGTACCGGGAACAGAGGGACGGGAAAGCCAGGACCAACGCTGGCGGAACAAGCTGGGCAATGCCTGGAGGTTGGCCGCCCTCACCGCCGCCTTCGGCGCGGTCATGGCCTGCGGTTGCGCCATGGCCGCCCTGGGCGCTTTCAGGGCGGGGCTGCCGGTCCAGGCCTGGGCGCTCATCATCAATGCCGGGAGCTTCGCCATCATGTTTCCGGGCGCCGTGCTGCTCCTGGAAAAGAACCGGTTATGGGGGTTTGCCGGAATCGGTCTGGTCTTCGGAGTGTCGGGCGGCAGCGTCATCGGCGTATGGGCCCTCCGGAACTTCATGGCCGGAGACCCAGCCATGGGGACCATGACGGCGGTCATGGTGGCGGCCGTTACCCTGGGGATGCCCGCCATGGCGGCCCTGTTCTGGAAAGTGACGCAGTGAACCCCCTGCAGCCGTTGACTGTGAGAGGACCCTGGCCGGAGGAAGGCTGCCTGGAACCTCGACCGCCAATCCGCCCCGCGGGTGATTTGAGCCGCCTGTAGGAACGGGGATGGCAGTCCAGAGCGCCTATGTTCGGTTCCCTCCCGCGATGGCCCTGAAGGTGCGGGCAGAGGAACGCCGGCAGCATGGGGAACCACGGCGATCCGTTCTCGAGGACAACTTCGGCGCCACCAAGCCCGACATCGCGTGCTCCGGTCCGGCAAATGCCGGACGCGAGCTGGCTGCGGTCCCGTGCCGCGTCCGGCGTTCTGGGGCGGGACTCGCGTTCCCAGATCCCAGCCATTCAGGGCATCGGGCGCAGAACCCCGGCAACCTGCGCAACCGCCCATACGGCCAACTCCATCGCCGTCCAGCAGGGGAACAGCGGGACCGGTTCCATCCCACAGACCGGGCCGGGGAGCGACCGCGCCCTTCGCTGCCCTGGGTTCATCCCAGGACGGGCTGCTCGCCGGGATCCAGGAAAAGAGAGCCTCCCAGGTACTCCGGCAGCCGCCAGCATCCGGCGGCCCCGGCAACGCCGGGTGTCCTGGTCCGGTCGATGGTGGTCGTCAGCGTCCGCAGCCCCATCCCGCCGCCCACGGCGTGGAAAACGTCCTCCGCGTCGTCGCCGGCGCTGATGACCAGCAGGGGCCAGGTGTTGACCCGGAAGGGGGAGTTGAAACCGTTCATTTTCCTGGTGACGGCATCGGTATCCCGGGCGCTCCGATCGTACTCCCCGTAGTGCCACCCGGGCAGGAAGGGAGTCGTGGTCAACCGGACCATCCAGTCCGGCACGATCCCCCCGGAGAAGCCCAACGGCTCGTTGTCCCGCCAGCCGGCGGCCACCGGGCATCCCGCCCCCAGGAACTGGGCCGCGACGTCCATCACCCCGTACTGGTGGGGCTCGCTCACCTGGCCGGATGTCCAGTCCTCCATCCGGAGGGTGCTCCACGCTGCATCGGCATTGGTGCGGTCTATGACGGCCCAGGATCTCGAAGGCTTTCCTGGTGACCTGGTATCGCATCGCCCTGTCGTCCCGCCAGCGCCGCACCACCCCCCAGTCCAGCATCCGCAGCAGGGTCCGCTGGGCGCGGCGGCCCGTCGGACCCTCGCCCAACACCACCTGGGCGAACGTGGTGGACATTCCCGACCACTCGGTGATGCCCAGCAGCAGCCGGGCGGTATCCGCCGGCGGGCCCGGATCCTCCAGGAATCCGGCCACCCGGCCACGATGTCGGCGGCCCCAGTCAGGCCGTCGGCGTTCAGGCCGGTCTGGGCCCGGCGCAGCCAGGGGATGCAGTCCCCGGGGCCCTCCAGCCCCCGCAGTTCCCGCCGGGCCCGGTTCACCCACCGGTCGGCCGCGTGCCTGTCCCCCATGGCCTCCCGGAGGGCCGGCCGCACCCGCCGCAGGAGCTCCCGGGGGTCGGAGTTTCCCTCCTCGGAGAACCAGGACTCCCGGACCCGCTTCTGCCAGGCAGCCCAGCTGTCCGTCCTCCGGTAGACGGGCTGCCGCACCCAGCCCCAGCTGGGGGTCGGATCGGCGGCGCCATGCCAGGACCCGTCCTGGACGCACATTATGGCCACCCATTCCTCCATCCCCAGCCGGCCGGCGGCCCGGCGGACCAGCTCGCCTTCCCACAGGTCGATCACCACGAAGCACAGCAGCCCCGGGCGGGGCTGGGGATGGCCGGAGGCCAGCTCCTCCAGGTCCCGTCCCAACCCTCTCAGCCGGTCGCCGATGCCCTTCTCGGACCGGAGCAATCCCACCCAGAAGAGGGCCGCCCAGCCCTCCTCGTACCGGACCGCGGCGTCGAAGCTCCGCCCATCCACCCACTGGAAGGACTGGAACCGGCCCATGCCGGTGATCTGGGCCGCAGCCGGGTACAGCCATTCGACGGCGGACAGCCTCTCCAGTTGGCGCATCAGGCAGCCGGGCTGGTTCCAGGAGACGCCCTGGATTTCCAGCAGCACCTGCGCCTGTTCGGTCAGCCAGTACCGCTCCCCCCGGGAGCCCAGGAAGGAGATGCGGGCGGAGTCCGCCATCCCCTCGTTCCGCAGCCGGTCGAGCCGCTCCCTGACCCTCCTCTCAGCCTCTTCCTGCAGACCCCACGCAACATCTGCCGCATTGGCCAGGGGCATATCCGCCAGCACCCGCAGGACCGGGAGGTCTCCGTCGTCCAGGCCGTATAGCATGATTTATCCTCCGATCATTGGTATGGATATCCGGCGAGGGGCCGATGCCCGCCGCCGGGGCGGTGCACAGCAGCGAGGCTGAACTACGCTTGTACGCTTAGAGAACCCCCTCCATGCCGCGGGCCGCCGGACCGCCGGCGGGATTGGTGCACACGTATCGCCCGCCCAACCCCTGAATCGGTTTTGCAATCGCATGTATGTTCTGAACGCCGGGGATGCACAACTGGCTCATGGATGACACCGGCGAGGAGTTCAAAAGCGCACGGGCGTTCCAAATCAGCCTCCTTCCGTCCCTCCCGGGATGTCACATCCCCTCCCATGCCGCTAGGCCGGGGCCGGGGAGGGGTCGGGACCCGAGAAGGGGTCTTCATACGATGGCGGCGGCTGGTAGGGCTGGCGCCGAAAGTCCAGCAGGTCCCGCACCGGTTCCAGGAACCTGGTCAGGGCGCACCGCTGGCCGGCCATTCCCGTGTCCGCCAGGTAGTACATGCCCAGGACCTGAGTCCCCCGGGCGGCGGCGTCCCGGAACAGGAGGAGTTCGTCATCAAGGACTCGGCCAAAGGGGCCGGCTTTCCCGGGGCTGGCCTGGTCGCTCACGTCCGGCATCAGGACGGCGTTCCAGGAACCGCCCCGAGCATCCCGGTATCTGGCGAAGGTGACCCCGGTCCCGGTTTCGTGGGAGTGGGCCGGGTGCAGGACCCCTGACCACAGGTCGAGGACCCGCCTCAGGTAGGACTGCTTGCTCTCCGCGGTCAGGTGCGGAGTCTTGGAGCAGAGGTCGGCGAAATCGGACTCCTGGTGGTCCTCGGGCGGGAGAACGCCCCCGGGTTGAGAGTGCCTGACGGCTGCCAATGCCGCCCAGAACAGGACGTCCAGGTCGACCTCCGGGTCCGGGAAAATCCGGAGCAGGGCATTCAGGGAGGTGATCAACTCCCCCAGCAGACGGCGCTCCTCGGGGTCCAGTTCCCCGGCGTCCAGCAGCTCCGCCGTCGTTGTGACCAAGTCCTTCCCCGATTCCCGGGCGGCCCGGTACAGCTTCAGGACGGTGGGTCCGGCGAGGACCCGGTCCCTGTTGGGATGGGACGCTGCCGCGGCGGTGCAGAGGGACGGCAGGTCGTTCGGGTTCAGGAGCAGAGTCAACATCCCCAGGGCGCAGCGGAAATCGCTGGGGAGGCCGGCCGGTCCCCGGCCCAGCTCCCGGTAGGGGATTCCCAGGCAGGCGAGGTGGGTCCGCATGCGGCCCAGGGCCCGTCCATCCCGGTCCAGGACCGCAATCTGCTCTCAGGGCACTCCCAGGTTCCCCATCCGCGATATCTCCCGGGCGCACCGGAGGGTGATCTTGTCGTGATGACCCTCCACCTCCACCAGCCAGGGGCGCCCTCCATGGGGTCCGTCACAGCTCTCCTCGGTGGCAGGAGGAGCGTCAGATGGGCTGCGGCGAAGCCGGGTGAAGACCCGGAAGATGGGGTCAGCATGCCCATGGTCCACCATCAGCCGGTGGACCTGTACCTTGGAGGAGGGAAAGAGCAGCAGGTCCATGAGACCCAGGCCGGCGCCCAGGCCGCGACGGCTCCTGGGACGGGCGGTGATCATCAGGGACCGGCGCTGCCCGCGCAGCCGGTCCAGGCCCGCCGTCTGCCGCGGCGTCAGCAACTCCCCGTCATCCACCAGGAGGTGCCGCGCGCGCCCGGAGGACCATTTCTCCCGCAGGGCCGGGTCCCGGTCCAGGGCGGAGTGGGCCAGGGCCGGCAGCTCGTAGTCCTCAACGGCCTGCTGCCGCCGGAGCTCCGCCTCGTAGACCTCGTCCACCTCCCGCCAGTGCCCCTTCTCCGGGGGCAGCGGTTGGGAGTCGGGCCAGCCGGCCATGTTCCGGCTGCGCCACTGACGGACCTGGCGGAGTTCGCTCATGCGCGGCTCCTCCCGGCCCGTGGACCGCCAGGCCAGTTGCACCATGCGCAGTGTTGTCGCTTCGTCCCGGAGGCTGTAGTGCGGGGACAGGTCCAAAACCCGGGCTCCGCCGTCCCTGAGCACCGCGTTGAAAAAGCGTTTATGTTGCCTAGGAATATCTCGTTGATATGTTCCGCGACGGCGGGATGGGCGGCCAGGCGGCGGCGGAGGTTTGCGGCGTTTCCGTCCGTCGCGGCGAGGACGGTGATGTGGGCGGGCGATACGCCCCGCTGCAACAGGTAGGCCGCCCGGGCAACCAGTGTCTGGGTCCGGCCCGTGCCGTGCTCCCCGACTACGAGGATTGTGGCCTCCTCCCCGTCCCCAGCGGCGGTCCGCTGGAATCGGTCCAGTGGATATTCCTGGGTCTTCCCGGTTGTTGTCATGACCGTCTCCCCCCTGGTGAGTTGGGTCTTATGAACCAGCCACGGCGCCGGTAAGGTCCGCCCATCATCGGCGATCCCTCTCCAGGACTACCGTCCGGGAGGGGTTCGTCCCACGATTTCCAGCCTGGCGGCGGATTCCGAAGGTCTTCCGAACCATCGCGGGGGAGTACGGGCCCGCCGCCGTTGGGTCGGACTGGCCGAATTGGCGGCTTCTTCAATGGCCTGAATTCGGCGGTCACTGCCAGTTCTCGCCGGTGGCCAGAGGCCGCGAATCCAGCCAGGCCTTGATGTCCAGCCAGCGCCAGGCCACCGCCCTCGGGCCGATCCTGATGGGCGGTGGGAAAAGGCCCAGCTTGACCAACCGGATGATGGTATTCCTGGACAAGCCGGTAATGAGTTCTACCTCCGGCAACCGCAATAGGCGATGTTGGAAAATGTCGTCTTGGTGCATCTCAACCTGCCTGTCGAGCAACTCCCGGGCCGAACCCGGTGCTACCCGTTTTCCCGTTGTTGTTGTCCGGCCCCGGCCGGCCCCCTCCAGCGTAGACCGGAGGGGGCTGGGCATGGTTTGGAAAATGCGGACGACACTTTCGGGTTCGGCCGAGTAGAATCGATGGGACACGGCCACTCGGGTCTCGGCGCCACAGCGGCACAAGAACGAAAGGGAAGAGAATCTCTATGACTGGTGGTGAGGCTGGAAACCGCTCAGTATTGATCACCGGCGTCGCCGGATTCGGCGGCTCTCACCTGGCTCGGGCGCTGCTCGGCCTGGGCTACTCCGTAACGGGTCTGGCGTGCTGGCTCCCAACCACGCCGCGGCGCTGCGGCCGGAACTCTCACACCCCCGCTTTCGATATCTTTGGAAAAGCGTCCAGGATATCCAGCCCGACGACGTCTCCGGGAATTCGGTTGTGGCCCACCTAGCCGGTGGTGACCAGCATGTTCAGGTTTAGCAGCCCGCTGTTGTCCAGGAACTCGTCCATCACCATCTCGACAACATAGAGACAACCCCCCGGGCCCATGGCTTCCCGGGCTCGGCGCAGAATCCTGACTGCATCGGCATCGGGGCAGTCGTGGAGGACCCGGGCGAGGACCAAGGCGGGGGAACTCACCGGCCACTCCCTGAAGAGGTCTCCAGCGATGAAGCTGCAGCGGCCGGCAATGTCCTCTGCGGTAGCCTGCCGCGGGGCTAGGCGCAGTCGCAAACGGGGAAAGTCATGGACTGGGAGGACTGTTCGGCCGTGGAGCCCCGGAAGGATAAATTCGGGAGAGCCCGGTGTTCCAGGGCAACCAGGGTACCCGTCGAAGTCCTTAATCCTGAGCCGGCTGGTCCATGGGATAATGTCCAGCGGGGACCGGTTGATTTCCAACCAATACATCGGTCGGGTGGGATGCTAATACGGAAGGAGGTTCCGTCGAATTAGAACGCTAGGTGGAATTCTCAAAAGGTGGGGGGATGGGGCTCGGTGGATACCGATGCTCTTGTGTGGGTTAATTTGTGGGAAAAGTTGGGGAATCCACTGATAAAAGGCCATTAGTCAACGTGAATACTAACTAACCCGATGTGCAGGTTATAAAGGGGTTGAAAAATCCAGGTTCAAACGCCTCTACTAGAGTTGCTGTTCCCAGTGGAGGAGTGTGATGAACCTGGACACCAAAATAATAGCAGTCTTTTGCCGGATAGATGATGCCTTGAAGCGCCTTTTTCCGGGGCAACGACTCCGAAGGAGTGGCCCCGAACCGTTGTTGTCCGACGCTGAAGTGTTGACTATGGAGGCGGTTGGCGAGTTCCTGGGCTTGAACCGGGACACAGCCCTCTACCGCTACTTCCGTTACCACTACAGCCACTTCTTCCCAGCCATGGCCCAGGTCTGCCGCACTACTTTCGTGCGCCAGGCCGCCAACCTCTGGCGGGTCAAGGAGCAAGTCTGGCAAATCCTCCTGAGTTCCATCCGGTATGACCCAGTCCTCGCCATAGTGGACAGCTTCCCCCTGCCAGTCTGCCGCTTCGCCAGGGCCCACCGCTGTCAGCGGTTCCGGGGAGAAGCCGCTTTCGGAAGAGATGACGTAGCCCGGCAGACTTTCTATGGCTTCAGGATGCACCTGCGTCTGAACTGGCCCGGGCTGATCACCGGCTTCGGCTTGGCGCCGGCCAACGTGCATGACTTGGCCATGGTCCCCGAACTGGCCGCAGATGCCCAGGGAGTCCTGTTGGGCGACCGCAACTACTGGTCCCCGGCCCTGACTGAGGAGTTGCGTGACCAAGGTCTGACCCTGCTGGCCCCTTTCAAGTCGAAGAAAAAAGACCCCTGGCCTGAGCGGAGTTACCAACTCAGCCGGCCCCGTTACCGGATTGAGACCGTCTTCAGTCAATTGGTGGAGCGCTTTCAAGCCAAACAAGTCTGGGCCAGGGACATCTGGCATCTGCAAGCCCGGTTGCTGCGTAAGGTGCTCAGTCATACGCTGGCTTTCAGCATCAATCAGGAGCAGGGAAATCCACCACTCCAATTCGACAAGTTGCTTGCATGGTAGAACCTGCACATCGGGTTTACTAACTGCGTCCAGCCCTTCCGCTAGACCAATACTATTATTACTCGTGAAAAGACCCTAATTGAGACTGCCTCCGAAAGTTATATACCTTTTTGCATACCACCAATTTTCCGGTTATTTTCCCAATATCACCCGGAGATACATTTCCCGAAAACTCCTGATCGTGTTGGGCTTTCGAAGTTCCCGATCTGCCCGGCGAGGGTCGCCAAGTTGGCGGTGGGCCTTTGCTGCAGGGTTAATCTTCTACTCGGCGGACTTGGCCCATGAACCGGTGGATCCCGGAGGGGACCCTCCGACCTGTCATCTCCACGGCTTGGACTGGATGGACTGGTTCGGCGACATTCCCCAATACCCCCGACGGGTTTCTTCTTCCGGGCAGTTTCGGTCAGGATGCGCGCGGTCACGCCGACCCAGCGCATGTCGGGGGCATTCTCGCTCTGCACGTTTGTCCGCATAACCGAGGCTAGGTCAATTATCCGTTGAGCCAGGGAACTGGTACACCGGATCCCGGATTTCGGCATGCGCCGTTCTAGATGCTCCTGGTCCATGACCCACACTACGAGAGCGAGCAGTTAGATCAGGTCTGATTATCATGGGTGTTGGGGAACACCAGTTTCTGAGCCCCAGTCGTCCTCTGAACCCTGCCGTTCCGGCTCTCAGCCGTGGAAAAATCTCGGAGCAGAACGGTCAACGAGGTCGGAGCCTTGGGACAGGTATTTTTGCCGCAACCGGTCCCACAGGTACAAACGCTTCCAGTCGGGTTTTTCCACGTAGTTCTGGTGTTCGTCCAGGTGGGGATTGGGAAGCAACACGGTAATCTGCTGCTGTCCGGCTCCGTTGAACAGCCGGAACCCCCAGGACGTGGGTTGACCCTCCGGGTTTAGGCGCCGGTACAGTTCGGCCCGCGCGGTACGCCGCACGCGGGCGACCTCGGGTGGAGCGGACTTGTGTTCCCCGATGCAAAGGTGCAAATGCCATTCCTGGAAGTCCACCGTTATGTAACCGTCCAGGAAGCCGATCCGGGGCACGCAGGGAGGTTTGATCTCCCACACCGCCCCTGGGTTGAGCAGCCCGATGCGGATGTGTTGCCATTCTGACAGGCAGTCCTTGAGAACGCTGAACAGGGTGTCCGAGTCGGTGGGCAGGGGAAACAGTTCGTAGGTGCCGTCAAGTTGCTGGATGATTTCCCCTCGGGGAAGGGCAGTGGCCATGATGCGCTCCCGGTGACAAGTTAATCGTTTGTTCCTGGCGGCCGATAGGCTGCCCGTAGGGCCGCAGATGGACTGGATCGTGTCCGGCGAGTGCCATGCACGCCGTTCCTGGGTGCCGGTGGAGTGGGAGACGCCAACGTAGCGGAACAGGTTCTCCCAAGGGACTCCAGCCTTCCGGAACTGCAACTCCTCGGACTCGGGGAGCATCCTCGGAACCCTTTCCTCGAGCCGCCGGCTAGTGCGGACGCACTCGTAGATTTGTGTCATCAACCGGAGTTTACGTTCACGCACCGCCTTTTGCAACGGGGACGTGTCAGGATTTTGAAAGTGTTTCATAACCCTCGTTAAGGAACGGGAGAAACACCAGAAGGTGAGTGCATGCGTTGCTCAGCCGGTTTTGATAGTCTATGGCCATGTTAGAGTTCAGGTTATCGACCGCCCTATTAATCGTTTCATAACCGACGAACGGAGCCGGAATACGAAGGAGAACTATGCCCATTACTAAGCTGACTATCAATGGGTTCAGGGGGTTCTCGTCTGAACAAACCCTCAGCTTCGGGCAGCCCACTGTCGGCAGGGTGGCCCATTGAAGAGCGAAACCGGAACAGCTACATTCCACGTATGGACGTTGAGTGGAACTGTGGGAGGTTATTGATGAAGCCCCAAAACCTGGCGATGGGAGCCATAGCCGGTGTTCTGCTGGTCGCTCCTATGATAGCCGTAATGTACCTGGCGGATAAGTGGATTGACCTGTCTTTTCCCCCATTCGACGTATTCGATTGGATGGCCCGCGTATTGCCCGGACCGGTGATCACCTTCGGAATCGATCTGATGATTGACGCGTTGAGACTCATCGGCGTCAGCGTCGCCGACACTGCCAAGACCGCTGAGCAGGCGATAGCCATTCTGTTGTTCCTTGTAGGTGGAGTCGTGGCAACCACCGTAGTTTTCGCCCTGTTCGAACGGTGGGAACGGCTGCGCACCTGGCGAAACTCGGGATTCCTTTTCGGGGCCATCGCCGGAATACCCGTCGCCCTCATCACTTCCTACATCGCGCAGTCGTCAACTAATCAAATGTGGATCTTCCTGTGGACCCTACTTCTGTTCCTGGCATGGGGTGCGGCTGCCGTGAGAGTCGCTGCCAGGCTCATCGTGACCCACCCATCGGCAGTCGCGCCCGAGAGCGGACCGGGCGGCAGCGCCTCTGTACAGGTGCTCGGCAGGCGTAAGTTCCTAATTGTCCTGGGTGGCACCACCGCCACTATAACGGTTGCAGGCTCAGGGCTCGGCCGTATGCTATCGGTCGCCGAAAGCAGGGCACGCGAGATGGAAAGCAAAATTCCCGGCGGCGGGCCCATGATTGAGCTGCCCAACGAGGACGATCCCGTCAAACCTGCCCTCGGGACCCGGCCGGAGTACACCGCAGTCAGGGACCACTACAAAGTGTTCATCCGTTCCGAACCGACCCTGATAGACGGCGCAACTTGGGCCCTGCCCATAACCGGGCTGGTGGCCAACCCCCTGACACTCACCTTGGACGACATCATGTCGCGCTACGACGCCCGTAGCGAGTTCGTCACCCTCTCCTGCATTTCCAACCGTATCGCCGGCGACCTCATAAGCACTACCTACTGGACCGGCGCCAGCCTGCAAGAAATAGTGGCAGATGTGAAGCCGACGCCTGAAGCACGGTACCTCTTCATAACCAGCGGAGACGGGTTCTACGAGACTGTCGACCTGGACTTCGTAGCCCAGGACGACCGGATTATGCTCGCCTACGCCTGGGATGGGCGACCCATCCCCTTTGACCACGGTTTCCCGCTGCGAATCTGGTTGCCGGATCGGTACGGAATGAAGCAGCCGAAGTGGATTACCGGTATTGAGGTGATCGGCGAGTACCGCCCCGGCTACTGGGTGGAGCGCGACTGGGACGAAGTTGCGCGTGTGCGAACAACCTCGGTGATCGACACTGTTGCGGTGGACTCCCACTTCACTGAAGGTGGTCAGAGACTGGTGCCAATAGGAGGGATAGCCTTCGCCGGTGTGCGCGGTATCTCCAAGGTGGAGATCCAGGTTGATGGCGAGGGGCCGTGGCACGAGGCCCAGCTACGCGAGCCACTTTCGGAAGCTACCTGGGTGATTTGGCGTTACGACTGGCCCTTCTCCGAAGGAAGCCACACTTTGGAAGTACGCTGCGTGGAAGCCGACGGAACCCCGCAGATCGAGGAAACCAATCCCCCGAGACCCAGCGGAGCGACGGGACTACACAGCAAGTCGGCGAAAGTGTAGGGGACCAACAGGCCACCTCGTAACTGACTCCAATCCCACCTACCTCTCGACTGAACTTCAGATGGAATTGACGGTGTAGTTTGAGAGACTTGTCGAAAGAGTGCAGGCGATTGGGTAGGGGCAGAATGACTAGCCCTTTTGATCATTGGGTTGGCTCACCACCCTGGCGCATCCGGTAGCAGTCCCAGGGCCACGCGGCCGCCCTGTTCAAAGTTGGCGGGCAGACCCGCGGCGTGCATCATGGCAGCGTTGACGTCGCGGAAGTAGCGCTCCAACAGGTTGCTGCGTCGTACCGCGTTGGTGCCGGAGGCGTGGTACAGCATATCTATGGCGCGGGCTGCCTCGTGGACACCATGGGTGACCGCCAGTCTGCTTTGCAGTATTTCCTCACCGAGGTCCGGCTGCCCGGATTGAACCGCCTCCCACATTCCACCCACTGCGTGGAGCACGTATGCCCTGGCCCCGCTGATGATGGCCTCCGCGTGTCCCACAGCCAACTGCACCGGTCCCCGGTCGCGGAGCAGGGACGGGTTCATGGTGGTGGCGGATACTCCGGCCAGATCCAGGAATGCGTCCATCGCTCCCCGCGCCATGCCCAGCGCATTGGCCGCCAACAGCGTGAAGGCGGTGGCCATCGCGGTGCGGGCGTTGAACAGTGGGGCGGTTTCCACGGGGTCGGAGGCCAGCACGAAGGTGTGTTCCGCCGGAACGAACAACCCCTCCACCGACACGTCATTGCTGCCGGTGCCGCGAAGACCAATGACCGACCAGTTGTCGTGGATGGTGGCTGCCTCGATGGGGAGCGACATCATCCGTAGTTCGGGCAGGCCATCGCTGTTGTAACGCGGCCCGTTCTCGTCGGCCACCACGCAGTTGAAAAACAGCCAGTTGGCGTGAAGGCAACCACTTGCAAAGTCCCAGCGGCCGTTGACCACATAACCGCCGTCGCAAATCCTGGCTGTTCCCTCGGGGCGGAAGGAACCAGCTCCCCGGAGTGCCGGCGGGTTTCCGACTATTCCCCGGGCCGTATCGGCGTCCATCCAGCCCATGTACAGGGAGATGGAGCCGGCGATGAGACTGCACCACCCGACAGAACCATCGGCAATGGAAAGTTGCTCCACCGCCCGGAAGGCGGTTAGAGGGTCGGTCTCAGGACCTCCCAGGGACTTCGGCACGTAAATGCGGAACAGTCCGGCATCGTCCATAGCCGACACCAGGTCCGGCGGCAGACGCTGGGTTTCCTCAATCTCGTCCCGCGCCGCAACTATTTGTGGCCGCAGCGCTCTTGCCGCGGCCACCATGTCATGCCTGGATGGGGTCGTCATTTATTCGCCTATACACCCTCACCCTGACCCTCTTACAGAAGGGAGAGGGAAATTCAAGGCTTTTTACCCTCTCCTGAGCGAAGGGGGCAGCAGATCAACGCCTAGGCCGACGTACAGGCGATTGCCTTGACGTTGACGGCCATCTCCGGGAGGTCGTGGGCCTGCCAGGTGGCGCCGCCGTCGTGAGTGCCAAAGACCTGGCCCTTGCGGGTGCAGAAGTACACCTGCTCGGGCGAGCGGTCGTTGACGGCGATGCCGAAGGTGGTGCTCAATGGCTGGATGCCCTGGTCGAACCGGCTCCAGGACTCACCGGCGTCGGTGGAACGCAGGATGCCGCCCTCTTCGCTGCCGAAGTTCAGGCCGACGCAGGCGTAGAGAGTGCTGGGGTCGTTGGGGGCCACCTCTACGCCCCGGGAGTAGCGGATGTTGGAGAAGTCCTCGAAATGAAGGTTGTCCCAACTCTGGCCCCGGTCGCGGGTGCGCCAGACACCGGTGCGGTTGGAGATGAACACGGACTCGTTGACGCCCACGGTCACGCCGTGCAGGTCCAACAGGTCAACGTCGCCTTCGAACCCGCTGTTGACGATGGTCCAGGTCTTGCCGCCGTCGGAGCTGTGAGCCGCGCCGCCGACTTCCAGCGCCGCATACATCTGGTTGGTATCGCCCGCCTCGATGCCGATGCCCAGGATGCGGGTGGCGAAGGCCATCTGCACCGCGTCGGGGTTGGAGACGGTGGAAAGGTACTCCCAATTCTCGCCGCCATCGGTGCTCTTGAACACCTCGGCGCCCTCGGTGCCCAGGAACATGATGTTGGAGTCGTGGGGATGGAACTTGATGGACCACACGATGCGGCCCTCGGTCATGTTCATGCGCTCGAAGCTGTCGCCACCGTCTTTGGAGCGGTAGACACCGCGCTGGGTACCAACGAAGACGGTGCTGGAGTCGTTGGGGTGCACCGCAATGGCCCGCACCTGCGGGGAGGGCGGCATACCCTTGGCCAGCTTCTCCCAACGGGATTCCCCCGCCTCTTTGCGATACAGCCCATCCGCCTCGGCACCGACATAGATCAAAGTCCTGCCTGCCATAATGCTCTCCTCCATATCTGTCATTCTGCTTGTTAGTGGCCCAATTTCAGCAGACATGATAGTTATTGTCAATTAAGGACTTCCGGCCTCAATGGCCCGTCGCCTCCTCTTCCTTGAGAGAGGGTTAAGCTGAGGGTGCAATCGGCGAGTGCGACGGCCCAGCACGAGACGTCGCTTTAACTCTCCCGCGTTGACGTCAGAGCGTAAACTTTGGACACCCCGGCGGCCCCAGGGCTCGGGCATACTCCGCCAGTTTGGGATTTATTCCCGGCTCATCCGCCCAGCGGTAAGCAACCTCCTTCCTACCCAAACGCGGGAATAACCCCTTCGCCCAGCACCTGGATGGTCTGCGCTGCCTGCTCCGGCTCGTCCAGAGCGCACCGGAACAAGACCCGGTCAATGCCCAGACTTTCCAACCCTTTCAAATACTCGACGCACTCCTCCGGGCCACCCACGAACAGGGACTCCTCCAAGTCGGCGCCCCTCATGCCCCGATACCCGTTCTCGAACAAATGGGCCGCTTCCCGACTTGCCGCTTGATCGGTGCCGGCCAGGTGCACATCCCGCCTCAGCACTACCTCGTTCCCCTCATCCTCGCGGCCAAACTCGGCCAGCGCGGTCCGGTAGACCTGCAGACCCCGCTCGATGGTGGACCGGTTCCAGCCGGGCGCAATGACCCAGCCGTCGGCGATCCGGGCAGCCCGCCTCAAGGCGGGGTCAGCTCCTCCGGCAAGCCACATGGGCAACGGCTGCTGCACCGGCTTGGGGTTGATGCGGACTCCTTCGTCGATGTTGTAATGCCGTCCCTGGAAAGTCACATCGTCTCCCGCGAAAAGGGCCCGCATGATCCGGAACGTTTCCACAAAACGGGGTGCCCGCGCCCGTTGCGAGGTCCCGAAGGCGGAAAACGCTGCCGGGTCATAGCCCAACCCGCAAATCACCACCGTCCGGCCCCCGGTGATTACATCCAACGTCGCCACCTGCTCGGCCAACAGGATGGGGCTGTAGAAGGGCAGAAGGAACAGGGGCAGCAGTTTCATGTCTCCGCTGAAGGCCGCCATGTTGGAAATCGTGGGCATGACCTGGATGTAGTGGTCGTGGGTCAGGTGATGGTCCCCCAGGGACAGGGAATCGAACCCCAGGCCCGCCATCAACTTCACCTGGTCCGTCAAGCTGACCAGCAACTCCGAACTGTCCCGCTCAATCGAGTAACTGCTGGTCAGCGACATTCCTATTTTCACGACAAACCCTCCTTATACTGGGCTGGTCCACCAGTTGTGGACGGTCTTGGGCCCGAAATATATAGGCCGTATTATAATCGTGCAGACCGGTGCTCAGCGTGGACTGCCTTTACGCCAGCGCAGTATCGCGTCTCCAGAGTTCCAGGGCCGCCAAACCTGCTTCCTTTGGCCTCGCTGGATTGCCAGGCACGAGTTCTCTAATCTCTACTCCCGGTGGTTACGACTGCCGGAACTTGGGCGCAACAAGGGCCAGAACCCCCACCAATGTGATCCCGATTGCGGCGTTCACGTTGGCGGCCCAGGGCGCCCCCCAAAGGCTGGCCACGGCTCCGGAGTTCAAACTCCCGAAGGTGTAGGCGTAGATGGCAAATGAACGCAGCCCCAGCACCCGCCCCCTGAACTCCGAACGGGTCGTCTTGAGCAGTAGCGTCAGCATCAAAACCTGGGTCGAGGAAAAGAACGCTCCGGTAAATAGAAGGATGGCCAGCGACAGGTGCAGCGAGGTGGAAGCCGAGAAAACCACCATGCTCAGGTGCCACAGGACCACCGCCAGGACCAGGAGAATCCCGATGTGTTTCACATTGGGCACCGAAGCCCAAGCCATCGAACCCAGCAAAGCCCCAATGCCAAAGGCGGAAATCAGCATCCCCAGGCCCGTGGAGCCGGTCCCCAGCACATCCCGGGCGAACACCGGCATCAGTGTAGTGTGGAGGGGCCAGCCGGTGAAATTTATGATTACCGCCAGAACCAGGATGGCCCAGAGCGCCTGCTGGCCCTTGACGTACTTCAATCCGTCCAGAATGTCCCGGAGAATCGACTCCCTTTCCGTGCTCCGGGCGCTCCCAATGTTCCCGATGGCGAATGCAGAAATCCCGCCGCAGAAATAGAGCGACGCCACCACCAAGAAGGCTCCCGACGGCCCCAGCCCCTGGAACAGAATCCCGCCGATCAAAGGCCCAACCACCGTGGTCAGGTTCCGTCCCATGTTGGTCAGCGCGGCCCCGTTGGAAATGCGGTCCGCGCTCAGGGTGTCGGCGACCATCGACTGCGCCGCCGGCATCTGAAACAGCCGTATGACCCCTCCCAGCAGGGTTATGGCATAGATGTGCCAGACCTCCAACCGGTCGCTGATGATCAGAACCAGCATCCCCGTCCCTAGCAGGGCCATGGAAAACTCCACCCCCGCCAGCAGCCGCTGCCGGGGCACCCGGTCCGCTATCGCCCCAGTGAAAAGGGCTAGGAAATTCAGGGCCATTCTGGCCGAGCCGACCAGACCGACCATTAAGGGAGAGTTGGTCAGGGTGAGGACGTACCACCCCAGCACCACCTGCTCCATCTGGTTTCCCATGCCCACCAGGGTCATCGAAGTCCACAGGAGACTGAAATTCCGCTGCCGGAATGCCCTCAAGGGAACGGTTGCCCGATTCAGAGTGCCGGTTAGATCCAATTCGTTGTCCAGTGCCCTGCTGGTCGAAGCCGGGCGGAGAGGAATTGGTGGTGTGGAAGGACTGCGGCCAGTGTAGCTTATCCATTCTCGCTCGGGTCACCGAGGTCGCTGCAATTCCAGGTTCCCCTCGTTCCTGCACGAAGATTCCTTACTGCCGCGACACGTCTGGCCGAATCTTCCATTTGATTGAGTGGAAAGTTGACGGTTCCCGCCAAATAACCTAGTTCTTTAGGGACTATTGTGCTCGATTTCAAACGTTTGCCGACGAAAGCATGAGCCCCTTTGACACCCCCGGGGAAGCGAGAGTAACTTTAGGACGTTACGGAAGACGCGCTGGAGCGGTGGGGTTGCTGTCTGATGGGGGAAATCCAGCCCAAGGAGGATGCTATGGCCAGGATACCAATCGCCACCAGGGAAAGTGTGCCGGCGACCCAACAGGACGCTTTCGATACGATGGTCGAGCGTAGCGGAGCTGTCCCCCGGAATGGTCCAGGGTCGGTAATGGTCCACGTTCCCGAGGCTGGCCGTCTCGCCAACCAACTCTCCAACTACTTGCGGAACGAGTCGACCCTGCCCTCGAAAATCCAGGAGTTGGCCATGCTGGTGGTAGCGCGGGAGCTGGACTGCCAGCACATCTGGAACGCCCACGCCGGGTCAGGACGGCGGGCCGGTCTCAGCGATGCCTTGGTTGACGCCCTTCGGGACAAGGGAAGATTGCCGGAACTTCCCGCCGATGAAGCCGCCGTCGTGAAATACGGGCAGGAGTTTTATCGAACTCATCACGTTAGCCGTGGCGCTTTCCAGGCAGCCCAGGAACAGTTAGGAGTCCAGGGACTGGTCGAATTAACCATGCTAATGGGCTATTACGCCCTCTTGGCGTTCAACTGCAACGCCTTCGACACCGACCTGCTGCCCGAAAGGACCGAACCTCTCTTGCCTATCTAATCAGTACGGTGGGCCCATACCCAAATTTCCTTCGGCGGCAGGAACCTGTCGCATCGGTAACGAGGATGAAGGGAGGAAAATTCGGAAAGTTGTGCAACTCGTACTTTCCGGAGGGGCGGGCCTAGAAAACTGAACAAAGGTCGCCGAGGGTTTCGGGAACGTGGTTTCCGTCCGATACTGGGATGCGATGCGCCGGTAGGGGAGAGGGGGAATTGCCCATCCTATCGAGAGTATTGAAGATCCGGTTGGGTGGTTCCGCTCGGGTTATGTCAACGACGCCTCAACGAAGTTCGGCTGGATTCGGTACGAGTTGTTGACCGGACCCCCGGAAACCTTGGCCTTGGGCAACCAACTCTCGGTCATTCTACGGACACAATAGCAGCGGAAAATGCGCTACTCGTGGGCGGCAGATTTGGGTCCGTTCGAGCCAGATCGAATTGCTAGCCGCTAACTCGCCTCACGACAGACAGCCCGCCCGATAGAAAAAGGGACTTCGGGGAATGGGGTGGCGGCGAACGGGGGTGCAGAATCTCGGGTTCGCCAGACGGTTCTCAACCGGCCTCCTCTAGACGTACAGGTGAGCCTATTGTAGACGATAGGCTGAGTGGGGATGGCCGCGGGGTCACTGTGGCCGAGGCCAGCCGGCGCACCGGGGTCTCGGAGCAGAACTTCTACCGTTACCGGGCCGCGTAGGGCGGCCTCCGCATCGACCAGGCCAAGTGCCTCAAGCAGCTGGAGACGGAGAACAGCCGGCTCCAGCGGGCGGTGGCGCAGCTGACGCTGGACAACCAGATCCTCCGGGAGGCGGCGGAGGGAAACTTCTGAGCCCCGTCCGCCGTCGCCTTTGTGTCAGCAGGTTATGGAGAAGTTCCCGGTATCGGAGCGCCGGGCCTGCCAGGTGCTTCGGCATCCCCGTTCCACCCAGCGGTATGCGCCGGTGGTAGGGGACGAGCAGGCCCTGACCAATGACATCGTAGCCCTACTTTGCCGGAGGTGCAGGTGCTGACCGAACAGTACCGGCTGACCTGCAACTGGGTCAGGCCCCACAGTCCCCTGAGTTACCAGCCACCGGCGCCGGAGGTCATGCTCCCCACAGACCTGGCCTCAGTTCTGGTCGGCCTAACATAGAAAGTGGTACAGCCACTGGGGGCAGGTCAAATGCTCTTCAAAAACGTGGTGCTTTTGGATGTTCTTGAAACTCCTATCTGAAAGCAAATAGAATCATGTTTCGTTGATAACTCGGCATTAATAAAAGGATTGCCATTACTTTTTGACCCAGATAAACTGCAAAACGATTGATAGGTTCCACTCACCCTTCCCGGGGTTCTCAATCTGCCGACAAGAGGTGGTCATGGAACTGACCAAAGTTCTCAAGAACGGACCCATCCTTGTAGTTGCCATGGCGGTCATCCTGATTGCGGCCTGCGGTGAGTCAGCCTCGCCCACGGCAGCGGCACCTGCGGCACCAGGGGAGCCTGCCCCGAAAGAGGCCTCCGCTCCGGCGGAAAGTTCCACTGCACCCGACACCCCCACGGCGATGGCACCCGAGCCGACGGCCATCGCTCCTACCCCGCCGCCGGCAGATCGCCCAACAGCGGTCCCAACTTCGACCCCTCTTCCTGAGGGAACCGTGTCGGCCCGGGACAGTGTCACGCTGGTCATCGCGGCGGAACCGGTAACCGTCGACCCCTTCGGGTACGTGGGAGGCACCAGTTCATCGGTGGTGAAGGACAACCTGGTGGACTCCCTCACCTGGCAGTCGGGGGATGATCTGCGGATCGTACCCACTCCTGCCAGCACAGGCTGGGAGCAGTTGGCCCCTGAGGTATGGCGGTTCAAGTTGCGGGAAGGCGTCACGTTCCACAACGGCGAGGAATGGAACGCCGAGGCGGCTCTCCCATCTCTGGCCTACCAGGGGGTTTCCACCAACGAAAACTCAAGCTTCGGGTATACCGGCGGGCATACATCGGAAGCCACGGACGAATTCACGGTGGACATCACCTGTGAACAGCCTTGCCCCATATTCCCCAACACCGCCTTCTTCCTGTCCTTCACCGCCCCGGACTTCTTCACCAGGTCCTCGGAAGACGAACGGGCGTTGCAGGCGGTCGGGTTTGGCCCGTACCGGCAGACCGAATGGTCTCATGGCGTATCCATCACGATGGAAGCCTTCGACGACTATGTGACCGTGGATGACCATTTCGAGTTCCAGAAGTCCTTCATCCGGGAGGCGAAGTGGCTCTGGCGAGCCGAGACCACCGTAATGGCGGCCATGGTGCAGGCCGGGGAGGCTGACATCGCATGGGACGCTGGGGTTGACGCCATCGGAATTCTTGAGGAAGACCAGCTCAAGTCAGGAGGCTCTGCGGAGGTCTACGGCTTCTGGATCAACACCCTGTGGCACCCGGAGTTGAAGAAAAAGGAGGTGCGCCAGGCCATCGTCCACGCCATCGACTGCCAGCAAATCGTGGATACCCTCTTCGGAGGTCTGCCGCCCTGCCGGGGGAACATCATGTGGCCCGGCGTCATCGGGTCCACCGAACGGAACACCGCTCCCTACGAGTACGACCCGGAAAAATCCAAGCAACTCCTGGCCGAGGCTAATTATGATCCGGAGAACGTGATCAAGGTCGGCGGCAGGTCGGCGCGCATTCCCAAGCAGGTTGAGCTCTACGAGTCGATTCATGGCTTCCTAAACGAGGTGGGGATCAACGCGGAAATCACCGTGCTGGAACCCTCGGTAAGAAACGAGTTGCGGAACTGCGCCATCGGCAAAGCCATCAGCGAAGTCCTGGTCGACCGGGGGTTGGACCCGCAAGCGGCGAAACCGACCCTGGAGGATATGCAGGCTGCCCTGGACAAAGGGGGAGCCAACTGCCCGACGGGACATATCCTGTCGGCGGGCGGTTTCTCCAATGAGACCCTGGACTTTGGAAGGCAGGCCACGCGTTACCTGAACTGTGCGGCTCGTTCCTTTGTCTGCGATCCCAGCGAGGGGGGTCTGCAGGGAAAGCTCGTTCCGGCGTTATCGGCATCCGGGGACGAACGGCAACGTCTTCTCGAAGAACTGGCGGACCGGGTCCACGATGATGTCCTGCTGCTGCCGATGTTCGACCTGCCGGTGTTCTACGCGGTGGACCCCAAGCTGGAATGGGAGCCACGGTTCGATCGACGGATCAGGATTAGCACGATGTGGTTCAGCCCATGACCCCCAAAACCATCACTATGGCTGGTACAGGAAATAAGGCAAGTCCACGGATAGCCTGTAGTTTCGTACAATCGGCTTAAACATAGGGGCAGCCTCACACGAAAGGCTGCCCCTATGTTTGGGTAGCGTGGTTTACCCCCCCACGCAACTCGTATCAACCGGGCTTCCCCTTCCGACAAAACCTACCTATAGCCTCGTCAGTCTGCTCAGGGCAACCCGTGGTGTCAATAGCCCCTGAGAATCCCATCAACGGGGCATTGATATACTACATTAACTCTCTATTATTCCCCGGCGCAGTTTCCAGCCAGGCCGCCTTCGCCCGGGAAAGCTTTGCCGCCTGCCCGTGCGCCCGCTGCCGTTGAAAAGTCGGGTGGAGGACGAAAGGCCAAGCTCCCAAGATAGCCAATGAATCACTACCAGTAGAAAACCATTATAGACCGCGACCGGAAATGGCATGACCGGCTGAAGGTAATCGCCGGTCTCCTAGAACAGGGACTTACCCCAGGGGAAGTCGCCCAGCGCGTAGGTTTATCCGAGGGATGGGTGAGACAACTGGCCCGCGTCTATGGGCTGGCCGACCCTGCCGACGCAGGAGAACCGACCGCTTCGGGCCGGAGGGCCTGGGAACTGGCCCAGGGCGCGGGAGGACGACGGGGAGGTGACCCTGTTCCAGGACCAGCGGGAAAACCGCCGGTTCCGGCAGGACCCATAGTGGAGCTTGGCAGAGCTCGGTCCGCCGTTTCGGGCGTTCGTGTTCCCTCTTGCTCCTAGAGCCTGGGGTCAACCGGCTCGCTTTCCAGGGCCAGCACGGCGAAGGCGCACTCATGCACTCGGTAGAGAGGCTCTCCCCCGACAAAACGCTGCAGTCCCTCCACGCCCAGGGCGAACTCACGAAGCGCCAGCGACCGCTTGGTGGAGAGCCCCCGATGGCGCAGCCGGTCCATGTTCTCCGGCAGGGTGTACTCCGGCCCGTAGATGATTCGCAGGTATTCGGCCCCCCGGCACTTCATGGCGGGCTGCACCAGGCCCCGCTTCCCGGTGGTGATGAAGTCCGTCGGCTTCACCACCATCCCCTCCCCGCCGTTGCCGGTCAGCTCCTCCCACCAGCAGATCGCTTCCAGCTCGTCCGGGGAGTCCAGGTCCACCGTCCGATGCCTGGTTGCCCGGAACAACCCGGGATCGGCCTGACCTAGGCGTTCGGCCATGCCCATGTGCCAGGGATGGGTCTTGTCGGTATGCACCTGGCCCTCGCTGGTCAGCAGGTGGAAGGGCGCCAGCCGGAGGTCCGCCAGCGACGTCACCGGCCAGCAGTAACGTGCATAGGCGTCGCTGTAGAGTTGGGACAGACGAAGCCGCTCTTCGACGCCGGCGAGGCTCTCGCCGGCGTCAATGCCCCGTTCCAACGCCTGACGGAGAAGCGCCTCCGCGGCCGTCAGACTGGTCCGGGCCGCGGCGCCCACGGCCGCGTACTGTTCGCGGAGCAGGTCCTGCGCCTTCACGGACCACGGCATGAGTTCACAGTCGAGGACCATCCAATCGGTCCCCAGCTCCTCCCAGAGACCGGCTTCCCCGACCGCCCAGCCGGCACTCTCCAGGAACTCCCCCTCGAGGGAGCGGTCTTCGAAAAACCCTCTTCCCGTCCGGGTGTAGCAGGCGCCAGTGCCCTCGTCGGTGATGCCGAACCGCCGCTCGATAGCCGCGGCGTCCCTACCCAGAACGACGATGGCCCGCGACCCCATGTGCTTCTCCTCGCAGACCACGCTGGACACGCCGTTGTTGCGGAAATAGGCGAACACCTCCGCTGGGTGTTCCAGCATGCCGGGGAGCCTGGAACTGTCGCAGGGAGAGATGGTGGGCGGCAGGTACACCAGCCAGCGTGGGTCCAGGGCGAAACGGCTCATCACCTCCAGTGCCGCCGCCGCGTTCTCTTCCCGGATCGTGATGTTGCCCCTCAGCCGGGTTGCCACAATGCGTTTCCCCAGCACGTCGTCAATGTCAAGAAGGTTTGCCGCGCGGGTCTCGCTGGGCCCAGAGGGTTCCTCCTGCTGGGAGGGTTCGGCCAGCGGTTTCGCCGGCTCATAGTGGACCCGCACCGCCGGTACTGATACCAGCTCCTTTTCGGGGTAGCGGAGCGCGGTCAGCCTGCCGCCGAACACACAGCCCGTATCCACGTTGATGGTGTTGTTGAGCCAGACGGGCTCCACCACCGGGGTGTGGCCGTAGACCACCATCGCTCGGCCCCGGTAGCCGGCGGCTCAGTTGTAGCGGACCGGGAGGCCGAACTCGTCGGTCTCCCCGGTGGTCTCGCCATAGAGGCAGAAATCCCGCACCCGCGCGGACGCCCGCCCTTGGTATTCCTCCTTCATCCCCGCGTGGGCCACCACTAGCCCGCCATCGTCAAGAACGTAGTGGCTGATCAATCCGTCGAGGAACGCAGCGACCTGCTGCCGGAAAGCCGGGGACTCCGGTTCCAGTTGGGCCAGCGATTCCGCCAGTCCGTGGGACACCTGCACATTCCGGCCCTGGAGCTTGCGGGATAGCTTGGACTCGTGGTTGCCAGCGACACACAGTGCGGTACCCTCGGACACCATGCCCATGACCAGCTTCAGCACCTCTGCCACGCCCGGGCCCCGGTCCACCAGGTCGCCGACGAACACGGCTTTCCGGCCCTCGGGATGGATCGCCGAAAAGCCAGCTTCCCCGTAGGCGCCGACCCGGGTTTCCAGTCTGTACCCGAGGCGTCGGAGAAGAATGACCAGCTCGTCGTAGCACCCGTGCACGTCGCCTATGATGTCGAAGGGCCCGTGCTCGTGTCGGAGGTTCACCCACAGCGGAACGCGCTCCACGGTGACCGCCTCCACCTCCTCGGGGGAGTTGAGCACGAAGATGTGCCGGAAGCCCTCCCGTTTCAGCCCGCGCAGCGACCGCCGGAGCTGTTCCGCTTGCCGGCGCACCACCTGGGGGCCAAACGCCCGGTCGGGGCGTTCCCGGTTGCGGGACAGGCACAGCGCTTCGGGCATATTCAACACGACGGCCACCGGCAAGCAGTCGTGTTCCCTAGCCAGCGCCACCAGAGGCTTGCGGGCCTGGGGCTGGACGCTGGTGGCGTCGATGACGGTGAGGCGTCCGGCCCGCAGCCGGGTGGCCGCGATGAAGTTGAGCAGGGCAAAGGCGTCGGGGGTCGCGGCCTGGTCGGCGGCGTCATCCGCCACCATCGCCCGGCAGGCGTCCGAGGACACCACCTCGGTGGGCCTGAAATGCCTGGCGGCGAAGGAGGACTTCCCCGACCCGCTGGGCCCGATGATCGCCACCAGGCACAGTTCAGGGATGGTAATCTTCATCGGGTGAAGACCCCCATCTGGGTCGGTGCGCCGTGGACGGGGTCCTCGGGTCCGATGTCCTCGAACCGCACCTCGTACTTCCGGCGTTCCGCTGCCAGCCTCGCCCAGATCTGGAACTGCTCCCGCGTCCACTCGAACCGGTGGTCCCGGTGCCGAAATGTCCCGGCGGGAAGGCCGGAGAAAAGGGTGTTGTACTCCGCGTTGGGCGTCGTGATCAGGACCGCGCCGGGCCTGGCGGACCCGAACACCACCTCCTCGAAGGCGTCCAGGCGCGGGGCGTCGATGTGTTCGATCACCTCCATGGCCACCGCTGCGTCGTAGCCGGACAGCCGCTGGTCCCGGTAGGTCAGGGAACCGTGCAGCAGGGTGATGCGCTCCCGCTGCCGGTCGGGCAGGGTATCGAGGCGGAGGCGTCGGTGGGCCGTTTCCAACGCCCGGTAGGAAACGTCCAGGCCGGTCACCGCACCAATCCCGGGTTCCCGGAGCAATTCGCCCATTAGCCTTCCCTCGCCGCAACCCAGGTCCAGCACCCTGGTTGCCCCCAACTCCCGGAGCGTGGTCAGCACGGACTGTATCCGCTGCTCCCCCAGCCGCAGCGGGGCTTCCAGCCGCTCCTCTTCCTGCTCCTGCCTCGCCGCGGTGGCGCCAGGATCGGACTGGCCGGCATCCAGCAGTTGGGCCAAGGCCTGGTGCACCAGACCGCGCTGGTGCTTCAGGTAGCGGCGCGAGATCAAGTCCCGCTGGGGATGGCTGCCCAACCACCCCTCGCCGAAGCGCAGCAGCTTGTCCACCTCTTGGTCACCGACCCAGTAATGCTTGTCGTCGTCCAGGACCGGCAGAAGCACGTAGAGGTGGGCCAGCAGGTCTCGGAGCCGGCATTCTGACGCGAGGCTCACGCTGAAGTAGGGGCTGTCGCCCCATTCGGGAAATCGCCCGTCCAGCGGCTGCCCTTGGATATCGACCGAGTACCCGAGAGGTTCGAACAGGCTCCAGATCAGGTCCGCTCCCTCCTCGGACGGGACCGCTGGGATCCGGGCCTCCAAGGGTATAGCCGACTCCGCCAACTCAGGGCGGTCCCGGCTATTGCCCGCCAGGGCGCTGCGGAATACGGTGGCAATCGCCACGCTCAGATGGGAGGACGCGACGTAGGGGCGGTCATTGACGTACTGTTCCGGCCAGCCGCCGGCATTGGCCCCTCCGGCCTTCGGCCGCACCAACCCCACCGGATCAATATCCAGGAGCAGAGCTGCGGTGCAGCGGTCGGCGTCCGCTTCGGGGTAGAAGACGTCAGCCCGCCCGAAGGGCAGCCGGAACGACTGCAACCGGCCCGGGTTCTTGTGCAGCAGGAATCCCAGGTCGGTGGCTGGCTGATGCGTCGTGGAGATGGTGAGGAGCATACCGCCAATCATAGGGCGGACAACCCCGGCTATCAAGGTCAGTGGAGCCTGTTCTTGATCGATGCTTTCGCTATCTCCTCCTCACCTGTGGTAAGGGGTGCGGCAGGGACTACCTACTCTTCCAGGATCCTCTGGAAGGAATGGTGGCATTCCTCGATGAGGCTGGCTTCCCCTTCTGGGGGTATTCGCCCAACGTCTGGTGGCCCGAGGACCGGGCCTGGTGCGTGGCGACGGACATCGACCTCTGCGACACCTACGTGGGCGGGAGCTTGGAGTGTGTCCAGGCTGTCCTGGACCACCCCGACCTAGAGGCGCTGCCCACCAGCCTTGATGCCACGCTGGGGGGGCGGGGATACGGTGAATGGTTAGCCGGGCTCCAAGGCTACGCCGGCCACGCTTAGGTCCTTAAGTTCGATCCCTTTCCGTAGATCCCTGTTCGGCACTGGCGCTTGCGAGGACGGAACCCTGGTCTCGCATTGAACTTCATCCGTTCCAAACCCATACCTTCTCCAGGCTTGAAAAGCACAGAATTCTACGGCCCTTGGTCGGGGACTGATGCCTTGGGACCCTGCCCACGGTTCCGCAGACGTTCCTCTTCCTCCGGGGGCCGACGTTCCGGAACATGAAATAGAGAGAAAGATCGTAGCCAATTTTTAGGAGGGCCGAACCCACCAGGGGAGTCCATGCGGCGGTGATGTTCCAGATGGCCGTGGTCACCGTGGGGCCGATGGCCCCCGCCGCGCTGCGGCTCACCATGTTTATGCTGACCATGGCCACCCGTTCTTCGGGGTTGATGACCGCCATGGTGTAGGAGTCCCTGGTGGGAACGTCCATCTGGCTGAGGAAGGCCCGGAATTGCCAAAACACTATCGCCAGTGTGACCGAGGGAGCGAAGGCTGCGGCCAGCAGGAAGAAGCTGGAAGGGATGTGGGTGAAAACCATCGTGTTCAGCAGCCCTATCCTGTTCGATATCTTGGCAGCTATCCACAGGGAAGATGCGGTCAGAAGATGGGACAAGGAAAACACCAACGCCAGGGAGTCCAGCGTCAACCCGAATTTGGTGTAGAACCAGTAAGCCATCAGGCTCTGCATCACCATGGACGTCGTGAATGTGTCCACGCTGAACAACCCGGTCAGGGTAAAGATTCTCCGACGGGACGGGAGCTTCAGCGGGTTCTGCCACTGCTGGCGAGCGGCCGGCGCTTCAGATGCCTGGGAGATGAAGGAGTACAGCGCGGCCCCGGCAACCTGGCATACGGCAAAGCCCAGGAACATCGCCTTGAACGACGCCAGGACGGACAGTCCAAGGACATCCTGGAACAGGACCGGTAGCCCGGCTGCCAGAGCTCCCAGGAAGGTCCCGGTGCGAGCTACGATGCTGTAAATGGCAAAAATATCGGTGCGCCTCTCGGGCGGCCCGGTATCCGGGAGAATGGCGACTTCCAGCGGTTGGGCCGGGCTCTCCCCGCCACCCCCGCCGCCGGTGGACAGGCTTCCCAGGAAGGCGATGACCATCAGGGGGATGAAGGTCTCGGTGAAGTACATCACCAGCCCGGAAGCCGCCGCCAGGAGGGAAAAGGTGATCAGGAGGCGCCTCCGCCCCACCTTTTCGCTGACCAGCCCCACCACGAATGCGAAGAATGAAACCCCGGCAATCCCCACGGTAAGAATGGCCCCGATCTGCACCAGGTTGAAGCCCAGTTCGGCCAGGTGGAGGGCTATGATGACGGAAATGAAGCTCTGGGCGAAGGTTCGCGTGCCCCGGGCTGCGGTTATCAGCCTGGCGTCACGGTTCATCCAGGACAGTTGGCTATTCAGTCGGGCAATCACAGCCTGGCCTTCAGCGTAAGGAGTTGTCGGGAATCCGGTTTAACTCCCACAACCCCCACTCCGTTACCTGGACATGATGTCATGGCCAGTGGCCAGGAACAACCGATGGGTAACGTTCATTGCCTGCACCTCAGGCCGGCAGGTCGAATCCCGGTGGTAAACTGGCCCGGTTGAGCCAATGCGGGAGAAAGCTCATTGCGGCGCCTGGTCCTCTTCGACATCGACAACACGCTGATCGGCATCGGCTCGGGAAACCTCCCGCAGCGGCGGGCGATGAACGCTGCTTTCGAGCGGGCCCACGGCATCCCCGATGCCTTTGATGACGTCCCCTTCACCGGCGGCATGGACCTGCCCCTGATGATTGAGGTCTACCGGAAGTGGGGTCAGATGACCGGGGAGTCGGAAACCCCGCCGGATATGTCCGCCTTCAAGGCGGCCTACTTCGAGGGTCTGGCCAGGAACCTGGACGACTGGTTGGGCGGCTCCATCTGCCCCGGGGCGCCTGATTTGCTGGCGGCGCTGGACGCAGATCCCAGGGTGCAACTGGGCCTGGAGACCGGCAACTTCCGGGAAGCAGCCTTCATCAAGCTGGGGCGGTATGGGCTGGACGGCTTCTTCCAGGAAGGCGGGTTCGGTGGAGATCACATGGAGAAGCGGCAGGTGGTGGCCGCCGCCATCGAACGCTGTCAGGGGGTCTCCGGACTGAGTTATGGAACGGGAGAGGTCTTCCTGGTGGGAGATACCCCCTCGGACGTTGAGGCCGGCACTGCCAACGGGATCGAAACCATCGCCGTGGCCACCGGATTCTTTTCCGTAAAGGAGCTTGCGGCTTGCCATCCCAACCATGTCCTTCCCGACCTGTCGGATACCCGGACAGTCCTGGACCTGATCTTGCCGGTTGGGCGGAGTTAGGGTGGGACCCGATTCGTAAAGGGGAGTGAAACCGGCATGATCTATGTGAGGACAGTTCACCCTTCCAGCCCGTCCGGCCTCCCCCCGGTCCTTCTCGTTCACGGGGCAGCCAACTCCGCTTCAGTCTGGAAGTATTGGCAGGAGTCCCTGGCCAGCCTGGGCTGGAGCAGCCACGCTGTCGATCTGCGGGGCCATGGCCTGAGCCCGGGCTCGGTGGATGGGGCTTCCATGATGGACTACGCGGATGACGTGGCCGAGGCAGCCTCGGAATTATCGGAACCCCCGGTGGTGATGGGCTGGAGCATGGGCGGTCTGGTGGCCCTGATGTTCGCCGCCAGGGGGTTGGCCCGGGCCTGCGTGGCCCTGGCCCCCAGCACTCCGGCAACGGAGCAGGACCCCGGAGTGGAAATCCGTCGCGGGACCTTCGGGCCGGAAGAGTACGGCATCACCAGCGATGACCCCAGCGATCAGCCGGAGATGCCTGACCTGGATACCCAGGAGCGGTTGGTTGCCCTGGGATCGGCGTCTCCGGAGTCCAGGACCGCCAGGGACGAGCGCCGGGCCGGCGTGGTGATTCCCTCGTTGCCCTGTCCACTGCTGGTGGTCACCGGGAGCGCTGACCGGAACTGGCCCCGGTCGGCCTACGATGGGATGGCGCTGCCCGCGGACTACATGGAGGCGGCGGGGGCATCTCACTGGGGCCTGGTCCTGAACCGACGAGTGCTGCCGGACCTCTCCGGCCGGGTATCGGACTGGCTGATCGCCGGGCTGTTCAACAGCCCCGGATGAAAGGCCGGGCAGCTACCGGAGGATGCTGATGTAGGCCTCTTCCAGGGTGGGATCCCGCATGACGATGCTCTCGATGTTGTCCGGCCCAACGGCCTCCGTTGCCCGGTCCCTGACGTCGAAACCGGCGGCAACCGAGAGGGTCAGCTTCTGGAAGGCGTTTTCGGCGGAGGACTCCACGTGCTCGACACCCTGGATGGCCGAGACTTCCTCCAGCAACCCTCCCCTGGCGTTCCTCACCAGGACCTCGACGATCCCAACCCGGCTGAACCGGCGCTTGATGTCGTCGGGGGTGCCCATGGCGGCCAGCTCTCCCCGGTTGATGATGGCGATGGTGTCACAGAGCATGTCGGCTTCGGCCATGTAGTGGGTGGTCAGCAGGATGGTCTTGCCCTCGGCCGCCAGCTCCGGCACGTAGTTACGGAGCTCCTGGGCCCCGATCGGGTCCAGCCCGATGGTCGGTTCGTCCAGGAACAGGACCGGCGGGTCCATGAGGAGCCCACGGGCGATGTGGAGCCTCTGCTTCATTCCCCTGGAGTAGTTCTCCACCGGCGTCCTGGCGTGTTCGGCCAGCCCGACCCGCTCCAGGAGTTGGGCCGACCTCTGGCGGCATTCCCGGGGGTTCAGGTGGTTCAGGGCGCCGAAGTACCGCAGGTTCTGCTCACCGGTTATCCGGCCATAGAGGCCCCGGTCCCCGCCCAGGATGAACCCGATGTTCCTCCGCACCTGCCTGGCCTGGCTCTGGACATCGTAGCCCATGACCCGGGCGCTCCCGCTGCTGGGGGTGAGCAGCGTGGACAGGATACGTACCGTCGTGGTCTTGCCCGCCCCGTTGGGCCCCAGCAGCCCGAAGACGCTCCCCCGGGTTATCGCCAGGTTCAGGTCCTTGAGGGCCACGAACTCCCGCCGGCGCCCTGTGATCCCCCGGGTGGAGTAGACCCTTCCCAGGTCCGAGCATTCGACTACTTTTTCGCCTGCGTCCACTTTCCGCTCTCCGCTCCCCGTTTCTTCCCGGTCACAGGTTCGATGTCTCGTAGGCCCCCCGCCGCTTGGCGTCGGCCTCGATGAACCGGTACAGGAGATACCCCGCAACGCCGTAGGCCGCACCTACGGCCAGCTCCCAGATCAGGTCCTGCTCCTGGGATATCACGTCGCTCCCCAGGAAGGCCTCACGGAACACGGCGACGCCGTGGGTCAGGGGAAGAATGTCCCCGATGTTCCCCAGGAAGAAGGGCAGGTTCTCCGTCGGAATCACCACTCCGGTGAAGACGATGAGCAGGCCCGACCCGGTGGCGCTGATGATCAGCCAGTCCCGTATCACTATGGTGAAGACGCTCACAAACAAGGCGAAGGCGGTGCAGGAGAGCCCCAGCACCAGTATCGAAGCCGTTAGGGTCACCCAATTGGCACCGGACAGCTCCAAGCCAATGAATATCCAGGAAAAGACGATGCTGGTGACCACTGCCAGCACTCCGTTGGGATAGTGGAGACAGCCCTTGCTCCAGTAGATGAGCCACCGGTTGCCCGAGGACCCGAAGACCACGGCCAGGGTTCCCAGCACCCGCTCATAGTAGAAGCACTGGGTGGCGCCCCAGATGATGATGAAGGGCAGCGAGTAGGCGGCCATTCCCTTCACATAGAAGTCCGAGTCCAGGTGGCTGTCCGCGAACCTGCCGGTCAGCATGAGCATGGCGATGTACAGCACCGGGACGACGAACACGTTGCCCAGGTAGGCCGGCCAGTTCAGCCAGAAGAACAGCGCCCGGTAGGACAGGTAGGACTGGATCAAGAAGTTGGTCACCGGGCCTCCCCCACTAGAACCGTCCCAGGTCGCCGGCCACCCGTACCCGGTACTCAACCCGCTGGAGCAACAGCTGGGAGACCGCCAGGTAGGCGCAGGAGATGACGAAGGCGATCCCCAGGTACTGGACCGCCTGCAGGGTTGCACCCTCCGACTCGATGGCCAGCAGCACCGCGTCCATGGCCCAGGACACGGGCAGGAACCGGGCCGCCACCTCCAGCCCGGGAGCAAGGAACGTCACCGGGTACAGGAACCCGCAGAACACCACTCCCAGGGGACGGATCAGGTTGAACAGGCCCTCCCGACCCCGGACCAGCAGGAAGAAGGGCGCGAAGACGAAGGCGACCGAGATGACGTTGAACACCCCCATCACCAGGGCCGCTACGACGGCCAGGGGGTCGGCCACCTGGATCACCTGGCCCGACACCCACAGGATCATCAGCATGGGGGCTATGCCCGAGGGTATGCTGGCGACCGTCAAGGCCACCGCCCTCCCGAAGATGACGATCCCCAGCGGGGTCCGGGACGTCGTCGTGTAGTCGAAGGTGCCGCCGATGAGTTCGCTGGTGAGGGACCAGCCCATCCGGATGGCGATCCAGTTCCACACCGACATCAGGAAGATACCGATGAAGAGGTAATCCGCGGGAACGGTGCCGGAACCCCGGGCGGCGATCCACGCGAGAACAACGGCCAGGGGAACGTGGGTAACCAGGGAAAAGATAACCGTGCTCAGGTCCATCCCGTATTTCAGCTGCTGGAGGAACACCCCTCTCAGGGCGTAGATGTAACCCGTGGTTGCCTATCCTGTCCTGGCGGTCCCGCCGCACCACGACGGGGAATCCGCGGAACTGCGTAAACCGCCAAAGAAGTTGCGAATTCAATGCAGTGACTCTCTGCGGGGCAGAATCTTAACACTTCGGTTCCACGATTGCCATCAATAGGCCCCGCTCAGGGACGACGGGCGTGAAGTGGCAGTCGTCCCCCTTTCGATCCCCGGACCACTCTTGAGTCGAGTGTGCCCGCACGGGAGACTTAACGCACTGACGTTGAACGTGTTCAGTCCCCACGGTAGTATTCCATCCCCAGGTGGGTGATCTGGTCCTCGCCCATGAGCCACCTTAGGGTGTTCTTAAGCTTGGTCTGCTGGATGAACAGGTCGTGCTCCGGATAGACCGTCGGCGCATGCTGCGGACTCTTGAAATAGAAGGAAAGCCATTCCTGGATGCCCGCCATTCCAGCACGCTGCGCCAGGTCCATGAAAAGGGCAAGATCCAGCACCAGCGGGGCCGCCAGGATCGAGTCCGAGCATAGGAAGTTGACCTTGAGCTGCATCCTCCGCCCCAGCCAGCCGAACAGGTCGATGTTGTCCCAGCCTTCCTTGTTGTCACCCCTGGGAGGATAGTAGTTGATCCGCACCTTGTGGTAGGCATCGGCGTAGAGGTCGGGATAGAGTTCGGGTTGAAGGAGGTATTCTAGGACCCCCAGCTTGGATTCCTCCTTGGTCTTGAAGTTCTCGGGTTCGTCCAACACCTCCCCGTCCCGGTTGCCGAGGATATTCGTTGAGAACCATCCGTCCATGCCCAGCATCCTGGCCTTGAGCATTGGGCCGATGACCGTCTTGACCAGGGTCTGACCCGTCTTCAGGTCTTTCCCGCATATCGGTACGCCTTGATCACGGGCCAGTCTCTCCAGAGCGGGGATATCCACGGTCAGGTTGGGTGCACCGTTAATGAAGGGTACGCCCTCCATGAGCGCCGCGTAGGCGTAGATCATCGAAGGAGCGATGTATTCGTCGCTGTCCTGCAACCCTCCCACGAACCCCTCGATGTCCTGGTGTACCTGGGATTCCGTGATGAATTTTTCCGTCGATGCGCACCAAACCATGACCAGACGGTCGCAGTCGTTCTGCTCCTTGAAGCGCCTTATGTCTTCCCGTATGGCATCCGCGGACTCCAGCTTGGAGCCAGTGGGCCGGACGTTTGTGCCCCGGATGCGCTTGACGTAGTCATCAACGAACACCGCCGGCATCGGTTCGATCGACTTCAGAAAGCCTGCCACGGGTTCCAGTTCCTGGTAGCGGTCGAGAACCCCGCTCTTCACAGCTGCATCGTAGGCATTGTCCGGGATGGGGTCCCAGGCCCCGAAGACCAACTGTTCCAGATCGGCCAACGGAACGAAGTCTCGTATGAGGGGGGTCCGGCCCTCGGTCCGCTTGCCCAGGCGGATGGTGGCGAGTTGCGTGACCGAACCCACGGGGACACCGGTCCCCCGCCTGATGTGCTCTACCCCGGCAATGAACGTGGAGGATACCGCTCCCAGCCCCACCAACAGCACGCCGAGCCTGCCTCCGGCCGGTCTGATGCCGACGGTGCTGGACTCCACAAAGTCCTTGGGCTCCAGGCCAACGCCCCGCTGGACCGCCAGCGCCATCAGGAGTTCATGCCACTGGGCCGGGATCCTTCCGGTGTGTGCCCAGTGCTGCACCGTGCTCTGCCGCTTTCCCAGGAGCTTGGCCAGGGAGGACTGACCACCGAAACGATCGATGATCCTTTGCGCATTGTTCATCAGAATCTATCCCACCAATATTTTTGTTCATATAAAGCGGCCATTACAGGTTCCTTTAGGCGATTTATTGCGGGGTGTCGTGATAAACAGCCTTATATAGTGGCTGAGGATACCAATTAATTCGTTGGCAGTCAACGCCCAGTCTCCCTTCTCTCGTCGCTTAGACTAAGGCGGGAGCCATGCCATCTCGCCCGCGCTTAGGAATCCTACGGGCAAATTATTGGTGGGATTAACGTAAGGCGTGATCAGGGGTGGTGTTCTTACCTGATAGACTGGGCTAATGGAGTTTGGCCTAGCTCGGTGGCGACTCAACTTACATTCGGGAGCACAAGCGATGTCGGGTTCCATCGAACATCCCCTCATAGCCGAGGTTTATGACGCGATTCCGAGCCACCAGAATCGTCCTGACGTTGCGTTCTACACAAGGCTAGCCGCGGAGTCCAACGGTCCCGTATTGGAACTCGCCAGTGGAACGGGCCGGGCTCTCATACCCATTGCAAGGTCGGGGAAGCCGGTATTCGGGCTGGAAAGTTCGGAGCATATGATTCGCCCGTGCCGGGAAGCCCTGGAAAAGGAGCCTCGGGAGGTGCGTGATAAGGTCGAGTTGGTCCAAGGCCGGATGCAATCCTTTCAACTGGAGAACCGGTTCGGACTGGTTATCTGTCCCTTCAACTCCTTTTTGCACCTGCTGTCGGCGGAAGAGCAGTTGTCGTGTCTGGACTGCACGCATGAACACCTGGGGCCGGGCGGCAGGTTTGCCTTCGAGGTATTCGAACCGGACATCCCAAGGATTGCCAGGCCTGGATTCGCCGAGGAAGGGCAACCCCAAGGATTCGGGCTTCCCACAGGTAGCACTATCGAACTCAGGCACAGGAACAAATCCGTCGATTTACGAAACCAGAGGATCGAGAGCGAGTTGATTCTGGACGTCGTATATCCCGATGGAGGCAAAGAGCAGGTGCTTCATTCCTTCCAACAGCGATACCTGTTCCGTCACGAGGCCGAGCATCTTCTTGAACGTTGCGGTTTCGAGGTCGAAGCCCTGTACGGCGACTTCGACCAGAACCCACATGGGACAACCGGTCCCGGGCCATTGGTGTTCGTGGCAAGGAAAAGATAGGTTCTACAGGACCGGACAATATCCCTCCACCCTTACCCCGGGCCTTGGAGCTGGCGTTGGCCCGGCCGGGGGTACCCCCTCCTCCCTGCCTCCGGGGATCTTCCTTGAACCCGGCTATCGCCATCCAGACGCGATTTCTGCCTCCTAGTAATCACGACCTTGTTCCCGTGCCCTGTCCAGCGACCACTAGAAGCGGGCGTGGGGTGCAAGTAACTCCAGCCAACTGATCGGGTAGCACAGGCCACCAACGGTTTTTGGGCACTTGGACCCAGACCGGCTGTCCCGGGATGGAACCTGATCTCCCCACCCTTACCCTGGGTACCCCGGCGGTTTGGTGCCTCGAGGTCGACTCGTATCGGGCCTCTCTGGGCTGTGAATGAGGGGTGCGCCTTTCTGCGGGTCCAGGACCGCCACCACGGCTTGGCCGTCTTCCATCGCTGCCGAATCGGAATCCCGTCCATCCGGAGAGAAGAAGAGGGTGGTTCCTTTGGGAACGCGTTTGGCGGATGTATGGGATACCACCGATGCTGCGGGGAATCCTCTGGTCCTGGTGGCGTGGGAACAACTGCGGCATGGAACCGGAAGCCTGATGCTCGGTAAGTAGAACGAAGAAGAAAGCCTGAAGGTTGCGTGGTCCGTCCATTAGGGTTGCTCTGGATTCAGAGACTTCACCGCGGTGCACTGGTGATCGCGTGCGCATACGGGAACCCGGTGGTACTGGTCAACGGCATCGACTTCTTCGGGTTCAGAACTGCCGATGTCAGATCCCGGTTGGGCCCACTGGCTCCCCGGAGGTCGGGGATTACAGGTGTCCGGTCATGGTTGATACCCCCGCCGAGTACGGGATTTCCGCGGATGGCCTGGGTATCGCTTGGTCATTTCCCTTTCCCGGGACCAGGGAAGCCGTGCTCGTGGAGTCTCTACCGCAGTTCCTCCTCGAGGTAGTCACGGCCGAGGACTCGAGGGCTGGGGTCAGGCGGGAAAGGATATACCGGGCGGAAGGGCTGGAAGCCTACTGGAAGGGCTGGGAAGGCGGGTTGAGCTAGAGAGAGGCATCCTTTTTTGACCGGGACTGCGGACAGGGGATTTATCCCCTGCTTCCGGTCTCTTCCGTTCCCTAGGCCTGATCATGAATGCCGAGGTTTGGAAGTCCCCCCGTCCGGTGCTCCCCTCTCCTCCTGGGTTTCCTCATCCGCGGAACCAGGGCGGGCGGCGAATTTCCGACGGCCCCGGCCCGGTGTCGAACCATCTTTGGTTTACAAGTCGTTCTCATGCGGCGGGTCTCGCTTCCCTTGCGGGATCTGCAGCCCATCCTCAAAGACATGGAGTGACCGGGCCGGGGTCCGGGACGATTGCATGCGAGGGGTTAACCGGGGATGTGGAGAATTCGGGTTCAACCGGCGAGGTCGGCGGTTAGAGTCCCGTTGTTTGCGTTCATCGCTGGAGCGACGGAGACTGATACCATGTCCCCGGATGAAGTTCAGATAACATTAATGTTATAGCCTTTCTGTTCCGAAACACATATATATACATGCGTATTATATATTCGAAATATTGACACATAGGAGCTTGAGTGTTAGTTTGCGCCCATCAGCACGGAGGCGCCGCAGCGTTCTCTGCTATATCACGCTTGGGGGAGGGTTTGACAGCAAGGGCCCCGGTGACCATCGGCTGAAAACAAGATCGGAGGAGGCGAACATGAACACTTGGACCCGGATCAAACGCGGCACCAAACTGTTTTGGCACCTCGGCTTCCTCTTGTTGATGGCAATGGCGGTAGCCTGCGGGTCGGCGGCCCAGACCGATGAAGCGGCCGAACCGGCCCAGCAACAGCAGCCCGCAGCGGCGGAACAGCAGCCGGCTGCCGCCCCAGCGGCGGCCCCTGATTCCGGCGGTTCCGGCCAGGCGGAGATGGCTGCTCCCACTCCCGTTGCCGCAGCCGCTCCCGCCGATGCCCCGGCCATGGAGCCGGTCTCTCAAGGCGTGGACAAGTTCACCATCATGGTCACCAGTCAGGGCAACGAGCAGTTCGCCCCCAAGTACAGTTCCGGCGAGAACAACCTCTGGCACCGTCTCAGCCAGACCTGGTTAATCGGGGCCAACTACGAGGATGGCAGCCTGGTGATTGACCCGGAGACCGGTATCGCCAACGCCTGGGAGATCTCCAATGGCGGCCACACCTGGGAGTTCACCATCCGGGAAGGCATCCAGTTCCACGACGGCAGCGAGGTAACCGTCGAAGACGTCTACTTCAGCAATACGATGAACGTCAACGAGGAGGCCACCAGTGTCTCCGCCGTGCGGGTCGCCCGGCAGATAACCGACCGGCAAATCACCGGCCCCGACACGTTCAGCGTCACCACCGAAACTCCCCTGGGCATCATAGCTGCGGCCTGGGGCGAGATTGACAACAGCACCCAGGGAATCATCGTCAACCAGGACTACTGGATGAGCCTCCCCAAGGGAGAAACGGTGGAAAACTGCACCCCGGTGGATGTCTGCGACAGGTTCAGCGAATTCCAGAAGGACCCCTCCCCGGGCCTGGTGGGCGCGTATAACATCGTGTCCCACCTCCCCACCGAGGAGTTCCTCTACGAGCGGTTCGAAGACTACTTCCTGGCCGACGAACGGCCCTACCCCTTCACCCAGATCGCTCTTCGGCTGGTGCCGGAGCTTTCAACCAGGGTCGCTGCTCTCCAGGCGGGTTCCGCCGACCTGATCGAGGCCGACCTGACGGTCATCGACCAGATCGAGCAGAGCGATGGCCAGGTGATGTACGTGGAGGAGGCGGTGCATATCTGGATCAACGCCAACGGGTGCGACCGGGCCACCGACAACGACGGCCTCCCCGTCATGTGCAACGATACCAACGTACGTTACGCCCTGGATTACGCCATCGACAAGACGTTGGTACAGCAGCTTTACGGCGGCGAGGGGGTCTTCACCATCGCCGGCTACCAGGGCATCGCCAGCCCTTCTGGCTTGGGCTACGAGGAAGACATCGCACCCCTGACCTTCGACCCAGAGAAGGCCCAGCAGCTGATGGCCGATGCCGGCTATCCCAACGGTGAGGGATTCAATGGGGGCAGGGTCTTCCCCATCCATACCTGGACCGGCGCGGGCGCTCCCCTCACGGTCGAGGTGTCCCAACTGATCTGCAATATGTGGAACACCCACCTGGGCATCAACTGCGAGGTCAAGGTCGGGGAGGAAGTCTCCCTGAAGAAGACCCAGTACGCCGGCGAGATTGCCGGGCAGTACCTCGTGCGGACCAATGAGAACACCTTCGACGGAGGGCGCCGGATGCTGGGCCGCTACAGCGCCGACGGGTATATCGCCCAGGACGGCGATCTGGCCGAGAACATCATCCTGCCGGCCCTGGGCACGGTTGGCACCATGGAGGAGCGGCATGAGGCCTACCACACCGCCCTCAAGGCCGTGTTCGACAAGCACTACGACTTCAGCCCGGGCTACCTGAACCAGCCCTACGGCGTTGGCCCCCGGGTAGCCACCTGGGAGCCGTGGCCCCTGTCTCCATACCCCAGCGCCCTGTGGACCATGACGTTCAAGTAGGTCCTAACCGTAGGTCCTAACCAGCGGGGAGTCCCCAGCGGACCAGGGGATTCCCACAGCCGCGGGTTCCTGCCCCGGGCCTTACCTCCCCCTTTGGCCCGGGGCTTCTAATCGGTGGGTGCGAACTCGCCACAGGGTTGCCGACGCAGGGCATTCGCCGGAGGAAATGGCGGCCCCATCCCTCAGGCCTATCCTTTCCACATCCTCCTGGGCCGGGGGTTTGGCGAGCCGGTTCCCTTCCAGAGCGAGAGAGCCTTTACGCTTGTTGGGTTGATCTAGTAACAGTTTGGTGCCGCCTCCAGCGGCTTCCGGCCAAAGTTCCGTATCATCAGAAATTCTCCCTCGGGCATCTTCAGCACATGCTCCACCATGTTGATCTGGGTGTCCTGGAGGCAGTTGTCAAAGCGGAGGAAAGTTGGATTCGCCCGATGGGACTCTGGAACACGGTCACTTATCGCGAGTGAGGATGCCGTTCTGGGATGTCATCCTCCCTTCGCCCGACTGGCAATGTCCGCAACCGCGCGGACATGCCTGCCTTCGGTCTTTTGATCGGCAAGTTTACCCCAGGGTCCTCCGTCCTGGACGGGGCCAGTGTCGGTCCTTCGGCTCTGGGCCGCCTGGTTGGTGTTCCGGGGGACGACGTGTTCCTCCAGCCAGGCTTTGAACTGCGGGCGCCGGAAGGTGCTGCCTTATAAAGAGGTCCATCAAGTGGGCATGGGTCTCCCCGCTGTTGCACTCGGTTCTGAGACCATTCAGGCGCAGGAGGGTCGCTGGCGGGAACAACCCCGCCTTCTTGTTCCCATCCAGGTAGGGATGGTTCATCGTGAGGCTCTCCATCAGGGCCGCGGCCCTGTCGATGACGCTGCCTCAATACCCGGTCTGGGGGTGGGTCAGAGTGGATTTCCTCTTTAGAGGACATCCCCAAAATGTTAAGGTGGTCGAACTCCTTGGCTAGTCTCCCCAGTTCCTCTAGGTCTGGGCTATCGGTTGTGAATTCTTCCAGGGTTGAGATTTGTCTCGAGGACTCAAGCGACTCCGGAACCATGGCGCATATCTCACTTAATGGGTTCCACCTCACTCCGCGCATCTCATAAATGGACTGAACACTTCGAATGCCATGTTCCTACGCCTCTCCACATGTGTGCATAAGTCGCGAACGGGTTTAACCAACAAATCGGATAAGGGGAGCAGCTCAGAGTGTGCAACTGAAGGGAATTAATCCTGTTTGTCCTATCCATCGTATTGGTTTTTACCCTTTTATGGCAGGGGCCCAACGCCCAAGAACGCCAGATACCCCAACCGCAGGCGCGTAAGCTGGCAACAGGGCCAGATCCGGCGGAAACAAACCGGATGCACCTGGAATCTCACCGAGCGACGTACAGTCATCCGCCTCGGTCCCTGACACGCCCTCTCCATTCCTCATTAACCTTCAATAATGCCGGTCACCATCCTCCAGGAAAAGGCCGATCCTCCAACACAGCCAGGAGCTACCCAGAACTGAGCTTCAAATAAGTCTCAGAGCTCCCGTTCACAATCAACCTCCTTTCCTCTATCCAAGGCCGATGCTGACACACCGGTACTTTCCAACTCTACGTCACTACGATACTAATCCCGGCTTTCCAAACCGGGAATTCCAAAGAATAACTCCACCTCCTGATCCTGAGCCCCAATTTGCATGGCGTTATGCACTCTTCTCATTCTTGCATCGGCGCCAACACAAGGCCGGGGAATGGCAGCATGGAAAGTCGTGCGTGTATGATAGAGAGAGCATCGGCAACGGGACGCGGCGAGGAGATCTGAGATGGCCGACAAACGAATTCTGTGCGCCTTTGGGGTTGACCTGGACGCCGTTGGCGGCTGGCTGGGTTCCTACGGAGGGGAGGACTCACCTGACGATATCTCGCGCGGCCTGTTCGCCGGCGAGGTGGGAACGCCCCGGTTGCTGAGACTCTTTGAACGGCTGGACATCAAGACCAGCTGGTTCATCCCGGGCCACTCCATCGAGACCTTTCCGGACGAATGCCGGATGATTGTGGAGCAGGGGCATGAGGTCGGAATGCATGGCTACTCCCACGAGAATCCCATCGCCATGTCCCCGGAGCAGGAGGAGGCGGTGCTGCTGCGCTGCATCGATCTGATCACCGAGGTTTCGGGGCAACGTCCGCGGGGCTACGTCGCACCGTGGTGGGAGTTCAGCCACGTCACCAACGAACTGCTGCTGAAGCACGGCATCAAGTATGACCACAGCCTGATGCACCGCGATTTCGAGTGCTACTATGTCCGGGTAGGCGACCGCTGGACGAAGATTGACTTCGCCATGCCGGCAGACTACTGGATGCATGCCCTGGAGCGGGGCGAGGAGACCGACCTGGTGGAGATACCCGCCAACTGGTATCTGGACGACCTGCCGCCGATGATGTTCATCAAGAAGTCGCCCAACAGCCACGGGTTCGTAAATCCCCGGGACATTGAGTCCATGTGGCGGGACCAGTTCGATTGGGTGTACCGGGAGTACGACGAGGCGGTGTTCCCCATCACCATCCACCCGGACGTGAGCGGCCGGCCCCAGGTGCTGCTGATGCTGGAGCGCATCACGGAATATATCCGCTCTCACGAAGGCGTGCGCTTCGCCACGTTTGAGGAAATTGCCGACGATTTTCTGGCCAAACACCCCAGGCAGCGCCGGTAAGAGGGTGTCCAAAAAGATTGGAAGTGGTCTTGCAACGACGACATTAGCTCATGCGCCTCGGCGCCGTGACTCCCCTCCACGTCCTCCAACTAGGACCATCCCGGGTTCGACGACCCTCGGGCTTCACGGAAGGGTCCAAACTGGATGAGAACCCCAGAGGAGTTCTCCACCCCTAGGGGAACCGAAGTATCCGTCCAGATCCGCCGGCGTGAAAGCTCATCCCATCATTCGTAAATCGTCCGTCAGCTCCACCACCATGTCATCCTCAACATTGATGAGGTCGCTGTCTTCCATGAATCCCCGCAGGCCTTCCAGCTCCGACTCTGCCCGGCGAGGGGTGCTGAACGGGACGGCCGGGACGGCCTCGGTGGTGTCCTCGTCCGCTCCGCCGACGGCGGTGGCGTTAGCGACGCAACCCGTCAGCAGCCTGGGGAAGCTGGACAGCAGTCCCAGCTCTTTTTCGGAGTCGTACAGGTTCGTGTAGGGCAGGGTGTAATGGTCTTCCTTGCAGCAGGTGAAGCCCACGGTCCAGATTCCTTCTCCGATGGCCTGGAGCACCCGCCCTAGGTCGGCCTAGCCATCCAGGAAGCCCGCCTGCCGGTCCATCGTTCTCAGAATGTCCCCGGCCTCCCTCTCGTGGTCCACGATGTAGCCGCCATGTTCTTGCAGGAGGACCAGGGTCGTGGAGCCGGACCCTCTCTGTCATATCGGGAAATCGCGGTAGGTCTCCTCGCTGAACCCCCCGGCCTCCAGCTCCTCCGCCACGGCATCCAGGTCAAGTTCGCCCTAGAAGATCCTGTACTGGGAGTAGGTGTCGTCACCGTTGTCCAGATACACATTAAGATTGGCTTTCGGTGTCAGCCAGCCCGGGCAAAAGTTCCAGCCTTACTTGGGACCTTACACCATGGGCAAATCCGCCTTTGTTGCAGCGAAGGGCGTGGTGCGTATAAAGTTGCAACCAGCAGGTCTATCATTCAAGTTGCTTACGGTCACATATACTGACGAATGCTACGAAATACTCAATACAGAAAGGAGGGTTGACATGCCGGACTACAGACCACCTTTGGATGGGATCAGGGTGCTCGACCTCGGCCGCCATCAGGCCGGTCCCCGATGTGCTCAGGTTCTGGCCCGCATGGGGGCGGAGGTAATCAAGATTGAAAGAATCGGGGGTGAGGAGACACGTTACCACGGGCCGTGGGTCCGGGGGCAGAGCGCCTACTGGGCATCCCACAACACCGGGAAGAAGAGCCTCAGCATGGACCTGCGCACCGAAGAGGGCAAGGAGGTCTTGACCGAGTTAGTCAAGGTCTCCGACGTTTTCCTTCAGAACTTCCGACCGGGGACCATAGAGACCATGGGATTCGGGTATGACGTGCTCCAAGAGCTCAACCCACGGATCATCATGGTTAACGCCTCCGCCTATGGGCAATTCGGCCCATATTCAGAAAAAATCGGCTACGGGCCGGTGGGCGAGTGTATCTCCGGCGTCACCATGACCATCGGGGAGGAGGGCTGGCCGCCGGTCCAGGCCAGGGTATCCCTCATCGACCGCACCACCGCCCTGCACGCTGCCATCGGAGTGCTGTCAGCCCTGCGGGAGCGGGAGTGGTCTGGCATGGGCCAGTCCATAGACGTTTGTCTGGCCGACACCGGTTACAGCTACACGGAGATTCCTGTCTCCGCCTACGTTGGCGCGGGCGTTGAGCCGAAGCGGGGCGAGGGAGGCGGCGCGCCGCCCAGCGGGATATACCCGTGCAAGGACGGGCATGTGCTGATTACCGCCGGAGACCAGCACCAGTGGCACCGGGTCTGCAATGCCCTGGGCCGGCCGGACTGGCTGGAAGACCCCCGTTTCACTTCCCGTCCAGAGCGGAGCAAGAACCGGGCGGTGGTGGATCAGGCGATCAACGAAATCCTGGCGGAGATGACCCCGGCGGAAGTGGTGGAGCACTTCACCCACCACGACGTGACCATCGCTCCAGTGAACACCATTCCCATGGCTGCCCAGGACCCCCATCCGTGGGAGCGGGGGATCATTGTGGAGGTTCCCGACTTCCGCGCCGGGACCATGCCCGTCAACGGCGATTACTGGCACATGAGCCGCACACCGGCCATCATCGGCTCGTTACCCGCCGTCGGAGAGCACAACGAGGAAGTGCTTTCTGGCGTTCTGGGCTACTCAGACGACCGCATAGCCGAGCTTCGGGAGAAGCAGGTCATCTCCGAGTCGGACCACTACGACGAGGTCCCGGGCTAGCCACCGAGGGTGGGGGAACCCCCACCCTCGGTCCATTATTGTCCCCCTACAATTATTGGGTCAGGTTGAACCAGAGCAGCAACCTACGGAGGGGGTCCTGTCCTCAAGAGGCTACACCAACCCAACCATACGGCTTGAACTCCAAAGGAATCCCGGCTGAACCCGACGTTTCGACAGGGTCAGCCCAGGTTCAGCTGATCTGCCTCCCTCGGCCCCTAAACGGCGGTAACACGAACGATGACGTCCTCACTGCAGACTTCTTCGTCGTCGGCCAGTAGCGTTTTGCCACCAAGCGGTTGAACCTCGCGTGGGGTTAAATCGACTTGGACACCCCCCTAAACCTTCAGAAGCTCCATCACCTCGCCAATGTCCTCCACCTGCTCCAGGTTCCACAGCCGCTCCAGCAGCCCGCTGATTTGGGACTCGCTCAGGAGTCCCTGGGCCAGGGAACAAAACTTGGCTTCCAGTTCCTCGTCGGTCATGGGATTCATGTAATGGCCCCGGTGATGCGGTACCCGTTCCTTTAGACGCTGCCCTGATTTGGTAACCACTTCCACCGTATCGAGCATCGCATCGGGATAGGCCTGTTGGGCTTCTTCGGTGACCTCCACCTTGATCTTCTGCATCAGTTCCAGCGTCGTTGGGTCTCGGAAGTAATCGGGGAAGAAGTGATAGACCTGCGGCGGGCCATAGCGGAGGGCGGTCGCCACGCTGTAAGGCATGCTGTGGTCTGCTGCTTCCCTCGTCTGGGGGTCCCATTTGTCAGCGTCGCCCGACATCACCGAACTGAAGGTCTCTACGTAGACCTCGGCTATGTCGTCGATGCCGTTCAGTTTGGGACGTATGGCCAGGGCCGCTTCCACCGCCGTCTGGGCAACCGCCCCTACCGGATAATGCTTCAGACTGGCTTCCAGGATTCTGAAAGGTCGCCCGTTTCCTCCGAACTGGTCCAGTTCGAAACTCTCTCCCAGGGCGTTGAAAAGCCCTCCGCGACCCTCAAAGATAGGGTCCGGTCCGGTCATGCCCTGGGAAGCCAACATGGCGGCGAATACCGCATTGCGGGCGGCATTGGGCATGGCCACGCCTTTCCAGTGGGAGACGGACCCTATGCGGGTCTGGTAAAGGCCGCTGTTGGCAACCGTACTCAGGTTGATGGCCTGGGCTATCTGGTCCCTGCCCAGACCAAAGGCCTTGGCGGCGGCAACACCGCAGGCGATGACACCAAACACGCTCCCGTCCCAACCCTTGGCCTGCAAACTCAACTTGTCCGGGAAACGGGTGTTGACTTCATAGGCCAGGACGGTGGCGGTGATGACGTCTTTGCCGCTGCCATGGACCACCTCAACGGGGGACAGGATGGCCGCGATGTCGTCGCTGTGATGCCCGCCTCCGAATCTGGACATGACGATGTCGTTGAAGTCCAGGTACCGGATCATAGTGCCATTGGCGAAGGCGGCCAGGTCCGGCGTGGTTTTCTGCCCACTACCGATGACAGTGGCCGGGTTGGAGCAGGTGGCTTCAGCCATTGCTCGGGCGATCTTGCTGGGTTCGCTGGAATATCCACCTAAAGCACAACCCAGGGTGTCTATAATCAACCGCTTGGATTTGTCCACGACATCTTGGGGGAGACCAGCGAACTCCAGGGACTCGGCATAGTCACTCAAATACTCGGTGATTCGGTCCATTTCCATCCCTCCACGTTGGTTATTTCCTGGATAATCGTAATATCTTAAGGGTAGTTTATCTCGTTTCGCGACAAGCAGTCGTCTTCGGAAGTGGCGAAGGCAACAGGCTTCCCTCCCCATGGTTGGGGTGGCCAATTGAAATTTCATCACGGGGATCAGGATCTTGCCCGCGTCCAACACGCTGGTATCGAGGCCGTGGTTGTCGAGCGGGAAATCGCTTTTTCCAACCGTTCCAAGAGCAAAGCCCTGCCGACGGGATGGTATTATAGAACCCTCCTTTTCTGATGGAAACGCATCCTGTCGGCCATGCCATAACCAAAGTCGATGCATTTTAGCCCAATGATGGGTGAAATCGTTTGGGAAAAACAAGAATCTGCCAGCCGGGAGGGCAATATGTTCCAACTGGAAGTCCTGAATCCGGTGGCCCAACAGCGAGGCGACCTGCAGCGTTACGGGGTATCCCGGCGTCCAAGAACCCTGGAAGGCAAGACGGTCGGCCTCCTGTGGAACGGGTTTCGGAACGGCGACGTGGCCCTGCAACGCATCAGCGAGTTGCTGGCAGAGCGCTTCACCGACGTCCGCACCAATTTCTACGTCGGGGGGCATCCTGCACCGCCGGAGGTCTTGAAACAGGCGGCCAATGAATGTGCCGTGGTGGTGGGAGCTGCCGCCGATTGAGGGGCCTGCACGTTGTGGCTGGGCCACGACATGATTGAAATTGAAAAGCAAGGGAAGCCGGCGGTTTTGCTTGCCTCGGGGAGGTTCGAACAGGGAACCATTGCTAGCACCAGGGTGCTGGGGATGCCTGACCTGCGTTATGTGGTGGTTCCAGGGATATTGCGCAACCTGGCCCCCGAAGAGACGTTGGAACAGGTCGAGCAGACCTTCGACACCCTGGTCCGGCAGCTTACCACCGATACGACCAAGGACGGTGCAGCGCCCCACAAAGCCCAACCCGCTGGCATCGAGCGCCTCTTGGGGGAGGACCAACTGGACGCTTTGGATGAAATGAACCGGCAATACCTGGAGCGGGACTGGGGCGATGGCTTTCCACTGCTGCCGCCCACGCCTCAGGCCGTGGAGTCCTTGCTGAAGGGGACTAATCTCCCGAGGGACCATGTGCTTTGTGAAGTCCCCCCGGGGTACGGGCTGGCGACGGTGGAGAAGATAGCGGTCAACGCGGCCATGGCCGGCGCCCGTCCGGAGCATATGCCCGTAATCATGGCGGCGTTGAAGGCTGTGTCCCAGTTCCACCCGGAAGCTGCGGAAGCCTTTCTAATGGGCACCTCGGCGCACGCGTCGTTTCTGGTGGTCAATGGCCCGATAGCAAATGAGTTAGGCCTCAACTCCCGGGTGGCGATGGGGCCGGGCCGCGAAAATCAGGCTAATCTGACCATCGGGAGGGCCTACACCCTGTGCCTCAAGAACATCGGGCATTGGTACCTCGGACACCTGGACATGGACGTCATGGGTTCGGTCAGGAAATTCACCGTGTGCGTGGCCGAAAACGAGGAACTGAGTCCCTGGGAGCCGTTCCACGTTGAGCAAGGGTTTGAATCAGGGGACAGCGTGGTGACGGTGCTGATCACCAGGGGAGAGGTGGACGTGAGCGATCAGGGCAATCCCACCGCTGAATTGCTCCTGAAGAACATCGCGTACAACTCCATCTTCTGCACCTGGGATATGGCAGCCGTAAACGGCAGCGTTCATAAAGGAAGCGCCTGGGACACGATAGTCCTCGCATCGCCGGATTTCATCCAACCCGTGGCCCAGGCCGGGTTCACCAAGCGCCAAGCCAAGGAGTTCATCCATCACCACGCCAAATTCAACCTTGGGAAAATGATGATTACCCGGCCCCTGCAACCGGAGACGGTTGCTCCCCAGTGGAGATGGCTGCTGGACCTGTCGGAGAGAGAGCGGGATGAAATCCTCATGCCGATCAGGGAAAGTCCAGACCGTTACCAGATCATTTGCGTTGGGGGAAGCAGGTCGAAAATCGTGATCATGCCCAGCCACCCCGGGCGGCATGAGTCAGCCATGGTAGACCCCTACCGGCCCAAAAGAAGTCCCTAACGGGTTTCGCGGTGGTCAAACCCTTTGACCCAACGACGGGAAGCCGGGCAGGTTGGATAGCGAAATCGTCGAGTAAGTTCCAGCCACATTGCAGATCGGGCCTTGCTGGAGAGGCGGTTCCTCTCTAGCTGCCCGGCTGTGCCCGGACCACAGCGGACTGACTAAGAAACTATCTCAAAACGGTAGGAGTCGAAAGGGAGAGGGATAATCCGGTTCGGTTAGGATGAAGGGGGATCTGGTGAGGCGGTGGATGATGACGGGAAAGAGCGACACTTTGGCAACGATTTGGGAGGTTCCGGACGATCTGTGGGAGCAGATTCACCCGGTGATTCTGGAAATGGACCCTCCCAAGGCTACGGGACGGAAGCGGGTTCATCCCAGGCGAATCCTGGACGGCATCATATTCCGCATGCGCACCGGCTGCCACTGGAACCGCCTGCCCCGGGAACTGGGGGACGACAGCACCATTCACCGCACTTTCCAGCGCTGGGTGGAGTTGGGTGTGCTGGAGCGCATCTGGGCGGAGTTGGTCTCGGAGTGCGAGGAACTGGGTGGTGTGGATTGGGAATGGCAGGCTGCCGATTGCGCCATGGGCAAGGCCCGTTTTGGGGGGATTCAATAGGCCGCAATCCCACGGACCGGGGCAAAGCAGGCAGCAAGCGGAGTATCCTGGTCGACCAGGGTGGAGGGCCATTGAGCTTGGTGGTAGCCGGAGCCAATGTTCACGACACCAAGCTGCTGGACATGACCTTGAATGGCATAGTGGTGGAGCGTCCTGATGCCGCGATTGAGCATCTGTGCCTGGACAAGGGATACGACAATCCAACGGGCCGCGAGGCGGTGGCGGCTCACGGATACCGGGGGCACATCCGGCGGATAGGGGAGGAGAAGCTGGACACCGCAGGAGTGAAACGCCATCCGGCCCGACGGTGGGTGGTGGAACGCACCCTGGCTTGGCTATCCAAGTGCCGGGCGATCCTGGTCCGGTACGACAAGAAGGCATCCAACTACATAGGCCTGATCCAACTGGCCTGCGCCCTAATCTGGTACCGGCGGCAACGGCAACTCAGGGTTTTGAGATAGTTTCTAAGCGCAACCTCCGGCTGACCCCGATCAGCCCCAGGCGATTTTCTTGGTCACGAACTCCCATCTCTGGTGGTTGGTGTGCATGACGATCGCGGGCTCGGTCCCAACCCTGAAGCCGTTGTACCCACCGGCCACGAAAACCACGATCTGCTCTGGTCTTGCCACGGAGTAAACCCAGCGACCGTCGATGCGGCCTCCCGCCTCGGCATTTGGGATCAACTCCGGAGGCAATTCTTCAAGGGGCACCCGGGATTTATCCCGGAGGAAGGCCTGGATGTCCTGGCGGGTGAACCCGGCCTCGTTGAACCATTGGGCGTAGGCAGGCGCGATCATCACCAGCACATTGCCCACGTCCAACGGACTGTTCTGGTAGTCCTTATACCCCATCTGGGCGATCCCGGAGGCGATGACGGCCAACTGGGACTCCGGCAGAGTAGTCCGGTTGTGGCACATATTCTGGAAAGTCACCACCGTCGCCACGGTGACCGTGGAGTCCTCAGGCCGAAACCCACGCTGAACGTGGAGGGGTTCCCACGGGTTGAGCTCCTCATTCTCAGCTATCAGGAGGTTCTGGCCGCCTCCCGGGAAACCAAAGGTGGTCATGTCGGTAAGCCCCGGGATCTGTCCGCCGATGTTCCGGCGAATCAAGCGCAGGGCACGGCTAATAGTGGCGTTGGCATGGGCTGCGGACCCGAACAGGGCGTACCCACTTTCCAGGTTAATCGCTTCCCGTACCGGTCCATTGACGATGAAAATGGGCGTGCTGGAGGACGTGCAGGTGGCGTGAGCGATCAGGTCGAAAGCCGGATCCGCAATAGCCTCCACCGCGGCCACCACCACCGGAAAATACTCCGGTCGGCATCCCGCCATCACGGCGTTGACCGCTATTTTCTCTATGGTAGCGGGCCTCCATTGAGGGGCCAGCGATGCCACCGCATCTTGGGGGTCGCGATTGACGGCCACCATCATCTCCCGAACCCTGTCTCCAGTAGGGGGAACGATGGGCAACCCATCGGTCCATTGCCGTTCCAGGAACAGTTCCTGCGCCAACTCGGAATCTTCGAGGGTTCCGGCCTCGTCCGGGTGACTGGATATGAGGCTTGCCGCCCGCTGCTCCCGGCGAGTGAGTCCCTGGACCACATCCCCCACCACTTCCGGGGCGTATGCCCGGATAGCCTCGTCTGGCCAGAAGGAAAAGTCCTTCGGCAATACCACCATTTGGCCCCGGGCCATGCCCAGGTTCTCAGCCAGGTTGGAGGCCTGCTCCTGCCAACTTTCCGTGACGACGCACACCGATGGAATCCCCCGCCGGTGAAGGTCATTGGTGGCCTGGACACTCCAGGCGACGCAGCCTCCTCAAGCCCCGATTCCAACGACGGCGGCGTCCAGTTGGTCGGCCCACTCCTTCCTCTCAGCCCATACCCCCTTCAATGGAGGGCGGCCAGTGTAGTCGGCCCGGGGAGTTGCCGCCACCTCGAATTTTCCCCGGAGAAGTTCAGTGAGCCCTTCAACCAAGAGTTCGTACGGTGGCCAGAATGCGGACAGGAACCCAACGGTTTTCCCGCCCAGATTGTCGACATGGCGAACCTGGAGTTCCTGGAGTGTCTCCTTAACGGGCAGCGGGCTAAGTACGCCAGTTTCCCTGATCATCTTCTTACCTCCATCTATGAACCTGTGCGGTGGTACTATTCCGAAACAAACGCTATTGGTCCACATGGGCCGGAATACCGTTTAGGAATAACTGAGCCTTCATATGCGTCGATAAAAGCGCGTTGGGAAAGCATATAGTGAAGTTTTAATAGCATATATACGGGTTATAATCAATTATTTGAATAACCATCTTTGACTACCCGAACTCGGCCAACCCCCCTTGTTTCTAGTTCCAACATTTGTCCAGACCATTACTATAGGTGGTCAGACATCGAGGGTAAGTCATAACCGTGTAGTCTTCACTGCTGGTATATCCGTCGCCTAAAATCACAGCGGGACCTAGCCTAGTCATCTATCCTTACTGGCTGACCAATTTTTGGTGGTGATCTTCGTCGATCTATCGGAGTTCCTCTAATTGTCCGCCCTGAACCTCGGCTTATTCCGGTTGCTGCTGGGTTCCCGGCTGCCCATCACAACCGGCGCTCTGGGTGTTGAAGGCCCCCGCGGGCAGATTACATTGCGCCGGGACCGGCATGGCATCCCGATGATCAAGGCCGAGGATGAACTCGACGTGTTCTTCGGGTTCGGCTTTTGCCAGGGTCAAGACCGGGCTGTTCAGATTGAACTGTTGAAGCGTGCGGCTTCTGGAACCCTATCGGAGTTGTTCGGGCAGGCAACCCTGCGGGTGGACCGCCTTTTCCGTCGCGTCGGGCTGCACACCGCAGCCGAAGAACAACTCCACGTCCTGGAGCCCCGGATTGCTGCCATAGTCGACACCTTTGCTTTGGGCGTGAACGCGGGCCGGAATACAGGGCTGGCACGCCGTCCCCACGAGTTTGTCTTGCTTCGGGCCCAACCCACCGAGTTTTCGGCCGTCGACGTGATGGCCATTCTGAAGCTACAGTCGTTCCAGATGCCGTCCAACTGGGACTCTGAACTTGCCAGGTTGATGGTTCTGGACATGGACGGCCCGGATGCGCTCCTCGAGCTTGACCCTGGATATCCCGAGTGGCACCGGATCATCGCGCCTTCCTCCGGTGTGGCTGGCAAGGCCGCAGAACATCTCGCCGAAGACCTGGCATTGTTTCAGGAGACTGTTGGAACCGGCGGCGGTTCCAACAGTTGGGCGGTGTCGGGTAGCCGGACCCGGTCGGGTTACCCCTTGCTGGCCAACGATCCCCATCTCTCGCCTGCCGTCCCGCCACACTGGTACCTGGCGCGGATGGAGTCTCCGCTCTGGGCCGTCGCCGGCGCTGCTCTTGCTGGAACTCCGGCCATAGTGGCCGGCCATAACGGGAAATGCGCCTGGGGTGTCACCGCTGGGCTCACGGATAACACCGACCTGTTCCTGGAGCGGGTTGGACCCGACGGTCGGTCGGTTCTCGAGAATGGCGACTACGTCCAGTGCCAGGTCCGCCGGGAAGTGATCAGCGTCAGGGGCGCCGACCCAGTTGTTGAGGAGGTCCTGGTCACTCCGCGTGGGCCAATAATCAGTCCCGCGCTGGATGGCGAGCTTGCCGCCCTTTCGATGCGGGCGGTCTGGCTGGACCCCCTCCCGGTGCGGGGATTCTTGGGCATCTTCGAAGCGAAGACGTTCGAGGAGTTTCGCGCCCCCTTCTCAGACTGGCCCATTCTTCCTCTCGGCCTGGTCTATGCCGATGCCCAAGGGAACGTCGGTTACCTATTAGCTGGCCAGGCGCCGCGACGGCGGCGCGGCTACGGAGTCCTGCCCAGCGCGGGATGGGTGCCGGGCGCGGGGTGGGAAGAGGAAGGTGTTCCCTTCGACGAGATGCCGCGGACACTCAACCCATCCTGCGGCTACCTCGCCGCCGCCAACACCCAGCCCGAACCCCACGGTTCCGGTCCATTCCTGGGGGTCGACTGGCTCGATGGTTACCGGCTGGGCAGGATCACGGAGGCTCTGGAAAATCGTCGGGACTGGGACGTTGATTTGACCGCAGCCCTCCAGTTGGATGTTAAGTCGTTGCCATGGTCCGAGATGCGAGAGTCTCTTTTGGCCGACACCCCAGTCAACGCTGAGACCCGGGCGGCGCGGGAGATTCTTGAGACCTGGGACGGCCGCATGGCCCCTGATTCTGCTGGTGCAACCCTGTTCCATCTCTTCCTGGCAGAAATGTCTCGTCGGGTCGTGACGGCAAGGGCACCCCGTTCGGCGGCCTGGCTGTTGGACCGAAGCTTATTCACGGCCAGCGGAAGCACCTCCTTCGCGGCGCGCCAGGTGGGACGAGTGTCTCGCCTGATTCGAGAGCGGCCTCCCGGATGGTTCCTGGGCGGCTGGCAGGCGGAAATCGACGATGCGCTGGGTTCCGCGTACTCGGAGGCAGTCCGGCGACTGGGTGAACCCACGGCCCGTTGGCACTGGGGCCGCGCCCGTACAGCCACGCTCAGGCACCCACTGGGTCGGATGCCAATGTTGGGTGCTATTTTCAACTTGGGGACGTTCCAGTGCCCCGGAGACGTCAACACGGTCGCTCAAGCCGGCACCCTCGGCGAAGACCCGTTGGCTGGCCCGGGGGTAGTCCCGTCGATGCGCATGGTGTTGGACGTCGGCGATTGGGACCGGTCGCTGTTCTCGCTGCCTGGCGGACAATCGGGCAACCCGCTCTCGCCCCACTACAAGGACCTTTTGCCCGCGTGGCTGGAGGGTACCGGAGTGCCGGTTGCCTGGACCGGCGAAGCCGTTGAGGCGGCAACTGTGAAAACGCTTGTCCTGAAGCCAGCCGCCAACATCCCCATTCGCGGTTGAACCGACTCTCAAACCAGTCCATAGGGCTGACGAGCAAGCCGCTGCCAACGACATCACCGCCTTTTTGCCAGGGTTTCCCGGAAGATGAAAACTGGACCATGTTCGGGGGGGGTAGCTTATGAATCAACGACTTTTCCAAGAACATGGTGACATAGGCCGCATCAACCTGCGGCATGGTAAGGCCGATTTCCGAAAGGTCTCCGTTGAACCGGCTGATGTCGTAAACACTGGAGTCGGCCAGGTACGCCTCTACCGAGGCCAGAGAGCGGGACAGCACCTTCAACTCCAGGTCATCTTCCCGGTCCGCCATTGATCCCAACTCCGACTGAGGTGGAGCCCATTATTTGGCTCTTCCGCATTTTTGGTGAAGGGGATTGAAATTGGCCGCAGGGAATGGAAGTGCCAAGAGTGCTTGTTAGGCGGCACACCGGTGCAATATTCGCTGACGCAACAGGTCCGGCTTGCCCGGCCATACCCCATACGCTTGATCAATTTCACCCGGCAGATTTGGCCTTCGCATTGTCCGGTGCTCCATGGGCTGGTCAGCGCCATCTTGATGGCTTCGTAATCCTGGCGGAAACTCCTGGCGATGGGCTTGAATTGCTTCAACCCCGACCGACTGGCTTCGTGGCCCCAGTCCTCCAAAGCGTCCAGGTCACCTTGTTCGACGATCTCGTGAAACCACTCCTTAAGTTGGTGTCCCAGGGCGAGAGGGGGATTGGCATGGAGAAGGTGATCCAGTTCCGCTTTTTCTGAGCTGTTCAATCCCCGGCGGGGCCGTAGAACCAGCCATTTCAGTGGCGGTCTGGATTTGACAGGGCGACCAGTGGCCTTTCGCCATGGCTGCACCGCCTTCCGGATCTGGCGTTCGGAGCCGGAGTATCCTCGCTCGATTGCCTCCCGGTAGAGAGTACGAGCATTGTGGCAACCCTCAATCAATCTCCGCCTCAAATAAGGCAAGTGGGGTCTGACTTTGGAAGCCCCAGGCGGATGCCCCGCATATTCGGGAGGCTGTGCCAAGGCCATGTACATGCTCACAGTCTTGCGGTTCAGGCCCAACTTTCTGGCAATGGCGATCAACGACAGCCCGCTGTCCTTTAGAGCTCTCACCGCTTCCCAGCGGTCCCTCTTGGATCGAGTGGCCCGGGATTCTGGGGAAGCAGTCCCCGCTTCTCCAGAGGATTCGGCCTGCTGCCAGCCCCTGGAGTGGAGCAAGTCCTTCAGGGCGAGGCTGACATTCTGGACCAGGTGAAACCGATCCGCCACCTGCTGGGCTTGCGGCAGGGCCGTCTGCCCAGCCAACCGGTAGGCCCAGGCCCGGTCCCTGGCCAGGATTTCCACCTGCGGATGGTCCTGCAGCCAAGCCGTAAGGTCCTTGGCAGCAATGCCCTCGAAAATGTCCACGGGCACGCGTCGCTCTAAGTCTACCATCAGAGTCCCGTAGGTCCTCCCTTTTCTGAGTGCAAACTCGTCCACTCCCAGAACCCGGGGTGGAACGAGAGAGAAATGCTCCCGTCGCTGCAGCCGGAGCAACGAGTCGGGGCTGGTGACGAACCCCAGGAGCCGCGCTACTCGGGCTGCCAACTCGGCGCTGCTGCAGTGGGACAATTCCAACAGAGAGCCGTGGGTCCGTTGGGTCTGACGGGCGTAGCGGCCCAGGGCTTTGGGGAAAGGTTCGACAAATATTCGGCGCTCACACCCAGGGCTATCGCAGAAAAAGCGGCGGGCCCGGATGATCAACTGCACCGGCCAACTGAACCACGGCAGGTCCATAACCCGACGTCGGTAATGGCTGTGGATACGCCGGCTGGGACCTCCGCACAAAGGACAGGAAACCCAGGTGCGAACCGGCATCAGGTGGAGGACAAGTCTGTCCCCCTCCACCGCCATCCTTTTGACTTTCCAGTACGAAGACTCGGGACATACCGACCCTTGCCCCATGACACCCCTCCCACACAAATTCCCCAAGGGCCTATGAACGCTTCTCTCCAATCTTAAACTGTTTTGGAACTATCACCAAACGTGCGGAAGAGCCCGTTAGGCGGTTCCGGGGCCTGCGTCGGCCAGCGGATAGTGAGCAGCATCGCCCGGAACGCTATGGACAGCATGATGGGCTGCCTGCACGGGTCGGTTTAAGGAAAGTCCCGCCGCGAGTTGCAGGCTTAGATCCTGCGCAACTTAGGGTCGAGGGTATCACGCAGCCAATCCCCGAAGAAGTTGAAGGCGAGGACGACTGCCGTTATAGCCAAGCCTGGCAGTAGAGCCAACCACCATACGTCGAGGATAACCGAACGCCCCTCTGAAACCATGATTCCCCATGCTGGGTCTCCCGGAGGCAGACCTAGTCCTAGGAAGCTCAACGATGCTTCCAACAGGATTACCTGGCCGATCTGCAGGGAGGTGATGACCATCAAGGTATTGATGGTGTTGGGGAATATGTGGCGGGCTATTATCGAAGGCGTCGGCAACCCGGCTATTTTGGCGAAGGTCACAAAGTCCAGCTCTTTTATCGCCAGAACATCACCTCGTATCATCCGGGCGAACCTTGCCCAGACGGTTAGCGCGACCGCTAGGATGATGTTTCCGATTCCCGCCCCCAAAATGGTGACGATGATCATCGCCACTAGGATCGTCGGGAAGCCCAAGGCCGCATCCGCAGCGCGCATTATCAATATGTCGACCCACCCTGCGCGGAAGCCGGCTGCCAATCCGAGTACCGTGCCCACGAAAGCCCCGGTGCCCAAGGCAATCAGGCTGATGAATAACGCGGTGCGGGCACCATATATGAGGCGGCTACCCATATCGCGCCCCATAATGTCTGTGCCTAGAGGGTAGCTCATGTTTTCCCCGGGTGCGAGCTTGGCGTCGAGCATGCTTATTTCGGTGGGGTCGTGGGGAGCTACTAGGGGCGCAAATATGGCACAGATCACCACCGTGGTCATGATGATTACGGGAAACCAAGGCAGGTGAGCTTTTTTGGCCCGCCTGGGTATGGCAAGTAACCGGTCAAATCTACCTGTAGCGAGGTTCAACGAAGCGGCCACGGAACCCTCCTAGTTAATCGTACCGGATCCTGGGATTAACATAAGCATAAAGAATATCTACTATTAGGGAAGTGGCGATATAAAAGGCACCCGCAGTCAGCACCGTGGCCTGCACTATGGGGAAATCCCGAGTATTGATTCCCTGAAGCATAAGCCGTCCGATACCGGGCCAGGCAAAAACCACCTCAACTACTACCGAGCCGTTCAGCAGGCCTGCTAAGGTCAGGCCGGAAAAGGTCATCACTGGAATGACCCCGTTTTTAAGGGCATGCTTGTAGATCACCGTTCTTTCCGAAAGCCCCTTGATTCGGGCAAACTTGACGTATTCGCTATCAAGCACCTCCAGCATACTGGACCGGGCCAACCGCACCACTCCAGCCATGCTGTGCCAAGACAGCACAAAGGCCGGCAGGATGAAGTGGTCGATACCCCCTGCTCCAAAGGTGGGCAGCCACCCCAAAATGGCGCCAAACAACAGAATCAACATGATGGCTATCCAGAAGCTGGGAGCCGCTATGCCAGCCACGGCAAAGAATTTCCCCAAGGTATCGAGTATAGAGTCCCGTTTTACCGCCGATAAAATGCCCAAGGGGATGCCCACGACTACCGTAAGCAAGAAAGCGGCTCCGGCCAGTTGCAAGGTGGCTGGGAAGCGTTCAATTAGCAACTGCCGTGCCGGTTGACCGCGGAGTTGAGAAACGCCAAAGTCTGCCCGGGCGATGTTCCCTAAGAAGCTCACATACTGTAACGGCAGAGGCCGGTCCAAGCCCATGTTTTTCTTCAGTTGTTCATAATCCTTTTGTGTGTCATCGGGGCCCAACAGGTAGAGAGCCGGATCCCCGGTCAGGTGAACACTCAGGAACACCGCCAAGCTGAGGATCAGCAGGGTGATCACCCCTTGGAAAACTCTTACAAGGATGAACCGTTGCATTGACCATCTCCAGAGTTCCCTTCCGCTTGAGCCCCATGCCCCGGCTTATAACAGTGCGCCGGAGATGGGGCTCAATATAGGAACCTTTCCAGACGAGAGCGAGAGGCGGAGCTACCCAGCTAGCCGAGCATTACTTGAGTGTTAACTTGTGAAGAGCGGATGGGAACAATGTCAGGGGATAAGGCTCCCAAGACACGACACGCGGTCCTACCGCCCAAGGAGTGTTTGCGTATCCAATCCCCAAGTGATAACTTTCTTCCCGGTAACGCTGGTACAATTTCGTGAGGGCTTTCTCTCGTTCGACTGGGTCCAGCATCAGAAAAGCTTCCCGGCCCATTCGGTGTAGTTCGGGGTCCCCGTGCCACCGGCTCTTGTTCTCGGGGTCGCCGTATGAATTGGCCTGAGATGAAGCATCTACCCGCGTGTCATTTTCCTCCCAGTATACTTGTCCATGGAGTTCACCCGCGTATCTCCTTCTCTTGCTGTCTTGGCTTTCGAGCACCCTTACTTCCACCTCCAAGCCCAGCTCCTTCTTCCACATATCGGCGACTAGTTGGGCAGTTTCAATCATAAGCGGCAGTGCGGTGCCCTGACGGACGTTGATGACGAAATCGCCGAAACCTTCACCGCCGGGGTAGCCGGCATCTGCCATCAATTGCCGGGCTTTGTCTGGGTCGGCGGGCCAAGGGTCCAACTCGGGGGTGTATCCGATTGTGCTAGGACTGACAGTCTTCCACCCCTTTATCTCGAAGACTTCGGGACCCCCATAGAGCGTTTCCTGTATTAATTTCTTGTCGATGGCTAAGTCCAGGGCCTGTCGGACGCGGATGTCGTGGCAGGGATACTGAGGTTCCCAGCATCCCTGAAGACCGGGTTGAGAAATCACGGCTTCACTAGCGAACACCAAACGGCCGTCACCGTCCTCTACCGCCTTCTTGCTTTGCATGCTGATTGGGGCGATATCTGCTTCACCCGACCGTATTGCCGCCACCCTAGTGGACTCCTCCGGTACCAAGAACAAATCCAACGATTGGAATCTCACCCGCTTGTCTTCAGGCAAGCCGTTCTTGGGCTGGTAGTAGAAGTCATCAAAGCGTTCGAACCCCATCTTGGATGCCTTATTGTGGCTTGCCAAGCTCATGAACCCGGTGCCAATCGGGTTCAGGTCATATGCAGCTTCTGCCTCAAGGTCGTGTAGCTTGTCCCTCTTAGGCATGGGAGGGAAATATCCGGGATCATTGTCCGCAACTTGTTGGGGTATATCCAACCGAATCTGTGTCGTAGCCACCACTACTTGGTTTGGCCCGCTCAACTCAATGCTCTTCAGATCGCGGGCTATCCTTGCCGCTGTAGTACTGACGGAGTACTCCGGAGCTTGATGACCAAAACTGTGATCAAGAGTCCACAGCACGTCCTCTGCAGTTAGCTCCGACCCATCATGAAAATTCACCCCCTCTCTTATGGTAAAGGTCCAAGCCAAGCCATCATCGGACAAGCTCCAATCGGTGGCTATGCCTGGGATCACACCCCTGTCCTCGGAACTAGTTATGAGAGTCGCGTGAACGATCGAACCATAGTTCCCAAATCCTGGTGTTCCACCCACGAATGTTTGGTCGAACCGTTCGTTACCCAAATCTCCGACCATGATGGTCACTTTTCCTGGGTTGACTTCCATCGTCGCCGATGCAGGTTGTGCCTCGGCTTGAGGAGCAGCGATAGGGGCGGCACTTTCTGAGGATGTGCTGGAGCTACCGCTGGAAGGGGGCGTAGATCCTGTTCCGGAGCCGGTGCTGGGCGTTGCGGCGGAGGCGGGACTGGAGCTGGACTGAGCGGGCAGTTCTTCAGCAGGGGCCGCTGTCCCGCAAGCTACCGCGAGCATCAGTGCCATTACCAAGGCCGAACCCAGTTTGAGCGCTTTAAAGTACAGCATCAGCGATTCTCCTAATATTTATGGTGTGTGGGTTAACGCCATTCCAGACCGTTGGCTAGGCTGTCCTCTATACCGAAGCAGCAGCGGTGGGGATCGAACGGAAGGGACCTTACGCGCCACAGTATGTGAGTGATATTGTAACAAACAAGCTAAGTATGACGTCAAGATATTTGTAAATCGCTGGAATTCACCTTAAGAATACTAAGTTCCATTAAAAATATAGGTATACCGGTACGAATAAAGCCAAGTACCTACGTTTTCATAACCCTCTAAGAAGATTGATGTGTCGGTAACAGATCTTTGCAGGCCAATCAGCCATATATTCCGACATAATAGATCAAGGATACCCGGCAGATGTTCGAACTTTGCGGGAGGGGTGACGGCGGAGGGCCATAGGTTCCACGAGGGGTTACCAGCGGAAAGCGGGCCTCTAGGCCCACTGAAGTCACAACATTGAGGTGAACCTAGCGATTCAGACGGCCAGCCAAGGGAAAGTCCTGCTCCCCATAGCTGGATGAACGTCACCTCGTCTGCAACCCCTGGGAACCGCGGTTATACTGGGTTCAGCGGCGGGCGCAGCAAACGGCACGATGGCATGTGCAGCGACCGGGTGCTTGGTTCAAACCTTTCAGTAGGAAGGGAAGTTTTTGCCATACCTGTCTCTGCCTGGAGTTGACCTGTACTACGAGGACACCGGCGGGCCCGGGACCCCGGTAGTCTTCCTTCATGCCGCACCGGGACCTGCCATGGCTAGGCACATCAGCTGCCCGTCTTCACCGCCGTCGGCTACCGCTGCATCGCCTACGACCGGCGCACCTGGGGCCGCTCTAGGCCCACCTCCCCGGAACACCAGCCGGGGTTCGCCGGAGACGACCTGCATGCCCTAGTGGAGAGTCTGTCCCTGAAGTCGGCCCACCTGGTGGCGACGGCGGCGGGCGGGGTCACCGCCCTGGACTATGCTCTCACCCACCCTGAGAGGGTCCGCAGCCTGGTGGCGGCCAACACCATCGGAGGCGTTCAGGACCAGTCCTACCTGGAAGTGCAGCACCGGCTCCGTCCCTCCGAGATACAGGACCTCCCGGTGGAGCTTCGCGAACTCGGGCCCTCCTACCGGGGCACCGATCCCGAAGGAACCAACCAATGGCTGGAAATAGAACGGGCCAGCCGGCCCGGTGGGGCGGTGCCCCCGCAGCCCCTCCGCCAGCCCATCACCTATGCCCGCCTGCAAAGCATGGCGGTTCCCACCCTGGTGCTGTCCGGAGAAGCTGACCTTCTCTCACCCCCGGCGCTGATGCGGATGCTGGCGGCGGGCCTTCCAACCTCCCGGTTCGTCTCCCTGCCGGAGGCGGGGCACGCCGGATTCTGGGAACGGCCCCAGGTCTGGAACGGCTTGGTGCTGGAGTTCATCGGGCAGCACTGAACCAGAGGAAGCGGGAATGTCCAAGGGCGATATCGCCGCGATGCCCAACAACCCAATAGACTGGAGGCCGAACAATGGCAACGACTGTGGAGGGACGCATCAGGGCGGGCACCCTGGAGGAGATCAGGGAGCGCGGCTGCACCGTGGTCACCGGTGGGGGACACGCCATCGCGGTGTTCTATCACGATGGAGCAGCCTACGCGGTGGACAACCGTTGTCCCCACATGGGCTTTCCCCTGGACCGGGGCAGCGTCAGGGACGGCATCCTCACCTGCCACTGGCACCACGCCCGCTTCGACCTATCCAGCGGCGGCACCTTCAATCCCTTCGCCGACGACGTGCGCAGCTTCCCGGTGACCGTGGTGGACGGCCAGGTGTGGGTGGACCCGGAGCCCGCGCCCCGGGACGAGGGGCGACACTGGCGGCGGCGCCTGGAGGACGGGCTGGAGCACAACATCCGGCTGGTCATCGCCAAGTCGGTGCTGGGCATGGAGGGAACGGGTGCGGACTACCGGGAACCCTTGCGGATCGGCGCCAAGTTCGGCGCCACCTACTCGGCCAACGGCTGGGGCGCCGCCATGAGCATCCTGACCTGCACCGCCAACATCCTGCCCAAGCTGCACCAGGAAGACCGACCCCGGGCCCTCTACCAGGGTCTTTTGCATGTCGCCCGGGAGTGCGCCGGCAAGGCCCCCCGATTCCCGGTGGAGCCACTGCCCACCGGCGAGACCCGCCCGGAGGTCTTCTCCCGGTGGTTCCGGGACTTCATCGACGTGCGGGACGAGGAGGGAGCGGAGCGGTGTCTGACCACCGCCATTGCTCTGGGATTTTCCAGGGCCGACGTCGCTAGCATGATCTTCGCCGCCGCCACGGACCACATCTACCTCGACGCCGGCCACGTGGTGGATTTCGCCAACAAGGCCTTCGAGCTGCTGGACCACCTGGGCTGGGAGATGGCCGGACCGGTGCTGCCCAGCCTGGTCCACGGGATGGCCCGGGCCCGCCGCAGCCAGGAGCTCAGCCGGTGGCGCCAGCCGGTGGACCTGGCCTCAATGGTCTGGGAGGCGAGACGGGAACTCCCAGGTCTGCTGGAGCAGGGCCGCAGAAGTTCCGGCACTTGGAACAGGACAGAATCCCTGGCGGCCGGGATCCTGGGAGACGAACCCGGTGAGATCATGGGGGCCATCAAGCGGGCTATCGCCGAGGGCGCCACCCCCCAGCAGCTGGGGTCAGCCGTGGCCCACGCGGCCTTCCTGCGGATGGCCCATTTCCACACCTCCAACGAGTTCCGGGACTGGGACACGGTGCACAACACCCTCACCGCGGCCAACGCCCTGCATCAGGCCCTGCAGCGGACTCCGACCCCGGAGTTGCTGCGCGGGGTCTTCGACGTGGCCATGAGCGTATACCTGGACCGCTTCCTCAATATGCCGCCCCAGCGGCTCCCGGATGCTACGGCCAGTCCTGTTCCCGCCGCCGAGCAGCTAGACCGGCTGCTGGAGATGGTGAACGTCAGGCAGCAGGTGGAAGAATCGGCCCAGGCGGTGTCCGGCTATCTCGCCGGCCGGGGAGTCCCGGAAGGCCTGATGGCGACGCTGGGGCGGATGATGCTGCGGGAGGACGCCGGCTTCCACTCCTTCCAGATCGTGGACGCCGGGTTCCGCCAGTTCGACTCCAGGGAAGGCACTGAGTCCGGCCGCCAGGTGATGATCGGCCTGTCCCGCTACCTGGCGGCCCACTGCCCGACGCCCCGGGCCCAGGGCCAGACCTACCAGATCGCCCTCCGCCTGCATCGCGGCGAGGAACTTTACCAGTGACGCCTGTTACTCTTGCAACAGGCCGAATCTGACATAAAGAACAGGGATACTGAGCAGGGCGAATCTTTAGGCGTTGGAAAGGTATTCAGCGGCTTGACGTTGTCTCCTATAACCACACTAGACCAACTTTGGCCGTTGGGCCGCCCGGTAGGGCAGCGACATGTCCATCTCCATCGACGGGCTCTTTTGAAAGTCAAAACATAAGCAGACTATTCCAGGCCGGAATCTTCTACCTGGCGTCATACGGTGTCTCGCGCCTCTCCCCAGGTCCCATGATCTCTGGCCCCTGTGCCCTTAAACCGTCAGGATGCGTTATGGACACGTTTGTGGGCACCGACGCCCCAAGATACTATCGGAGGCAGGCCACTTTCCTATTGCAATGCCACAACTCCGGCGTCAGGATGTGGGCCAGGAGGGATTGAACCCAATGGATCCCTCTCATGACACCACATAAAGGAGGTTCAAACATGGGCACTATATCGGTGAACCAGCTAGCGGGTCTGTCCCTCATATTCGGCCCGATAATCGCCTTCGTCTTCTTTCTCATAGAGCCGGGTGGACTGCTAATAGACAGCGCCGACGTGTCAGACGCTGTTGGCTCCATAACGGCCAAGGGTGCCAACGCCGCGCTGGCCAAGGTAACCAACATCGGGATAATCCTTGGCCTGGCCATAATACTCTCGGGCCTCTATGCGCTGATGCGAAACGTAACCTTGCAGGGCAACGGCAAGGCGTTTGCCCAGATGGGCTTCTTCATGATCCTCGTGGGACTGACCGGTTGGATTCTAGGCAGCGGCATGGATTTAATTCTGGCCGATGCCCAAACCAGCGACCAGATCAGGGAAAGCGTTCCCGTCTACTATGTCGGCTCCGCTCTCCTCTACGCCGGTGGGATAACGCTTGGGTTTGGCGGCTTCATTTTCGCGTTGGGCCTCTCCACGAGAGACGACTTCAACCGGATAATCTCGCTGTTGGCTGCCCTTGTCAGCCTGGCCGTAATGGTCTTTTTCATGATAGCCGTACTCGACAACGACGGCCGCGACACCTTTATCACCTTGGCCCGGGGCTTCTACGTGCTACTGGTTATCTGGTATGGATACCTGGGCTTCGTACTGATGAACCGACCCGATCCCGACCTGTGGCAATAGACAGAGTCCAGGACTTGCCGGAGGCCTCCCTGAGGGCAAGAGACGGCGGCTGTACACAGGCAGCTGCTGACCTGCCCCCAGTGTTTGTACTACCGGCTGTGGGATTCCTGCGAGAAAGGTCCTGGCCAGGCGTTGGTTCTGATGTGTAATTCGTCTACAACTTACGTTGTTTTCCGGAACAAATGCAGATCTCTCGGTTATCGAAAGGCTTCATGTTTTCCAGCAAACCGGACCATGGGACTGGGTCCCACTGGTAGAATGGCATCACCAATTCTCAAATACTAAAGGAGCCACTACCATGGGCAGGCTGGATGGGAAGATCGTATTGATTTCCGGGGGCGCCAGGGGCCAGGGGGCCCTGGAGACGGAGTTGTTCGCCAGTGAAGGCGCCAAGGTGGTGTTCGGCGACGTCCTCGATGATGAGGGGCAGTCCGTCGAACGGCGAATCAGCGAGTCCGGCGGCGAGGCGGTTTACGTCCACCTGGACGTGACCAGCGACGCCGACTGGGAGGAAGCGGTCCACACTGCCGAGGGCCGCTTCGGCAGGCTGGACGTCCTCGTCAACAACGCCGGGATCGCCAACGCCGATCCCATAGAGGACACCTCAGAGGAACTGTGGGACCGCATTATGGCGGTCAACACTAAGGGCGTTTTCCTGGGGACGCGAAAGTCCCTTCCGGCCCTGCGCCGGGCCGGGGGAGGCTCAATCATCAACATCTCCTCCATCGCCGGCATCCTCGGCCGTGCCCTGACCGGAGCCGCCTACAGTGCATCCAAAGGGGCGGTTCGCACCTTCACCAAGACGACAGCCATCCAGCACGCCCCCGAGGGCATACGCTGCAACTCCATCCACCCCGGCCCCGTCGATACGCCCATGCTGTCAGGGATCAGCGACAACCCGGAGGTTCTGCGGCAGCGCACCGACGAGGTCCCTCTGGGCCGCCTCGGCCACTCCCGCGACGTAGCCTACGGCGCCCTCTATCTCGCCTCAGATGAATCGGCCTGGATCACCGGCATTGAGCTGATCATCGACGGCGGAATCACCGCGAAGTGACTGGGATGGGAAAGGGCTGGATGTGGCACGACGCTCGTCGCCTTTGCCGCCGCGGCCAGAGACGAGGGCGAGTCGGCACACCCATCAACCTGCTCGGGCCGACGAACCCCGCCATCCAAAGGAGGCAGACATGGAACCGGTCGCCGCCCGCCCGCAACTGCCGGAGGACTACGGCGTCCCCGCTGATCCCGAGGGGCTTCTGCCCTGGTCGTATGTCGCCGGCCGGCTGGCCGATGCCAGCCGCTACTGGCTGTCCACCGTTACGCCGGGGGGCTCGCCGCACACCCGGCCCGTAGATGGCTTCTGGCTCGACGACCGGCTCTACTTCGGGGGAGCCCCCGAAGTAGTTTGGCGCCGCAACCTGGAGCGGAATCCTCGGGCCTGCGTGAACCTGGAGGATGGTGAAAGCGCGGTCATACTCCACGGGACCGTCAGGGTGATACGTTCCGACCGGGCGCTCGCGGAACGCCTCTTCGAGATGTCCCGCGCCAAGTACGACGAGAGCCACGGCCAATCGCCCGATGACTACGAAAGCCAGGATGTGCTGGTGTTCGAGCCTTCCGTCGCGTTTGCCTGGAAGGTGTTCTTCGAGGATGCCACGCGCTGGCGCTTTCCCTCGGGGAATTAGAGGACTGGCAGGTGCCGGGTTCGTGCCGCGAGGCTGGTGAACCGGAACGTACAGTGGCCTTTGAGTACGGGATGCTGATGGAGCTTGCCGCCAACGCCGAGCGGGTTTTGAACTAGGAGCACCTGCTGGAACGGGTCTGGGACGGGAAGGGCAGCGCCGAAGTGCGCCCCACCGGAACGACGACTACAACTAGGCCAGGTTGGTCGCCAGTTTGTAGAAGAACCAGCCGTCGCCGGTAACAAAGGTCTGTGCTTTGCCGTCTGGGGGTCCCGTATTATCCCGAACCCGTCCTCGCAGGGCTCGAAGGGCACGATGCGGTCATAGAGCACCGGCTATTGGGTCTATGTCACGTTTACCGGATGGGGCACCGGCTGGTTGAAAAGATATCCCTTCTCATTGAAGGGAACTTCGTCGGGTTGGGTATTGCCCGCAACGTCGGTGGCGCGGGTCATGATGGCGTGCTGGCCCGGCTCCGCGTCCCAAAGGAACTCGAACCGGGCCCATGAATAGTCAGGCTGTCGTCCCGGCAGATCCGCGTCGGTCCAGGTGCGGCCCGAGTCCGCGCTCCATTCTACGCGTGAGATGGGGCCTGTCGGGGACTGGGCGTACCCCTGGATACGGCGGCGGCCTGCGGAAAGTTCGGCTGGCCAGGGTAGAGCGAGCGCGCTTTTTATCGCCTGGATTGTAACAGGCTGGCCCTGAGACTCCCCCTGTGGCGGGTACTGGTCACCCATGAGGACGTAGGAGGTAGTGTTGTTGCGCGTCCACATCGGCTGGGAGGACACCACGATGCGCCCAAGCCACTTGATGTTGGCGCTGCCCACCCAGCCGGGCACGACCGCCCGCAGGGGGAAGCCGTGGTCTCTGGGCAGGGTCTCGCCGTTGAGCCCGTAGGCCAGCAGCGTGTCCGGGTGCATCGCCTTTTCCACCGGCAGCACGTAACGAAACCCCTCTTCGGGCGACTCAGTGTCCAGTCCGACCAGCAGCACGCTGACCGCGCTGGCATGGATTCCGGCCAGAGTCAGCACGTCCCTCAGACCTGCCCCGGCCCATTCGCCGTTGCTTATGGCTCCGGTCATCCACTGCGTGCCGGACGCTTTCTGTCCCTTCACTAGATCGAACATGGCACGGTGATTGCCAGCGCACTCCAAGTACGACGTCAACGTGCGGCTGGGCAGGCTCCTGATATCGCCGTAAGTCAACTCCAATGGTTCCGCCACCGCATCTCCCTCTACGACGAGTCTCCAGTCCGACAGGTCCAGGCCCAGGCTGGCGGAGTTGTTGCGAACGAAAAAGAGACGGTTGGGTGTGATGAGGCCCTGCATGTTCTCCAACCGGGCCTCCAGTCCCTTGTCGCCGTGCTTGATGAATGGCCCCGGGTTCTTGAACCAGGGGGACGTCGAGACTGAGCTGGGACCGGACTGCGTGGCGACCGGTTGAGGCGTCTCCACCAGTTGAGGGGTGCCGCCGCAGGCTGCGATGATCGCCGAGGCGCCACCCGCCATCATCAGTTGCAGGAACTGGCGACGGCTCATCCCGCGTGCGCTGGCGAACTCCCAAAGCCATTCCCCATGCCGCCGTCCTGCCGAGGGGTCGGACTCGCTGTTCTTCATACCTGCCTTATCGCATACCGACTTTGGAGGTGTGGCGGGCATGCGAGGCCGGGGAGCTAAATCCTCCCGACCAGGCTCCTCAAGAACGCCCTGGTCCTGGTGACCGAGGTCTGCGACCCGTCAACCGGGAAGATGGTGGCCAGCAAGTCGGTGGCGCCCATCTCTCCGAGGCGCCTCAGCTGCTCCTCCACCGCTTCCTCGCTGCCCACGATGGCAATGTCGCCGGGTCCTTCGGCCCCTTCGCGTTCCAGCATGGCGCGGTAGCTGGGGAGGGCGGCGTAGTGCTGGAAGAGCCGGTCGGCCCGGGCCCGAGCCCGGTCGGGGCGGTCGGTGACCGCTATGGGGAACCCCGCGCAGACCCGGGGCGAGGGATTCCCGGCCGCCGCCGCTGACTCCTGCAGGCGCGGGATTACGTGGTCCCGCAGGGTGTTGAAACCGGTCATCCAGGTGACCGTGCCGTCGGCGAGGCGGCCGGCAATCTCCAGCATGCGGGGACCCAGTGCCGCCATCACCACCGGACAACTTACCATGTCCGCGTCCGGGATCTGCAGTTCGGCGGCTACCCGAAACTCCCTCCCCTGGAAGTCCACGCCGCTCTCCCGCAACAGGGGACGCAGGACGGAGAGATATTCCTCGATGTGCCGGGCCGGATGGGCGTAGGGAATTCCCAGCCACTCCTCGATGGTCGAGCGGTGAGAAACTCCGATGCCCAGGGTGAGACGTCCGCCTACGGCCACCTGGGCGGTCAGGGCCTGCTGGGCCAGCGCCACCGGATGGCGCGGGTAGGTGGGTACGACGGCGGTGCCCAGCTCGATGCGTTGGGTCTGCATTCCCGCCATGGCGATGACGGTGAGCATGTCGGCCCCGAAGTGCTGGGGGAGCCAGTAGCTGTCGAACCCGTCTCTCTCAGCGTCGGAAATGCGGCGCAGGCGCTCAGCCACGTCCCGCATGAGTTCCAGGGCGCCCACAAACAGTCCGATTCGCATAACCCGGATTCCCCTCCTTTTATGGAGTCCTTCCCTGGTTTCCTGGAGCAGGCCGAACGCTGCCTCCGGGGATTGTTCCGTGCCTGTATTCTTTTATGGAACGATGGCAGGGATGTCCAGGTCCTTAACCAAGCCGACGAATTGGGAAACGTCGTCATCCACAACTTGTTGCAGAGCGGCCAATTGCCGGTCTATTTCGGTGGAGAGGTGTTCGAAGACCTGGGAAGCCTGCTCAGTAGGGGCGAAGTCGGCGTTGGCGGCAACGGCGGAGAGTTCCGCCAACTTGCGATTGAGCCGCACCGGCAGGTGGAGCCGGTCCCGGGCCCCCCGGTACTCGGACTGGATCAACTGGTCTTCAACCTGCTTCAATTTCTCCTTGACCGCCTCCCCGGCGTCGGCCACCGTCCCTTCCGATGGGTGACCCTGGGCCCGGCTCACCCACTGTTCTACCTGCTGCCGGACCCGCCGCAGCCGGTTGATCCCAGCGTGGGTCTCCGACACCTTGTCGCGGACTTGGATCAGGAACTGGAACTGGGCCTCCAGATCTTCTTGGCGGGCCGCAGCCCGGGGATCTTTGACTATGTGGAAAGTCCGGGTCTGGGATTCGTCGCCGACCCGGAGCGTCACCTGGTAGGTTCCCGGCGGTGCCAGTGGTCCCACCAGGGAGTCCTCGGTACTCTTGTCTTCCGGCACCCCCTGGGCTGCCGGGTACCGCATGTTCCAGACGAAGCGGTTCATTCCTATCTCGGCAGGCACCCTCGGTTCCGGAGGATCCGCTTCCGGTTCCGGATGGTTGCTGGAAAAGCTCCTTATGGTCTTCCCGTTCTCGTCGAGGATGTCCAGAGTCAACTCCTCAGGGGTTTCCTTCAGATAGTAGTGGACCATCACCCCATCGGGCGGGTTCTCTCCCGCATCCCACAGCTGACGCACGATCTCACCATGCTTCCCAAGTGACTCGCTGTAGGTAACATCGGCGCCCAGCCCAGCGCGGTAGCTCTTGCCGACGGTGGGTTTCCGCTCGCGGAAGGGCGTCCTGACCCGGTACGTATCCTGAGGCTGCAATAGGTGGAACGACTGTTCCGCCATGGATGAAAAGAGCTGCCGCGGTTGGCTGAGGTCGTCCAGGACCCAGAAGGACCGCCCGTGGGTGGCGGCAATCAGGTTGTTGTCCTTGATCACCAGGTCATACACTGGGACCACCGGCAGATTGGCCTGCAGCGGTTGCCACGACTCCCCCTGGTCGAAGGACACATACACGCCGGTCTCGGTGCCGGCGTACAGCAGGCCCGGTCGAACGGGGTCCTCCCGCACCACTCGGGTATAGTCATCCTGAGGGATGCCTTCGGTTATTGAAGCCCAGGACTGGCCGTAATCGGTGGTCCTGAAGAGCATGGGACGGGTGTCGTCCAGCTTGTAACGGGTGGCGGCCAGGTAGGCCGTGGCGGGATCATGGGGTGAGACCTCGATCATGCTGATGAGGGTCCATTCCGGCAGGTCGGGGGGGGTTACAGGGTACCACGTGGCCCCTCCATCCCGGGACAGGTGGACCAGCCCATCGTCGGAGCCGGCCCAGAAGACGCCCTCCTCGTTGGGAGATTCAACGAAGGCGAAGATGGTGGCATAGGTCTCGGCGCCTGAGGTGTCCCTGGTTATCGGGCCCCCCGAGGGTTCCAGGGTCTCCGGGTCGTGGCGTGTCAGGTCGGGGCTGATGGCTTCCCAGCTGCCGCCCAGGTCCGTGGAGCGGAACACCTGGTTGCCGGCCACGTACAGGGTCTGCGGATCGTGGGGCGAGAACAGAATGGGAAAGGTCCACTGGAAGCGGTACTTCATGTCCCTGGCCCCCCATCCCGTGTTCAGCTCCGGCCACACCGTAATTATCCGCACCTGCCCCGTCGAATGGTCGTAGTGCAGCAGATTGCCGCCGCCGCCCGCCGAGCTTCCAATGGCCCCGGAGATGACGGTGTTGGGATCATCGGGATGAACGGCAATGTGGCCGCTTTCCGAGTTTCCCACGACGTAGCAATCACCCCAGGGGATGGCCCCCTTGTGAGTGCGAGAGGGCACGCTGATAGCGGTGTTGTCCTGCTGGGTGCCGTACACCCGGTGGGGAAACTGGTTGTCCGTGTCCACGTGATAAAACTGGGCGGTGAGCTGGTTGTAGATGCTGGACCAGCTCTCTCCTCCATTGAAGGTGACGCAGGCTCCCCCATCGTTGCCTTCGATCATCCGCCGGGTATTGCTGGGGTCGATCCACAGGTCATGGTCGTCGCCGTGGGGCGTGGTAACCCGGTTGAAGTTGCGTCCCCCGTCCACCGACTTCCAGCACTGGTAGTTGAGGATCCACACCGTGTCCGGGTCCTGGGGGTCGGCGAAGATGTGCTGGTAGTACCAGGGCCGTCCCTGCAGGTCCCGGTTGTCGCTGACCAACTCCCAGGTATCGCCCCCGTCCTCGGAGCGGTACACACCGCAGTCCTCGGCTTCGATGGTGGCCCACACCCGGCCCGTCTTGGCCGGAGATACCGCGACACCGATGCGTCCCTTGAGGCCGCCGGGCAGGCCGGGGTTGTCGGTAATTTCGGTCCAGGAGTCGCCCCCGTCCACCGACTTGAAGATGCCGCTTCCCGTTCCGCCGCTGACGAGGCTCCAGGGTGTCCGCCGGGTTTCCCAGATCGCCGCGTAGAGGACGCGGGGGTTGTTCGGATCCAGGGACAGATCCACCGCCCCGGCGTTTTCGCTGCGGAACAGTACCCGCTCCCAATTGTTCCCTCCGTCCCTGGAACGGAACACGCCCCGCTCCTCGTTGGGACCGTAGGCGTGTCCCAGGGCTGCCACGTACACTAGATCAGGGTCGGCGGGGTGTACCCGCACCCGGGCGATGTGACGGGCATCGGACAGGCCCACGTTGGTCCAGGACCGGCCTCCGTTCGTGGAGCGGTACACTCCATCCCCGTATGTTACGTCCCCGCGGATGGAGGACTCCCCCATACCGGCGTAAATCACGTTGGGGTCGGACGGAGCGACGGCGATGGCCCCCACCGAGGCGGTGTTGAAGTAGCCGTCGGAGACATTCTCCCAGTAGGTCCCACCATCGTTGGTCTTCCACACGCCGCCGGCGCAGGCTCCGAAGTAGAACACCATCGGGTCGGCGGGATCACCGGCGACCGCCACCACCCGTCCTCCCCTGGGTGGACCGATGCAGCGCCACCGCACCGCTCCCAGCAGCTCCTCGGGAAGAGAAACAACCTCGGGTCGGACCTGCTCCGTTTCGTTGGTCGTCATGGCAGCACCTGCTCCTTGAAGATCTGCGCCGGCCAGGAAGGACGGCTGCCCTTCACCTGGGCGGACGCTGGTTGGGGGATATACCCTTCGGCGCCGGAGTATGTTGAGAAGGTGGGTTCCAAGTGTCGTGACAAGAGGGCAAGCTTAAACCCGCGGGTGGACGCGGCACAAGCCCCGTGAAAGAGCAACCTGGCGGGGAGGGACGCATCCGTTGGATCAATACTGCAGGGCCACAGGAAATACTCGGACTTGCAGAACCATTCCCCGTTAGCCACACTACCGGTTGACGAACTTGGAGGCTTAGTTGGGAGATGTGCAGACTCTCGACTGTGCCGTGCTTCGCAGGGGTGATGTTGTCTGCCAGGTACGGCGGATGACGGGTTTGTCGCGCCGGGTGGGGAATTACTTTCATACTTGGCAAGATTGAAGGAGACAGTATGAAATTTGGGATTTACAGTTCTATTGCCGACCCGCCCAGGGGAGAGCGTCTGGATCAGCGGATCGACGAGGTTGTCGCCGAAGCCAAGCTGGCCGAGGAAGTGGGTTTCGACTCATGTTTCTTTGGCGAGCACCACCAGGACAAAGACGGGTTCCTGCCGTCACCGCTGATCGTGGCCACGGCGGTGGCTGCCCAGACCACTACCCTGAACGTGGGCACATCGGTCATCCTGCTGCCCCTCCACAACCCGGTGCATCTGGCCGAGGACGTGATCACCCTGGATCTGGTGTCCAAGGGCAGGATCATCCTGGGCGTGGGCCTGGGATACCAGGAGGCGGATTTCCGCGCCTTCGAGGTGCCGGTGCGCCAGCGGGTGGGCCGGTTCGAAGAGGGGGTGGAGGTTATCCGCCATTGCTGGAGCGGGGATCCCTTCTCCTTTCACGGCGAGTTCCACCAACTGGAAAACCTCCACATCCGGCCCAGTCCCTTTCAGCAGCCCGCTCCTCCCCTGTGGATCGGGGCCAGCACTCCTCCCGGAGCCCGTCGGGCTGGCCGCATGGCCGACGGATTCGTGGCCGGACCCAGCACCGATCTGGGCAGCACCATCGAGTTGGTGGACGCCTACCGGGAGGCGGCCGTGAACGCCGGACGGGAGCCGATGGTGGCCCTGATGCGGGACGCCTGGGTGGCTGAGACCCGCGCCGAGGCAGAGGGTGTCTATGGCCCTGAGGTTATGACGGCCTACAGGTACTACTGGCGCAACGGCCTGTCGGAGTTCCGCAGCATCGGCTCGGAGGACGAGATCACCCTGGACAACCTGGGACCGGATCGCCTGATACTAGGGGATCCGGAGGAATGCGTGGCGGACTTCCAGCGCTGGAGCGAGGACGTGGGCACGGACTACTTCCTGCTGCGGCTGCGTCACGCCCACTCGGGGGGCCCTCCCCACGAGAAGATAATGGCGGCGATCCGGCTGTTCGGGGAGAAGGTCATACCAGCCTGCAGCTGAGGGAATCCGCCGCCAGCGCTGAGGGATTTCTGTACCCGGTGTGAATCCCCGCTTGGCGGCGGATCGGGGAAAGATTAATCTGGCGGCATGGATGGCTCCATGCCGCCAGATTTCGTTGCTATTGACCCTGTCCTAGACCCGCCGCAGTTTGGGGTCCAGGGTGTCGCGCATCCAGTCCCCGAAGAAGTTGAAGGCCAGCACCACCACGGTGATGGCCAGGCCCGGGAACAGGGCCAGCCACCACACGTCCAGGATCACGTCCCTCCCCTCCGCCACCATGATCCCCCAGGCCGGGTCCCCGGGCGGCAGCCCCAGCCCCAGGAAGCTCAATGACGCCTCCAGCAGGATCACCTGCCCGATCTGCAGGCTGGTGATCACCATCAGCGTGTTCACCGTGTTGGGGAAGATGTGCCGGATGATGATCACCGGCATCGACAGTCCCGCTATCCGGGCAAAGGTCACGAAGTCCAGCTCCTTGATCGCCAGCACGTCACCACGGATCATCCGCGCAAACCGCGCCCACACCGTCAGCGCCACCGCCAGGATGATGTTCTCGATCCCAGCTCCCAGTATCGTCACGATGATCATCGCCACCAGGATCGTCGGAAACCCCAGCGCCGCGTCCGACGTCCGCATGATCAGGTGGTCCACCCAGCCCGTCTTGAAGCCCGCCACCAGCCCCAGCACGGTCCCCACAAACGCTCCGGTCCCCAAGGCGATCAGGCTGATGAACAGGGCCGTCCTGGCCCCGTAGATCAGCCGGCTCAGCATGTCCCGGCCCATGATGTCCGTGCCCAGCGGGTAGGCCGGATTGTCCCCAGGCGCCAGGTGCGAGTCCAGCATCTTGATCTCGGTGGGGTCATGGGGGGCCAGCAGCGGCGCAAACAGGGCGCACACCAGCAGCACCGTCATGATCGCCAGCGGGAACCAGGGCAGCCGCGCCTGTCTCGCCCTTCTGGGGAGCGCCAGTATCTGTTCGATTCTGCCTCTGCCGGTCGCCAGTGTAGCTGTACTAGCCACGGGTACCCTCCTCTTTAGTCGTGCCGGTTAGTCGTACCTGCTAATCGTACCTGATCCGGGGGTTGACGTAGGCGTAGGTGATGTCGACGATCAGCGCCGTCGCAATGTAGAAGAACCCAGCCGCCAGCACCGTGGCCTGCACCACCGGGAAGTCCCGGCTCTTGATCCCCTCCAGCATCAGCCGCCCAATCCCAGGCCACGCGAACACCACCTCAATCGCCACCGACCCGTTCAGCAGACCCGCCAGGGTCAGCCCGGAGAAGGTCAGCACCGGGATCACCGAGTTCTTCATGGCGTGCTTGAAGATGACCATCCGCTCCGACAATCCCTTGATCCGGGCGAACTTGACGTACTCGCTGTCCATCACCTCCAGCATGCTGGACCGGGCCAGCCGCAGCACCCCAGCCATGCTGTGCCAAGACAGCACGAAGGCCGGCAGGATGAAGTGCTCGATCCCGCCCCGCCCGTAGGTCGGCAGCCACCCCAGAATGGCCCCGAACAAGAGGATCAGCATGATGGCGATCCAGAAGCTGGGCGCCGCGATGCCCACCACCGCGAAGAACTTGCCGATCTGGTCGAAGATGGAGTCCCGCTTGATGGCCGACAGAATCCCCAGGGGAATCCCCACTATTATGGTCAGGATGAAGGCCACTCCCGCCAGCTGCAGCGTGGCCGGCAGCCGCTGCAGCAGGATGTCCCGGGCCGGCACCCCGCGAATGTGGGACATCCCGAAGTCCGCCTGCACCACGTTGCCCAGGAAGCTGGCGTACTGCACCGGCAGGGGCCGGTCCAGCCCCATGTTCTTCTTCATCTGCTCGTAGTCCGCCTCCGTGGCCTCCGGTCCCAGCAGGTACAGCGCGGGGTCCCCGGTCAGGTGCACGCTCAGAAACACCGCCAGGCTCAGGATCACCAATGTGATCGCCGCCTGTCCTATCCTGATGAATATGTATCGCTGCATAGCTTATCCCCGAAGCGAAAACAATCACTGATGCCCCAGCCCGGACCCTCCGGGCTGGGGCCTTGTGCGTCGGGCCGAGAAAGGCCCTTGACCGTTTGTCCCGTTACTTCAGCTTCAGCGTATGGAGGCTGCTGGGGAAGAAGGCCACCGGATACGGCTGCCAGTCGGCCACATCCGGCCCCAGGGCCCACGGGATGTTTACGGTGCCGATGCCAATCTGGTACTTCTCTTCGTGCAGCCGCCGGTACCACGCATTCAGCGCCGCTGGCCGCTCATCATCATCGAAAACCGCTACGGTTTCCTCAGTCAGCTTGAACAGGTCCTCTCTATTGTGGAAACGGGCCCTGTAGTCCCGGCGCCCATAGGTTGTTCCGATGATCTGGGTGGCATCCACCCGGGTCTCGTTGTCCCTCCAGATCACCTGGCCATCCAGGTTGCCCGCCGACCTCTCCCGTTTTACCGCAACTTCCTCCCCGACCACCACCTCGGTATCTATGCCCAACTCCCTCTGCCACATCTCGGCGGCCAGCTGGGCCGACTCGGGGAGGAAGACCATCAGCGCTGACACCCAAGTGTTGATAATCAGCGGCCCGAAGTCCTTGCCGTTGGGGTTGTCCGGGGTCCTGTAACCCGCTTCCGCCAGGAGCGCCCGGGCCTTGTCCGGGTCGAATTCCACTGGCTTTATGTCGGGGCTCCAGCCAATGGTGCTGGGTGTTACGACGTTCCAGCCTCCGCGCTCCACCTCCAGCGCTTCCGGCCCCCCGAAGAGTTTCTGAATTTGAGACTTATCGATGGCGTAAGCCAGGGCATGGCGCACCCGCTTGTCCTCGCAGGGGTAGCTCACCATCCCCTCCCGCTCTCCGCCAGACCAGCAGCCCATCAGCATGATGCGGAAATAGCCGCCTTCACCGGCCCAGACTATGCGGCCGCCGCCCCGTTCCACCTGGTTCCGGGCCCGCAGACTCACCGGGGCGATATCAGCGTCCCCCGCCCTCAGGGCAGCCACCCGGGTTGCTTCCTCGGGCACCAGCCTGAGGTCCAGCGTCTCGAAGTTCACCCTTCGGTCTTCGTAGAGGCCGTTCTTGGGCTGGAAATAGTAGTCGTCAAAGCGCTCGAACTCGACCACCTCGGACGGGACGAAGTTGACGATTTTCATGGGTCCGGGAGCGATGGGGTTCTTCTGGTATGCCGCTTCCTGGGCGGCGTCCACTGTGATGAACTCCTGCCCGGGTACCGGAGGCCGTGCGGGCATCATCGAACCCCAGGCGGGTCCAGCAGCCATCAGGAGCACCGGGAAGCCGGTCTGAATGGTCTTGAAGTAAACGGTTGCCTCGTTTGGCCCGGTCTGCTCGACCGGTTTGGTCTGCTCCTTGGAAAAAGATGCTATGGAGCCGGAGTAGGTGTAGTTGAAACTCTCCGGCCCATGACCGTGGTTGAGGGACCAGACTAGGTCCTCCACCGTAACGTCGGTCCCATCATGGAACTTGACCCCGTCTCTCAGGGTAACGGTCCAGTTTAGGCCGTCGCTGGAATATCCCCACTCGCTGGCCATGCCCGGAATGATCTCTGTCTTCTCGTTGGTTTCCAGGAGGAACGCCTGGAAGATCCGCCCGTAGCTGTTGCTGGCGCCCTCGCTGTAGACCTTGTCAAACTGCTCATCGCCCCAGGCGGCCATCATCCAGGTAACGTTGCCCGGGTGGACCTCCACCATTTCATCGCCTGGTTGCTGCGCGACTTCCGGCACAGCGGTAGGAGCGGCCGGGGCCGCGGCGGCAGGAGCAGATTCCGCAGCAGCGGGGGCGGGCGCCGCCACAGCGGGTTCCCCAGTATCCGCCGGTGCGGCGGCAGAGCCGCAACCCACCACTGCCAAAAGGAGGAGAAGAGTTCCCAGGGTAAGTGCGATTGCCGTGGAATTCTTGAACCAATGGGTAGCCATGGTTGAACCTCCCGAAGCTCGTAGAGTTGGACTTGTCCCGATGCCTTGGATATCCCCGGGTTATGATTCGTCCTGCATCCTCACTTTCATGGTTCTTGCAAGGTAATCTTGTGATGGGCTGATGGGTAAAAAGCCATGGGATAGGGCTCGTAGGTCGCGATCCTGGGACCGACACCCCAAGGGATATTGACGTACCCAACAGCGAGCTCGTACTGCTCATCCTGGAGCCGTTTGTAGACCGCGTTCCAAACCCCGGCCCGCTCGTCTGGGTCTACGATCGCCAAAGCGTCGAGCACCAAGTTGAAAATCTCGGGGTTGTTGTGAGGACGATCCACCCTCTCGGGCTCTCCGTAGACCACACGGGTAATACCCGATCCATCCCACCGGGCTTCGTTCTCCCGCCACAGGATCTGCCCGTCAAGTTCCCCGGTTTTGCGGGCCTTCTTTAACGCGGTCTCATCCCCCACCCTGACCTCGGTCTCGATGCCCAGTTCGCGCTTCCAGTTTTCGGCAGCCAGCTGCGCTGATTCAGGCAGGAAAGGCATGGCGGTGGACACCCAGGTGTTTACGACGAATGTTCCGAAATCCTTGCCGTCGGGATTGTCTGGAGTCTTGTACCCCGCCTCTGCCAGCAATGCCCGGGCCTTATCGGGGTCAAAGGGGAACGGGGCCAAATCGGGACTGTAAGCCATGGCGCTGGGGGTGACGTGAGCCCAACCCTTGACCTGGAAGACCTCGCTTCCTCCAAAGAGCCGGTCCCGCATCAACTCCTTGTCGATGGCGTAGGCCAGGGCCTGGCGGACGCGCTTGTCGCTGCACGGATAGTCGTTTTCAGCCCAGCAACCGAACATCTTGGGACGCATGTAGACACCTTCCGGGCCGAACACCAAGCGCCCGCCGCCAGCTTCCAACTGCTCCCTGGCCCGAATGCTCACAGGGGCCAGGTCGGCATCCCCGGCCCTCAGGGCCGCGACCCGGGTCGATTCCTCGGGAATCTGGCGTACTTCCAACGAGGCAAACTTGACCCTGCGGTCTTCGTCGAAGCCGTTGGCCGGCTGGAAGTAGAAGTCGTCGAACCGCTCGAACTCGATTACTTCGGAAGGGACGAACCTGACCACCTTCATGAACCCCGTACCGATAGGGTTCTCCTGGTAGGCTTCGGCCTCCGCTTGGTCCCACAGGTTATCGCTGTCCCGCGCGGGAATCACGCTGTAGATAAGAGGCCCTCCCTCGAACATGTGGTAACCGGCGTAGCTGGAGTCGGGGATTGTGGTGGTCAGACTTACCTGGTTGGGCCCCGCCATCTCTATCTTGTCGTGGATACGAGAAAGGGCGATGGCGACTGAACCCACCGAGATTTCCTCAACACCGGGGCTAAAGTAATGCCGCCAACTCCAGAGGACGTCTTCGGGGGTCATTTCCGTGCCGTCATGGAACTTGACGCCTTCCCTGACGGTGAAGGTCCAAGTGAGACCGTCGTCTGAAATCTCCCACGCTGTAGCCAAGCCCGGGATCAGTTCCAAATCCTCGTTGGTTGCCACCATGAAGGAGTGCAACACTCGGCCATACTGGTGGACCGGGCCGGTGGCTAGGAGATAGTCGAACCTTTCGTTACCCCAGTCAGGGACCATGAACGTTGCCTTTCCGGGGTTAACTTCTGTCTCAGGGGTATCCAGCGCTACGGCCGCTTTCGGTACCGCAGTGGGAGCGCTGGGGGCGGCATCGGCCGGGGCGGATTCCGCAGCAGCAGGGGCGGGTGTCGCAACAGCGGGTTCCGTAGTATCCGCCGGTGCGGCGGCGGACCCGCAGGCTACTGCCGCCAAGAGGAGAATCAGGATTCCAGGGGTGAGTGCGATTGCCGTGGAGTTCCTTAACCAATGGTTGGCCATGGTTGAACCTCCCGAAGCTCGAAGAGTTGGACTTGTCCCGATGCCTTGGATACCCCCGGGTATGGCGGCCGGAATCATGGGTTGGAAAGAATCAGCCTGGAAACAACCGGGGTAAAGACGGGGTCATGCCATTGAAATGCTTGGGTGGGTCCTGGCAATGCGCTTGAACGAAAAGACCGGATGGTCTACATCCGGTATGCTGGTGTTTCGAGCCGCAATATGCTTATAAGATCCTCCCCTCCTGTCCACGCCGGTTACGTCGAAAACCGGCGGCCTACGATTATAAGGTTACGTTGTATGATTGGTTAAATAGTACGTTTCAATACTGTTAGCAGCGATTTTTGCAATGTGAAAGGAGTAGGTATTGAGATATACACACGCAAATCGCAAGAGTCGTTGGATAATATATTATATCAATCCCTTTGAAGTCAACGGATCGAACGGAACCCTTCCGTTCGGTTGTGGAATATCCCAACTCGGAGAAGGAGTCGAAATGGATAGCTTTAGGAAAAACGAACCTTCAACAGATGACCGATTGTTTGCCAACGTAGGGACTTCGGGTTGACCGGTTCTCCGACTACATGAATGCGGCATTGGTGTGGTCTACGTCCAACCCGATGTGAGACCCGCCTCCGGGCTTTGCAGTGGAGTATGATTGCCCCTGGATCGTACGCCGACCCCAAACTCCGGAGGCATTCTTATGACCGACCCCACCACCAAGCTGCCCCTTCCTCTTACCGGAATCCGCGTCCTGGATGCGACCCATATCGTCGCCGGGCCCTTCTGTTCCCTCATCCTCGCCGACATGGGCGCCGAGGTTATCAAGGTCGAAAGGCCCCGCAGCGGAGACCTCTCCCGGGGCCGCGGTCCCTTCCTGTCGGGGCCGGACGGACAGCAGGTCAGCTCCCGGTACCTCGGCATCAACCGGAACAAGAAAAGCGTAACCCTCGACCTCCGCAACCCCCGCTGCAAGGACGCCTTCCGCAGCCTCGTCAAAGAATCCGACGTCCTGATCGACAACTGGGGCCCGGGTGCCTTCCAGCGGCTCGGTCTCGGTTACGACACCCTCCATGAAATCAACCCCCGCCTCGTCTACGCCAGCATCACCGGATACGGCGACAGCGACGGGCTGCGCGGCCCTTACTCCACCTGGCCCGCCAACAACCTCAGCATCCAGGGCATGGCCGGATGGATGGAGGTGACCGGAGAGCCCGACAGCCCGCCCCAGGCCGTCGGAGACAACATCGGCGACTCCGTGCCCGGCCTCTGGACCGCCCTGGGGATCGTCCTTGCTCTCCGCACCCGCGATCAGACCGGGCAGGGGCAGATGGTGGACATGGGGATGTACGAGTGCATGGTCTCCCATCTCGTCAGCAGCATGAATGTCTACCAGTCTACCGGCCGCAATCCCGCCCGCTCCCGGGACCGGCTGGTGACCGCGGGGATGCCCTTCAAGGCCAGGGATGGGTACGTCCTCATGGCCGGCGTCCGCTCCTCGGAACGCCTCAAGGCCATGTGGCAGCTCATCGGCCGCGAAGACCTCGCCGATGACCCCCGCTACCTGGGACAGGACCCGGACGGAGAGTTCTACTTCCAGAACGTCATCCCCGCCATCGAGGAATGGTCCAGTCAACTGCCCAAGTGGGAAGTGGCCGAAAAGCTCACCGAGATCGGCTTCTCCATGGGCATCGCCCAGACAATTTCCGACCTGGACCAGTGCCCCCACCTTTCCGCCCGCGATATGTTCGTCTCCACCGGCGACACCCTGGGCGGGCAGTTCACCTCTCTCAAGACCCCCATCCACCTCACGGAATGCGTGGACTTCGCCGCGGCCACGCCGCCCACCCTCGGCGAAAACAACCGCGAAATCCTCACCACCCTCGGCGGACTGACCCCGGAAGAGCTATCCGGGTTGGAGGCGGAAGGAGCGGTTTAGGGTACAATGCCCCGGCGGAGACCACCTGGTACTACGAAAACGTCTCAGGTACAGCCACCCGGAAATAGCAGACGAATGGGTTGAGCGTGTGCTGTCCAACCCGTATCACACCGAAATCCAGTCGCACGACAGATTTCGGTGTTATGGGCATATTGAAGAAGCTGGCAAGTGGATCTGGGTGATAGTGGAAGAGGGCAAACTGCTGAACCGATTCATCGATCATGGAGCTTTGAAGAGATGGGGAATTCCTTCACTCCCAAGCTGCGAATAGACTACGATCCGAAATCCGACACCCTTTACCTCTCCAATGGCCTGCCTGCATCCAATGGAGAGGACGTGGCCGAGAATATCACCGTGTTCTTTACCGATGACTTTGACCATCACGGGGTGATGATTGAGCACGCGGCCAAGCTGCTTGTGCCCATCCTGACGGCATCCCCACAGTCCGACGAAACCCGGATATCTTACGAGGTTGTCCACCGACGGACACGCTCCCCCGGCAAAATCCAATATAAGGGATTAATTCGGCCGATCAAGTGCCAGGAAGAGCCTTCCCGTCACGTCAAAAGGCGATTCCTGAACGCAATCCTGGAGAAAAAACGCCGGGCTCCCTACGGCATTCTTGCCAGGTAATATCCCGCCCAAACCCACCAACCCCACGGAGGCCCAACGTGCCCATCACCGGACAGGGAATCATCTCCCGCGCCGCAGGCGAACCAACCCATCTCGAAAAAATCATCATCGATGGCCCTGGCCCCGGCGAGGCACTCGGCGGGTTGCCTAGCCCGGAATCGCGGCCCGCCCGCCTACTCCCCGAGCCACCGGTGCGGTGCGTCCCGTAAGCCGCTGAACCCCAACTCGTCGCATAGGGACTGGTACTCCTCCCGCCGCGCTCCCTGCCACTCCAAGTCATCCAGACCCTCCCGCAACGGAACGTCCAGCCGGAGGGTGGCCAGCCGCTTGTACAGTCCCGCCTCCGGCCGGCGTTGGGACAAGCTCTCCGCCACCCCTTTCGCTCCCCGCACCTCCACTTCCCAGTCGCCCGGGTCATCGGGAATGGCCTCAAGATGGACATACCTCTCCAGCACCTGCGCCGTTGTCTTCGCTCCCCACCTGGGAATCCCCGGAAACCCGTCCGCCGCGTCTCCCACCAGCGCCAGGTAATCGGGGATTGACACCGGAGACACCCCGAACTTCTCCCTCACTCCTTCTTCATCAATCACGGTATCCCGCCGCCGGTCCCATGCCACTACCCGGCTGGCGGATACCATCTGGGCCAGGTCCTTGTCCGGCGAGCACATCACCACCTGCTCCACCCTCGGATCGTCCCTCCACTGGAATGCTGCCGTAGCGATTGCGTCGTCCGCCTCGAACTCGGTCATCGGCCAGGTGACCAGGCCCAGGGCAAGGGTCGCCTGCTCCGCCAATCCGAACTGGGCCTTGATGTCCTCGGGCATCCCATCCCCCGTCTTGTACCCGTCGAACAGGTCGTTCCGAAAGGACTCCACCACGTGATCGAAGGCACATCCCACGTGGGTCACGTCGTCCCGCCTCAGCAGGGTTAGCAGCGTCTGGATGAGCCCCCGGGTGGCCGCCGCCTCCCTTCCGCCCGGGGCCTTAGCGGATGGCAGGGCATAGTACGCACGGAAAAGTTCGTAGGTGCCGTCTACCAGGTGGACCTTCATGCAACCCCCGCAAGCCGTGGTACTGGCGCCCAGTCTACACCCGGTAACATGCCGACGTGTGTCCCGGGGATTTCTCCTCCAGCAGCGGATGGGGGCTGTCCCGGCAGACGTCCTCCCTCACCGGGCACCGGTCGTAGAACCGGCACCGGTCCGGCGGGTCCACCGCGGCCGTGGTCTCGCCCCGGATATCCACCGGCTCCCTCCGGTAACCCGGGTCCGGCACGGGCACTGCCGAAAGCAGCGCCCGCGTGTACGGGTGCTGCGGATGGCTCAGGAGTTCTTCCGTTTCCCCCAGCTCCACGATCTTGCCGGAATACATGACCGCGATCCGCCGGCACATGTAACGCGCCACTGCCAGGTCGTGCGTAACGTACAGGTAGGTTATGCCCAGGCGGTCACTCAGTTCCTGCATCAGCGTCATGATGCCGGTGCGGATGGACACGTCCAGCATCGACGTCGGCTCGTCAGCAACCACGAAGGATGGCCCCACGACCAGCGCCCTGGCAATCGCCACTCGCTGCCTCTGCCCCCCGGACAGTTCGTGGGGAAACCGGAACAGGTAGGCCGAGGGCGGGGTCAACCCCACCATGCCCAGCAGCTCCGACACCCGGCCCAACCGCTGCTGCCGCGTCCCCATCCCCTGCACGTTCAGCGGCTCCGCCACGGTATCGAAAACAGTCCGGCGCGGATTCATCGACTCGTAGGGGTCCTGGAAGACCATCTGCGTCTGCCGCCGGAACTCCTTTAACCCTGTCCCCTTCAGGGTAGCCGTGTCCACCATTCCGCCCGATTGTCCCCCACTCTCCCGCCCATCCTGGCCGGATTCCTCCGGCGATCCCCGGAACAGGATTCGCCCCTCCGTCGGTTCCAGCAGCTTCACCAGCAGCCTGCCCACGGTGGTCTTTCCCGATCCCGATTCCCCCACCAGTCCCAGCGTTTCCTGCCGGCGAATGTCAAAGTCCACCCCGTCCACCGCGTGAACGTATCCAGTCGGCCCCCGCAGCAGGCCGCCGCCCACTGGAAACAGCTTGGTCATCCCTTCCACCCGGACCAATGCCTCGGATGGCGCACTGACTCCGGCCGCACCGGTCATGTCACGCGCCATCCTGGGCCGCCTCTCCCGCAACCAGCTCTGGGTCCGGCTCCTCTCCCGCCAGGGGATGCCAGCACGCTGCCCACCCACCGGCAAAGTCCACCCGCGGCGGCATGACCGTTCGGCAGATGTCCGTCGCCAGCGGACAGCGGGGATGGAAACGGCATCCCGGCGGCGGTTGAATCAGGTTGGGCGGCTCCCCGGCCAATGTCTCCAGGGGCCGTTTCTCCCCCACCACGCTGGGGAAGGACGACAGGAGGGCCCCGGAATACGGGTGCATCGGCTGTCGGAACAGTTGGGCCGTATCCCCCAGTTCCACCAGCTGCCCCGCGTACATCACGCCCGTCCGTTCCGTTACCTCCGCCACTACCGCTATGTCGTGGGTGATGTACAGCATGCTCATCCCCAGTTCTTGCTGGATTCGCTTCAATTCCCGCAGGATGCGGTCCTGCACGATAACGTCCAGCGCGGTGGTGGGCTCATCGGCGATTATCAGGTCCGGCTCGCAGCTCAGAGCCATAGCGATCATCGCCCGCTGACGCATCCCCCCGCTCAACTCGTGGGGAAAACGGGTCATCACCGGCCGGGCCAGTCCCACCGCGTCAAACAAGCGCGCCACCCGCTCCCGGGCGGCGTCCTTCCGCGTTTCCAGCCCGTGGTTCTGAATTGCTTCTACTATCTGGTCCCCCACCCGGTACACTGGGTCCATGGCATTCATCGCCGCCTGGAACACCATGGCGACCCGCCGCCAGCGGAAATCCCGGACTTCGCTGCCGTCCATTGCCAGCAGGTCCTCACCGCCCAGCATCACCCGCCCGGAAATCAGGCGCCCGTTGTCCGGCAGCAGGTTCATCAGCGATAGCGCGATGCTGCTCTTACCGCACCCCGACTCGCCGACCAGGCCCATGGAACCGCCCGGCTCAAGTCCGAAGGACACTCCATCCACTGCCCGCACCGTCCCGTGCCGAGTCAGGTAGTGCATCGTCAGGCCTTCCACGGACAGGGCGGCCCGTCCCCGCGCCGACCCGTTTATGTTCGCCACCGGATCACGCATCGTACTGCCGCCGCAACCTGGGGTTCACTACTTCATCCAGCGCCCGCCCGACCAGATAAAACGCGCTGCACAGCATGGTTATGGACGCTCCAGCCGGGATGATCAGCCACCAGTACTCGACCCCGCCCAGCAGATAACCTCCCGTCGAAGCCGTGTGGATCATGATTCCCCAGCTCATCCGGATGTTCAGGATTCCAAAGTAGGACAGGACCGCCTCGGAGAATATCGCGCCGGTCACGGTGAACATCATGTACAGCAGCGACAGCGGCAGGAGGTTGGGTACGATGTGAACAAAGATGATGTGAATGTGTCCGCCGCCCGCCACTCGCGCCGCTTCGATGTACGGCTTCACCTTGATGCTCAACGCCTGCGATTTCAGGATGATAGCCGTCCCTCCGAATCCCGCCAGGATTCCCAGCACCAGCGCCAGCTGCATCAGGTTCAGGTCGAACAGCGCCGTGAGGACTATTAGGAGCGAGATGGTGGGCAGCATGATGATTATGTCCGCCAGCCGCATCAGCAGCGCATCCACCACTCCGCCATAGTACGCCGCGATTGCCCCGACGCTGGTTGCAATCACCACCGTCACCAGCGCCGCCGTAATCCCCAGGAGAAACTCCGAACCTGCGCTGGACATCAGTTGGCTTAAAACGTCCCGGCCCAGCGAGTCCGTACCCAGCAGGTGCGTGCTCGACGGCGGGGCCGGGTGCTCGAACTCGTCAAACCCGTATCCCGTTATCGGGTCGTACACCGACCGGTCCCACACGGTGTTCATCAGGATTGGGTGCGCCAGCGCGAACAGCGCAAACGCCGCAATGATGACCAGCCCGATTACCCCGATGCGGCTGGCCGCGAATATCACCCACGCGCCCCGGAACGTCGCCCACGCCACCCTCATCCGGGCCAGTTGGACCCGGAAACGCCCCGGCACTGCCGCCTCTTCTGGGAAGTCCCATCCTCCGGGACCTCCGCCGGAAACACCGGGCCCAGGGACCACCGGCACGGTCACTGGTACCTCACCCGGGGGTCCAGGTAGACGTAAAGGATGTCCGCAATCAGGTGCGCCACCAGGGTCATCACCCCCAGCAGCACGAACGCGCCCAGGGCCAGGGGCATGTCCTCCTTCAGGACCGCGTCAAGGAGCGTCCGCCCCATCCCCGGCCAGGAGAAAATGGACTCGATGATCACGCTCCCGTCCACCGCAAAAGCCAGGCTGAACACCAGGCTGGTCACCACCGGCAGCAGGGCGTTGCGGGCCGCGTGCCGGTCCCGGACCGTCCGTTCCGGCAGACCCTTGGCTCGGGCCACCGTAACGAAGTCTTCCCGGATCGTTTCCAGCATACTGTTCCGGGTCAGGAGCATCGTCCCCCCGAAGGAAATCAGCGTCAGCGTCCCCACGGGCAGGGCCATATGCCGCAGGATGTCCCACGCCAGGTGCCCAACCCCGGACAACCACCATGCCGCCAGTCCGGCCGCCAATGCCATCCCAAGCCCGACCAGGACTACCCGTCCTTCATTTCCCGGTGCCCAGCGCCGCGCCGCCAGCGTCGCAACCAGGACCGCCAGCCCCCACGCCATCGCGGTGATGATCATGCTGGTGAACACCATGTTGGCGTCCACCGGCGACCCGCGCCACAGGGAAGGGTCAAGGAATTTACCCAGCGGAAACCACCCCAGTTGGAAGGCGAAAAGCCAGATCATCATCAACCCGAACCAGGGAGTGAACATCGTGAACAGCAACACGCCGGATACCGTCGCCGTGTACTCCATGACGCCGCCACGCCGCCACGCGATGGTCTTTCCCAGCAGGAACCCGGCGTAGAAGGAGACCACCGTGGCGGTCAGGAAAAGCACCGCAGTCCGAGGCAATCGCTCCAGGATTACGTCGATAACCGGCCGGGGGTAATGCCCGAAGGACACCCCGAAGTTCAGCGTGGCATAGTTTTGGAGATGGGAGAGGAACTGCCGCCACAGCGGTTGGTCCAGGCCGAAGCTGGCCTCCAGCTGCGCCTTGACCTCCGGCTCGATCTCCGGATTGAGGGCATAGAAGGAAGTGTAGCTCCCCGGCTGGGCCTGTATCAGGAAGAAGGCCAGCGTGACGAACACCAGAAGCGTCACCACTATTTGGCCAAACCGCCGCGCCAGGTAACCCGCCATAGTCCGCCCTGCCTCGCCCCGGTGTTACTTCAGGACTACCGTCGTCGTCAGACCGCCCTGGTCCTGGATGCCGTCCAGCACCGTGGTGTACGGAAACTCCAGCCGGTCCGCCCGGTACGCTTCAATGAGCGGCGTTGTGAACAGCACCACGTAGGGAAGGTCGTCCGCCAGGAACTCCTGCATTTGGAAGACCAGCCGCCTGGCTTCCTCCAGGTCCGTCTCCTCCAGGAGCGCGTCCGCCAGCGCGTCGAACTCCGGATTGCTGTACCCGCCCCGGTTCAGCCCGTCCTCCCCGGTATGCCGCGAGTGGAAGAACACCTCTAGGTAGTCGGGATACAGGCTCAGACCCCAGCCCAGCATCCAGAGCTCCAGATTCTCTTCGTCGCTCAGCCGCTCCACGATAACGTTGAACCCGGTAAGCTGCGCTTTGACCGGAATCCCCACGTCGTTCAGCCACCGCTCAATCCAGATGGCAAAGGTTGAGCGCAGCGGATCGTAGCCCGCCGACGGGGCCATCAGGGTTAGCTCCTCCATCAGTTCCCCGTTGGGCATCCGCAGTCCCTCCCCCTCCTGCTCCATGAACGCCCCGTCCTCGCTGACCACCGGCTCCTTTTCGAAGGTGTACCCGGCGTCCTTGAGGATCTTCACCGCCTCCGCCACCCGCTCCGGCCGGGACAGCCCCTTCCCGGTGAACTCCACGCCCGGGTTGTACCAGAAGCCGTTGCCCTCGGCCACCGTGGTATACATAGGGATGGCCACACCCTGCAGCACCGTCCCGGTGATGAACTCCTTGTCGATGAGGGTTGCCACCGCTTTTCGGAACGCTATGTCGTCCATGGGCGCCTTGCGCACGTTGAACCCCAGGTACCGGAACCCGTTGGACGCATTCTCCACGATGGCGACGTTCTCTTCCTGTTCCAACTGGGCTTGCAGTCCCTTCTGCAGGCCCAGCGGGTTCATGATGAAGTCGATGTCTCCCTTGTTCAGCGCCAGCACCGCCGTTTCCTGGTTGCCGTAGATGCTGTGGATTGTTGCGTCCGCGTGGGGCCCGCTGGTGTACTCCAGCACCTTATCCCCGGTCGGCTCCCCGTAGGCCGAAAACTCGAACGCCCCCGGCTTGGACTCGGCATAGGCGCCGTTGGCGTACTCCGTAACCGTCACGCCGGAAAAGTAGTAGTCCTCGTTCTTCGTCTTCTCCGCGAAGGCCGCCTTCTCCCACTTCTCGAAGACGAAACCGCCCGCCGACGGCTCGTTCTCCGGGACGTGGGCAAACAGGAACTTCTGCTGCTCGAGGATCTCCCCCTGCCCCTTGGCCTCCGTCACCACCGGCTCCCAGTAGGCCTGGGAGAGGATCGGGCAGAAGGCCAGCCCGAACTGCCAGATGGACAATCCCGGCTTCTTCTTGAAGTACACCTTCACCTTGTAGGGTTCCTGCGCCTCCACCTTCTCCACGAACTCGGTGTCCACTATGCCGGCCCAGTTGGCCGACAGCTCCAGGTCCATCACCGTCTGCACTGTGAACACGAAGTCCTCGGCCGTCACGGGATTGCCGTCCGTCCAGGTCATGCCTTCCTTCAGGGTAACCTCCGACGTCCACATGGTCTCCCCATCAACGGTCTCTTCCTGCAGTGGCGTCGGAAAGTCCGCAGCCAGAGAAGGCACCCAGTCGAAACGCTGGTCCGAGTAGGTGAACAACGACGCCTGTCCCCCGCCCAGCACGTACCCGTTCCAGATCGTTCCGTCGCCGCTGGAACCCAGGTAGGACCAGTAATTCGTCGTCGTCAGGTCCGAGAAAATCCCCAGCTTGTAGACCGGGTCGGAGGGGGGAGCCGCCGCCGGACCGCCCGTCGCGCCGCCGGATTGAGTTGACGCAGCCGCCGGCGTTGCCGCCGCACCGGACCCTGAAGGAGCGGAATTCGCTTGACCCGTTCCGCCCGCCCCGCCGGGCTGCTCCGCCGGGCCTCCAGGCGTGGGAGTGGCCACCACCTGGACCTCCCGCTCCACCTCCTTGATTACCTCCCGGGCACACCCCAGCATTCCCAGCGACAGCAACAGCAACAGCGCCAATCCGATCCATACTCCTCGGAACCCAACCGCCAAACGATTCATAAGCCCACCTGACAACCGGACAATTTTGCTAACCCCCGGAACAGGGGGGGTTTGGGGGATAAATCCCCCAACGTAACCTCGTGTTATTCTCCCCCGGCCAGCGAACCCATCGGGTCCCACGGCGGAAGCTCGATGGGCGCCTCATTCCAGGCGTCCTGCAGTTCCTGGGTCAGGTAGCTCTTGGGAGCGGCAATCTCGAACATATACTCGCCGAACCACGAGTCGTTCATCAGGCAGAAGCCCTTGTCTCCCACCTTGTCGTCCCAGCTATTCTCCACCCGCCACCGCCGCGGCTTCCCGTCCACCACGTCCACCCCGGTGAACAGCATTGCGTGGGTCATCCGCGTCTGGTGGTACTCCAGCCGCGCCGCCTTGTCCAGGGAAAAATCGGTTCCGTAGACACCGGCGTAGTCGAACAGCTCCGCGTCCCACAGCCCCTTGTCCCGGTCCATCTGCTTCCCCGTGTCGCACCCCATCCAGACCGGCTTTCCTTCCTCCAGCATCCTCTGGGTAATGGACTTGATGAGCTCGATGTCCACGTTCAGGTACTTGACGGTCGCACCGTCAACCACGTTTCCCAGGTACTGTATCGTGAACGTCCTGCCTTCCGGGCTGCTCGCCCGCGGATCATGCACCAGGCAGACATACTCCTCCATGGGAGTCGTCACGTACTTATCCGCGAACTCCTGGGGAGTCATCTCCCCGTCCCGGCGGAACTCGTTGTCCCTGTCCCGCCATTGCCAGAAGAACTGGGTCGGAGGCGTTCCCAGGTGAATGCTCAGGATCTGGTAGATAGCACCGAGGCACTCTTCCTTCGAGTGCCGCAGCTCATCCATCCCGGCTTCCGTGGCGTACAGGTCCCGGATGCGCTTGGCTCCCTGTCGGTACTGGTAGTTCAGCATCGTGTTCATGCGCATGGTGTTGCTGGAGCTCTCCGTCTCCGGCATCACCGACTTGGGCACCACCCCGTGCTTTTTCACGACGTTGACGAACATGTCCCACTGCCCGCCGTCTTCCACGCCCCGGGACAGCAGCCATGCCACCGTCCGGTCATCCACCGGACGGTCCGCCGTCTCGATGATGGCTTCCAGCAGAAAGTTGGCCCGCTCCAGCTTGTCCCAGAACATCACGTAATTCTGGCTGAACTCGAACTCCTTCACGTTCAGCACGTCCTTGCTGTCCACCCGGAACATGTTCAGGCCGGCGAACATCCAGCACCGCCCGGAACGCGCCTGGTTGGTCACGCCCCAGTCGTCCAGCCTCGTCGAAAAGGTGTGCTCGGCCTCCCGCACAATGGAATGGTCTAAGGCGACCTCATTCACGTCCCGCCGCGTCACCACGTTCTGCATCAGGTTGCTCTTCGGATCGCTGCGGAACTGCTCGTCGAACTCCGCCACCTGGCCCGCCGTCAGCGCCCCGCCGTTGGAAGAATTTCCAGTCATCCCGCCCTCCTGGGTTTCACAGTTTTCATACGTTCTTCACAAGTTTACCGGATTTTACTCTAACCAAATTTCGGGCGGTTGCAGCCCGGGACAAATCCGATTAAAGTTGTACCGTTCTCCATCCGGAGCATCATCCGGTACGCCATTATAGTATATCCACCGGCCCACGCCCCAGACCAAGCGTTTATCGCCAATGAATCCCATCTATCTGGATTATAACGCCACCACTCCGATCGACCCCGCCGTCGCGGAGGCGATGCTTCCCTTCATCCACCACCATTTCGGCAACCCCTCCAGCGGTCACGCTTATGGACAGCGGGCGCGGGAGGCCGTCGAGGAAGCCCGCCACGATGTAGCCGCCCTACTCGGCTGCCACGACGACGAGATCGTTTTCACCAGCGGCGGCACCGAGGCCAACAACTACGCCATCAAGGGCATTGCAGGATTGGCCGGCCCCGGATCCCACATCATCACTTCTGCCGTCGAGCACCCCGCCGTCATCGAGGTCTGCCGCTTCCTCAGCGGCAGCACCCCGCCGCCCAGTGCCCTTGGACAAGTTACCGGAATCGGGCCCGAAAGCGGCGGGTTTCAGACAAAGACCCGCGGCTGCTCCGTAACCTACCTGCCCGTTGACGAACACGGAATGGTCACCGCCCGGCAGGTTGCCGATGCCATCACCGACCGCACCGCCCTTGTCACCATCATGCACGCCAACAACGAGGTCGGCACCATCGAGCCCATCCGGGAAATCGCCGACGCCGCCCGCGCCAGGGGCATCCCCGTGCACGCCGACTGCGCCCAGTCCGTCGGGAAAATTCCGGTCAACGTCGACGACCTCGGGGTGGACCTGCTTTCCATCGCCGGACACAAGCTCTATGCCCCCAAGGGCGTTGGCGCGATCTACATCCGCCGCGGCGTCGCCCTGGAAAAGCTGATGCACGGCGCCGGCCACGAAAACAACTGGCGCGCCGGCACCGAGAACGTGATCCTCATCGCCGGTCTTGGACAGGCCTGCCGCCTCATCCGCGAGAACCTCACCTCCTATGAGGGACACATGAAGAGGATGCGGGAACGTCTGGAGACTGCCCTGCGCGACGCCTTCCCCGACCTACGCATCAACGGCCATCCCGAGCATCGCCTGCCCAACACCAGCAGCGTCAGCTTTCCCGGCGCTGAGGCCAACCACATCCTGGACCAACTGGAAGGCGTGGCCGCCTCCGCCGGAGCCGCCTGCCACAGCGACCGGGTCGAGTTGTCCAGCGTCCTCGAGGCCATGCGGGTTCCCCTGGAATACGCCAAGGGGACGATCCGCCTGTCCGTCGGACGGTACACCACTCCCGATGAAATCGACCGGGCCGCCGCCGAAATCGTCCGCGTTATCACCTCCCAAATCCCCTCCCTTGCTGCGAGTTGACCCATGACTCTGCCCGACCTTCCCGCCGATTCCCCCGCCACGGAACTCTTTCCCCAGTTCCGGTCGGATATCTACCGCATGATTTCAGAAGAAATCGAGGGCCTCACCGACGAACAGCTGGACTTCGAGTCCAATCAATGGGGATGGAGCCAGTGGAGCATCCGGCGCAACCTCAGCCACCTAGCATCCGGGGATGTGCGCTGGTTCGTCCAACGCTGGGGCGGCATCCTCTTCCCCGACGGCCCTCCCCCGATTGACGACCTCGACGGTATCATCAACTCCCGCTACGACCGGCGCCTGGACGAGCAAAAATACTGGGCCGTCCCGGACATCATGGAAAAGCTCCGCCTCGGGCTGGACATCAGCCAGCAGGTCCTTGAGCGGGAGACGGTCGCCAGTCTCCAGTCCTACGAGGTCGAGGTCCCCTACCAGGAGGGCAGCATCTGGTTCTCGGCGGCCCATCCCCGGGGCACCCGCCGGGACCCTGACAACCCCGAAGTCGGATACCTCAGCCTGGAATCCACCTTCCGGCACCGCTACTACGAATACCTGACCCACCTCTTCAACATCCAGCGCCTCAAGCGGGCCCAGGGCCTCACCGCCCGGGTCGATGTCCCCTTCGAGGGCTACCACGCCCTGCCTGATTGGGACCGCAGCGAACCCTGACACTCCCCCCGGCGCCCTGCTCAGCCCCGCCGCCCAGGGCCCTTGGACAAGTTACCTGAACCGGGCCCGAAAGCGGCGGGTTTTTTTAGAAGAAAGGACGGACACAATGGGAAGGTTGGACGGCAAGGTTGCCCTCATCAGCGGCGGCGCTCGCGGCCAGGGCGCCACTGAAGCCCGGATGCTCGCCATGGAAGGCGCCAGCGTCATCTTCGGGGACATCCTCGACGATGCGGGAAAGCAGGTCGAAGCCCAGATCCGCGAGTTGGGCGGAGAGGCCACCTACGTCCACCTGGACGTCACAAGCGAGGCCGACTGGCAGTCCGCCGTGGACACTGCCGTCAGCGCCTACGGCAAGCTCAACGTCCTGGTCAACAACGCCGGCATCCTCATCCGCAAGACCCTGGAAGAGACCACTGGCGAGGACTGGGACCGCATAATGAGCATCAACGCCAAGGGTGTGTTCCTCGGTACCCGCGCAGCCATCCCCGCCATGCGCGAGGCCGGCGGCGGCTCCATTGTGAACATCTCCTCGACGGCCGGGCTGGTCAGCAGTCCCAGCGGCTCCGCCAGCTACACCGCCACCAAGGGGGCCGTCCGGCTCCTGACCAAGTCCACCGCCATCCAGTACGCCAGGGAAGGCATCCGCTGCAACTCCGTCCACCCCGGTCCCATCGAGACCGACATGATCCAGGACTCGCTGAACGACCCGGCTCAGATGGAACTGCGGATGCAGCGCCTGCCCATGGGCCGCGTCGGCAAGCCAGAGGAGGTCGCCTACGGAGTCATCTACCTGGCATCCGACGAGTCTTCCTTCGTCACCGGCTCCGAGCTGGTTATCGACGGAGGCACTACCGCCCAGTAGGAATTGCGCGTCCTCCCGGCCCGGAGGAGCACCAGGGACCGGGAAGCCACCCCCATCGGTCACCCCACCGCCTAGGGCCCATAGACAAGTCATCTTAACCGGGCGCAACAGCGGCGAACCTCAGAACAGAACTTCAGGGAGGCAGGATTATGCGGATACTACTCATCGCCACCAACCGCCACCGTCGGCTCATGAGCCGGATGAACGCCCAGCCGGTGCCCATCGGCCTGGCCTACATCGCCGGTCATCTGGACCTGGACCGCCACCAGCTCCGCATCCTGGACCTGATGTTCGCCGACGACTACCTGGCCGAGGTGGAAAACACCGTCAACGAGTACCAGCCCGACCTCATCGGTGTTTCTCTCCGCAACCTGGACAATTCCAGCTATATGGACCCCCAGTGGGCACTTCCCATCACCAAGGAAGTCGTCGACAAGCTTCACTCCATCACCACGGCTCCCGTGGTGGTCGGCGGTCCGGCCTTCAGCCTGCTTCCCCGGGAATGTTTCTCCTACCTGGAACCCGACATCGGCATCGCCGGCGACGGAGGGGAAGCCTTCGCCCAGCTCACCGACTGCCTGGAAAGCGGAGAGGACTTCCAGCACCTTCCTGGGGTCGTCTCGCGGAACCGGGACGGCTCCCTCAACTTCAACGGCCTGGCCTACTCCGAGTTTTCCGTCCCGCCCCGCTTGGATGAGCTGGACATGACCCGCTACGAGCAGGCCGGATTCGGCATCGGCATTGTCACCAAGCTGGATGACAATTTCTCCCACGCCATGGACCCTGGCAGCGACCCTAACAACTGGCGCGTCCTGCGCCCCATCGAGGACGTAGTCGGCGAAATCCAGGAAATGAAGGACCGCTTCGGGCTTCGCAAGGTGTTTTTCATCGACGGCGCCGGATTCAACGTTCCCTTGCCCCACGCCAAGGCCCTCTGCAACTCCATCATAGAGGCCGAACTGAAGGTCCACTGGAACAGCTACCTCGCCCCTGTCCCCGAGTCCGTCGATGACGAGGTCCTGAACCTGATGAAGCAGTCCGGGTCCGGCCTCCTCATCATGAAGGGCCTCGCCAACCACGACCTCAACGACCAGTCCTTCGAGGAGCGCATGGAGCCCCTGCAGGAAGTTTGTCGGCGCTGCGACGAGGCCGGCCTCAATTACATCATCTCCCAGTTCTTCGGCGAGCCCGGCGAGACCCCGGAGACAGTGGACCAGAAGCTCGACTTCCTGCGCCAGATCCAGCCCTCCCTGGCCAACCTCCGTGTCGGCGTCCGCATCCGCCCCGGGTCCGACGTCGCAGACGTGGCCCTGCGGGAGGGCGTCATCACGGAACAGAGCGACCTCATCAAGCCCACCTTCTACCTCGCCGATTCCGTCAAGGACTGGATCGTCGACCGCCTCACCGCCGAAGCAGCCACCAACCCCCGCTGGAACGTCCTCTAACCTCAGCTAGAGGATCCTCTAAAGAAAAGCCCGACCCTGGAAACGGGTCGGGCCGCCAATTCTCTGGCTCAGCCTTCAGCCCAACCGCCGCCGCGCCCTGGGCAGCACCTCAGGGTTCACCAGGAACTCAGGCATCCGTCCCTCCAGCACATCCGCCGTCGCCTGCGCCGTGCGTACCTCCAGCTCCAGCACCGACTGCTGGGACAAAAAGGCGATGTGGGGCGTGACGATCACATTCTCCAGGGCAAACAGCGGACTGTCCGCCGCCGGCGCCGTTTCCTCCATCACATCCAGCCCCGCGCCGGCAATCCAGCCATCCCGCAGCGCCTCGTAAAGTGCCGCCTCGTTGATGATCGGGCCCCGCGCGCAGTTGATCACATACCCATTCGGCTTCATCAAGGCAAACTCCGCCGGACCCAGCAGCCCCCGTGTCTCTGCGTTCAGCGGCGTATGCACCGTCACGTAATCCGCCTTCCCCAGCAGTTCCGGCAGTCCCGCCAGCTCCACCCCTGCCGGAACAACCGCTCCCTCCGGCAAGTATGGATCGTATGCCGTCACCTCCAAACCGAAAGCCATGCCTTTCCGGGCCACGACCCTCCCAATGCGTCCCAGCCCGATTACTCCCAGCGTCTGCCCCCGCAGCCGGGTCAGCGGCGCCGGGGAAACCGACCCGCCCCAGATGCCTTGCTTGGCCACTCCGTCATAGAACCCAATCTGCCGGTTCCACGTCAGCAGCAGGGCCATCACATGGTCCGAAACCTCATCCACGCAGTAGTCGGGAACGTAAGTGACGGCGATTCCCTCCTCCGTAGCCACATTCACCGCGATGTTGTCCACCCCGACCCCGTACCGGCTGATGACCACGCACTCCCTGGCCGCCCGCACCACTGCCGGAGTTACCTGAGCGAAGCAGGTCATGATCCCCTCCACCCCTTCTGCCAGCCGGACCAGCGTCTCCTCCCTGCCGTCAGGAGCCTCGATGATCTCCACCCCCACCCTGGCCAGCACCTCCCGCTCCGGAGCCGTAGAAGGCCACACATAATCCGTGACCAGAATCTTCCTGCTCACCCAGCTCTCCCGATTCTCCAACCCCGAACTGATGGTGCTTCTCTATTCTACGTGATTCAGGGGGTCTGGGGGATGCATCCCCCAGCGCAGCCCTACCCGGTAAACCGTGCAAACACCGCCCGCCCGGCATACGGTGCATCCGGCCCCAGCTCATCCTCGATCCGAAGCAGCCGGTTGTACTTCGCCAGGCGCTCCGACCGGGTTACCGACCCGATCTTGATCTGCCCGGCGGCCGTCCCCACCGCCAGGTCAGCGATGGTCGAGTCCTCCGTCTCCCCGGACCGCGCCGAGATCACCGGCAGGAATCCCGCTTCCTGCGCCATCCCCACCACTTCCAGTGTCTCCGTCAGCGTCCCTATTTGATTCGGCTTTACTAGGACCGCATTGGCCGCCCCCCGGTCAATCCCCAATCGCAGCCGCTCCGGATTGGTGGTGAACAGGTCATCCCCAATCAGCTGCACCCGGTCCCCCACCCTCGCGTTCAGCGCCTGCCAACCCTCCCAATCGTCCTCCGCCAGCCCGTCCTCGATGGACACAATAGGATACGCCTCCACCCATGCCTCCAGCATCTCCACCATCTGCCCGGTGGTCAAGTCCCGGTCCTCCCGGCGCAGCCGGTACCAACCCTCCCGGAAAAACTCCGTCGCGGCCACGTCTAACCCGATCGCGACACCGTCTCTAACTCCGGGCTTCAACCCGGCCGCCCCAATCGCATCCACCATTAGCTCCAGCGCGTCCCGGTTGGCGGGCAACGCCGGGCCAAAACCTCCTTCGTCCGCCACGCCGCCGGGAAGGATCCCCCGCTGTTCCAGCAGCGACCGCATCCCTCGGTAGACCGCTCCGCACCATTCCAGGGCCTGCCCGTAGCTCGCCGCCCCCACCGGAATCGCCAGGAAGTCCTGCAGGTCCAGGCTCCAGTTGGAATGTTGCCCGCCGCTTATTATGTTGACCATCGGCAGCGGCAGCAAAGGCGTCCGGCCATCGGCCAGGTAACGGTATAGAGGCATTTTCAACCCATCCGCCGCTGCCCGCGCCGCGCCCAGGGAAACCCCGAGGATGGCGTTCGCTCCCAGGTTGGCCTTGTTCGGCGTCCCATCCAACGCCCGCAACATATCGTCCACCGCCGCTTGGTCCCGGGCGTCTACTCCGTTTCCCACGATACCGGGATTGATTACGTCATTGACATTGCTGACCGCCCGGAGGACACCCCTGCCCCCGTATCGTTCGGTATCCCCATCCCTCAGTTCCAGGGCTTCGTGACTGCCCGTGGACGCCCCGGACGGAACGATGGCTCGCCCAAACCCGCCGCCCTTCAGCGTGACTTCCACTTCTACCGTCGGGTTGCCCCGGGAATCCAGGACTTGCCGGGCATGAATGCGGGCTATGCTGAACCCGGTTGCCACGGTCTACGTGCGCCGCCGGCCCGAGAGCCGGTCGTATCGGGTGATTTCGGTGTTCGCCGATTGGATCATCCCCGCCAGGTCGCTGACGCCCCCCGTCAGCAGCTTCTTGGCCAACCCCCTCGCCAGGTCCTTCAACCCCGGGTCAACGATGTATTCCACCGGCGACTTCCCGTCCATCCGGGCCAGCATCAGGCACCCCACCTCCGCCACGATGTTTCTTGACCAGCCCGATCCCCCGGAGCCGCTCCCGTACCCCCGCCAGAACGCCTCCGCTAACCGGAAATACTCCTCCTTTATGTGGCGGTTGTGGATTGCCTTGAGCAGCAGGTGGTTGAACATGAAGGCCAAGTCGAAAACCGGATTGCCATAGTGGACGACCTCCCAGTCCACCAGGAAAACATCCTGGCCCGTCACAATCACGTTCTTGGGGCTGTAGTCACCGTGGACTAGGGCAATCTTGATGCCCAGCATCCGCTCCGACTCGCGTTGTATTGCGCCTGCCACGTCGGGATGAATTCGAGCCGCGGTGCGGTGATACGGGTCGATCCTCAGTTGGACGAAGGGACGGTCGTCCTGGAATTGTTCCCGCAATTCCGCCGACCCGCTCGTCCCGGCGTGAATCCTGCCCAGGACGTTCCCAACCTTTTCCGCCACCACTGGATCGGTCTGGCCTTCCAAGAGTTGATCCTTCCAGTTGACCCCCTCTGCCGGAGCGCAGGACATTACGAACAGGAAGTTCTCCCGGTCCTTTCGCATAACCTTCGGAATCGTCCCATCGGGCAGCACGTCCGCCAGCGCTTCAATGCACTGCCACTCCCGGACGATCCGTTCCCGGTCGGAGAACCAGTCTTCTCCTACCCGGAGCTGGGAAAGGGATTGTTTCAGGACGTAGCACTCCGAAGGTGTGCTGACCTTCACCAGTATGTTGGAAACGCCTCCGCCCAGCACCTCCGACACCGTCCGCTCATTCTGCCCCAGCAGACCTCGTGACCGCAGGTAGACAACGGCTGTTTCTGCGTTAAGGTCGAAATTCATGCGGAATTGCCCCCGGTGCCCTCAGAAATAATCTCAAAAGTTCAGGGCTATCGCATGAAGGCTGACTCGGTCCTTTCACCTCTCCTCCAGTCATTCCCGCGCAGGCGGGAATCCAGACTCCCGTCGTCTCTTCCCGGCAGTATCGTTTGGTCAAACCTTCACTCATGCGATAGCCCTAGTAGACAGGGCTATCGCCCGTGAAAAACACCAACATGTTGATGCCGCACGTTGGTGCATATATATACTGTTATCAACTGTTGTCCTTGATAAATTCCGGGCTGTCCATCCCTCACTTTATCCGGTGGGCCGCTGTCTCTTGAACGCCACTGGGTCTTCGAGAACCCAAACGGGATAGCCCTGGCGGCCCTACCCTCGAGGCAGCCCCAAGCCCCGGCTCGCGATGATGTTGCGCTGGATTTCAGACGTCCCTGCGGCGATGGTGCTGGAAAAACTCAAGGCCCACGTGTCGCGCACCCTCCCGGCCAGCGGGGAAAGCGGCTCGTCACCGTCCAGGATGCTGTACAATCCCAGCACCTCCATGCAGGTCTTGGCCGACCTCTGCACCGTTTCGCTGCCGAACACCTTGCTCATGGAAGCTTCCCGGTTCGGCACCAACCCCTCTCCCTGCATGTAGGCCACGTTGTAGGCGATCAAGCGGGCCACCTCGCACTCGATGTACCGGTCGGCAAAGGCATTCCGCACCCACGGCTCCGACATCAACGGCCGACCGTTGCGGGAGACTTCGCCTGCGTAACCTCGGGTATCATCCAGGAGGCGCCGTGCGCTGGCCGAGTAGTCAATCCCGGACCGCTCGAAGTCCAGCAGGGTGACCGCCACGTACCAGCCCCGGTTTTCTTCCCCGACAATGTTCGTCGCCGGGACCCTCACGTCGTCCAGCATTATCTGGTTGAACTCGTGCTTCCCCGCCATGTTGACAATCGGACGCACCTCCACCCCGGGCGTCTTCATGTCCACCAGGAAGAAGCTGATTCCCCGGTGCTTGGGCGCGTCCGGGTCCGTCCGGGCCAGCAGCATGATCCAGTCTGCCCTGTGGGCCATCGAAGTCCAGATCTTGGCGCCGTTGATGACGAACTCATCCCCGTCCCGCACTGCCCGCGTGCTCAGGGACGCCAGGTCCGACCCCGACTCCGGCTCGCTGTATCCCTGGCACCACTGGACTTCTCCCCTCGCCACCGGCGGCAGGTGTACCCGCTTCTGCTCCTCCGAGCCGTGGATCATCAGGGTCGCGCCCATCATCCGCACCCCGAAGGCATCCCTGCCCGGGGCCCGGTGGTAGGACATCTCCTCGTTGAAGATCGTTGACTTCAGCGGAGACGCCGCCTGACCGCCGTACTCCTCCGGCCAGTGCATGGTCAACCAGCCCCGCTCCGCCAGCTTGGCCCGCATATCCTTCGCCGCTTCCCAGCTTGCGTCGTCGGTCCCCGGGTCGCACTGGTCCCAGAAGTCCGTCCGCTCTCCGTCTATGAACGTCAAGAGGTCCTGGCGAAACCGCCGGTCGTCCCTGCTGAGCTCGAAATCCACGCTAATCCCCCTTCGGCGATTGTGCCGCCCCGTCTCCGCCGACATCTTACACCAAAATCCAAGCCGCCAAACACCGGCCGCTGTCCAGGACCCGGCGCCCGTCGCGTCCGACAAATGCCCACTCTTCGGCCATGCCGCCGCTTCTTCCCCGTGGTGACATTTGCCCATTGACAGGCCTCGTGCCACCTGTCTAACGTTGATTGGAAGTATCCGCTCCCATGCCTATCGGAATGCTCCGGTTTCCCAGACCCTACAACACCATGCGCCGCATCAAATGGGACAGAATAGGACAAAATGGGACACATAATTTTTTGCTGAGCGTCATCAGGGGGAAACCGTACTCGCCCGGCCGGCCCTGCAGCAACGAGTTTTCCGGTACCCGAATGGTATAATTCCGCCCGGACCCCGGATTCTCGGTAGGGGAAACTGATTTCGGAAAGGAACCACGATTTGACCCAACCCCCTCCTGCCAACGACACCCCAACCAGCGGTTGGGCCGCCATCAACGGTCTCCAGGTCCACTACCTTTACTGGTCTCCGCCTTCGGAGACTTCCGGCCTTCCACCCATTCTGGCTCTCCACGGCCTCGCCTCGTCTTCATCCTGGTATCGGCGTCTCGCTGAAAGGCTCTCCGGACAGTTTCGTATCGTGGCCCCGGACCAGCGGGGCCACGGACGCACGACCCAGGCAGTCTCGGGCTACGACTGGCAGACCCTGGCCAGCGATGCCATCGGGTTGCTGGACCACTTCAGCGTCGACCGAGCGGTGGTTCTGGGCCACTCCTGGGGAGGCCACGTCGCTTCGAATCTGGCCGCCAGGTTCCCCGACCGAGTCAGCCGCCTGGTGATGATTGACGGCGGCTTTCAGGACGGACACCTCCTTCCCGACCCAACCTGGGAGAATTTCCGACAACGGTTCCGGCCCAGGGATGTTTCCGGCACCAGGACCGAATGGCTGGACCGGCTCAGGGAGCAGATGGCCGATTGCTGGGCAGACGACCTGGAAAAAACCGTCCTGACCATGGTCTACGAGGATGACGACGGCTTGATCCGGGACATCCTGCACCCCGATCACCACGCCCAGGTGCTGGAAACCATGTGGAACGAGCCCCCATCTGCGGTCCTTCCCCGGGTCTCCTGTCCCACCCTCATCGTGCCGGCTGGACCCCGTCCCGTGCAGGCCAACAGCGAGTACTCCCGCATGAGGCAGGTCATGGTCGCCGCCGCCGAGCGGTTGGTCCCCGATGTCCGGGTCCATTGGATTCCAGAGACCATGCACGACATCGGCTACCACAAGCCCGGCGAACTCGCCCGCGTCATCTCCGAGTTCATCCGATCAGGGATGTAAAAGTCCGAGCCTCACCCACCCCGGATAATCATCTAACCTTTTCCCGCCGGGTAGGTTGCGGTAATATGGACTGGCAACTCAGCATCGCGATTCCGCCTCGCGCAGGTTCGCAACACCCATTCCAGGAGAACAGGATGGCCGAGGGATACGTCAAAGTCTGCACAATGCGCCAGCTGCGGGGTCGCCGGTGCATTCCGGTGAAATTGGGCGAACACTCCATCGCCATCTTCTACCACGACGGCAAGGTCAACGCAGTACACAACCGTTGCCCCCACAGCGGTTACCCCCTAGAGACCGGCTCTGTCAAGGATGGCATCGTCACCTGCCTCTGGCACCAGGCGCGCTTCGACTTGTCCGACGGCACCTGCGTTACCTCGGAATACGACGATATCGACACCTACGGCGTGGAGATAATCGAAGACGAGGTCTGGGTCTCCCCCGAACCCAACATCGGCTAACGGGCTTTCCCTTCAACACCCCGGCAACAGAAAAGGGGATGAGGTTGACTCATCCCCTCGCTTTTTTGGCGCCTTGGCCGGTTTCGTGCGCTAGTCGTTGTCCGCCGGCACCGTCTCGGCTTCCTCAGCTGGTGACGAGCCGTTGGTGTTCAATCCGTAGTTGATGGCGTGGAGGCGGGCGTAGACTCCGTCCCGCAACAGCAGGTCCTCGTGGCGCCCTACCTCGACAATCCGGCCGTGGTCCAGCACCACGATCTTGTCCGCGTTGCGGATGGTGGACAGACGGTGGGCAATCACAATGGACGTCCGGCCGTGAAGCACCCGCTTCAGTGCCTCCTGGATCAGAATCTCGGTGTGAGTGTCAATGTTGGCCGTGGCCTCGTCCAGCACCAGGATGCGGGGGTCGCCAACGATGGCCCGGGCGAAACTCAGCAGCTGCCGCTGCCCCACGCTCAGGTTGACGCCACGCTCGGCCAGGATAGTATCGTAACCATTTTCCGTAGCCATGATGAACTCGTGGGCGCCCACGGCCTGGGCCGCGGCGATCACATCCTGATCGCTGACGTCCTCCGCGCTGTATCGGATGTTGTCCGCGATAGTCCCGGAGAAGAGGTAAGGTTCCTGGAGGACCATCGCCATCTGGCCCACCAGGGACTGGCGCTTGACCTCCCGCAGGTCGTAGCCGTCCACGGTTATCCGTCCCTGGGTCACGTCGGCGAACCGGTGAATCAACGTTACCATGGTGCTCTTGCCCGCCCCGGTCGAACCCACCACCGCAACGTTCTCTCCGGCCCGGATGTCCAGATTGACATCCTGTAGAACGTCCACTCCCTCAACGTAATGGAAATAAACATTCTCGAAACGGATCTCTCCCTGGATGGGCGGCATCTCCTTGGCGTCTGCCGCGTCTTTCACCTCCGGTTCCAAGTCCAGCAACTCGAAGATCCGGACGCCCGCCGCCATCGCCCGCTGCAACTGGCTGTATTGCATGGTCAGGTGGCGGATCGGCTCGAAGAACCGCTGAATCCACAACGCGAACGCTACCAGGACACCCCATTCTATCTGCTGGTCCTGGGCCATCAGGCCGCCGACCAGGATCACGCCGAAGCCCAACCCGATCCCGATGAGCAGCTCGACCAGGGGCTGAAGCCCTCCGGAAAACCGGCTGGCCTGGAGGTTGGCGTCCAGGTGCTCCTGGTTCAGGCCGTTGAAGTGCCGCAGGTTCTCGTCCTGGCGGTTCAGGCTTTGTACCACCCGTACGCCGGTGATGTTCTGGTTGTACTCGCCGTTCACCATGGCGATAGCCCGGCGGATACGCATGAAGGACCGCCTGGCAAAGCGTTGCCAGTATCCCAGGATGAAGAACAGGACCGGAATGATACTCAGGCTGATGAGGGCCAGTTTCCAGTCCACGTAGAGCATGATCGCCACGATGCCGACCAAGCTGAAGATGTCGGCCAAGCTCACCACCAGCATCTCGAACAGTTCCTGGAGCTGGAGAATGTCGCTCTGGCTCCGGGACATGATCCTGCCCACCGGGGTGCGGTGATAGAAAGAGGGCGACAGGGACTGCAGATGATTGAACATCTGGGTCCGCATGTTGTAAAGGACGTTCTGCCCAACCTTGGACATGAAGACGAACTGGAGGTAGTTGGACGCAAAGTGCACCAGGGTAACTATCAGGAACAGGAGCCCAACCAAGTGGATACGGGAAGTCGCGTTATCCAGGGCTGCCCAATCCCCGAGGAACGGCAAGTTAATTTCATGGTCCGCATTGCTCCCGATTCCCCAGTCAATTCCAATCTTGATGAGGAGAGGGATACAGACGTTAGCGGCCGTGTAGATCAGCACCACCACTAGGGTAGCGAGGGCCAGCTTCTTGTAAGGGAAGACGTAGGTGAACAGGCGCATTACAACTTTATTGTTGTAGACGCTGCCCAGCCGGTTTTCGTCGCTGAGGTTGTCGGTGTTCGGAGCGTTCATGCCGCCGGCGTTCAGGCCGCGCATGCCGCTCATCATCCCACCGCCGCCACCACCGCGCATCAGGCGTCTCCTCCGTCGCGCCCACTGCCGACCGCGGCATCCAGCAATAATTCCTGCTGGGGACGCAACTGTAACTCGTAGATGTCCTGGTAAATTCCTCCCTGGCCCGACAGTTCGTCGTGAGTACCCTGTTCCACAACCTTGCCGTCCTGGAGTACCAGGATCTGGTGGGCCTCTCGGACGGTACTGAGCCGGTGAGCTATCACGAAGGTCGTGCGCCCCTTCATCACCTCAACCATCGCCCGATGGATCAACCTCTCGGTTTCCACGTCCACGCTGGATGTCGAGTCGTCGAGGATCAGGATCGGGGGGTCTACCAACACTGTCCGGGCGATGGACAACCGTTGACGCTGTCCGCCGGACAGGGTAGCACCCCTCTCCCCCACCCAGGTGTCGTAACCATCGGGGAGGGACACGATATGCTCGTGGAGCTGGGCCACCTTGGCCGCCTGGATCACATCGTCCATCGAGGCGTTGGCCACGCCGTAGGAAATATTGTCCCGAATGGTGGCGCTGAACAAAAAGACATCCTGCTGCACAATACCGATGTTCCGCCGGAGCGATTCCAGCGTGAAATCACGGATATCCTGCCCATCTATGGTAATCCTGCCCGCGTTCACGTCGTAGAAGCGGGGCAAGAGGTTGACGATGGTGCTCTTGCCGCTTCCGGGCGCTCCCAGGATCGCCGTGACCTGCTCGGGAGGAGCGTCAATATTTACGCCGGACAGGGCAGGAATCCGGTCGTCGTAGGAGAAGGAAACATCCTCGAACCGGACATAGCCTTCGGAACGGGCCATGATGGGCGCTCCCGGCCTCTCGCGTACCGGCGAACCGACGTCGAGTACGTCGAAAATTCGCCGCCCCGACGAAATCGCGCGGGAGAAACTGTTGATAATCTGGGCCGACGCCCGGATCGGGAAAGTAAGCTGGTTCAGGTACAGCATGAACATAGCCATTTCGCCGGCGGTCAGGTCACCGCGAATTACTTCCAATCCGCCGTACCAAAGAATCAACCCCAAAGCGAAGGTGAAATACAGGGTCATCCACGCGCTGTTGACACCCTGGAGCCGTTCTGAAGCGTAATATTCCCCGCGCAGTTCCTGGGCCTTCCGGTCGTACTTACGCTTCTCGTGCTCCTCCGAAGCGAAGGCCTTGACCACGTGGATGCCCACCAGGTTTTCCTGCAGGACCGTCACCAACTCGCCGTTCACTTCCTGCACGTGGAGCCACATTGCCCGCAACTTGCCGATGACCAAAGTGGAGCGCAGGACCAGGAAGGGAACAAACACCAGGCTGATCAGGGCCAGTTCCCAGTTGAGAAAGACCAGGATCGTTGTGACCGCCACGGTCCGGACCAGAACCTCAAGGGAACGCACCAAGCCCATGTTGACGAACCGCCGGATGGCTTCGACGTCCGCGGTAGCCTTGGACATCAAGTTTCCGGTGTGTTCCCGGTCGTGGTAGGAGAAACTCAGGTGCTGCAGCTTATCGTAGATGGCGTTCCGAAAGTCGTAGGACACCATCTGGGACAGGGAATCAGTGGTGTACGTGCGGCCAAAATCGCAGAAGCCCCGCGCGAGGCTTGCCAACAGCAGGGCGGTTGCCAGCAAGGCCAGCACCGTGAATCCAGGCGACTGGGGTACGAGTTGCCCGTCGTCAAACAGCACCAGCCGGTCTATGGACTTGCCAAATATCCACGGGATCAGGAGGGAAAACCCAATGGCGCCGAAGAAGGTAATGTAGGCGAAAAACAGCCGGAGCCGGTATCGGGCGGCCATCGCGGTGATTCTGATTAAAATGCGCATCTAATCGTTAGCGATTCCCCTCCCGGTAAAACGATTCGAATGGCCCCTGTTTGCACCAGATGCCAAAAATAACGTTGTATCGCTTCGTTGACAGCCAAAGGAAAGCGTCGCTACGTAACAACTTCGAAATAGGGCGGAATGATTGCGGGATTTTGCGAGGGGTTGAAAATTGCGTGCAACAACGCTCGGGACAGCCTATTGAAAAGCTTAGGTATGATAACCGTTGTCACGCCGCATTTCAAGCAGAACAGTTAGCTGCGTTGCCGGGTTTTTCTCCCTATTCGATGCGAAAAATGCACAATCCCGTCGGCGGCAACCAGCCTCCTCCAGGCTATGCAAACACGGTCCGTGGGATCACATACGCTCGGGAGCGCTCATTCCCATGAGATCCAGCGCCCGCTGCAAAGTAATCCTCGCCGCATCCACCAACTTGAGCCTGGCCAGGTTCAATGGCAGGTCCTCCGGGTTGCTGGAAACCACCCGGCAATTCTCATAGAACCAGTGGAACGCCGTTGCCAGTTCCATCGCGTAATGAGGAAGGTGGTGCGGCTCCAAGTTCTTGGCCATCAACTCGATCAGTTCCGGGAACCGAAGCATTGTCCTGACCAGGTTTAACTCGTTGGAGTCAGTCAGCAACGAGACATCACCTTCATCGAAATCCAACCCGCGCTCGGCGGCCAGGCTCAGGATGCTTGCGATGCGGGCATGGCCGTATTGAACGTAGTAGACCGGGTTTTCCGACGACTCCTTCTTCGCCAGTTCCAGGTCGAAGTCCATTTGAGTCGATGGAGCCCGTGCCAGGAAAAAGTAGCGGCAGGCGTCGGACCCAACTTCGTCCACGAGTTCCTTCAGGGTCACGAAGTCTCCGGTCCGCTTCGAAGCCCGGACCGTGTCGTCGCCCCGTTTCAGCGTTACCAGTTGGGAAATCAGGATAGTGAGCGCATCCGGGTCAATCCCCAGAGCTTCAACCGCCGCCTTCATGCGGGGAACATGGCCCTGGTGGTCGGCGCCCCAGATATCAATCACCTGGGCATAGTCCCGGGCGATAAACTTGTTGAAGTGGTAAGCAATATCCGAAGCGAAGTATGTGGGCTCCCCGGTGGACCTGACAACTACGTTGTCCTTCTCCTCACCCAGCATGCTGGAGTTAAACCAGAGAGCTTCATCCCGCTGGGAAAGAAAGTTCCTGCACCGGAGAAGGTCCATTGCCTTGTCGTATTCCCCGTCCCGGTACAGGGATTGCTCACTGAACCAGTTGTCGAACTCGACCCCAATACCTCCCAGGTCCTGTCTGATGATGGCGACCATTTTTTCTCTGGCAAGGTCGCCGATTTCTGCTACCGCCTCGGATTCTCCAATCTCCAGGAAACGCGTACCTGCCGACTCCCCAATCTCACGCCCCAGGTCACTGATGTAGTCCCCCTGGTAGCCATTGGCTGGGAATTCGGCGTCACGACCCATGGATTGAAGGTATCGGGCATAGACGGAGCGGTAAAAAAGATCCATCTGATTACCGGCGTCGTTGACGTAGTACTCACGGGTGACGTTGAACCCGGCAGCATCGAGTATCGCGGCCAGTGTGCTTCCCATGACCGCTCCTCTGGTATGCCCCACATGGACGGGACCGGTGGGGTTTACGCTGACAAACTCCACCATTACTTTCTGGCCGTTGCCCAGGTTCAGACGGCCGTATTCGGAGCCGGCGTGACGGATGACTTCAACCTGCTGCCGGACCCAGTCGTGGTCCAGGAAAAAATTTATGAACCCGGGATGGGCCGCCTCCACCCTGGCGACCTCAGCGCTGGCCGGAATCCTCTCCACCAACATTTGCGCCAGTTCCAGGGGGTTGATACGGGTCGCCCTGGCCAGTCTCAACGGCAGGCTGGTGGCGAAATCCCCGTGCCCCGGGTTCCCCGGCCTTTCCAGGAGGACCTCGGGAGAAGTTTCCAACTGTACCAACCCTTCCTGGCGGGCCTGCTCAATGGCTTGGGAAACGAGTTGAGAAATAGAATCGCGAACCAACGGCGTTACCATAGCCGAATAACCCCTTCAACGCTGCCGCAGCGGGACAATCAAGAATAATAATCGCCCTCCGCCTGACTAGGAAATGGCGGAAGGGCTCGATGAGAATGTTACCACAAACGCTGGTCAGCTCGGGCGATATACCGGGCCAAACACCGGGGAAGAGAGCCAACTTTTCCTGGAGCACCTACCCTTCAGCGATTTGAAACGGGAATCCGAGGGCACTCTCCGGGTCTATATTGGCGGTCATGTAACCTTCGGCGCTGCGGGACAACCCGTTGTCACCGCGCATCTTGTTTCCCTTTTCCGCCAGACCGCGCGCCACCTCCTCGATACCGTCTACTCCAAAGGCAATGTGGTAGGGTCCAGGGCCTTCCTCTTTCAGAAACTGGCCCATTTTCGAATTTGGATCCAACGGCTCCGTGAATTCCAAGTTGGTCTGTCCGACCTTGAAAATGGCGTTCTTCATTCCCCGCTCGGGGAATACCTCGATCTTGACCGGGCTCATCCCGAAATTATCCCTGATGTATTGGGCCATTTCGTCGGCATCGTGTACCAGAATCCTGACGTGATGGACGAAGTTCAGCATGGCGACACCTCTACCCTAGATTCCGGTTACCCATGGGGCGCGTGTGCCGATTCTAAAGGTGGGACCGGGCCGGGTCAAACGATACGCATCATCTACTAACAGCGTTCTGAGCGATTGAGCCCAGTGGTCGGATACCCTTCTCCAGCTCTGATAGAATTGGCCGCAGGCGATCGGACACTTTCTCACGGCCCACCATGGCCATCGACAAGGAGAACCATTATGCCCGGTGTTTACGGTTTGGTTGGAGGCGAAGAATTCAGGGTTCGATGCGAGGACATGGACCGGGAGATTATGTCCGCGTCAGGACAATCTCCAGCCAACGTTGTCATCGTGCCAACCGCGGCGGTCACCGGACCTGCCAAAGCGGCCAACGACGGCGCGACCCATTTCGCCTCCCTTGGAGGGAAAACCAGCCAGCTAATGGTCCTCAATCGCGAGGACGCTTTCAACCACGAATTGGTACGGGGAATCGAAGGAGCGGGAGTCATTTACTTCACAGGAGGCAACCCCGACCATCTGCTGGCCGCGCTGAAGGATTCGCCATTCCTGGAGGCCATTATGCGCACCGTGGAGGAGGGGACCGTATTGGCCGGGTCCAGCGCCGGAGCCATGGTCATGGGTGCTATGATGCGCCGTCCCCGTTTGGGCGGGTGGGTACCGGCCCTTAACATCACTCCCGGAATAGCCGTGATGGCGCACCATGAGAACAGCAACCCCGCTGAGACGTCCCGAGAGTTTCAGGGCCAGGTGCCCGACGGCATTACCGTTCTGGGGATTGACGCCCGGTCGGGGTGCCTCGGATCACCGGGCAATTGGAAGGCCGTCGGCTCCGGCAATGTCACCGTTTACCGGGGATCCGAGTGGAGGATCTACCACCCCGGAGAGACCCTATCTGAAACAATTTGACCGGCTGACAATTAGCTGCCGTCAGGTAACGGCTTGTGATCTCGAACCTTTGGGGCTGGAACCTGCAGCGGGCACTCATCCTACCGGCGGCGTGCTTGGAGAGCGTCCCATACCGCACTGGGTTTGACTCCAGCCGAAGCCAGCAAGACCAAGGAATGGTATAACAGGTCGGCGACCTCTTCCGGCAGGTGTTCCTGGTCACCTTCCACGGCAGCGATGGCGGTCTCACCCGCCTCTTCGATGACCTTTTGGGCGATCCGCCCCACACCCTGCTGCAGCAAATCAGCGGTGTAACTTCCTTCGGGAAGTTCCCGCTGGCGGTCTTGAATCACTGCAAACAACTCTTCCAGGACACCTGACCCAGACTCGGTAGCTTCGTATTCCTCCGGCAGTCCTTCCATTGGGTTGAAAAAACATGAAGATTCGCCCGTATGGCACGTGGGGCCGTCCGGTTCGACTTTCAGAAGGATGGTGTCGGCGTCGCAGTCGACCCAAGCTTCTTTGAGGTTAAGATAGTTGCCTGAAATCTCCCCTTTGTGCCACAAGTCTTCCTGGCTTCGGCTGTAAAACCAGACTTGTCCACCCTCCACCGTTCGTTTCAGTGACCCCGGGTTCATGTAGCCAAGCATCAACACCCGCCCGGTGTTGATGTCCTGGGCGATGGCCGGGACCAGTCCTTTGTCGTTGAGCTTCACTTTCACGATCGCGCTTCCTGATTTCTATCTGGATTAACGAGTTCTTTCTGACAACCAGGCCGGCAACTCAAGCAGGGTCTTCGCGCAGTAGTCGGGATGGGGAAGGTCTGGATTCGTGGCGACTTCATCGCGGTTGATCCAAAAGGAGCCAATCCCGCTGTCTCGGGCTCCTTGGACATCCTCGTACTGCTTATCCCCCACGTACACCGCTTCCTCGGGACGAATCCCCAGCCGTCCCACCAATTGGCCAAACAACTCGGGGCGGGGTTTGTAACACCGAGCGGCTTCGGACGATAGCGCCGCCTCAAAAGGATAGTCCAACCGTTCCAGGCATACGTCCAGGACGCAATCATCGACGTTGGACAGCACCGCGACCCGGTATTTCCCCTGCAGCCATTCAAGAGCTTCCGTGGTGTCGTCGTGCAGGGGGCGTCGTCCCATATCCCCGATGAGGGACTCCACCGCCCTTTCCGAATCGCCGTTCAGCCCCAGGGATGCAAAGGTCCTTTGGAAACTGCGCTGCCAGGCTTGCCGATAGGACTCAAACGGGACTCTGCCCGTTACGCGCTGCTCCCGGAAGGACTGGTCTCCCGTAGACCACTCCCGGCGCAGCTCCGCTGCGGAAACGTTCAGCCGTTGCTGTTCGATCACCCGCTGAAAGCTCTCTACCCAATAGAGCTCGCCGTCTTTGACGAGGGTATTGAACATATCAAAAATAACTGTGGTGATGCCGCTCATTCCTCAGGATTGCCTCCAGACAACACTGCCACTCCGGTCGATGCGATCTTTCCCAAGTTCAACTTATACCGATCTATTGCCCGGTAGTCCCTGGCTGACGCACCGGCACACCCCGTGCGCCCAGGTATTTCTTGGCTTCGGCAATGGAATAGGTTCCAAAATGAAAAATACTGGCCGCCAGGACAGCATCAGCCTCTCCCAACGTGAACGCCTGATGAAGGTGTTCCAGGTTGCCCGCTCCCCCACTGGCAATGACAGGGACCGGGACCCGACTGGATATAGCCCGCGTCAATTCCACGTCGTATCCGGCCAGATGGCCATCGGCGTCCATGCTGGTCAGGAGAATTTCGCCGGCTCCTAACTCCACAGCCCGCATGGCCCATTTGACCGCGTCAATTCCAGTGGGGTTGCGCCCGCCATGGGTGAAAACCTCCCATTGTGAGTGATCATCCAGCTCCACTTCGGTCGCCGTTCCTGACACTCGCGGTTCATCTTTAACCCTCTTGGCATCGATCGCCACCACTATGCACTGGCTGCCGAACGCGGCGGCTCCGTCCCGGATCAGGTGGGGATTGTTGATCGCGGCGGTGTTGACGGATACTTTGTCCGCTCCGGCGTTCAGCATCCTGCGGGTGTCTTCGACGGTTCTGATACCTCCGCCCACGGTCAGGGGGATGAAAACCTGCTCGGATACCCGCCGGACAACGTCAACCATCGTCTCGCGCGAATCCGAACTGGCAGTGATATCCAGGAAAACCAACTCGTCCCCGCCTTCCTCGTTGTACAGGGCCGCCAACTCAACCGGGTCCCCCGCATCACGAAGGGAAACGAAGCTGGTTCCCTTGACCACTCTTCCAGCATCCACGTCGAGGCAGGGGATTATCCGTTTGGTCAGCATCTTAGTGAAACCTTCTGCGAGTCGGTGAGAAACTGCCGGTTTTCCGGTCGACCGAGTATAACATTCCGGCGGGAAATTTCTTACCTTGCCACCCAGGTTGGCCTCCGAAATCCCAGAAGGTAGAATGATGCGACTCGGAACCATAAGGAGGGATGACCATGGCCATAACCTTGGACGAAGCAAAGAGAATCCTGGACGGCGCGATAGCCCAGGCTGAAGAATTCGGGATCAAGGTCAGCGTCGCAGTCGTCGACAGCGGCGGGCGGACTATTGCCATGAACAAGATGGACGGTGCCATCTGGGCCAGCACCTACGGGTGCGTCGGTAAAGCCGTCGCGTCTTCCGCTTTCGGGAGGGCCAGTGGAGAGTTGCAGGAGCGGGCCGATCAGCCTACTCCCCGGGGAATCGCGGCGGCATCCGGTGGGCAAATGATCATGGGACAGGGAGCAGTGCCAATCCTTCGCAACGGAGTAGTCGAAGGAGCCTGCGGGGTCGGTGGCGGCACCAGCCAGCAGGATGAGGACTGCGCCCGGGCCGGAGTCGACCTGATTTAACCGGTGTTGAAACGCATCAAGACGTTCTCCCGCCGGTAACCTGCTTCGTTCGCGGCAGCCCCGGCTACGGGACAAGGGCCACAACTGACACCGGAGCCCCGCTTCCGCCGGCTAACGGGAGCGGGGCGATGATCAAGGTCGTACCCTTCGGTGGAAGTTGGTCCAAGTTGGCCAGGTTTTCCAAGACCAGTCTTGGCTCGGCCAACACCAGGCGATTGACGGCAAAGGCGGTGTCCATTCCTCCGTCTACTCCGTGGGTGTCAATCCCGATTCCAGCCGCTCCCCGTCCTTCGACCAGGAGCCGGGCCGCTTCAGCGCCAAAACCGGGAAAATGGGCCGTCCCGTTCTGGTCATGATTCAGGAACTTCCCCGGCGAGTTCCAATATCGCTGGTAACCGGTGTGCAGCAGGGCCACAGACCCCCCGGGAATAGGCCCGTAAGTCCGTTCCCATCTCTCCACTTCTTCTACTGACAGCAGATAGTCCGGGTCTTCCTCCGATGGCCCACTCATGTCCAAAACGACTGCTTGGGCAATGAATGACTCCGGTTCGTACTGGTCTATGGTTATCCCGTGGGGGTAGAAGCTTGCGGGAGCATTCATGTGGGTACCCGAATGCTCCCCCAGCGTTATTCGCCTCAGGAAATAGCCGTCGCTCTCTATCCGTGAGTGAGCATCCAGCCGGACGGGCGGGTCTCCCGGCCATTGCGGGATGCCGGGGTGCAAAGGATGGTTCAGGGTCATAACCTTTCGCCACGCGGCGGAGACGCCCGCCAAACCCTGCGACCCGGGTTCCCCTCCGCGAAGCACGGCCTACCCGGTCCTGCCCCCCACCAGGTGGCGGGGACTCGCCGGCGACTCGTGCCTCGCCGTGAAGCCGGACGGACGACTGCCCGCTACATGCCCGTCAATCCATTGCATGGCTTTCCCGGATGACCCGACGCAACCGATTTCCGTGCGCAGCGGACGAGTCCCGTAGATGGTGTAGCAAATGGCGGGCACAGTTGCCTCGATAACGTGACCTCGGTAAAAGATCCTTTTCACGGGCCGTATATTTTCCAACATTAGCTCCTCGCTTCGTCAGGTGTTGTACTCGTCTCGGGTTCCGTCGCTCACAACGATGGAACTCCCAGCGCACAAATGTTCTAACACCTCTTCCAAGTTGTCAAGGGGCAAATGTCATTAAACCCGCCGTTCCGAGGCCCGCCTATTCAGGCTCCCTGACCACCACCACGACTGAAGGTCCCAGCCTGCCAGTGTTGTCGACACCCCGATAAACCGTCCGAGTAAAGAGACCGCCTTTCGTTGAGTCCAACCGGATGGTGGAACCCGGAGGACCGGTCACCCCAACCGCCAGGAATTCCACGGACGCCAGCTTGAACCGCGACGAACTGGCCGAGCCCAAAGTGCCTGCTGCTAACCCCGCGCGGCCGCTGGCGTTGTCCGTCTCAATGTACAACTGTTCCTCCAACTGATTCCCCCAGTTAAGGGCCAAGACCTGCAAAATCGAAGGTTCGAAAGCGAGAAAAACCTGGGCGGCATCTACCCTGGAATTATGGCGCGGATGAACCCATACCTCCACAACCAAGGAGGATCCTACCTGCACGGTGTTGGCACTTGCGGATAAGTTCATGTCCACGGTAGGAGGCGGGGGAGGCACAGTTGGCGTAGGACCCTGTGTAGGATCAGGGGTCGGCGTAAAAACCGGTGTCGGCGGAACAGTTGGAGTAAACACAGGGGTTACGGTCGGGGCGAAAACCAACGTAGGCGTCGGCGGAGCCGATGGAGTAACAACAGGGGTGGCGGTCGGGGTGAAAACCACCGTAGGCTTCGCCGGACCCGATGGAATAACAACAGGAATAATGGTCGGGGTAACCGCCGGGATAAAGGTCGGCGCAGCGCTTGTCGCACCGATGGTCACCGGAGGCGCTGGGGAGACCGGTGCGGCCGTTGCAAGGTCAACCGCAGGGACTGTGCTGGGAACCGGGATCATAGTGACCGTTGGTGGAAAGAAGGACGGGACAGTCAACGGTTGGGGCGGAGAATTGGACCCAAAGCCATCCCTGGCAACCGGTACCGGCAGGGGGACCGGGACCACCACCCCAGCATTCGAGCGAATCCTGTATGCCCCAGAATTTGTTCCCGTAGTTGCTTGGTCGTCGGCCGGTTTGGTTGAGCCAGGCCAGGGGTCAGCGGGAGTCATTGTTTGAGCGGGCCCTTCCCACGGAGGCTTATCTAAAAGCGAGTCATAGACGAGAAGGATAGCCATACCGGCTGCCAAAACGGCGGCGACTGCAAGCGCAACCCTCAAATTCAGATGAATTCTAGCGCAGACTTTTCCCACGCTGGCCTACGAGATCACCTGGTTTTCCATCCAGTAGTGACGGGGTACCGAAAAAAGCTTCGGGATTGATTAACCAGCCAGCCTGGCCAGGAAATCCTCGGTTTTCACCGTGGTCTGCGAGGAATCCGCCATGTTCCGGAGCATTACCTCCCCCCGTTGGATTTCATCATCGCCGACGACTACCGCGTAAGCCACTCCCAGGGCATTGGCCTGGCGCATCTGTCCCCTCAGCGCTCTTGACCCGTTCCCCAGGATCGCACCCGCTCCAGAGCGCCGTATTTTTGCCGCCAGTTCCAGGGCAAAGATGCGAGCGTCCTGTCCCACGTTGATCACCATGTATTCCGGATGGAGCAGGTCCGGTACTTCCACTTCGGCCCGTTTCAGATTCAGGGTCAAACGTTCGATGCCCGACCCGAATCCAATCCCTGGGGTGGCGCGTCCGCCAAGTTGTTCAATAAGGCCGTCATAACGGCCGCCGCCACAGATGGTTGACTGGGCTCCGACATCCCCAGGCTGAATTTCAAATACCGTCCGCGTGTAATAGTCCAGACCCCGCACTAGGCGGTGGTCCATCGTGTAAGGAATTCCCATGGCTTGCAGGTACCCCGCCAGCTTGTTCCAGTGGTCGAGGCAGTCTCCGCACAGCATTTCCACTGACTGGGGAGCGGACTCGCCCAGTTGCCGGCAGTTTTCCACCTTGCAGTCCAGCAACCGCAGGGGGTTCCGTTCCAAACGGCCCCGGCAATCCTGACACAGTCTGTCACCATGACCTGAATAATAGGACTTCAATTCGGCGATATACCCGGGACGGCAGGTCGCATCCCCGATGCTGTTGATGAACAGATTGATGTCCGTCAACCCTAGAGACTGCATCAGTTGCCACGCCAACTCGATAACTTCCGCGTCCACCGAAGCATCCGAGTCTCCGATGGCTTCCACGCCGAATTGGTGGTGCTGGCGGAAACGTCCGGCCTGGGGACGTTCGTACCGGAAAACCGGGCAGAAGTAATACATGCGCACCGGCTGCGGCAGATTGCGCATCCCGTGTTCCAGGTACGCCCGGCAGACCGGCGCCGTGCCTTCGGGACGAAGGGTCAGGTTGTCCCCGCCCCGGTCTTCGAAGGTGTACATTTCTTTTTCAACTATGTCGGTCCCCTCCCCCACAGACCGGATGAACAGGCCCGAGTCCTCGAAAACCGGGCTGTCGATCCGGCCGTACCCGAAGCGGTGCGCGATATCCGACGCCTTGCCCTGGATATAACGCCAGTACTTCTGCTCGTCGGGGAGAAGGTCGGTGGTTCCTCGGGGGGCTTGAAACAAAGCTCTCGTATCTCCAGGCAAAGGTGGCTTCCGGTCCGCCGGCCTTTCCGGTTGCTGGCCGAAGCCAAGGTTAATCGACCGAATCCGTTAACGCAAACCCGGTTCGTTAGTCCGTGGATCAAATCTTGCCGCTTGACTTGAGCGCTTGGAATTCCTCCGAAGTCAACCCACCTATGCTGCAGAGGAGGTCTTCGCTGTCCTGGCCCAGTATAGGTGGAGCATTCCCTGGCGTATCCAGCGAACCCGTCAACCGGACCGGATTGTTGACAGTCCGGAACGTCCCACCGTAGCCATCTCCGCTGTCCACAAACATCTTGCGTTGCTCCAGTTGCGGGCAGCTATCCAGATCGGCCGTGTTTTGGACAATCCCCATTGAAAACCCGCATTCCAGCAGTTTCTCGTTGGCTTCCTGCTTGGGCACGCTGCCGGACCATTCTTCGATGGCCGGAACCACATTGTCGAAGTAGAACTCCCCGGTGACTCCCAATCCCAAGTAACGAGGATCCTCGATCAACTCCTCTCTGCCAATCATCGTCCACAGGGCCTTCCATTTCTCCACGTCTCCGCTGCCTGCCAGCACCACGTAACCGTCAGCACACTGGAGAGCCAACTGGGCGGTGAACATATTCTCCCGGGCCCGGCTGGTTACTTCACCCGTTGCCTGGTAATGGGGCATGCTGCTGGTGGTGTGGGCCACCATGCAGTCATACATCGCCATGTCTACATGTTGCCCTTGCCCCGTCTTGTTCCGCGTCTGCAGCGCCATCATCACGCCGAGGGCCGTCCAGACCCCGGGGACGGAATCCCCGATGTTGTCGCCGACCATTTGGGGTGCTCCACCGGGCTCGCCCGTTATTTCCATCCAGCCCCCCATTCCCTGGACGCACGGATTGTTGGCCGGCCAGTTGGAATACGGGCCACGCAATCCTTCCCCATCCCCGTACCCGGTGATGCTCGCGTACACCAGTGCCGGGTTCAACTCCCTCAAGTGTTCATAACCCAAGCCGAGCCGGCGCAAAGCGCCGGGCCCCCAGTTATCCAGGAGGACGTCGGAGACCTTGACCATTTCCTCGAAAGCCTCCTTGCAGCGGGGCTCTCGCAAGTCCAGCGTAATGCTCTTCTTGTTCCTATTTATGCCCAGGAATCGGGCACTTATATTCTCGCCTGTTGGTGCGGTAACAAAAGGATTGTTGCCCCGCGCCCGGTCCCCGGATCCCGGCCGTTCAATTTTAATGACCTCGGCGCCCATATCAGCCAGGATCATGGCGCAGAATGGCCCGGCTACAATATGGGTGGCATCCAGAACCCGGAGTCCTTCCAATGGAAGCGGCAACTTCTCCTCATTCGTCATCATGGCAACTCCATTTAAGTAACCTTGGATCTCATCTAACCCAAGCTTTTCGGCACTTAATATAAATCACGGAAGGGACAGTGAAAACCCGAACCGCTCAGACTCCGATTAAGACTCCGCTCGTTGAGGCCGATTCCTGGTATTCCCGACGTGTGTTGGTGTTAGGTCAGTTTCAGAGTTACGCAGACCAAGGCAATGGAGTCGCTGAGCATGGTCATGCTCTTGCTGTAGCCCTTGGTCCGGCGGTGAAGACGGTTCAACTTGTCCCTTAAACGGGAATGCAGTCCCTCGTTCCGGTTCACCTCGCTGCCCTTGCCCACCTCGTGCCGGTCCCGCGGCAGCCATCCGTACACTTGGTAGGCGTCCGTGCGATACCTCTCCGCTTCAGGCAACCGCCCATAGAGACGCAAGAAGGTGGCCTCGGAGCGGTCTCCCACCTCAAAGTCCACCCACTTCCGTCCGTCAGCCTCCTCCACTACCGCCGTCCACACCCAGCACTCCCGGCGTTTTTCCCGACGCCGCGCTCCAACGTAGCTCCACATCTCATCGAAGGATATGACCCTGGGCAACCCCCGTCCCCGGCTGCGGTCACTGCGCTGCTCGACCACGATCCGCAACAGATTCCGGGCTTGGCAGGCTTTTTTTGACCCAGGAGTAGACTGTCCCGGCTTTCATACCCAACATCCGGCCGATGGCCTCAATGCTGTTGCCCTCGGCATACATGGCCACAGCCATGTTCTTCACTCGCTCGGGCTGGTGGGGATGCTCGGCATCAAGGGTGAAGTGGTAAAGGCATTGCTGGCAGCGGTATCTCTGCTTGCCCCGGGACTTGCCGTGCTTGGGAAGCCAGTTCGAACCACACCTGGGACATTGCATCCCGTCTCGATAAACCCTGGGTTGAGCCATCACCACACCTCACTGCCATACAACTCTCGCTACCGCCCACTATTCTAAACCCTACACCAACACACGTCGGGAATACCCGATTCCTCGTCCCGTTGACAACTATCCGGGTTAACCCTAAACTCGAAATACGGTTTTCACCGTCCCCGCGGCCCGGTGGTGTAGCGGTTAACATACTGCCCTGTCAAGGCAGAGATCACGGGTTCAAATCCCGTCCGGGTCGCCACCACTGTGGGTAGCAGACTCTTAATCTGAATCCCCCACAACAGTAATCTATATCATCTCTTTTCCCTCTGTTGCATACAACCCGTTGCAATGCAGGGTCTTCTAAACCCCTTTCGCCCTTAATTTCCCCAGCACGACTGCCATCTCAGTTCTCTCCTGGCCCGGGCGACATCCGTTTAATGCTTGCTCCTTTTTGAGAACAAAGCGCATTAAGCCCCCTCCTTCCAGGTTTTCCAGAACGTCGTTCCAGTACCTGAATGCCGTAGTAACCGGCTCCAGTTGAAGCCCATGAAGCAGAATGACCCCCCAGGCGGCGTCTTCGGGACGGGCGGCAGCTTAGTCAGCAACTTAGCAGAAGGTACTTGTGCGAGTTTCTCCCGCGGTGTGGCAAAGGCGGGATGCGCCGGGTAGAATGACTTTCGTGAGCGACGAAACCGAAACCCGCAATACCGGCGGTCCCTTGACGGGGATGAAGGTGCTGGACCTGTCGGTGATCGTTGCGGGGGGCACGGCCAGCAGCTTGATGGCGGACTTCGGGGCCGAGGTAGTCAAGATAGAACGGCCAAGGACCGGCGACCCTCTGCGGAACTGGGGCCCCTTCTACAACGGCGTTTCTCTCTGGTGGAAGGTCCATTCCAGGAACAAGAAGTCCGTCACCCTGGACCTCTCCAACCCCGATGGGCAGTCCCTGCTCAAGGATCTGGCGAACCGGGCCGATCTCCTGATTGAAGGGTTCCGTCCGGGTACCATGGAACGCTGGGGGCTGGGGCCGGAAGACCTGCACGAAATAAACCCCGGCCTTGTGATGGTCCGGTATTCCGGCTTCGGACAGACCGGCCCGTACAAGGACCGCCCCGGGTTCGGCACTATTGCCGAGTGCATGAGCGGATACATCGGGATGACGGGCTTCCCGGATACGCCACCGGTGCTTCCGCCGGTGCCGCTGGCTGACGAAATAGCCGGAGTCTTCGGGGCCATGTCCGGCATGATGGCGCTTTACCATCGGGACGTGCTCGGCCGATCCTCCAAAGGAGAGCCCGGCCCCGGGCAGGTGGTGGACGTCAGCCTGTTCGAGCCTCTCTTCCGGCTGTGCATTCCCCACATCACCATGTACGACCTGCTGGGCATCGTGAGGGAACGGGTGGGCAACGACTTTCCCGACGCCGCGCCCCGGAGTCTGTTTCAGACCGGAGACGGACACTGGCTGGGACTGTCCGCAACATCCCAAAGCACGTGGGAATCCCTGGCCCGGGCGATGGGTATGGGAACATTGCTTGGTGATCCCCGGTTCGCGGACAACGCATCCCGGCTGGACAACAAGGACGCCTTGAACGAGGAACTACAGGGTTGGATCGAAGAGCGTCCCCTGGAACAGACGATGGAAGAACTGGTGCCCTCGGGCGGTGTCGTCGGGCCGGTGTACAACGTCCACCAGATTGTCGAAGACCCCCACTACCAGAGCAGGAATGACATTGTCGAAGTCAATGATCCGGAGTTGGGCAAGACCAAAATGCTGGGGGTGGTCCCCAAGTTGAGTGAGACACCCGGCACCGTGGAACACGCCGGACCCGTCCTGGGAGAACACAACGCCATGATTTATGGTTCGTGGTTGGGGATGCCCGCTTCGGAGCTAGTTGAGCTCAAGGCTCGGGGGGTGATCTAGCCCATGCCCGGTTTTTCCCAATTGGTGATCGCGACCCACAACCAGGGAAAAGTCGTGGAGTACCGCGACCTGTTGAAAGACCTGCCTGTTGAATTACTCTCCCTAGGGGACGTAGGGATCGAGACGGACGTTGAGGAGACCGGCGCGACCTTCGAGGAAAACGCCTGGCTCAAGGCCGACACCTACTCGCAGTTGAGCGGACTGCTCACCCTGTCCGACGATTCTGGGCTGGAGGTCGAAGCCCTGGGGCGGGAGCCCGGGATCTACACCGCCCGCTACGGCGGGGAGCGATGCACCACCTTCCAGGAGCGCGTTCAGTTGCTGCTGGACAACCTGGCAGCCGTCCCCTGGGAAAAGCGCATCGCCCGGTTCAAATGCGTCATCGCCCTCGCCGGTCCCCGGGGCAGGATTGGCTCTGTGGTGGGGTCAGTCGCCGGAATGATACAATATGAACCGGCAGGCACGCAGGGGTTCGGATTCGACCCCGTTTTTTTCATCCCGTCCTTTGAGCGGACCATGGCCCAGCTCTCCCTCGCTGAGAAAAACGCCATCAGCCACCGCTCCGACGCCCTCGGGCGGGCGCGAGGGCTCCTGGCAAGCGTAATCCAACCGTCTGACTTAGAATAATCCCCCCAGCACCGGTCCCGCCGTACTACGATGCTAGTCGATCAGCTTGGAAGGCCAATCAGGGATCTCCGCATATCGGTCACCGACCGGTGTAATTTCCGTTGTCCCTACTGCATGCCCGCGGAGATATTCGGGGAAGGTTACCACTTCCTCGATAAAAAGGAACTCCTCACTTTCGAGGAGATTCGCCGGCTCGCCGCCATCTTCGCCCGGCTTGGCGTGAACAAGTTCCGTATCACCGGCGGGGAACCCCTCCTGAGGACCGATCTGGACCAACTCATCGCCCTGCTGGCGGACATTCCATCCCCATCCGCAGGCGAGCTCGATATAACCCTCACCACCAACGGTTACCTGCTGGCGCAGCAAGCCCGTAAGCTGCACCAGGGTGGACTGAAGCGCATCACCGTCAGCCTGGACTCCCTGGACGAGGATGTTTTCAAGCGAATGAACGGCCGGGGCTTCGGCACCGAACGGGTGTTGCGGGGCATTGAGCACGCCTCAGAAGTGGGGTTGGGTCCGGTGAAAATCAACGCGGTGGTCCAGAAGGGTGTCAACGACCACACCATCGTGGATCTGGCGCGCCACTTCAAGGACACCGGCCACATAGTCCGCTTCATCGAGTACATGGACGTGGGCAACCTGAACGGCTGGAAGTGGGACGAGGTGGTGACGGCGGATGAAATCGTGGACCGGATCGACCGGGAAATGTCCCTGGAAGCCGTGGAACCCAATTACGTCGGAGAAGTTGCCAACCGCTACCGCTACCGGGATGGCGGAGGGGAGATCGGGGTAATTGCCTCCGTTACCAAGCCCTTTTGCGGCAACTGCACCAGGGCCCGCTTGTCCACCGACGGGAAGGTCTTCACCTGCCTGTTCGCATCCGAGGGATTCAGCCTACGGGATCCCATGCGTGGCGGTGCGGACGACTCGGAACTGGAAGAGTTGATCCGCAGCATCTGGCGGCAGCGCACCGACCGGTACTCTGAGGAACGCACCAATCTGGCGCCCGTACAAAACCGGCAGGCCAAGGTCGAAATGTTCCGTATCGGCGGGTAGCCGGCTGGGATGATGCAGGAAAACCAGCAGACTGCGGACCCTGGCGAGTCCCTTCAAGTTTTCACGGATGGCGCCTGCCAGGGCCGCTCCGGCCGTGGCGGATGGGCCGCGGTGTTCTTGGAAGACGGCAAGCGCCGAATCATTTCCGGCAGCGACCGGCGCACCACCGGCAACCGCATGGAACTCACGGCGGTCATCAAGGCGTTGGAGACCGCTCCCGAGGACCGTCCCGTCACCATCCATTCCGAAAACAAGCAGTTGGTGGATGCGGTGCTTCGGGGCCGCGACGCCAAAGCTAACCGGGACTTGTGGGAGGAACTGGCCGGTCTCCGGTCCGTTCGGGATGTCAAATGGTGGTGGGTCAGGAGCCGCCGCGAACATCCCGCCAGCGAAATCGCCGGGCGGGTGGCCAACATGGAGGCCGGACTGTTCGAGACCCAGGACACCCACCACCGCTACCGGCGCGGGAGCCGCGCAACCTCAGCACAGGCAAGCTCCGCCCGGGGCGGCAAGCCATCGGCCAACGGGCCTTCCCCCAACAGGAACTCCTCCAGCTCGAGAACCCGCCAGTTCCCCAGAACGACGAGGAGGAAACACCCATGACCAGCCCGAACATCCGGCGCGGCGATTCCTTAACCCATCTCGACGACCAGGGCCGGGTCAGCATGGTGGATGTGGGAGACAAGCCGGTAACCCAGCGGGAAGCCGTAGCGCGGGGAAGGGTGCTGATGCAGCCGGAAACCCTTCGCCTCATCCGGGAAGGGCTGATGAAGAAAGGTGATGTCCTGACCATCGCGCAGCTGGCGGGGATCATGGGCGCCAAGCAGACCTCCCAACTCATTCCACTGTGCCATCCGCTGCCCCTCAACAAGGTGGATGTGGAGCTGGAACTCAACGAGGACGACTCCAGCGTGGGCGTCACCGCCCTAGCCCGCACCTCGGCCAAGACCGGCGTTGAAATGGAAGCCTTGACCGCCGTTTCCGTAGCCGCCCTCACCGTCTACGACATGTGCAAGGCCGTGGACCGGGGAATGCGGATCGATGCTATCCGAGTGGTCCTGAAACGGGGTGGCCAGAGCGGGGACATCGACCTCGACGACTGACCCAGGCAGGGTAATCAATTGCCGCCGGCTCTCATCGCCTCATCCAGGAGCTTGATGGCCGCCCGCGCGTAGATCACGTACTCCCCAGCAGGCAACTCCAGTTCCGTCAACTCCTCGACAAACTCCTCCCCGACAGCCGCCTCGGCGCCGAGAATCCCCACCAGGTCCAGCCCGCAGATGGCTCCTTCCGGGGTCACCACAACACAACCCCGGTCCACCGGCACAGGCTCGTCCGGTTCCAACTCGATGGCCTGGATGGTTGCCATTCCCAGGAAGGCCGGAAAGGGCCTGACCCTTCCCGCCCTCTCAGCCAATGCCTGCCTCAATTCCCATGCAAGTTGGGAGAGTTCGTCTTCACTCACGTTGATTCCCTCGTTGGCGGCAATTGACACCGGAGTTCGGCCAGACTTAACATTTACGCGTGCAAGCGTGGCCTGGCGGCTGGCCGGGGCGCTTCAGGTGGCAACGTAGCTCAGCGGCAGAGCGGGCGCTTCATAAGCGCTAGGTCACTGGTTCGAGCCCAGTCGTTGCCACCAATTTGTCTCTCCGTCATGCTTCTGCTTCAGGTCTATTCCCTGCTTCCTGCCGCCTTCGCTTCCCGTTAGGAAGGCCGACCCTGCCAGTGATGACCGCCGCTATTGACCCGGTTGCCTGGCCCAATTAGAATAGCACCCACTTAACAATCAAGGCACACACGGCACGTAGGGGAGCTTGGTTAAGCCAGGCTGAGAGGGCGACCACAATTGTCGCCGACCGTTGCGAACCTGACCTGGGTAATTCCAGCGTAGGGAATCGGAGCTTCGGTGTTCAGTTATCAACTGAGGCCGCCAAACTTTACCGCGTTGGCGGCCTTTTGATTTGGCCGCAGTCCGAAACGAAAAGGAGGCCGGTTATGGTCCAGGTTTCTGAGGAGATTCTAAACATTCAGGGGAAAGCCGTCTTTCCCGCCAGTCGCAAGGTCTACGTCCCCGGGACTCAGAACGGTGTTAGCGTCCCCTTCCGGGAGATCACCCTGACGCCAACCGGCGGGCGGTTCGGACAGGAAGAAAACCCTCCGATGAAGGTCTACGATACCAGCGGCCCATACACCGACGACTCCCAGGTCATCAACCTCGGACAGGGCCTTCATCCCCTCCGCAGGGATTGGATTCTCGGCCGCGGCGACGTGGAAGAATACTCCGACCCCCGGGCCTCGGCCACCAACCAGCATGGTTGGCGCGAGTACCCAGGATTGGTGCGCCAGCCCTTGCGAGCCAAGCAGGGACGGGCAGTCACCCAGATGCACTACGCCAGGCAGGGGATTGTCACCCCCGAGATGGAGTTCATCGGACTGCGGGAAGGAATCGATCCGGAAACGGTACGGGCGGAGGTTGCCCGCGGACGGGCAATTATACCCTCCAACATCAACCATCCCGAATCCGAGCCCATGATAATCGGGCGCAACTTCCTGGTGAAGGTCAACGCCAACATCGGAAACTCGGCCGTCACTTCCTCCATCCAGGAAGAGGTGGAGAAGATGCTGTGGGCCACCCACTGGGGCGCCGACACGGTCATGGACCTTTCCACCGGCGCCGACATCCACACCACCCGCGAGTGGATCATCCGCAACTCGCCGGTCCCCATCGGCACCGTTCCCATCTACCAGGCCCTGGAGAAGGTGGACGGGGAAGCCGCCGAGTTGACCTGGGAAATCTACCGGGACACCATTATCGAGCAGGCCGAGCAAGGGGTGGACTACTTCACCATCCACGCCGGTGTGCTGCTCCGCTACGTGCCGTTGACCGCCAACCGGGTGACCGGCATCGTCTCCCGGGGAGGTTCCATCATGGCCGGGTGGTGCCTGGCCCACCACGAAGAAAACTTCCTCTACACCCACTTCGGCGAGATCTGCGAGATCATGCGGGCCTACGACGTGGCCTTCTCACTGGGTGACGGCCTGCGCCCCGGCGCAACCGCCGACGCCAATGACGAGGCCCAGTTTGGAGAGTTGGCGACCCTGGGCGAGCTTACCAAGTTCGCCTGGGAGCACGACGTCCAGGTGATGATTGAAGGCCCCGGTCATGTGCCCTTGCACAAGATCCAGGAGAACGTCGAACGGCAGATTGAGGTGTGCCACGAGGCTCCCTTCTACACTTTGGGGCCCTTGACCACAGACATCGCGCCCGGCTACGACCACATCACCTCGGCCATCGGCGCCGCCACCGTCGGGATGCACGGGACGGCCATGCTGTGCTATGTGACCCCCAAGGAGCACTTGGGGTTGCCCAATCGGGAGGACGTGCGGACCGGCGTCGTCACCTACAAGATCGCGGCCCATGCGGCCGACCTGGCCAAGGGCCATCCCGGGGCGCACCAGTGGGACGATGCCCTGTCCAAGGCGCGGTTCGAGTTCCGCTGGGAGGACCAGTTCAACCTCTCCCTGGACCCGGATACCGCTAAGGACTTCCATGACGAGACCCTGCCCGCCCAGGGCGCCAAGGTGGCCCACTTCTGTTCAATGTGCGGGCCCAAGTTCTGCGCCATGAAGATTACCCAGGACGTTCGGGAGTACGCCAAGAACAAGGGCCTCGAACCCGGCAAGGCCATTGAACTGGGAATGCAGGAAAAGTCAGAGGAGTTCCTCCAGGCCGGTGCCCGCATCTACCAGGAGTCCTAGACTCGCCAACGCCCCTCTGCTTCTGCAGAGGGGCGCAGTGCAAAAACGGAGGGGCGTCCCGTGCGGGACGCCCCTCTTTCGTTCTGGTCCCGGGAGCGTTCTTACATGCCGACGCGGATCAGGTCCTTCTCAATAGCCTCGGTCCGCAGGTCGCCTTCCTCACCGAGATGGGTCTTGATGTCGGCGATGGCCAGCTCGATCATGTCGGCATCCAACGCAGCCGCCGCATCCGGGTGGCCGGCGTCGGCCAGGTACTCCGCGGCCTTTTCACGGATCTGGTCCAGGGACCACTCGACCTGTCCCTCGATATCCCGGATCTCGTCCGGGAACTCGACGTGGGAACCGCCCGCGCCCAGCTTGTCGTAGCCGCCCTTGTGCCAGTGGCCCCGGGGGCCGTGGGGGTCGAACCGGATGATCTCCTCCTTGTTGACGTCAACGCCGAAGGTGGGGCCGCCCATCTTGCTTTTCAAGCAGCGCAGAGGCCACAGGTAAAGGGAAACATCCTCGGTCTTGGAAAGCCGGCGCACCAGGACGTGGCCCAGGTACGACTCTCCGTCAATCATGGTTGCCATATCAAATCCTCCTCGGTTCCGATAAGTAAAGCGATCACGCGGCCCAATCTTAACACAACGCCGCTGCCCCCGCATTCGGTGTCTAGCCGGGACCCGCTGAAGGGCAAAGGAAAGCCCCGGCGTTGGCCGGGGCAAACGGAGCGGGACGCAATAAAACTCTATTCCTCAGCATCCATGCGCTGCCCCAGTTCGTTGAGAAAGCTCTCGATTTCCGGGGAAAGGTCCACCGTCTCGGCCTTTTCCGCCGGCTTGCTTTCGTCCGCGTCTTCCTGGGCGTCGTAGTAGGCTTCCATCTGCTGGATGAGTTGCTTCAGCTCGGAGTTTTTCTCCACCGCCGAGTTCAACTCCCGGTACTGCCGCTGTCCGCGCCTTACCGGAGCCAGGTCGGACGGGATGTTGGAGTACACCGAGGACAGCACCTCGATCATGCGGGAGGTCCCGGTGTAGTCCTCTTCCAGCTGCAGGTATTGGGGAAGATGTACCATGAAGTTGATGGACTCGACCCCCATCTTGTCGATCCCTTCCGAAACCAGGTTCATGATGGTGGTCGGCCCCTGGTAGGTGCTGCGGCGCATCTTGAAGTTGGGCACTTCCTTGATCTGCGGCACGTCGCCCAGGGAGCCGGTGACCAGCAGCGGCCGGGTGTGTGGGACCGCGTCGTACATCGCTCCCACCCGGCAGTAACGGCCGACATCGAAATGCCTTATCACCTCAAGGATGGAGTCGGTGTATTCCTCGCTGTTGGCGTGGGGTTCCATCAGGTGGAGGAACAGGTAGTCTGGCCCATCTTCCGAATGGCTGTACCGTATGAAACTGTTGGGGACCGTCACTTCCCGCTGGCCGTTGACGAGACGCATGTTGGGACGGTAACGGGTGAAGTCGAAGAACTTTCCCGGGCGTTCCAGCCTACCCAACTCCTCGGAACCCAGGAAACGTTCCAGCCTACCCAATGTGAGAGTCCCTACGCTGCCGACGTCCACCCAGGGACGAACCATGGCGAAGACGTGGGGATTCTTGAGGTCGGGGACCGGTTCATCTATCTGAAAAGCACCAATATTCATAATTGCATTTTGTCAGAATACCCGTTCAGTTTCAAGTGCGCCTCAGCGCCGTCAAGCTCTGATCCTGACTCGCGGATGGCTACCGTTTCGGGACAAGGCCCTCGCTATCTCTGAATCCCGCTGTGTTAGACTCCCCTTCAACCGTTTCCCGTGCTTTCCGGTCGCTCCGATTTTCGTATGGATAGTCCCGAAACCCCGCCACGAAACACGAGGCCGCGCCGCTCGATCCCAGGTCTTTCCGGTTACGGGCGCCTGGTGGAACCCATGCGTTCGCCCACAATGCGGATGCTGTGGGCCTCCACCTTCATCAACCAGATGGGCCAGGGGATGCAGCAGGTCATTCTGGGCTGGCTCATCTTCGACATTACCGGGTCCAGCGGGATGGTGGGCGCCATCTTCGCCGCCCGCTCAGCGCCCAACCTGGTGGTGGGACTGGCGGCAGGGCCCCTGACCGACCGCTTTGACCGCCGCCGGGTCATGCAATTGTCCATCTGGGGAATGATGCTGGCCTGCCTGGCCCTGGCGGTCCTGCTGCTGACCGATGGGCTGCAGGTGTGGCATATCCTGGCCCTCACCTTCGGGCTGGGAGCATTACAGGCCTTTGCCATGACCGCGCGCCAGGTCTACGTGTTCGACCTGGCCGGCGCATCGGGGGCAGTGGGCGGGATAGCGGCCATAAATCTGGCCCAGCGACTGTCCCAGATGGTGGGGGCGCTGGCGGCCGGAAGCCTGATTGCGTGGCAGGGGGCCGAAGCCGGATTCCTGTTCATGGCCGTCACCTACGGAGTGGGCGGGGCCAGCATCTTCCTGCTCAGGCAGCAGGGCATGTCGGCTCCGGGGGAACGGGAGACTATCCTGGAAAACATCCGGAACTACATCCGGGCCCTGCGCAGCAACCGGGTCATGGTGAGCCTGATGATTTCCACCGCGGCCGCGGAGGTGCTGGGGTTCTCACACCAAGCCATCCTGCCGGTCCTCGCCAAGGATGTCCTGCACGTCGGGGCCTTCGGGTTGGGGGTGCTGACCTCCTTCCGGGCGGTCGGCGCCACGCTGGGCGTAATGGCGCTGGCCGTCGCCGGCCAGGTGCGGCGTCCAGGAGCCCTTCTGCTGGGGACGCTGGCAGTGTTCGGCCTGGGACAGGTGCTGCTGGGACAATCGGTCGCCTTCTGGATGGCGCTGGTCTGCGTGGTGATGGTCAATTTCGCCGCCGCCATAACCGACGTCCTGCACCAGAGCCTGCTGCAGTTGAGTGTGTCCAACGAACAAAGGGGACGGGCGATGGGCTCGTGGATAGTCGGAATCGGTTCGGCCCCGGTCGGACAATTGGAACTGGGCTATCTGGCGGAGCTGACCAGCAGCAGGATCGCCCTCCTGGTGAACGGCGTCGGCCTGGCGGCATTGTCCCTGGTCATGACGATCTTCCTGCCCCGCCTCCGCCGTCTCTAAAGGAAAGGACCGCAACCGCGGCCCTCAAACCTGCGATTAGAGTCTGCTTGAACTAGCGGCCCAAATTCCGAAGGTAATGGTACATCCCGAAGGATGCGGCGACGGCGATAGCTCCGATGGCCGCTCCCCAGTGGAGCCAGTTGTCAATGGTGTACCTTTGGCCGAGGTAGGTTGGAGGAATGGAGTAAGCGTACTGCATCCCCAGATAGGCCCCCAGCACGCCACCGGCGAGAACCGCCAGTATGATTCCAACAATCTTGTACCACCGGCCACCCAGGATCATCCAGCCGGTGTAAGCGCCCAACCCCGCACCAAGGCCTATCCCAACGATGTATATATTGCGGTGCACTTCAAGGGACCAGGGAAACTCAATCAGATAGTTGAACAGGATTGCGGCCCACCCGCCGCAGATGCCGAGCATCACTCCAACGCAGAAGCCGGCTATGGTCCTGCCCAGGGGAATTACCCAAGGCCAAACTCCGCCCTCAACCATGTCTGTTTCGCATCTCCTGCATGTAAATTGAGAACAAGGGCACGATGCCAAGGGCCAACGTGATTACTCCCGGAAATGTTGCCCTTTTATAAGTATCATTATACGCCGGTTGAGCGGGAAGGGAATAGAGTTGGGACAACAGGGCAATCGCATTCCGGCAGGGGCTTCATCGCGGCCCGGTCCCGGGCAGGTGAAGCGGGTGGAGTGGGGAAACTCCAAATTTTTTCATTTGTGAGACATCCGGGACATTTGAGCACGAATCCGGCAGGATCCGAGTCTCATTCGGCCTTTTTGCGGGCCAAATTGGGACGCGGTTGTGCCCCATTTGGGGCACTTCTGTGACAAATTGGGACATTTTGAGACACCGACCCAGGCTTTTCCCACGTCCGGGCCGTCTCAGTGGAGAGAGCTGAGACAATTTTTCTGCCCTGTTTTGCCACATTCCCTACGGCGTTGGCCGGGGGCAGGTAGGAAGTTGATCTCGCATATATCCATGGTAGGGGGCAGGAGTCGGGGTTGGCAAGAGGCGGGTGTCAGTGGAATGGGTTCCGTTTCAGGCGGTGCGGCCCGGCGACGATGGTGAGCTTCCGTTTGCATATCCCGGTTGCAAATCGGGGGGGCCGATGCCACAATAGCCCACGCCGCACCCGCCCATGGATATGCGGCATCCGCCTTCCAGCGGCGAAGTTATCACAACATCTTCTTTCCGACTTACGATATTCGAGAAATCAACAGCCATGCCAGGTCTCCTTGAAGGGGTGCGGGTCGTTGACCTGACCCAGAACTTCTCCGGCCCCTACTGCACCAAGCTGTTCGCGACGCTGGGCGCGGATGTGGTCAAGGTGGAACGGCCGGCCACCGGCGATCCCATGCGGAGCTTTGGCCCCTTCGCCACCGGGACGCCCGACATCGAGGCCGGGGCTTGGTTCCTCTATCTCAACACCTCCAAGCAGAGCCTCACCCTCGATCTCAAATCGTCCGTTGGCCGCCAGGTTGTCCTCGATCTTGTCCGGGATTCCCAAGTGCTGGTGGAGAACTTCGCCCCGGGGACAATGGACCGGCTGGGCCTCGGCTACGAGAAGCTGCGGGAAGTCAATCCGGCGCTGGTAATGACGTCCATCTCCAACTACGGGCAGACCGGCCCGTACCGGGACTGGAAGGCCACCGAGCTTACGCTGTACGCCGCCGGCGGCCTGATGAACATCACGGGAGAGCCGGAGCAGGAACCCCTCAAGGAAGGAGCCCCGCTGGCCCAGCTGGGCGCGGGACAGAACGCTTTCGTCGCCTCCATGACCGGGCTGATGTACGCCGAAGAGTCGGGCGCCGGTCAGCACATCGACCTATCCATCGCCGAGTACGCCACAAATGTCCTAGAAAACGCCCTCATGCAATACAGCTACTCCGGCGTGGAATATTCCCGGGTAGGCAACCGGGGATACGGCCGAGCCGCCTGGGGAATCTACCCCTGCCGGGACGGGTTCGTCGGTATAATTGCCGGTCCCGACCAGAACTGGCCTGAAGTTTCCAGGATAATGGGCGAAGAAGCCCTGGCCGATCCACGCTACGCTTCCCGCCAGGGACGCTTGCTGTATGCGGACGAGGTGGACGCGCTGATGCTCCCCTGGCTGCTGGACAACGACAAGGTGGACATCTTCAAGGCCGGACAGGAACACGGCCTGGGGTTCTCCTTCGTTTCGACGATGCAGGATTTGCTGGACATGGAGCAGCTGCAGGCCCGGGACTATTTCGAGGAACTGGATCACCCGGTGGCGGGGACTTTGCGTTACCCCGGCGCGCCCATCAGTCCCCACTCCCCGGAGCCGGCCTGGGTTTACCGGCGAGCGCCACTGTTGGGGGAGCACAACCGGGACATCATCGTGGACCGGCTGGGGTACTCCCAGGACGAATTCGACTCGATGCGGTCCAAAGGAGTGGTCTAGGTGGCCGCCATACAGCCGCTCCGCAATTACCGCATCCTCGACCTGTCCCGCATCTGGGCCGGTCCCTACTGCACCAAGCTGCTGGCCGACATGGGGGCCGAGGTAATCAAGATGGAGTCGATGCGCGTTTACGACTCCCACCGGGGCCCGGTTAGTCCCGCTCCGGGAATCGCCTCGTACCCGGATTCCGAACCTGGCGAGGAACCCTGGAACCGCAACGGGTGGTTCAACTGCCTGCACATGAGCAAGTATGGAATTACCCTGGAATTGACCACCAAGGAAGGGCGCCGGGTTTTCGAAGACCTGGTTTCCATCAGCGACGTTGTGATGGAAAACTTCCGGCAGGGCAGCCTGGAACGGTTGGGGTACACCTACGATACTTTCTGCAGCATCCGGCCGGACATCATCTACGCATCGATGCCGGCTTTCGGCAACAGCGGACCCTGGAAGGGCTACGTCGCCTACGGCATCGGGCAGGAGCAGCTCTCCGGCATGGCCCACATGACCGGCTACCAGGACGACGGGCCGATGAAGTCGGGAATCAACCATGGCGACCCCATAACCGGGTCCCACGCGGCAGGGGTTATCCTGGCCGCGCTGCGCTACCGCCGCCGGACGGGTCGGGGGATGTTCGTGGACGTTTCCCAGCAGGAATCGGCGGTGGCCCTCATTGGCGGGGATGTCCTGGCCTACCAGATGACCGGTACCGAGCCGGAGCGCCGGGGCAACCGTTCTCCTTATTTCGCTCCCCACAACGCATACCCCTGCGCGGGAGAGGACCGGTGGGTCACCATCGCGGCTGCCAGCGAGGAAGAATGGCGGCGGCTGGCGGCTGTTATGCAGAGAGAAGACCTGGCCGACGACGAACGTTTCGCATCAAATGATGCCCGGTTGAAGCACGAGGACGAACTGGACCGGACCATCGCGGAATGGACAACCAAGAAGGACGCTTACGAGATAACCCGCCTGCTCCAGGCCGCCGGTGTTCCGGCCGGTCCGGTGCTGCGCGGCCCCGATTTGTTGGAAGACCCCCACTTCCGGGACCGGCATACTTTCAATGAGGTAGACCATCCCCAGGTCGGCCCCAAGTGGTACCAGGGATTCGCCTGGCGGATGTCCGAGACGCCGGGGCGGGTCCACTGGCCGTCTCCCACGCTGGGGCAGCACAACCGGCAGGTCTATGGAGAACTGCTGGGGCTTACTCCCGCCGAAATCGACCAGCTGGAACAGGACGGCGTGATTGGGACGAAGCCGACGGGGTCGCGGATTATCTGATCCGAAACTGCACCTTAACCACCGCCACCAACCTCATTTCACGCCACAGAACGCCACGCCACAAGAACGGAGGTATCGTTTTGCCCGAACCCGAAGCTTTGTACGAGATCAAGGATGGAATCGCCTACATTACCCTGAACCGGCCGGAGAAGCTGAACGCCATCGACCCGCCGATGCGCCAGATTCTCTGGGACTCCTTCCAGGACGTGAAGAACAACCCCGAAGTGCGGTGCGCCATCGTCACCGGAAACGGACGCGCCTTCTCGACGGGCCACGACCTGGTAGCCATGGCCAACGCCCGGGCCAACGAGGGACCGAGCACGGGCGACCTTTATGTCGTGCAGGCCAACATCTGGAAGCCGATTATTTCCGCCATTAACGGGATCTGCCTGGCCCAGGGGTGCGGGCTGGCCCTGGGGAGCGACATTCGCGTCGCTTCCACGCAGGCACAGTTCGGATGGCCCCAGGTCAAGCGGGGCATTTCATCGGTGAGCGGGCCGGCCCTGCTGGCCCAGGTGCTGCCCCGCAACATCGCCTTCGAGATCCTGTTCACCGGGGATTTCATCGACGCCGAGCGGGCCCATGAGCTGATGCTGGTGAACCACGTCACGGACCCGGAAAACGTGGTTCCCATGGCCGAAGAGATAGCCCGCAAGATTGTGGCCAACGCTCCGCTGTCCTTGGCCGCAATCAAGGAAACGTCGATCCTCGGAGCAGCGATGGACCTGGAGCGCCGGGTCGTCTTCGCTCAGATGAAGCGAGACATCGTGCTGCAAACGGAAGACGCCGAGGAAGGCGTCCGGGCCTTCGCGGAAAAGCGCGCGCCGGTCTGGAAGGGCCGTTAAGCCGCAACATCATCCCGGAAAGAACAGGGGGCACGGTTTCGCCGTGCCCCCTTCGCTTGTCCCCGATCTTTGTCGGCGTGGGGATGGCTCGTAACCGGCGGGCCCGGCTACAACCCCAACGCTTCGGCCAGCCGGCGGCGGTGGAATTTGGGGTCGCCCAGGTAGTGGTAGAGGGTTCGGGAGGCGGCGGTGTGGAGGGTAAGGCCGTATTCCGTCATGCTGCCGACTCCGGCGTGTACCTCGTGGGCGAAATTGCAGGCCTGGTAGTAACCTTCGCTGCCGACCACCTTGGCCAGGTGAATGCTGTCCGCGCAGTCCCGCCCAGTGTCCAGCTTCCACAACGCCTCGTAGGCTGTCCAGCGCGCCGCGTCCAACTGATTGACGAGGTTGATGACGTGGTCCTGGACCCGCTGGAAGCGGCCGATGGGCGTTCCGAACTGGATTCGGGTGCGGCTGTAGTCCACCGACAACTCGTACACCGCCTGGCAGCCGCCTACCTGGAAGGCCGACAGCACCGGAATCGCCTTGGCCATCGCTCGTTCCAGGCTATCCCAACCGCCGGCCCATGAGCCGCCCAGGATGTTTTCCGGGCCGATTTCGACGTTGTCGAACCGGATTTCAGACGTATTCCAGTTGAACCCGGGCAACTCCCGGGAATGGACTCCCGCGTAATCGGCCGGCACCAGCGCGAGGCCTACCTCATTGCCCGCTTCCGACCTTACCGCGGCAAGGTAATGGGAGGCGGCACCGCCGTCAAAGACGTAGGCCTTGGTTCCGCCCAGGATGCAGTTGTCCCCGGACTGGCGGGCCGTCATCCTGACGTCTCCGGCGTACCAACCATAGTCGGCCTCGGTGACCGCCGGAACCAGGCGGACTTCTCCAGATGCGATCCCGGGAAGCCAGTCCCGCTTCTGTTGCTCCGTACCGCCTTCCATGACTGCCAGGGCAGACAGCACGCCGGAGCTGAGGTGAGGCCCGGGAACCGGGCCGCGGCCCAGCTCCTCGAAAAGGACCCCGGCATCAGTGAACGAACCATCCTCTCCCCCGTACTGCTGGGAAATCAGGATACCCAGCCATCCGGTGCCGGCTAGGCGCCCCCAGATCTCCAGCGGGGTGGTTTCATCCGGGGATGCGATTTGAAGCAGGGTTTCCTTGGGACATTCCTGCTGGACGAAGCGGCGGGCCGCCGCCTTCAGCATTTCCTGTTCCGTGGTCAGCGCAAGATCCATGTCACTCCAGTTGCAACGGCATTTTGACGGGCCCGGCCGGGTTGGTCAGGACAGCGCGCCGGCCCGCTCCCGGACTTCGCGCCCTATCCCGATCCGGCGGGCCATGATCACCTTTTGGATGTCGGTCGTGCCGCCGGGGTGGATGGCGACGATGCCGGCCCGGGCGTGGGCTTCCATGTGTCCTTCCTCCGCGCCCAGCTCATCATCGAAGGTCAGACCGGACGGCCCCAGGATGTCCAGCATGGCGCCGGCCATCCGCAGACCGGCCGTCTTCCGCAGGTAGGAAGCCTGGGGGCCTTCGTAGGTTATGTTGGCCCCGCTGTGCCGCATCCAGTAGTTGCGGAGGTTCAACAGCCGGACAATCTCGGCCTCGATGTAGACGTCGATAAGACGGTCCCGCACGTCCTGGTCCTTGGTCATCGGCTCACCCCGGCGGGTGGTGCTGCGGCAGTGTTCGAACAGCCGGTCCACCAGCCAGTTCCTGGCGATCCGCCCCCCGGTGCCGTGCTCCAACTCCAGGTGGGTGGTGGCGACCTTCCAGCCCTGGTTTTCTCCCCCAATGAGGTTGAAGGCCGGGACGCGCACGTTGTCGAAGAACACCGTGTTCTTGATGCCGGAGCCCGCGCCGGACTCTCCTCCCGAGATGAGCAGGTCCATGGGCTGCACGGTGATGCCGGGCAGGTCCGCCGGGATCATGAACCAGCCCAGGTTTTCGTGGCGCTTGGCCTCCGGGTCCGTCACCGTGATGGTCCACATATAATCGCAGCCCAGGCCGCTGCCCACGAATATCTTCTGGCCGTTGATCACGTACTCGTCACCGTCCCGAACGGCCTGGGTCTTGACGTTGGCCAAGTCGGACCCCGCCTCGGGTTCGGATAGCAGCTGCCAGGTCCGCACCACGCCGGTGAAGATCTGGGGGAGGAAGAATTCCTTCTGCTCCTGGGTACCCCAAACCAGGATCGACGCGCCGCCCAGACGGCCACCGGAATCGTAGTATGGGGGGATGGTCAACCCGTAAGCGTCGATCTCTTCCTCGATGACCACCGAGTGGTCCACATCCAGCCCACCCCCGCCGAACTCCGCCGGAGCGGTGGGCCAGAGCCAACCCCTGGCCCCCAGCTTGCGGCCTAGGTCACGCCGCATTTGATACTGTTCCCAGGTCAGGTCGGCCGGGTCGGCGGGGTGGACAATGTCCTGGGGAACATTCTCCTCCAGCCACTCCCGGACTTCCCGCCGGAACTGTTCCTGCTCGGGGGTGTAGCGCGGTTCAAAGTCCATGATTCCTCCGGGTTAGTCGGTGTTTAGGAGATCGCACTCGTAGACCAATACGAGTGAAGGATTCGGAATTAGACCGAACTCGGTTGGGTCTTCGTCTTCCAAGTACAGTTCCACGGCTTCCTGCAAATTGGCGAGCATTCTCTCGAAAGTGAAACCTTCCGTGACCGCAGCAATCTCCCGACATGAAGCCACGTACCAGCCTTCGCTCTTGGTGATGTCAACGGTAATGGCTGTTTTCAAACTCTCGTTAGCCATTCCCAGTCTCCCATGAGTAGCAACCTTTCACAGTCAACGAACACTGCTTCACCGCCGAGTCAAACCCGGCATCACTGCGACCGCAGCGCTCTTCCCGGAAATGCTCCGGTGTGGACGCCATTATCCACGACAACCTGTCCATTGACTATCACGTAGCCGATGCCGACCGGATATTGGCGGGGGTTCTCAAAGGTCGCGGTTGCTTCCACCCGCTCGGGGTCGAAAACGACTATGTCGGCCTTCATCCCGTCCCGGAGGATTCCCCGGTCCCTGAGCCCCAACCTCTGCGCGGGCAGGGCGGTCATCTTGCGGACCCCGTCTTCCAACCGAAGCAGCCCCTCCTCCCGGCAGAACTGGCCGAGCACATAAGGAAAGGTGCCATAGCTGCGGGGGTTGGGGTGTCCTCCCGTCAACAGCCCGTCCGAGCCCACCATCTGCGCCGGATGGCGCAAAATCGTCCGGATGTTGTCCGGGTTGCCGGTGCGGGCGACAAACGCGACCTCCAGGTTCTCTTCGATGAGCAAGTCGCAAATCGCATCGACCATAGTCCCACCCCGGGCCTCGTGCAGGTCGGTAAGCGACCTCCCCTCCCATTCCTTGTTGGCTTCGGATTTGACGTGGCTGAAAATATAGTGCTCCAGGGTCATGCCCCATTGCGGGGTTACCGACTCTCCGATTTCTCCCCGCACGTTCCGGTCCTGAATCCTCCGCAACAACGCCGCCGGCCCGCCGGAGTGGACCCAGTAGGGCAGCAATGAGTGGAGCAGCGTGCTGGCAGCGGGATAGGGATATTGGTCGAAGGTGACGTCGATACCTTCGCTCCGGCCTTCGTCAACCAGCCCGGTCATTCTTTCGCCCATCCCGTCCACCGGACTGTGGTAATGGGAGATGTGGACCGGGACTCCCGTCTTACGCCCGACGGTCAACGCTTCCCGGAAGGGATCCAGCAGCCCATCCCCCAGGGTATAGCGAGCGTGGGTCATGTAGAACCCGCCGTATTCGGCAATTGCTTCGGCCACGGCCACCAATTCGTCGGTGTCGCTGTATGCGCCGGGGGGATACGTGAGGCCCGTTGCGAATCCGAAAGCGCCGTCCCGCATCCCCTCACGGGCCAGGTCCTGCATCCGGCGGATCTCAGTCCCCGTGGGTTGACGATCCTCCCAGCCCATCGCCTCAACCCGAATAGCAGCGTGGGGCACGAAGTACACCACGTTGCAGGAAGCCCGCCCGTCGAATAGATCGAGGAACTCCTTGACGCTCCCCCAGCGCACCTCCGGCGGGGGTTCCCCGTTCACCGCCGCCAGGTAATGGAACAGCGCCTCCTGGTTGGCGGGAGAAGCCGGAGCGTACGACAGTCCATCCATGCCCAGGGCTTCGGTGGTCACACCCTGCCGCACCTTGGCCTCGTGCCTGGGTTCGCTCAAGAGAATCAGGTCCGAATGAGAATGCATATCGATGAATCCCGGACAGACCACGCACCCTGAGGCATCGATAGACCTGGCGGCATCTACGGAAGAAACATCACCGCGCAGAATTCGAATGGTTTCCCCGTCCACGGCCACATCGGCGCGAAACCAGGTTTCGCCGGTCCCGTCGATTACCCGTCCGTTCTTGATTAGCAGGTCCACCATGCTCTTCCTTCCCGTATATCTGCTTGCCGGGGCCCGCAAGGCCGCCTTGCCCCGCCCAGAACATGATACATGACCGTTATGCTGAGGCAACCCGCCGGTGGGCATTACGGAATTCGGACAGAAATATCCAGAACACACCATTTATCCATTGTCAATAGGTTTTTGGCCCTGTTTTTGTCCATTTGACATCACCGGGGAATCCCGCTAGTATCGTGGTGCCTCGGCTGGGCATGTTTCCACGCAGGTCGGAAATCTGCTGGATGATTCGCCCACAGAGAGGTGCAAACTGAAGAGTTTGTCGGGTGTACGACTGACTCGGGCATGGCTTTTCGGCCGCCGCGCCGGTGATATTGCTGGGGATTAAGGCGAATAACGCCTGGTCCCAAGCTCTTCCGGCGTGTTGAGAGGAGGAAGCTAGATGACGAAATCCGGAACCAAGGGTTCCTATTGGGACCCCCATTGTTACGAACGGGAACATTATCCCGCCGACCCCCCGTCTGATACCTCAGTAGTCCCAACCCCCTCCGAATCCCTCTTCCGCGGCCGCCTCGGCCATTCCCTCCCCTGCGAGCCCTAGCTTTTCTTCACGAAAACCTCCGGTTAACGGGCTATCGCGTCCTGATTGTATCGGTGCATCCTCCCCGGCGCCCCATGCCGGGTGTCTGTTCCCGTACTTTCGCAGCGACGCTCCGGGCCCGGAGGGCCGCTTTCTGCCCGGCAAACATTCTCTAGGAGGAAAACCATAGCATGCGCGAACTTATGAGGTCCAAGATCCACCGAGCCACCGTAACCGACTGCCGCGAGGACTATATCGGCAGCATCGTCATTGACGAGAACCTTATGGATTTGGTGGATATTTGGAACCACGAAAAGGTCTTGATCTGCGACATCGACAACGGCAGCCGCTTCGAGACCTATGTGATCCCCGGCCCCCGCGGCAAGGGCGACATATCCATTCAGGGCGCCGCGGCCAAGCTCAGCGGTCCCGGCCACAAGGTCATCATCATGGCCTTTGAAACAACGGATGTCCCCGTGCAGCCGCAATCAATCCTGGTCACCGAGGACAATCAGTTGGACTACTTCCTGGAGGGGGCGCCCCGCCATGCAGCATCGGTACGCTGAATCAGAAACAGAGGCCTACTACGATCACGAGGATGCCGTATACCGCGCCCTGTGGGACAAAGAAGGCACCGTCCACTGGGGCTTGTTCGACGAGTCCACCGGGCGGGAATTCATGGCTGCCTGCCGGAACCTCAACCGGTTTATGAGCGAACATGGCGGCATTACGTCCAACAGCAAGCTGCTGGACGTAGGCTGCGGAAGCGGCACCACGGCCCTCTGGATCAGCAGGGAGTTCGGGTGCCGGGTATCCGGCCTGGACTTGAGCGGCGTCCGCATCGACAACGCCAGGAAATCCCTGACCGCAGAGTCAGCCGAGGTGCAGGAGAGAACCGATTTCCACAAGGGTTCGGCCACCGACCTGCCCTTTGCCGAAAACACCTTCACCCACGCCTGGAGCCAGGCTACCATCTACCATGTACCCGACAAGGAAGCCGTCCTGCGCGAGGTGTACCGGGTGCTCGAGCCCGGCGGCACCTTCGTGTTCGACGACCTGATCAAGCCCCGCCCAGACATCAGCGAGGCCGCCCAGAAGTTCGTCTACGAACGCCTCCTCTACGATACGGATTTTTCCTTCGAGTCTTACCAGGAGTCGCTGCGAACTGCGGGGTTTGGAATCATCGAGGCCCACGACCTTTCCGACCATCTCAAGACCAGCTACGAGTGCCTTTCCGAGCTGGCTTCCGCAGGCGATGCCGAGCACCGGGAGAGGTTCGAGTATCTGACCGAAGCATACCGGGAGACAGCCTTGGCCGTGACCCGCCAAGAGGTTGGATGGGCCATGTTCGTCTGCCGGAAGTAGGCGGACAGGAGGCTGGATAATGACAAGCATGGAACCCCACAACCGCGTCCGGTGGGTATATTCGTCCACCAGCGACCAAGAATTGGAAGAACGGTACGACCAGTGGGCCCAAGAATACGACCGGGACCTGGACGTCGAGTTCGGGTGGATTTCACCCAGAATGGCTTCGGAATTCCTGGCCAAGCATTGCAGTCCATCCGGTCTGGTCCTAGACGCCGGCGCCGGGACCGGGCTGGTGGGAGAGATACTGGCTGCAAAGGGATTTGACAACCTGGTGGCTATGGACCTGTCCCAGGGAATGCTCGAAGAAGCCGCAAAGAAGGGAGTCTACAAAGAGTTCCACAAGATGGCGCTCGGCCAGAATCTGGATTACGGCGACGATCAGTTTGACGCGGTCATCGTTGTCGGCGTTTTCACCGCCGGCCATGCCCCGGCCAGCTCTCTCGACGAGCTGGTCCGAATCACCAAGCCGGGTGGACACATCGCCTTCACCATCAGAAACGAAACTTACGAGGAAAACGGCTTCAGGGAACGGCAGGAGGGGCTGGTCGCACAGAACAAGTGGAAGGTAGCAGAGGTATCCGATGAATACCAGCCGCTGCCGAAGGGAGAGCCTGAGGTTATCCACCGCGTGTGGGTCTACGAAGTAGTCTAAAACTTCAACAAACGACCAAAAGCCCCTCCAGCCTGGGTGCTGGAGGGGCTTTTACTGTCCGGGGAATCCCTGGTTCAGGGATTCGGAAACTATCTCGAAACCGGCGGAGAAGATCACGGCTAACGCAAAGATACCACCGTATTGCTTGTCATCCCCATCTTAACCCCCGCCTCCGCGAGGGCAGGCTCTTCCCCCGTCAAGGGGGAAGGGACTTTTGAGACGGTTAGTCCAGGCGCAGGGTTACTCCCTCGTCTCCAGCGGAAGTCCCCTTCTTTCGACTTCCTCCAGGCACTCGGGACAGCGCAGCGCAGGGTCATGGCCCACGGCCGACCAGATATTGTCGGTCATCAGACCGCACAGGAACAGCGCCTCGATTTCCTCGACGCCGAGCCCATCCACGTAGTGGACTTCCCCTTCCTTGGCCTTGGTGGGCCACCACCAGGGCGTTACCTGCTGGGCTATGCTGTGGACATGGTCCTTGAAATCGTCCTCCCAATCCCCTTCCGGCAGCTCAACCAGCCATTGGTTGCCGCCGTGGGGTGCCGTTTCCCTCCGGGAAGGCAGCCGGCCGTCCCGGGCATACCGTCTCACGACATCCTGGGAAACGTTGAGGATGCGGGAAGCCTCGATAATCGTCACCCACTCCGCCATTCCTTGCCTCCGTGGAGTGTTTTTGCCGGGGTCACGCGCGGCGGGCCAATCCCAGCCGGCACGGCACGTGCGGGATAATTCTAGACCAAATGATCAGGTGGTGGGAACCAGCAAGGGATCTTCCAGGGTATCCGCCAGCGATCCCCCCGGAGGGACCATGGGGTAGACATGCGCCTCCGGGTTCACCACGAACTCCACCAGGTACGGCCCATCATGGTTCTGGGCCTCCTTAAGAGCGGGCATAACATCTTCCTGGTGGGTCACCTTCCGGGCCGGAATTCCGAAAGCCTCTGCCAGCTTGACGAACTCGGGCCCCGGAATGGGCACTTCTTTCAAGTGGTTCTCGAAGAATAGCTCCTGCCACTGCTTGACCATGCCCAGGTACCCGTTGTTGAACAGGGCTATCTTGATGGGCATGTTCTCCTGGGCCACCGTGGCCAGTTCCTGGAGGGTCATTTGGAAGCCTCCATCGCCGGCGATGCTCCAAACGCTGGAACCGGGTTTGCCGACCTGGGCGCCCATGGCCGCGGGCAGCTCGAAACCCATCGCCCCCAGACCGCCCGAGGACACAAATGTGTTCCGTTCGTTGAAAAACAGGAATTGGGCGGCCCACATCTGGTGCTGCCCGACACCGGTCACGACCACCGAGTCCGGATCGTCCTGCACCAACTCGTTGAGCTCCGCCAACACCTGCTGGGGTTGGAGAACGTCCGCGTGGGGGATCGCAAGCGAGGGGTGCTCGTTCCTGAGACCCGAGATGAACCCCATCCATTCCGGCCGTTCGACCCGCTCCACCAGGGGCAGCAGACGCTGCAAGACCGCCTTGGCGTCCCCTGCCAGCGGCACTTCCACGGGAACGTTTCGCCCAATCTGGGAGGGTTCAATATCCAGATGCACGATGCGGGCGTGGGGCGCGAACGTATCTGCCTTGCCCGTAACCCGGTCGTCAAACCGCATCCCCAATCCGACCACCACGTCGGCCTGGTCCACCACGATGTTGTTCCAGTACATCCCGTGCATCCCCAGCATTCCCAGGCTCAATGGGTGGTTGCGGGGAAAACCGCTCAGGCCCAACAGCGTGTTGATCACCGGGATGCCGGTCTTCTCCGCCAGCGCCTGGATTTCAGGCTGGGCTCCGGACGCCAGGATCCCGTGACCGCCGATGATGACCGGACGCTCGGCTTCGTTGATGAGCCGGGCCGCCAGGGGCACCTGTTCCAGGGTTTCGGGGGAGACCGCCGGGAGCGACGGCCCGGGGACTTCCGGGTATTCGAAGTCGCACAACTCCAGCTGCACGTCCCGGGGAATGTCAATCAGAACCGGGCCGGGCCGGCCCTCGACCGCGATGCGGAAGGCTTCATGGATGGTGGGGGCCAGATCCCGGGCCGACATGACGAGATAGGTCCGCTTGGTGCAAACCGACGCAATCGAGCAGATGTCGCACTCCTGGAATGCTTCGGACCCCAGCACCGTGCGGGCGACCTGCCCGGTGATGGCAACCATGGGGACGGAATCCGCCCGCGCGCCCATTATTCCGGTCACCAGGTTTGTCGCGCCCGGACCGGAGGTGGCGACGCACACGCCCGGCTTTCCCGTAACCCGGGCGTATCCATCGGCGGCGTGGGCGGCGGACTGCTCGTGGCGGACCAGGATGTGCCTGATCTGGGGATAGCTCCAAAGCGCATCGTAGAACGGCAGGATCGCGCCGCCAGGGTGGCCGAAAATTACGTCCACACCTTCCCGGAGCAAACTTTCACAGATGATCTCTGAACCCTTCAGCATTACAACAGCCTCCGCAAGTCTCTGAATTCTCCTGCCGAGACAGTTGGGGAGAGCCGTTCCAGGACTAAAAAAGTCCCGCCCCAACATAGGGACGGGACTAATGCAATTCCCGCGGTACCACCCTATTTGCCCGTGAAACCGGGCCTCTCCAGCAGGACACCAACATGCCCCGTCGTTGCTAACGGGCGACGACCCCGTCCCGGCTTACTGGCCTCTAGAGGCTTTCAGCTGGAGGCTCCGGAGGGATTTTCGACGGGATTCTGTGCGCCTGCTCACACCGTACCAGGCTCGCTGTGCCGTTCGGCCCGCCTACTCGTCTCCATCGACGCCTTTACGGTGACAAGTTAGCACCTGCGAAAAATCATGTCAAGAGGCGCGACGAGCAGAAAACGGCCCGTGACATGATCCCGGCGGGTTACCGGAGTCTTACTTCTGGAAAGCGTTGGCTCCGGTCACCAGGGCCGGAGTTCCGCCCATCACGAAAGCCACGGCCACCGTTTCCGCGATTTCCTCTTCGGTGGCGCCAACGGCCCGGGCCCGGTTGGCGATGTTCTTGACGCCTTCTTCATGGGCCAGCAGGGCATCGCACAGCATCGTCATTAGGACCTTGACCTTCAGGGGGAGCGCGCCGTCGGTCAACACATGGTCCCGGACCGCCGATACATCCTCATACAACTGGGGAGCGTTTTCCTGGATTAGCGCCTGCCATGCCCCGGGATTGGGTAACGTCATCAGTTTTTACCTCTTTGCGTTGATAATGGCTGTTGGCGTTTCACGCCCTGGACGCCGGGAGAGGCTGTTACCTAGATGGTCGGCTTTCGCTCATGCCATGCCGTGTTCTGTTGGTATGCGTGGCCAACCCTGAGGACCGTGGACTCGTCAAACGGACGGCCCGCGATTTGCAGCGCCAGGGGGAGCCCGCCCGGACCATCGCTGGTGAATCCGCAAGGGATCGAAAGCGCCGGGGCCCCAGAAAGGCTGTACAGGCCTCGGAAGCTGCCCTCAACCAGGGCTTGTTTGGCCTGCTCCACCGTTCCTTCCCCGGGTTCGGTGCTCATGACCGCCGCCGGGCCGGAGGATGTGGGCTGCACCAGCACGTCGACTTCCGAAAGGGCGTCCAAGATCTGCTGCCGCACGACGGCGCGCAGCTTCTGCGCCTTGTAGTAGACCTGGGCCGGTATCAGGTTGCCGGTGGTGAAAGCCGCCCGGGTGTTGGGGTGGAAGTCCCCGGGCCGTTCCCGCAGCCACTCCGGGTGAATGCTGACCCGTTCAACGTGGGTTATGGTCCTGATTATCGCGCCGGTGTGCCGTGCCAGGGGCAGGGAAAGCTCCCTGACCTCCGCGCCCAGTCCCCGCAGCACTTCAGACGCGGCCAGGACTGCGTCCCGGGTCTGTGCGCCCACTCCAACCTGCTCCGGGTCAAGCAACTCGCTGACAACGCCCACTCTCAATCCGGCAATGTCTCCGGTCAGGGCTGCGCGGTAGTCCGGGACCGGGACCTGCCTGGTATACGGGTCTTTCGGGTCGTAGCCCGCGATCGCTCCGATGGTAACCGCGCAGTCCTCGACGCTGCGGGATATCGGTCCTATCGTGTCGATGGACCAGCAGGCGCCGTCAACGCCATACCGGCTCACCCGCCCCCAGGTCGGCCGCAGACCGGCCAGACCGCAGTTGGCCGCCGGCCCCCGGATGGAACCTCCCGTGTCCTCTCCCAGGGAAGTCGCGCAAAGGAACCCGGCGGTGGCCGACCCGGAGCCGGTGGAAGAGGTTCCGGGGCTGCGGGTCAAGTCCCATGGATTGCAGGCGGGGCCAAAGGCGGAACTGACCGGGTCTCCCAGGGCAAACTCGCTCATGTTCAGCTTGCCCAGCAGGATGGCCCCCGACCGCTTCAGGTTGGCCAGGACGGTCGCGTCCTCCGCCGGAATGAAATCCGCCCGGACCTTCGACGCATCGGTGGTAACGACTCCCGCGCTGTGGATCTGGTCCTTGACGGCTACCGGAACGCCGTGAAGCGGCCCTTTGTGTTCGCCCCGGCCGATTTCCTCTTCCGCCTGCCGGGCGGCCTGCCGCGCCGCTTCCCCGGTCACGGTTATATAGGCGTTCAGGTGGGAGTTGACCCGTTCAATCCGTTCGAGGTACGCATCCACCGCCTCCACGGGAGAGACGTTCCGCGACCGGATTTCAGCCGCCAGCTCCGTAGCGGTGAGAAAGGGAATGTCAGCCTTATCCACGTTGGTCCTCCTCGCCGGGCAGGATCAAAGGAAGGGGTTCGACCAGGTTCGCCTCCGGCAGGTCGATCTCTTCCATCAACTCCAGGATCGCCGTCAGGCCGTTGTTGACCCGGGCCAGTTCCGAATCTGCAATATCCAGCCCGACGGCCCGGCCCATTGCCTTGATTTCGGCGTTGGTCAGACGTTCCATTTATCTCCTATCCCCACGGTCGGCTTCCCTGGTGTCGAAAGCAGGCGCCAGTCGAGACACCCAGGGATTCCGCAAAAATGATGGTATGGTAGTATGTTGCACGGAGGCCCGAATTGTCTACCGACCCTGCCCCCCGCCAAAGCTACCTCGTCAGGATCCGCCACCTCCCCCTCCTGCCCAATGAACGGGCGCTCTGCTCATTCACTCCCGAAGCCGGAATCGTCGGCGAGCCCGTAGCCAACGGAAGGTTGTTCGTGGCCACCGACCGGCGGTTGATGTCTTTTTCTGGAGGCGATTCCGGCACCGGCACGTTTGTCGCTCCCATCGAGGAGTTCCGGGGGGTATCCATAGATCCCGGATCCGGCAGCGGCGTGACACTGGTCCAGGGGATCATCACGATAGCCGTCGGACTGCTGGTCTACGTTGTTCTAGCTTACTGGCTGACGGGACAAATCCAGGGACCCCTGGTGCCGTTCATCAACATCGACCTGGGCCCGCTCGTGGTCTTGCTCGCCGTCCTGGGCGGAGTCTGGCTTGCGGCCCGCCAGTATTTTGCGCGGGACCACGGAACATTCACCTTCCAGGGGTCCAACTGGACCCTGGCTTTGCCGTTCAGGAAACGAGTGCAGGAACCCGATATTTTCCGGGTGGTGAACGCCGTGTTCGATGCCCGGGAACGCCGGCTAGAAAGTCTGGGCTGGCGGTCATCTCCGGACGGCTCCTCCGCCGACGGCCTATGCCAGCGGTAGTCCCGGGTCAATATCCAGGTCCATGCTGAACTGCTCCCCCTGCCGGAGGCGGTAGTAAGCGCATGACGCTATCATCGCCCCGTTGTCGGTGCAGAGGACCGGCGGCGGGATGATTACCGGCAGAGGAGAGTCGCTCCGGACCTTTTCCCGCAGCAGGGCGTTGGCCGCCACGCCTCCTCCCAGCAGGATGCCCCTGGCAGAATAGCGGGACGCCATCTCCAGCAGCTTGACCACCATCACATCCACCACGGACTCCTGGAAGGCGGACGCCATTTCCCGGACCAACGTCCTCGTCTCCTCATCGGATAGACCGCCGCTTCCAGCCGGATAAACTCCCCGGTTCTGCGCCAGGTGCAGCAGAGCAGTCTTGACCCCGCTGAAGCTGAAGTCCAGCGTATCCCTCATCCACGCTCTCGGCAGGGCCGGGACGACGCCGCCCGCCGCTCCATGAGCCTCCCGCTGGATTTCCGGCCCCCCGGGGAACCCCAACCCCAGGATGCGGGCCGCTTTGTCGAAGGCCTCTCCCGCCGCGTCATCCCGAGTCCGGCCCAACAAACGGTAAAGCCCGTGCCCTTCCATCAGGACCAGGTCGGTGTGCCCCCCGGAGGCGATCAGGCAGGCCAGCGGGAACCCGGGGGATTCGGCCGGGCTGTCCGTGGTGTCCAGGAGCCAGGAGGCGTAGAGGTGTCCTTCGAGGTGGTTCACCCCGATGAGAGGCACATCCAACGTGTAAGCCAGGGCCTTGGCCGTGTTTACCCCGGTTATCAGCGCCCCGGCCAGTCCCGGACCATAGGTCACCGCCACGGCATCGAGCGTCTCCAGGTCCGCACAGGCAGCGTCGAGCGACTCTTCCAGGGTCGGCACCATGTCCCTGACGTGCTGCCGGGAAGCCACCTCCGGCACGACTCCCCCGTAGCGGGAATGAAGCTCCACCTGGGAAGCGATGACGTTGGAACGGAGGACTCTGCCGTCCTCCACCACCCCCACCGCCGTCTCGTCACAGGATGTCTCAATACCTAGGATTTTCATGCAGCCATTTCCAGGAACGCAGATTCTACGGGCGCAGCCAGCGTAAACGGTTAACTGGACTTCGATTGTCAACCGGGCTCCTGTTGATGATATGAACGCGCGGCGGGACGGTCAACTTTACCGGTCGGCTCGGCCGATGCTATCATCCCGGCGTTGGGCGGCTCTTCCGCTGCGTCCGCCCAGCCCGCAACCCTTGACCCCCGGAGACGGACTTGAGATTGTACTTGGTGCGGCACGGCGAAACCGACTGGAACCGACTGGGCAAGTTCCAGGGGCAGGTGGATGTCCACCTCAACAACCTGGGTCTGGTCCAGGCTCGGGAGACAGCCCGGGCCGCTTTGGCCTGGGCGCCGACCGCCATCTATGCCAGTCCGCTTACCAGGACCATGCAGGTCGCCAGGGAAATCGCGGACCTCACTGGATTGCCCGTTATGCAGGACCCGCGCCTGATGGAACTTGACCTGGGCGATGTTGAGGGTGTCTCCGGGTCGGAAATGCGCGCCGACTGGCCCGAGGTACACCGGGTCTGGAGGGATTCCCCGGAATTGGCGGCGATGCCCGGCGGAGAGTCCCTGGCGGAATTGGAGGACCGCGTCTGGCGGGCCTTTGTGGACATCGAAGGCACCCACGAGGACGATGACAACATCGTCGTTGTTTCCCACAACTTCGCCATCCGAGCTATGTGCGGGAAGCTCGCCGGCATCCCCTTGACCCATTTCCACCGCCTCTACCTGCACCTGGCCTCTGCCTCCATGTTTCAGCGGGCGGCCATGGGCTGGCGCCTGGTTACCTACAACTCCACCCATCACCTGTCCGTGGACCCCCAGGCTGGGTGACGACAGGGCGGGTTGATGCCTCCGCCGAGGATTATCCGGCGTTTGGAGGAGGCAATCTCCTCTGCCTTGACCCGGGCTGGGCTCGACGTCCCCGGAACAAATGTAGTCGTGGCGGCTTCCGGCGGGCCGGATTCCACCGCCCTCCTTCGCTCTCTGCAACGAGTCGGCAGGCCGCTGGGCATCGAGCTGCACGTCGCTCACCTGCTCCATGACCTTCGGGGCGCGGAAACCCTGGCCGATGCGGCTTTCGTTGAAGACCTGTGCCGGGAAGCCGGACTGCCCTGCACGGTCCGGCAGAGCGACCCGCTGGAGCACCGGCGACAGCGGGGGATATCGTCCTTCGAGCAGGCCACCCGGGAGGTCCGCTATAAATTCCTGCTGGACCTTTCCCGGTCCACCGGTGCAGCCGCCGTCGCAGTCGGCCACACCATGGACGACCAAGCCGAAACAGTGATGGAGCACCTCCTACGCGGTTCCGGCCTGTACGGCCTGCGGGGGATGACTGAGTCCGCCCCATGGCCCTGGCCCTCCGGCGCCCCGGGACCGTTCTTGTTCCGCCCCCTCCTGGCGGTGACCAAGGCGCAAACCACAGCATACTGCCGGGCCCTGGGCCAGGACTTCCGCACTGACAGCGAAAATGCTTCCCCCAAGTTCGTCCGCAACCGTATCCGCCACGACCTGCTGCCCAAGCTCGCCTCGGAGTACAACCCTAGGGTCGTCGAATCCCTGGTCCGGATTTCCCGTACCGCAGCCATAGATTTGGACTACCTGGAGAGGGAGTGTGACCGCATCTGGCCCCAGGTCGAGCTGGACCCCGCCGGAGCTTCCGGGGACCGGAATGCCGGCGGTTTGAGCCTGGACCGGGCGGTCCTGCAATCCCTCCACCCGTCCCTCCGCCGGAACGCGCTTCGCCGGGCCTTCTCCTTGGCGGCAGGAGACGTCAGACGGTTGGAGGAGACTCACCTGGCCGGGATGGATGCCCTGGTTGCCGGAGGTGCTGCCGGCAATTCCTGCCAGTTGCCCCGGGGCTGGTGGCTGCACGCATCGGCGGAGTGCATAACACTGACCAGGGAATCCTCCATCCCGTGCCCGCTGCCGCTTCTTTCCGGGCAACACCCGCTGGAGCTTCCCCACAGTCCCGGTGAAACGGTGGTATCCACCCTGGAAAGTTGGCGGGTTACCGCAACCCTGGTATCCGCAACGCCGGTTGATAGTGAGGTCGGCCAGGGAGATCATGTGGCGTACCTGGACAGCAAAGCCATCCGCAGTCCTGTCCTGGTACGGACGCGAAAGCCCGGAGACCGCTTCCAGCCGGCGGGAATGACTGGCCGCAAGAAACTCCAGGACCTGTTCGTCGACTCCAAAGTCCCCAGGCACTGGCGCGACCGGATTCCCCTGTTGGAATGTGCCGGAGAAATCGCCTGGGTAGTGGGGCACCGCATCGCCGAGTGGGCCAGGGTGCCTTCCCAGCCGGAACCGGGGGCCCTGGCGCTCCGAATTGAGTTCACCCAGAAATCCAACGAACGATTCAGCGCCCGACCCAAGTAGCCGGTTTACTCGGCATATTCGCGGGAATAGGTCGAAGTGAAGGAGCGGCCTCCTTCCCCTAACGGCTTTTCCGGCTGTATATTGGAGGGAAGCAGACAATATCCGGCGATAATCGGTTGGGCTGGCCGCTTCCACCGGGGGAAGGCGCCGGCAACCGTCCAGAGAGGCGAAATTGCGGAACCTGGCTAACCTTTTGGTCCATCTCTTTGGCCGCACCGGCGATCTGGACCGGGACTATCTCGCCGTGGTCCACGACCAGTGCCTGCTTTGCGAGGAAGAAATCAGCCAGTCCGAAGCCTACCTCAAGTGGCGGGTCTGCCCCTACTGCCGGTTCCACTACACCCTCACCGCCCGTCAAAGGATTGACCTCGTGGCGGATACCAGGAGCTTCCGGGAATCCTTCAAGTTCCTCAACTCCACCAGCCCCATGTCTTTCTCCCAACGGTCGTCCCGACAGAACCTCCTCCTTTCGGGCCAGAGCCGGACCGGCTTGACCGAAGCCACGGTCACCGGACGCTGCAAAATCAACGGCACCGAAGTAATGCTGATCGTCCTTGATTTCGGGTTCATGGGCGGAAGCATGGGAAGCGTGGTAGGAGAAAAGGTTGCCCTGGGCCTGGAAGCTGCCGCTAGGCATGACCTGCCGGCGGTGGCGCTGGTTTCGGGAGGCGGGGCCAGGGTGCAGGAAGGCGTCCTGGCCCTCATGCAGATGGCCAAGACTGTGACTGCCGCCAATCGCCTGCGGGACAAGGGCAAGCCCTTTGTGGTAGTGCTGGCCAATCCTTCCACCGGCCAAGCCTACGCCAGCTTCGCCAACCTGGCCGATGTGATTCTCGCCGAACCCGGGGCCCTCATCGGACTGTCGCCCTTGCGGACTCTCCGCGAAGCCTCCGGCAAGCCACTGCCCTCCGATGCCCACACCGCGGAAGCGCATTTGTCCCACGGCCTGTTGGACGGGGTTGTTGACCGGGAGGATCTGAAAGAGACGTTGTCAACCTTGATCAACGTGCTCAGCCTGCTGAAACGCAACGCGCCCGAGTTTAAGGACATTCCCGAGCCGTCTGTTCCAGAAGTTGCCGACCCGGAAGCCTGGGAAGCCGTCGCCCGGTCCCGGCACCCGGGCCGGCCCTCGTCTTCGGTATACATTCCGGAAATACTGGACGACTTCGTCGAGCTGCACGGCGACCGGGTCAGTTCCGATGACCGGTCCATCCTCGGAGGCGTCGGTTACCTCGCCGGCGAACCCGTCGCCGTGATCGGTCAGGAACGCCGGACCGTGGGGAGCGGCGACCGTTACCACACCTTTCCCGACGGGCTGCGCAAGGCCCAGCGGATTATCGAAACCGCCGGACGGTTCAGATTGCCTCTTATCACCCTCATCGACACCCAGGGAGCCGACCCTGGCCTCGAGGCCGAGGAGCAGGGCATCGGATACACCATCGCTCAAACCCTGTCGCTGATGGCGGATGTTCCCGTTCCCACGGTATCGGTGATTATCGGCGAGGGGGGCAGCGAAGCGGCGCTGGCGTTGGGAATGTCCGACCGGGTCCTGATGCAGCAATACGCCATCTGCTCACCCGTTTCCCTCAACCACACCCTGGGGGGGCCTTCACCCAGCCGTACCCTCGACCGGGAAGCCGCGGAAGCCATGGTCCTGACTGCCGCCGACTGCGTGGATTTGGGAATCGCGGACAGCGTCGTCCCCGAACCCCCCGATGGAGCTCACTCCAGCCCCCAACAGGCTGCCGATTATCTGAGTTACGCCGTTATGAGGGAGTTTGCCCAGGTTACACGCATGTCCACCGGCAGGCTGCTGCGTGAACGGCATCGGAAATTCCGGCGGATGGGCGAACTCAGCGAGTTTTCCCAGGAAGCGATGAATCACGAAGTTGATGTTCTATTGAACATCGCCCACCCTACTGCCCCGGCGGGCCGGGGGCGCCGGAACCGCCGCAAGGAAGGTGCGTTGGAAGTGGCAGAATTGGAAGCCGAGGTTATCGCCCCGGACTGAGGACCGGCCGCCCCGCTTTAAGCAGCTTCCCGCCCCAGGGCGTTCAAGCTCGTCTTCATCGCGCTGGCGATACTTTCGTACTCCACGGCGACTTCGTCGTCGACCAGAACCGTCGGCTTGTCCGCGTCACGGTAAGACGCCCGCAACGCCATGCGGCCCAGGAAGGGAGCATCAACCTCCCTTGCCATTTCCTCCCCGCCCCCCTGTCCAAAGACCTCGCCCGTATAATTCTCTACCACTCCGACGATATTCAGGTTGAGCTTGCGTATCATATTGATGCAGCGCTTCGCATCGACATTCGCCAGTTGCTGCGGCGTGCTCACCACGACGAATCCATCCATTGGAATCGTCTGCATCACCGTCAAGGGGGAATCCGAGGTGCCGGGTGGCAGGTCCACCACCAGGTAGTCAAGTTCGCCCCACGCGGTGGACTGGAGAAACTGGTTGATCGCGTTATGGATCATCGGTCCGCGCCAGATGATCGCTTCGTCCTCCTTCTCCTGGAAGAAGGCCATGGACACCACTTTGACCCCCCATTTTTCCGCCGGGAGAATTTCCCCATCGACGTACCCGGGAGGTTCGGTAACCCCGAGGACCTTGTTTACGTTGGGGCAGTCAATGTCCACGTCCAGCAGCCCGACCTTTCGGCCCTCCTGGGCTAACGTGGCCGCCAGGTTGACGGCCACCGTGGTTTTCCCCACGCCGCCCTTGCCGCTGTAAACGCCGATCTTGGTGGTGATTCCAGCCAGCCGGTCGGTTATCTGGCGGCGTTGCTGCCAGCTCCGCTTGATTTGTTCCAGGCGGGCGTTTTCCTGGGGAGTAGACATACAACCTCCGCCGGAGCGCAATGACGATCCGGCTTGCCTGGCGGCGTTCTCCGCCGGCCCGCCGGAAACGGATGGGAAACTAGATCCCGAGCTGGGCGCGGGCTTCTTCGCTAATCAGGTCGGGGCTCCAGGGCGGATCGAAGGTGAGCTCGATGTTCACTTCTTCCACCCCTTCCACGTCCTGGACGGCCCACTCAGCTTGTTGCGCGATGTGGGGCCCCATTCCGCACCCGGGAAATGTCAGGGTCATCTGGACGAAAACGTCGTTATTGTCGTCCACCTGAACGTCATAAATCAGGCCCAGGTCAACCACGTTGACCGGAATTTCCGGGTCGTAGACGGTCTTCAACGCCTCGTATACCTCGTCACGGCTCACTGTCTGGGGCATAAACGCACCTCCTGCCCGGCAACCTGGATCCAGTATAGTCATTCCCGACTTTCCGGGTCAACAATAGGCGCCGGACCTTATCCGGGCCCGGCGCCCCCGGTCTAGGGAATCAAGATCAGTTTTCCGGTAGTCGCCCGGGACTCGAGCTGGCGGTGGGCCTCCGCTGCCTCGGACAACGGGAAAACGTGCTCCACCCGCAGCTTCAATTCGCCGGATTGCACCCACCCCAGAACGTCGCCGGCCCGCTCCTCTAGTTCCTCCCGGGTCACGGTGTAGTCGCCCAGCCCGGGCCGGGTCAGGTACAGGGAACCGTTCCCCAATCGGCGCACGTCCAGCGGATCGGGGGCTCCGCTTGCCTGCCCATACAGCACCATGTGGCCCCTCCGTCCCAGGCAGCTGATGCTCCCGTCGAAGGTCGTCTTGCCGACGGCGTCGTAGACCACTTGCAGACCGGCCCCGTCCGTCGCCTCTTTGATGACCTCCGCGAAGTCCTCCTGTGTATAGAGGATCACGTGATCGGCCCCGGCGCCTCTGGCCAATTCCGCCTTTTCCTCGGTCGAAACCGTGGAGAAGACATACCCGCCCAGCCGCTTCACCATCTGGATTAGCAGGAGCCCCACACCTCCGGCCCCGGCGTGGACCAGCACCTTGTCCCCCGGTTGCACCCGATAAGTCGAGTGACAGAGATAATGGGCTGTCATCCCCTGCAGCATGGCCGCTGCCCCGTCCTTGGCGTCCAATCCTTCGGGCATCTTTACCAGGCGTGATGCCGGGATCACGGCCTGCTCCGCGTAGGAACCGGCCACGCTGGAATAGGCCACGACGTCCCCTTCCTGCAAGTCCCCGGCCCCCGGGCCAACCTCCTGGACTACTCCCGCCCCTTCAACCCCCACGATCCACGGCAGGGGAGGCGGATTGACCCCGGAACGGCTGTATGTGTCGGTGAAGTTGACCCCCACCGCCTGCATCCGCACCAGCGCCTGGCCCTCGCCGGGAGTCAGGTCCGGCAGGTCGACGTAGTTCATAACCTCTGGGCCGCCGTATTCGGTAATCTGTACTGCCTTCATCTTTCAGGTTCCTCCATCTCGGTGCTCCGTACTCGGCTCATCTCCGGCTGCGCCCATTCCGGGCACAGCCCTCCTCCCTAGACGGCGACACTCCCCAACCCTCTGCCCATCCACCGCCTGCCATTGGCCGTAGTATACACACCATCGCAACCGGAAAGCAGGTTTCGCGGACCTTCGGCCTCCATGTATCGAGTCCCCGGCCGCGTCCCGGAACCTTGCCCTTTACCGCCCGAAACGCCGGGCTGCGTTGCGGCGACAACTCGAAACTGCTAAGATGAATAAACTTTCTCAGGGCAAGATTGGTGCCCGATCAGCAGGATAACCCAGTTTCGTTCAGTCTGGGCGCGTCGCCCAGTTGCGACCCGGGAGGTTAATTGCCGTGACCCTTACCAACTTGTCCTTTTCCGAGGCCCTTACCCAATTCACCACTGCCAAGAAGAACAGCAAGAAGCCCCTGGAAGGGCAGCAGGAGATCCGAAGGTTCATCACCTGGTTCGGGCGGGAGCGAATGGTGAGGGAATTGACTCCTTCCGAAGTCGCCGATTACGCCCAGCAGGCCGGTTCGGGAGGCCCCGACGCCGCCCAGCGGTTGGCGTCCGTCAAGGTTTTCCTGGCTTTTCTCAAGGACCAGGGCCTCGTGGACACCAGCCTCGCACCCCACCTCCGGATTCCCCGCACCCGCAAGGCAGCCTCCAACGGCAAGACCTCAGCATCAACCCCCGCCACCAGCTCCGGACCTCAGCTCAGCCAGGAGGGTTTTGACCGGCTCAAGGTCCAGTTGGAAGACCTCAAGGTCGAGCGAGTGAAAGTCCGCGAAGACATCAAGCGGGCCATGGAAGACAAGGATTTTCGGGAAAACTCCCCCCTGGACGCAGCCAAGGAGCAGCAGGGCCTCATCGAGTCCAGGATCCGCGAGTTGGAGGACAGCCTGAGCCACGCCGAGATTATTGGAGCGAACGCCGGCCAGGAAAGGGCGATGCGCGTGGTCGTTGGCGCCCGGGTAACTCTCAAGGACACGTCCTCCGGCCGCCAGGTCAATTACACCCTTGTCGATGTCCGCGAAGCCGACGTTTCGGCCGGCAAGATATCCACTGCCTCCCCCGTTGGACAGGCCCTCCTGGACAAGATGGTTGGCGAAGAGGTCTCCATATCTGTCCCGAAAGGCACCCTCCACTACACCGTGGAAAAAATCGGCGACTAGGCCGCACTCGTCCTCCCGCATAACCGAAGAAGCCCCGGTCCTTACATGACCGGGGCTTCTTCATCTCAGCCGGCGGTCCCTACTTCAGCTTCTGGACTTCGGCCAGGATATCCGCCGGGTCCGGTAGGATGCCCGGCGTGTAAGTCTGCCGGTAGGTGATGACCCCTTCCTTGTTGACGATGATCACCGCCCGCGTGCCGGCTCCCCGCTCGTCGTTCCACAGCCCGTAGGAGGTGGTCACGGCGCCCTTGGGGTGCCAGTCTGATAGCTCTGGGTAAGGAAGGCCGCCCATTGACGTGGTCCACGCGCGGTGGGCGTTCAGGTGGTCACAGCTTATGCCCAGGACCTGGGCATCATTCTCCTCAAACTGGCCGTTATAGCGCCGGAATGAGGTGGCCTGGTCAGTTCAACCACTGGTGAAGTCGAACACATGGAACGACAGGACCACGTTCTTCGACCCCTTGAAACTGCTCAGGGTTATGTCGCCCTCGCTTACGGAGGGAAGGGTAAAGTCCGGGGCTGCGTCGCCAACTTCTGCGGGCATATCATCTCCTCAACATGGATTGCGCCCCGTCCGGTATGGGCCGCAACGCCGATTATACTATCCTGCCCGGCCCGGCGTAATCTCCCCGACGGTATGCCGGTGCTATACTGGCCCCATGTCATTCCCTCTGGACCGGCAGCGTGGAAGTCCGGTTTGACCGGGGAGTCTACCTCCCCGAGTTGGACTTGTGGCTGGACTCCCTGCGCCGTCAGGATCGCGGCGTCATCTCCCATGCCCACTCCGACCACACCGCCCGTCACCACCGCCCCGTCGTCACCCCCAACACGCGCCTGCTCCTTTCCGACTATCTCAGCAAATCCAGCCCTACCGTCCTGCAATACGGGGAGCCACTGGAAACGGACCGTTACGAATTAACTCTGTATCCGGCGGGACATTGCCTGGGATCATCCCAGGTGCTCGTCGAGTCCAAGGACACCGGAGAGCGTCTCCTCTACACGGGCGACTTCAAGACCCGTCCCAGCCCGGTCAACGAGCCGCTCCAGCCCGTCCCCTGCGACGTGCTGGTCATGGAGTCCACCTACGGCCGGCCCCAGTACGTCTTCCCCGACGAGCAGCAGGTCCTGGGAACGGCCTTCAGGACCCTCCGCTTGTGGCTATCCCAGGGATACCGTCCCGTCGTCCGCGCCTGGCGTTTGGGCAAGGCCCAGGAAATCCTCTACCACCTATTGCGGGAGGGTTTCGACGTTGCCCTAGAGCAGGGCAGCTTCGGCATCGCCGAGACCTACCGGGAGGCAGGCGTCGCCTTCCCCGGGGACTTTGCCTCCCTGGACGGAGTCTGGCCCGAAGGCCAGGTGCTAATCTGTCCCCCCGGCCGCTCGTCTGCCAGGTCCCTGGACTCCTTCCGCAACCTGCACCTGATGGACCTCACCGGCTGGGCCCAGGGCGGCGGCCTAGGCTGGGGAAGGACGGGCCACGCCAGCCTTCCCTTCAGCGACCATGCCGACTTCAACGACCTGGTCGGATACGTCCGGCAGATCAACCCGAAACAGGTCTACACCGTCAACGGCTTCCCCGACTTGGCCACCCACCTTCGCGGACTCGGCTACCCCGCCGTCCATTTGGACAGCAATGGCCGGGCGGACGGCGGGGGTTTCCAGATGAAGCTAATTTAAGAGGAATGTTTGCGATGGTATATAATTCCCTTGCTTAGCCCCAATCCCGTAAACAAGAAAAGGGGTGGGCCAACACCGCTCCTCTCCGGTCATACAACTGTCCGTCGGATCACCCGGCATGACGGTGCTTTGAAGGAGGCGCATGACCCAGGCGATAAGCGTACAGGAGATTTTCGCCGACGCCCATCAACTCCACGAGCAGGCGCTGGCTATGCTCGATCAGGGGGACATGCGGGACGCGGCGGAAAAGGCGTGGTGTGCCACCAAGCGGGCCACCAATGCTCTTATCCTGGCCCGTACCGGCCGGATGGTGACGCACTCAACCCTCATCTCAGTTGGACTGAAGGAACTGTCCAGAGACTTCCGGGACGTGAAAGCACTCAATTTGAACGCCCGCTATTACCACGTTCAAGGTTCGCTACATGGCCACTGCTTCTACCTGGGGATTTTCGACCCCGAGGAGGACGAGGCATTGATAAGGCGTGTTGGGCAGTACATCGATGACGCGGAACGGCTGGCCGGGAGTCAATAATACTGACCCGTGAACGAATGACCCCTTTACGCAGCGACACAATTCCCAACCAAAAAGGAGCGGTTTGCAACCGCTCCTTTCTTTCCTGTCCCGCCTGGGGATGAAAGGGGATTAGTCCGGCGTCGTGCCCACCGCCGGCAGCTCCGCTTCCTCGTCGGCGGCCAGCATCCGGTTGACCGCGCTGAGGTAGGCCTTGGCGCTGGCGACGATGATGTCGGTGTCCGCGCCCCGGCCCGAGAAGGTCCGTCCCAGGTTATCGATGCGCATGGTCACCGTTCCCACTGAGTCCACGCCCTCACTCACCGCCTGCACGTTAAACTCGGACAGCTTGTTCGAGCAGCCCACCACCCGGTCTATCGCCTTGCAGACCGCGTCCACCGGGCCGTTACCCGTCGAGGCGTCGGTAATAATCGAGCCGTCCGGCCCGACCAGCCGCACGGTTGCCGTGGGAATGTCGTGGTCGCCGCTGGAGAAGTGGACCTGGTCCAGCGTGTAGCTTATCGGCTCACTCGACTCCCGCTTCTCCTCGTCCATGAGGATCTCCAGGTCCCGGTCAGTCACCTCCCGCTTCTTGTCGGCCAGCACCTTGAAAGACTCGAAGACGTTAGTAATCTCCTCCCGGTTCAATGAGTATCCCAGCGCCTCCAGACGCGCCTGCAGGCCCGCCCGTCCGCTGAGCTTGCCCAGCACCAGGCTGTTTCCGGGGACGCCCACCCGCTCCGGCTGCATCACCTCGTAGGTGGAGCGGTCCTTCAGGACCCCGTCCTGGTGAATCCCGGAGGCGTGGCGGAAGGCATTCTCGCCGACGACGGCCTTGTTGGCCTGCACCGCCATGCCGGTGATGCGGCTGACCAGGCGGCTGGACGGGTAAAGCTGGGTTGTGTCAATGCCGATGTCCACCTGGAACAGGTCCTTCCGGGTGTCCAGGGCCATGATTATCTCTTCCAGGGATGCGTTGCCGGCCCGCTCTCCGATCCCGTTGATGCACCCCTCAACCTGCCGCGCGCCCGCTTCGATGGCGGCGAGGCTGTTGGAAACCGCCAGCCCCAGGTCGTTGTGGCAGTGGACGCTCATGGTAACTTTGTCCGCGCCGGCCACCTTCTCCTTGATGCTTCGGATGAGGTCGGCGAAGTTGGACGGGATCGCGTATCCGACGGTGTCGGCGACGTTGATGGTGGTTGCTCCCGCCTTGATCACCGCCTCCAGCATCTGGTACAGGTACTCAGGATCGGTGCGGGTGGCGTCCATCGGGGAGAACTCCACGTCGCTGCAATACCCCTTGGCCCGCTCCACCATGCTCACCGCCAGGTCCATCACCTCTTCCCGGTTCTTGCGAAGCTGGTGCATGACGTGAATCTCGGAGGACGACAGGAATACGTGGATTCGTGGCGACTCGGCCACCTTGATGGCTTCCCACGCCTGGTCGACGTCGTTGGGATGGGCCCTTGCCAGGGACGCGATTACAGGACCTCTGACCTCCTTGGCAATGTTGTTTACCGCCCGGAAGTCCCCCGGTGAGCTGGCGGCAAAACCGGCCTCGATGACGTCCACCTGCAGCCGCTCCAACTGCTTGGCGATCTCCATCTTCTCGTCCACGGTCATGCCAATGCCCGCGGACTGTTCTCCATCCCGCAGGGTGGTGTCCAGGAACTTAACTCGCTCGTTAGCCATGATAGTTGTCTTCTCCTTGAGTTTGGGACGTGAAATATCAGTAGACGTACTGAGGAGAAGCGGGCCACAGGGTCACGCAGTCCACCGCAGCCAGCCCAGCCAAGACCAGCGTGCGATGGTGAACTGCACTCAACATCTCCTGCTGCATAAAATTTTGCTCCCTTTGGGTGTTTTGATAATGAACGCCGCGATTCCAGGTTAGAGACCGGGCAATGGGTTCTATCCCCCCAATTTATTCACCACGGTGAGCATAGTTGTTATCCACATGGCGACCAGAGATAGCCACATCGTGATATTAACTCCCAAAATCCACAGTAAGTTCCTGTCTATTTTGGACCTGACGTCCCGGATATCCTCTCTAATTTCGGCTATCTGGCGCTCTACGTGTTCGACCCGAATCTCAAGCCGGGCCAATCTCTCTCCATCGGGAGTGTCGGTAGTGGCAGTAGTCATGGTTGACCTAAACTTCCTTGGGGTCCAGCCACGGCATCATCGCCCGCAGACCGCGGCCGACCTCGTGGATCTGGCTGGAGCGGGCTTCCTCCCGCAGCGGCCGGAACCGGGGACGCCCTTCGTGGTTCTCGGTAATCCACTCCCGGGCGAAGGTGCCATCCTGGATGTCAGCCAGGATTTTCTTCATGTTTTCCTTGACGTGCTCGTCAATGACCCGCGGCCCCCGGGTCAGGTCCCCATACTCGGCCGTGTCGCTGACCGAGTACCGCATGTAGTTAAAACCGCCCTGCTGGATCAGGTCGACGATCAGCTTCATCTCGTGCAGGACTTCAAAGTAGGCCATCTCCGGCGGATAGCCGCCTTCCACCAGCGTCTCGAACGCGGTGTTGATCAGGGCGGTTATGCCCCCGCACAGGACCGTCTGCTCGCCGAACAGGTCCGTCTCCGTTTCATCCTTGAACGTCGTGTCCAAAACGCCGGACCTGGTGCAGCCGACTCCCTTGGCGTAGGCCAGACCGATCTCCCGGGCGTTCCCCGTGGCGTTCTGGTGGACCGCCAGCAGGCCCGGAACCCCGATGCCTTCCAAGAACTGCTCCCGCATCCGGTGCCCCGGGGCCTTGGGCGCGACCATCATCACGTCCATCTCCGGCGGAGGCACAACCTCGCCATAGTGGATGCTGAACCCGTGGGCGAACATCAGCGCGGAACCTGGCCGCAGGTTGGGCGCAATCTCCGTCCGGTAAATTTCTCCCTGGATGTGGTCGGGAATCGCCACCATCAGAATGTCGGCGGCCTTCGCAACCTCGGGAACGTCGGCGACCTCCAGTCCCTCGGCTTCCGCGGCGGCCCGGCTCCGGCTCTCCGGATAAAGTCCAACCATCACCTTCTGCCCGCTGTCCCGCAGGTTCAGTGCGTGGGCGTGACCCTGGCTGCCGTACCCGACCATGCCGATGGTCTTGCCTTCCAGGAGCCCCAGGTCTGCGTCATTGTCGTAGTAAACCGTGACCATTCTCTTTCTTTCCCCTTTTAGCGATGCCCCGGCCCGAATGAGCCGGTCCTAGTATGAGCCGATTTCCGTGGCCGCCACCCGGGCCCTGCCGTTGCCCAGGTAGCTGATTCCAAAATTGTCGCTGACCTGCGCGTCCGATTTGCCCCGCACCATCGCCACCAGCCCGGTCCGCATGACTTCCAGGATGCCGAAGGGCTGCAGTAGGTCCAGCAGCGCGTTGATCTTGTCCTCTTCCCCCGTCGTTTCAATAACCAGCGACTGGGCCCCCACGTCAACGGTCTTGGCCCGGAACAGCCGCACTATCTCGATGATCTGGCTCCGGGTTTCCATCGTCGTCCGCACCTTGATCAAGGCCAGTTCCCGCGCCACCACGTCCTCTTCGGTGATATTGGAAACCTTCACCACGTCAATCAGCTTGTCCAGCTGCTTGGTGCACTGGTCAACCGTATACTCGTCCCCTTCAACCACGAAGGTCATCCGGGAAAGCCCCGGTTGCTCGCTGTGTCCCACCGCCAAGCTGCGGATGTTGAACCCCCGGCGCCGGAAAAGACCGGCGACCCGGGTCAGGACACCCGGCTTGTCCTCGACCAGCGCGATTATCGTGTGCAGTTCTTCGTGGACGCTCATCAGATCACCCGCTCCGGGATTGGCTCCTCCAGCATCTCGTTCACCGACTCCCCCGCCGGTATCATCGGGAAGACGTGCTCATCCTGCTTCACGATGAAGTCCACGATCACCGGGCCCGGCGTGTCCATCGCCTTCTGGATGGCCCCCGCCACCTGGGCCTTGTCCGTGACCCGTATGCCCAGAATGCCGTAGGCGTCAGCTAGCTTCACGAAGTCCGGGTTCCCTGAATAGATGGTCGCCACGAACCCGGTGTCGTAGAACAGGTCCTGCAGCTGCCGCACCATCCCCAGCGTGCCGTTGTTCAGGATGGCGAACTTCACATCGATGTTGTTTTCTACTGCCGTGGCCAGGTCGCACATGGTCATCTGGAAACCACCGTCCCCCGCCACCGACCACACCGTCTTGTCCGGCCTGCCTAGCTTGGCTCCCAGCGCCGCTGGAACCTCGAAGCCCATCGTCCCCAAGCCGCCGGATGTCACCCAGGTGTTGGCTTCTTTGAAATGGTAGTGCTGGGCGGCCCACATCTGGTGCTGACCCACGCCGGTCACCACCAGCGCCTCCCCGTTGGTCACCTCGGAAAGCTGCTGCATCACGTACTGCGGCAGCAATTCGTGGGTGTCCCGGATCAACAGGGATGGATGCTCCGCCCGCATCGTATCTATGCGCTGCAGCCACTCCATCCGCACCGTGCGCTGGATCTGGGGCAGCAACTGCCGGAGAGCCTGTTTCAGGTCTCCCAGCACTGGGACATCAACCTTCACGTTCTTGCTGAACTCAGAAGCATCTATGTCGAAGTGGACGATCCGCGCGTTGGGCGCGAAGTCCGCCAGCCGCCCAGTCACCCGGTCGTCGAACCGCATCCCCAGTGAAATCAGCAGATCCGCCTGGTCGATTGCCAGGCTGGCGTACGCCATCCCATGCATCCCCGGCATCCCCACGTTCAAGATGTGGTCCGTCGGAAACGAGCTCAATCCCAGCAGCGTCGTGATTACCGGAATCTGCGCCCGCTCTGCCAGTTCCTGCAGTTCCTCGAATGCCCGGGAGATGATTACGCCGTGCCCGGCCAGGATCACCGGCCGCTGCGCGCTGGCAATCAAGTCCGCCGCCTTGGCAATCTGTTCCGGGTCGGCCGCCCCCGGCGGATTGTACCCCGGAAGGCTGACTTCCTCCGGCCAGACAAAGTGCGTCCTGGCCCCCAGTAGCACATCCTTGGGAATATCAACCAGTACCGGCCCGGGCCGCCCCGTATTGGCAATGTGGAAGGCCTCTTTGATTGCCGGTGCGATGTCTTTGACGTCCATCACCAAGTAGTTGTGCTTGGTGATGGGCAGCGTCATCCCCGTCACGTCCGTTTCCTGGAAGGCATCCCGTCCGATGGCGGCTCTCGGGACCTGGCCGGTGATGGCCACCATCGGCACCGAGTCCATCTGGGCGGCGGCGATTCCGGTCGCCAGATTCGTTGCGCCGGGCCCTGAGGTGGCGGTGCATACCCCGACCCTTCCCGTAGCCCTCGCATACCCGTCAGCGGCCATGGCCGCCGCCTGCTCATGACGCACCAAAATATGGCGCAGCTCGGGATACTTGGGCATGGCCCAGTAGAAGGGCAGGACCGCTCCGCCGGGAATCCCAAAAACGTACTCCACGCCTTCCTGGAGCAGGCTTTCGCAGACGATCTCGGCCCCCGTCAGCTCCCTGGGTAACTCCATGGCTATCCTCGTTCTCAATTGGGCCGCTTTCGCTGCCGTTCAAGGTAACTTTTCCAAGACGGCTGGACAGCCCCGGCCATAAAAAAGCCCCGTCCCCACGGAAGGGACGGGTTTCAGTTGCCCGCGGTACCACCCTTCTTCTCCGGCGGCATCCACTATATCAGCGGGCGTTGCCGGAGCACTTTGACGGCCTCTATCGGGGCCTAACCGCCGCGCCCTACTGTTATGTTTCAGGCGGGCCGCTCCTGGGCGAGTTCCGGGTCCTTCTGCCGCCGACTTCCCACCATGAGCCGACTCTCTGGGGACAGGGTACCCGTACTACTCCCACTCAACGCGGGGTACGACAGCCAACAATTCTAGCAACCCCCTACGAATTTGTCAATGATGCGCCAGCCAAGAAACAGGGCTTTTCGTTCTCTCAAGTCGCTGGCGAGTCCGTTCGTGTGGAGCCTCTCAAACTGCGGGCGGACAGCGATGAGACAAGCTAAGGACCAACGTGGAGGGCATTGGGTGCGGCGAAAATGAAAATGCCCTGTTCCCTTCAGAAACGCCGTCGCGAAAATCCACTCCCCCGTCCCGGTTGTGCTAGAATACCCCCCGAGGCTCAACGTCTCCTTCATCGGTGAGACCCCGCCTTAAATCCACAATCCATACCCTGCCCGGAACACCTCCAGTGTCAGAGCGCATTTTCATAGGGGTCGCCTGGCCCTACGCCAACGGGCCCCTCCACATGGGTCACATCGCCGGATGCTACCTTGCCGCCGACATCTTCGCCCGCTACCACCGGATGCGCGGCAACGATGTGCTCATGGTTTCCGGCAGCGATGCCCACGGCACTCCCATCACCGTCCGCGCCGAGCAGGAGGGGATCACCCCGGAGCAGGTGCTGGACCGCTACCACCCCCAGTTCCTCCAGACCTGGCAGCAACTGGGCGTCTCTTTCGACCTCTTCACCACCACCGACACCGAAAATCACCAAAGGGTTGCCCAGGAGCTTTTCCTCGACCTCATGGAAAAGGGGTACATCTACCCCGACAACATGCTCCTGGCCTACTGTGCCGGCTGCCGGCGCTTCCTTCCCGACCGCTACATCGAAGGCCGCTGCCCCCATTGCGACAACGATCGTGCTCGCGGCGACCAGTGCGACGCCTGCGGCCGCACCCTTGACCCCCAGGACCTCATCGACTCCCGCTGCATCCTCAGCGGAGAGAGCCCCGAATTTCGCGAGTCCGAGCACTTCTTCCTCAAGCTCTCGGCCTTCCAGGAACAGCTCCTCGAATGGATACGGCAGCAGGACCACTGGCGGGCCAACGTCGCCAATTCCACCCGCTCCTTCCTCGAAGGCGGGTTGAAGGACCGGGCCATAACCCGCGACCTTTCCTGGGGTGTCCCCATTCCCCTGGAAGGCTACGACGACAAGCGCATCTACGTCTGGTTCGAAGCCGTCATAGGCTATCTCTCCGCGGCCATCGAGTGGGCGGCCAACAACGGCGAGCCGGACCGGTGGCAGGACTTCTGGAAGGACTCGGGCACTAGGTCCTACTATTTCATTGGCAAGGACAACATCCCCTTCCACAGCATCATCTGGCCCGCCATCCTCATGGGCTACGGCCACGACCTGAACCTGCCCTACGACGTTCCCGCCAACGAGTTCCTCAGCCTCGAGGGGCGGAAATTCTCCACCAGCCAGAATTGGGCCCTGTGGGTCCCTGACTACCTGGAACGCTACGACCCGGACCCCCTGCGTTACCTCCTTTCCATCAACATGCCCGAGACCGGCGACGCCGACTTCGCCTGGTCCGAGTTCGTCCGCCGCAACAACGAGGAACTGGTCGCCACCTACGGCAACCTGGTCAACCGGGTGCTCTCCTTCACCTACCGGAATTTTGAGGGAGTGGTCCCAACGCCAGGGAACCTCACCCCTGCCGACCAGGAAATTATCGAGACCGCCCGCGCCGCCTGGGACCGCGTCGAAGACAACCTGGCCAATTGCCGGTTCAAGGCCGCCATCACCCAGGCCTTCGGATTGGCCCAGGACACCAACCGTTACCTCGACGCCCGCGCCCCCTGGCGGGCCATTCGCACCGACTCCGGCGATGCCGCTGCCACCCTGTGGAACGCCCTGCGGGTGCTCAACGCCCTCAAAATACTCCTGGCCCCGTTCCTGCCCTTCAGCTCCGACAAGATTCATCATTTCCTGGGACTGGACGGTGAGGTATCCGATCAACCCTGGGACTTCGCCCACTGCATCGGCCAGATCCAGGCCGGATCTCCCTTGCGGCAACCCCAACCCCTGTACACCAAGCTGGACCCCGAGGTGGTGGAGCAAGAGACCCAACGCCTTGCCGGCGCCGGAGGTTAAGAACAGCCTTGCTCCCCGGACTTGACGAGCGGACCATCACCATCTACGCGCCAATCCAGTCCCGCCTCCAGACCGTCGAAACCCGCCTGCGCAGTCTCGACGAAGCAACCGTCCCCAACCTGAAGATGCTGTTGGACTACGTGCTGTCCACCGGCGGGAAGCGCATCCGACCGGCCATGACCCTGCTGGCATCGGACTTCTACGGCCCCCTGGACGAGTCCCCCATAACCATGGCCGTCGGAATCGAGCTGCTCCACCTCGCTACCCTCATCCACGACGACACCGTGGACGACTCGGTCATGCGCCGCGGTAAGCCCACCGTCAGCCACCAATGGGGTAACCACGTCGCTATACTGCTCGGCGATTACGTCTTCTCCGCGTCGGCAACCTGGGTCTGCGACACGGGTAACCTCCGAGTGGTTTGCCGGTTCGCCGAGACCCTCCGCCAGCTTTCCACCGGGCAGATTAGCGAATACTTCAACAACTATAACCCGGAACAGACACGCCAGGGCTATCAGGACCGGATCTCGCGCAAGACCGCTTCCCTTTTCCGTACCGCGGCGGAATGCGGCGCCATCCTCGGCGGCGCACCCGAACCCCAGATCACCGCCCTCAGCAACTACGGTTTCAGCATGGGCATCGCTTTCCAGGTAGTCGACGACCTGCTGGATTTTCAGGGCGATCCTGTCGAGATGGGTAAACCCGTCGGCAACGACCTGATGAACGGTATCCTCACCCTTCCCAGCATCATGCTTTTGGAGCGTTACCCAACCGACAACCCGGTCGCCGCATACCTGAAAGATCGCACCAATGACCGCCACCTGGACCAGGCCATCGAGATGGTGCACAACTCCGGTGTGGTGGCCGACTGCTACGGGGAAGTCCGGGACTATTGCGCCCGCGGGCTGCGCGAGCTCGAATCCCTCCCCCGATGTGAGGCACGGGACTCTCTCCAGGCCCTCGCCGAATACGTCCGGGAACGTTACCGCTGATGTCGGGACGCTAGGACCAATTCTCGAACACGACCCGTCCGCCCGCCATCGTCAGCGCCGTCTTTATCCCCGGCAGCTCCGTGGGACCGGTTTCCGACGGATCCCGGTCCACCAGCACCATATCGGCTGCCATCCCTGCCTTCAATCTTCCCTTCCCGTTCCCCGTACCCTCCGAAGTTGCCCCTCCCCTGGTGTAACATCTGATCGCGTCCAGGACGGGAATCGTCTGGGATGCTTCCTCACTCCCCGGTAGCAACCGCCCCTCCCTCGTGCGCCGCGACACCGCTCCAGCGATTCCCGGCCACGGGTCCGGATAGATCACGGGCGAATCGGAACTGAATGCCACCGGGACCCCGGCGGTAGCCAGTCCCCCCACCGGATAGAGGTCCGGCAGCAGCCCGGGGTCCACGTTCTCCCGGTACCGTTCCCCGTTCCAGTGAATAAACCCCGGTTGCGTCACCACCATAACACCGGCGTCTTTCACACCCTGGATGGCCTCCATTGTCCCCTCCGAACAATGTTCAATCCGGTCCAAGACCGCCGGGGACAGTAACTTGGGCTGTTGCGCCCCCGCCTTCCTGAAGGCCCGGCAAGCCGCGTGAATTGCCTCCTGCTCCACGGCGTGAATCGCCACCGGAAACCCTGTCGAGTGGGCCCAGGAGATTATTTCCGTCAGCTCTGGAATCCCCGGTTGCAGGGCACCGGTGGTCATGGTCAGCATCACCTTGGCGTGGCCCAACCGCAGCCTGCCGTTCCCATAACCCCACTTCATGCCCCGTTGCGCGAACTCTCCCAGCCGGGACGCACCCGACATCATCGTCACCCGGCAGCCCAACCGCTCCGACTCCACCAGTTCGGAAAACGCCCCCCAACGGGCCCAATCGTTGCCCGGCCCGGCATCCTGCACCGACGTGATTCCGCACTCCAGCAACAGCCGGTTCAAACGGGACAACCCCTCCGTCCTGATCGCCGCGGCATCTCCCCTGCCGGAACCGCTCAACCGTTCCCGGAGCCAACCGGCCATCTCGAACAGGACCCCCGTCGGCTCGCCGCTGTCCTCTTCTCTTTCGATCACTCCGTCAGTCGGATCCACCGTATCCCGAAGGATCCCCGCCAACTCCAAGCCCCGGCTGTTCAGGACCATCGCATGACCGCTCCGATGATCAATGCGCACCGGGTGGTCTGGCGCAGCCGCGTCCAGGTCCCAGCGGACGGGATGACGCTTCTCCATGAGGTCCTGTTCATCGTACCCGAACCCCTTGATCCAGGTTCCAGCCTCCCGTCTCCCCATTTCCTCGCGGATTACCTGCTGGAGACGAACAATGGAGCCAACCTCGGGCGCCCGGCAGTCCACGCCGGTTAACGCCGACGCCGTGGCAAACAGGTGGCAATGAGCATCATGGAACCCCGGCAGGAGCGTCATGCCCCGGCAGTCCACGACCTCGCTTCGGCGGCCCGCCCATGTGGCGACGCTTCCTTCCGGGCCCACCGCGATGATCCGCCCACCGCCGACCGCAATCGCTTCGGCCGACGGGTTATCGTCGTCCATGGTGTAGACCCGCGCGTTGATCAGGACAATATCAGCGATGATAGGATACCTCTTCCCGTTCGCCCGACCTGCGGACACTGCAATGTTATAATCGGCCCGCCCGCCGGCGCCCCCGGCGAAATCAGGGAGTTAACGAGACACGATGCCCGAAATCGAGATACTTCTCGCCGGTTACACTTTCAATACCGACCAGGCCAACCTGGGACTCTCCACCGTGGCCTTGATTCGAGGGGAAGTCCTCACCATCGTCGACGTTGCCCACTACGGACGCCGTAACCAGCTCATCGAACAGCTCGAGCAGCGGGGAGTCCAGCCTTCCGACGTCGCCTGCGTGGTCCTGACTCATGCCCACTGGGACCATTGCCAGAACACCGACCTGTTCCCCGGCGCGGAAACCATCCTCCACGAAAAGGAGCTGGAATACACTCGCAACCCCCGAGCCGGCGATAACGCCACCGCCCGCTACTTCGCCGACACCCTCAGCGGCCAGACCGTCCGCCTCATCTCCGGCGACACCGAACTGGAGCCGGGAGTGACCATCATCGAGACCTTCGGTCATACCAGGGGACACATCAGCCTTCTCGTGTTAACCCCGTCTGGCGCCGTTTGCATCGGCGGCGACGCTATTACCGAGGCCGGTACCATCGGACGCGGCGCCCCGGGCCTTATTTTCTGGAGCGAGGACGAGGCCCGCGAAAGTGTCCGGAAGATCTTGGATGCAACCCGGGTCATCTACCCCGGCCACGACCGGCCCTTTCAGATCAACGCCACCGGCGAAATTGAGTACTTATCCGAAACCCCGTCCCTCAAATTCACCGGCATCCTCGACCACGCCGGGAGCACCTTTTCCGTGGACGTCGCTCTCGCCCCCCACCGCGGCCTCATCGTCCACCCGGAAGCCCGCAGCGGCGGTTAGACCCGGCCCCTAACCCTGACCCACCGCCGCCGCCCTCTGCTCGTCGGCGTGGTATGAGCTCCGTACCAGTGGCCCGGAAGCCACGTGTTTGAACCCCATGTCCTTCCCGATTCGCCCCAGTTCTTCAAACTCCGCCGGAGTGTAGAACCGGTCAATCGGCAGATGCTTGATGGACGGCCGCAGGTATTGTCCGATGGTCAGCAGATCGCAGTCCACGCCCCTCAGGTCCCGCATCGTCTCCACCAGCTCGTCCTCGGTCTCCCCCATCCCAACTATGATCCCCGACTTGGTAACTGTCGACGGATCAATCGCCTTGGCTTCCGCCAGCAGGTCCAGGGAAAGCTGGTAGTCCCCCTTGGGGCGCACCGACCGGAAAACCCGCCGGACCGATTCGATGTTGTGGTTCAAAACGTCGGGCTTCGCCTCCACCACTGCCCGCAACGCTTCCCAGGACCCGGCAAAATCGGGGATCAGGACCTCCACGCTGCATCCGGGGACTTCCTCCCGGATCCTTCGGATGCAAGCCGCGAAAACTCCGGCTCCCCCATCGGACAAATCGTCCCGGTTCACCGAGGTGATCACGCAATATTCCAGTCCCATCATCTTGACCGTTTCGGCCAGCCGCACCGGCTCCAGCAGGTCCAGGCCAATTGGCCGCCCGGTCGTCACAGCGCAATAGCGGCACGCCCGCGTGCAGATATCCCCCAGGATCATGAAGGTTGCCGCGCTCCGCTCCCAGCACTCGCCAATGTTGGGACAGTGGGCTTCCTCGCAGACCGTATGCAGCCGGTGCCCCCGCATCAGCTGTTTCAGCTCCATGTACCGCGGTCCCCCCGGCATCTTCACCTTCAGCCACTCGGGAAGCCGTGGGCGCAGTTCCTCCCTGCGTTCCCCCGGGGAAGCAGGAATGTTTTGCTGCGCTTCAACCATTTTCGGATCGGTATGTTCCGGCACGAAATCCCTCACGGATTGGCCACAGTCGGGGCCTCAGAGAAGCTGGACTACCCTGGGCATCACCCTGCACTTTTCGGCGGTGATAATCGCGTCGATTTCGCAAGCCGTCCGCTCCAGTTGTCCATCCCGGTTGACCACCCGGTAGTCGAAGCTGCCAACCTCCGCCAGTTCCTGCTGCGCCGCCTGCAAGCGGACATCCAGGTCATCGGACGTTTCACTCCCCCTAGCCGCCAACCGCTTTCTCAACTCGGAAAGCGACTCGGGCACAATCATTATGCTCACCGCTTCCGGGGCCAGCGCTTTCACTGTGGCCACTCCTTGTACATCCACCCGCAGGATGACGTCCTTGCCATCCTTCAGGGCCTGCCTCACCTGCGCCCGCGGAGTTCCATACCACCGCCCGTACACCTCCGCCGTTTCCACGAACTGGTCCCGGTCCCGCATTTTCAGGAAAGTCTCGGTGTCCAGGAAAATATGGTGCTCCCCGTCCCTTTCCCCCGGCCGCGGCTCCCTGGTAGTTGCGGTAACCACGAAGTGCCACGGGCGGTCCATTTCCTTCAAACGGGATAGAGCGGCGTCTTTGCCCACTCCCGACGGGCCGCTGATCGCTACCAGCAGCGGCGGAGCCGGATTGGATTCGGGGATTACTTGCAACTGGACCCCTAGAACGGGAGAAGCGGGAGCTCTCGGCAGGCTGGTCAACCCAACGGGTTATCGGTCCCGGTTCCCCCGGAGCCCGCGCATGATCCGGTCCCTTCTGTCCAATATCCGCCGCCCCAAGAACATTTCCCCCATGCTCTCCGCGAATGTCGGCAGCTCCCGCTGCGGGCTGAAATCCCGGGACTCCAGCGTCACCGCCCCCGCCATCCATTTTGCCCGCGCATCGAAAGCATCGTCGAAAACCGTCTTCACCGCCGCCGGGTCGGGACCATCCTCTGCATCCAGCACCTGCCGCAGGTCGTGCAGCTCCCGGATGAACGCGTCGATCCACGCCACGATCGGCTTCGAGTTGGTGACGCAGATGTCTCGGTGCATGATGGGATCTCCCGCCGCCAGCCGGGTGATATCCCGGTACCCCGATGCCGCCAACTGCGCGATGTCCGCCCAGTTTATGCTCTTGGAAGTGCATCCCACCAGGGCCGCGGACAGCAGGAAGGGGAGGTGGCTCGCGGCGGCCACGAAACTGTCGTGTTCGTCCGTCCCGATGAAATACGGCTTGGCTCCGATCCCTTCAACCAGGGTGGCAACGTCGCCCACGGATGCCTCGCTGGCCCCGCTCCCTGGGATGATGCAGTACACCTTGTCCGTGAACAGGGTTGCTTCCGCTGCCTGAGGGCCCGAGGTCTCTTTGCCGGCCATCGGATGGCCCCCCACGAAATCCACATGCTCAGGCAGCGAATCCGCCGCCCAGTCGAGGACCACCCCTTTGGAACTGCCCACGTCGGTGACTATGGCCCCTTCCTTCAGACCGTCGCCCATCACCTCCATGATATCCTTCATCGCCATGACCGGCGTTGCCAGCACGACGATGTCGGCATCTTCTATGGCATCGAAGAACCTGGTTTCGACCTTGTCGAAAGCCCCCATTTTCTGGGCTGCCGAGCGCGCGCTGTGCTCCGAGTCCGTTCCGACCACCATCAGGTCTTTCAGGTTCGACTGCTGCAATGCCAGGCCCATCGAAGTCCCGATGAGGCCGGTTCCAATGATCGTTATCTTCGGCATTGCTTCCTCCCAGGAGCCGGATTTCCCCAGCCCCGCGGCCGCCGGATTCGACGGTTCCCAGCTTGAATAATCTTACACCAAACCCCCTGCATCCGAAACCGGACCGCTCCCGCGCCGTCCCGGACTCCCCGGACATCCGACCCAGGCCCGCCCTCTTTGAGCTCTCTCCAAGCAGGACCCCCCGCATTTGACAAACCGGATGCCGGGGACTTACGGTAGCCCCGCAGGTGGGACGGTAGAAGCCTGCGGGCCCGCCCCCCTTGCAGACAACGCCGCCCCCCGGCCGGACGGGCCCTTGGACAAGTTGCTGGAATTGGGCCCGAATAAGGCGGGTGTTACAAAAAGGCCACGTTATGGTTAGCTCCCGCAACCCGGTTGCCGACGCTCCCCAACCCACCCCATCCTCCGCCGGTGAAAACGGCGCCCCCTACATCAGCGTCAGGTCCCTCTGGAAAGTCTTCGGCAAGAACGCTTCCCAGGTGACCGCTCCCGAAAACGAGGGCAAGGACAAGTCCCAGATCCTGGCTGACCTCGGAGCCGTCGTCGCCCTGCAGGACGTCAGCTTCGACGTCGCCCGCGGCGAGACCTTCGTCGTCATGGGACTCTCCGGCAGCGGCAAGTCCACCCTCGTCCGCTGCCTCATCCGCCTCATCGAACCCACTTCCGGCGAAATCGTCGTCGACGGCGATGACATCACCCGGATGACGGATAAGGATCTCACCGACTTCCGCCGCCGGAAGATCGCCATGGTCTTCCAGCACTACGGCCTCATGCCCCATCGCACCGTCTTGGACAACGCCGCCTGGGGCCTGGAGACCCAAGGCGTCGACCGGGAAACCCGCTACCAGCGCGTCAAGGAAGTCCTCGAACTCGTCGGCCTGGGAGGCTGGGAGGATTCCTACCCCCGCCAGCTCTCCGGCGGAATGCAGCAGCGCGTCGGGTTGGCCCGCGCCCTTGTCGTTAACCCCGACATCCTCCTCATGGATGAACCCTTCAGCGGACTCGACCCCCTCATCCGTCGCCAGATGCAGGACGAACTCCTGCGCCTCCAGACCGAGCTCCACAAGACCATCGTCTTCATCACCCACGACCTCAACGAAGCCCTCAAGCTCGGCGACCGCATCGCCATCATGCACGACGGCGCCGTCGCTCAGATCGGCTCCCCCGAGGACATCGTGCTCCGTCCCGAGGACGAATACGTCGGCGAATTCACACAGGATGTCCGGCTGGAGACCATCATGACCGCCAGCAAGGTCATGGTCGCTCCCAAGGCCACCGTCATGGGCCATCAGGGTCCCCGCGCCGCCCTCCACACCATCGGCGCCAGCGACGGCGACGCCGCCTGGGTGGTGGACCGCCAAGAGCACTACCTGGGAATGCTCTCCATCAGCAGCGCCCAGAAGGCCCTCCAGCTTGGCGTCCGCCGCATCGACGAAGCCTGGGACCACGTCGAGTCCAACTACCTCCCGGTCTTTCCCAACACCACCTTCGATCAGCTCATCCCGGTGGCCATGGGCAGCGACTATCCCATCCCCGTGGTTGACGAAAACAACACCCTCATCGGAGAAATCCACCGCAGCGCCCTCGCCGAGGCCATCGCCGAAACCTCCACCGACACCGCCGCCGACAGCCACCAGGAAGAATAATCCGCAGTTCCACCAGAGCAGGAGTTTTTCTCATGGCCGTCCTGAGTCGCACTGACAACGAAACCCAGGACTCCCAGCCAGACCCTTCTCGGGAAGTATCCCAAGCCAGGTTCAACCCCGCCAATCTCCCTCGGCGGTACCTCTGGGCCACCGGAGCAGCCTTGGTCTTGCTGGTTCTCATAGCAAGCCTCGCCACCGGGGGTCCGGGAATGGACTTCCCCACCACCGTCTCCACATCTGAAGTCCCTACCACCGGCGGCGCGACCATAACCATCGAAAAATCCCTCCGGGAAGTGACCGGCGAGGCCATAGATGACGGCATAGATTGGCTCACCGAAAAGGGCAGTTGGCTGTTCGACGGAGTGAGTGACGCCATCACCTACTCCTTGGTCTACATTGAGACCATTCTTGAATGGGTTCCCTGGCCAGCCATGCTGGTCGGCTTGGCGGTGCTGTCCTTCGCCGTGGGACGCTGGGCCCTCGTGGGGTTGACCCTCGGCGGCCTGCTCTTCATCGGCTTCATGGGATTGTGGCCCAACACAATTGACACCATCGCGTTGATGGTCGTCGCGGTAGCCATTTCGGTAGCCATCGGCTTGCCTTTGGGAGTCATCGGTGCGCGCAACCAGCTCGCCGACAATTTGATGCGGCCCATCCTGGACGGCATGCAGACCATGCCCAGCTTCGTCTATCTCATTCCGGGCATCTTGTTCTTTGGCTTGGGCAAGCCTGCCGGCATCTTCGCCACCATCATCTACGCCGTTCCCCCGGTCATCCGCCTGACCAACCTGGGGATTCGTCAGGTTTCCCCCGAAACCGTGGAAGCCGCCCGTTCCTTCGGCGCGACACCTTTCCAGATACTGACCAAGGTCCAGGTCCCTATGGCCCTCCCCACCATCATGGCCGGCATCAACCAGACAACCATGATGGCCCTTGCCATGGTCACCATCGCCAGCATGGTCGCCGCCGGTGGACTGGGCGACAACGTCTTGCGTGCACTGCAGAAGAATCAGCCCGGAAACGGGGCTATCGCCGGAATCGCCATCGTCGTGCTGGCCATAATCATCGACCGCCTTACCCAGGCTATCGCCCGGCGACGGCAGGACTCGCTGAACATCTCCGGATAACGCTCATGATGATGACGCCCGATGTCTTGCGCCCACTCCTTAAAGCAGCATCCCCTCGCCGGGCCCGGACGCTTCTTGGGAAAATGAAATCTTATTCAGTCAGGACATGACGAAACCCGCTCTTCTTGGATACGACAATGGCCTAATAACACCCCGTCCGTTATGTCAAACTGCATTGCTTTCTGATTGACAACGGCAGATTTCGTTGGTATAAATGGCAACGCCTTTCTTCATGGACTCGAAGGGAATCAAATCTCGCATACTTTCCTTTTAGGAGGTGTAGATCTTGTCGAATAGATGGAGGCTTGTTTTCGCAGCTGTGGCTATGCTGGCCGTGGTTGCCCTCTTGGCTTGTTCCCCGGCAGCGCCTCAACAAGTCGAAGTTACCCGGGTCGTCGAGGTACCCGGACAACAGGTCGAAGTCACCCGGGTAGTCGAGTTGCCCGGGGAACAGGTTGAGGTCACCAAAGTCGTCGAAAAGACGGTCGACCGCCCCGTTGAAGTGACCAAGATTGTGGAACGCACGGTTGAAGTTGACCGCCCTGTCGAGGTCACCAAGATTGTCGAACGGACCGTCGAGGTTATGGCTCCCGAGGGCCCCAAGGAAACCATCGTTTTCAGCGACCTCAACTGGACCAGCGCTCAGGTCCAGAACCGGGTTGCTCAGTACATTGTCGAAAAGGGCTACGGATACCCCACCGACGTCAAGTTCGGCGCCACCCTTCCCCTGTTCCAGGGCCTCCGCACCGGCGACACCCACGTAACCCTGGAAATATGGCTGCCCAACCAGATTGAAGCCTGGAACGAAGCCATCGCCGATGGCGAGGTCGTTTCCGTCGGCAAGAGCCTGGGCAATGACTGGCAGTCGTCCTTCGTAATACCCGCCTACCTGCAAGAGCAATATCCTGAATTGGACAGCGTCGAAGACCTGAAAGAGCAGCAGTACAAGGACCTGTTCAAGACCGCCGAGACCGGTGACAAGGCTAGGTTGGTGGCCTGCGTAATCGGCTGGGCCTGCGAAGAGGTGGGCGCGGCCCAGGTCACCGGGTACGGCCTCGAGGACCATGTCGAGATAATCAACGCCGGAGACAACGCCGCCCTCAATGCCGATATGTACGGCGCTTGGGAGAAAGAGGAGCCATGGCTGGGATACACCTGGGGCACCAACGAACCCGCCCTGGTGCTCGACCTGGTTCGCTTAGGTGAGCCTGAATACTCCGACCAGTGCTGGTTCACCACCAAGGCCTGCGCTTACCAGGATGCTTCAATCCTGATCGCGGTCCACCCCAGTATCCCCGTTCGCGCTCCTGAAATCATCGAGTTCCTCCGCAACTGGGACTTGAACATCGACCGGTACAAGGAAATCGCTTCATGGCAGCGCGATAACTCCGTCACCAGCGCCAACACCACCGCCCTCTGGTGGCTCAACAGCAACGTTGATGTTTGGAGCGGATGGGTCTCCTCCGAAGCAGCCGAGGCCGTCAAGGCCGCTCTGGCCGCCAGCGAGACCCCCGACGGCTGGCCCGACGAATAGCCCATCCCTTTGCCAGCAGGTTTGTTGCAGGGCGTCCCTGGTTGGGACGCCCTCCTTCATTTTCGCAATAGGGCCGCATATAATACCCCCGCCCCCGCCGGTACCAGCCGGCCCACCCCATCCCCGAGGTTCGCCATGACCACCCCCGCCGAAATCTCCGACGCCACCCTCGAAGTCCTCAAGCAAATCCCCACCCAGACCCTCATCGACGCCCTCTGGGTCAAGAACTGGCCCATGAGTATGATCGAAGGCGCCCTCCCCCTCCAGCCGGGACAGAGCATGGCCGGACGGGCCGTCACCCTCCGTTTCGTCCCCCACCGGCCCGATCTGGCCCAGGACAAGCCCAAGGGCGACCAGTCCGCCGAGTACGTCGCCTTCGAGCTGTGCGGCCCGGGAGAAGTCCTGGTCATCGACGCCATGGGCTGGCAGTACAGCTCCATCGGCGGCGACATCAAGTTCTTCCGCCTCTGCCAGCGCCAGGTCGGCGGCCTCGTCACCGACGGCGCAGTCCGTGACAGCAACTCCCTCAAGGAATACGGCTTCCCCGTCTATTCCGCCGCCCGCACCGCCAAGCAGGGACCCGCCGAGTTCTGGCCCTGGCAGGTCAACGACGCCATCCAGTGCGGCGGCGTCCTCGTCCGGCCCGGCGACGCCATCGTCGGCGATGACGACGGCGTGGTCGTCGTCCCCCGGTCCGAGGTCGACGACGTCATCCGCATCGCCCACCAGCGCGAGGAAGTGGAGGAGGTCATCAAGGCCCAGCTCGCCGAGGAGCAATGCTCCCCCGGCAAGTACTACCCCTTCAACGACCTGACCTGGGAGCTTTTCGAGCGCAAGACCGGCAAGAAACCCGTCCGCTAACCCACCGGAAGGAAGCGATGGTTCCCCCGTTTGACGCTCATTCCACCCTCGGCTAAACTCAGCGTGAGGGCACCGGGAAGATATCCCGTGCGCCGCCCAACGAACGTCCGAACAAAACCTGCCCACCCGCCATCAAGGAGGACAAAATGGCCCGCATCCCCATAGCCACCCGAGACACCGTACCCGCCAACCAGCAGGGCACCTTCGATGAGCTATTCCCCGACGGCAGCGCCCCCCAGCACGGCCCCGGCTCCGTCCTCGCCCACGTCCCTGAGCTTTCCAGACGGTCCACCGCCCTCAACCAGTACCTCCGCAACGACTCCAGCCTTCCTAAGAAGATCCAGGAATTCACCATGCTGCTGACCGCCCGAGAGATGGACTGCCAGCATATCTGGAACGCCCACGCCGCCTCCGCCCGCGAGGCCGGAATGCGCGATGACATCGTCGACGACCTCCGCGACGGCAACGAGATGGAGGACTTGGCTGAGGACGAGGAAGCCACCGTCAACTACACCCGCGCCATGCTCCGCGACCATTACGCTAGCCGCGGCGCCTACCAGGCCGCTCTCGAACAGCTCGGCAGGCAGGGTCTCATCGAGTTGACCATGCTCATCGGCAACTATGCCATGATCGCCCTCGCCATTAACGGCTTCGACACCGACCTCCTCCCCGAGCGCGACGAACCCCTCCTCCCCGTCTAACCCCTCCACAACCAAGGCGGCAACCGAAAAACACTCCGGCTCCTCTCATGGAAGCCGGAGTGTTTCCGATAGTTGGCCCGTTCCCGAGGAACCTCTGAACAAGTCCCTTCCCACCTTGACGGGGGAAGGTTGGCTTTGCATCAAAAGTGCCGTCCGCTGCAAAAATCGGGCAGTTGTATCAAAAATCTGACTTATCGGCCGTACCAAGAAAAAGGCTACCGGAATGTTTGAATCTTTCTCTGATTGGGCAGCAATTCCTATACTAATCGAGTTGGGCATTGTGACCCTATTAGCAATCTTTGCATCACTGCCAAAAGCATTTCATTGGTGGGTTGACTTAAGAACCTACCGCAAAGCTGCCAGGCTACAAGTAGTTGCGGAGATTTTGGACAAAGAACCTACTGTGGTTGAAGCCATCCCAGGGAATATAGTCCTATTTACGGCGATATTTTTCGCTCGCGACAATCGACCTATGATTTGGAAACATCTCAGTTCTGTGACCTTTATTCCCATCGGCGATATGAGCTTGGAGCCGATTGACGGGCCAACAGTCAAGCCTGTCGATGGATACGCCCGTTGTAGGTTCGTGGTAACTCGCCAGGGCAAACGTGCTTCCGCTATAGCACACTCCGGCCCTGTGTATGCTCGTGTGGAACTTAACCCTGACTAGCTCTCTATGACGAAATCCCCTTATCGAGCATTCTTTATCGCTCTGTCCGTCGCCGTCCTCCTATTTCCCTCGCTGTCTCCGTTATACGTCAATAGGATCACTTACCACCGACATTCGGAGCAAAGGGCTTATGCACCAAGGGTTCGACTTCCGCATCAAAGATAGCCAAAATCAGGACTTTCGGTGCAAGACCGGGGAAGGTTAGGATGGGGGTGACAAGCAATGCAATGTCATCTTTGCATTCAGCCCCGATCTTCGCCGCAGGTCTTGGGATAATTTCCTAAAGTTCGTCCAGCCGTGTCGTAGGCCGACCGTTCCTCCGGCCAACCATGCGGGTGAATCCCAGCGTCCGCCCCCGGTCCAGCCGAAGCATATCCGCTTCCTCGCTCGGCTTTCCCAGGTGTTCCGACCACGCCAGGTCCGATTCCATCCAGAGCCGCCACCCCTCCGGGAGCAGGTCCGACAGCTCGACATCCACCAACCCGCTTCGCTCCCAGTGCCGTTTCCACCACTCCGGGCTGTGCAGGCTGAAGAAGGCAGGCTCCCAGTATTCCCGCAGATGCTCCGGCGCTTCGGCGGACGGGAGTTCCTCCACCAGCCCCGGCACCACAATCCCCACTTGCCCGCCGGACTTCACCAGCCGTGCCAGATGATTCTCCAGGTAAAGGTCGTCCGTACCGAAGTAATGGTACGCATCCACGCTCACTATCGCGTCGAAAAACCCATCGGCAAACGGCAGGACATGGGCCTCGGCGTGGATGGGAAACACCCTGTCCTCGACACTGGCTTCCCGGATCCGGCGAAAATTCTCGCTGGCGTCGATCCACAGGTCCGCCGCCCACACCTGCACCCCGTACTCCTTCGCCAGGAATATCGAGCTCAATCCCTTCCCGCAACCCAGGTCCAGCACGCGCATCCCCGAATCGAACCTCATGCACCCCGCCAGCGACTCCGTCAGCCACAGAGCATTCGGCCCCATCACGTTTTCAAGCACCCAGTCGGGATCATAGTTCGCCGAGCGCGGAAACTCGGCCGGCTTGAACATATCCTCCCATCCTTCATCTGCGCTGCCCAAACCTCGCCTCCTTTCATACCGCCAAGGAGACCGCTCTCCCCACAACCTGCCCAAATTCAGGGGGTTTGGGGGATCAATCCCCCAACGTAACCCAACCCCGTTCACCCGCCCGTTTACTCGAAGGAGCAACTACCCGTTCCGTTCCTTCCGGTACACCTGAAGCCGGTGCCGGCAACTATCCACGATGAAAATCCGCCCATCGCCGTCCAGCTTCACCGCCGTCGGCCCCCACAGTAGCTTCTCCACGTTGGCCGACTCCTCCCGATCCCGCTCCCCCGCCGGATCAATCTTCGGCGCCAGGTCCGCCGCGTAACGCGCCGCCCCCTCCTCGGGATTGGCCGCGAAGTAGTCCGCTGCCCAGCGCGAGTCCACCGAGTCCCCCCGGATAGTCCCCACTACCTCCCCCTCGGGCGTCAACACCTGCACCCGCTCGTTCCCCCAGCCCGCCACGTACAGCAGCCCTTCCTCGTCCATCGCCACCGCCGCCGGACGGTTGAACAATGCCGACCCGGGACCGCCCCACCTGGCTATGAACCCGCCACTCGGATCGAACTTCTGGACCCGATCGTTCCGCCAGTCGGCAACATAAACGTTCCCGTCCCGGTCCAGGGCCAATCCCCAAGGCATATTCAACTCACCATCGCCGCTGCCGGACCGTCCCCACATATCCAGAAACTCCCCGCCCCTGGAAAACTTCTGCACCCGGTGGTTCAGGCTGTCGCTGATTAGCAGGTTGTCCTCGGCGTCAAATGCCAGGTAGGAAGGCCGGTTCAGCTCCCCGGCCCCGCTTCCGGCAACCCCCCACTTCCGCAGGAAAGCCCCCTCCGGCGTGAAAACCTGCACGTGGTTCAGCGCCTCGTCGGGAATGTACACCAAGCCTTCTGAGTCCAACGCGATGGCGCTCGGCCACCAGAGTTGCCCGTCGGAGGTTCCCCCGGTGCTGAACTCCCCCAGGTACTCTTCCTCCACCGTGCAGATGGTCACCCGCTTGTATGGCAGCCGGATTCCCACTTCCGGCCCGGCCCGATTCAGCACGTAAAGTTCCCCCGTCGGAGCGATAGCCAGGTCTATGGGATTGTTGAACCCCCGCCCCTGGTTTGCCATGAACCCGACAGTATGGCTGTACGGAAAGTCGTATGTTCCCTTCGCTGCGTTGACCGTCATGGCCCCTCCCGTCCTACGCCAGTTGGTATTCTCGGGTCGCCGCGATCAGTTGCAGCATCTCCCCCACCCGCTGGTGCGTACATGCCAGCGAGTCCGGCCGGTCGAAACGCAACTCCCCCATCCGCCCTGCGTATCGGATTAGCCCCTCCCGGGACTGTTCCGAAGTCTCGAACTGCCCCAAGGCGTCCAGGCAGCCGTCCACGAACCCTTCAGGAGACAGCGCCGGCCCCGCTTGCTCCAGCCGCCGGATAACCTCGCGCACGCCCGGCTGGTTCACGTCCCCAATCTCCAGCGCCGCCGCGTTCACCCGCTCCACCAGGTTGCCCGTGTCAATCCACTCCCGCCCCGTGTGCCAGCCCTCCACGGTGGGCGGATTCAGGATCTCTTGCCCCATGAAATTCACGTCCATCGCCAGGTTAACGATGCTCCACTCCGGGAAGCGGTGGCTGCCCGCCAGCCGCGCCGTCCCTGCCACCAGTTCCGCCGGACTCTTCACCTTCGCCAGCCGCGCCTCCGGCCCCCTGAAAAAGTCGGAAAGGAACAACATCCGCAGCACCGACCGGATGTCCCCCTCCGTCCGCAGGAACTCATCCGCCAACACCTGGACCTGGTCCTCGTCCGGCTGGTCCGCCACGAAGAACTGGTGCAGCTTGCTGGCCACGAACCAAGCCGTGGCCGGCTGCCGGACGATTATGTCAATGATGTCCTCGCCGTTGAACCGTCCCGTCTCCCCCAGGAAGGTCTTTTCCGTGTCGTCGTGGTCCCCGGGGAGATACCGGAACTGCCAGTCCAGCCGCCCGTGCGGCCAGATCGAGTCCCGCGACGCCCTAATGCTCATGTAATCGGCGTTGTTGATTGTCCAGCCCGAAAACGCCCGCGCGCAGTTCTTCACGTCGTCTTCCGAGTAATTTCCAATCCCCATCGAGAACAGCTCCAGCAGTTCCCGCCCGTAGTTCTCGTTGGGTGCCCCGTTGTGGTTGTCCTTGTTGTCCAGCCAGAAAATCATCGCCGGGTCCCGGGAAAGCTCCAGCAGCAGCGTCCGAAAATTCCCCAGCCCGTGCCGCCGGAAGGTGTTGGTCTGGTTCACCACCGCCTTCGCATGGTTCAGCTTCCCGTAGGCCGTGGCGAACAACCCATGCCAGAACAACGCGATCTTTTCCTGCAGTGGCGCGTTGGTGTTGATGATTCGATAAATCCAGTACGCCTGCGAGCTCTCGATCAGCATCAGGCTGTTCTGGTCTACGTGGTACCGCCGCACCACGTCCTCGTCGATGGGCGCCGCGTCCTCTGGATGCAGCAGCCCTTCCACCGTCGCCTCGTATCCCTTGGCGCAATACTCATCCAGCTCCCGCCGGGTCGCCCCGAACCCGGCCCGCCGCAGCAGGTGGGCCATCAGGGAAAGCTCTTCTCTGGAAGGTGCGGGCCGCGTTTCTGCAACCATCTCAACCTCATCGCTAGTGGTCTGATCGGGGGTCGGTCTGTCAGAGTATACACAGCCTGTACCGGAAAGTCCGGTAACCCCCGAATTTCGTAGGATATTATACAGACGGGTCCATGCTGCCCGGAAACTCATCTCATTCGGAGCCTAAATGCACCGCCGCAATCCCTCACCCGATGTCGCCCCCTTCTTCACCATCTCCATGGCTTCGTTCCAACGTAGCCGCCAACGCGGTCGCCAACTCAGTCTGATCTGGTTCTGGCTCACGGCGGTGGCCGTCGCCGTGTTTATCGCATCCTGCTCTCCATCCGCGACCGGCGGGTCCGCCTACGGCGACCTCTCCCTGTCCATGTACACCGGCGCCGACCGGGTCGGAGGCGAAGAATTGGCCCTCTCCACCCTGGAGGGCGAGCCCGTCGTCCTCAACTTCTGGGCCGGATTGTGCCCGCCCTGCCGCGCCGAAATGCCCGACCTCCAGCGGTTCCACGAAGACCTGGGGGACGAAGCCCTCCTGGTTGGAGTCGATGTCGGCCAGTTCACCATGCTCGGCGGAGAACCCGAGGCCCGCGAACTGTTGGACAACCTCAACATCACCTACCCCACCGGCTCCACTCCCGACCGCCGGATCATGCAGACCTTCATGGTCACCACCATGCCCACCACCGTATTCGTCAACCCCGACGGCACCGTCTTCCGCAAGTGGAGCGGCGTCCTCAACCACGAAACCCTCGTCGAGATAACCAACGAAATGCTCGCCCAATAACCCTCCCCAACCTTCAACGCAAGAAAATCCCTTCCCCCTTGACGGGGGAAGTTAGGATGGGGGTGACACCGCCGCGCCCCCGGTTTGCGCCCCCGCACCCATCCCCCTAAAATGCCCTCAACAACCCGCCGCCCATCGACCTCAGTAACCCTCACAAGGAGCGCTAATGCCCCCACCGGAAATCACCTTCGGCTGCAACCTCGGCGTCGAGGACTACTGGGACATACCCGAGTTCGCCCGCCGCGCCGAGGAGCTCGGCTTCGACCGCATCACCACCGGCGAGCACATCATGGACGGCAACCCGCCCCGGCCCACCGTCCTCACCCTCCCGGCCATGGCCGCCGCCGCCGGCGCCACCCGCCGCATCCGCATCATGACCGGAATCGTCATCGCCCCACTCTACCATCCCGTCCTACTCGCCAAGATGGTCGCCACCGTCGACCGCGTCTCCAGCGGCCGCCTCGACTTCGGCATCGGCATCAGCGGCCAGCGCGGCACCCGCGTCGAGTTCGACGCCCTCGAAATCCCCGTCAACACCCGCGGCCGCCGCACCGACGAAATGCTGGAAGTGATGAAGCGTCTCTGGACCGAGGAGCACGTCTCCCATCACGGCCGCTTCTTCAATTTTGACGACGTGACCCTCCTGCCCCGGCCCGTCCAGGAACCGTATCCTCCCATCTGGATCGCCGGCCGCAGCGACCCAGCCATGGAGCGCGCCGCCCTCCGCGCCGACGGATGGTATCCCTACCTCTTCACCGTCCGCCGCCTCCGCGCCTCCAACGACGCCATCAAGCGCATCGCCGGCGAGTCCGGCCGCGACCTGGACGGGTTCCACTGGGGACTCAACCAGCCCACCTCCATCGCCGATGACCCCGCCGAAGCCCTGGCAACCGCCGTCGCCCACGTCGGCCAGCGCTACGTCACCCCGGAGCGCAGCGCCGAGGACATTGCCCAGGCCCTCTGCGTCACCGGCACCCCCGATGATTGCATCCGTGCCGTCGAAGACCGCATCGACGCCGGCGTCCGCGACTTCAACTTCGGCTTCCTCTCCGGCACGCCCCAGGACCTCTACCGCCAGATGGAAATGTTCGCCGCCCGGGTCATGCCCGCCTTCCGCGGCTGAACGGAGGTCCCAGCCCCATGTCGGCCGTCTCCATCAGCTACTTCGTCCCCGGCGAACCCGCTCCGGTCTACGAATTCGTCACCGGCTACCCCGTGTCCGGTGAACCTGGAATCGCGGTCCTGGAGGAAAAATACGGCAAGTTCCTGCGGCGGGGCCCCGGCACATTGACCTTCCTCGAAGACCTCGGCGCCGGCGTCCAGTGGGAATGTTCCTTCGACCCGCCCCGCTCCCGCTCCATGCGCGCCCTCGAGTCCGGCTGGTCCGACCGCCACGACCACTTTGAACCCCAGCCCGGCGGCACCCTCTGGACCGTCACCTGGGAGCTCAAGGCCGGCGGCATCTCCTCCCTCATCCAGCGCATGACCTTCATCCTGCTCACCCGGCGCCGCTTCTCCGACCGCGTCGCCGCCCCCGTCATCGCCCACTTCACTACGGATGCAGCGCGGGACTGAACCCGGCCGGTTTTGCCAGGTCACCCTCCACACTATAAAATCTCTGAATAGGCTGGCCGGAAAACTCGCTCACCCCGCCCAATCCTCCAAAGGACCATCATGGGAACATTCACCACCACCATCGAAATCGGCAACCCGGACGGAACCCGGTTCGAGACCGTCGCCGCCCTCGTTGATACCGGGGCCAGCGTCACTACTCTGCCCGCCTCTTTCCTCCGGGATCTGGGCGTCTCTCCCCACACCCAGTTCGCCTTCGTCCTCGCCGACGGGCGTGAAATCCAGCGCCCCGTGGGGCGGACCTGGATCCGCATCGCCGGGCAGGCCGAAATAACCCTCGTCGTATTCGGCGACGAGGAAATCGAGCCTTTGCTGGGCGCCTACTCCCTCCAGGGCTTGATGCTCGGCGTAGATTCTCCCAACGAGCAGCTCATCCCCATACCCGCCCTAATGAAATAACCACTTCTCCCGTCATTCCCGCCCAGGGCCTGCCCCCGGCCTTGCGGACGCGGCAATCCCGGACCGCCTCCTCTCCCTCAACCTCCAGCGCGCCGCCGCCCAATAGCTGCCACTCCGCCGGAGGAGGCGCCCCGGCAGATGCTACACTGTTGACAACTCACCGGAACCGCAACCGATGGCCGAACGGCATGGGTTCGACTACCAGGTGATTCCGATGAATAACATCCAAAACGCCCAGATGACTGAGTTATTGATTGGGAGAGACCTGTCTTGGGTGCGGGCATGAACTCGCCCCATTCCCGCACCCAGGGACACCTGAGGGCAAGGCTGGCAGAGATGGTGGGGTGATGGGCGGGGCCGAAGCGGGTCAGTGGGTTGATACGGTTGTCCAAGGCGCGGTCAGCGGCTTAATCGCGGGCATGGTGGTGGCGGCGGTGCTTGGAATCTTCCGGGAATTTCGTGAGCGTGTCCAGCGTCGACAAGAGGAGCAATACCTACGCAGCCTGTTCATAGAAGGCAAGATGATTCTGACGACAGAAGATTTGCAACTGGAGGGACTAGGAATTACCGTACCAGCCGACCACCGGCGCGCCGCAGACTACAAGAGGCTATCGAGACAAGTCGGTGTTGCATTGGAACGATGGAGTCCCCATTTGTCACCTAGTCAACGGAAGGACATTTACGACGCTTTGGATTGGTTCCACACTGACCCAACGAGAATGCTCTTCGCTACGACAGCTGAGAATGAGGGTCGCTTTGTGGATGTCCCCGATGGCGCTTTCCCCGCGGAGGCCATGTCCGAGGAAGCAGCCGCAGAGGTTTACGAAAGGCTCCAAGCAATCGGGTGGCTGAAGCTACCGAGGGAGACTCAATGACGCACGGTAATCGGGCAAGCATCGAAGGCATCATAAAGTGGACAGGACTCGGTGCTGGCAAGCGTGGATTGTGAAAGGAACCACACTACCATCGGCCCCCGCGCAGGAAAGTCACCCCCGCCCTCCCCCCCAACATTTACTGACACTTTCCCCCTTGCCAACCCCGCTGCCGTCCCCCTACCATTACCAATGCCGGTCGCCTCGTGGACTTCCAACGCCATCCTCCTCTCCTGGGAAATGCGGCAAAATGTAGCAAAATGCGCCACTTATTTTTTCTTGCCCCAATTTGACAACCCCATCCTCAACGCATAGTCTTGCCGTTGGACTTGTTGAGGAGCTGTTTAATGGACCATAACTTCAAGGAACTTGACGTCATCCGCGCCGGCGCATCCAACGGCGACCGCACCATCCTTCGGATTGTCCCCCACCACGCCCCCGTCATCCACGCCATCTCCGTCCCCCGCGTCGGATTCTCCTACACCGGCCCCACCTGGGCCTACGTCTTCGAGAACGAGGGCCTCACCCTGATAGACTCCGGCGAGTTCGGCTCCTTCCACGAGCTGGACGAAGGACTCAGCCAGGCCGGATTCCGCGCCTCCGACATCCAGCGCGTCATAATCACCCACGGCCACGAGGACCACGACGGCTCCGTCGCCGAACTCGTCGACGCCACCGGCGCCGAGGTCTGGGCCCACGAGATCTACTACCACCTCCAGGAATACGACCCCCGCACCATCTTCCGCGCCGCCGCATCGCCTCTCCAGGAGGAATTCGGCCGCCTGTCCGAGCTGCACAACGCCTTCCCTGAACCCACGGAGCAGCGGGAGCGGTACATCCACGCCCGCCAGGGCCTCACCATCGACCACCCCATCCGCCCCAACGAGCAGGTTGGGGATATGACCATCATCCACGCCCCCGGTCACTCGCCGGACGAACTCTGCATGAAGGTCGGCGACGTGGTCTTCACCGGCGACCACGTCCTCCCCGAAATATCCCCTCACCCCACCATGAAGGCCGCCTTCCCCGATGAAATCCGGGCCAAGCTCCCCCGCCAGTACCAGTCCGAGGACGACTGGTACGGCCTCGCCACCTACCTCAAGTCCCTCAAGATTGTCTCGGACATGGGCGGCGACACCCAGGTCCTTCCTGCCCACCGCTACTTCAACCGGGACAAGTTCAACTTCATCAACGCCACCCGCGCCCGGGACATCATCGAGCATCACGGCGAGCGCCTCGAACAGGTCCTCGACACCGTCGGCTCCCATGCCATCGGCCTGGAAGATCTCACCCGGCAGATCTTCTCTCACCGCACCCTCGAAGGCACCAACTTCCGCGCCGCCATGGCCGAGACCGTCGCCCACGTCGAACTCCTTGAAGACGCCGGCGACCTGGAGGTCTCCGACCGCCCCGAAATCCGCGCCACCGGCTCCGGCAACTACCGCCAGTTCATCCACCAACTCACCGGCTGAACAGCGCCCCGCTCCCGCCAAAAGCAACGTCCCGGCGGAGAAATTCCCCGCCGGGACGCTCGATTTTCAGATGTCGGCCCCTCGGACTAGATCAACTGCGCCGGAGTGAAAATCCCCTCCATATCCTCTTCCGTCGCCCGGTCCTGCGGCTCCACCCCCAGCTCAGTCTCCATGAACCAGTACACCTGCTTCAGGTGGTGCGTGCTGTGGCTCAGGATGATGTTCAGCAGCTCCAGCACCGTCACCTCGCCGCCGTAGTGGGCTGGCACCACCCGCTCGAACCCTTCCGTGTTCCCGCTGTTCAGGAACCGGACCAGGTCCGCCACCACCCCGTCTCCGTAGGCGGTTATCTGCTCCGCCGTCATCACCTCCGCCAGCCGCTCCCGGCACGCCCGCATGTCGTCGGTGGACATGCTCCCGTGCTCGTGGGCCCGCCACGCCAGCTCCGGGAAGGACATGATATGGACAATGGTGTCTCGCACCCGCTCCGGGCGCCACGGCACCTCCGCCAGCAGCTGTTCGTCGGAAAGCTGCCGCGCCGCCCGCATCGTCGCGCACAGGATCTTCTCGTACTTCTCCGCCATCCACGACGTCCGGCTGCCGTGATCGGGAGTCACCTCCAAGTTAAGCGCCGGGATTAGCTTCTTCGGATAGTACCCGATTATTACTTCCGACCCGTCGATGATCGTCACCGGGGCCGCCTTGATCCCCCGGCTGTCCAGGTCGACCCGCGCCACCTCATCGGTCATCAAATCGTGGTGCTCAAACTGAACACCGTTCGACGTCAGAAACTCCTCCAACGTCCGGCAACTGAATCAACCAGGGTTGGTGTAAACGTGAACGTCCATACCCGCCTCCATTCCGTCAAAATCAAAGCCCTTCGCGGTGCCGCTCCATCATAAGCCAAAGCTCCCTGCCATGCCAGTTAGGAGCGCTGGGATTGGCCTCGCTGCCTCTCCGACTCCCCCGGCGGCGGTCCCAGCATCAGGAACAGCGCCGACCCCAACAGGCTCACCACGCCGACTACCGTGAACGGGACTACGTAGCTCCGGTAAACGTCGAACATATACCCTGCGAACAGCGGCGCCGCCAGCAGCAGCACGTTCATCGGCACCATCGAGACCCCGGTGATGCTGGCAAACGCCTTCCTCCCGAAGTACACTCCTCTGATTGACGTCGTCATCGGGTTCCGTCCCCCAAACCCGGTCCCCATCAGCACCGCAAACAGGAGCGCCCCCTCCACCGAGTGCAGCACCAGCAGCACTCCCACCGCCGCCGACTGCAGCGCGCAGAAGATGAACAACGCCACCCGGATGGGCATCCGGTCCCCGATGTAGCCTCCGGCCAGGGTGCTGACCGCGGCCACCGCCGTAATCACCGACACAACCCAGCCCACCGTCTGCAGATGCAGCCCCCGGTCCGTCAGCATTGGCCCCAGGTGCACCATGATCGTCACGATCACCGTCGACGAGCAGGCGTGGCCCCATGTGATCAGCCAGAAATTCTTGGTCCGGATCGCCTGCTGCCACGTGAAGTCCGAGTCCTCCGCCTCCCCGGCTCCCTGTCCCGCTGCCGGCGCTGCGGACGCGATTCTCGCCGGAAGACCGTCCGGCGTTTGCCCGTAGTCCTCTGGACGGTTGCGCACCAGGCGCGACAACGGCAGCGCCAGGGCAATTACCAGGACCCCCAACCCCATCGCCGTCAACCGCCACCCGGGCCGGTTCAGTCCGTCCGGGTCTAACGCCCAGGCCAGCGCCGGAATCAGCACCACCCCTCCCAGCGAAAACCCCTCCATCGCCACTGCCATGGCCGTCGACCGCCGCCGGTAGAACCAGCTGTTCAGCACCGTCATCATCGGCATCCATGTGCCCAACCCCGCTCCCAGGCTCATCACCAGGAACGCCAGGTAGAACTGCCACAGGTGGTTCACCTGCCCCAGCAGGATGAACCCCACCCCCAGCACCACCATCCCGATCAGCACCATCCGCCGCTCTCCCAGCTTGTCGATCAGGAACCCTGCTCCGGGCCCGGTGATCGAACCCTCCACCCGCGTCAGCGAGAACGCCAGGGCCAGCTGCGACCGGCTCCACCCGAAAGTCTGCTCCAGCACCACGAACCACGCCGTCATTCCCTGGAACAGCGGCACCGTACCGATGACCATGATCACGGCAGCCAGCAGCGACAGGTACCAGCCATAAAACGGCCGCCTGATATTGCGGACTCTACCCCGACGATTACGGGTTTGGACCAACGCCGTCCTCTGGAATGGCGAATGCCTGGAAGGTGCCGGTTAGCTTAACACTATTGGTCTTACCCCGCGCCCATCCCAACCAGTCAGTTTGGTTTCCCCTTGGTCGCCCTGGCGTCAAAACCCCTTCCTTTCGCTCCTCTACCCAATTGGTTCTCACCGCAGTCGGCCTGCGTTACAATTGGGTTCCGCCAGCGCCCCAGGGAAAATCGCTCCATTGGACCAGAGGAGACTGGATCGGAGGAAACGCTATGCCCGTCCCGGAACGTTACAACAAGGGATACAACGTGGGTGTCGGGGGTGCCGTCGTGGATGGCGACCGGCTGCTTCTGGTCCGCCGTTCCTCCCGCCGGGGCCGCGGCAACTGGCAGGTCCCCGGCGGGTTCATCGAGCCCGACGAGACCATCGAAGAAGCGGTGGTGCGCGAGGTCATGGAGGAAGCCGGGGTCAAGACCGAGGTACGCGGCGTCCTTGGGATTCGCAACCGCTACGATCCAGACGTCGACAACAGCCTCTACATCGTGCTGTTACTGCGCCCTCTGGATTCCAACCCCCAGCCCGACAACCACGAGGTCGACCGGGCCGGCTTCTTCACCCTGGAGGAAATAAAGTCCTTGGAGCAAGTCCCGGCCATCAACCTGGAAATTGCAGAGCGTGCTCTATCCTCGGGCAAGAACGTCTTGAACCCCAAGACCGTCGCCCACAGTTCCGGCGCGACCTACACCCTCTTCGTCGGCTAGGAGAGAACGGGCCACTGCACCGGAGTTCTAACCAGCGTAATGGCATGGAGCGACGGACGCCGTTAACGCGGAAACGCTTCCCTCACTCCCCCGTCCACCGGGATCATCGCCCCCGTCGTCCGCGACGACCGCTCCGAAGCGAGGAACAGCACCGTCTCCGCCACGTCCTCCGCCCGCACCTGCGTCTTCAGCAGGGTCCGTTGGTGGTAGAAATGCTCCAGGTCATCCACCGAAACCCCGTGGGCCGACGCCCTCTCCTGCCGCACCTCCTCCGACCACAGCTTCGACCCCTGGAATATCGCATCTGGATTCACCACGTTCACCCGGATGCCGTGCTGCCCCGTCTCCAGCGCCAGCACCCGTGCCAGTTGCACCTCCGCCGCCTTGGACACGCTGTACGCCCCGAAGTCGGCTCCCGGCGCCGGAACGTTCTTCGTCCCGATGAACACCAGGCTCCCGCCGCTGCCCTGTTCCTTCATCAGCCGCACCGCCTCCGCCGCCACCAGGAAATGCCCCGTCGTGTTTATGTCCAGTGATCTTTGCCAATCGGACAGCGTCAGCTCGTCAATCGCCCCCACCGGAGCGATCCCCGCGTTGGACACCAGGATGTCCAGCCCTCCGTAGGCCAGCCGGGTTTCCTGGAACGCCCTCGCCACTGACTCTTCCGACCCCACGTCCATCACCACTGGAGCGCTCCGGTTCAGCCCGTTGGCCGCGTTGATCGCATCGGAGACCTCCTTGGCGCCCTCCGCGTCCACGTCCGTCACCACGACGTGCGCTCCCTCCGACGCCAATCGGAGCGCAATCGCCCTTCCGATTCCGCTCGCTGCCCCGGTAACGAGCGCCACCTTTCTTGCCAGTTCCTTCTCCGGCGGCGCCAGAGTCAGCTTGTACAGTTCCAGCGGCCAGTACTCGGCGTCGTAAGCGTCCTGCGCCGTCAGGGATGTGAATTCGCTGTTGGCCTGCGCCGACCCGATCACGTTGATGGTGTGGTGATAAATATCGCCGGTAATCAACGCCGCCTGCGCGTCCTTCCCCGTCGTCCACATCCCGACCCCCGGCAGCAGGACCACCCTCGGATTGGGGTCCAGCATCGGATGTTCCTCCGACGTGCATTCCCGGTACCACGTGGCATAGTCCTCCGAGTACGCTCCGAGGGCTTGTTCCAGCCCGTTCCTCACCGCATCCACGTCCGAGGCCTCCTCAACGTCCAGCCACAGCGGCTTCCGCTTCGTATGGATCAGGTGGTCCGGGGTTGCCGGCCCGATGGCGCTCAACCGCTTCCCCTCCCGACTGCCGATGAACTCCAGGATGTCGTCCGAGTCGTCGAACCGCAGCACCATCTTCTGCTGCTTGCTGATCAGTCCTCGGATGGTGGGGGCCAGCCCCGCCGCCACCCGCCTTCGCTCCCTGGAATCAAGCGGGTTACGTTCCCATCCGCCGAATACCACTTTCGTTCCGCCCTTGATGAACTCCTCCGCCTTGTTCACCAGGTCGATGTGCCGGTCATACGCCGACTTCGTATCATCTCCCCACGTGAACAATCCGTGGTTTACCAGCACCACGCCGCTGATCGAAGGAGCCTCCTTCACCGCCAGACCCACCAGCTTGGACAGGTGAAACCCCGGGCGGAAGTAGTCCACGATGGCTATCCCGTCTCCATAGACCCGCTTCAGGATTGAATCGGCGTCCTCGTTGTTGGTGAGCGCCACTACCGCATCGGCATGCGAGTGCGCCACGCACATGAAAGGAAGAAAAGCGTGCAAAAGCGTCTCAATCGACGGCCGCGGCGATCCCGGGTCCATCAGCGTGTGTTCCAGGTAGGCCACCATGTCCTCGTCGGACATTCCGTCCCGCTCGAACAGGGGCAAGATGTCGTCCAGGTTCAGCCGGGGAAACTGTCGCCGCACCATCGACTTCATGTCCGACCCCGACCCCTTGATCCACATCGTCGGCAGGTCCCGTCCCCGGAAGTCCCGCTCCGTCACCTTGATGGACGTGTTGCCGCCCCCCCAGACTACCAGCGAACTGTCCGCGCCAATCAAGCGGCTCATGTACACCAGCTTGTCCAGCTCATCCATGCCCTCGATTGCGCTGTCTGACCAAAGATTATCCACGGCCAATCTCCTCCCCGGTGCTTTTCATGCCTCTCACAGCGGGACGGTCCTGCTTCTCTCCCCGACTAAGAAACCGTCTCAAAATCTTCCAATGTGCCTCCACCACAGAACTTCCCGCCCTGGAAGCGCCATAGTCCCTTCCCCCTTGACGGGGGAAGAGCCTGCCCCCGCGTAGGCGGGGGTTAGGATGGGGGTGATAGGATTGGTTTTGAGATAGCGTACTAAAGGAAGAACTTCCCCCCGTTGGCCAGCAGCGTCTGTCCGGTCACGTAACCCGCATCCCGGCTCGCCAAGCATACCGCTAGGAACGCCACTTCGTCTGGGGTCCCCCACCGCGGCACTGCGTCGCCGTCCGACGGAGGGAACGAAAGCACTCCCATTTCCTCTGCCGACTCCACCCCGCCGGGTCCGATGCAGTTGGCGGTGATGTTGTGCCTACCGTACTCCCTCGCGATGCCCCTCGCCAACCCCACCAGCCCCAGGTCCACCGCCGCGTCCGGAGCACTGTTGCCCTTGAATCCTGACAGCCCGATGTAGTTGAGCACCCGGCCCCACTCCCGTTCCATCATTCCTGGCAAGACCGCCTTACACACGAACGTCGTTCCGGTCAGTTCCACCGCCATCTTGCGTTCCCACTCGGCAAACGGGATTTCCTCCACCGAGTCGGCGGCCAGAGGAACGGTGGCATTGTTCACCACAACGTCAATGCCTCCCAGTTCGTCCGTGCATCGGGATACCAACGCCCCCACCTGCTCCTCCACGCTCACGTCCCACGTTCCGGTGATGACCTTCGCTCCCAGTTCCACCGCCGCTTCCACCGTGGGACTCAACGCATCCACCGGCCCCGAGGTCCCCAGAACCAGGTTGCACCCTTCCCGGGCGAACCCCAGCGCCGTCGGTGCCCCGTACTTTCCCGTCGCCTCCGTGATTAATACCGTCTTGCCCGCCAGGTGACTCTCCACGTTTCCGCTTCCTTTCGGTTCCCGAAATGCTTGCCGGCTGCCCGCGGCCCTGCCTGCTTCCCTCCGACATACCCTTTTTCGTTACAGGAAGTGCGCCCCACCGTTCACCAGGTAAGTCTGCCCGGTAATGTATCTCGCTTGCTCGCTGGCCAAGTAAACCACCATCGCCGAGCATTCCTCCACCGTCCCCTGCCTCGGAACCGGATTGTCCGCCATCGCCGAGTCCGACTCTCCTCCCGACTCCTGTCCGGGGGTACGTTCCACCGCGATGCTCCCCGGACCGATGCAGTTGGCGGTGATGTTGTACTTCCCGTATTCCGTCGCGATGGCCCGTGTCAACCCCTCGTTGGCCAGCTTCAGCGTCCCCTGCCCCGATGCCCCTCGGAACGGGGCAATCCCCGAGTAGTTGATTATTCTCCCCCATCGCCGCTCCTTCATGCCCGGCAGCACCGCCTTCGACATCAGGAAAGGAGCGTGTAGATTCACCGCGATGGCCTCTTCCCACAGCTCCGTGCTTATGTTCAGGAGGCTCCCCCGCGCCCGCCACCCAGCGTTGTTCACCAAGACGTCGATCGATCCGAACTCGTCCACCCCCCTCTTCACCAGGGCGTCGACCTGTTCTTCGTCGGTCACGTCGCAAAGCTGGCTCACCGCCCGCACCCCGTACTCCGACGCCATTCGCGCCGTTTCCTCCAGCCGGTCCATGCTCTGCCGGGTACACAGCAACAGGTTCGCTCCCTCTTGCGCAAACATCAAGGCGCTCGCCCGCCCGTGGTTGCGCGTTGCCCCAGTTATCAGCACCGTCTTGCCCGCCAGCCCGGTATCCATGCTCGGCTCCTCGTCATATCCCCTTATTGTGGCTCCCGCAACCCGCTCGCGCGGCATGGCAAGTATGCCCGCAACCCCCGCCGTTGACAAGTAAAATATCCTTCGCAGCAGCGGCGCCATGTGGGTCATCTTACCCCACACCCACCCGCCATCCCGCCCGTTTTCCTACCCCGCCTCGCCCGCCTTCGGGTATACTTGCTCGAAATTACCGGTCAACCCGGTTCAACGGAGCCAGCGATGACGGCCTACTCGGTAATCGGACAATCAGTGACCCGCGCGGAAGGTCCCGCCAAGGTCTCGGGCAGCGCGCTTTACACCGCCGACGTGCAGCCCCCCGGAATGCTCTGGGGCAAGATCCTCCGCAGCCCCTACCCCCACGCCCGCATCGTCAGCATCGACACGGCCGCCGCCCGCGCCCTCCCCGGCGTCCACGCCGTCGTCACCGGAGCCGACCTCCCCGACCGCCGAGTCGGACGGCTACTCCGCGACCACCCCGTCCTCGCCAGGGACAAAACCCTCTTCGTCGGAGACAAGGTCGCCGCCGTCGCTGCCGACACCCCCGAAATTGCCGACGAGGCCCTCCTTCTCATCGACGTCCAATACGAGGAGCTTGCTCCTGTCTTCGACCCTGAGGAAGCCATGCAGGCCGGTGCCCCGGTCCTCCATGAAGCAATGGAGTCCTACTCAGGACTCCCCCAGCCCTCCTCCGGCATCAACAACGTCTTCGCCCACAACTCCTGGTCCAAGGGCGACATCCAGCAGGGCTTCGAGGAAGCAGACCTCGTCTTCGAGCACACCTTCACCACCCAGCTTGCCCACCAGGGATACATCGAGCCCCACGCCTGCGTCGTCCACGTGGACGAGGCCAACCGCGTCCAGATTTGGGCCAACAACAAGGGCCCTTTCATGCTCCGCGATCAGCTTGCCGCCGTCTGGGGCCTCTCCCGGGAGCAGATTCTCATCAACCCTTGCAGCATCGGCGGCGACTTCGGCGGCAAGGGCTCCTTCATGGATGTTCCACTCTGCTACTACCTCGCCCTCCACTCCGGCCGTCCCGTCAAGATGGTCATGGACTACATCCAGGAGCTGATGGCCGGCAACCCGCGCCACCCCGGAGTCATCACTCTCCGCTCTGGTCTGAAACGGGACGGGACTCTCGTAGCCAGGCAGGCCCGCGTTCTCTTCAACAGCGGCGCCTTCGGGGCCTTCAAGCCCCGCGTCCACCTGCGGGGCGCCGACCACAGCGGCGGCCCCTACCGCATTCCCCATGTCCAGATCGACAGCTACATGGTTTACACCAACAACATCCCCTGCGGACACATGCGCGCCCCGGCCAAGCCCCAGGTCGCCTTCGCCGTCGAGTCCCACATGGACATGATGGCCCGCGAGTTGGGGATGGACCCTTATGACTTCCGCCGCATCAACGTCCTCCAGCCCGGCGATATCGATCCCGTCGGCGAAAGCTGGCACAACATCCGCGCTGCGGAAGTTCTGGACCGCGCGGCTGCCGGGGTCGATTGGAGTACACCGACCACCGGATCAAACGTAGGCCGCGGCCTCTCGATGGGCGACCAGCCCCAGGGGTCGGGCCAGTCCTCCGCCACCGTCTCCATGGGTGCCGATGGCAGCGTCAATCTGATGATGTCCCTCTTCGACACCGGCACCGGCGCCCACACCGTCATGCGCCAGATAGTCGCTGAAACCCTCCAGGTTGACGTCGCCCACGTAGCCCTCAACGTCGGAAACACCGACGCTGTAGACTTCGAGTCCGGCCCCGGCGGCACCCGCGTCACCTACACCGCCGGACAGGCCGCCCTCCACGCCGCCGAGGACCTACGTGACCGTCTCGCCGTCCTGGCCGGGGAATACCTCGGATGCCCGTCCGACACCCTCATCCTCCGCCAGGGAAGATTCCGGGCCCCTAACGGAACGGGTGCCTCCATTGGGCTGTCCGAGGTGGCCGCCCGTGCTCACAACGCCGCCGGCCGTCCTGTATCCGGCTCTGGCGACTACACATCTCCCCCGGCCGAGGAGACCGCCTACTGCGCACAGGCCGCCGAGGTCGAAGTCGACACGGAGACCGGCCAGGTGAGAGTCAACCGCTTCGTCACCGTCCACGATGTAGGCACTGTCCTCAACCCCCTGGCCCACCAGGGACAGATCGAGGGCGGCGTCGTCCAGGGACTGGGTTACACTTTGATGGAGGAAATGGTACACGAGGATGGCCGCGTCTCCACCCTCAGCCTCGGCGAATACAAGCTCCCCACCATCCAGGACATCCCGGAACTGATTACGGTCCTGTTGGAACCAGGCACCGGCCCGGCTCCCTTCCAGAGCAAGGGCATCGGTGAGAGCAGCAACACTCCCGTCGCCGGCGCCATTGCCAACGCCGTTTACGACGCCGTCGGGGTGAGGATCACCGACCTACCCATTACCGCCGAAAAGGTCCTTAAAGCCCTCAGGGCAAAGGACAACGCCTCGACGGGATAGCGGGGCCGCTCAGATACCCAGCAGTTCCTCCAGGTTCTTGCTCAGGATGCGTTCTTTCTCGGTGTCGGACAGGCTTTCCAACCCCTTCACCCACTCCACCGGGGAAGGGTCCCAGGTGACATACGGCCAGTCGCTGCCAAGCACTACCCGTTCAATCCCCACCGAGTCGATCAGGAAACGCAGCGCTCGCTCGCTCATCGTGATGCAGTCGTAGTAAATGCTACTCTGGTAGCTACGGGGAGGCCGGAGAATATTCTCCCGCGCCTCCGGCCTCACCTGCCATCCCCGGTCCAGCCGTCCCATCCCGAAGCAGGCCGGTCCCCCGCCGTGGGCGATGCACACTTTCAGGTCGGGACACTTGTCCAGGATCCCCCCGAAGATTAGCGCCGCCACCACCAGCGTATCCTCCAGCGGCACTCCAAAGCTGTTCCCCATAGCGAACCTCGGATACCGCTCCATGACGATGTTGTTGTTCGGCTGCGGATGGTAGAACAGCACCGCTCCCATCTCTTCCGCCGCCTTGAACAGCGGCAGGAATTCGGGATCGTCCCACGTCTTCCCGTTCACCACCGTATCCAGCTCCGCACCCTTGAACCCCAGGTCGGATACCGCGCGCTCCAACTCCCTCACCGCCGATGAAACATCCTGCATCGGCAGGGTCGCCAACCCCAGGAACCGTTCCGGCCACCGCTGCGTCATGCCCGCGATCTCGGCGTTCACGTCCTGCGCCAGCCGCAGCCCCTCCTCCGGCGGCAGATGGTAGCCGAACATCGGCGTCGCCACTGACACCAGGTGAACGTCCACCCCTTGGCAGTCCATGTCCGCGATCCGTTCTTCCGGCGTTGACCGCAGCATCGGATTGGTCACTGCGTCACGCTTTCCGTTGCTCACCGTCACCCCGTTCCCCGGTTCCGGCTCGAAGGTCATTCCGTACCAGTCCCCGCCGTTCGCCACGGCCTGCCAGAAGCACTGCGGCATCAGGTGGGCATGTATATCAATCGTGCGCATGGATACTCCTGGTGTTACACAAGAATCGCGGCGGGATTTTACACCCCCGCCGCGAAAGGGAATCGCTGGGTTTTTGGACTTTCGGAAGTGACCTACACCGGCAGGACCGGTTCCGTCGTTCCCGCCGGTAGCGCCACCTCAAAAGCGTTCAATATGAACGACGTCTGGGCGTAGTGCCCCATCAGCGTCGTCAGCTCCACCAGTTGCTGCGTGCCGAACAGGTTCAACGCCTCCTGGAAAGTCCCCTCGCTCACCTTGTGGCTGGCGTAGAACTCCTGCCCGTACTTGACGATGGCGGCCTCCGCTGCGTTCATCTCCGGCATAGGCCGCCGTTCCCGCAGCGCGTCAATCACCGCGTCGCTGACTCCCGCCCGCCGTGCCGCTGGAGCGTGGGCATTCCAGACATAGGCGCAGTCCATCGCCCGCGCCGCCGTGCATATCGCCAACTCAAGGATATTTTGCGGAATGTCGTTTTCGTAGCGCAGGTAGCTGGTCAGATGCCCCCGCCGCCGCGCCATTTCCGGACTGTTCACCGTGATGGATGTCGGGCCGCTGACCCGCCCATTGTTGGCTTCCACTACGGCGTCAAACGCCTCCCGCAACCCCTCCGGCAGACCTTCCCGCGTAACTTCTGGTACCCGCGCCATGGCTCTCTCCTTACCTCTTTTCTTGTCCCCCTGAAGCGACCGGATTTTCACCGGCTCAACAACTGCACGAAAGGACCAAGAAACTATCTCAAAAGTCCCTTCCCCCTTGACGGGGGAAGGTTAGGATGGGGGTGGCAGGATTAGTTTTGAGATAATCCCTAGTCTTCCCCTACCACCGGATTGCTCAGAACCCCTATGCCCGGAATCTCGATATCCACCACGTCTCCGGGGTTCAGTTGGTCCACCGCCCCCGGCGCTCCTGTCAGAAGTATGTCCCCCGGCCATAGGGTGATGTACTCGCTGATCCCGCTGACAATCTCAAAGCAGTTGTAAGTCATCCCGTCCGTGCTACCCCGGTCCTGCTCCGTCCCGTTCAGCCGGGTGATGATATCCAGCTTGTGCGGGTCTCCCACGTCCGTCTCGATCCAGGGTCCTATCGGACCGAACGTGTCCGAGCACTTCTTCCGCCAGTTGGACGAATCGTTGTGCCACGAACCCTCGCTGCTTACGTCGTTCGCCACCGAGTACCCCATGATGAAGTTCGGAGCGTCCTCAACGCTCACCCGACGCGCCGGCTTCCCGATGACGATCAGCAACTCTCCCTCGTAATGAACGTAGTCCGAGTCCCGCGGCAAGACGATTTCGTCCCCCGGCCCGATAATGCAGTTGGCCCCCTTATTCCACGGCCGGAACGACTGCGAGTCCTGCCGGATCCGTTCCGCGTCCAGTGCCTGCTCCTGGTGCGCCACGTGCGCCGCATAGTTCAGCCCGATGGCCCAGTAGCAGGTCGGACGTGACGGCGGCAGTAGCTTCACGCCGGACAGCGGATAGGAAGCCCCGGTAACCCGGTGCTCCCCAAATATGTTGCCTTGGATCACTCGGACTCGGTCATCTTCGACCAGCCCGTAGCTTTCCCAGCCCTCAACGCTGAAACGTGCCAGTTTCATATTCCCTCCTGTCCGGACGGTTATTGGAAAGCGGCTCGAAAGGAAGACCTACGACGCTATCGTGATCCCCAGCTCCGCATGGAGGTCCGCAATGGTCTGGCCCCGGCTCCGCTGCGGCCGCCGCTGCCTCATCCCGATGGGCTCATTCTCCACCTTGGGCACGATCTTCAGGGACACAAACACCGGTCCCGTTTCCTGCATTATGGCCCCGATGTTGGTTGCGAAGTCTTCCAGGTTGTCGTAGTTGTACGCCGCCCGGTAGCCTGCCTCTTTGGCCATCCCCGCGTAGTTGATTTCCTGTGCGTTCGGCACCGGCTGCCCGCCCGTAGTGGCGTAGCACTCGTTGTCCATCAGGATGTGGACAAAGTTATCCGGCTTCTTCCCCGCAATCGTCGCCAGGATCCCCATGTTCATCGTCAGGGCCCCTTCCGAGTCGAACAGCACCACTTTCTCGTCGGGTATCCCCAGCGCCACGCCCAGCGCCGCCGACGTCGCTTGCCCCATCGCTCCGCCGATGTTCAGGTCCCGCTTCTCGTTGTCGCTGTAGTCTGCCCAGTTCCTCCCCGACGTTCCCGTGGGAATAACTATGGCGCCATTGCGGTGCTCCTTGAAAACGCGAAACACTTCCGTTGCTTCAATCATCGTCTGCTCCGTTTATTATGGTTGACAGAGGGGCACCCCTTCACTGGCCGTCCCGGGGAATCGTTAAGCGACTATCTCAAAACCAGTGGGAGTAGCCAAGCATTGCCACGCCTCTCTCCCGTCATTCCCGCACAGGCGGGAATCCAGACTCCCGCCGTACCCATTGCCGCGCGTTTGGACCTCGGGACTCTACGTTTTCAGATAGCTTCCAAATCCTTATCGGTTGAACCCGTGATATTCGTCCCCCACCAAGACGCACACCGGTCGCTGCGTCTTCTGTGCCTCCTCGAAGGCCATCGAAATCCGCGGGCTGTCGGTGTCGGCCTCCAGCAGGTAGTAGTTGATCCGCATGGCATTCAGGAACGGCTCCGTGTAACGCGCCACCGAATCCGAGATTTCTCCGTGTCTCGTCCACCCCCGGTACCCCACCACGAACACCATCGGGAAGCCTGAGTCCAGCGCCATGCCCCGGATCGAATCGCCGGATTCCAGCATCCCCGTGTTCTGAATCAGGCACACCGGCTTCTTCCCGCCGATGATCAGCCCTAGCGCGATGGCGAAGGTCTCCCCTTCCCGTGCCGACGGGATAACCTCCAGCCAGGGCTGCTCCATCATCAGCTCGTAGAGGTAGTTCGTCTCGCTATCGGGAATGGTGACGATGTGTGTCACCCCGTTCTTCTTGAACTCCTCCACCATCGCTTCCGGGCTCAGCACCGCCGCTTGTTGGTGTGTCGTCATGTACCGTCCTCCTTGCTCATCCCGCCTTCTCGGACAGGACAAGCTCAAACTTCTTCCGAATTCTACTTGAACGCCGGCATAACCTCCTGAGTCAACAGCCGAAGGCTCCGCTTCACCGCCTCCGGAGGCAACAACCCGCCCGGATTAAGCTCCGCCGTGAACCCGGTGATGCCCAGCGTTTTCTGGTACTGGCTCAGCTTGTCGGCCACCCCCTCCGGGGTTCCGCAGATAACCTTCGTATCCAGGATCTCCTCGTAGGTCATGTTGGCCAGCCGCTCCGCCCTGGCTTTGAGGGCCGCCGCCCGCTCCGGGCCGATCGCTCCAGTCCCCTCATCATCCCTTCCCTGTTCGTACCGCGCCCGCATCCTGGCGAAGAACGCCTCAATCGTCTCACGCGGTTCCTCAACGGCGTCCTCCTCGTTTGGCGCCAGGTACATCGGCACCCGAACGGAAATGTCTCCCGCGGACCCCGCGTGACCGTGTTCGTTCCACGACTCCCGGTAGTCCACCAGGTTCCGCTCCAGATCGTTCACGTCCATCCCCCGCATCGACAGGAAGATAGGGAATCCCAGCCGGCCCACCCGGGAGAAGCTGTCCTCCGTCGTAGAAGCCAGCCTCACTTTAGGATGCGGTTTCTGGAACGGCATGGGGGATACATTGGCCTCGGTTATGTGGTTGTACTTCCCCTCGTAGGAAAACGGCTCACCCTTCCACGCCTCCAGGATAATGTCCAGGGCTTCCTGGAATCGCTCTCTGCTCTCCATGTAGGGAATGCCCATCGCGGCGTAGGCCCGCTCGTTCCCGCTGCGTCCCACCCCGAACTCGAACCGTCCCCGGCTGATCTGGTCCACCGTGGCCGCTTCCTCGGCGATCCGCACTGGATTGATCAGCGGCAGCACCTGCACCGCCATCCCCACCCGCAGCCGCTCCGTCCGCGTCGCAATCGAGCTCGCCACCACTATCGGGGCCGAAATCGGCCGGTTGGAATTGAAGTGCGTCTCACCCAGCCACACCGTGTCCAGTCCCGTCTCTTCCGCCACGTCCACTAGCTCAAACGCTTCCTGGAAGGCATCGCTCTGGGTCTGCCCTCGGCGGGCCGAAAAATCAAGAAAAATACCGAAATCCATCGTTCCCTCTCAAGGGTTGCACCGAGTATTGCTTATGGTCCCAGCGAGACCCGGAAAGCCCCGCCCTGTGCTGGTTTTAAGGGGGAGAAGGCTGTGGGGGAGTGTAGCAACGCCCCCAAACCCCGTCAACCGGATTTAGGAAGCCAAACCCGCTGGCAATCAGTCCCCTGTGACCCTCACCGATTCCCGCACCGCCTCGTAGCGGTTCGGCGGAATCGGCAGCCCCAGGTTCTCGTGGAGGGTCCCGTGCTCGTACTCCGCCCGGAACAGCCCCCGCCCTTTCAGGATCGGCAGCACCCCGTCCAGGAAGTCCGTCAGTCCCACCGGAAGCACCGCCGCGTTCATCATGAACCCGTCCACCACCCCCGCCTCGAACCACTCCTGCATCGTGTCCGCCACCCGTTCCGGCGTCCCGAGGAACACCGTCTTCGGAGTCGTCGTACGCAGCGCCATCTCCCGCAGCGTGAGTTTCTCCTCCCGCGCCAGTTGCTTCAGCTTGTCCGTTGCGCTCTCCCAACCGTTCCGCGCAAAGTCGCCCAGCTCCGGGAAAGGCTCGTCCAGCCCGTAGGGGGAAAAGTCCATGTCGTTGAAATACCGGCCCAGGTAGTTCAGCGCGTCCTCAATCTCCACCAGCCCCGCAATCTCCCGGTACTTCCGCTCCGCCGCCTCCTCCGTCTCCCCCACAATCGGAGCGCACCCGGGCAGGATCAGCAACTCCTCCGGGTTCCGCCCATGCCGCGCCGCCCGTTCCTTCACGTCGTTGTAGAACTCCCGCGCCGCCGGAATGCTCCCCTGCCCGGTGAAGATTACGTCCGCATGTTTGGACGCGAAATTCTTCCCCGCCTCCGACGACCCAGCCTGTATCAGCACCGGACGCCCCTGCCTTGAGCGCGAAATTGCCAGCGGTCCCTGCACCGAGTAGAACTCCCCTTGGTGGTCCAGCCGGTGCATCTTGGATGGATCAATGAACTGTCCCGTCTTTTTGTTTCGGACGAACGCTCCCTCTTCCCACGAGTCCCACAACCCCTTTGTTACCTCCAGGAACTCGTCGGCCATCCGGTATCTCAAATCATGCTGCGGGTGCTCCGCTCGGCTGTAATTCAGCGCCGATCCCTCCAGCGGGGATGTGACGATATTCCAGCCAGCCCGCCCGTCGCTTACGTGGTCTATCGTCGCGAACTGCCTCGCCACAGTGAACGGATCGCTGTACGTCGTGGAAAGCGTCGCCGCCAGCCCGATATGGGACGTGTGCGCCGCCAGGTATGCCAGCAGCGTCAAAGGCTCGAACCGGTTTAGGAAATTCGGATGCGACTTTTCGCTTATGTAAAGCCCGTCCCCGAAGAACACGAAGTCCAGCTTCGATGCCTCCGCCTTGCGGGTCAAATCCAGGTAGTACTCAAGGTTTATCGCCCCGTCCGCCACCGCGTCAGGATGCCGCCAGGACGCCATGTTGCTCCCGGTCCCCGCCAGAAAAACCCCCAGGCGCATCTTCCTTTCGCTGCTCATGTCCACCTGCCCCAACCGGACGTATCAGTAACTATCCAAAAGTCCCTTCCCCCGACGAGGGAGGGCGAAGCGGGAATCTAGTCCCTTCCCCCTCGACGTGGGAAGAGCCTGCCCCCGCGTAGGCGGGGGTTAGGATGGGGGTGACGTACAATTCCCACACACTCTTTTTACCTCTCCGGCAACCTTCACTCCCGGATCAGTTGACTCAACAACTCGTAGGAACGCCGCCGCTCCCGAAACGTATCCACCGCCGTGACCCCGATTATCTCCTCCACCCCGTATTCATCCTGGAAAGACCCCAGCCGCGCTCCGACGGCGTCCACCGACCCGCAGACCACCTTCCCCTCCATCACATGGATCGCCACTTCCTCCCCGATCTGCCTCCCGAATTCCTTCGCCCCTTCCACCGAACCCACCGTGAACTGCCTTCCGCTAGCCAGCGTGATCCGGACCATCTTGATGTCCGACGCCAGCTCTGCCGCTTCCTCGTCCGTATCGGCAACCACCACCGGAAGTGCCAGCATCACCTCCGGCTCGCTCCCTCGATTTGGACTGAACCGCTCCCGGTACGTCTCCACCGCCTCCCGCATCACCTCCTCGTCGCCGTTCAGGAAAAGCGCGAACACATACGGCATCCCCAATGCCCCGGCCATCGCCCCGCTCGAAGCCGTCGTCCCCAGCAAGAACATCTCCGCCGGTTGCTCCGGCTTCGGACTCGCCTGTACACCCTCCACCCGCGCCTGTCCTTCACCTTCCAGCCACCGTCTCAACTCCGCCAGCTTGTCCCCAAACGCCTTCCTTTCCGCCGCCAATTCCTCCTGCAAAGCCTGCGTGGAGCGGGGCAACCCCCCCGGCCCCCTCCCAATCCCCAAGTCCACCCGCCCCGGCGCCAGCGATGCCAGCACGTTGAACGTCTCGGCCACCTTGTACGGGCTGTAATGTTGCAGCATCACCCCGCCCGACCCGATCCTGATCCGCCGCGTCTTCGCCAGCAGGTGGGATACCATCACTTCGGGAGAAGACCCCATGAACTTCTCCGAGTTATGGTGCTCCGCCACCCAGAAACGGTGGTAACCCCATCCTTCCGCCGCCTGCGCCAACTCAACCGTCCGCCGCAGCGCCTCCGGCCCGGAGCCCCCATCTTGGACGGGGCTCTGGTCGAGAATGCCCAACCGCAGCTTCCGGTCACTCATCTATCTGACCTTGGCCCAATCGAACCTTCGCCAGCAACCCCTGCGAGTCCGTTACCCCGCCGCCACGCCGTCCACCAGGATAACCCCGGAAGCCAGTAGCGATTCGTACCGCCCTTCCAGCCCATGCTGCTTCAGGATCGACTCCACGTCCGACCCCGGCTTGGGGGCCGGCCTCCCCGCGCTCACCGGATGCCGTGACAACCGCGGCGCCGGCCCGCAGGTCGTCACCGGCCCGATCTCGTCATGTTCCCGCGTGATACTCAACCCGTGCTCGATAACCCACGAGTCCTCCATCAGCTGCCTTACATTGGTAATCACCCGCTGCGCCCCCACTCCGGCATCCCGCAGCCTAGCCACCCATGCCTCCACGCTGCTTCCCAGGAACCGCTCCTCCAGTGACGACTCCAGCCCCCTTCCCGCCAGGGACTCCACACCGGACAGTCCTTCAACCCCGGCCAACCTGGGAAGGTCTCTCTCCTGCGCCCCCAGGAAGAACCACCCGTCATTCGCCTGGTACGCCCGGTGCAGCGGACCGCTTCCCAGCGCATCCTGCCCCTTCGGCTCGTCCCACACCTTGCCTTCGTACATCTGCATATAAGGGGATTGCAGCGTCATGGCGGTGTACGCCAGCGCCGAGTCTATATGCTGCCCCTGCCCCGTCAGCTTCCGGTGCAGCAGCGCCAACGCCACCCCGTAGGCCCCCATGAACCCGGTGCCATAGTCGTTCACCGGATTCGGCTGCGACTCCGGCTTTCCGTCCCCTCCGAACCGCCGCGTCATCCCCGCCGTCGCTTGCGCGAAACCCTCGTGGCCCGGCCTGCCGGCCCAAGGTCCCAGGTGCCCGTAGGCGTTCAGCGAGGCGTAGACGATATCCGGCTTCCGCTTCCTCACCTCCTCGTACCCCAGCCCCAGCTTCTCCAAAGACCCCGCCCGGTAGTTCTGCGCCACTACGTCCGCGTCTTCCAGCATCTTCCAGAAGACTTCCCTTCCTTCCTCCGACTTCAAATCCAGCAGGATGCTGCGCTTCCCCCGGTTGATGTCGTTGTGCCGCGCCACCGACGAACCCCGCTTCGGATTATCGATCTTGATGACGTCCGCCCCGTATTCCGCCAGCGTCCTCCCCATCGTCGGCCCCGCCAGGATGATGCACAGGTCCAGCACTTTCACCCCGTCCAGCACCGCCATCAACTCGGACGTGCCGGAACTATCCGACCCTCCTGCTGCCTTCCTCGGCCCCCGGTCCAGATCTCCCAGGATCTCCTCCCGATGTTGGTCCGGCGTCGGAGCCGGCCGGCGGATACTGCCCGGCGTGGCCGACAGCCTTGCGTTTATCCCCGGCTGCAGCATCCTGCCCAGCACCGGATCATCCACCTCTTCCACCATATTCGCCGCCCGCGCGTGCGGATGGTTGAACCATTCCGCGCTCGTCCGGCACACCGCTCCCTCGCTCCCCGCCTCCGCGATCAGGTCTTCCCATTCCTGCGCCGTCCGCGTCGCGAAAAGCCCGTCGATTCTTCGCCGAGCCTCTTCCGTGAACTCCTCCGTGTCCAGCGGGCGGCTGAAGTCCGTCAACCCTTCCGCGTCCCACGAAGTGATCCCCGCCAGTTCCACGAACTGCCGGTAATTCTGGTTCCCCGGACCCCCGAACCGCACCCACTCCCCGTCCTTGCAGCGATAGATTCCCCCCCACAACTCTCCCAGCGTCGGCCCCGTCTTTGGAGCGTTGTGGACTCTCACGCCAAACCGCCCGATTGACTGGAACATGCTGTCAAACAACGGCACTTGAATCCTCTGACCCAACCGCGTCCGCTCCCGCGCGTAAAGCGCCATCACCACCGCCACCGCCGATTGAAACGCCGCGTAGACCGATGCGTTGGGAATGGCCGTGTACACTGGCCGCTCTTCCTTCTCCCCAGCGGTGCGGAAGTTCGCCGTAGCTGCTCCGATAATCCCCTCGTAAGCCGGCACATCCGCCCTGGGATCGTCCGAAGCAAACCCCGGCAGCGAGCAGTACACCAGCCCCGGGTTGGCCCCGCACATCTCCTCTGCCCCCAAACCCAGCCGGTCCATCACCCCCGGCCGGAAGTTCTCCACCACCGCATCCGCTCCAGCGATTAGCTTCTTGGCAGTCTCGCGCCCATCCTCCGTCTTCAGGTCCAGCAGGATGCTTCGCTTCCCCCGGTTCCACGTAGCATTGGCCGGGGTGTCCCACCGCGGTCCTCCGGGAGGATCAACCTTGATCACATCCGCCCCCTGGTCTGCCAGCAGCATTCCCAGCAGAGGCCCTGCTATGTAATGCCCGAAATCGACAACCCGAAAACCGTCTAGCGCTCCCGCCACGAGGCCCCCTGTTTCACCCGAAGATTGGCCGTTTCACTCTCACGGAAAGGCCCGAATTGGCCCGACTATATGACTCGCCCCCGGCAGTGTCAACAAACCCGCCAACCCCCAGGACGATTGCAAAGCCCTTGTCCTACTAATCCCAACTCCCGCCGCCTGTCTCCCCTTCATCCCCGCGACGGACTCCGCGCGACAGCCCTCGCCGTTGAGACAAGTTGCCCTGCGGTAGCGGCGGAGTCGCAAAAGAGCACCCAGACCCGGCAGACCCTTCCCACACTGCCGGCCCCTAAGCGCAACTTTCCACCAGTTCACCGCATCAACTCTGAACGGTCACGATAGGGTGGCCGACGAGGGTGAAGAGAACTGTCAATCTGAAGTAATTCCCAGCAACAACCAACAGGCGTTCACAAAGCAAAGGAGGGCCATTACGGCCCTCCCAACTTGGCTTCTCTTGGGACCCGGATTGCGGACGGATTACGCCCGTTGTTCGATAGGAACGTACTCCAGGTCCATATCTCCCGTGTACTCCAGCAACGGCCTGATGAGGATGTTGTCCTTGTACTGCTCAATGCACTGGAGAGTCCACCCGGGAATGCGGCCCAGGGCGAAGATGGAAATGAACAGGTCATCGGGAATGTCCAGCAGGTAGTAGATGGCTCCCGCGAAGAAGTCGACGTTGACGCAGATGCCCTTGTCCCGGTACGGGAGCATCGTGTTCTGCTCAAGGTGGGACAGGATCTGGAACCAGCGGGGCTCCCCCTTCTTCTCACCCAGCGCCTGGGCCCGTTCCCGAAGGTGGCGGGCTCGGGGGTCTTCGGCTCGGTATACGCGATGGCCGAATCCCATAATGCGCCCGCCGGCTTCCAGGTGTTTCCTGGCGTATTCCTCGGCGTTTTCCGGGTTGCCGATCTCCAGGGACATCTTCATGACTTCTTCGGCCGCGCCGCCGTGAGCCGGTCCTTTGAGGACGCCAACGCCCGTCGTCACCGCCGAGTGCAGGTCGGAAATGGTGGAGGCCGTCACCCTGGCGCCGAAGGACGAGGCGTTGGCTCCATGCTCGGCGTGAAGGATGAAGTCCACGTCAAGGAGGTCGGTGGTCTCCTGGTCGGGAACTTCCCCGAACATCATGTAAAGGAAATTGCCGGAGTGGTTCAGCTCCGGGTTGGGTGCCAACGGCTCCAGTCCCTGCCGCAGGCGGTGATGGGCCGCAACGATGGTCGGCCCCTGGGCGGTTAGCCGGATTCCCTTGCGGAGGGTGGCTTCAACCGAGTTATCCGCCACCTCGTCGTCAAAGGCTGACAGGGCTGAGATACCCGTCCGCAGGGCGTCCATCGGGTGGCTGTTCTTGACCAGGTCCAGCACCTGGATGACTTCGTCTGGGATGCGGCGGTTGGCCCGCAGGATGGTATCGAATTCCGCCAATTGCTCTCTGGTGGGCAGTTCACCGTAAAGAAGCAGGTAGATGACCTCTTCAAAGGTAGACTTTTCGGCCAGATCGTGGATGTTGTAACCACGATAGAGCAGCTTTCCTACCTGCCCATCGATGAAGCTGGACTCGGTGGTATCCAGGTACACGTCCTTGAGTCCCTTCATAATCTCTGGGGGCATAGCGAATCCTCCTGATAAAGGGTTTCCTTGCGGCTGCGGGAAAACAACTTTGTAGGGGACAGTGCGAAAGGTTAGCGTACCACGAAAGAGGCCTGCGGAAAAGCCGGCCAGATTCTAGCATCGGCCCTTGGGGGTGTCAAGGAAAAACCTCGGGAGCGGGACCAGCCGGACCCTCCTCTGGAATGCCCGGCCGGTGATTTCCAACCCGTTCCGTTCATCCTCAACCCGTCACCAATCAACTACTGATGACCCATCTATGGTATATTGGCGGCACTGCTGAGGAAATCGCCGATTTGCCTGCCCACCCATTGATGGAAACCACAACCAGACCCGGAGGAGGAGACGGGGATGCGTATTTTGCTGGTGGCCACCAATCGTCACAACCGCTGGATGAGCAAAGAGGAAGTTCGCCCGCTTCCCATTGGACTGGCCTATGTGGCGGCCTATGTCGACCCCGACCGCCATTCGCTCCGGGTTATCGACCTCATGTTCTCCGATGACTATCTGGGCGAGGTCGAGCGGGTGGTCCAGGAGTTCCAACCCGAACTGATCGGCATTTCCATCCGCAACCTGGACAACGGTAGTTTCGTCAACCCCCAGTCCGCCCTTCCGGTCACTAGGGAAGTGATTGGCCGCATTCGCGAATGCAGCCAGGCGGTCATTGCCTGCGGCGGACCTGCCTTCAGCACCCTTCCCGAGGATTGTTTCCGATATCTCGAACCCGACGTGGGTCTGGCTGGCGACGCGGCCGAGACTTTCGCCGAACTTGCCGACCTGCTGAGCGAATCCCGAGAATACGAGCACCTTTCCGGGGTGATCTCCCGGCGGAACGGTGAGATAGTAACCTCTCCCCACCGGGCGGCCTCCGGCCTGGCCCGCCCGCCCCGCCTGGACGATCTCGACCTGGATCAGTACCGGAAAGCGGGTTTCGGAGTGGGTGTCATCACCAAGCTGGGCTGGTACTCCTCCACGGTGCCGAGCCCCAATCCGGAAGACGAATGGCGCATCGTGCGGCCCGTTCCGGAAGTTCTTGAAGAGATAAAGCGGCTGCAGTCGTCCCACAACCTGAACGAGTTCTTCTTTATCGACCAGCAGTTCAACCGGCCCATGGATTATGCGAAAGACCTGTGCCGGGCTATCATTGACGAGGGACTTTCCATCCGGTGGAACACCAACATCCGTCCCGAGGGAATAGACCGGGAACTGCTTTCGCTCATGGTGGCATCAGGCTGCCAGATGGTGTTGTTGGGCGGAGCATCCCTTTCCTATTATTCCAACCTCGACGAGGGCAATGAGGAACGAGTCCAACTGGCAACCGAACTCTCCGAACTGCAAAAGCTGTGCGACCTCTGCCACTCCGAAGGCCTGACCTACGCTATCACCCAGGGTTTCGGGGAACCCGGTGAAACCAGCGACACCATGCGGGCCAAGCTCGCCTTTCTGTCCACAGCCGCCCGTTCCGAGCGCCATGCCATGGCAACCCTGCGCATCGGCAACCGCCTTCTTCCCGGCACTGACCTGACTCGCCTCGCTGTGGAGGAAGGGTTGATCGAAGACGCCGACGACCTGCTCATGCCCGTCTTCTACGTCGCTCCCAGGGTTCGGGATGAAATCCAGGAGACCCTGGAGGCGGCGGTGCAGGGCAATCCCACCTGGAGCATCATGTAGTCCCCCCTTGGGGCGGTTTTCCATTTGCCCCGCATTTGGGTTATACTTGCGGACGGTACAGCTGAAGGCCTCCCGGTTCGCCTCTACTTTCTGAGAATACAGCACTGGATGACCTGAACTGAGCCAAATTAACGTATGGAGGTCATCAGTGGCGCTTCAAGACAAACCTCTCATTTGCGCAGAGTGCGGTAACCAGTTCCTTTTCACCGTGGGAGAGCAGGAATTCTTCGCCTCCCGGGGTTATACCAACGAACCCCGGCGGTGCCAGGATTGCCGGAATATGCGCCGGGATCAGCAGCGGGGCGGCTTCGGTGCTCCTCGCGAGATGCATCCGGCCGTGTGCGCTCAGTGCGGCATTGACACCACGGTCCCCTTCCGTCCCCGCGGGGATCGGCCAGTCTATTGCAGTGACTGCTTCAACGCCATGAGGCGGTAGGTTCCAATCGGCTCAGGAAACTTGTCCCGGTTGAATCGGGACAGCGGCCGATACCCTTATCAGGCTAAGTCCAGTACCCCCGGGTATGCCCCGGGGGTTTTGATTCTCCATTACAACCGCCCAACCGCAGAGGCGGGTTGGTCCCACCTCCAACAAGTGGGGCGTTACGCTGAGGAGGCCCTATGAGACAGACCGCGGATGCCGTCATCGTCGGCGGTGGCGTCATGGGGTGCAGCATCTTGTACAACCTTACCCGCCAGGGCCTGACCAACGCCGTGCTGGTCGAACAGGACGTCCTTGGGTCCGGATCCACTGGCCGCTCCCAGACCATCTGCCGGATGCACTACTCCAACCCCATCACTGCGTCAATGGCTTGGCATAGCCTTGAAGTGTTCGCCAACTTCTCGGAGATGGTGGGCGGACACTCCGGGTTCGTGCGCACCGGATACCTGGTGGCCGTGTCTCCCGAAGACGTCGGGGGATTGCAAAAGAACATCGCAATGCAGCAGGAACTGGGCATTGACACTCGCCTCGTAACCGCCGATGAAGTCCAGGAATTTGCCCCCATGATCCGCACCGCCCCCGGGGAGGGCCTGGCCTGGGAACCCCAGTCCGGTTACGCCGATTCCCACCAAGTCACCACCTCCTACGCCGCTCGGGCCCGGGACTCGGGTGCCGAGATTTCCCTCCGAACCACTTGCACCGGCGTTGAAGTCCAGGCAGGACGCGTGCAAGCCGTGTTGACCGACCAGGGACGGGTGGAAACCCCTGTCGCGGTGATAGCTGCCGGCCCGTGGTCCCGGTCCCTGATGTCCGCCATCGGAGTAGACGTTCCCCTCTCCACCGTCCGCCACCAGGTTGCCTCCATCATCAGGCCGGTCGACCAGTTCCCTGACCACCCCATAGTCGGCGACATCGCCCACTCCTGCTCCTTCCGGCCCGAGGGATCCGCTATGACCCTGGTGGGATTCGGCGAAGACCCCGCCGAGGTTGACTCCTACAACCAGGGAGTGGACCTGGACCGGGCGGCGGACGTCATGCGGGGAATGGTCGAACGCATCCCCACCATGGCCGATTCCTACTTCCGCGGTGGATGGTCCGGCCTGTTCACCATCACTCCGGACTGGCACCCGATTATGGACCGGGTTCCAGGTATCGAGGGCCTTTACTGCGCCATCGGGTTCAGCGGCCACGGGTTCAAGCTGGCCCCCGCCATTGGACAGGTGATGTCCGAAATGGTCGCCCACGGCCAGGGCCGCTCCTTCGATCTGACCCCCCTTCGCTTCACCCGCTTCGACGAAGGGGATCTACTGACGTCCAGCTACCGGTACAACGTCCTCGCATGAGTGGGCCTCCTAGCGGAAAAACGGCCACCCCGGGGCGGTGCGGCCGTCATTTCCCCGCTTAACCGCATTCGTACCGCATTGACCGCAGTTGGCCAACTCCGATAGCATGGCAACTCCGAGCACGCAGAACAAGCGGGATTCTAAATCGTAGGAGCGGGCACAATGTATATTCGCATGGTTTGGGGCAAGCTGCGCCCCGGTTCCTGGGAAGAGTACGAGAGGCACTACCACGAGCGGCTGGCCAGCCACGGAGACATAGAAGGATTGCAGGAGCGCCAGTTACTGCGCAGCACCGAGGACCCCGACGAGGGTATCAGCGTCAGCATCTGGGACACCTTCGAACACCTGCGGGCCTATGAAACCGGGGAATTCCGGCAGAACGTCGCCCGGGAAGTCGAGCATCTTTACCGCGGCGAGTACTGGGTCAAGCATTTCGAGGTCAGCTCTCAGGACCGGTAATCACCCCGCCGGAAACGGTTCCCACCAGGCGCCTGAAGGCAGACCAGGTTTGGTCTGCCTTTCTAGTTTGACGTCCGGAGCTGTGAACAGCCGCGTGGCTAAAGGGCTTCGATTCCCGCCCTCGCGGCATCTTCGTCCTCTTGCGCCGTTCCTCCGCTGCCGCCGCAAGCCCCGATAAGTTCTCCATCCTTGAAAATCGGCAGCGCCCCCTGGCCCGGCACAAATTCTCCTTTCTCCACTTCCATAACCGCTCGGAAAACCGGCTGCAGCGCCCTCTCCGTCAGGTCGAGGCTGGGGACGCCAAAACAGGCCGCCGCCCTCGCCTTCCCCCTGGAGATATATGGAGTCCGCCACGGCGCCCCGTCCATCCGGACCATGCAGATCAGGTCTCCCCGAGCGTCCACCACCGAGATGCTGAGTTTCACCCCCATCTCCATCGCCTTGGCTTTCGCGGCCTGCACCACTCTTTCCGCTTCGTCTAGGGTAATATTGGGCATGGATTGCCTCCTCCTGCGTTTTGCCAGGGTCGGTCGCCGACCGGAGCTCCACCGCGTCTCGTCGGCGCTTCCCCCAGGCCCCGCATTATATTCAAAAGCGTTCCGTTCACCAATTAAACACCTTTCTCCGAAGCCCGTCCCCCACATGCACGTCCCCAAACCACCGGATATGCTTAATGCGGTGCATTTCCGTTCATGAGGATGTCCAAATAATCCCTTGACTCCGACAATAAGGTTTGTTAAGTTAACTCGGCCACTAGACATAAGAGCCTAGCGAACAGGAGAGTGTTGGATGTCCATGAGTTGGGTGAGCAAAAGGGTTGCATCAGTAGCCCTTATCGTTGCAGGAACGCTATTTATCGCAGCTTGCGCCGGTCCGGTGGGCCCTGAAGGGCCTTCAGGTCCTCAGGGACCGGCGGGAATCAATGGCGAACCGGGAGCCCAAGGACCCGCCGGAGAGCGCGGGCCGGCTGGCCCTGCTGGTCCGTCTGGTCCACAGGGACCCGCCGGTGCTAAGGGGGAAACGGGTGACCAAGGACCCGCGGGTGCGCAGGGTCCTTCTGGCGGCCCTCAAGGTCCCCAGGGGCCCCGAGGTGAGCAGGGACAGAAGGGTGAGCGGGGAGCGAAGGGCGACCCGGGAGCGAAGGGCGACAAGGGCGACAAGGGCGACACCGGCGATCCGGGCGGACCCGAAGGACCCCAGGGAGCCCAGGGACCGGTAGGGCCGCAGGGTCCCATCGGCGAGCGTGGCATCCAGGGCGACCGGGGACCGCAGGGAGCTCAGGGAGCTCAGGGATCCCAGGGCCCACAGGGCGAGCGAGGACCCCAGGGGCCCGCCGGTGAGCGGGGACCCCAGGGACCCGCCGGCGAGCGGGGACTCCAGGGTGAGCAGGGACCGGAAGGACCCCAGGGCGAGTCCGGTCTGCGCGGCGTATCAGGCCCCCAGGGCGAGCCCGGGCCGCACGGCCCCCAGGGCGCCCGCGGGCCGGCCGGCATCGCCGAGGCCCGGATACTCGTCGTGACCAGCCAGGCTAGCAGCTCTAACAAGACCGTCACCGCCACCTGTCTGGGCGGCAAGGTCGCGGTCGGCGGAGGGGCGCGTGTTCTCGGCGGCAGCGCCAGCGGGGATAACTCGGCGCCCACCGGCGTAGCCATCGTCGCATCCTATCCTGTGGGCGGAACGGGCGAGTTGACCGCCGACTGGCGCGCTGTCGCCCAGGAAGTGGTGCCCGTAGAAGCCAGTTGGCGATTGAGCGTAAACGTGGTCTGCGCCAAGGCCGCTGACGAATAGCCAGCGAGGGTTTTTCACCCGACTCAAACTGACGGGGCGCCGGTTCGAACCGGCGCCCCGTCAGTTTGTGGTGCCCCTGCCAGGCACTCCCGCACCGACTCGTCACTCCCGAGCAGACCCTGCCACACGTAGGAACGTCACCCTGCTAGGCGGGGGCGGAGGCGGGAATCCAGCTCCCCCATTGCCTTCAGGTCCCACCACCTGTAACCGAACGCTTCTCCACCTACGCTGCCCGTTGCGGTCATCGCACTACGGGGCTATCATGTTTTCCGATATATGGAGGAGGCGAGGGATGAAATTCGGATTTTATCTGCCAAACCACGGCCCCGCCGCCAGGCCGGAGCCGCTGGCCGCCATCGCCCGGAAGGGCGACGAGTTGGGGTTTTACTGCATGGTCGCCGGCGACCATATCCTCGTCCCGGATACCATCGATTCCCCCTACCCTTACACCGTCAGCGGAGAGTTCCCTGGCGGGGAGGACGGCGAATACTTTGAGCAGCTGACTCTTCTGTCCTACCTGGCCGGTGTCACCACCCAGATCCGTCTCGTCCCCAGCGTAATGATCGTCCCCCACCGGCCTGTCCTGCTCACCGCCAAAATCCTCGCCACCCTGGACGTACTGTCCCAGGGGCGCCTGACCCTGGGCGTCGGCGTGGGTTGGATGGAGGAAGAGTTCCAGGCCCTTGGCGCTCCCCCCTTCGCCGAGCGCGGCGCCGTCACCAACGAGTACCTCCGAGCCTTCAAGGAACTCTGGACCAGCGACAACCCCACCTTCCAGGGGAAATACTGCCAGTTCTCCGACCTCAAATTCCTGCCCAAGCCTATCCAGGAACCCCATCCGCCCATCTGGGTCGGTGGCCAGAGCCGCCTGGCCATCCGCCGCGCCGCCGAGCTGGGCAACGGCTGGCACCCGGTCGGTGGCATCCCCGCCTCGCCCCTGGAACCGGAAGACCTGGCCCAGAACCTCGCCTTCATGCGCCGCTGCGCCGAACGGGTTCAGCGCGATCCCTCCGACTTGGACGTCGCCATGAAGACGCCGCTCTACGACGTAGCGTCTTCCGGGGGCGGTCCCCGCCGGCGCTTCTCTGGCGAGCCCGGCCAGATCCTCCAGGATGTGCAGACCTACGAGGACATCGGCGTTACCCACCTGATTTTCGACATTCGTGGATCCGACCTGGGCCAGGCCCTCGAGCGTCTGGAATGGTTCGCCACCGAAATCATGGCCCACGACGGAGCGTCCAAGGAACCTTAGACAAGTTACCCAACTTGGCGACGGAGGGCGCGACTCTTCGAGAAAGCGCCCGCCTGCGGGCTCAACCCGCCCCGCCCGCCAACGCTGCCCTAACCGCGCGCAATGGGCTTATAATGGTTGAGCCATAACCGGTATTTACAAGTTCAAATCGGGGCCCCGCCCTCGGGTTCCCCGACGAATTACACAGGAGGCAGACAAGTGACAACCCTGGAAGAACGTTACCAGCAAGGCATGAAGATGAGGGACACCCTCGCCGGAGGAGACCTGACCCACTACGTCCTCCCCGGCGTCGACGTCCTTGCCCCGGACCTCAAGCGCATCATTGACGAGTCCTTGTTCGGCGCGATTTGGAGCCGGGATGGCCTGGACTTGAAACTGCGCTGCATAGCCACCTTGTCCGCCCTCATGGCGTTGGGCAACCTGACCCTGCTCCGCCGGACCATCCAGCGTTGTCTCAACGTCAGTCTGGAGCCGGCCCAAGTCATCGAAGTGTTCATCCAAATGACCTTCTACGTGGGCGTTCCCGCCGTCGAAGAGGCCATGAACTTGACCAAGGAGATCTTCGAGGAGCGCGGTATCCGCTACACGCCCACCCGCGCCTACGACACCCAGCGTACTACCGACGAACTTTACGACGAAGGCATCCGTGTCCACGAAGAATACATCGCTGACATCACTGCCTATCGCACCGACGAACCCGATTCCCAGGAAAACCAGCTCGACCGCATCATCAACGAGTACCACTGGGGCGCCATCCACAACCGGCCGCACCTCGATAAGAAAGCTCGAGTCATCTGCAGCCTGGCTTCCATGACCGTCCTTGGCCAGTATGACCGCCAGCTCCGCGCCCGTATCGAAAGCGCCCTACGCATCGGCATGACTCCCCAGGAAATCATGGAGGTCTTCATCCAGCTCACCATGTATGGCGGTTACTTCAACACCCGCACGGCGATGCGCGTTGCCCGATCGGTGTTCGTGGAACAGGGCAGGGCCGCCAGCTAGCCGAATACTCTCGGCGCTGGGCTGCTTTCTGCGTCGATTCCTCCTGACGGTTTCCCAGATAGGAATCCCATCCCCAATTTCGCTCACGGAGGTGAAGTCTTGAGACTGAAACTGGACGACGGTATCGAGTTGTTCTACACGGTGGACGACTTCACCGACCCTTGGACCGAGCCGGAAACCGTGGTCATGCACCACGGCATGGCCAAGAGCCACAAGCTGTGGTTCGGCTGGGTGCCCATCATCGCCCGCCACTACCGGGTAATCCGCTACGACATGCGGGGAATGGGCGACTCCGGCGTGCCGGAGCCCGGCTATCCCTGGACCCTGGACAACTTCGCCAAGGACCTGGCCGAGGTGGCGGACAAGCTGGAATTGGAGAAGTTCCACCTCATCGGCGAGACCGTGGGCGGCTCCATATCCATGCGCTACGCCACCCTTCACCAGGACCGGCTTTTGTCGCTGACCGCCTGCACGTCGCCCACCAACTTCTGCGACCCCCACCACGGGGAAAGCGCCGACCTCATCGAAAAAGAAGGCGTTGCCGCCTGGGTGGAAAGCACCATCGGCCGCCGCCTCGACCCCCAGATTGTCGACCCGGCCTACATCCGCTGGTACGCCAGCCTGATGGCTCGCACTCCTGCCCACGTCGTTGCTGGCTTCCAGCGCCACGCCGAGGGAGACCTGCGCCCCCTCCTGCCCGAGGTCCAGACCCCCACGCTCATAATCGCCGCTGCCGCCCTCCGCGAAGAAGTCCTCGGCGACTTCCGCGACGCATCCTCCCTGTTCCCCAACGGGCGGCGGGTTGTCTTCCCGGGAGTAGCCGGCTTTGTCCAACACATCCTGCCCGTCCCCTGCGCCCGGGTTTGGCTGGACTTCGCCCAGAACTTGGCCTGATCCGACTGGAGCGATCCGATATGACTCCAATTCGCTGGGCAGCAGCCGTTCCCTGCGGAATTCTCGCCATGATCCTGGTCAACATCTTCATCGGCGTGGCGATATTTGTTACGACTCGGGTTGTCTGTCATTCATGGATAGGCTGGCTTCCTGGGTCATCCCACCTATGCTACCTGCCCGCCAGCTTGGGATTGTATGCCCTCGCTTTGGTCAACCCCCTGGTACTGGTTCTGTCCGGGTCTCTAATCGCGCCTTCCAATAGATTTTATGTGTCAATAGGTCTGGCGGTCCTGGCATCAATCGCCTTTGTGGCCCTGTCCATGTCCGATTTCTCTGCAAACTTGTTGTCTAATATCGACTATTTCGCCTCCTACTCCTACGTGAGATGGTACTTTCCGGTGGTTATCATGGCGTTTAATATCGTGGGGGCGCTGGCCGGGATCTTCGCCGTCAGGGCAATCGCTCCTGACGGCCCATGAACAGTTCCGCCAAAGCCTGTCCATATACCGTTCCCATGGTGCCGGGGCGAACGGGCGGCACAGGCATATATCCTGACCGGCCGACCCAAGAACTGAACGAGGTGGCCTTTGCCTGACTCCCTGAGCCGCACTTTCGCTCGTTATGTAACACCCCTGGATTACGAAGCTCTGCCTCCTGAGGCGATAGACAAGATCAAAGCCTCGGTGCTCCACGCTCTCGTCGTGTCCATCATTGGGTTGAACACCACCCACGGCAGGGCAGCGGTGGAGTTGGTCAAAGAGGAGGAAACGAAGTCCGACGGCGCAACCATCCTCGCCGCTGGCGGCAGGGCCACCCGCTGTGGGGCAGCCTTCGCCAACAGCAAGCTCATGCACGCCACCAACCAGTCCGACTCCTACCGGATGCTCACCCACCCCGGCCCCTGCGTCATCCCCGCAGCCCTGGCAACCGCTGAGTTGGCCGGTAGCTCCGGCCAGCAGTTCCTCACCGCCCTAGCCGCCGGTTATGAGGTCGAGTCCCGCATCGCCGGGGACTTCATTCCCTCCGTGCAGGCTCGTGGGTTCCGCTCCAGTCCCCTCTTTGGGACCCTGGGCGCCGCCGTCGGAACGGGCAAGCTGCTGGGCCTGACCGAAGACCAGATGGTTACTGCCCTGGCTCTGGCCTGCACCTTCACCGCCGGCACCAACGAGGGCCCTCGCTCCGGTGGGCGCGAGATGATGTTCCACGAGCCCCAGGCCACCCGCAGCGGCATCATGGCCGCCCTGCTGGCCCGCGAGAACGTGCAGGGCTCCGAGACTTCTCTCGAGGGAGACGCCGGATTTTACAATGCCTTCACCGGCAACAACCGGGGCGAGCTTTCCTACGTCTTCCAGGGGCCGGATCAGGTCTCCTTCGACCCCGTTGTGGCTGAATTGGGCAACCGCTGGGAGCTGATGCACGTCGTCCCCAAGATCTACCCCACCGCCGGCTACAACTGCCCGGTAATCGAGCTGATGACCGGCATCCGCGCCTCCCACGACCTGCCGGTAGCGGAGATCGAAAAGATCACCGTGGACATGAACTGGCTGGAAACCACCTATCCGTCACCGGCTTTCCCCAACCTGACCCGCACGTCGCCCGGCGTGGGCAGCACCCATTACTTTACCGCCTACACCTGCGTCCACGGCAGCTACCCGCCCTTGCGCCCGCGCATCGAAGCCGGGGAGTCGTCCCCCGGGGACGAGTCGGTGGTGATGGACCTGTTGAAGCGCACCGAGGTTCTCGGGCACAAGGACCGTCCCGCCTTCGCTCCCCGCATCACCGTTTTGATGAAGGACGGTACAACTTACCAGGGCGAATACCAGGGACAGGAGCTAGAATGGGACCTGGAAACCGAGTCCCGCCGCATCAGCGCCCTGTTCCACGACATCGACTGGCCCGATGACAAGCTCAATGCCCTCGTCGGGACCGTATCCCTCCTAGATGACCAACCCCACCTGTCCGGCCTCATAAGCCTCTGCGTACCCGACTAGCGGAACTACTTAACCAACAAAGGACAACACGATTATGCCGACGGGAATTGACGGAAAGGTTGCCCTCGTAACCGGCGGAAGCATGGGAATAGGCCGCGCTACTGCTGCGGCCCTCGCCCAGGAAGGGGCCAGGGTAGCCATCTGCGCCCGCGGCTTGGACACCCTCAAGCAGACCGCCCGGGAAATTCAGGACAGCACCGGCTCCACCGTCGTCCCCATCCGCGCCGACATGACCAGTTCCGAGGACATCACCATGCTGGTGTGGTCCACCATCACCGAGTTGGGCCACATCGACATCCTGGTCAATAACGCCGTCAATTCCACCACCGCCCGCGCCAGCGAACTCCCTGACGACGTCATCCTCAACCACATCAACACCAAGGTCATGGGATACATCCGCTGCTCCCGCGAGGTCGTCCCATCCATGAAACACAAGGGCGGCGGACGCATCGTCAACATCGCAGGGATGGGCGCCCGCAACTCCAGCGCCACCAACCCCGGCTCGGGCATCACCAACTCTGGAATCGCCGCCTACACCAAGTCCCTCGCCGACGACGTAGCCGCGGATGGTATCCTCGTCAACTGCATCCACCCCGGCAGCACCCTGACCCAGCGCCAGATGCAGCTCATCGATGAGCGGGCCGCTCGGGAGGGCATCACCGCCGACGAGGTCATGCAGCGCACCGTCGCCAACATCCCCATCGGCCGCATGGTGCAACCCGAGGACATCGCCAACCTGGCCGTCTTCCTCGTATCGGACCGGGCCAGCGCCATCACCGGCCAGACCATCGCCGTCGACGGCGGCGCCGGACGCGGAGTGGTGTATTAGGAGCTCCGCCCCCTCTCCGCGTGGGCCGGGTCCAGTCAGGTCGGCACTGCCGTGAGCATCGTGCGTCAAGTGGCTCCGTTTCCCCGGCTATGGCCCCTCATGCTGCTGTCTTTCTGCTTCTCGGCGGCAGTTGTGGGTTGTTTCCATCCGCCGGGCCAGTCGTCTCCCGCCATCCCCGTGGGCGGCCCAGAATTCAGCGCCATTCTCGTCAACAGCGACCTCTCCGTCGGCGTCAACCGCGTGTCCTTCGGTCTGGTAAACCGGGACAACCTGCCCGTCCGCGCCGATGCAGCCACAGTCCAGACCGTCTACTTTCCCCCGGGAGTCGACGAGGGGGAAATCCGCCAGACCACCTCCGCCCGCTTCCGGCCCTGGCCCGGAGAACAGCGCGGAGTCTTCGCGGCCACTCTGGAATTTGACTCCCCCGGCGAAGGAACAAAGGAAGTCCCTGCTCTCTGGGGCCTGAACATCACCGCCACCACCGCCGACGGGAAGGAGGTCGAAGCCCAAACCGTCGCCCGCGTCGCCGCCCAATCGAAGACTCCTGGCATTGGGCAGCCCGCTCCGCGCAGCGTCACCCCCACCGCGGTGGACAACCCGGATCTGTCCACCATTTCCACCGCGCCCAATCCCGACCCTGACCTCTACCGCCTATCAGTCCACGAAGCCCTTGATGACAACAAGCCCCTGGTCGTCTCCTTCTCCACCCCCGCCTTCTGCGTCACCGCCACCTGCGGCCCCCAACTTGACGAAATCTCTTCCCTGAAAGAAAAACACGGAAACAAGGCCAATTTCATCCACGTCGAGGTCGTCGAAGACCCTCACCTGCTGAAAGAGGGACGGCCCGCCGCCCATTGGGTGGCCGCCGTGGAAGAATGGGGATTGATCAGCGAGCCCTGGACCTTCGTGGTCGACTCCAACGGACTCGTCCAGGCCAAGTTCGAGCAGTACACCCCCGCCGAGGACATCGAATCGGCCCTCGTCCCGCTGCTCCCATGAATGAACCGCCCTGCAAAAGCCCGGTGTGCTATCCGCCCAGGACGGCCATTCGGCGCACCATCCAGGTGATATAGGCTTTGCGGGTCATGCCGCGCTTGCGGGCTTCACTGTCTATAAACTCCGCCACATCCTCATCCAGGGTCAACCCCGCTCGAACGGTTTTCCCCGACAACCTGATAAGAGGGATCGACACGAGTTGGTTCCCGGCCGGAGTCTCGACGGACTGGAACGGGCTGGGGCACACCAGTTTTTCCCCATCTTTTTCAGTTTCAATGGCGTAGTCGCGCAGCGCAGCTTCAGCGTTGAGCAGGGCTTCATCAACAGTCGCACCCATCGCGCCAATCCCGGGAATATCCGGAAAGACTACCCCATATCCTCCCTCGTCACCATCCATCAATGCAGGATATCGAATCACGGCGTTTCCTCGCTCGTCCAACCGGCTTTCTTGGATATGGTGTTCGCAACACCAGTTGAGAGAACCCGGTGGCGCGGTAGGGTGATTATGCCTCTGATGTTTGGGTGTTTGTATACGTCGTGGTTGGAGCCATGCCTGTCCAGGTACCACCCACCCCGCTCCAACCTTTGCCTCACAAGCCTTGTGTTGATCTCCATCGAGAGCAAATATTAGCACTGGCCAACTGCCCTGTCACTTGGCCATCCTTTCGTTGACCGCCCCTCAGTCCTCGGTCCTCACCGCCACCAGCCGCCCATCCCTTTCCCGGTACGTCACCAGCACCGTCTGCCCGAACAGGCTGTGCTCCCTGAGATGGGACGGCGTGAACCCGACAAAACCTTCCGTTACGAAAACGTACTCCCTGCCGTCCTCATCCTGCACCCGCAGGGTCTCCACTTCCGTAATGGACCGGGGCACCACTTCAACGACCTGCCCCCGCACCTGCCGCAACCCGCTGTCCGTCCCCACTGAGGCATCATCGCAAGACGCCGCAACCAGGAACAGCACCACCAGTACCGCCGCAACCATCCCTGCCGACGTCCACGAAGTAGGCATGGGCCTATCTTAAGCCGTGCATCGGAGAACGGTCACCCGGTCTTCGGGAAAGGGGACGGGTAAATCCTGCTGCCCCGGATTAGCTGAACCGGAACACCTTGATGGCAACAGCCGAGGTGGCGATTATCCAGCCCCCCAGGGCCGCCAGTTGCGGCCACACCTGGACCAGCGATGCGTCGTCGATCCCCACGTCCCGCAGCGCCGACAGCATGGGCGTCAACGGAAGGACCTCCGCCGCGTATGGCAGCAGCCACGGTAGCGAAGCCGTCGAGAAGAATGTCCCTGCCAGGAATATCATCGGCAGGACGATGACGTTGCCCATGCTGGACGCCGCCGACGGCGTGTTGGCCCATGCTGAGAGGATAAACCCAATGTTCAGGAAAACCACGCTGCCCAGCACAACTATGAGCATCATCCAGCCTAGGTTTCCGTGAAGTTCCGCCCCAAACACTAATACGCCGACCCCCAGGATGATCCCCGCCTGCACCAGCGCCAGCACCAGGTGCGCCACAATCTCCGCCGCGAAATACTTCCGAATCGCCAGCGGTGTCACCAGCATCCGCTTCAGAATCGACTGGTTCCGGTATACGCTGATCTTGACCGCGATCGATATGATGGAGTTGGCCATCACCCCCAGGCACACCAGCCCCAGCAGCGCCACGTCAAAATAGGAAGACCCTGCGTAAGGCTCCCGCTCCGACTCAATCTGTCCAACCTCCAAAGCTGGAACCCTCGTCCCGGCCGATGCCACGATGTTTGCAACGGCCCCGGCAACCAGTTGGTTCTGTTCCCGGTCCCGGCTGCCGTGGACCAGTGCCACCCGGTCTCCACCCGGGCCGGACGTCCTTGCGCCGTCAGCCGCTCCAACCCCATATCCGGCCGGTATGGTCAGGAAATAGTCTAAGTCCCCCGCTTCCAGCCTCGCCCGTGTCCCCGCCGGGTCCCGAGAGGCAATGACCTGGAGCGAATCCAGACCGGACAGCTCTTCGACCAGCGCGGCGGAAGCGCCGGATTGGGCCAGGTCAACGACTTCCAGCGTGGCCGGACGGTCTCCGAACCCATCGAACAGCCCGAACACAACCACCAGGGTCAACGGGAAGAACAATGCCCAGAAAGTCGTCTGGCGGTTGCGCGCCATCATCTTGAAATTGGCCAGGGTCAACGCCAGCATCGTCAGTCCCTTAGCTCGTTCCCGGTCACTGCCAGAAAGACATCCTCCAGCGTGACCGGGGATACTTCCATCCGTTCCAGCTTGATGCCCTGTCCGACTATTTGCTCCAGCACAGTATCCAGTGCCCTGGGCTCGTCCGCCAATCTCAGGATATAAGCGTTGCCCGGAAAGACATCCTCGTGGGGTCCGTGTCCGTTGCCATTCCTTAACCCCGAGTTATCTCCAAGAACATGGACATAAACGCATGCCCCGTTCAGGGCTGCCACCTGGCGTTCGGACAACGGTTCGGAAGGAACTAGGTTCACGGTGTAGGTGGACTGGAGTTGGTTGATCAGGTTCTGCGGGGTGTCGGCTGACAACAGCTTCCCCCGGTCCATTATCGCCAGCCGGTCGCAGAGGGTCTCCGCCTCTTCCATGTAGTGGGTAGTCAGGACCACCGTCACCCCCCGCTCGTTGATCTCCCGTATCAGCCCCCACAGGTTCCGCCGCGACTGGGGGTCCAGGCCCGTGGTGGGTTCGTCCAGGATGACCATTTCGGGATCGTTCACCAGGCTGGCCGCTACGGTAAATCTCTGCTGCTGGCCGCCCGAAAGGTGCCGCACCCGGCGTGATCCCTGGTCGGCCAGCCCCACCTGCTCCAGGAGTGTGTCCGGCGATACCCGCTTGGGATAAAAACTGCCCAGGAGTGCGAGAATCTCCCGCAGGGTGAGGTAGTCGAAATAAGCGGAGGACTGGAGCTGGACACCGATCCGCGCCTTGATTCTCGAAGGCTCCCTCTGAACGTCCATCCCGAGGACGCTCACGCTGCCCTCCGTGGGTTTTTGCAGGCCCTCGATTATCTCCAGTGTGGTCGTCTTGCCGGCTCCGTTCGGACCGAGAATGCCGAATATCTCGCCGGGTCTGACCGAAAAGGAAACCTGGTCTACTGCGGTGATAGCGCCGAACCGCTTGACAAGGCCTTCTACCCGAATCGCCGCATCCATGATAACATTGAGAATTATATCACAATCTCCCATGTGCCCCATGATCGGCTACTGAATGGCATCGACGGAACCCGGCGGTTTTCTCCATGATCCTCACCGGACTCACCGGTGGCTCCGGTCAATATCCGTCATTACCGTACTCGCCGCATTTGCCCTCGTGGTCCTCGGCGGGGTCGTAAGGGTAACCGGCTCTGGACTCGGTTGCCCCGATTGGCCCCTTTGTTACGGCAAGGTGCTGCCCCCCTTGGAATTTACGGCCATCCTCGAGTATTCGCACCGCTTCGTTGCTTCCGTGGTCGTGGGCCCCCTCATCATCGCCACCTGCGTCACCATCTGGATCGCCTACCGCAGCGAACCCTGGCTTACCGTCCCATCCATTCTGGCCGTTATCCTCTTGATTGGACAGGCCCTCCTGGGCGGCGTCACCGTCCTCCAGGAACTGCCCGGGGAAATCGTCGCCGCTCATCTTGCCGTCGCCGAAGCCCTGCTGGCCTGTCTGGTCCTCATGGCCGTCGTGGCCTTCAAGGGCCCCCTGGTGGGACGTGAGACCGGTGCCCCGAACGACCGGTTTCCCGCCCTCGCTTTGTGGTCGGTGCTGGCCGTGTACCTGCTTATTCTCTCCGGCTCATTCGTCACCGCCACCGACTCCACCCGCGTCTGCGCCACCTGGCCCCTCTGCCAGGGAGAGGTGTTCCCGAAAAACATGGAGCCCGCCATCCACATGGGGCACCGCTACGTCGCCCTGCTGGCCGGTTTGTTTGTCCTGTACAGCGTCCACCTTGGCTTCCGGGGACGGCAGCGTCCCAAGGACATCCGCATGCTGTCCATGTCGGTAGCCACTCTCCTGATGGTGCAGGTCTTGGTCGGCGCCGTCGCCGTGTGGACCCAATTCCCCCAGTGGAGCCTCGCCCTCCACCTGGCCCTTGGATCGCTGGTCTGGATCAGCATGACCGCAACCGCCTTCGCCGGCGCCACCCGCTCCGGCAGGCTCATGCCCGGATCCCAGGGGACGTCCCCGTGATCGACGAAACACCCGCGCGTGAACCCATCGCCGCTGAGGTGGTCGCCGGCGGGCCCAGGTCCGCGCCCAGGTCTAGGACCAGGGAACTGGCTGCCACCCTCAACGACTACCTCACCCTCACCAAGCCCACTATCGTCGTTCTGCTGCTGATAACTGCCGCCGGCGGAATGTTCCTTGCCGCCCAGGGATTGCCGCCAGTATCCATCATGGTCATGGTGTGGGTAGGCGGCGCCATGGCCGCTGGCGGCGCCAACGCCATCAACCACTACATGGACCGGGATATAGACGAGCAGATGACCCGGACCCACCTCCGTCCGGTGGCCAACCGGCGCATCCCCCCTGTCCGCGCCCTCATTTTCGGCATCCTCCTCAACGTGTTGGCCTTCGCCCTGCTGGCCTTGGGCGTTAACCTTCTCTCCGCCGCCCTCACCCTCTCCGCCACCCTATTCTACGTCCTGGTCTACACCGGCTGGCTCAAGCGCACCACGCCCCAGAACATCGTCATCGGAGGGGCTGCCGGCTCCATCCCTCCCATGGTGGGATGGGCCGCCGTTACCGGCGAAGTCGGGCTCCCCGCCGTCTACCTCTTCGCCATCATCTTTTTCTGGACTCCTCCCCACTTCTGGGCGCTGTCCCTCCTCATCCGAGACGACTACGCCCGCGCCGGGGTACCCATGCTCTCCGTTGTTTCCACCCCCCAGCAGACGACCCTTCAAATATTCTTCTACACCCTGGCCCTGGTTGGCCTCACCATCATGTTCGGCCTCATCCCCGCCGTCGGCTGGGTCTACCTGGCACCGGCCGTTGCCCTCGGCCTGGTGTTCATCTGGCTTGCTTGGCGGCTCAAGAGGGACTACTCCAGGCCCAACGCCAGGAAGGTCTACCTGTACTCCCTTCTCTACCTTACCCTGCTCTTCGCCGCAGTGATGGCCGACAGTCTGCTGCCTTGGTAGTCCCCCCTTTGCAGGTCCGCCCGAACGCCCTCGGCCGGTGCCTCCAACCGCCCTCCGTAACCGCCAATTTACATTGACATCCCACTATCCCTGTGCTATTGTCGGCGCTAGTGAAATTTTGCACAGACTCAGGCGTTCTATTGGGAGACACGCAAAATGCTCCACTTGCCCCCCGGCAGGGCAGATTCCCCGGCACCGCCCCCTGGAACTCCCCATCGGAAACCCCTCAAGCAGTGGTTCCATCGTAAGCATCTAGTATTCCTTGGTCTCCTCGCCGTCGCCATGCTTATGCTGGCGTGCGACGCCGACGGCCGGCAGTCCACCTTCGGCACCGCCGGCCCGGTTGCCGAAAAGCAGTTGCTGCTCTTCAATATCCTGCTCTGGGTCATGGTCGCCGTCTTTATCCTGGTTGAAGGCGCCCTCGTCTACGCCGCAATCAAGTTCCGCCGCCGGCCCGGACAGGGACTTCCCAAGCAGGTTCACGGTAACACTCCCCTCGAAATAACCTGGACCGTCATCCCCACCATCCTCATCCTAGCATTGGGCGGATGGTCGGTCATCACCCTCTTTGAGCTGGAAAGGCCCCCCGTTTCCGCCGACAACCCCATCCTCGAAATTACCGTCACCGGCCACCAGTGGTGGTGGGAATTCGAGTACCACGACGCCGATGGCAACGGAAAAATAATCACCACCGCCAACGAGCTCAAGATCCCCGTAGGCCGTCCCGTCGAGGTACTGCTCCAGAGCGACGACGTAATCCACAGCTTCTGGGTCCCCAAGCTCGCTGGAAAGGTCGACGTGGTCCCCACCCGCAACAACCGCATGTGGTTCCAGGCCGACGAGACTGGCATCTTCTACGCCCAATGTGCTGAGTTCTGCGGCACCGCCCATGCCCAGATGAAATTCATCGTCGAGTCCCTGACCAGGGACGAATACGACGCTTGGGTCGCCGATTGGGGCGAGTTGCCCCAGTTGTCGCCCCAGGCATCCCAGGGACAGTCCATCTTCAACGGCGCCGGCGGATGCGTCGTCTGCCACACCGCCAACGGAATCGACCTGCCGGCTGTGGTCGATGGGCGCGTGGCTGGCTTCCTATCCTCCGACGTCGGTCTTGCTCCCGGACCCAACCTGACCGACTTGGCCACGCGCACCACCTTCGCCGCCGGTATCGAAGACCTGAACCGGGAAAACCTGCGCCGGTGGCTCACCGACCCTGAACAGGTCAAGCCGGGCAACTTCATGTCCGAGCGCGCCACCATCTACCAGACCGCCGACGGCCGCTCCAGCTTGAGCCAGCAGGAAATCACCCTGTTGATTGAGTATCTCCTTAGCTTAAAGTAAACTTTTTGTAGGAACAGTCGCGCCGTGTGGCAGGAACCCTGGGGATCCGGCCCGGAAATGTCCCGGCGCCCCGACCATCACAGTGAAGCAATCGCAGCCGACCCGTAAACAGAGGCAGCAATGGCCGTAACAGATGTAATAGCACGCCCGGTCAGCGCCACCGGATTGTGGAGTTGGATTACCACCGTAGACCACAAGCGCATCGGCGTCCTCTACGGCGTAACCGCGTTCATCTTCTTCCTCGTGGCTGGCGTGGAGGCTGGCGTCATCCGCGCCCAGCTTGCCGTCCCGGAAAACGGCTTGGTAAGCCCCGACGTTTTCAACCAGATGTTTACCATGCACGCCACGGCGATGATCTTCATGGCCATCATGCCGCTGGGCGCAGCCTTCTTCAACTTCGTCATACCCCTGGCTATCGGTGCCCGTGACGTTGCCTTCCCCCGTCTCAACGCCTACAGCTACTGGGTCTTCCTCTTCGGCGCCCTGCTCATGCACGCCAGTTTCCTCGTCGGACAGGTCCCCGATGCCGGCTGGTTCTCCTACGCCAACCTCACCGAGAAGCCTTACAGTGCCGGCCAGGGCATCGACTTCTGGGCCATGGGCCTCCAGGTCCTCGGCGTCGCCTCCCTCGCCGCTGCCTTCAACTTCGTCGTCACCATCATCAACATGCGCGCCCCCGGCATGAGCCTCATGCGGATGCCCCTCTTCGTCTGGATGACCCTCGTCACCTCCATACTCCTCGTCCTCGCCTTCCCGGTCATCACCGTCGGATTGATCGAGCTCACCTTCGACCGACTCTTCGGCACCCACTTCTTCAACACCGCCGGCGGCGGAGACCCCATCATGTGGCAGCACCTCTTCTGGATCTTCGGACACCCCGAGGTGTACATCCTCATCCTCCCCGCCATGGGCATCGTCTCCGAAATCCTCCCCACCTTCTCCCGGAAACCCCTCTTCGGATACCCGGTGGTGGTCTTCTCCGGCATCGTCATCGGCATCATGGGATGGGCCGTCTGGAGCCATCACATGTTCACCGTCGGCCTCGGCCCGGTGGCCAACTCGGTCTTCACCATCACCACCATGCTCATCGCTGTGCCCACCGGTGTAAAGATCTTCAACTGGATCGGCACCATGTGGGGCGGCTCCATCGACTTCAAAACTCCCATGCTGTTCTCCGTCGGATTCATCGCCCTGTTCATCGTGGGTGGTCTCAGCGGCGTCTCCCACGCCGTGTCCCCCTCCGACAACCAGCAGCAGGACACCTACTACATCGTCGCCCACATTCACTACGTCCTCTTCGGAGGCTCCATCTTCGCCCTCTTCGCCGGCATCTACTACTGGTTCCCCAAGATAACCGGCAAGCTCATGGGCGAGACCCTGGGCAAGTGGAACTTCTGGCTCCTGTTCATCGGGATGAACATCACCTTCTTCCCCATGCACTACGTCGGCCTCAACGGAATGCCCCGCCGCATCTACACCTACTCCACCGAATACGGCTGGGACGCCCTCAACATGATCTCTTCCCTCGGATACATCGTCCTGTTCGTCGGCGTGGTCCTCTTCCTGATCAACTTCTTCAAGACCGTGTACGCCGGCCAGGAAGCCGGACACGACCCGTGGGACGCCCCCGGTCTGGAATGGTCCATCTCCTCACCCCCGCCGCCCTACAACTTCGCCCGCATTCCCCAGGTCCTGGGCCAGGACCACTACTGGATCGTCAAGCGCCGGGCCGAGGCCGAAGGAAACCCCATCACCGGCCCTGAGCCTTACGTGGATCCCGAGACCATCCACATGCCCAGTCCTTCCTATTGGCCTTTCGTCACGGCGGTCGGCACGGTCCTCATCGCCGCCGGGTTCTTCTTCGAGTTCCCACTGGACTACATCAAGTACCCTCTGCCCTTCGTCGGCGGACTGATCGCCTTTGTCGGAGTGATCGGCTGGAGCAACGAACCTCCCGCTCCCGAGTCTCACCACGGCGCCGAAGGCCATCACGAAGCCCACCATTAGGAGGCCCCAGCCTTGGCTCAAGTCAGTGGACAGCTGCCCACAGCCGACGTAGACCACACCTATACCAGCACCGGTCTCAACCACCGGAAGCTGCTGATGTGGGTGTTCCTCAGTTCCGACTGCCTGTTCTTCGGCTCCCTCATCGCGACCTACATGGTGTACCGGGGCCAGAGCCTGGTTGGCCCCTACCCCATCGACATCATCGACGTCCCCATCACCACCGTCAGCACCTTCGTCCTGCTCTGCAGCAGCTTCGCCATGGTGCAGGCTCTCGCCGCCACCAACCGCAACGACCAGCGCGGAATCCAGCTATGGCTGCTTGCCACCTGTTTCTTGGGGGCCATCTTCATCGGATTCCAGGTTTACGAGTTCAACGAGTTCCGGGCCCACGGCCTCAAGATTGACACCAACCTTTTTGGCACCACCTTCTTCACCCTGACCGGCTTCCACGGCGCCCACGTCACCCTGGGTATCGTCTGGCTCTTCGCCCTCTTCATCATCGCCCGCAAGGGAAGGCTGGGGCCGGCCACCGCCTTGGACGTGGAGATCGCCGGACTCTACTGGCACTTCGTCGACATCGTCTGGATCGTGATTTTCACCCTGCTGTACCTCGTCGGCGGGTTCGACAGCGGACCCGTGGCTGCCGAGTCCCACGCCTTACTCCAGTCCTCGTTGTCGGCCCTTCCCACCTAAGGAGCACGGTTTAATGAGCGCCCACCACTCCGAAGAGCACCACGAGGGGGGACACCACCCCACGTTCCGCCAGTACGTTTTCATCGCCATAATCCTCTTCGTTATCACCCTGGTCGAGTTCCTTATCATCGTGCCAGAGTCCCTCCAGGGTTCGTCCTTGGTGGTTGCGCCCCTCTTCATCCTGTCCATCCTAAAGTTCGCCATCGTAATCGGTTGGTACATGCACTTGCGGTTCGACCCTAGGATGTTTACCACCGTGTTCCTTGCTGGACTGTTCCTCGCCCTCTTGGTTGTGTCGGCGGTCCTGGGACTGTTCGGCTCCTTCCAACCAACACCCAGGGATTACGCCCAGGCCCACGCCGTCCCCTACGACCCCGACGCCAGCCACGCCCCCGAACCGGCGTCTACCGCTTCGACGGCCTTACCCCCAGCTTCTGAAGCTCCGGCCGAGCCGTCCGCCTCCGCTGAACCCGCCGCTCCCGCCGCTGCCAGCGTCGGGGATGGAGAGGCCATCTTCCTCAGCAACGGTCAGTGCTACACCTGCCATACCATCGCCGGTGTCTCCGAAATTGGAGTTCTGGGACCGGCCCTCACCGGTATCGGCGCCGATGCCGCCACCCGCCAGCCCGGCATGTCCGCCGAGGACTATTTGCGTGAGTCCATCCTGGAACCCGACGCCTTCATCCAGGAGGGCTGCATGACCGGTGCCGGTACCGCATGCTCCCCCGGCGTGATGGCCCCCTTGGTCACTGCCGCCAACCTCTCCGACACCGACGTCGAAGCCCTCGTACAGTACCTCCTCACCCAGTAAAGTCCTCGCACCAGCATAACCCCGAACAGCAAACGGGCCGCTCAGGATGCGGCCCGTCAATTTTCCGTCGGTTTCCCCGAAGCCTCACCCATACCCCTCCCTGAACCCCGTATCCACCAGCGCGCCAACGCGCTCCCCCATCCTCTGGGTGACGAACCCGATGCCCTGCTCCGTGAACCGCAGGTCCCGCGACAGGATATCCTCCCTGCTGGTGCCTCCCAGCCTCCGCCCGTAGTCGTACACCAACCCCTGGATGTCCTCGGGACTTGACGCCATCCCCCGGAATACCCGGAACATGGGATCGGTCCGCAGCAGGTTGAACACCTCTTCCCCCTCCAGCCGCGGATGCCGGTCCAGCAGCACCGAAACCCCGAAGTCGATCAGCGTCATCCCGCCGTCCTCGTCGGCCAGCAGGTGCGACCGGCCCTCCGGGTCCGAGAACGTCGCGTCGTTGTAGCAGATCCCCCGGCCGTGTAGCGCTGCCAGCATCCACCCCAACCTTTGCCCCGCCTCCAGCCAGGACTCCTCCGCAACCGTCTCGACCGGCAGCTCCGTGAAGAACCTCCCCCGCACTAGGTCCTCGCACAGGAACCCGGTCAGGCTCTCTCGTTGCCCGGGACCCACCCCCAGTTCCCCGGCGATTGCCGCAATCTCGTCCTCCCGCCGGCTCTGCCTGGGCTTGACTGCCGCCCCGTCATCTACGTTGTCCAGCAGGGCCACCAGCCCCCGCGTCCGTCCTTCCCACGCCACCGCCGGAGGGGTTTCCTGCCCGTAGACCCAATCATGGATTGTCGGGAAAAACCCGAAGATTGAGTAGGTCAGGGCTTTGGCATCCCCGCACAATCGCTCGAACAACGCGGGATTCTCCACGGACAGCCCCCACAGCGGGGCCAGCGGCGGGGGGCAGCGCCCTTCGGCAACGGCAGTCTCTGCCGCCGCTTGTTCGACAGCAGGACGGCTTTCCAGGATGGCAATCGCCCTCCTGATTTCCTCGACCTCCGCCGCTTTGTATGTCCCGCCGCTCACCGGAGGCATCAGCCGCCGGATTCCGGTTCCAGCGAATACCCTCCGTCGGTGTCCGGCTCCAGCCGCCAAACCTTCTCCACCGCCTCCAGATTCAGCGGCCCGTAGATATGCGGATAAATCTCCCCCGACCGGCTCGGCTCCCGCTTGACCGGCGCTTCCAGCCGCTCCGTGTCCAGTGCCAGCACCAGCATATCCTCCCTTCCCGGGTAGAGCCGGTACGCCACCCGCAGCATCTGCTCCTCATCCCGGGAACAGTGGATGAACCCCTCGCTGGCCAGTGACTCGGGACGGTGCTCCCCCTTGCTCCGGGCCTCGTCCCAGCTCGCCCGGTCAATAAGATGCAATATGCTCGCCATAAATCCTCCCCGCTATCCAACCCGGGACGGAAACCATCCAACCCAGGTCAGTGCCGCCATTGTAACCCACCGCTGCCGCCCGGACAGCACCGCGGTTCAGACGGTAGGGCGATCGCATGAAGTCTTACTCGGTCCTTCCACCTCTCCTCCCGTCATTCCCACCGGACCCCGCGCGACAGCCGCCGGCGTTGAGACAGGTTACCTTGCGCCGGTGGTGGAGGCGCAAAAGGGAATCCAGACCCCCGTCGTCTCTTCCCGGCAATATCGTGTTCACCATTCCCTGACAGTTTGACCAAACCACCACTCATGCAATTGCCCTGACCCACCGACAGTTGGCTCTTTCCCGTCAGGGCCGCTTTGCGCTACTATGGGAATAGCCTTTCTTTGGAGCGTCCTGAAGCGCCTATGGGACCCTCTCCCAACCTCCGGCCCTCTTCTTTGGAGCCCAACCCCCCCGTACCGCTCGGAATGGGACAGAATTTTTTCTCCCCATCAGGACCACCGCTGTCTCCGACCCCTTTGTGTTAGGATGACCCTGTATTCCCGTCGAAAGGGGCATCGATGAAAGCTGAACAGCATCAGGGCCAGTCCCTGGCCTACCTGAACATTTATCCCGACGGCTACCGGGAAGACGCCGCCTACCCGTTGGTCATCCTGCTCCACGGCTTCGGCGCCAACATGCGCGACTTGGCCGGTCTGGCCCCCTCCATTCATCGGGAAGGTTACGTTTACAGCCTCCCCAACGCCCCCATCCCCTTCAACGTCGGCCTCGGCATGGTTGGATACGGCTGGCACCCGCCCCGGGGACAAGCCGAGCCCGAGGATTTCCAGAAAGCCGAGGAACAGGTTGCCGCCTACTTCGACGACGTCTTCGCCCAGTTTGGCACATCCCCCGGTAATGCCGTCCTCATGGGTTTCTCCCAGGGCGGCGGGATGACCTACCGCTGCGGCTTGGGGCGCCCCCACGTCTTCGCCGGCCTCGCCGCCCTCAGCGCCACCCTCCCCGACCGGGACATCCTCAAGGCCAGGCTCCCCGATAACCGGGACCAGCCCATCTTCATCGCCCACGGCGAACACGACCCCATGATTTCCATGGACACTGCCCAGGCCGCCCGCGACTTCCTCGAAGAGGAAGGCTACGCCCTCAGCTACCACGAATACCCCATGGGGCACGAAATCCCCCCTGCCGTCATCGACGACCTCGTTCCCTGGCTGACCGGAGTCCTGCCGCCCCGCCCGTCCCCTTGACCAGACCTTGACACCATTCGTCGGCGGGACTTACCATTCCTGCATCATCTTTCAGCCGCGCAGCCCTTTTGGAGAAGTCACGCCCATCCAGGGTCTCAGCGGTAGCCCTCAGGGCTGGATGATAACCGGCCAGTGGGTCCGGTCCCTGAAACCGGAAAGCTCCGGTTCCGCACCGCAAGTGGGGATATAGCTCAACTGGGAGAGCGCGGCGTTCGCAATGCCGAGGTTGGGGGTTCGAGCCCCCCTATCTCCACCAACCTCACCAGTACTAGTATGTTGGACTCGGTGATGCGTTTTCCCCTGCTGCTTAATGAGCGGTGGGCGTCGAAGGCAACATGGATACGGTCGGGCCGTTCGCGCGGTGGCATCTCTTGGGCGCTCCTCGTTTCGAGTCGGCTTTCTGTTTCAAAAACCATTATCCCCGAAGCCGGGAGTACTTTCTCATCGCCTCAGCAAGCCGCCACAGCCATCTTTTTGGTGGATTGAGCTTTGGTTTATTGTCGGGTTGGTGCGGTTCTGATATATTGGGCTTCCGGCCCTTGGAGGGATCGCATAGTGGTCTAGTGCGGGCGCCTGCTAAGCGCTTATCCTGGGAAACCGGGATCGTGGGTTCGAATCCCACTCCCTCCGCTTCCTTCAATTCCCAAGAGTTCCCCAGAAGCCCCATAACACCGTTTTCTAAGCACAAAATACCCTGCCTTTGGTCTTGTAAGTTCCCATAACGTCCCCTACAATCCCCAACATTAGGTGGTAGAAAATGTGGGATGAGGGAAGGGACATGGCCAAGCTTGCCGCTCTGAAGTGCAAGTCCATCTCCGAGCCGGGCAGGCACGGCGACGGCGACGGCCTCTACCTTGTCGTGGCTCCTTCCGGGTCCAAATCCTGGGTACAGCGCATTGTGGTCCATCGCCGCCGCCGGGACATCGGCCTGGGCGGATATCCGACCGTCGGGCTGGCCGAGGCGAGGAACCTGGCCGCAGCGAACCGTTCCATAGTCGCCGAGGGACGGGACCCGGTGGCCGAGAAGCGGAGACTCGCCAAACCAACCTTCCGGGAAGCAGCCCATCAGGTCCACCAGGCCAATCTTCCCCGCTGGCGCAACCCGAAACACGCCGCCGCTTGGATTCGCACCCTGGAACGGTTCGCCTTCCCCGTATTCGGCAGCCTGCCGGTCGACCAGGTGACGCGGGCGGACGTCCTGTCTGTCCTGACTCCCATATGGAGCACCACTCCGGAGACCGCCTGTCGGGTGAGGCAGCGGATCCGGACCGTGATGAAATGGGCCACGGCCCATGGCTTCATTGAATACAACGTCGCCGGCGAGGTAATAGACGGCGCGCTGCCCCCCATGCCCCAGGTAAAGGAAAGCCTGAGGGCCCTCTTTTACCGGGAAGTCTCGGAGGCCTTCCAGATAGTGGAGTCGTGCCGGTCATCGGACAGCTCCAAGCTTTGTCTCATGTTCATCATACTGACGGCGGCTAGGAGTGGGGAAGCACGGAACGCGCTCTGGCACGAGATGGACTTGGACCAAGCCGTTTGGACGGTTCCCGGAGCGCGGATGAAGGGAGGGCTGGAGCATCGGGTTCCGTTATCCAGGGCCGCTTTGGATGTGCTTTCGAGAGCGCGGGAAATCCACGATGGGTCGGAGCTGGTTTTCCCTTCTCCCAGGAAGCGTGGTGAACCCCTTTCCGACATGACGCTGACCAAGCTTCTGCGGGACACCCAGTTGGCCTACCTGACCACGGTCCATGGGTTCAGGAGCACCTTCCGGGACTGGGGTACTGAAACGGAGGCGGCGAGCGACCGTGTCCTGGAACATGCCCTGGCACATCGCCCGGGGAACGAGACCGAGAGGGCCTATGCCCGCAGCGACCGCCTGGAGCTTCGGAGGCCGGTGATGGAAGCGTGGGGGGAGTTTGTTGTGGGGGAGGAAAGGAACAGAGAATCTCCGTAGGTGCTCATGCGTCTTGGCGGACCGACCAATCCCTTCCGAAGGTAAAGCGGATATGCCAAGTCCAACCGAAGAACGCGGGTTGTTTCGCCCCCGCGTTTGACGGAAGTCGAAAGGTCCACAATGGAAGCAGGTGACCTTTACCCTGCCTCTTAGTTCGAGCCCATCCCGGTGGACTCCGCCTAGCGGAACGGTGACCACCGGGGCTGAGGAACCTATTCCCGGCAATCGTTACCAGGGATAAGCTCGACACTCACCCTGACGCTCAATTATCGCTGTTGACTAATCAAAATGACAGACCGCCGCCCACGGCGGCTCCCAGGGTCTTTCGGTTGTCGCCATGGGGCCACCGAGTCCGTTCGTGGCGAGCTTGTCCAACCAGAAACGGACGGCCCTTCGAAGAGCTCAGGGCCAACGGAACTGCCGACGACTATAAGACCCTGCCGGACCCGCCCTCGCCGATTGCGGTTGTATCCCGGTGCGCGTATATTTCGGGCTGACGACACTCGGCGATTCGGCGGTTGGAGGTGAGCCATGACCCAGGCCACCACGCTCAATAGCACGCTTGATTTCGGGCTGTTCGACTGGATCGAGTGGGACAAATCAGCGCCCAACGACATCTTCGAGAACCGCCTCAGGATGCTGGAATACGCCGACCACAGCGGGTTTCACAGCTACCATCTGGCGGAGCACCACCTGACGCCCCTGAGCGTTTCACCATCGCCGGCGGTGTTCCTGGCAGCGGCCGCCCAGCGAACTTCGAAGCTGCGGCTGGGTCCGCTAGTCTTCCTGCTGCCCTTCTACAACCCCATCCGCCTCTACCACGAAATCTGTATGCTGGACAATCTCAGCAACGGACGCCTGGATCTGGGCGTGGGGCGGGGGGTTTCTCCGATAGAGGCCGAGGAGTTCGACGTTGACCTGGACATCAGCTGGGAAGTGTTCAATGAGCAGATGGACATGCTCACCAACGGCTTCACTACCGGCCTGCTAAACTACAAAGGAAAGCACTACAACTACGAGGACCTTGAACTCTGGATCAGGCCTTACCAAAAGCCTTATCCCCCGCTCTGGTATGCCAGCAATAACATCGAGACCGTGCCGTGGATGGCCCAGCATGGCTTCAACACCTGCCACGTATTCGCCGACAACGCCGCCACCAAGGAACACTTCGACCTCTACAAGCGGGTCTGGAACGCTGAGCGAATGTCCGACGGGCTGAACAGCCACGTGGCCGTTCCCAAGCTGGGCCTTGTCCGCCACCTTTACATTGCTACCACCGACGAGCAGGCGCTGGCGGAGGCCAAGCCGGCCTTCGGGGCCTGGTTCCACAATATCAACTACCTGTGGGACAAGGCGGGTTACGACTTCCTGAACTTCATCCGGGACTTCGACGACCTGGGATCCCGGGAAATCGTAATCGCCGGCTCCCCCTCCACCGTGACCGAGCGGGTGCAGCGGGCCATCGACGAGACCGGTGTCAACTACTTCTGCCCCATATTCGCCTGGGGCGACCTGACTCCCGACCAGGTGATGCGCAGCATGGGCCTGTTCGTCGACGAGGTGATGCCCAACCTGCGACCTGGTTCGTCCTGAACGACGTGAAGACGACCCCACCCCAACCCTCCCCCAGAATGAGAGGACGAGCGAAATAGGAGTCCAGTGATGTCAACCGGCGACCCCATAACTCCGGCGTCTGCGGAATCAATGCAGAGGACCATCGGGGCCCTGGCAGCCCGGAACGTTGAAGCTGTCCTGTTGCAGAGCCGGGAGGTGGCTTTGACCAAGCTCAAGGAACTCGCGCCGGAGGTTTCCGAGGTCTTCGTCAACACCTCGGAGACGCTGATGGCATCGGCTACACCGATATATGCACGGCAACGACCGCTACCTAAACCTGCACGGCCGGATGATGGCCCAGCCGTACCCGGCGGCGCAGCGGGACTTCCGCCGCAAGACCACCACCGACCACTTCGTCGGCAGCGTGCAGGCCATCGCCTAGACCGGTGAAATCCTCATCGCCAGCAGTTCCGGCGGCCAGATAGGAGCCTACTCCTACACCCCGCCGCGTCATCCTCGTGGTCGGCACGCAGAATATCTGCCCCACGCTGGCCGAAGCTGGGGCCCGCACCCGCGGCTGGACACTGGAGCGCCACGACCGCTGACTGGAAGACCGGGGCGTGTCCCCCACGCCCATAAGCAAGTTCCTGGTCCTAGAGCACGAGCCGGTGGCGGGGCGAATGACGATGCTCCTGGTTCTGGAGAACCTGGGGGGTAGGGCTGTCTATGATTGGCTTGGCGGGGATGTTTATGAATGGGGACTTATGAGATGGACCCGGGAAACTGGACAAGATTGATGTTGAACCTTTACAGAGAAGACCTTCAAGTTATTATCCCTGCACCACTGTAGCTAACAGGACCGATTTCAGAGGTTTCACATAAACCAGACAACACATCACTGATCACGTTTTCAACGGTCAGATAAACTTTTCGAGCGGGATGTGTAGGACTGTATATAATTCCCTAACGAAAGGTTGAACACATCTTATTGGAAGCAGAATCTGAGGCAGACGCCAAGGAGCAGGAGGTAGAGCTATGGCAGGGGATGCGAACAACATCGTTCAGGAAGCTGTAGACATCGCAATAGGCGAACGGGGGGAAATTGGCCTGCAAGTCGCTGCTTACCTGGACGGCAAACCAGTGGTGGATGTCTGGGGCGGCTTGGCCGATGAAACCACCGGGAAACAGGTGGATGCCGACACCGTCTTTCCTGTTTTCTCGGTCACCAAGGCGGTGACATCGGTGGCACTGCACATTCAGGCTGAACGGGGCCTGGTGGACTACGCCATGCCAGTCGCCCACTATTGGCCCGAGTTCGGCGCTCACGGCAAAGACAAGGGTACCGTGTACGACGCCCTGACCCACCGCATTGGGGTCCCCATCATGCCCCTGGCGGTGACTCCGGAGTTGATGTGCGACTGGGACTGGATGGTGCAGCGGATTGCGGACATGAGGCCATTGTTTGAGCCCGGCACCAAGAGCGCTTACATGTCCTATACCTTTGGTTGGGTTGTTGGAGAAGTGATACGGCGTACTGATCCGAAAGGAAGGCCCGTTGGCGCCTTTATCGAAGAAGAAATCTGTCAGCCCTTGGGAATCGACAGTCTCTGGGTGGGCATCCCGGACGAGGTGGAACACCGCGTAGCCACGTTGACCAATATGCCGCCGCTGCCGCCCGGCGCTCCGGGGATGGCGCCCGAGGCGCTAAGCCCCTTGGCAATTCCTACCCAAGTTGGGACGACCGAGGAGGTTTTCGGACGCGCTGACGTGCGCCGAGCCTGCATTCCGGGCGCTGGCGGAATCATGAACGCCCGCAGCGCCGCCAGGTTCTTCGCCATGCTGGCCCAGGGCGGCGAGTTGGACGGTGTGCGTATCCTGTCGGAGGAGCGGGTTCGCATGTTCAGCGTCCCTCGCCCGCCCTGCGATTACGACTACGTCCAGGGTGTCCCACACAATGGGAGCATCGGTGGATTTCACCTAGTTGCCAGCATCGGCGACGCTGCTCCGCCAATTTCGATGGTGGCGGCAGGCAGCAATCCGCGCACTTTCGGCCACCCTGGCGCCGGGGGGTCTGTCGGCTGGGCGGACCCCGATACCAACCTGGCAGTGGCGATTACCCACAACCGGATGTTCCGAGCCGCCACACCAGACGAGAATCCCTTTGTACCCATTGGACAGGCGGTGCGAACGGCCGTGGGTTTATCCGGATAAAGTATCCGGCCCTCAAGGCTATAGGCCCAGCGAGGGGATCTCACCATTCACAACGTTCCCAGAGGAGGTGTTCAGATGATTATTCGGCTCTATACCGGTGACGATGGTCAAGCCCACTTCGAGGACCTGAACGTGCCGGCTGGCGAGACCGAGACCATCGCGCTCAAGGCTGGCGCCGACATGACCTTCCGTAGCTTTCCCGACGGCAGCTTCGGTGACTGCACACCGCTCCCCGACGCCAGTACGTCATCGTCCTATCCGGTCAGATGGAAATAGGAATCGGGGATGGCACCCTGCGCATGTTGGGGCCAGGCGACATATTGCAAGTGGAAGACCTGACCGGCCAGGGTCATACCACCCGGTCGGTAGGCACCCGAGTGTCCGCTGCTGTGCCGCTGCCCGATTAGCGAGATAGGGGAGTCTGTTCAGCAGTAGGCCCAGAGGGTCAGAGGCGCCTCTATCAGTCGTCACCAACATACATCTTGCACTTCCTGAATCAGGGAATGCCGAGCTTCGCCGTACTACTGGTCAATGCCGCTTGCCGTTCGGCTTGGCGTTTGCTTGCCTGATCGGGCAAATGCTGTTGGCTGACTGAGTGGCCCGGTCCTGCCCGTTACTACTTGCTATGCGGAGAAGCGGCGGCCACCGAAGCCGACCTTTAAGGAAGCTGCCCACCAGGTGCACCAGGCCAACCTGCCCAGGTGGCGGAACCAGAAACACGCCACGGCCGGGATCCGCGCCTTGGAATGCTTAGCCTTCCCCGCTTTCGGCAACATGCCGGTCGACCAGATCACCCGGGCGGACGGTCTGGCGGTTCTGACGCCGATCTGGGGCACACTGCCCGAAACGGCGCGACGGGTCCGGCAGCGAATCCGCTCCGTAATGCGCTGGGCCATGGCCCATGGCTTCGTCGAGTACAACGTGGCGGGAGAGGCGATCGAGGGGGCGCTTCCCCCCATGCCCAAGGTGAAGGACAACCACCGGCGCTCCCTTACCGGGAGATTTCAGAGGCTTTCAAGATCGTCGAAGAATCCCGGGCGTCCCCTGCGGCGGGGCTATGCCTAGAGTTCACCATGTTGACGGCGGCGAGAAGCGGGGAAGCCCGGGGAGCGAGACAGACCTGGACCAGGAAGTCTGGACCGTGCCCGCAATACGGATGAAAGGAGGATTGCCGCACCGGGTGCCGCTGTCCACCGGGGCGCTGGATGTGCTGACCAGGGCGGGGAACTCCACGACGGGTCGGACCTAGTTTTCCCTTCTCCGAGACGCCAGGGCCAACCCCTTTCGGAGATGACGCTTACCAAAGTGCTCCGAGACACCGGCTTGGCGCACCTGGCCACGGTCCACGGGTTCCGGAGCACGTTCCGGGACTAGGCGTCGGAAAACACGTCGGCTTCCCACGCGGTGATGGAGTTGTCCTTGGCCAACCGGGTAGGGTCGGCAGTTGAGCAGGCCTACGCTCGCAGCGACCTGCTTGAACAGCGTCAGGAGTTGATGGAGGCGTGGAGCGAGTTGGCCATTAGGGTGGAGATGCATACCGTGGCCAGGGCTTAACGGCGAGAGTTTCCCCCGCGGGGAACGGCGGTCTCCTCCGCGGTGGGGGGAATGGATTCGTGCCCCGCTTGCTGAATTCAGGAGAACAAAACCACCTTCGAGATTCCACGTTAGTTCGAGTCCATTCCGGTGGGCGAAGTCGTTGCGCAACTCTGGGCTGAACCGGTAGAGCAGGTGGAAGAGAGTGCTGGAATAGCCTCCCATCAGCGTTCCCGACAGGCTGAGGGACTTGCCGATGACGTCGGCCAGCACGCCGGCGGCGATGCCCTGGGCGGAGCCGCGACCTTTGTACTCATGTACCTCGTCACCTACCAGCAGGTCGAAGAAGCCCCGCATCCGGTTCTTCACGTAGTCGGCCAGGGGGTAGCGCCGGGGGCCGGAGCCGTCCGCCTGCCAGAGGGGCTGCCGCAGCGGGCGCAGTTGCGCTTGCGGCGGCGCAGTTCTGCGTCGGTCAGGGGCACGCCGTCCTTGTCGGTCACCTGGCCGTAGCAGGTGGGGCAGCAGGGGACTTTGAAAGGTTCCGCGGTCTCCTCGTCCCGCACCAGCCGCGCCCCTTCGGTGGCCCACCGCTGTATCACGGCGGGCTGCCAGCGGTAGGACAGCTTGGCCCGCTCCCGGCTCATCACCGCGAACAGGGGACCGGACCCGGCGGAGAGGCGCAGCCGTTCCAGGTCGGTGATGGAGGCGACGATGGCGGTGCGGGCCAGGGGGACCGTCTGCTCCACCTCCCGCTGCCACTTCTTGGTCAGGTGCGGCGGGCAGAGGATCAAAACCCGCCGGAAGCCGGCGGCGTGGGCGGCGGCGGCGCCGATGAATGACTTGCCAGTGCCCATCTCGCCCACCACGGTGGTGACCCGGTGGGCTTGCAGGGAGAGGGCCGCGCCCCGGATGGCGTCGGCCTGCGCCCCCAGGGGGTTGCGGAGCAGTTGGGGCAACTTTTCGGTGTTTTCCGAGGGCCGATAGAGGGGCGGGTAGGACTCCACCACCCTCCGGGAGATGGCGTCCTTGAAGGTGTCGATGAACTCTCCGAGGTTCATGGGAATTCTCCTTGTGTTGGGGATGCGCTGTCGCGGGGTTGGAAAAAGCGAAACCCCGCCGGTTCCCGGTAGGGAAGGACGGGGCCTCGTGGTTGCGGCTGCCGTGGCAGCCGTCTATTCGGTTGGTTGGGCGGACTTGCTACTCTTTGTCGGCTTTGCCGGGGCAGCGGCCCTTGAGGTGGTAGGACTTCACCGGCGAAGCCACCACCCGGCCGTCGATGATGTCCACCGAGGCGGTCTGCATGGCGGGTTCGCCGGAGCGGATGGTCTGCCCGCACCGGGCGCAGGCGTCCAGGGTCAGGGTCATCTGCATGGCACTCTTCCTTCTATATGGATGGGACTGAGTGGGCCGTCTCAGGCCGAGATGTCGGTAATGTCGCCGCTGCCCAGGTCCAGGGCCACCACCGTGGTCTTGAGCTTCTCCCGGTACACCTCGGTGTGCTCGGTCTCCTCGGCCAGCACCTTCTCCTTGCCGGTGCGCCCCTTGACCAGCACCCGCCGCCCGTCGGACTCCAGCGCCAGGTTGTCCAGGAAGCCCGCCGCCACCAGCATGGCCAGGTGGCCTCTTCGCAGCGGCATCAGCGGACGGGCGCGGTGGTCTCCCACCGGCCAGAGGGTGTCGGTGATGTCCGGGCTGGCCCACAGGCCCGACTTCCGGGCCTCGGCCACTGCCGCCAGGGGGTCCACGGTGCGGGTGGCGAAGAGGATGTCGCCGGCGGCGGCGCCCGGCGGGTCATAGACCCGGTAGCCGCCGTCGTACAGCTCCTCCGGCTCCCCCTCGGCCCAGGCCCGCACCTGGGCTTCGGCGCGAGGATCGGGGCTGGATTCGGCCTTGCGGTAGCCCAGCAATACCACCTGGTCGAAGGCTTCCCGCTCCGGAAAGGGAAAGGCCCAGCAGCGCAGGTCCCGGTAGTGGGAGGCCAGGTAGCGGGCCGAGACGGAGAGCCGCTGCTTGGGCACGATGAACGCCAGCAGCCCGCCGTCGGCGAGATACCTGGTGCAGTGGGTCAGGAAAGCGTGTTCCGTGCGCTTGTCTTCCGAATCGAAGTCATATGGCGGATTCAAGAGCAGCACGCCGAAGGCGCCGTTGGCGATGGAGGTGGCGAAGAGGTCGCAGGCCAGGGCGCGGTCCAGCAGTTCCCCGGCTTCCTCGGCCCGGTCCCGGTGCAGTTCCACCCCGTAGGTCTCCACGGGCAGGGAGTTGGTGCGGCGCAGGCCGTCGGCCAGTTGCGCCAGCGCGTCGCCGCCCCCGCAGCAGGGGTCCAGGATGTGCAGGGTCTGCCCGGTCCGGCCGTAGGCCGGGGGGCTGTCAATCAGTTGGGCGAGCAGGTCCACCACCCGCAGCGGGGTGGGGTAGTAGCCGCCTTTCGCCTGTGCTGCCAGTCTCATGGTTCTTCTCCTTTCGGTTGTGGTTGAATGTTGGGGTCTGTTAGTCGCAGGTCTTCAGTCCCACCACCTCGCCCTTGGCGAGAGTGCGCTGGAAGCAGAGCACCTGGCTGGTGTCCTTGTCCCTGGCGCACTGGACGCAGAAGGCGGTGAGCAGTTCGGCCCGGTTGGCGACGACGATGCGCTTGACCAGGACCGAATCGCCGCCATCGAGATCGTGGCGGTAGAGCTTCTCGAAGGGGTCCCGCCGCTCCGCCTCCGTGGCCGGCCGGTAGAAGTGGGGCTGCCGCGAACTGGTCAGGTGGTCGGCGGCCCCGTGGGGGCAGAAGCGGCAGGTGTCGCCGTCCGGGGAGAGGAGCTGCCAGGCTTTCCAGTTGCGGGCGCGGCGGCGCTTGCTGCCCCGCTTGACGGGATTGAGCGTCCTATCCATAGCTCACCGTCTCCTTCTCGCCCAGGTCCAGTTCCCCCAGGGGCAGGGTGCCCAGGGCCACCGCGTCGGACAGGTCGTCGCGGAGCTTCTCGGCGTCGGGGGAGCACCAGTAGGCGACGACGCCCACCGACTGGAGCGGCTTCACCGTTTCGTCCCGCAGTCCCCGCCGCCAGAGCCAGTTGGCCCAGGAATGGTGCAGAGGCAGGGGGCTGCGCTTGTCCAGGAAGCGGTGGTACAGGGCCGGGGCTTCCGCCTCGCTGGGCGCCAGCAGCAGGAAGGAGTCCCGCTCGAAGGCGAACTCGGCCATGCGGGTGAATACCAATGCGTGCCAGCCGCCGGAGGAGGGCAGGCGGGCGATCTTGGTGGTCCAGGTGCCCACAGTTTGGGGCGGGACGACGCAGCGGCGGTAACCGCCGGAGAAGGCCATGCCCTCGGTGCCCTGGATCAGGAAGGCCGGGTCCGGGGGCTGCTTGAGCAGGGAGGCCCAGATCGCCTTCAGCGCCGTCTGGGGTCCCACCATGGAGAGGAACCAGAGGCCCTCGGTGTCCGGGTCGCGGGCGAAGGCGTCGGCGGTGGCCGAGTAGCCGCCCGCCGTGACCGTGAAGAGGTCGTCGGGGTTGATGGTGGCTTGGGTTGCCAGCATGAGTGGTCTCCTTTAGATGAAGAGTTGGGGTTGACGCGAAGCGCGGGGAGCAGGTCCCCGCGTGAGGACCGGCGGCGTTGCGCCGGTCTCGGCAGGCTGGGGCTAGTCCATGAGTTTTCGCTCTTTCAGGCTGACGAACTTGTCGCCGCCGATGACGATGTGGTCCAGCAGGTCGATGCCCAGCAGCTTCCCTCCCTCCACCAGGTCGCGGGTGATCTTCACGTCCTCCGGGCTGGGGGTCGGGTCGCCCGAGGGATGGTTGTGGGCGATGACGATGCTGGGGGCCGAGTCGATGATGGCGGCGCGGAAAACCTCGGCGGGGCGGACAATCGAGCTGTGTAGGGTAGGCCGCCGGCGAGTTACGCCGCGTTAGCGGCGCACTTTTCCGTCGGCCCCCCTCCGAACCGGACGTGCACCTTTCAGTGCATCCGGCTCTCCAGTGGTTATTTCTGCTTACGCGGTTTCCAGTCGCCGCCGTGGGCATCCAGGTGGCAGGAGCGGCAGACCACCACGGTCTTTCGCTGGCGTGTTGCCATGAACTGAATCCACGGGGGCTTTTCACCTTGGCCCTTGACCTTCAGGTCGCGGAGTGCACGGACGTGGTGGACTTGGATGTCCGCCGTTGACCCGCACAGTTCGCATTCGTCCGCGAGGAGCCGACGTATCAACTCGTTGCTTTCAAACCTGCGTCGGTCGGGCTGCCGGTCTACGAGGACGGCCTCTCGTTTCCGCTTCAGGGGGATGCCGCCGAACCGTGCCACCAGTGGGCGTTTCCCGTTGCCCCGCTGGACTTCGACCTTGAGGCAAGCCCTTTCCCCGTGCTCGGTCATTACGGTGCTTCGGTAGCGCCGGAAGATTTTCCGAGAGGTGGTTTTGTGCTTGGTCGCAAGGGTTTTGGCCAGCGACTTTCCCATGACCCATTGCAGCTTCCCCAAGTGGAAGACGTTCAGGGCCAGCAGGTAGTACTGAACGACGCCCCGGAATTCCGCCTGATACCGGCTGACGACGGAGAAATCTTCGTCGTGCAGAAGGCTGGGGCGGTTGTCCGGCTTGCCGTTGCGCATGTAGGCGCGGCAGTGTTGTTCGATGACTTTGGCGGGAACCCGCAAACCGATGCGGCCATTGACTTTGCGCCGCCCGTTACGGTCGAGCTTGTCGTTGGCCTGCTGATTTACGATTTCATAGCCGAGGAACCCCGCCGCCTGGCTGGTGGCGTGAGTGATGAGGGTCTTTTCCCTGGATAGCTCCAATTTGAGGGTATCGCGCAGGAACGTTTCCAGGGACGCTTTTATCTGCTCGGCTTCGGCCTTTGTCCCGGTGTAGCCAAGCACGAAGTCGTCTGCGTAGCGAACGTATCGAAGCCTCCGGTAGCCAGGGTCGTAGGGGTCATTGGCTGGCAGTTGGTGCATCTGGCGACGCAGTTGCCGAGCCGCTTGAAGGTTTCCCGACTTCCTCTGGCGCGTAATTTGGCGTCTTACCGCAGTCCACGCAGGGTTGGCCCTTCGTTTCTGGCCTCGGGTGTGTGCTGGAATCAGTACCGTTTCGACGAACTGGTCCAACCGGTCCAGGTAGATGTTTGCCAGGATGGGACTGACCACTCCCCCTTGCGGCGTGCCGCTCAGGGTACGGCCATATGTCCAGTCTTCCATGTAGCCCGCCTTCAGCAAGTGCCTGAGCAGGCGTAGGAATCGGTTGTCGTGGAGCTTTTCGCCGAGTACCGACAGCAAGACCTCGTGGTCGATGTTGTCAAAGCACCCCTTGATGTCCCCTTCGACGAACCAGCGGGTTCCCGTCCAGTGATGAACCACATCGCTAAGTGCGGTGTGGCATCCCCGACCGGGCCGGAAGCCGTGGGAGTGTTCGGAAAACTGCGGCTCGTAGTAGGCTTCCAGAATCATCCGGATGACCTCTTGCAGCAGCTTATCTGTCCACGTTGGTATGCCCAGGGGACGGGTCTTGCCGTTGGGTTTGGGGATGTTGACCCGCCGCACCGGCGTCCACCGGAACCGCTCGTGACGCAGGGCGTCAATCAGGCGGTCGATTTTGGCCAGGGACATTCCGTCCACGGTGTCTGCGGTGGTGCCTCTGGTCATCGCTCCCTGGTTTGAGTAGAGACGGCCATAAGCCCGCAGGTAGAGTTCCCGGTTGTACAGTTGCCGATAGATGTCCTCCAGCGGCAATCCTCGCTTGCCGCGGTCGCTGATGACGTTCAGCACAGTTTCGGCAGTTCTCATCACGAGTACCTCTCTGTCTGGTTGCGTCGGAACCACCTGCCCTCCTTCGCCGTGTGCCGGGCTTTCCCCGGCTCGGACTACTACGAGGGCTCCGTTGCCATAGGGGTCTCCCCCCGTAGGCAATCCCGCGTTCCGTTGACATAGGACGTGGTAGCGCAACTTAGGTGCCCTGTTCGTTCCCTTGAATGACCGCATCGGTCATCGCTCGCCCATCGGAGTTGCATTGGTCACGTCAACCGGCCAGTGCAATGGGCGACGCCGGGTTGCAAGCGTTCTACCGGCGGGTGAAGGGCGACACCTTCTGGGAACTGGGGTTCAGGCAATTCAGCTTTCACCGTATCGCGCGGGTCTTGCGGAACCGGCCCTACAACGCTTTCAGACCGTAGCCGCTTTACCGACATGCTATTGTCCCCTTCGGCTTTCGCTTCCAGGTGGGTCGGTTGACCCATGAACTTTCTCCGAGTTCATCCCGGCTAGGCCGGGTATCCTATGCCGCGTGACGCGGCGCACTGACGTTGCCCTGGTACACGATGCGCTGGGCCATCACCTGGTTGCGGGTGTTGAGGAGCAGCACCCGAAGCTGTTCCTGGGCCAGGGCCGACATCTCCGGCCCCAGCAGGCTGTCCGCGTCCTGGGGGCAGTTGATGCTGGGCCGGTCAGCGGGGCGCTCCGGCTGAAAGTCCACCTCGTAGCGCATGGCCAGCTCGCCCAGCAGCTTCATGTTGGAGCGCAGGGTCTCCAGGACGGCCTGGCCCTCCAGGGTGATGGGCGGGGTGTCGGCGGTCTTGGTCTGCTTCTTGCGCGGCATGGTTCACTTCCTTGCGGACAGAATTGGGAAACGAAAGCGGGGCCGCTTCCCATTGGCAGGGAGCGGCCCTGTGTTGCGTCCGCCGGTGGCGGCGTCGCTATGTGACCCAGCGGCTAGAAGGGCAGGTCGTCGTCCTGGGCGCCGACGCCGGCGTTGGCGTAGCTGCCGTTGCCGTTGCGGGAGGAGTCCAGGAACACCACGTCCTGGGCGTGGACCTCGGTGCGGTAGCGCCGCTGCCCGTCGTCCCCCTCCCAGGAGGACAGGACCAACCGGCCCGCCACGTAGAGCCTCTGCCCCTTTTCCACGTACTCGGCCACCGCTTCGGCCAGCTTGTCCCACACCACGATGGTGTGCCAGTCGGTGGCGTCCTCGCCGTTCCTCTGGTAGCGGTCCGTGGCTAGGCGCACCTGAGTGACGGCGGTGCCGCTGTTGGTGTAGCGCATTTCCGGGTCCGCTCCCACGCGGCCCAGCAGTTCCACCTTGTTGATGGTCTTCGCCATGATTGTTCCTCCGTAAGTTGGTGAATTGGGATTGCCGTGGCGGGTCCGAATCCGGTAAGGGAAGACGGCCCCGTGTCGTCCGCCTCGGGCGGATCGGGATTGCCTAGCTGACCCGCAGGTAGCGGGAGACGTTCTCGGTAACGATGGTGGCCCGGGTCTCCGGGTCGAGCAGCGCGTTCAGCTGCTTGTGGTCCACGTTGTACTTGGTGGACTTGACCATCCCCACGGTGCGGGTCTTCTTGCTGCCTTCCAGCCTGGCCTTGTCCTCCCCCCGCTGTTTGAGCCAGGTCCGCAGCATCCCCAGCGCCCACGCCTTGTCTTCCTCGATGGCCTTCAGCATTTCCTGGGAGTTTTCGTATTCCAGGAGGGCCGCCCGGGCCTCTTCGTCGCTGACCGGCTCGGCGGTGTCGTCAGGTTCGCCTTCAACCTCGGCTTCTGCTGCCATCCCCGGCTGGCAGGCGTTGAGGAAGGGGCAGCGCTGGCACTGCCAGTCCTCGACGGTGAAGTCCCGCTCCGGCAGTGCGTCCGGGTCCGGCCCGTTGATGACGTGGTGGGCCGCCAGTTCGCCCAGCCGGGCGCAGGCTTGCTCGAAGGCCCGCTCCACCCGCACCGCCGGTATCACCTCGTAGTCCCAGGTGCGGTCGCCCGTGTTCAGGGTGGCGATCACCACATCCCTTGCTTCCTCGAAGGTCCCGTAGGTGTAGATGACGGCCTGCCACACCGATTCCGGGTGGCTGCGCTCGGCGCCCAGGGTCCGCCACTTCTTGAAAGCCTCCGGCCCCCGGGTCTTGACCTCGACGATGCTGGGGTCGCCCCCGAAGATGGGCGCGACGCCGGCGGCGTCCACGTGGCCGCTGACCAGGAGCGTGGGTCCGAGGCGCAGGGAGACCCGCCGGGGGTTGTCCCTATCGGTGGGGGTGATGTCCCAGCCGGCCCGCTGCATGGCCCGCAGCACCACCGGCTCCAGGGCGTTGCCCGCCTCCAGCAGGGTCAGGGAGGAGTCGCCGCGGGGGTTGGTGACCTCCCAGCGGGTAGCCTCGTGCCAGAGGGCGCGGCGGCAGTTGCCCACCGCCGAGGCCCGGATCTCCAGGATGCCGTCCCCGTCGAAGCGGGCGTTGGGGCGGGAGTACACGTCGGTCGGGTTGTCGATGGTGTCAATGGTGATAGTCATGGTTGTCGTTCCTCCGTCAGGTTGTGTGTCCGGTAGATAAGAAGCGGGGCCGTCCCCGTTGCAAGGACAGCCCCGTGCGCCTTGAGAGGTCGGTTCGCATTGGTCAGTCGGCGGCGATGGGCAGTTCCGCCGGTTCCGCCTCGGCTTGGGCGTCCAGGTAGTCCCGCAGGACCAGGGCGATGGCGTCGCCCAGGCCCTTCACCCACGTCGTCGTGCCGTCCTCCATCCGGTTGGGCCAGGGCTGCATTTCGCTGATGCCCTGTACCTGGCCGATGATTTCATCCAGCGGCGTGCCCCTTCGCAGGTGCAGGGAGACCAACCGGCAGGCCAGTTCGGTCATCCCGTGTTGCAGGCTGCCAGCCTTGCCGAGAGAGCCGAACACCTCGAAGGGCTGGCCGTCTTCGTCCAGGCCCACGGTGACGAACAGGCTGCCCAGCTCGGTGCCCAGCTTCGTTGTGACGCTGGGCAGGCTGCGGGGCCGGGGCCGCGTCGGGGTATCGGAGTTCATGGCCGTCCTCCCTTTTCCCGCAGGAAGGGCAGCGCCGGAGCGTAGCGGTCGAAGTAGCCCGCAATTTTGAGGGCCAGTTCCCGGTCCCTGGCGTCGCCGATGCCCAGCAGCGTCCGGGCGATGGGTTCCTCGCAGTCCTCCTCGGCGAACGTCGGGTTGAGGAAGGCGTCCCTAACCACGTCGGGCAGTTCGTGCCACCGCTCCCGGCTCAGCTTCAACCCGCCGTGGCCGGCGGTTTCGACCCGCCAGACGCCCTCGGCCAGCTCCTCGATGTCCTGGGGCCAGCCCCAGGGCGTGTGCATGGTGGTTGCCGTCATTTCCTGTTCCTCCTTGTTGGTTGATGTCCGGTAAATGGGAATGGGGCCGCCCCTTCGTGGAGACGACCCCGCTGCCTGGGCGATGATGTCGGCCCAGGGGCCTACCCGTTGCCGTTGGCCCCTTCCTTCGCCTCGTTGACCTTGCGGGCCGCGTTCTCCACCAGGGGCTTGAGGTCCTTGGCCGGCAGGTCTTCCAGGTCCCGGCCCGTCTGCTTCCGCACCGCTTCCCGCACCCGGTCCTCGTCGAAGCCCTGCTCCGCGCCCAGGGCGATGAGCCGACCCCGCAAGGTCTGAAGGTAGGAACCGTCCCGCCGGCCATTGCCGTTGGCGCCCGCCTGCTGGCCGGAGTTGCCGTTGGCGTTGTTGGCGGGAGCGTTCGACCGCTGCGAACCCTGCCGTCCGTTGCCCCTGCCGTTGGCTGAAGGCTGGTCCCCGTAGAGGCCATTGCCGAACCGGTCCCCGAAGCTGCGCAGCGCCCGCTTCAGGCCGTCGGTCACCGCGCCCTTGCAGGCGGTGTCGTGGCCCTCCGGCGTGTCCTCGGTGACGATGTGGAAGCCGATGTCGGTGCAGGAGGGCGCGCCGTTCACGCTGACCCGCACCGGCGCGCTGTAGGCGAAGGTCACCCGGAGTTCTCCGGTGCTGACGCCCACCTTCTCGATGCGCCGCAGGGACACGTCGCCCACCAGTTCGTAGCCCCAGCCCCCGTAGCCGAAAATCCGGTTGGCCTGGTCGATGACGGTGTGGCCCTCGATGTAGTCGTACCAGCGGTTGCTGCGGCCCTGGCGCTGGGAGACCAGGGCCGGGTCCAGGGGCTGCTGCAGGGCGCTCACCACGGCGGGGGGCAAGCCGTCCCACAGGAGGTCGTGGCCGGTGATGTCGGCGGCGCCGTTGCCGTTGGGGTGGTGGCCGTTCTGCCCGTTGCCGTTGAGGTTGACGCTGCCGTTGGGATGGTGGCCGTTGCCGTTCTGGTTGTTTCCGTTACCCATGAGTTCGCTCCTTTGCGTTGTGATGTTGGGTTGAGGCGGCTTCCGCCCAGGGAAGCCGTGAGCGGGGCGGGAAGCCCCGTCGCGCCGTTGGGTGTTGGAGATAAGAGAAGGCCCGCCGTTGCAGGCGGGCCGGTAGAGGGGAAATTGGTGGAGAAGAGGTGACTAGCGAAGGTTTGCCGCCGCCCGTTGCAGCAGCCTGCGGAACAGGCGTTGGCCGTCGGGCAGGGTTGCCAGTTCCCCCCCGTCGCCGATGCCCTGGGGCAGGTTGACCACGGCGGCGCGGTTGCCCAGCAGGTTGCGGAGGCCGTCCGCTGCCGCGTTGCCCGCGTCGTCGTTGTCGAAGGCCAGGAAGACCCGGGGGCAGCCCCGGAGCGCCGCCGCCACCTTGTCCATCCCCTGGGTCCCCAGGGCGGCCACGGCGGGGTAGCCCCAGGCGGCCAGCGTGAGGTAGTCGAAGACCCCTTCGGCGACGATTACCCCGGGCGGCGCCGGCCCCAGGCGAGCCAGGCCCAGCACCGGCTTGGGACCGGGCAACGCCTGGAAGCGGGGTTTGGCGTTGCCGTCAACCGCCCGTCCCACCAGCCAAACCGCCAGCCCGCCAGAGAGTTCGGGAACCACCACCATCCCGGCGAACCGCTCGACGCCCCCTTCCAGGAACAGGCCCGAGGCCCGCTGCCGGTTGGCGTCGAAACCGGCGGAACCGAGATAGCGCCGCAGTCCGTTGCCGCTGGCGTAGCCCAGGTTGAGTTGCCAAGCAGCGTCCAGGCCGATGCCCCGGGAGGCCAGGTATTGCAGGGCTGGCCGGTTGCGCCGCAGTTGCCCGCCGTAGAACCGGACCGCCGCCGTCAGCAGCGCCGGGTCCCGGGGCGGAATTGCCGGAGCAGGGGGCCGTTCCGTTGACGTTGCGGTTGTACGGCTGGACGAGGCCGCCACCGGCGCCGAACTGTCATCCAGCCGCCGTATCGCCTGGGGCAGGGTGAGGCCCTCCATCCGCCCCACAAAGTCCAGCACGTCGCCGCCCGCCCCGCACCCGAAGCACCAGAACTTTTCGCTATCGGCGTACACCGTGAAGCTCCCTTCCGCCTCCTGGTGAAAGGGACACACTCCCTGCCGCACTCGCCCCTTGCCGTGCAGGACGATACCGGCGGCCTCCACCGCCTCGCCCAGGGGGTGCCGCGCCTTGAGTTCGGCAATGTCCACCTTGTCCGATGTCGCTATGACCATGTTGCGCCTCCTGTGTTGTTGTGCAGGGACTTCAATCCCCGCAGGCTGCGCTTGGAGACCAACTTGCCCAGCGGCCAGCGCATCCCCAGGACCGCGACAACTTCCAGTGTCCCGCCGTCGCCGCTACCCGCAGCAACCAGCGCCGCCGCCCTGCCCGTGGCCGGGCTGTAGAGCGCGGCGCTTTCACCGCCGAACCGCCGCCGGGCAACGTCCAGCCACTCGGCGTAGAGCCACCGCAGTTCCGAGTCAGAGGCATCGGTGGTGTTCACTCCGCTGAACGCCGCCAGCGCCCCGTCCAGGTCGCCCGACTGCCTGAGCCGCCGGGCATCGTGAATGGCCTGGGCCGGACTCGGCGCCGTGCGCCCGGTGTGCCCCAGGATGGCCGTCAAGAGCCGATCCACCAGTTCCTCAAGCGTGGGACGGCCCGCCGCCGTGGTCGTTTCCAGTGTCATCGTGGTCATGGTGTGCCTCCCGGTTGTTGAGTGTTCTTGCCCTGCCGCCGCTGGCAGTTGCACCGGCAATTGGCCTGCTTCCGGCGGTTCCCCGCCTGGACGATCCGCCGCACCACCAGGGCGGCGATGCCCAGGCCGATGAGGTTGAGGAAGAACGTCCCGCCGCCGCTGCCGGTGAGCAACGGAAGGACGATGAGCAGGCCCACCGCCCCCGCCAGGGTCAGCCGCTTGTGCCGCCAGCAGAACCGGCCAACGCTTGCCGCCAGTGAGATTGCCCGCATTACGCTTGTCATGTTCGCCTCCTTTTCTGTGCGCTTGGCTGGGTGTGGTAACTACCGACCCACGCGGCATCCGGGGAGCGCGGGCCGTGTGCTTTGAAATGAGAGATTGGGAATGAGGGACGGGTGGAAAACGGACGCGCTCCGCCCCCGGCCGGATGCCTGGCACGGGAGACGGAGCGGTGAGAAAAGAAGCGCGGCCCGCCCGTCGGTCAAGGTGGCGAAACGCCGACCAACGGAGGGACCGCAACAGCAGACGCAGCCCGGCCCAGGCGTTCTTTCAACGTCCAGGGGGCTGCGTGGTGAGAGCGCCGCCGGAGGAGAGGCTACCGCCGTCGCCGTGGTTCACCGGGGCGCGATGACGCTGCGGCAGGGTCAAGCCCGACTTGCCGCAGGCGCGAGGAAGCGTCAGGGGCGGGTTTGCCGCACCAACCGCAGGTGTGAAGGGAGTACGAAGCGTGTCAGCCGCTCCGCAGATGGGGATGAAGGGGCCGGAGTTCCTGGCCGGGTTTTCTGTTCCTGTCTGCCACCTCCTGGGCAAGGGTGAATGCGGGGTTTACCTGGTGCACCGCATCGAACCGGTCGCCGGAGGAGCAAGGCTCGACCCCGGTTCCGCATCACGCAGCGGGCGGGCGCTTATCCCTTGATGGAACGCCGCAGGGAGAGCAGGGCTCGATCCCTGAACAACGGTCCGGGTCGGGGATGGACCCTCCAGTTTTCTGGGCTGGAAACACTGGAAAAAGCCAGACAACGCAATCAATTATTCACGTCCGGCGCCGCCCTGGGAACCCCGAAACCCGCCTTTTCACCCCCTCCCGCGCCAATCGCTTACCGCCTGACTACTGCGTGATCGCTGCAAGCACGCTGGCTGGCCAAACACCGCGCCGGCGCCGGCCCGGCGCCCTATTTCCGCCACAGCCCCAGGGTGAGAAACCGCCGCAATTTCAGCATCTTGCGGTCCACGATGGTCTGGTCCAGCAGTTCATTGCGCCGCCGCACCTCCTGGCGCCGGTCGCCCCAGTCCCAGGGACGAGTCGCCGGCGGCAGGGTCAGCTCGTGCTGCTCGATCAACGCGATCTCCAGCTCCACCCGCCGCTGCCGGGCGTTCAGCACGTCCAGGGCGTCCTTCGCCGCAGCAAAGGCGTCCCGGGCCTGTCTCCATTGCACGATCACCGCCGTGGCCGCGTCGCCGTACACCAGCTCCTCGCCGGGTTCCGCGTCGTCCGTCACCAGGTCGTTATAAACCCGCCGGGGCCGCTGGGCCACGGACTGACCCGCCGGCGCCGGATTGCCCGCTGAGGCTGCGCTCGGGTGGGTTTCGCCCGGCGCCTCCAACGCCGCCACCCGCTGCTCCAACTCCCCCAGCGCCCGGGCCTGCTCCTCCCGCGCCGTTTCTCCCTGCTTTCGCACTTCCGCCAACCCGTCCGATAGGGCCTTTTTCAACTCCTTCTGCCCGTCCTCCAGCATCCCCAGCCGGTGCCGCTGGGTGGCCGCCGCCGACCCGCCCCCCTCCAATAGGTGCCTTTCCAGCGCCCCGGCCAACGTGGGCGTGAGCCGCCGCGACTCCTCGAACCGGGTCAACGTCCGGGGGCTGACCCCCAGGGTCTCCGCCGCCCGGGTCTTGCCCTGCTCGCCCATCAGGTCGCCCAGCAGCGCCAGCAGCCGCAGTTCCCGCAGGTTCTCCACGCTCCGGGTGGCCTCCGGATACTGCTCGCTCTCCGCCATCGCATCGCCCTCCTCGCCGGACAACTGTCCGATTTCCAACGTGCCACTGTCCAATTTCCACCGCCCGGGCCGCTGGACAACTGTCCGATTTCCTACGTGGCGCTGTCCAACGGGACTGGAAGCTGCCCTGGAACCCAACTGCTTACCGCCACCGTCCGATAGGGGGCGGTTTCCCCCGCTTTCAGGTTCAACCGGACAGGATTGGACACCTGTCCACCGACCGCCAATCCCTGTACACGGGTATGACACCACACCGGCCTGTCCAAATCCCATGCCTCATAAGGGCGGACGCCGGCGTCCGCCCTTATGAGGCATTACGCCCGGCCCGCGCCGCCGCCAGACTTGGTTGCCGAACACCCGGTCCCAGACCGAAGGCAAGGAGGCAATCATGTTCCGGCGTTTCTTACCCAGGTCCGGCAGAGCCAGAAGGCTGGCCCTGCTCACGGCGGCGCTCTTGCTTTCCGCCGTCGTCGCCATCCCCGCCAGCGGCCTGGCCCTGGCCCAATCCCCTCCTCCCGCCGACGCCATCAGCCTGGTCAACCAGGACCGGAAGCTGGTGGAGCGCAAGAAGGAGGGGGACTTCGTGGCCCGCCCCATCTTCAGCCGCCAGGTTCCGCTTCTCTACTACGCCATCCGGCACCCGGACACCGGCGACTGGCTGACCAACACCTACCAGGTCCGGGGCGGCGAGAAGAAGCTGGCCGAGGGCTGGGAGTACACCTTCGAGTACCCGGCCCTGTCCGAGCAGCCCGAGCTGCACCCCGAGGAAGCCTTCCTGCTGATGCTGGCCGTCCCCCGCCAGGGCGGCGGCGACCGCCACGTCTTCTACGCCCTGATTCCGGTCCATCAGCCCAAGGGCCTGTGGGACCGGGTGCTGGGCGCCCTGGACCCAGACCGCTGGGCAAGGGCCGCCGCCAGATGGGTCATTCAGGGAGTTCACGGAACCCTGTGCGGCGTGTTTGAAGGCATCTTCCAGACCGAAATCGCCAACTGCGGGGGAGGGTAGCCAGCATGGGAGACATCCTCACCGGAACCCCTCCGGACCTGACCTACGCCCACCCCTTCGTGGTGCAGGCGTGGTGGGCGGTGTGGGCCGTCACCACCGCCGCCCTGACGGTGATCCTGGGCTGGATGGGGCTGAGCTTCATCGTCCAGGAGCACCTGGGCCGCCACCAATCGGGCTGGCGGGAGATGGTCCCCCGGCTGGTGCTGGGCCTGACCGCCGCCGCGTCGTCCCTGTGGTGGTGCGCCCTGGTCATCGACGTGGCCCACGCCGTTTCCCAGTTCATCGCCGCCACCCTGAACGTCACCCCCGGCGACCTGCTGCGGGCGCCCCTGTTCGCGCTTTTGGCCGCCGTGGAGACCGGCGAGGTGGGCGTCGCCATCTTCATCGCCCTGCTCTACCTGTTCTTCGGCTTCTTCCTGCTCTACCTGCTGGTGCAGATGATCCTGCGCCTGGCCCTCATCGACATCCTGCTGGCCCTGGCCCCCATCGCGTTGGGGCTGTGGATTCTGCCCCACACCGCCAACTGGGGCCGCCACTGGCTCCGCCTCTTTATGACGGCGGTGTTCCAGCAGGCGGTCCAGCTCATCGCCGTGGCGTTGGGCTTCGCCTTCCTGGGGGAGTTCGCGGCCATCGGGGAGTTCGAGCCGGTGCAGGACCTGGTGTGGAAGCTGCTGATGGCCGTGGCCTTCATGTACCTGGCCGGGCGGGTGCCCTCGATGCTGGGGCATCACGGGACCTTCGACGCCTGGCTGCACACCCTCTACTTCGGGATGTCGCTGCCCGGCGGAATGATGCGCTCGGCCCGTTCCCTGGGCCTGCTGGCCGGCGGAGCCGCCGGCGGCCCGGTGGGAGCGGGGGCGGCGGCAGCGGCGGGCGCGGCCACCGGCGCGGCCTCCACCGCCGGGGCCGTCAACTCGGCGGCCCAGAACAGCACCGCCCCGGCCCAGGGCGGCCCCACGCCCAGGAGCCAGGGGCCGTAACCAGCCAAACGTCCATTCCCCAGGAGGTGCGCCATGTGCCAGTAGCCAGTAGCGGAAGGGACTGACCGAAACAAAAGCGGAACGACGGAGCAAGCAGACGAAAAGGAGAACGACTTAATGGACGATCTGACTCAGACCATATCGAACCTGGTGGGCATATTGCTCGGTTTGGTGGGCGTGGTCGGCGTGGGCTACTTCATATACGGCGCCTACATGTACCTGACCGCCTCCGGCGCGCCCAACCAGATGGAGCGCGGCAAGTCCGCCATGATGACCGCCCTGGCCGGCATCGTGCTGGCATTGGTTGCCTACGGAGTGGTGGAACTGGTGATAAACGCCGTGGTGGGCAGCCCGGTGGAAATCGACGAGTTGCCCGACCCCACCACCCGGTTCTTCGGGCCGGGCGGCGGCGACGGCGCCGCATAGGAGGTGAACATGAGAGAGCACGAAGTACCCACCCACGTGCAGGCCGAGGACAAGGCCCTGCTGTGGTTCACCTTCCCCCAGATCGTGGCGGTGGTGGCGACCTGCGCCGTGGGATACGGCGTCTATCGTTACTTCCCCTTCGGCCCAGCGGGGCTGAAGCTGGGCATCGCCATCCTGCTGGGCATCACGGGCATTGCCATGACCGTGGGCAAGGTGGGCGGGCGGGGGCTGCCCCTGGTGTGCGCCGACCTGCTGAAGTTCAAGCTGGGCGCCCGGCGCTACGCCGGGTCCCCGGCGGAGCTGGCGGTGAGTGAGCCGCCCCCGCAGCCCGAGGCCAAACCCGACCCCCTGCGCCTGCTGGCGAAGAAAGCCGTCGGCGGAGTGGGCCGGGCGGTGAAGGCCGCAAAGCGCCGGGGACGCGCTCCCTTCCGGCCCCACAGCTGGTTCGGCAAGCGGCGACACGCCCGGGCGGACGACCAGGCCAAGCAGAACGTCCGGGAGGCCCAAACCCGCAAGCCCTGGTATCGCCTGCTGGCGGTGGCGGGGCTGCTGGTCCTGACCATCGTCGCCCTGCCCTCATCGGCCCTGGCCGACGACCCGGACGACCCGGACGACCCGCCCTACGGCGACGCCTGGCGGCTGGACGAAATCTACTTTGAGCCGCCGGACCCGGTGCCGGGCCGCCGCGTTTTCATCGAGAAGGTGGCGGTCACCGGCAACACCGCCGCCGTCACCTTGCGGGCCGCCCACGACCTGGACCTGAAGGGACGGGTCTACGGCGGCAGGACGGGCAGGACCCTGAAGATGGGAGTGAACTCAACCTTCACCGCCGGCCAGGCCAGGACCTACAACCTGACCCTGAACGGCCCGTCGCCCTCCTTCACCTTCTCCTGGCACGACGCCCTGGACCGCTCCGGCGCGGTGTCCCTGAAGAGCCACCAGATCCCCTACCCACTGCCCTCCGCCGACGGGGAGCTGTGCGACCTGGAGGTCACCTCCGTCGAGTGGACCCCGGGGCAAATCAGCGGCGTCATCGCCTCGGAGTGCGTCACCGAGACCCGCCACGAGGAGGACCTGGCGGTGTACAGCGGCCACTTCAGCCAGAACGTCCCGGCAATGCTGGACGCCACCGTCACCGGCATTGCTGGGACGGTCACGGTCTTCTGGGGCGGCTACTCAGCCACGGCAGCCTTCGTCCCGGACGGCGACACCGCCTTCACCCTGCCCATGGCCAACGCGAGAGCGACCGAGGAACTGGCAATCACGGCGGACCTGACGGCGACGCTCAACGTGCCCCGCCCGCCCATGTTGCAGACGGTCCACCATCCGGCCCGCACCGACGTGTACACCCGCCGGGTGACCTGCACCTGCGGCGAGAGCCGGACCGTGAAGACGGTGCGCATCTACGTGCACCACCCGGAGCACGTGCGGGCCACGGAGCACCAGCGCGGCGACGTGACCCGCACCCGCACGGAGAGCGTCCCCCCGCCTGCCGGCCTGGGGGTAGGGGCCGACGCCTCCTACCAGGCCCTCTACGTGCCCCCGCCCCCGCCCCCGCCCCCCAGGGCGGAGCAGACGGCGGTGGGCGGCTCCAACTGGTGGAGCTGGCTGTGGCGCCGCGACTGAGCGCCCTCCTGCTTTACTCGGCGGCGGCCCTGGCGTCGGTGGCCGCCGCCCCGCAGCAGGACGAGATGGACAACCTGACCGCCGCCTTCGACGCGGTTCTCACCGGCATGGCCTACGTGGGGGCGGGGCTGTGCCTCTTCGGCATCGTCTGGGCCGGGTTCCTGCTGATGGCCGAGGGCGCCGAGGGCGAGAGCCGGGGCATCCGGGCCAGGAACGCCGTAATCATGGCAATTGTCGGTTTGGTGGTGGTGCTGCTGGCCAAGGGCATCGCCGCCGCCGTCGTGGGCCGGATCATCGAGGTCCTGCCCGGCGCATAGCAAACACGCAAAAGGAGTTGTGAATGACGAAACTGACCTTACCCAATCCGAACCACCTGAAGGACCTGGCCCGGCGCTGGCCGCCGGGCCGCTCCCGACCCCAGGCAATTGACGGGGCCGTGGAACCCGTTGCCGAGGAACCCAAGCCGCCGCCGCCCCTGCCCCTGTTCTTCATGCTGTCCCACCTCGAAGACGACGGCCCGGTGCGGCTGGACGGGGTGAAGCTGGCGGTGATGGAGGCGATGGGGCTGGAACTGGACGAACCCAAGCTGGGGGCCTTCGCCGGTTCCCTGAACGCGGTGGATTTCCCGGTGCAGCTGTTGGTGCGCCAGCACCCGCCGGTGCTTTCCACCCTCCGCAACAACCTGATGGCGGCCCAGCCGGAAGACCTGCCGGACCAGACCAAGCAGGCCGCCGACAGCCTGGGTCGGCTGCTGACCACCCTGGAAAACCGGGAGGGCATCCTGGACCGGCGCTTCTACGCCGTCTGCGAGCACGCCCGGGCCGACGAGCTGCGGTCCCTGCTGGTGCGGGCCGGCCTGGGGGTGTTTCCCCTGAACGGAGAGGCGTTGCGCCTGTTCTGGCTGTCCACCGTCCTGGGCGGCTCGCCCCAGGACCGCGACGAAGACGCCGAACTGGAAATCGAGGTGAACCGCCGGGACATCCGCATCGGCAATCGCCTGGTGCGCTCCCTGCACCTGGGCAAGTGGCCGCGCTCGCTGGCGCCGGGGTTCCTGCAAGGCTTGATGGCCGCCGGAGCGCCCATGGACCTGGCGGTCCACCTGGGCGCCATCCCCACCGAGCAGGCGGCCCGCACCCTGGAGTGGCAGAAGGTCCGCTTCGAGTCGGCCCAGTCCCTTTCCTTCAAGCGGGGCCGCAGCCTGTCGCCGGAGGCGGAGATCGCCCTGGAGGACGTTTCCCGGTTGCGCGACGAGGTGCAGCGAGGCCGGGAGCGGCTGTTCCACGCCTCCCTGTCGGTGACGCTGCACGCCGGCGACCAGGACACACTCAAGGACCTGACCCAGAAGGCGAAGGCCCACTTCGCCGCCACCCTGGGCAAAATGGACAACCTTTCCTTCCGCCAGCGGGAGGGGCTGCTTTCCACGTTGCCCCTGGGCCTGAACGCCGTGGCGGTGTGGCGAACCCTCGATACGTCGTCATTGGCCCGCCTGTTCCCCTTCTCGCCGCCGGACCTGGACACCCGCAGCGGCACCCTGTACGGCATTGACCTGCGGGCCTGCGCCCCCATCGTCTACGACCCCTTCGACGGAACGCATCTCAACGCCAACACCGCCGTCCTGGCCCGCTCCGGCTCGGGAAAATCCTTTGCCACCAAGCTGGGGGTGCTGCGGGGGCTGTGCCGGGGAGTGCGGGCCTACATCATCGACCCGGAGGGCGAGTACACCGACATGGCCAGGGCCGCCGGCGGGCGTGTCCTGTCGCCGGGGGTTCCAGGGCAAGGGATGAACCCCTTCGTCATCGACCGGGGCGACAGCGAGGAACTGTTGCAGCGCATCGGCAGCCTGCGCCGTCTCATCGAGGTGATGGTGGGGGAGAGGCTGTCCGCCGAGCGCCGGTCGTCTTTGGACCACGCCCTGGCCTCCTACTACGCCCAGAAGCGGGAGCGCACCGGCTTCCTGGACTTCTACGCCTACCTGGAAGGGGAGACGCCGGAGATCGCCCACCTGCTCAGGCCCTTCGCCACCGGCAGCCTGCGGGACCTGCTCTCGGACGAGGGCGACGACCTGCTGGCCCGCGAAGCGCTGGTCACGGTCTTCGACCTGCACCTGCTGGAACCGGAACTCAGACCGGCGGCGGCCATGGTCTGCACCGAGACGGTGTGGGCCGCCGCCGCCCAGGACCCCCGGCCCCGGCTGCTGGTGGTGGACGAGGTGTGGTCGATCATGCAGCACCCGGAGGGGGCGGCCTTCATGGTGTCGATGGCGAAACGCGCCCGCAAGCACCGCCTCGGACTCCAATTCATCACCCAGGACGTGCAGGACCTTTTGTCCGAAGACAGCTCCCGGGCCATCACCGGCCATTCCGGTCGGGCGCTGTTGCAGAACGCCGCCTTCAAGCTCTTGCTCCAGCAGGACGCCGCCGCCGTGTCCACCGTGGGCGAAGCCTTCGACCTGCCGGTGGAACTGCAACGCTGGCTCCTGTCCTGTCCCCGGGGCGACGGCCTGTTGTTGGCGCGGGGCAACCGTTTTCCCGTCCGCATCGAGGCCACGCCGGAAGAAACGGAAGTGATCGAGTGGCGGCCCGGCCCCAGGCACTAGCCGAGTCGCCAACCCCCATAACGACAACGACCAACCCGATAGGAGTTGAAAGGAAGGACGATATGAATTTCACACTGAACCCGAAACGGATATTTTTGGGCAACCGCCAGGTCAGCGCCCCGGTGCTCCTGGCGGTGACGCCGCCCCGCACCGGCGAGCGCACCCTGCTGGGCGTGGAGAACCTGCTCCAGTCCATCGCCGTCCCCGAACCCTTTTCCCTGGAACTGGCCGGCACCGCCGACGGCGTGACCCTGCTGGCCCGCTGCCTGGATAGGGAGGTGGTGCGGAGCCAACTGGCCGCCCACTACCCCCAGGCCCGCATCCAGGAGGTGGCCGTGGACGACGACCCCATCTTCGTCCACCGGGGCGAGCAGGCGTGGGGAATGACCCTGCGCGCCTCCGGCCCGGAGTACGTGCCCCTGCGCACCTTCCGGGACGACGACCTGCTGGACCCGGGTTCCGACCCCCTCATCGCCATCATCGGCGCCCTGTCCAACCTGAAGGACGGCGAGCGGGTCCTGGCCCACCTTCTGCTGCGCTCCCTGGGCCCCGACTGGTCCCAGGGCCACCAGCAGAAGGCTTTCAAGAACCCGGGCCTCCAGCGGCCCGACCCCTCCTACACCTACCAGACCCGGCCCCTGCAACTGGACGGCGTGACCATGGCCGTCCTGGGCGTGGGGGCGCTGGCCGCGCTCCGGGGCTACCTGTGGGTACAGAGCGGCGAGATCTGGAAGGCGGCGCTGCTGGCCGCCGGCTCCGCCCTGGGCCTGGCCGTGGCCGGCTGGGGCTGGTGGCGCTGGAAGCAGGCCAGGAGCCGGGTGTACGACCCGCTGATCATCAAGGAGAAGGTGGGGCGCATCGCCTTCGACGGCGAGCTGGAGATCATCGCCGTGCTGCCCGAGGCCAGCGACCCGAAGGCGGGCTTGGAACGGGCGAAAGAAGTGCTGGAGCCGGTGGCCGCCGCCTACCGCCACTACGACCACCCCGCCGGAGCCAGGTTCAAGGTGAGCAGGGTGCGTCCCATCGTCCCCGTGATGAACCTCCACCCCGCCGGCCCCGGTCTGTTCGGCAAGCGCAGCGTCCTGGGGGTGCGCGAGGCCGCCGCCCTGTGGCACCCGCCCGGCGCCCGGGACGAGACGCCGCTGCTGGAACGCTCCGGCTCCAGGGCGCTCTTGCCCTCGGCCAGAGGGGTGCGGGGCGGCGCCCTGGTGGGCGACACCACGGCGGGCCGGTCCCGGGAAATCCACTTCCCCGAGGACCTGCTGCGCCGCCACCACCTCTACGTGGCCCGCACCCGCATGGGCAAGTCCACCCTGATGCACCACGTGGTCAGCCACAAGCTCCGGGAGAAGGCGGCGGGCAAAGACCACGACGCCATCATGGTCATCGACCCCCACGCCATCATGGTCATCGACCCCCACGCCGACCTGGTGGCAGCCCTGCTGGAGCAGGTGCCGGAGTCCATCGCCGACAAGGTGAAATTGATAGACCTGGCCGACCCCCGGGACTTCCCCGGCATCAACCTGCTGGACACCCGCGTCTTCGCCGACCGGGACCGCACCGCCGACTCGGTGGTGCGGGTGGCACACGGTCTGTGGGACCAGTGGGGTCCCCGGATGCAGTCCATCCTGGAACACACCGTCAAGAGCCTCCACGAGGCCAACCGCCACCCGGCCACGTCCAACGACGAGCAGTTCACCCTGCTGGACGGGCTGCCGCTCCTGTCCGACGACAACTACCGCACCGGCGTCCTCACCCGGGTCTCCGACCCCTACATCCTGGACTGGTGGGGCGGCATCTTCGCCAGTTGGCGTAGGGACTACTAGGGCGACGCCCTGGCCCCGGTGCAGACCCGCCTCTCCTACTATTCCTCCTCGGAGACGGCCCGGTCCATCCTGGGCCAGCCCCGCTGCACCATCGACCTGCGGGAGACCATCCGGGAGGGCGGGGTGCTGCTGGTGTCCACCGCCCAGGGCGCGGTTGGCCGGGACGTGGCCGCCCTGGTGGGCGCGTCTCTGCTCAACCTGGTGGACGCGGTGATCCGGGAGCAGGGCAGCCTGGCCTTCTCGGAACGGCGGGGCGCCCTGGTGGTGGTGGACGAGATGCAGTCCATGCCCGGTGTCGATTACGAGTCGATGTTGTCGGAATTGGGCAAGTTCGGCGCCAGTTTCATCCTGGCCACCCAGAGCCTGGCCAAGCTGGATGACCTTTCCCGCACTATGCGCGACACCATCCTGGCCAACGTGGGCTGCCTGGCCGTGTTCCAGGTGGCCGGCAGCGACGCAAGGCAACTGGTGTGGGAGCTGGGCAAGGACCAGGTGTCCGAGGACGACATCGTATCCCTGGACGTGCACCACTGCTACGTCCGCGCCACCGTGGGCACGGAGCGGATGCCGCCCTTCTCCATGATGGTGCGGCGGCCCGAGCCGGGCAGCCTGGAGGTGGCCCGGCGCATCCGCGCCGACGCCACCGCCTATCTCACGCCGGAGGCGGAGATCGCCGCCCAGCAGGAGCGGGGCCGCCAGCGGGTCCACGAGTACCGCCGCGAGGTGGAGCGCATCCGCCAGAGCCAGGTCCCGCCGCAGAAAGGGAAGGGGAAAGGGCAGGCCAGCAAGAACCAGGGCCGGGACAGCCAGCGCAGCAAGCACTTCCAGCCGCCCGGCGGAGAGGCGAAGCCGGACGGCTCGGAGTCCGGTGACGGCGGCGATGTAGCCGAGGTTGAAAGTCTCAGTCCCTATCGCCGGATGCTCATTGAACGGCAGCAGAACGCCGCCAGCGAGGAGGGCTGACCATGACATTCACCAGTCACTTCAATCATCGCGAAGCCGACGCCCTGCGCCGCCTGGCCGATATGCCCTTCCTGGACCGGCTGGAACTGGCCGCCCTCACCGGCTGGTCCCGGGGCGCGGTGTACGACGCCGTGGCAAAACTGGAGGATAGGGGGATGGTGCAAGCCGTTCCCCACGCCTCGCCCCTGGTTCCCCCCACCCATCGTTACGCGCTCACCGCCGCCGGCGTCGAACGGCTGGCCGAGCTGGACGCCGTTCCGTTGGAGGGACCGCTGTTCCTCCTGCCCGTCTCAAAGCAGTGGCGGCGGGGTCTGCTGGAACGCCTGGACGCCGTGGCCGTCATCTACCGCCTGGCCTGCGCCGTGGGCCAACTCTTTCACCCCCTGGTGTTCCGCTGGTATCGCGCCATGCCCCTGGACGCCGCGATGGTCCTCCCCGATGGCAGGAGTCTGGCCGTGGTGCGCCAGGGCAATACATCCGACCGCACCGCCTTCGCCAAGCACTTGTGGCGGCTGGGGCAGTTGACCCCAGCCAGCGCCGTCCTGATGCTGCTGCCCGACGAGGTGAGGCTGCTCCAGGCCCGAAGGCTGGCGGCGGCGTTGGCCGGCTCCGTGTTCCTGGCCCTGGAGAGCGACGCGGCATCCGCCGGGGCTGGGGCCGCCGTCTGGCGCACCCCCTCGGTTGGCGCGCCCCTGGACCTGGAGACGGCATTGACTCACACCGGGCCGCCCCGAGCCTGGCCCTTGCAAAAACCGCCGCAACGGGCCGCCATGCCCGACGATCTGGACGCCGAGGCCGACTGCCTGCTGCCCTCCCGGCTCAAGCCGGTGGAGAAGCGGGCGGTGGACCTGCTTTCCGACTGGCCCTGGCTGTCGCCCCCACACCTGGGCGCGTTGCTCGGCGTGAAGCGGTCCCGCCTGTCCCAGGTCACGCAGCGATTGGCGGAGTTGGGGCTGCTGGTTGACGTGAACATCGAGGGGGAGCGCCGCCTGGCCCTGTCCGGCAGGGGGCTGGTGATGCTGGCCCGCCGGGACCGCGCCTCCGTGGGCGACGCCCGCAAGCGGTGGAGCGCCCTGCCCCTGGACGCCGAGGCTCCCCTGGACTGGCGAGGCGTCGCCGGGACCAGGACCCGCCAGTTGCTCCGCAACGCCGAGCACACCGCCGCAGTTCACACCTTTGCCGCCGTCCTTGCCCGGCAGGCCCGTTCCCGCTCAAGTGAAATCGTGCAGCTTGACCCGCCCCGCCGGGCGTCCCGCTACTTCCGCCATGAAGGAAAGCTGCGCTCGGTGCACCCCGACGCCTTCGGCGTGCTGCGGCGGGGCGAAGACGCCTGGCCCTTCTTTCTAGAGTGGGAGCGCCGCGCCGTGAGGCCAGCCACCATGGCCGCCCGCGTCGCCCCCTACCTGCGCTACTACGCCACTCCCCGGCCCACCGACGACCACGGCGCCCAGCCCCTGGTGCTGGTGGTCTTCGACGACCCCATCGCACTGACCCACTTCCTGGAGGTGGCCGCCCGCGAGATGGAGCGCGCCCGTATCCGTGTGCCCCTGCTGGCGTCGCACCGGGAGCTGTTGGCGAGCGCCGGACCGCTGGGGCCGGCCTGGATTGCCCGAAGCGGCGACCCGCCCGGCTACGCCTTTCAACCCCGCTGATTTGACCCGACCAAAGGAGAATATGCTGATGAGACTGTACTACTGCGTGGAGGCCCGGGGCCGCCGCCATTACGTCCGCACCGCCCTGGGCGTGGATGAAAGGGTCTGGAACCGGCTCCACCGCCGCGTCCGCGAATGGCGCCGCCAGTTGGAGCAACGTTGCGGCATCCCCGCCGGCGCCGAGCTCCGCCCCGGCGACCTGCCGGCCACAGGCATCACTGCCGCACATTCCTGCGGTTGCGCCTGCCACGGTGAACCGCCGACCAACCGGGGAGTGAACGTGGTGGCCCAGGGGCTGCGCGTTATCGAGGACTTCGCCGTGGAGACCGGCGGCGTCCAGGTGATCAACGTCTGCCTGGACATGGACGAAGCGCCCGCCTACCGGAACGTGAGCCTGGACCGTCTCTACAACCGTGTCAACGCCACCGCCGGCCGCGACGGCGCTTACGCCCTGGCAATCTTCGGGCAGGAACCCGACGATATGGTCGTCCGCGCCTACGAGCGGCTGCGCAGCTACAACCCGGTGCCCGTGCGCGTCGGCGCCGGCGGCGACGGCTGGCAAACCCGCAACCTGCCCATCGACCGGATCATCGGAGAACCCGTCTTCCGCAGTCCCGAAACCGACTGCCTGCTCCAGGTGGCCGGCCTGGCGGCCCAAGCCCTGCTGTGGCGGGAGGAACCCGCCGCCGGCGTGGACAACGACGCTTTCGCTATCCTGGACCGCACCCTGAACCGGAGGGCGTCCAGAAACGACCCTCTGGGGGTGGTCAGAAGGTGAACGGGCGGCGCGGGCAGGAATCAAAAAAAGAGGCCGGACGGAATAAACCGTCCGGCCCTCATATTGGGTCTTTGCCGAAAATATGCGTCAATTACTCCAACGGGGCACTGTCATCCTCCGGTTCCCCCGCCTCCGGTAGCAGCAGGTGGAGCAGCCCCATTCCGGCGGCCAGGGCGAACAAGGCAACCAGGTGGCCGGAGCCGGGAGCGGCCCCCGCCTTCCACCGGCGGACAGTGCGGGAGTTGACCTTGAGCTGGCGGGAGAGGCCCCGCCAGGTGAACCCGGCGGCCTGCCGGAAGGCGTCCAGCCTTTGGGGGAAGTCGGCGGGAAACTCCTCCGGCTGGACGTGATAGACCCACTGCTGGCGGCGGCCCATGGGAATACCTACTCCCGCACCGGCCAGGGTTGGGATGTGTCCGACAGCAGCACGGCGACCCCGCCGGGCACGGTGCAGGCGAAGCGCACGATGGCCCGCAGTTCCTCCTCGCTGGGAGGCCGCCCGATGCGCCACAGCCGGGCGTGGTTGGCGGGAAGGCCGGCGGCCAGGGCCATCTCCTCCAGAGAAGTCCCCGACCGGTCCTCCAGCCGCCCCAGGCGGATGTGCAGGTCCTGGGGCAGGGACGGCGGCGGAAAGCGCCGGTCCAGGCCGGTCCGGCAGTGACGCGGGTTGCTAGTCATGGTCCTCCGGTTCCCCGGCTCCGGGCTCGGCGTCGTCAGCGGCGTCCTCCCCGGTCAGCAGTTCCAAGCCGCCGGGCAGGTCCTTGGCCAGGGCCATGATCGCCAGGTAGCTGGTGCGGGAGGGCCGGCACCGGCCCTTGCGCCACTGCAACACCCCCCGGTCCGACACCCCCAACCGCTGGGCGAACTCCTGCCAGCGCAGGCCGCTCACCTTCTTCAGCCCTTCCAGCCGCTTTCCGAAGTCCCCGGGCATGGGCGGAGGCCGGTAGTCATCCATCAGGTTCATTCCTTCCGTAGCCATGGTTTCGCCTCCTTGCGTTAGTTGCGCGGTGTGAAGATTACGGTCACGTCCTCGTCGATCAGCAGCGCCAACCCGCCCGGCACCCGCACCGCCACGCGCACCAGGGCCAGCATGGCCCCGCCGTTGGGTTCGCCGCCCTCCTTGCGCCAGCGCCAGAGCTGGCGGCTGTCCACCCCCATGCCCGAGGCCATCCCCTCCCAGGAGAGGCCGGTCATTTCCTTGATGGTTTTCAGCCGGTGGGCGAAGTCCTCGGGCATCAGGGCGATGCCGGGCGGGATGAAGAGATGGGCGGACGTTACGCGGTTGCTAATCAACGTTCTCCTCCAGGATGAAGAGTTCCTCGAAGCGGCTCACTTCCAGGGCGGCCATCAGGCGCTTGCGGGTCTCGGGCGCGGGGCAGCGTTCCCCGCTCAACATCTGGGAGACGTAGCCCGAGGTGCGGCCTATAAGCAGGGCCAGGTCGTTCCGGGTCAGGTTGAGCACGTTCATCCGTGCCCACGCCTGTCGCTGGTCTAGCAGGACCCGGAAGGCGGGCTTGCGGCGTTTCATTCCGCCGCCTCCCGCCTGGCCGTTTCCCCGTCCCCAGCGTCGTTATCAACGGGCTGGGGATACAGCTCGGGGTGGGCCAGGTAGTGGCGGGCGATGATGCGGGCCAGGATGCGCAGCCCGTCCATGCGCTGGCGCTCCTGGTCCTCGGTGAGTCTGCGCTTCTTGCTCAAGCTGTTCTCTCTCGAAGTGGTCCGGCCTGACCTCCGGGGGTAGCCCGTAGGGGGCCGGTGGGTTATACTCTGGCTGGAGTGTAGAAATTACGTTCTGTATGACTGAGTGTAGCAATGAGGTTTCGGAGCGGGCAATATGACAGGTGGCATTATCAGGGGTTGATTGACCAAGTGCTTACTCTGATGTAAGAATAAGCACACTGTAATCACACTGGAATGTAGCAAACATCCCGCAGGCGTCGCCGCCTGAGCCGGGGAAGGAGGGGAGCATCATGGACGAGCTTGACCGACAGCAGCACGGCCCGCCGGACCCGTTGGAGGACGCGGAGGGCTACGAGGACATCGGCGCCCTGCTGAAACGGCTCCGGGGCAAGGTGAGCCTGCGGGAGGTGAACCGGCGCACCGGCGTATCCGGCTCCTATTTGTCCCAGATCGAAAGGGGCGAGAAGCAACCCGGCCCCACCGTGGTCCGCAAGCTGGCCGAGCTCTACCGGGTGGATGCTCAGCAGTTGCTCCGTCGGGCCGGGCACGGTCCGCCGCCCGACCCCTACGGCGACGAAATCCAGGACGTTGAGCGGGCCTACCGCTACGTGCTGGACGACCCCGCTTTCCGGGTGGGCACCCGGCCCGACGGACCCATGACCATCAACGCCAAGCGGTTCATCGTGGAGATGTACGAGAAGTTCACCGGCAAGAGGCTGCTGGAATGATGACGACGAATACCCTGGGCGGCTTCTGCCGCGACCTGCTGGACGAGGACCTGTCCGGCCATATCCTGGACCCGGAGGCAATGGCCGCCCGTTTCGTGGACTACTTCCGCCTGCCGGTCCGTCCCACCCTGGATGATCTCACCGCCCTGATGGAGCGGGCCGGGTTCGGCACCGTGCGGGACGGACACATGGAGGGGCTGAAGGGCGCCCACATCGGCCAACCCAGGGGCGAGTACCACATCTACCACCGCAGCGATCTGTGGGAAGGGACCAAGGCCCACACGGTGCTCCATGAAGCCTACGAGATCATCCACGAGACCATGTGCGACCTGCATTCCGGCGGGCCTTTTCGCCGAGTAGATGATGCCCCGGTGCAGCTGGTTCGACGGGGTGGCGGAGGCACAATTCCAGCAACCTGAATTGGCATCTCGATGGTCTCTGGGTTTAATCATTTTGGGAGGATGAGCCATGCCTGATTCGGTTTCGATCAAGGTGGAAACCAACCAGCCCGCCACGATGCGCGACGGCGCCACGCTCTACGCAGACGTGTACCGGCCCGATGGCCCGGGCCCGTTCCCGACGATCCTCCAGCGCACCCCCTACGACAAGACCTCACCGCTGGCGGCGTTGATGCTCGACCCGATGAAGGCCGCCAAGGCCGGGTTCGCCCTCGTCATCCAGGACACCCGCGGGCGCTACACCTCGGGCGGTGAGTTCTACTGCTTTACCGACGACATCAACGACGGCTACGACACCGTGGAGTGGGCTGCCTCGCAGCCATGGTCCAGCGGCAAGGTCGGCATGATCGGGGCATCCTACGTGGGGGCGACCCAGTGGCTGTGCGCCACCAGCCAGCCGCCGCACCTGGCCGCCATCGCGCCCAACGTCACCGCCTCCAACTACCACGACGGCTGGACCTACCAGGGCGGCGCCTTCGAGCTTGGCTTCAACGTCTCCTGGACCATGCTCCAGCTGACCCTGGCCAACTTCAAGACCCACTCGGGCGTGAAGAGCATCCCGCAGGCCCGCAGCGCCGAACTGCTCAAGGCCGTCGACGGCATGACCGATGCCTTCAGGCACCTGCCCCTGAATGACTTTCCACACCTCAAGGGCGGTCTGGCCGACTACTTCTTCGACTGGCTGGAGCATCCCAGCTACGACGACTACTGGAAAAAGCTGTGCATCGAGGACCAGCATTCCAACATCAACGTACCGGCTCTGAACATTGGCGGCTGGTACGACATCTTCCTGGGCGGCACCATCCGCAACTTCCTGGGTATGCGGGAGAAGGGGGCCACCGAGGACGCCCGCCGCGGCCAGAAGCTCATCATCGGACCCTGGCAGCACGGCTCGCGGGGCGGCAGCATGGCCGGCAACCACTACTTTGGCGTGGCCGCTGACGCCATGGCACTGGGCATCGACGAGATCCACCTGCGCTGGTTCCAGCACTGGCTGAATGGCCAGGATACCGGGCTGCTGGATGAGCCGCCGGTCAAGATCTTCGTGATGGGCGACGACGCCTGGCGTGACGAGAACGAGTGGCCGCTGACCCGCGCCAAGGCCGTCAACTACTACCTGCACAGCGGCGGCAACGCCAACACGCTGCACGGCGACGGCGGCCTCAGCCCGACGCCGCCCGCCGACGAGCCCCCCGACGTGTTCCTGTACAACCCGGCCAACCCGGTGCCGACGCGAGGCGGACCGCTCTGCTGCAACCCATACTTCGCCGCCAACGGCGCCTTCGACCAGAACGAGATCGAAGCACGTCCCGACGTGCTGGTGTACTCCACCCCTACGCTGGACCGGGACGTGGAGGTCACCGGACCGGTCACCGTCACGCTGTGGGCCGCCACTTCGGCCACCGACACCGACTTCACCGCCAAGCTGGTGGACGTTTGCGAGGACGGCTGCGCCCGCAACCTGACCGACGGCATTATTCGCGCCCGCTACCGGGAGTCCATGTTCAGCCCGTCGCTGGTGGAGCCGGGGCGGGCCTACTGCTACACCATCGACCTGTGGGCCACCAGCAACGTGTTCAAGGCGGGGCACAGGATCCGGCTGGAGGTGTCCAGCAGCAACTTCCCCCGATTTGACCGTAACACCAACACCGGAGGGGTCATCGCGGCCGACACCGAACTTAAGCCGGCCCTCCAGACCATCCTGCACGACTCGAGCCACCCGTCCCACGTCACCCTGCCCATCGTGCCGCGCTAGTTCACTGCGCAATCACCTTCGCACGGCACCAGCAAACCTCCACCTAATTCCTCCTCTCTGGGAGAGGGTTGGGGTGAGTGCCCTCCTTCGGGATCAACCCTTGGTAGCAAAATATCGGAGATCCAGATGCCCCACGAATCGCCCCCCGACCCCGATGCTCCACCGGACCCCCTGCGGGACTGGTACGTCAACGAAATCTGGGGCCGACGGGCCTCCGATGATGACGCGCTGTTTGAGGTGATGAGCTTGCAGGTCTTCCAGGCCGGCTTGACCTGGAAGATGATCCTGGACAGGCGGGACGCCTTTCGAAACGCGTTTGCCGGTTGGAAGATCGACGATGTCGCTGCCCTCGGGCCCGACGATGTGGAGCGGCTGCGCCGGGACGGCGGGATCGTCCGCAACCGGCTGAAAATCGAGGCGGTGATCGAAAACGCCCGCCGAGTGCAGACCCTCCGCGACCAGCACGGCGGCTTCTGCCAATGGTTCTACGAAACGCTGGAAGGCCACGAGTACCCGCCCCTGGCCCGGGAACTGCGCCGCACCTTCAAGTTCATGGGGCCGGAAATCGCCCGCATGTGGCTGATGGGCTCGGGCCGGATCACCCGCGAGGAGGGTGACAAGTACCGGCCCGGCAGCGCCAACTGACTGAGAACGCGGCCTATTTTCCTGGGTTGCCCGGTTTGGTCTGCTTCCCGAAAACTGGTCCAGCCACAATGCGAGTTTTGTGGGATGATCTAAACTGGCTGGATTCAGCGACAGCACGCGGGGATAAACGTTACAATTGGACCGGTGGTTGGACAGCGCCATCCGCCAAATCACCGGGAGGCTGAGGGAGACGGTCACCAGTCTACCAATGGAGTAGCGCCATCCCGACAAACCTAAGGTGGAACCCATTATTTGGACAGAATTAAGGCCGAGTTAAGTTAGAGTCCCGGCGCTCCTGCCAGTGATTGGGTCCCCTTTTCCGGTGAATACCTCCTTGCACTAGAGTCCCCTTCTACGGCTTCCTGCTCCCCATAGAACACCTCGGCGGGAGTCCGGTAGCCCAGGGCCTTGTGGGGCCTGAGCCCGTTGTAGAACCGGAAATAGTCTTCCAGCCTCTTCTGGGCCTCCAGGACGCTGGCGTAGGCCTTCAGGTACACCTCCTCGTACTTCACCGCCCGCCACAGTCGCTCCACGAAGATGTTGTCCCGGTACCTTCCCTGGCCGTCCCTGCTGATCCTCACGCCCCGGTCCTGCAGCACCTGGGTGAACTCCCAACTGGTGAACTGGCTCCCCCCTGCCTACGCGGGGGCAGGCTCTGGTTGGGCCGGGTGATCCTGACATTCCGCAGCAGGTAGGGGTAGACCGGGTGCTCCGGCGACCTGCGGCTGGCGCCAGGCCGGCGGTAGATGGCCCGCAGCCCCATGGCCCGCATCAGCCGCTGCACCCGCTTCCGGCTCACCGGCATCCCCCGCCGCTCCAACCAGGCCTTCATCCGCCTGGACCCAAAGAAGGGGGTTTCCAGATATTGCCGGTCGATCTCCCCCATCAGGGACAGGTCCTCTTGTGATGCAGCCCGGGGCCGGTAGTAGATGCTGGAACGGCTAATGCCCAGCAGCGCGCACTGGCGCACTAGGGACAGGGAGGGATGTTCCCGGTCCACCATCTGCCGCCGCCGGGCCGGACTCATGGACCGGACCTCTCCGCCAAGAAATCCCGCTCCACCTTCAGCTGGCCGATCTCCTGGTACAGGCGGGCGATCAGGGCGTCCTCGTTCCGGGACTTCTGCTCCTTGCCGTTGCCAAAGACCCCGGAGGCGCCCTCGGTGAGTGCTTTCTTCCAGGCCTGAATCTGGCCGGGGTGGACCTCATACCCGGCGGCCAGCTGGGCACTCTGCTGCTGCTCCCATCAACTGGCGTTTTACCATCAAGAACGCCAGAGCCAAACTCAGTAGGCTATATCCCGACACTTCAACTTTGACCGAATACTAAACTAAAGCCAAGGTGGGATGTACATTTGCCGGACGGCGGGAATCAGGCTGTGTGTTGCGGGGGAGACCTTCGGCCCTGGATTGCAGTACGGTCCGGCAGCGCCTCTTGACCTCTTCTTTCCGACTGGCCAGGCCGGCGAGGAAGTTGCCGACCATCCCCTGCACCGCCGCCCTGGTCCCCAGGCACAGGTTCCCCGTTGCCTCTTCCCTGGCCCAGCCCCAGATAGCTTCATCGCCATTGAAGTCCGGACTGTAGCCTGGCAGGTTCACCAGCCCCAGGTTCAGCCCGGGCGTCCTCAGGTACTCCCGCACCGCCTCGCCCCGGTGCGCTGGCGCATTGTCCCAGATCACCATCAGAGGACTGGAGTGTCTGTCCCTCAGTTGCCTCAGGAAGGCAGCCGAGGTTCCTGAGTTGCTGTTCCCCTCCAGGTCCATCCACTCCACCTCGGCGGTCTCCAAGCACACCGCGGAATAGTAGCTGGCCTTCTCTCCGTACATAGGACTGGTGGAGGCCACCATGGCCGGCCCTCCCCTCAGCACCCACTTGCTTCGCAGTTCGCCATCGGTCCGGAAGGTCGCCGAGTAGAAGCCAAGATAAGCGAGCCCGGCGGGGAATGCCTTTTTGTCACTCTGGACGTGGTTAACGAGGGCCACTGGAAAGAGGCAGTGGAGGCCGCAGCTCAGCGCTTCGGCAAGCTTGATGTTTTGGTCAACAACGCCGGAATTTTCAAGTTAGCCAATGTGGAAGAGACCTCCTCCGAATTGTGGGATGAAATCATGGGCATAAACGCCAAGGGAGTCTTCCTGGGAACCAAGTACGCTATACCCGAGATGTGCAAAAATGGGGGCGGCTCCATAGTCAACATTTCTTCCGTTGCGGGCTTGATTGGTACCCGCTACTCGGCTGCCTACGGCGCTTCCAAGGGGGCGGTGCGGCTCCTTACCAAGTCCACTGCAATCCAGTACGCCAAAGATAATATCCGCGCCAACTCCATCCACCCCGGTGTGGGTGTGATAGAGACACCTATGACCGCAACCAATCTGTTAGCTGACGAACAGGCCCGGCAGATTACCATATCCCGCCATCCTATCGGCAGGTTGGGGCAGCCGCAAGACGTGGCATACGGTGCCATGTTCCTCGCATCCGACGAGTCATCTTTCATGACGGGCAGCGAGCTGGTGATCGATGGCGGCCTAACAGCGCAATAAAATGCGGTAACGTAACGAATTTGACCCTTCGCCAGGTATTAGCCCGATCAAGATTGGACGCCGATGATCTTGTCCCAGTCGGTTGACTGCTGGTAGGCGTAGGCGGCCCTCATGAGGAGCGGGTCGTCGAAGTAGCGGCCGACCAGCTGCATGCTGACTGGGAGACCAGCTGACGACTTGCCCACGGGAAGGGCGAGGGCTGGATGCCCGGTGTAGTTGAAGGGCAGGGTGTTGCGAGAGCCGCTCGAGTTCATCGTCGCCAGGTTCTCCTCCACAGCCTCCAGGTAGCTACCCGGAGTTTGGTTCTTGGGCGCCGTCATGATGCATGTGGGCATCACGAGCACGTCGAGGTTAGCAAATACGGCGTCATAGGCTTTGATGTAGGTGGGACGCACATTCTGGGCCTTGGCGTATACCCGGCCGTGGTAGTTGCGCCGGCTCAACTCGGCGGCGATGAGCGACAGCTTGCTGCGTGGCGCAAGCACGTCGGCCTGAGAGGCCCACAGCTTGTTAATGGCGGCGATGACGGAGGCGGGGTAGTAGGTCCGGGCGAAGGCGCCGAAGAACCCAGTTTTGAAAATGGCAAGAGCGCCTTCGCCCGTGAGCGCGGCCTGGGCCGCGCGGATGGTGTGGTGCTCCGGGACGGACACCTGAGATACGTCGGCACCTGCCTCTGCGAGGACGTCGACCGCCGCCATCACCAGGTCGCGCACATCGGCCTCGGCATCGTCGAAGCCCTCCTCGAGCACCCCGATGCGCAGCCCGGACACACCGTCGGCCAGCCGGCCGAGCAGGTCAATGCTGGTGGGGACGTCTCGTGTTTGGCGGGGATCGTAAGGGTCGTAACCCGCCGTGGCCTGGAGGGTAGCCGCCGCATCCTCCACGGTACGGGTCAACGGACCCGTGTAGTCGATGCTCTGGTCCGAGCCGAAGCTGATACCGAAATGCGACAGCAATCCGAAGGTGGGCTTGTGTCCGACGATGCCGGAGAAAGCCGCCGGGATACGGATGGAGCCGCCCTGGTCGCCGCCGAAGGAGATGTCCACCTCGCCGGCGGCCACGGCCGCGGCGGAGCCCGAGGACGAACCGCCGGTCACGTGATCGTGGTCGTGGGGATTGAGGGGACGGCCGTAGTCGCCGATGGCGCCGCCGGTGCCGAAGCCTCCACTCAGGCCGTTCATGACGTTCTTGCCGATGATGGTGCCCCCCTCCTTCAGCACCCGGGTGACGACAGTTGCGTCGAAGTCGGGGATGAAGCCTTCGAGGGCGAAGGAGCCGAAGCTCATGGGTATGCCTGCCACGGCGACGTGGTCCTTGTAACTGACGGTCTTGCCGGCAAGCAGACCTTCGGCCGCCCCTTCGATTCGGCATTTCCACATCCAGGCATTGAGCGGGTCTTCTTCCGCGCTCGGCCGGTACCCGGGCTCGCGGGCGGTAGAGGCCATCGGAGGTTTGGGCTCCTCCAACCGCGCCTGCACGAAGGTGTCCAACTGTCCCAGCTGTTCCACCAGGTACTTCTGGTACTTAACGGCCTCATCGGGACTCAGGTGAATCCCCAACTCCTTGGCCACGGCCACCACTTCATCGACGTCAGGTACTGCGTACATGAGGCTCTTCTCCTCTGACTGTAGACTTCCTGCTGTAGACTTCCTGGATCGGCGGGATTTGAATCGAGATTTTCCATTTCCACCGGTCCCGGCCTTATCCGATGAAACGAGAGGAAAGTACGCCCGCCCCTGGAACCTGTCAACAATCATCCCCCCGTCTTCAGGTTCGATTTCGCCCTTCCCCAGCTTATGCAAGCATTATTCATCGTCATACGGAACCACGGTAAGCCACGGAGCGCCTTGCCGCAGAGGGGATCGCTCCGTGCCAACCTGGAACTCAGGTCAGGGTAACGCTCGTGGTGCGCGGGCAGGGTACCGTGAAAGGGCATTTTCCTCCTTGGTCAGGAATTCTAAACCAAAGCCAAGGTGAAATGCGCAGACGCATGGGGTAAATTGGTGAGGTAATTGAGTTAGGCGATCTCTGGGGTCGCGAGGGGTGTGGTGATGGGAGTGAGAGAGATAGAACGGTCTCTGGAACAGTGGGAGATGGGAACCAAGGACCTGCGGCGGAGGATGATCCTGGTGCCGACGCCCAGAGAGCGGGAAAGGTGGTACGCAATGCTGTTGCTGGCCCAGGGCCTGACGGCAGCGGCCACGGCGGAGGCCTTGGAACGGGACCCGCATACAATAGGGCGATGGGCGTCGGCGTTTGGGGAGGGCGGGCCAGCAGCCCTGATATTCGAGCAGACCGGTGGTTCCCCCCCCCACCCTTGACCAGGCCTCGGCAGGAGGAGTTGAAAGAGGCGGTGCAGCGATCTCCCGCCGCTTCGGGCATTGTACTGGCCAACTGGTATTGGAAAGTGGTGTGTCAGTTTGTCTCGGAACGATTCGGCATCAGCCTGAGCCGGAGCGGTTGCCTGAACTACCTGCACTGGCTGGGATTCAGCTTCAAACGTCCCAAGAAGCGGCTGCTCAAGGCGAGTGAGTCCAAGCGTGAGACTTTCGTTATGGAGTATGCCGTCCTGAGGGATGAGGCCCGGCAGACGGGAGCCAAGGTATTCTTTGCCGACGAGGCCCATTTCCGTGCCGATGCCGAACTGCGGGGTAAGTGGGTACTGAAAGGGGAACCGGCGTTGGTGGACTCGACCAGCCCAAGCTACGGGGAGAAGGCCAGCTACTACTCGGCGGTGTGCCTGGAGACTGGCGAGGTGGAGTGGATGGACCTGGAGGGGAACAGCAACTCAGGGACGTCGGTTGCTTTCCTGAGGCAGTTGCGGGAAAAGCATATCGGGCCGCTGCAGGTGATCTGGGACAATGCGCCAGCGCACCGGGGGGAGGCGATGCGGGGGCACCTGAGGACGCCCGGGCTGAACCTGGGGCTGGTGAACCTGCCGGGCTACAGCCCCGACTTCAACGCTGACGAGGCCATCTGGGGCTGGGCGAGAGAGGAGGCCACCGGGAACGTGTGCTTTGGGACCAAGGCTCTGGTGCAGGAGAGGGTGAGCGGCTTTCTCGCCGGGCTGTCCGGCAAAAAGGAGGAAGTCAAGCGGCGCTGCCGGACGGTGCTGCAATCAAGGGCCGAGGCGCTCCAGCGAGACTCCCAGCCAGATTCCCGCCGTCCGGCAAACGCACATCCCACCTTGGCCTTGGTTTAGTCCCAAACACCGGAAGTACAACAGGAAAGCCAATGCCAGAAAGACCCAGGCAAGGTGACAGGCTTCCGGCCAGACCTCGTTCTTCTGATATCCGGCCTGTACCTAGCTGAAGGATCCGTCGTCCCGGCCGAGAACCGGGTCAAACAAAACAGTTAGACCCACTTCAAGAACACACCGGGGAGAGCGACGAACTCCGGCTACGGCCATTGTTTGGCAGTCCAACATAATAGGATAACCCTGATGCCCCCCGGCTTCCCTTACCAATCGGCCGTTTCCGGGCCATACTTTGCAAAGACAGTGAAGAATGCCCGGATACGACGGCAACTGGCACGCAACTGACCGGCGAACAAAAAGCAAGCTGTTGCTGGTGGTGGTCGCCATGGCGCTGTTGCTGGCAGTGGCCTGCAATCAGGACAGCGTTCCTCAACCCGCCGTCTCCCCGACCGGCGAGGTTGCGGCAGCGCCGCCATCCGTTGTCAGGGATTCTCCCCCTGAGATCCCTGTAGCCTCAGCTGAACCCACTCTGGTATCAACCACCACGATAGTACCCAGTCCCACGGCGGTCGTCCCTGAGCCAACAATCGCGACTAGGCCGCCTCCCATACCCACAGCCACGCCGGCCCTGATGCCGACAGCCGCGGCTACGCGGGCAGCCTCCCCGACGCCGCCACCCCTGTCCTGCACCGAGGTAACCGGGGAAACCTGGTTGAGCGAGGCTTTCTGGGATGACGCCGGTGTTGAAACAGTGGAATTGGCCCTGAAATGCGGAGTTGATATTGGAGCTAAAACCGATTACGGCAAGACAGCCCTGCACATTGCGGCTTCGTGGAGCGACAACCCGGCAATTGTCCAAGCTTTGCTGGAGGGTGGCGCGGATACCGAGGCGGCGGACGTCGAAGGGGCCACCCCGCTCCACTACGCAGCAGGCGGGTACGACAATTTGTTTGTCATACGTGCGTTGCTGGAGGGCGGCGCTGACGTCAATGCCAGGGCCGATCGGGGATGGACCCCTATCCATGCCGCGGCCTACGGCAACAGCAACCCGGCAGTTATCCGGGCCTTGCTTGAGGCCGGAGCCAGCGTCGACACCAAGAATACCTTAGGCAACACACCGCTGTTCTTTGCGGCGGGCTTTGGCTCTTATCCAGTAATCATCCTGGCCTTGCTGGAGGGCGGCGCCGACATCAATTCCAGGAACGATGAAGGTTGGACCCCACTCCATGCCGCGGCGGCGTACAACAGGAATGTGAATATGACCCGTGCCTTGCTGGAAGGCGGCGCCGACATTGAAGCCATGCTCGATGACCGCCGGACCCCGCTGGATCTGGCCAGAGAAAATGAGAACGAGTGGGTCGTAAAGGCCCTGGAAGAAGCCGGGGCGCGTGTTAATCCCCGCGTACCATTCCCGCCAGAACAGTAGACGACTGAAGAGGTGACCGAAAAGCTAAACCGGGAGATTGGGGCATTCTGTCCCGGCTTTGCGACCGTCAAGAAACTGCCGCGGGAACATGGGGTCTCATTCATCCAAGAGGCTGAGCAGGTGAACTATTACTACAACCTTCCCGACTTGCCGACGGATGACTTGAACCGCTGGCTCAAGATACGGGAAGAAACCGGTCTCGCGCTCCGCTTAGGGATCCGTCGTGCCGACTGGCACCTGCCCTCGTGGTCCCCGTTGGCACTCGGTCCTCGCCGGTGCTGCGACTCGCACCTCTGGGAAGCTGTGGGGGCATCGCCAGGATCAGCATCCCAGCTCTGCACCATCCCGGCTGGCCGACGGTGGGACCGTTTCGGTGGACATCGGCTGGACCATGATCCCGAGCTAGGCCTAGACTTTCCCGACAGGGATGACCTTCGCCGAGGAAGACCAGATCAGCCTCCTGGGAGTCGTTACCCTGAACAGGGGCTGCTGGCCCCAGACCCAGTGGGACAGAGGCTGGTGCCCGTGGAGGCGATTCGCCTTTAGGCAGGAAGCATTTCATGCCGGCTACTGACAGTTCAGGTGGGACGGGAGACCATGCGACCCATTGGGATCCCCATCTCAAACAACATCAAAGAGACGTGGGTAAGGCATGGACACCGGATACGCGCCCTGGGTAGACCGCTGGCTGAACCACCTGCTGGACGCCTGTGACCACGACACTCCCAACATCTTAGCAGAGCACGCCCGGGACCTGGAACTGGACGACCCCGGACAACTGCCTCGGTCGGTGCTTCCGCTGTTCAGAATCAACCTGTAGGCATTGCGATCCGACCGGGAGTGGGCCGCCAGCCGCTTGCAGGCCAGTTACGCTGCCGCATTCCGGGCCATCCGGGAAATGTTGGCAACGCTATCCCCTGAAGGCAGGGAGTACCAGGACAGCCCATGACCGGGTGAGGAACGCGGCCACAGCGGACGGGCACATGGGCCATATTGGGTAAGGCAAGTCTCATGTCCCCCTTCCTTGACCTGAAAGAAGGCCCAAGGCATCACTCCAAGACACGGCGAACGACGGGTGAATGTCAGGTGCCCCTTCATGGAATGGCCAAGGACTGCCGCTCCCGCAGTCGCCCGGCCCTCTACCAGCGGGAGATCTACCCGATTCCATGCTGGACTCGGCGGAGGTGACGCCCCGCACCAATGCTGACCAGGATAAACAGGGCGTGTATGAATGGCACCACCAACCGGTAGATGAGTGTGATCCCTGCCCGGGATCCCGAGATCAGAAAGAACTGGACCCAGCCCCAGAGGAACGCGAAGGCCAGCAACATCGAGGCAACAAGGGAAAGATAAACGAAGAGCCGCCGACGGTCCAGGGGACTGCCCCGGGCGTGGGGTTTGCCCAAGCCCCACGCTCTCGTCACCTTGACGTACAGGCCGATGCCTATGGTTAAGGTGAATAGAAAGATCAGCGAGATCGCCCAGGGCCCGCAGAAGAAAGCAAAACCGTTTCCGGGGCAGGGCAGGAACATCCGCCCGGAAGGCAGCGGAGGGTAGGACCGGTCATAGAGTTCGCCGTAGAGAATCAAGTCGATTATGGCAGGCCAGCCCCGAATAACAACATCGGCGATGACCCAGTCGACTGCCGCCAGACCAGCCATCACGAAGAGGAACATTCCGACCCGGCGTCCGGTGAGTATCATGTTACTGCGAGTTCTCCGCACACAGCGTTCTTGAACAGGGTCTCGGTGAACTGCTTGACACCTGACGGGGAGACCGGGGCGTCAGCCATCGACAACAGGTTGGTGGAGACCATCCCGGCACCCGGCTAACCGTTCACCGTATCCCCGCCCAGGTCAAGCCTGGCATCCAGGCTGGTGGGCAGGGCCTCCAGGTCGGGGTGGTCCAGGACAGCCTGGACACACTCCACACTTCCGCCGACATAGGTGTCGCAAAGGTCGATGTCCGTCGCCACGCACCAGGCCCGGTCCTCAGGCCACCAGACATTGGGCGAATACGCCCAAAAGGGGAACCCAGCTTCATCGAGAAACGCCATCACTCCCTCCAGAGGGCCCCTGAAGAGCAGGTAATTCCTGCCGCACCCCTTCACCCGGGCATCCTTGGGATAGAGGCGGTCGTCTATGTTCCCGTACCCCTCCCAGAGGCCGAAGAAGCAGGACTCGGGAGTGGAGGTGAACCCCCGCAGAATGTTCATCAATGTCCGGCACTCGGCCTCGGGAATGGAACCCTCCTGGGGACGATGCCCCCAGGGAGGATCCGGGTATATGGTCTCCTCGCTCAGGCCGGCGATGCGCTCGAACTGCATCAGGGGATGGACGGTGCGTCCCGTCCAGGAAGCCACCGTGGACCACCGGACCGGCTGGTCCCGGGAGCCGTCCAGGTAAGCAGGATGAAACACCCGGGCATAGGCTGGAAATCCCGGGGACAGCAGGGAGTGGAGCTTGGCGAAACCCTACAGCCCCTCCTCGACCCACCGGCCCGGGGAGACGTCAGGGCAGAACTCCAGGCCTTCGGGAGCCAGTTCGGTCTGCCTGACATGCCGGCCTCCATCAGGGGTGAGCACGACCATGCTGGGCATTCCGTCGTCACTGCCGCTCCCGACCAACCGGCGCAATCTGTCAATCAGGGACTCCCGGTCAGGATCTTTATCCTGGTTTGTCATGGCACCATCCTCGTCAGAGAAGCCGCCGTTCATGATACCAACACAGGTCCCTCGGCCTACCCCGCTGACGGTGGGCATATCCTGGGGCTAACCGCAGACCGTCCCGGGCCCAGAGCAACCAAACCGGCCAGGACGACAGCCTCTACCAGAACGATCCAGAAAAATGAGCCGATTCCCCAGAGGTCCAGGGAAAAGCCCCAGTAGAAAGGACCCAGCCCACTGCCCAACCAGCCGACAAAGATGGCCACCAGGGCCAGCTTGGCGAAGTGACGCCTGGACAGGACGTCCGCCATCAGGACCCAGGGCAGGCTGGTCAGGCCGCCGCGAACGAGAGCCAGCAGGAGAGCCCCGCCTTCAGGGTCGTCCAACACCCAGCCCCATGCAGCCCCGACCAGGGACAGGCCGGCCAGGATGACCAGAAGGCGGCGCACGGGGAAGAAGTCCGAGGCGATTCCCCAGAGCAGGGCGCTCAGCCCGCCGGCCAACGCCAGGGTGCGGAACCCGAACTCCAGATCCGAGCCTTCCGGCAACATCGCCAGCGTGACCCACCGGAGGTGTGTCGAGCCCGCGGCCAGGACCATCGCCGCAGCCAGCTAGACACCCGTCACCCAGGCCAACCTGGTCTTGGCTCCTGGAGTAGCAATGACCTCCCTAAAGGTCGGCCCGGGCCCGTAGGTCCCCCTGAACCAGCGGGGGAGCAGCAGGAACAGCAATGCGCCAGCCAGCACCAGGCCCACCGGCCACAACCAGTCGGGCGGGCCGGTCGCCTGATCGGAACTGGCCCAATCCCCCCATTCCAGGGCAAAGGCCAGATCGCCAAGGTCCCCCCACCTGAGGCTGAACGCCAGGCCCAGGGTTCCGATCAGCGCCCCTCTGAACCGAGTGGACCCCTTCACGGCGACGGTGTAGAAGACCAGGGAGCCGGTGAAAGCGCCGCCAACACCAAACAGGAACATGCCCACAGCAGCCAGGCCGAAGCCCCCCGGGACATGCAGTAAGACGAGACCCAGGGCAAGGAGCAGGGCACCGGCCGCCATAAACCCGTGGGGTGGGTTCCGGTCCAGCCAGAAGGCCGCACCCGCCACGAACAGGGACCCCAGGCCAAAGGCGGCGGAGAGCAGACCGAACTTTAGGTCGGAAAAGTCAAAAGGTTCGGACGAAAGCAGGACCCATAGGTCGGTTGAACGGCCCGCCTGGAAAAGCAGGACGGCTGCCGCCAACAGGAGGCCGAACCTGAGATCCAGCAAGAGGTCGTGGAGCCGCATGGGGAGCATTGTATCCGTCCCGGCAGGCCAGGAAGAGGTCAGCCTGGAATCCCGGGAGGGACTCATCATAGAAAGACGCCGGCATGGCGGCAACCCGTGGATGGTACTCTGCGAACTCGGCCTGGCGCCTGCGGGGCATGCTCGACCGGATGCTGGGAGGGCCAGCTGCGCCAGGGCCGACGCCATCCCGATGAACTGAAGGAGGGGGACGCCGTGGGCTTCTGGCGCGTGGATGCCTTGGAGCCGGACCGGCTCGTCCGGTTCAGGTCGGAGACGAAACTCCCGGGGAGGGCGTGGCTGCAGTTCAAGGTGACCGAGAGCCACGGCACTCCCCAACTCGAGCAGACGGCGGTGTTCGCTCCCAGGGGGCTGGCGGGACTGCTCTGCTGGTACGGCCTGTATCCGGTTCACGCCTGGATATTCCGGGGCATGATCAAGGCCATCACCCGGCGGGCAGAGGGCCGGCAACCCAGACCACCCTGAATTGTTTGGAGAACATGAGAATAGCGTTCCCTCCGTACGTTCCGGCGACCCAAACTGGAGGGTGAATACCGTCTTTATCATGAAAGACAACCGCAGGGAGGCCGCCGGAACTCTGAACAGGCGGCTGAGCCGAGCACCGGCCCGGGGAAGCTGATCCCAGGAGCCAACAGGGCCAACCGGAGCCCCTTGAGGGGAAATTCCCAACATGGAAGGGCAGCCACTGAATGCACCCACAGGCGCCTCCAGAGCCCAGTCTCCCGGCATCGGCACCGGGGGCTCCGCCGAACGCTTCTTCCAGAACGCTTTGCTCGGGTCGAATGCATGGTGGCGGTGGACCCTGGGCATAATCACCATCATCCTGGTCTGGATGGTAATAGGAGCCATCCCATGGCTGGCCGCCTGCGAGTACCTCCGTCATGCCGGCTCAGACAACTTCTCCGGCGACGGGACCACGATCTCCGGCGACTCCCCGGTTCACCAGTTCGTCCTGAGTTTCTGCCCCTTCGTCATCGGGATCATCGGAGTGTGGCTGGCCGTCAGGCTATTCCACCGCAAGAACATAACCCGGGTCGTAACCGGAAGGCCCACATTCGACTGCAACCGGGTCCTGTTCGCCATGGGGGTGGGAGCATGCCTCTACATCGGCCTGTTCCTGGTGGAAGTGCCCGTGTTCTAGTACCGAGTCAAACTGGTAGTGTCAGGCATATCTTCCGATGAAGGGTGGTGCTACCTTTGGGTGGGGAATTGTGCTGGGTGAGGTGTGGCGTTCATGGTTCAGGAAAAGTATGAGGTTCAGCTCTCATGGCAGGAAAAGGGGCAACTGCGGAGAATGATCCGATCGGGCCGGAGTTCGGCCCAGGCAATCACCCGTGCGCGCATTCTGCTCAAGATAGACGAGGGCTGGACCGCCACCCAGGTGGCGGCCGCTCTGGACATCTCGGAGCGCACGGTGTTCCGAGCCAAGCGGCGATACGCCGAGGAGGGGTTGGACGAGGTGCTGCATCGCCGTAACCAGGTCAACCGGTACCGGAAGCTGGACGATCGGGCGGAGGCTCACCTCATCGCCTTGGCCTGCAGTCCGGCACCCGAGGGCCAGGATCACTGGACGTTGCGTGCCCTGGCGGGCAAGACCGTGGAACTCGGTTTGGTGGAGTCCTTGTCCCACGAGACGGTGCGGTTGCACCTGAAAAAACACGCTCAAGCCGTGGCGCAAGAAACAATGGTGCATTCCCAAGGTGAGCGCCGGCTTTGTGGCCCACATGGAGGACGTGCTGGATATCTACGCCGAACCCTACGACCCGGAAAGGCCGGTGGTCTGCTTTGACGAGACCTCCACCCAGTTGCTGGCAGACATCAGCGACCCGCTACCCGCCAAGCCCGGAAGGTTGAGGCGGGAGGACTACGAATACCTGTGGGCTGGGACCCGCAACCTGTTCCTTACCTGCGAGCCCTTGGCGGGCTGGCGGCATGTGGAGGTGACGGAACGGCGCACGATGCAGGACTTTGCCCATCAGATGCGCTGGCTGGTGGATGAGGCCTACCCGGATGTCCCAGTGATCCGAGTGGTCTTGGACAATTTGAACACCCATAGGATGGCGGCCCTCTACGAGACCTTTCCGGCGGCTGAGGCGCGTCGCATAGCAAAGCGCCTGGATTCCACCACACCCCCAAGCATGGCAGCTGGCTGAACATGGCGGAGATCGAGTTCAGCGTACTGGCCCGGGCCTGTCTCAAGGGCCGCAACCCTGATGAATGCGCCCTGAAAAGGAATATCAGCGCTTGCGAGGCGGAGCGAAATGCCATGGGGGCAACCATCAATTGGCGTTTCACCGCCAAGGACGCCAGAACCAAACTCCGCCGGTTATATCCTGACACTTCAGCTTTGACTCAACACTAGGGTGTCGCTGGATATCAAAGGAGATGTCACCGATGTCCAAAGCTCGCCGGCGGTGAGTAAGTAATGTGTGGATAGTTCGTTGGATTTGCGAGTCAGCAGCTAGAACGAAGAGGTCCGTGATCGTCCCGGTTGTCATTAAGCCAGGATCCCGGACGCGAAGAAGGTCCCCAAGTCAACCTCATTTTGCCAATCCCGAAGCTTGGGATGGGAGGATCCGGGTACGATGTCAACCACCCCATCTCTTGTCTTTCCAAAGCAAAGAAGGTGTTTTACATCCGCGATAGCGATAAATTCTGGAGAATGTGTGGCCAGAAGGACCTGAGCTTCATAAACAGACGACAGTGAGTTAAACAACTCTTCTAAAACCCCCGGGTGGATGCCGTTCTCCGGTTCTTCAACCATGAAGAGCCCCGTAGCAGCCGGCAAGTTCGCCAATATGGTCAACGCCATGAATCGAAGAGTTCCATCGGACGCTTTCCAAGACGGCACCTCCAGCCCGTTCAAGTATTGGAGCATAAGGTACTTGTGGCGGTCGTCGGGCCGCTCTATTACACGGACAGACTTAAACCCTGCCAACGCGCATTCCATGTGGCCCACCCATGATTCCGCCCTTTTCTTATCCCGCGTCAAAAGATCATCCGCCACCCAAGGTACATTGGAACCATCCGGCCTTAATTCGGTTCCCGATCCGGGTCGACTCGCTCGTTTCATTCTCTGGCTGTTCAACGACAAGGGGACCACCTTGTCCCTTAGATACACCATCGCACGGGTAGATGCCGGATACTTTTCATCGTAGTCTGGCAGGATAGACAACGCGGACCTGTCCGCGCTGAGGTTTAACCCCAAATTCCAGTTGACACTGCCACTTGTGATTACAGTTTCGTCGTTGAATCGGCTTCGGCCTGTTTCCCCCTTGCTAAATACAGTTCTCCTTCCTCTGGCCGTCCTCCGCATAAGTGACTGAGGAGGTAGATGTTCTTCGGGGAACATGGGCAACTGGGGCCGGGCAGGCGACTCCTTGGTCAACAGGGATCCACGTTCCTCCAGCAAGCAGACTCTTTGGGTTTCCTGCGCAACACCCACCGCTATTTCATACCGAAAAGCGTCGAACGTGCGCTCGGAAGGCATTTTGTCCCGGACGGCATCCGGTAGGTCGAACTCCAGGGCGATTTCGAAGCGCTGGTCTTCCGGGTTGGGGGGGCGGCCCCAGACCAGATCCTGGAAGTTAGATGTTCGCTTGAAGCAGGCGGCGTCAACCCCGTCCCGCACGACATCAGAGACGAACTTGATGGCGTCCATCAGGGTGCTCTTGCCGGTGGCGTTGGGGCCGATGAGAACGTGGAAACGCTCCATTGGTACATCAACGTACCGGAGGCATCCGTAGTTCAAGACCTGAATACGGCTGATGATCATGGTTTTGGTTCCAGGCTGCCGATTGGTGGGGAACCGCCCGGACCCCCGGTCAGTAGTAGGTGACGCCGCCGTTGACGTGGATGGTCTGGCCAGTGATGAATCCGCCGTCGTCGCTGACCAGGAACAGGCAGGTGGCGGCGATTTCATCGACGTGACCCTGACGCCCCAGGGGGATTCCCGACGCGTTGGGAGGCCGGTTGGCGTACCACTCGGGGTTGGCGCGGGAGGTGTCGATGCTGCCCGGGCAGACTACGTTGACGCGAATGTTGTTTCCGGCAAACTCGGAGGCGAGAGCGCGGGCCATCCCGAGCAACCCGGACTTGGCGGCGGAGACGTGGACCCGCTGGGCGCCACCCTGAAACGCTCCCTCGCCGGTGAAGAACAGGATGCGTCCGTAGTTGTTCTCGGCCATGGAGTCGATGACCGCCCGGGTGGCGTAGAAAGCACCGTCCAGCACCACGCTGCGGACCGTCTCCCAATCCTGGAGGGTCAATTCGCGGAAGGGCTTGTGGGGCCGGATGGCGGCATTGTTTACCAGGATGTCGACACGTCCGAACTCGGACACGGCCATGTTGACCATGCTGTCAACCTGTTCCTTGTTGCCAACGTCGGCCAAGACCGACAGGGCCCGGACGCCCAGGGCCCGGGCCTCGGCCGCCACGGCGTCGGCCTCCTCCTGGTTGCTGCGGGCGTTCACGACCACGTCGGCGCCCTCGGCGGCCAGCTTCAGTACAGTTGCTCGTCCGATGTTCCTGCCGGAGCCGGTGACCAGAGCGACCTTTCCGTCCAATTTACCCATTACTTTCCTCCAGATGTGGCTAAAGTTTTCTCACGAGATGGGAAGGTTTTTCCTATAGAAGTCTGCTAACCCGGTTCCTTCAGTTCGACAATTACGTTGACGTAGCGGGCATCGCCGACGTTGGTGACCCGGTGCTCGGAATCCTTGTCCCTAAAATTGACGGCTCCGGCAGGGAGGGACTCGGTGCTGCTGGTGCCGTCGGTGAAATCGGTCCTCAGAGTGCCAGGGATGGTTACGATGGTCACGTACCAGTGGTGGTGGTGATGCCACTGGCTGGACTGGCCCGGCGCCAGGTCTAGATTCCATACCTTCACGTGGTCGTTTTCGAAGAGGACCTCGGTCCCGACTTCGCCGTCCGGGTTCTGTGCGCTGTTCATCAGGGCCTCCGCTGGAGATTATGTTGGCCGTTCAATAACAGCCGACTCGTCACTTACCCGCGTAGAGCTGGTTAATGCTGGCGTACCTGTTCGGGTCCAAGTCCCTGCCCTGGAGGGCCGGATGGTCCGCGCCGTAACGGTGGGCGCGGAAAACCGCGTTGACCGATTCCGGCGCCCGGGCCGTAACCTGGCCGAAGAAGGGGTTGATGTATTCCCAGACGATCTCCCTGGCAGGGGTGACCTCGAAAATGCGGCCCGGAGCCCCCTCGCAGATGACGGTGTTGCCATTGGGCTGGCGCTCGGCGCTGCTGATGTTGTAGCTGTAGAAGGATATGTTGGGAGTGCCGGTGTACTGCCAGGCTATCTCGTTGGTGGACGGGTCAACCTCGACGATCCGGGAGTGGCTGACGCCGCGGCGGTGGCCCCCGTTGTCGAAAATGAGGACCCGGCCGTTGTCGAGCCAGGTGGGATGGTGCTGGTGGTAGACCTCGCCGGGGCCCCACTTCCATTTGAAGTCGCCGGTCTGCTTGTCGACAATCCCGACGGTGCTGGTCAGGCGATAGCTGACCAGGAGATCGCCGTCGGCGGTCACGTTCAGCGCGTTGCCGTGGGTCCACTCGCGGCGGCCTTCGAGGGGGCAGATTACGTCCTCATCGACGTTGAGGTGTTCCCAAGACCTCCACTCGTAGACGACCTCACCGGAGGGGGTAATCTCCTGGACAAGGTCCCCGTACATGGGTTCCGGTTCGTCGCCGGAGGAGTAGCCGCCCTGGACCCGGGCGGCCAGGTCGTCAGATAGCTTCTCCCAGAGCAGCACCAGAGTGTTTCCGTTGGGGAGGCGTTCAAAGTCATGGTGAAGCAACGGGTGCCGGAATTCCCAGACGACATTGCTGTCCCAGTCCAGTTCCAAGAGAGAGCCGGAGGAGCCGCCGATGGTCTCGGCACCGCCGGCATCAGCCGGAGCGGGGGTGCGCAGCAGCAGGTTGCCGTTGGGAAGGAGGTAAGGGTAGGTTATGCCTTCCGGGGAGTGCCAGCGGTGACAAACCCTTCCCTCCATGTCGGTGAGGTTGGCGTGAAAGCCGCCCCGGTTGGTGGCGAACAGGGTGTAGCCGCGATAGCTGTGCTGAGGGGCGTAATGAATGAGTCCCACCGGGTGATGCGTGGACCAACCCATGTGTCCAGACCTCCAGTACCAGGGTGGTTGAGAGTATAAGAGGGCACCAAGCGTGGTTCAACTGGTACGGAGTTCACGCCGCAAACTCAGGAAATGAATGACCCCCACAAGAACAGGCACGGCCAGGGCGTAGGCGGCCAGACTGGCAGAGTAAAGATCGGAGAACAGGGCCAGAACCGCAGTCAGGATGACGACCAGGATGTAGTAGACGGCCAGGGCCAGGGTCGTGTTCCTGGTGAGCCACAATACGGCGAGGGCCACCAGCCCCACGGGAACGGCAAACAAGGCGAAGAGAGCCAGCAAAACTCCGCCAGCGACCGCTCCGCCCCGCCCACCACGCCGCTGCAGGTAAGCGGGCCAGGCGTCGCCCAGGATGGCGAGAATTCCGGCAAGCATGGGCCCTTCCGGGGCGTCCAGGAACCACCAGGCCACCAAGACCGCCGTCATGCCTTTGAAGACGTCTATGGCCCCGACCAACAGGCCGATCCTGGCGCCCCACAGGCGGCCTGCGTTCCCGGCCCCAATGTTCCCGTCACCCAGGGTACGGATATCTTGCCCCCGCATCCATCGCCCGACGACAAAAGCGGTGGGAAAGCTGCCCAGCAGATAGGCCCAGGCAGCGCAAAGGGCCCAACCCATCAACGCGGCAGCTTCGACTTCCGGCAAGGTCACATCCCCGGCCTTGAAATGATGGGCAGGCCGGGCGTCACCGCATACGCCGAACCGGCAACATGCCTAGACGCCGCCGATTCTCCCCGTCGGCGATGAACAGGGTGGGGTTTGACCCGGAAAGGAACGAAAACCCGCGGGGCGGGTCCGAGTTTGGGGGTGCAGCCCTTAACGCCGCGGCACCGCAAAGCGGGCGCAGGGGTCCAGCCTACACCGTCACCAGGCGCGGCGACGCCGCCGTGCACCAGTGCTGGTACTTGGGATTGCGGCCGAACACAATATCGAAGTACATCTTCTGGAGTTGGGTCGAAATGGGGCCGCTCTTGCCGTCGGCGATGGGACGGTGGTCTAGCTCGATGACGGGGGTGAGGTGAGCGGCGGTGCCGGTCAGGAATATCTCGTCGGCGAGGTAGAGTTCGCTGCGGTCGATGGTGCGCTCGACGACCTCCAGCCCCAACTCGCTCTGGGCCAACTGGATCACGGTCTCGCGGGTGATGCCGGGCAGGACGTTGTCCTCCAGGCTGGAGGTATGGAGCTTGCCTTCGGAGACCAGAAAGAGGTTCTCTCCCGAGCCTTCGCAGACGTGGCCATCATGGTTGAGGATTATAGCTTCGTCGTATCCGGCAAGGGTTGCCTCGGTCTTGGCCAAGATGCTGTTGACGTAGATGCCGCAAATCTTGAGACGGGCCGGGATCATGGGGTCATCAACGCGGCGCCAGGAGGAGGTACAGCAACGCAGGGTGTCGGAGCCGAGATAGTTCCCGAAGGGCACGGTTATCAGGGTGAAGTCGCTGGCCAGGTCCTGCAACTTGAGGTTGGCCACCATCTCGGCACTCTTGTAGGCCAGGGGACGAATGTAGATATCCTGCTGGTGGCGGTTGCGTTCCACCAGGTCGACGGTTATTTCGCATAGGTCGTCGGCGGTGTAGGGGATGTCGAGCATCAACAAGCGGCATCCCCTCAAGAGCCGGTCGTAGTGCTCCCGGAGACGGAAGATGTTGATCACGCCCTGCTCTTCGTTCCAGTTGCCGCGTATCCCTTCGAAAACTCCGGTGCCATAGTGAAGGGCGTGGGTCATAACGTTAACCCGGGCCTCCGACAACGGGACGATCTGACCCCGGAAAAAAGCGTAAAGGTCGCGGAAAGCAGGGTTGGACTCAACGGTTGTCACAGTAAACCTCTTTTGCCAACGGTAGGACCAAATTATAATCAGTCTCCCCCAGCAGGTACAAGTAAAGTTGACGACAAGGCAGGGTTCCGCTTCAGGTGATGCAGATCAACGGCAACGGGGGTCTGGATTTCCGCCTAGGTGGGAAAGACGGGGCACGCTCTGAACGGGAAAGACAGGAGTAGAGGTCAAGGGATTGAGTCAGACTTCATACGATAGCCCAGGGACAACCAGGAACCGACGGTGATGTTTTTGCGCTCCCGATGGTTCGTTGCGGCAGTTTTCGCGGTGTTGGCAATGACAATGTTGATTCCGGCGGTCTACCTGTTAGCCCAGGGCAGGAACAACGCGGAAATCCTGATCCTGCCTCCACCGGGGGAAGGCTCCGAAGGAAAGGCGCCGGCGCCAGCCAGCGGAGAGCCGCTGGGAACAGCACTCCGCGAAGACATCCGGGTTTACGTTCACGGAGCGGTCGAAAGCCCGGGCGTGTATGAACTGCTCCCCGGGGCCCGCATCGCCGACGCGATCGAAGCGGCGGGAGGGTCGGGGCCCGAGGCGGACCTGGCGGCGATAAACATGGCCCAGCGGATTGTTGACGAGGGATATTACTACGTGCCTCGGGCGGGGGAAACACCTCCAAGGGCCTCAACGGCAGGAACCCGATCCGACCCGTTCGATGATTCCAGCTCAGGGCTGCCAAGTCCCGCGACCGCGGGCTCGGCGGAAGGACTGATCGATCTGAACACCGCAACGAACGAGAAACTTGCCACCCTTCCGGGGATAGGACAAGTCAGGGCACAGTCCATCGTGGACCACCGGGAGCAGCATGGGCCTTTCGCAAACACCGAGGCAATAACCGACGTCCACGGGATTGGCCAGGGGATTTACCAACAGGTGCGGGAACTGGTGACGGTTGGGAGCAGCCAGGATTAACCCGGAGCCAGCCACTCCCGTCGGGCTGGATCCGGCCAACAGCCCGCAGCCGTGACGCTGGCATGGCTGGCGGCGGCGTGGTTGGCGGGGCTGTTCCTAGGGTCTCGTTTCGACATTACGCCGGAGGCGTTGCTGCTTCTGGCGGGGGCTTCCCTAGCGTCGGCCGCGGCAACGCGAGTCCTGCACAGAAACCCGTTGCCGTTCGTGTTGATTGCTTTCGCGCTTTTGGGTTTCTGGCGGACGGAGACATTGCCGGTTCCGGGTCTCCCAACCCTTGATGACGATGCTCAACCAGCGGGTTTGCGGGGAAGCGTTAACAGCGATCCCGAAACTGCCCCCCGGTCCGCAAGGTTTGTGCTGTCCCTGAGTGCGGTGGACGCCGGCAGCGGCTGGGAGCCCGCGTCCGGCAAGACCCTGGTCTACGCGCAACCGCCCCCGAACATGGTATCGGAGCGGTCTCCGCCGTATTTCCTGCCGGGGGACGTGGTCGAACTCCGGGGCGCTAGTTCATTGCCCCAATTTAATGATGGGTTCGACTACCGGGCGTACCTGGCAAGTCACGGGATTCAGGGCGTGTTCTTTGCCAGCGAGACGACATGGGTTGGGTCCGCCGGCGCATACAGTTGGCGGGTCCCGTTGTTCAAGCTGCGCAGCACCCTGGCGGCGAGCCTGGACGGAGCGCTGCCGGCGCCGCACGCCTCGCTGGCGCAGGCCCTCCTGGTGGGATGGCGGTCCCAGATTCCGCCGGAAGTGCGGGAGGGGTTCAGGAAGAGCGGGGCGGCGCACCTGCTGGCCATATCGGGGATGCACGTCGGCATCCTGCTAGTCATTGCAACGGCAGCGACGGGTTGGGCCCTGGGGTGGCGGCGGTGGCAGCACTGGCTCCTGCCGATAGCGATTATCTGGGTCTACGCTTTAATCAGCGGACTACCGGTTTCCGTGGTGCGAGCGGGAATCATGGGCACGGTCTTCCTGGCAGCGGCCGCCCTGGGACGCCCCTATGGAGCGTTGGCCCCGCTGTCCCTGGCAGCGTTGATCATCACCGCCTTGGACCCGAGGGCCATAACCCAGGTGTCCTTTCAACTCAGCTTTACCGCGATGGCTGGGATCATCATTGCCCTGCCCTGGCAGGCCAGGGCGTCGGCCTTCGTATACCAGGCGATAGAGCGGCGGAATAACTGGGGGCGGGAATGGGCCGCGCACCTGGCCCGGTGGGCGACATCGGGCCTGATTGTGTCATTGGGAGCGACGGTGGGGACGCTGCCGCTGGTGGCGTACTACTTCCAGAATGTTCCGGTCTGGGGGATACCAGTGACCATCCTAGCGCTGCCGTCGCTGCCTTTCGTGTTGGGAGGGTCGCTGGTAACCGCGCTGGGAGGAGTGATACATCCGCTGGCAGGGCAGTTGCTGGTTGTGACATCCTGGCTGCCAATTTCGTACCTTCTGCTGGTGGCGACCGGATTGCCCAGCCCAGGGCTTTCCGGGGAGTGGGCCAGCCCGGGGCTCCTGTGGGGCTGGTATGGGGCCGTGGTCATCGTCCTGGGCATTACGAGGACGCGCAGGCGGCTGAGGAAGGGATGGGAGCGGTTACGGGAATGGCTGGCGGCGGCGAGCTGGGGACCGCCAGTCTCGATCCGTCCGGGAGGAAAATCCGCCGCCGCAATCGGGCTGGCGATTCTCATGGCATCCTCTGCGACAGTGCTATGGGTGCAGGCGGCCAATGGGACGGACGACAGGCTCCACGTCTATTTCTTCGACGTCGGGCAGGGGGACAGCGCATTGATCGTCACTCCCGAAGGGCAGCAAGTGTTAATCGACGGAGGCCGGGACTCCGAGGGCGGGGTCCGGGCGTTGTCGGGGGTTCTGCAGTTCTGGGACCGCAGCCTGGACTTGGTGGTGATGACGCACCTGGATGAGGACCATGCGGGAGGACTGCCGGCGGTCCTGGACCGGTACCAGGTGGGCGGGGCATTGGTGGGGGCTTTCGACCCATCCGCCCCGCTGGAACCCGCCTGGACACAAGCCCTGGCCCGGTCCGGGACGACAGCCATCCCCGTATCCGCCGGACACCGGGTAGACCTGGGTAGCGAGGTCCGACTGTTGATTCTGAACCCAGACGCGGAGGCTTTGGCGAGTCCTACCCGGAACAGCAACAACGACTCCCTGGCTTTCCTGCTTACCCATCAGGAAATCAGCTTCCTGTTCACCGCCGATGTGGAGGAGGGAGCGGAGAGGCAAATGCTGACCAACGGTGCTGCATTGGAAAGCGATGTTTTGAAGGTGGGGCACCACGGCAGCAGGACGTCGACCAGCGATGCTTTCCTGGAGGCTGTGAACCCCTCGGCGGCGGTGGTGTCCGCCGGAGCCGACAACAGGTACGGGCACCCGCATCCCGAGGTGATGGACCGGCTGGAGCAGGTGGTTGGGCCAGAGGGCATCTACCAGACAGCCCGCCACGGGACCATCCTTTTTGCATCGGATGGAGCGCGGCTCTGGGTGGAGACTGAGGCCCGGTGAAGGCGATGGGCGTCCTCCGGCCGGACTTGCTCATGTATACTTGGGGCCGAAACGCTCTCGCGGATGGGATCCGATGACCAGATTCCGTGGGGAAGGACGGAAAGTTGCAACGAGTTGACGGGCGCCGGTGGGACCAGGCCCGGCCGGTAAAGATAGTCCCCGGGTTCCAGGAGTTTGCGGAGGGTTCGGCACTCATCGAGACCGGAGCGACCAAGGTGCTGTGCTCGGCGTCCATGGAGGAAAGGGTGCCGGCATTTCTCCGGGGACAGGGGCAAGGGTGGGTAACGGCCGAGTACGAGATGCTGCCCAGGTCCACCAACACCAGAACGTCGCGGGACCGGGACAGCGGGCGAGTCAGCGGCCGCTCCCAGGAGATACAGAGACTGATCGGGCGGGCGTTGCGGGCCGCGACGAACCTGGAAGCCATGGGAGAGCGGACGGTCCAAATCGACTGCGACGTGATCCAGGCCGACGGGGGTACCCGCACGGCAGCGATCACCGGGGCCTACGTGGCCCTCTACCAGGCCTTCCAACTGCTGGTTGACCACCGGGTGCTCCGGCAGGTGCCGCTGCGGGCGGCGGTGGCGGCCACCAGCGTCGGGCTGGTGGATGATGAGCTGATGCTGGACCTCTGCTACAAGGAAGACTTCCGCGCCCAGGTGGACTTCAACGTGGTGCTGACCGACCGGGGCGAACTGGTGGAATTGCAGGGAGCGACAGAGGCGTCGCCTTTTCCGCGCCAGCGCGTTTCGGAGATGCTGTCCCTGGCCTGCCGGGGAGTAGAGCCACTTTTCCGGGCGCAACAGGAGGCGATCAGCCAGTTGCGGTAGCCAGAGAAAGCCGGTGAAGGCGCCAGGTTATTCCACAACCTGGCCGGCCGGATCCAGCACCACCATCGGCAGACCCAATTCCCGCAGCCCGGGTTCCACGACGCCCCGATCTCCGACCACCAGTACGACCAATCCCTGGGGATGGACGTGGGATGCGGCGGTGCGGGCGACGGAGTCCTGGCTGACACCGGATATCCCCGAGCGGACGGTATCGAAGTAATCGTCGGGGAGCTGGTGGGCGACAAGCTGGACAAGCTGGGCAAGCACCTGTCCCGGCCGCTCGAATCCGGCGGGGAAGCCGCGGAGCAGTCCTTCCTGGGCCGAGGCAAGTTCGTCCCCGTCCACCGGGCGGGAGCCGCCGATGTCGGTGAATTCCTTGAGGGTCTCTACGACAGACTCCGTGGTCACGGCCGTCTGCACGCTGCCGCCGGCCACCCAGGGGGAGTGCTGGCGGTACCAGCTGATGGATGAGTGGAATCCATAGCTATAACCCTTGTCCTGGCGCAGGTTCTGGTTCAGACGAGCCGAGAACTGTCCTCCGAAAGCAAAGTTGAGCAGGAGCAGGTTGAAGTAGTCGGGGTGCTTCCGTTCCACCATAAGATGGCCGGCGCGTATGACTGACTGGGCCGCGCCGGGCTTGTCGACGAGGTACAAGGTGGTTGGCGAAGTTTTCGTCAAGGCCGAGGGAGAGAGTTCGGACGCAACCGCCTGATCCGGTCCGTTCCAGGCGCCAAAGGCGGCCGCAGCTTGCTCCATTACCTCGTCGACGGAAACGTCGCCCACCACGAGGAGGTAGCTGCCGGACGGGCCGAAGCTGGACTGGTAATGGCGACGCAGGTCGGCAGTGGTAATCGCAGCGACGGACTCCTCGGTACCGTGGGACGGGTGGCCGTAGGGACTGGTCCGGCCGAAGAGCAGCCCGGGCATGACCTGTTCGGCGATGAAGCCGGCATCGTCCCGGGCCCGCTGGAGGTCGGTGATATGTTCGCGCTGCACACGGTCCCATTCGTGGTCGGAGAAGATGGGATGGAGGACGACGTCGGCCATGAGTTCCAGGGCGGTGGGCCAGTGCCTGGTCAGGGTTTCGGTGGAGAAGAAAGCCGTCTCCCGCCGCGTTTCCGAGTGGAGACGGGCGCCCATGAACTCGAACTCCTCGGCGATCTGCTGGCTGGTCCGGGTCTCCGTTCCTTCCGACAGCATCTGGGAAGTGAGGCTGGCCAGTCCAGGCCGGTCTTCGGGGTCGGAGGAGGTGCCGCTGGCAACGAGCAGACCGAAGGACACTATCGGGAGGTCACGCTTCTCGACGACGGTGATGCCCAGCCCGTTGGGGAGAGTGCGCCGCTGGGGGACCGGCGGGGTGAAGCTGGGGTCCCGGCCCGGCGGAGGCATCACGGTACGGTCGATGCCGGTGACGGCGGGAGCGTAGGAGTCCTCGGGGCGGACCTTCATGCGCACCTGGCGGTGGTCCAGGGTGCGCTCACAGGCGCGGAGGATGTCGTCGCGCTGCACAGCCAGATAGTCGTCGATGCTGGTGTTGACGAGGTTGGGGTCACCCGTGAAGGTGTTGAAGAAGTTCAGGGAATCGGCCTTCCCTCCGAATCCGCCGATGCGGGCCAACTGGCGGTAGTGCTCGGCTTCGAGGCGGTTCTTGGCCCGGGCGATCTCTTCATCAGTGGGAGGGTCCCGCCGGATGCGGTCCAACTCGGCGTCGATGGCCTGCTCGACCTCCTCCAGGGAGTGGCCGGCGGCGGCGGTGCCTTCGACGATGAACTGCCCGGCTATTTCGGAACCGCGGAAGCGGGCGCTGACGGTCTGGGCGATCTGCTTTTCGTAGACCAGGGAGCGGTAAAGGCGGGAGCTGAGTCCGTCGGCCAGGACAGCCCGCAGCAACTCCAGAGGAGCGTCGTCCTCGCTGAAGTGGGGCGAGGTAGGCCAGGCGATGTACAGGCGGGGGAGGGAAACGCGGTCGCGCATTTCCAGCTCAACCCGTCCGGCCAGACCGGAATCGAATCTGGCGGTGCGCCGCACCTGGGGGCCGGGGGGAAGGTCGCCGAAGTAGTGGTTGACCAGCTCCAGGGTGCGCTCCTTGTCGATGTCGCCGGCGACGGCCAGGCTTGCGTTGGAGGGTGAGTAGAACTGCCGGAAGAAGTCCTTGACGTCGTCCAGGCTGGCGGCGTCCAGGTCTTCCTGGGAGCCGATGGTCATCCAGTGGTAGGGATGGGGGAGAGGGAAGAGGGCTTCCTGGATGTGCCAGTGGGCCATTCCGTAGGGGCGGTTCTCGTAGCTCTGGCGGCGCTCGTTCTTGACCACGTCGCGCTGGATATCGAATCGCTGCTGGTCGAGAGCATCGACAAGGAATCCCATCCGGTCGGACTCGAGCCAGAGGGCGAGTTCGAGAAAGTTGGTGGGGACGTCCTCCCAGTAGTTGGTGCGGTCGGTGGTGGTGGAGCCGTTGAGGGAGGCGCCGGCTTTCTGGAGGGGCTCGAAGTGACTGCTGTTGTGATGCTTGGAGCCCTCGAACATAACGTGCTCGAACAGGTGAGCAAAGCCGGTGCGGCCCATCTGCTCATCCTTGGAGCCGACGTGGTACCAGACGTTGACGGCAGCGACGGGAACGGTGTGGTCCTCGTGGAGGATTACGTCCAGGCCGTTGGGCAGGGTCACTTTGTCGAAGGCTACGGTGGTCATTGATTATTGTCCTTTAACCGATGAATCCGCCGGAATCGGTATCGACTCCGGCGGCAGGATAAGGGTATCTCGATTGTTCCAAACAGGGCTTGCTTCCAATAGTCCACCACCCTTCCGGCGGGGGCTTGGATTCCCGCCTGCGCGGGAATGACGGGGAGAGGGTGCGGGAACGGCGGGAGAGAGCGGTTTGGCAAGGTGCTACTGGTTGGTGGAACGGTCGGCGATGGGGCGCTCGGCGGAGTTGGAGGCGATGATGTCCCGGTCCCAGAGGTGCGAGAAGGTGAGGGCGCGGGGACAGTGGCCGTAGGACTCCTCCACCTCGATCAATATGCCCTGGAGGTGGTGGGAGCGCTCGTCGATTTCGTAGAGGGAGACCTCGACTTCCAGGCGGTCCAGTTCGTCCTTGTCGACGATTCTCACGCTGCCGTTGACGCGGACGGTGTCGGTAACGCCTGGGATCATGAAGAGGAGTCCGACGTGGGGGTTGGCGTCGAGGTTCTGGTAGGACTGGAAGAGGCGGTTGCCGGCCACGTCGGGGAGGAGCAGGCGGGTATCATCCAAGACTTTGACGAATCCGGGCTTGCCGCCCTTGGGGGAGGCGTCGCAGTTGCCGTTGGCGTCGCTGGTGGCCATGACGGCGAAGGGAGAATTGCGGATGAACTCCTGGACAAAGGGGGTCATTGACTCCTTGACCTTGTTGGACGCCCGCTCGGCGGGCTTGCCGAAGGTGTCCTGGAAGCGGTTGGTATCGAGGACTTTGCTGGTGGTCATGATGCACCTCTCTCTAAGGGTCGCCGCCTCCGCCTCCCCAGCAGCGGGTGGGTTCTCAAAAGTCGGCTTGGCGGCTCCAGGGATGCCGCCGGCGGCTCCGGTGCGTAGGGTGGGCATCCGGCGGGCGATTTTCCCAATTCTATTACCAGCCCACCCGGCAAGCAAGCCGGGAACCGCGCTGGGTTGGGCATCCCGTTTGCCGGGGTTGGGGGTTTTTGCTAGACTAGGCCCATTCTGGTGAGCATTACCAAACGCTCCGAGCCGACGTTTAAAGGAGACGCAATGATTTACGAAGTGAGGACCTATACGCTGAAGCCCGGCGGAACGCCCCAGTTCGAGGCCAACTTTGCCGAGGCGCTGCCCCACCGGGAGAAGTATTCCAAGCTGGGCGCTTTCTGGCACACCGACATCGGCCCGCTGAACCAGGTGATCCATGTCTGGCCCTACGAGGACCTGGAAGAGCGGACACGCATCCGGGAAGAGGCGGCGCAGGACCCGAACTGGCCGCCCCGCAGCGACGGACTGATCCTGAACATGGAGTCGGAGATTTACAATCCCGCCGATTTCATGCGGCCGATGGGCGACCAGGCCCTGGGCAACATCTACGAGATGCGGAGCTACACCTACCAGCCCGGCGCGATGGGCGAAGTGCTGAAGCGCTGGGCCGCCGCGGTGCCCCACCGGGAGGAATACTCCCCGCTGGCCGCCGGGATGTACACCGAGCTGGGCGGGCTGAACAAGTGGGTCCACATCTGGCCCTACAAGGACCTGGAAGAGCGGAACCGCATCCGGGAAGAGGCCAGCAAGAGCGAGCACTGGCCTCCGCCGACGCGGGAGTTCCTAGTCCGGCAGGAAAACAAGATCATGATTCCGGCCGATTTCTCGCCGATGCACTAGACCCCGGGTTCGCCGGTGCCTCCGGCGCGGATTGTCTTATCGAAGGGCAGGTAATCCTGCCCTTCGCCACAATTCAGGATTGCCCAGGCGACCCCCAATTATCACATAAGACACGAGGGACTTATGTCATCCGACCTGACGGACGTCGAGGCCGTAAGGGAAGCCAATGAGCGGTTCTACCAGGCTTTCGGGGCGCTGGATATTGATGGGATGGAAGCGGCGTGGGTTACGTCGGACCGGTCGTTGTGCATCCATCCCGGCTGGTCGGCGCTGGTGGGCTGGGACCGGATCCGGGAAAGCTGGCAGGGCATCTTCGACAACGCGACGCTGATGCACTTCAACGTGCAGTACGTGAATGTGGTGGTAAACGGTGACACGGGCTGGGTTACCTGCGTCGAGAATATCAGCAGCGTGCTGCAGGGGCGGGCCAACAACTTCGGGATATTGGCGACTAATATCTTCGCGCGCACCCCATCCGGCTGGAAGATGGTTGCGCACCACGGTTCTCCGCAGGTATAGGCCTTTCCTGACCCGCGAAAGGAGGATTTTATGAGCGTTTTGAAGATTGAGGGAGTGACCCACTGGTCGATTCCGGTGAACAACCTGGAAGAGGCGGAAGACTTCTACGGGGAGCTGCTGGGGCTGAATCCCAAGGGACGGCTGGGGAACTCGGGGATGTCATGCTTCAACGTTGGAGACCACAACATCCTGCTGTGCCAGCGGGACGAGGCACGGGGGCCGGAAAACGCGGAGGACCGGCGAGTACATCACTCGTTCACAGTGACGCCAGAGACCTTCGAGGTAGCGTGCCGGGAGTTCCGGGCCCGGAAGATTCCGATTGACCTACTGGTGTACCGGGCACAGGGGTTCTTCACCGGGCGCGAGCTTTACTTCTTTGATCCCAGCGGGAACCGTCTGGAGCTGCGGGACCCGACGTGGGTGGCGGGGATGCCGGAGCCGCCCTTTGAGGAGATTGGGGCGTAGGAGGCCACGGCGCACCATGCGGCCACTGATTGAACGAGTCCACGGGGGTCTGGGTCTCTGCCTACGCAGGGACGACGGGTCAAGCAGGGAAGAATGGATGGGGGACGGAATTCCGTCCCCTTTCCTTCTGGTTAGAGGGCGTGTGATAAATCCGCTTAATCACACGCCGCACCTGAATTAGCGCTAACTCAGTCCCTTCCCCCTGGACGGGGGAAGGTTAGGATGGGGGTGAGAATTCAATTTTCACACACCCTCTTAGGACCGGGGCTAGCGGGAGGGGACTCCCAACTCGCGGCCGGTCTGCTCGAATACCTTGTCCATGGCGGATATGGTCTCGTCAATTTCGCCGGCGGTGACGCAGAGGGGAGGCATGATGTTCATCATGTCGCCGCCGCGGAGCAGGATGCCGTTCTCTCCAAAGGCCTGGGTGAGGCGTGGGCCAAGCTGGGCGTCCTCGGGGAAATACTCCTTGGTCTTGCGGTCCTTGACGATTTCCATACCGCAGAAGAGGCCGAGACCGCGGACGTCGCCGATCATGGGGTGCTTGTCCTTGAGTTCCTTGAGTCCGTCGAGGAGGTAAGCACCCATACGGGCCGAGTTTCCGACCAGGTCCTCGTCCTCCATTATCTGGATGTTGCGGAGGGAGGCGGCAGCGGCGACGGGGTGGCCGCCGAAGGTGATGACGTGGCGGAAGGCGGCGGAAGGTCCGCCGACGAAGGTGTCGGCGATTGGCTTGCGGACGATGGTGCCGCCCATAGGAATGTATCCGCTGGTGATGCCCTTGGCGACGGTCATCAGGTCGGGGGTGATGTTCCAGTGCTCGCAGGCGAACATCTTTCCGGTGCGGCCGAAACCGGTGATGACCTCGTCGACGATGAGGAGGCAGCCGTAGCGGTCGCAGATTTCCCGGAGCATGGGCCAGTAGTTGTCGGCGGGGACGATGGCTCCGTAGGGGCTGGAAACGGGCTCGGCGACGACCGCGGCGACAGTCTGGGGCCCCTGGAACTTGATGATGTCCTCGATGGCCCTAGCGGAAAGCTCGGCGCATTCCTCGGGGGTCTCCCCGCCGTACTCGCAGCGGTAGGGATTGGGCTGGGGGCCGTGGAAGCATCCGGCCAGGAGGGGTTCGTAGTCGGTCTTGGGGAAGGCGGGCGCGCCCCCCAGGGCCAGGGCGCCGAAGGTGGCCCCGTGATAGGAACCCTTCCGGCTGATGAACTTGGTGCGGAGTGGCTCGCCGATGCGCTTGAAGTAGGCGCGGGATATCTTCATGGCGGTCTCGACGGACTCGGAGCCTCCGCTGGTGAAGAAGGAGCGGGAGAGGTCGCCGGGGGTTATCTGGGCGATCTTCTCGGAGAGGCGGACGGCGGGCTCGGTGGTGCTGCCCAGCGGCATGTAGGTGAGCTTGAGCATCTGCTGGTAGGCGGCGTCGGCGACCTCGGTGCGGCCGTAGCCGATGTTCTTCAGCCAGAGGCCGGACATGGCGTCAATGTAGGAGTTGCCGGAGGCGTCGGTGACTCGGCAGCCCTTGCCCTCGACGAATATCTGGGGCTCTCCCTTCTCGGCCATCTCGCTGGGTTCGCGGAGGTAGACCCAGAGGTGTTCAAGGGCGGTGCGGCGGAGTTCTTCGACCTGATCGGCGGTGTGGGTGACCATACTGGCTCCTTGCGAATGACGGGAATGAGATGTCCCGGCGGCGGTTTCCGCCAACAGGGCAGGGGTCGATAACCGGGCACAGCTAGTCTAGGATGCCGGGTAGGGGATGTCAAAAACGAGGGAAGGGAACGACAGAATCACCAATTCCATCCGGTGGACTGTTCACCCAACGAGACAGCGGTCAGGCGCCGCCACGGAGCCGGCGTAGTTCTTCCTCCAATTCCCTGATGCGGGCTTCGGCGTTGTCCGCACGCAAGGCCTCCCGCATGCGGGACTCCCGCTCGCTTTCCAGGGTGGGAATGGGCCGTCCGGTGGCGGGGTCGTACCACCCCAGTTGGCCGTTTTCCCAGCGGAGGTGCAGGTTGAGGACTGCGCTGTATCCTTGCAGGCTGCCGTCGGGCAGTTCTTCAATGGGCAGAGGTTCGTAGCGGCCGTTGACGAGGCAGTCGCCGGCCAGCCGGGCACCGTGGTATTCGCCGGTGTGGTCGAAGCGCCAGTATTCCGGGATGCCCAGAGCAGCGTAATCCTCCCGTTTCACGCCGGTATCAATCGCCCCGGTGCTCACCGAGGCAACTTCCAGCACGAAGTCCGGTGGCTTGCCCTGCTCGGAGATGATATAGCCGTTGTTCGCCTCGTAGGCGGACGGGTCGACGTCGAAGGCGATGAGGAGGTCGGGACGGCGGGCCCGGGTCCTGTATTCGTCCGGGCTGGCTACAATCCAGTGGTCGGCTTCCACCATGGTGGTATCGGATTTCCCGAAATGGATGGCCAGGTGGTAGGCGTTGCCGAGTTTGTAAACGTAGTCGTAGGCAGTCACTTCGTCTGGCTCACGCTCGGGCGGGTCCGGCAGGCGGAAGGGCGTTGCAGGTTTTGGCGTCTTGGGTGTGGTCATGCTGAACCTCAAGGGTTAGCGTATTGTCATCTATAGAACCCCGGTCGGCGTGTATCGGATTATACCCGTGCCCGGGACGCCCAGGAAAGGAACTTTTCGGGCGCTGTCGGTTGGAGCGGGGTTATGGGCTGACGAATTAACGGGGGAGACGGGGGCTGGTGAGCCAGCCGTAAGCGGCGACGGCGATTCCGATGAGGCCTAGGACGACGAGGGTCCAGCCGAGGATGTCGATGAGGATGGCTATAACCGGGGAGAGAAGGATGACGCCGAGGGCAAGCAGCAGGAGACCGCATCCGAGGGCGGTCTTGGGGCCGTTGGCCTGGTAGATGTAGTGCCGCAGCCTGGGGTCGCGCATGGGGTTCAGGGAGCGGGGGTGTAGGTGGCTTCGCGCTCGACCACCCGGTTCTCCGCCTTGAGCTTGGCGAGGTGGGTGCGGACGTTGCGGGCGGCGGCGTCCCGCAGGTTGCGGCGGAGGTTGTGGGGGTAGACGGCGGATACGATTTCGTCGACGGTGGAGGATCCCTCACTGACGGCGATCAGGACCTGGTCCTCGCGGCCCTGGCGGTGGGCAATCTGCTGCTGGATACGGGCCTCGCCGCGAATGATGGTGTTGCCGTGGCCGGGGCAGACTACGCGGGGTCGGGTGGCGGCCATCCGCTCCAGGGAACGCATGTAGGCCCTGAGGTCGCGAACGCTGGAGGAGGAGTTGCCAAGGAGGTTGTCACCGCTGAAAAGGACGCGGTCTGGGCGGAGGAAGTAGCAGCAGTGGTCCACCTCGTGGCCGGGAGTGAAGAGGGGGCGGAGGGTGCACCCGCCTCCGGTCTTGACGACCTCCGAAGCGCGGAGGGCCTGCACCGAGTTTCCGCCGAGGGTGTGCTGGAGGCGGGGGGCGAGCTTGGGGTGGCAGCGGACGGGGCAGTCGAAGACTTCCTGGAGGCGGTCGAGGCCGCCGATGTGGTCGCCGTGACCATGGGTGATGAGGATGGATGTGATGCGGGGGCGCCCCAGCTCGTCGTAGTAGTCGAGGATCTGGCGGGTCCAGGCCCGGTAAGGCTCGCCGGAGTCAATCATTACCATTTCCTCGCTGGCATCGCCGACGAAGTAGATCTGGGTGCCGCCGGGGTGCATGGCGCCGAAGGTGCTCTGGTCCTCCAGGATGTGGGTGCTGAAGACGTGGTCGGTTATCTGCACGGCGGGGCCTCACGGGCTGAGAGTCGGTTCCCGAGGGATGGTAGACCGGGGCGCGGCAGGGGGTCAATGGCAAGAGACCGGGGTACGTTGGGGGATTGATCCCCCAACGTACCCCGGATAGTGATGGTTCGCCGGGGCGGGTGTGATACCATGCCGGGCGTTAATCCGGAGAGGACGGGAGATAGACCATGGTCAAGCTGGGCGTTTCGTTGACGGGGATCGGGCAACAGCCGGAAGGCACGGACATGGAGCAGAGCTTCCGGGAGATCGTGGAGTACGTGCGGGCGGCCAAGGATTTGGGGTTCGACTTCATCTACCAGGGGCAGCACTACCTGACCTCTCCCTACCAGCAATTGCAGACGATGCCGCTGCTGGCGCGGCTTTCCGCGGAGGCGGAGGGGATGGGAATCGTGGCGACGCTCCTGACGCCTCTGCACCATCCGGTGGACCTGGCGGAGCGGGCGGCGACGATGGACGTCATTACGGGCGGGAACTTCATCATCGCAGCGGCGCTGGGGTACCGGGACGAGGAGTATGCGGCGTTCCAGGTGGAGCGACGGCAGCGGGTGTCGCGGCAGATGGAGTGCCTGGAGGTGATGCGGCGGCTTTGGACGGAGGAGGAGGTTACCTTCCAGGGGAAGCACTTCCAACTGGAGAAGGCGCGGATGGTGCTGAAGCCGGTGCAGAATCCCCATCCCCCGGTGTGGGTGGCGGCGAACAGCGACGCGGCAATCAAGCGGGCGGCCAGCCGGGGATTCACCTGGTACGTGAATCCCCACGCGACATATGAGACCATCGCGCGGCAGGTGAAGCTGTACCACGAGACGGCGGCGGAAGCGGGGTCGGGGACGCCAGAGCTGCTGCCAATCGGGCGGGAGGTGTTCGTCCACGAGGACCGGGAGCGGGCCTTCCGGGAGGTGCGGCCGTACCTGGGCGGGAAGTACGAGGCCTACGCCGCGTGGGGGCAGGACAAGGCGCTGCCTGGGGATGAGTCCTTCGGGACGTCGTTTGAGGAACTGGCGCGGGACAGGTTCATCATCGGAGACCCGGAGGACTGCGTGACTGAGCTTTCCAAGTACCAGGACCTGGGGATGGCCTACGGGAGCTTCCGCATGATGTGGCCGGGGATGGAGCTGAAGGAGGGGCTGCGGAACATGGAGCTGTTCGCGGAACGGGTGATGCCTCAGCTGCGGGGGTAGGATGGTCCGGGGCGAAGAGGTTTTCCCCTGTCCGGTTTAGGAACTATCTCGAAGGTCCCTTCCCCCTTGATGGGGGAAGGTTAGGATGGGGGTGAAGGGCTGGTCCAGTACCGTCGCGCCTCGCAACTCAAATATTCAAGAGCCTGCCCCCGCGTAGGCAGGGGTTGGTTTTGAGATGGTTTCTTAGTCGTCGGGACGGCCGGCGGAACCGGAAGCTGCTGCCCAAGGAGTCGAAGATGAGGCTGCGACCGAGGCAACTCCAAAGGAACTGGCAGGATGATACGAGCCGGCGCCAGGAGTTGCTGGCCCGGATCGAGGGTCTGACCGAATTCCCCCTGTTGCTACTGGCAGCGGCGATGATCCCGTTACTGGTGGGTCCTCTCTTCTGGGGCTTGAGCGAGGGACAGGAGTCCCTCTTCTACACCCTGGATGTGGTGATCTGGGCTATTTTCGCGACGGAGTTCGCCATCCGGCTGGCGATTGCGCCGCAGCGGGCTGCCTACATCAAGGCCAACTGGATCGACGTGGTAATTGTGGCGCTGCCCTTCTTCCGGCCCTTGAGGATCGTCCGGCTGCTGGTGTACACGACCCGGGTAGTGACGGGCGCCCGTCAACTGCTGGGGGTGCGGCACCTGCTGGTGCACGCGGTGATACTAGTGATGGTGGCGGCGACGGTGGTGACCACGGTGGAGACGGGCCCGACTGCGGAGATCACGTCGTTTCCCGATGCCCTGTGGTGGGCCATTGTGACGGTGACCACCGTCGGCTACGGAGACATCGTTCCGGTGTCGACGGCGGGGAGGGCCATGGGTTACATCCTGGTGCTGGGCGGGGTGGGAATCTTCGGGGCGCTGACCGCCAACTTCGCTTCCTTCCTGGTCAGGGAGCAGGCGGCGGCCGAGTCAATTAACTCCCAACTGCTGGCAGAAATCCGGGCGTTGCGGGAGGAACTGGCGGAGAGTCGGGGGAAGGGATAGAGGACTAGCGCAGTTCCCGGCGGTGCCGGCGGTAGACGTCGGCGAGTTCTTCGGGGGTTGGCGGAGTCAGGGCGGCCCAGTCATAACCCCAAACCCGGGGGCGGGCTATTTCCTGGTCTCTTCCCGGGTGTCCGCGGTCCCACCCTTCCCCGGCCCGTTGAGTTTGTGCGTTAACCGCAAGCACCGTGAGAGGCGGGAACCCTTGCCGGGTGCAGTAATACCCGACATGGTCAAGGATTACACCGATACCCCGTGGAACCGGGCGACCGAGACGCCCGGAAAGGTCGCCGGATGTGATTGTCTGCCGGTTCTGGGCCGTCTCCACGAGGATTTTCCAAGCTGCTGCGGCATGGTGGGCGTTGGTTGATGCGCCCCGTCGGCGCTCAACCATAACGATGCTCCTTTGAAATTGCGGGCCGGATAGTTCGGTGATTATTTTTTCGAGGTCGCGGTGGAACTGGCCTTTGGAGAGGGCGTCGTTGCAGCCGAGAGTGCGGGCCTGTTCCATGGTGGCGGTGTCCTCGTGGGGGCCGAAGGCGATGATGGGGGTGTTGGGGTTTTCCGAGCGGAGGGCGGGGACGACGGAGGTCCAGACGGGTTGCTCGCCTTCCAGGTCTATGAGGACGAGGGAGGGCTTCCGGCGGTTGTAGTGACGCCAGAAGGCTTCCTCGGTGGTGGCGCGGAGGGTCTCATATCCCCGGGACTCGGCGATGTTTTCGACCTGGCCGAGGAAGTAGAGGTTCTGTCCGACGAGGACGATGGTCTCAGAGTCCGGCATGTCAGCCTCCTGCTAGGTGGCGCCCGAGCAGGCCGATGGCGGCCCGGGCGGCGCCGTGCTTGTTCTCGTCCCGATCGCCGTTGACGCGGATTTCGATTGCGGCCTCGTTGCCGTCACGGCAGGATAGGCCGATCCAGAAAGTGCCGATGGGGAGGCCGGAGTGTCCTCCGGCGGGGCCGGTGACGCCGGTGGTGGAGATGCCGAAGTCGGTGTTGGTCAGCTCCCGCACTCCCTTGGCCATGGCGATGGCGGTCTCGCGGCTGACGGAGCCGGCCTGCTCGTAAACCTCGTCGGGGACGTTGAGAACGCTCTGCTTGAGGCCGCCGGTGTAGGCGATGACTCCGCCGGGGAAGAAGCGGGAGGCCCCGGGGACCGTGCCAAGCAGGTATCCGACGAGGCCGCAGGTGCAGGCTTCGGCGACGGAGACGGTCTTTTCCTGCTTGAGAAGGATCTGGGCGACTTGTTCGACTTCCATAGGTAATGCTCCTTGGTGGGGGTTGAAGGGGAGTTTAACACTTGCGGCGGGGGAAGGGCGTCCGGGAATGACGGGGTGGGGTTACGTTGGGGGCTGAATCCCCCAAACCCCCTGAAGAAGAAAGCTACGGTTTGGAGAGCATGATGAAAAACTCTTGGTTGCCGGCGTCGCCCTGGATGGGGGAGGGGCATTGTCCGGCGACGGTGAATCCCTGCTCCCGGGACCACGCGGCGATTTCCTGCTGGACGCGGTCGTGGATTTTGGGGTCCCTGATCACGCCGTTGCGTCCAACCTCGCCCCGCCGGGACTCGAACTGGGGCTTGACGAGGGCGATGATGGGTTGGCCGGGTTTGAGGTGGGCAGCGGCTGGGGGGATGACCATCTGAAGGGATATGAAGGAAACGTCGATGACGACGAGGTCCACGGCCTCGGGGAGACCGAAGGGGTAGCGGGCGTTGAGCTTCTCCATGACCACCACGCGGGGGTCTTCGCGGAGGCGCTGGTGGAGCTGGCCGTGTCCGACATCTACGGCGTAGATCCTCTCCGCGCCGCGCTGGAGGAGGCAGTCGGTGAAGCCGCCGGTGGAGGCGCCGACGTCTAGGGCGGTCATTCCCTGGGGGTGAATTCCGAAGGTGTCGAGGGCGTGGGCTAGCTTGATGCCGCCGCGCCCGACGTAGGGGAGCCGGCCGCGGACTTCCAGGGGGGTGTCTTCGGGGAAGGGGCTGCTGGCCTTGAGGACGCGGCCGGCGGGAGAGAAGACGAGGCCCTCCATGATGAGGGTCTGGGCCTGGTCGCGGCTTTCCGCCAGGCCACGCTGGGTAAGGAGCAGGTCGGCGCGTTGGCGGGCGGTTTTGGGCGGCATAGCTGCTCCGGTGCTCTCCTGGCGCTTGGTCTTAAGCCCGCCCCTTTCGGGCCCGATTTAGCCAACCTGTCTAAGAAACTATCTCAAAAGTCCCTTCCCCCTAGACGGGGGAAGAGCCTGCCCCCGCGAAGGCGGGGGTTAGGATGGGGGGTGAAATGACAGCGCATCATACAGATGTGACGCACACACCATGTTCCCTAATAATTTTGAGATAGTTTCTAAGAGCACTGGGGCCGAGGCGTCGGGCTATTCTCCGATGAATTCGGGGCGGCGTTTTTCCAGGAAGGAGCGGTAACCCTCCTGGTAGTCGCGGGTGTCGAACTGGGTGAGGGGAAGGTCGGCTTCCTCGGGGGCCAGGTCGGCGAGGGATGCCTTATTCATCAGCTGGTTCATGGTGCGCTTGTTAACGGCGTGGGACAGGGGTGCGAGGTTGGCGATTTCCCCGGCAAGCCGGTAGGTGCAGGACTCCAACTGGTCGTCGGGGACGACCTGGTTGACCAGCCCGATGCGGAGGGCTTCGGAGGCATCCAGGAGGCGGCCAGACAGGAGGATATAGAGGGCGTTGCCCTTGCCCACGAGGTCGATGAGGCCGCGCATCTCGCGGTGGCCGACGGTGATTCCCAGGCGGGCGACGGGAATGCCCATCCGGGCGTTTTCGGAGGCGATGCGCAGGTCAGTGGCGGTGGCGATTTCGCACCCGCCGCCGGCAGCGAAGCCGCGGATCATGGAAATGACGGGGGTTTCGCAGAGGGTGAGGGCTTCCAGCAATCCGTCAACGGCGCGGTTGTAGAGGCGGCCCCTGGTGGAATCGGATCGGTACTCGTCGAAGTCGGCGATGTCGGCTCCGGCGGAGAATGCCTGGTCGCCGGCTCCGGTGAGAACGATGGCGCGGGTGGAGCGGTCAGCGTCCAGCTCCGACACGATCCCGGCCAGTTCGCCCCACATCTGGTAGCTGATGGCGTTGCGCTTGCCGGGACGGTTGATGGTGACGGTGGTGACGGGAGGCTGGCGGTCAACGAGGATGTCTTCGGACATGGGCTGCTCGGAAGGGGATTTTCGAGGTGGATTGGGGTCGGGGTTAGCCTACCCGCAGGGGTTGGGGGTGTCAACCGGAGGGACCGGTCCGGGCAGGGCTATCTCACCTGGAAAACACCCACATATTGGTGCTGATCTTTGGTGCATATATGTCTTGTTTTTAACTGTTGAATTAGTTCACTTCTTCCAGGGATGGAAGGCTGGTGACAGGGCTACGGGGCGGGAATATACTGGCGAGAGACAGGGGATTTGGCAGATAAGGAGGTCACTGGCGATGAGTTGGGACTTTGAACTGGTAGCGGGACCTTACGGAGGCACCACCGAGGGGCCGGTCTGGGACGGCGAGGCGGTCATCTTCACTCACATTCCGGCCTCCCGGCTGATGCGGTACGACCCCAAGAGCGGGGAGACCACCGAGTATTTCACCGACGTCAACCACGTGAACGGGCTGTGCTTCGACGCCAGCGGCAACCTATTCGGGTGCCAGCAAGGGGGAAGGCGCATCGTCCGGTTCGAAAAGGACGGCAAGACGGTCACGTCGCTGCCGCACCGCCTGGACGGAATGCGGCACAACAATCCCAACGACCTGGTGGTGGACCGGTCGGGACGGATATGGTTCACCGACCCATACAGCGGCATCGGGGACAGCGGCCCCCAGGAACTGGACCACATGTCGGTGCTGCGCCTCACCCCCACCGGAAACGACCAGTACGATCTGACCCGGGTTACCACTGACATCAGCCGTCCCAACGGGATCCTGATTTCGCGCGACCAGCGGACGCTGTACGTAGCGCAGAGCGACTACGGGCTGGAGGCCCGGCGGGAGCTGCGGGCGTATCCGATCAACGACGACGGGTCGCTGGGGGAGTACGAAACACTGCATACCTTCGGGGTAGACCACCGGGGAGCGCAGCGGGGCGTGGACGGGATGACGCTGGACACGGAGGGGAACATCATCGCCTGCGCGGGCTGGGAGACGGCCGGTCCCGGGCCGATAATCTACGTGTTTTCTCCGCATGGGCGGGTGCTGGAGACGCATCCGATCCGGGTGGAGCGGGCGACGAACTGCTGCTTCGGAGACGCGGACATGAAGACGCTGTACGTGACGACGGGCGGGGGGCATCTGTTCCGGGCGCGGACGGAGCATACGGGCTGGATTATGTGGCCGTAGTTGGCCGACGGCAGAGATTTAGACCAAGAAGGGGCGCTCCGATTGGGGCGCCCCTTACTTATCTCTACAACCCGAACAACCCGAGTTGCCGCCGGTATGCGGCCAAGTTAAGATACGGCGATTCGGCGGGGCAGGGTGGAACACCCAATAACCCCCCTTTTCCCCTACATGAACATGGAGCGTTTAGCAGGATGAAAGCAGCGAGACTGGTGGGACCCAAGCAGTTCGAGTTTATGGACGTGGATACTCCCGACCCCAACGACGGGCAGTGCCTGATCAAGCTGGAGCGGGTGTCGGTGTGTGGCAGCGATATCCGCAGCCACTACGGGCCGGTGAAGCCGGAGGAGGAGTATCCGATGGCCGCAGGGGTGCCGTGCCACGAGGTGGCCGGGGTGGTGGTGGAGAGCAAGAGCGACAGCTTCCACGAAGGGCAGCGGGTCATCGCGATTCCCTACAGGGGGACGGGCGGGCTGTGCGAGTACCTGCTCTCGGAGCCGTCGCGCATGGCGCTGCTGCCGGACGAGGGGCCGCTGGACGAGTGGGTGATGTGCCAGCCCTCGGGGACGGTGCTGTATTCCTGCAAGCAGATGGGAAGCGTTCTAGGGAAGAACGTGCTGATCCTAGGGCAGGGGAGCATCGGGTTGAGCTTCACCATGCTGGTGTCCCGGATGGGAGCGCGGAGCGTGATGGTGGCGGACCTGTTCGACTACCGGCTAGCCAAGTCCAAGGAGTTCGGGTCCACGCACCGGATCAATCCGGACAGGGAGGACCTGACGGAGGCGGTTAATGAACTCACCGGCGGGCTGGGGGCTGACGTGGTGGTGGAGGCAGCGGGGTATCCCGATACCTTCAACCTGGCCTTCAGCCACGTCCGGCAGTTCGGGACGGTGATCCTGTTCGGCATCCAGAGCGAGCAGTACGTTCCGCTGGAGCACAACAACCTGATGGAGCGGCAGCCGCACATCATTCCGACGACCGGGGCGCGGAGCGGAGACCCGATCTCGCAGATCCAGGACATGGTGAACCTGAAGGCGCGGGGGTGGGCCGATCCGGGGCAACTGATTACCCACCGGCTGGGGTTCTCGTCGGTGCAGAACGCTTACGATATGTACGAGCAGCGGCAGGACAACGTCATCAAGGTGGTGATGAACCTGAACGAGTAGGGGTATCGAATCAGGAGGAACGGATATGGGCACTACACAAGTCACGGTTGCCATACGCAATCCGGCGGAACCGGATCGGGTCTGGGAAGGGTTGTTCATTGTGGATACCGGGGCGGTCGATTCCCTGGTGCCCCGGCAACATCTGGAATCCATTGGGCTGGCGCCGAAGGGCCAGCGCATCTACGGGTTAGCGGATGGGAGTGAAATACGCTTGGATGTCACGACAGGCGACATCGAGTTCATGGGTGAGATCACTGCCGGAGCCATAGTGTTCGGCTCGGAAGACGCCGAGCCTTTGCTGGGAGTGACGGCGCTGGAATCAGTGGGGATCGAGGTTGATCCGCACAATCAGACGCTGCGGAGGCTTCCTTCAACCCGCCTGCGGGGGTTTCGTCCCCGCAGGCGGTAGATCCGCACAACCGGGTAATCCAACTCAGCGCAGAATGTTCGCCCCTCGGCCGCTGAAGCGGCCGGGGGATTTTTGTTGGGGCTACTTTACGTTAATTGGGTTGAATCCGGCTCGGAGATGTCTTGGAAAGGAGCAAATCAAGAGGCTACACTAAGTCGTAGGCGACGCTTCGAGGTGGATGTCTGGACGCTGCTCGGCAAATAAACCTGGTGCGGGAGAACCTGGCGGTGGCCATCGCGCTGCGCCGGTCGGCGGGAATGGGGCTGCTCAACGTGAGCTTCGTGGCCCACTTCGGCGGGGAGGAGACGGAGGACTCGCCCGAGGCTCCGGCGGCGCTCCATGTACAGGACAACGGCGACCTGTGCCGGTGTGCGAACAACCAGATCCGAGCGGCTTTCGGTTTTTCCGTCCAGATTACTCACAGAATCCTAGAGAGGACGTTTGGGACCGTGGGAGGTTCCAGCACTAGAAACGACCGGAACGACGCCTGCTGCGTCCTGCGGCTGCTGGCGGGAACGCTGGAGGAGAATCCGATGGCCCCGGCGTGGGTCTGTCCGGTGGGCGACCGGAGACGTTTCTCGGTGGAGGCGGCGGGATTCGGGCTTGACGCGAGGAACTTGCACGGGCACGAATTGTTGTGGTCCGACTTCGGCGGCCTGCAGAAATACCTTGACCTGTTGGCGTTCTGCACGGAGGCGGTCCAGGAGGCAAGGGGAGACGCTGAGCCTTCCAGGGATTCCGACGGAGTGCCGGAAGATGATGGGGGCTTAATTGAGGAAAAGCCGGTCGGGGAACCGGCCGTGGGTACCCAGGCGCAGGCAACAGAGCGGACGACGAACGGGTCCGATCCGGAGAATGAAAGAAGGCCAGGGGCCACGCCGTCCCCCAGAACAGCCGCCGATCCTGACACGGGGCTGGTTTCGGCGTTCGTGGAAGAAACCTGCACGATGGGAGACGAAGAGATGGTGCTGGCGGGGGACCTGTTCAACGCTTACGTGGAGTGGTGCGGGGATCAGGGGGCTGAGCCGGTGGGGCAGCGGCGGTTCGGAATGTACCTGACGTCGGCGGGCCTAGAACGGAAGCGGCGGGGCCGGGGAAAGCACTGGTGGATGGGCGTGGGGCTAAAGGAAGCGGCCGCTCCGGTTTCCTAAAAGACAGCCGCCCAGACCGGGCGGGGAAGTCAGCGGCGTCAACAGCCGGGCTGGCCGATGTGGCCGCAACAGGTGGCAAGGTTGCGGCATTTCAGCAGGGTGTTCATCAGGATGAGCTTGAGCTTGCCCGGCATGGGCATTGGCTCAAGGCAGTTGGCGATGAAGCTGCGGGGGCTGATCCTGGGTTCACACATGGTGGATGTATTATCCCACAAAAGAGGCCGCCCGGATGGGGCGGCTTTTTTGGTCCGGCAGGAGGCCGTTTCAGGTGTTGCGGTCCAACGGCGACGGGGGCAGGCCCTGTGCGAGAATGACGGGAGAGAAGACGGCGGGGCGAGGCCGAAACCGGGGTAGGCCACTGAAATCGCGGGGCCGGTGATTCAAGGTCAGCCGTTGCGAGTTAGAGGCATTGGGGAGTAAATTAGTTAGTGGCATTTTCATTACAGGCTACGGGGAACCTGCACGTGCGCATCACATCCGCTCGAGGGCAGCAGCGCTGGATTACTACGTTAACCTTGGCAGTCACTGCTCTGGTGGGGCTTGCAGCAGCCCTTGTCTTCGCGGGCTTTCCTTCTGGTGACACGGCGGAGGCGCAGCAGGCCACGCAATGCATCACGGGCGTATCCATCACGCTTTCTCCGACAAACGGCCAACCCGGTGATAGGGCGACGGTGACCGGGAGGAGCTTTAAGCCGAACGAACGAGTATCGTTCAGGGTAGGCAACCGCAGCGAAGGAAGCGCGACCCCGGGGCCAAACGGATCCTTCGAGGATACGGTTACTATTCCGGACGCCCCCCGGGGACCGGTGACGGTTACAGCCACTTCTTCGATATATCAGGAACTAGTCACACCAGAGCAAAGGGATGAAACTGGTACGATAACGCAACAAGCCGTATACAAAAATTGTAGAGACGAGGCGACGGCAACCTTCAGGGTAGAGACTTCGGTTGACTTGGCGGGGCGTGAAGGGGCGGTGGGTTCTACTTTTTCCATCGACGGGCGCGGGTTCGGGGAAAGGGAGGAAATCGAGGTAAGGTTCGGCGTGGATGAGCTGCCGTGCGGGGCCAGGAGCGACAGGAGCGGGAGGGCTACCGTGAGCTGCCGGGTGCCGGCACTGGCGGCAGGGAGCTACCGAGTTATCGTGAACGGGTACCAGGCGGGAACGTTCACAATCCAGTCGACGTTCAGCGTGGCGCCTTTGAAGGGGCCGCCGGGGACGACGGTCCGGCTGGCGGGGACGGGGTTCGAGCCGGGCGGCAGGGTGCAGGTGACGATTGGGGGGGCCACGTTGCCGCCGGTCTTCGCCAACAGTGACGGAGCGGTGGGGTCACAGATCCAGATACCGAACATCTCGGGAGGGCCGCAGGTGCTCTCGGCGACGGGGACGGACGGGAGCGGAGGTCAGGCGTCGTTCGAAATTACACCGACGCTGGCGGTCGCTCCGACGGAGGGTACGCCGGGGGACGTGCTGCGGGTGACGGGCACGGCCTTCCGGGCCAACGAGACGGGGATAACGGTGCGGTTCGGCGGGACGGCGGTGGCCTCGGGGGTGGTGGCGGACGGGCGAGGGTTCTGGCAAACGAACATTACGATTCCGCAGACGACGGCGGGGAACCACACAGTTTCGGCCTCGGGGGCCGGGACGACCAACGCTCCGGTGCAGCGGGTGTCGGTGGGCACGTCGGTGGGGCTGACGTCCGAAGGAGGACCGCCGGGGACGGAGGTGACGTTCCGGGGTTCGGGAGCGGTGGCGAACGAGCGGATAACGCTGAACATTGGGGACGGGCTGGACAGCGTTGTCACGGAAGCCGACCGGAACGGAGTGTGGAGCGCCAGGGTAAAGATTCCCGAGGCTCCCCAGGGGGAACTGAGAGTCATCATAATCGGGAGCATCAGCGGGCGGAGCACCGGGAAGAGCATCAACGTGGAGCCGGTGATCTCGAGTTCGGCCTCGAAGGGCCCGCCAGGGTCGATGCTGACCCTTTCGGGAAAGGGATTTCCGGCGGACCAGGCGGGGATCCGGATCGGCTTCGGGAATGACCAGGTGGACGCGGCCAACTCGGACGGGACCGGTTCGTGGGAGCACGAGGTAACCGTGCCGGCGCTTCCGGCGGGCACGGTCCTGGTCACGGTGGGAGGAGAGGGCAGCGACCTGCGGGCGCCGTTCACCATTGTCCCGGTGATTTCGGTGGACAACCAGCAGGCGAAGCCCGGAGACCTGCTGACGGTGACGGGGAACGGGTTCTACGCCAACGAGACGGGGATCAGCATAAGGCTGGGCAGGACCACGGTAGCGCAGTCGATCAACGCCCACAGCAACGGTTCCTGGACGGAGAGCTTCATGGCGCCGGGGATAGCCGGCGGCTCCTACTCCCTGTCGGCATCGGGATTCCGGACGCCGCCGGGGGCGGCGGCCAACATTCCGCTTGACATCCAACGGTTCATAGAACTGGATCCGGCGGAGGGGCCGCCGGATTCCAGGGTGACGGTAACGGGCCAGGGATTCGGTGCGTCGGAGCAGGGATTGACGGTGACGTATGGGGGACAGACCATCGCGTCGGGAATCAACGTGGACGGCCAGGGGAACTTTTCCCGCACCGTCGTGGTGCCGGCGTCGCCGAGGGGCCCGCACCCGATAACGGTGTCGGGAGGGTCGCTGTCCCAGAGGACGCCGCCAACGGCGACCTTCCGGGTGGTTCCGAAGATAGCGCTGTCGATTTCCAGCGGGGTCCCCGGGGAGGACGTGGAGATAACCGGAGCGGGGTTCGGGGCGAACGAGGGCGGGATAGCGGTGGCCTTCAGCGACGAAGTCGTGCTGTCCGAACTGTCGGCGGGCCCGATGGGCGGGCTGGCCGCGACGCTGCGGGTGCCAGCGTCGGTGGGCGGAAACCACGGGGTGGCGGTAATCAGCTCTGCCGGGGGGTCGCCCAGCCGGTTGGACATGCCTTTCTCGGTGACACCGCGGGTGGTGCTGGACCAGGACACGGGGAACGTTGGGTCTACGGTGCAGGTGACAGGGTTCGGGTTCGAGGCTGGATCGAACATAGCCATAAGCTACGATGGGTCACCGGTGGGGGCGGCCACCACTGACCTGCGGGGCAGCTTCGCCGCGCCGGTGGAGATTCCCCAGTCGGCGGGGGGGGAGCACTCCATCGGAATAGCGGACGGGGCGGGAAATGCGCTGGAGCTGGCCTTTGAGATGGAAGACGTTGCTCCGCCAGCGCCGATGCTGCAACTGCCGGAGAACGAACAGACGGGAGGATTTTTTGGCGGGTTCCGCCCGGAAACTCAATGGACGGCGGTGGACGATCCCAGCGGGGTAAGGTACAACGTACAGATTTCGGAGGACCCGGAGTTCCGGACGCTGTTTCACGAAGAGGCGGGACTGACGGAACCCGAGTTCGCCCTTCCAGAGGAGCTGGCCCTGCCCAAGGGGACGTATTATTGGCGGGCGCAGGCGGTGGACCTGGCGGGGAACACGGGGCCGTTCTCGGAGGCGTTCACAGTCAATTCGGGGCGGATTTCGGTATGGGTGTTCTGGCCGGTAGTAGTGGTGATGATGGGGGCGCTGGGGGCTGCGGCAGCCTACTTCTTCCTGAGAAGGGCCCGCAGGAGGGAACAACCCGCTCTCCCGTTCCCTGAGTTCGTGCGGATATCGCGGCCGGAGATTGCGGCCCCGGTGGAAACAGAAGTTACGCAACAGCCGCCGGCTGCCACGCCGCCCCGAAGGGCCCTGCCGAGCCCCTTCCGGCGGGGCGGCGGGCGAAACGAGATGACGCCGGAGCAAAGGGCACAGATGCAGCTGGTGACGGACTTCGTGCAGTCCATACCGCTGATGGAGGTGTCGCCAGACCTGGAGTGGATGGAGGAACTGGTCATCATGCTGGGCGGCAATCCGAACACAGCCCGGGACCAGCTGCTGGCCGGCGGGCTGGAGGCGGAGTACGCCCCGATGTGGATGCAGCACCCGACGTTCATCGAAATGCAGGGCCTGGAACAGGCTGCTCCTCTCCTAGCCGGTCTGGATGAATATGTGGCAAGGGTCAACGAGTGTTCGTCCAATGCGATGTCGCTGATGCGCCGGATTGACCGAGACCTGGAGAACGCGGGAGCGACGGACATTCTGCCGGAGATGCGCTGGCGGTTCGTGATGTCGGTGGCGCAGAGCACCACGGCGTGGTTCCGGGGGACATTCCTGGGTCAGCCGTCGGTGCGGGACTACGAACTGCGTCCGAGCGCCAACGGCGAGGAAGGGGCGCTGCACGGGGTGGACAACGTTCCATTCGCAGGGCAGATCCTGGAGGGCTTGCCTCTGGCGGGCGCGGAATACTACCGGGACCTGCACATCCAGCTGCGGAACGATTACCGGAACGATGAGGCAGCGCGACTGCTGGTGACGCGGATCACCTCGGCACGGACCATGGGCACCCAACTGGAAAGCAACATCGCCCAGATGGGGCAGCAGAGACAAGACTAGGAAGGGGAACCGCAAGGGGAGCGATCCATCGGGGCGGGCCTTCAGAGGCCCGCCCCGATTTCACCTGCCAGACGTGGAGGAGTCACGCGGGCGGGGAGCCGGAGGCCGATCGAGACCCTACCGAGGGCCAGGCAACGTTTCCCAAAGCTTCCTCTATGAATATCATGAAGGAGGGCAGGCTGTTGCGGCCTGCCCTCCCTCTTTTCCAGCGGTGGTTGCTGACGGCGGGAAGTGTCCTATCCGAAGACGCCGAGGGGGTTCAGGGATCTGGGGACATCGGTGACGTCCATCTGCTCCTTGCGTTTCATGTAGTTGACGACGGCATAGGTGAGGGGGGTGGCGACCGTTTCATAGAGGATCTTGGTGATCCACTGGGCGATGGCGGCGCCGAGGAGGGCAGCGCCGGACCAGTCTCCAAAGACACCGAAGGCGATGAAGATGAAGATGAAGGAGTCGAGGCCCTGTCCGACGATGGTTGAGCCTATGGTGCGGACCCAAAGGAGGCGGCCCTGCATCTTGTACTTGAGGAGGGCCAGGACGGTGGAGTTGGAGAACTCTCCGATGAGGTAGGCGATGAAGGAAGCTACCAGTATTCCCGGGACCTGGCCGAGAATCCGGTTGTAGGAGCCCTGGTCGTCGCCGGACCAGAAGGGGGCACCAGGGATTATTCCGGTGAGGTAGAGGGCGATGACGACGAGGAGGTTGGCAGCGAAGCCGAGCCAGATGACGGCGCGGGCGACGCGGAATCCGTAGACCTCGGTGAGGATGTCGCCGACGATATAGCTGATGGGGAAGATGATAATGGCGGCGGGCAGGATAACCGCGGAGCCGCCGATGAACTGGAAGGGCAGTTCAAGGAGTTGGATGGGTTTCACCGCGATGATGTTGGAGGTAATCAACACGGTGACGAACAGGATGGCGACGATGACGAAGCTGCCGGTGAATCGCATAGCGTCCTCCCTGGGGTACAGCGAGTGGCCTACATGCTTTCCGAGGGTTCGTAGTCAGCGGTTACGGAGGTGTGGATGCCTCCCCTGACCTTGTAATCCAGGGTGACTTTCATGCGTACGGGTCGGCAGAGGGCCACGAGATCCAGAAGGATGCGATTGGCGGCGTGTTCCTGGACGATCCCTACGTCCCGGTAGGAAAGGAGGTAATACTTGAGGGACTTGAGCTCGATGCAGCTTTCCCCGGGGACGTAGGCGATGCTCAGGGTCCCATAGTCAGGGAGGCCGGTCCAGGGACAGACGGCGGTGAACTCGTCGGTGTCGATGTTGACCTCGGTGCTGCTGCCGGGATACTCATAGCGAAAGGCGAGGAGGCAAGCGGCATCGATGGCTTCCTCCCCCTTCCAGGCAAGCTGCACGTCAAGGTTCCGATATTGTTCCTCGAGTTCAGGGATGGTGGTCAAGAGCTGCCTCCCAGCCTGTCCGATATAATTGGCAAACATGATATGGGCGGCCAAGGTTGGTGTCAAAAGAGGCGATGCAGGGTGAGTTTCCGGGACCGCTCTGTTGAAAAGGCCGCTATGGTAAGATGGGGACGCTCCCCGGGGCGGCCATAGCGGCGGCACGGGGGTTGTCTGGGACGAGTCTGACCGACGGAGGAAGCATCCGATGAAAGCGCTGGAAGGCGTACGCGTTCTCGACCTGACCCGGGCATTGGCGGGGCCCTTCTGCACATTGATGCTGGGGGACTACGGCGCGGACGTTATCAAGATCGAGCTTCCCGGTTCCGGGGACGATACGCGGACGTGGGGCCCTCCGTTCATTGGCGAAGAGAGCGCGTATTTCCTGTCGATCAACCGGAACAAGCGGAGCCTGACGCTGAATTTCCGGGAGCCGAAGGCGGTGGAGGTCTTCCTCAAACTGGCGAAGGACGCGGACATCATCGTGGAGAATTTCACGCCGGGGGTGATGCAGCGGCTGGGGATCGACTATGAAACGGTGAAGGGGGTCAACCCGGGGATAATTTTCTGCTCCATATCGGGATTCGGGCAAACGGGACCGTACAAGGCGCGACCGGCCTACGACCAGATAATGCAGGGAATAAGCGGCTTGATGAGCATCACCGGGGAACCGGCGGGAGAACCCGAGAAGATCGGGATTGCGGTGACGGATATCGGGGCGGGAATGTGGGCCGCGTTTTCGGTCCTGGCAGCATTGCGGCACCGGTACGAGACAGGGGACGGGCAGTACATCGACATCGCGATGCTGGATGCGCAGGTGGCGTGGCTGACCTACCAGGCTGGCTACTATTTTGCGAACAACGCTCCGCCGCAACGGCTGGGAAAGGCCCATCCTACGCTGGTGCCCTACCAGGGATTCATGGGGAGCGACGGGAAGTATTTCAACGTGGCGGTGGGGTCGGAGCGCCTGTGGGAGCGGTTCTGCCAGGGGGTCAGCCGGGAGGACCTGAAGGACGATCCAGAATACGCAACCAACGGCGACCGGGTGCGCAACCGGGGCAAGATAGTCCCGCTGCTGCAGGAGTTTTTCTTGACACGGCCATCGGTGGACTGGGTGGCGGACCTGCAGGCGGTGAGCGTTCCGGCGGGTCCGATCAACGATCTGGCGGATGTTTTCTCCGACCCGCAGGTGCTGCACCGGGAGATGTTCCTGGAAATGCCGCATCCGACGCTAGGCAGCATCAAGCAGACTGGGCTGCCGCTGAAGTTTTCGGCCACCCCGGGGAGCCTGGACCGGCACCCACCACTCCTGGGGGAGCACAACGACGAGATCCTGGCAGGGTTGGGCTACTCGGAAGGTGAGATCCGTCAGATGGCGGAAGGGGCGGTAATCTGAAGGTGGCGGAACGGTGCGCGTGGGTGGGGGATGATCCCCTCATGGTCGAATACCATGACACGGAGTGGGGTGTGCCCCTGCACGACGAAAGGAAGTTCTTCGAGTACCTGACCCTGGACGGGGCCCAGGCCGGGTTGAGCTGGCGAAATATACTGCACAAGCGGGAGGGATACCGGAGGGCATTCGCCGACTACGACGTGAACGCCATCGCAGGATTTTCCGACGAGCGCATCGCCGAACTGCTACTCGACCCGGGGATTGTGCGCAACCGCCAGAAGGTGAGGTCGGTGGTATCCAACGCGCAGGCGTTCCTGCAAGTGCAGGAGGAGTTCGGGAGTTTCGACGCCTACGTTTGGAGATTCGTGGACGGGCGACCAATCAGGAACCGGTGGGAGGAATCCGGGGACATTCCGGCCAAGACGCGCGAGTCGGAAGGGCTGAGCAGAGACCTGATGGCCCGCGGGTTCAAGTTCGTGGGGCCGACGATCTGCTATGCCTTCATGCAGGGGGCGGGCCTGGTAAATGATCACTTGATCACCTGTTTCCGGTTTGATGATCCAGGGGCGCCGGCATAGACGGACATCGGCTTTATTTTCGCCTTATGTTAGAATCGGCTCGGCAAATTCCACGGCGTGCTGAAACAAGGGGAGCCCAACTCGCCTTGATAATGGTTGGCTGGCTGTTTAATTTTCGGAAACGCCGGAGAGGCTAGGAGGCTGGACCAGAAATGGACCTGGGGCTTCGGGACAGGGTTGCCATTGTCGGTGGATCTACCCGGGGAATCGGACTGGCGGTAGCCACCGCGCTGGCAAAAGAGGGCGCCAGCGTCACCATCTGCGGCCGGGACGAGGCCGCCCTGCGCCGGGCTGAAATAGACCTGGCCCGCCTGGGTTCGCAGCACCGGGTCCTCGCCATTCCAGCGAACCTGTCCCAGGAAAGGGATATACGGCGGGTCGTGCGGGACACGTATAACCGATTCGACCAGGTCAGTATCCTGGTGACTCACACCGGGGCTGCGGGCGACGATATGCCAGCCACGGAACTGGATGACAACCACATTGGTTCGGCATTGGAAAGGAACCTCTACAGCGCGATCCGCCTGAGCCGGGAAGTTATTCCCCACATGAAGCAGCAGCATTGGGGACGGATAATCAACCTGCTGCCGTCCCAGGCCCATGATTCGGGAGCCAGAACAGCTTTGTCTACCCTGAGCGAGCGCGCCATCGTGGGGTTCTTCAGGGAGTTGGCCGAAGAACTGGCAAGCTTCAACATCACTGTGAACAACGTGGTCACGGGGCCGGTGGCGACAGAGCTCTACACATCGGCCCTGGAGGAGCAAGCCCAAGCCGAGGGTCAGCGGGTGGAAGACTTGATGAAGAAGACCGCGAAACAGTACCCGATGAAACGCCTGGGGAGACCGGAGGAGATCGGCGACGTTCTGGCTTTTCTGGCATCCGAACGGTCCAGCTTCATCACAGGGACCACCATAGTTGCCGACGGCGGCGCCCTTCCACAAGTCCGGTAAGATAAACACGTCGCCTCGAAGATCCCACTTATCGGGGGTGACCCCATGCCCAAAAACAGGGTAATTAACGATGCGCAGTCTTTTCTCAGACAGGAAGGCGTTCCCGCCTGGCTGATTCACGATTACCGGCACTCCAATCCCATTTTCCGACAGACCATCACGCCAAGCGGGCATGTGACCCGCCCTTGTTTCCTTTACGTTCCCGCGGAGGGCCCCACGGTCGTGGTAACTCATCATGTAGATGCGGGCAAGTTCGGGGAATCGGGCATCGCCACGGCGGTATACAGCGGCCGGGAGTCGCTGCTGGAGCGGTTGCGAGAGACGCTGAAGGGCGCCGACCGGGTGGCCATGGAATATTCTCCGATGAACGAACTACCGAGGGTTTCCCGGGTGGACGCGGGGACAGTGGAGTTGGTGCGGAGCCTGGGGGTGGACGTGGTCTCGTCAGCGGACGTGATGCAGTATGCGACGCAGCGGTGGACTCCGGAGCAACTGGCCGGCCACCAGCGGGCGGCAACGAAGCTGGGGGAGATCGTAAACGAGGCCTTCCGGCGCATCGGGGAGCGATTGTCCGAGGGCGTGGATGAATATGAGATCGCAGAGTTCATCCGGGAGAGGTTCAGGGAGGAGGGCCTGGAGGCGGCGGACGGACCGATAGTGTCGGCGAATGCCCACTGCTCGGACCCGCACTACGAGCCAGCGGAGGAGGAGAGCACGAGATTCCGGCCGGGAGATTGGGTGCTGATTGACCTGTGGGCCAGGGAAGCGACGCCGGAGTCGGTGTACGCAGATATTACCTGGACCGCCTACATCGGCGATCGGGTCCCGGAGCGGCACCAGAAGATCTTCGACATAGTGACCGGGGCGAGGGATGCCGCCCTGGCGTTCCTGGAGGACTGTCACGCCAAGGGGCAGACAGTGCAAGGGTGGCAGGCGGATGCGGCGGCGCGGGAGTATATCGGGGAGCGGGGTTACGGGGCGTTTTTCACGCACCGCCTGGGGCACAGCATCAGCTACGAGGTGCACGGGGAGGCGGTGAACCTGGACGGGTTCGAGACTCACGACACGAGGAGGATTATTCCCGGGGTGGGGTTTTCCATCGAACCCGGAGTGTATCTGCCGGAGTTTGGGGTGCGTTCCGAGATCGACGCCTTCATGTCAGAGGATGGACCGTTCGCCACTTCGCCAGTGCAGCGGGAAGTAGTGCTGATAGGGGCCTAGCAAGCTCGCGGTGCTCACAGTCTTAGAAGCTAAATACGCACCAAGGTTCTGCCTGTAATAGGATCGTCGTGTCGAGCATGCGTTTCAAATTGAAATAGTGGCCCAGAGGCCAGTAACAACTAAACATGGCTACAGATTCCCAATCAGAAAAATACATGGCGTTGAGCCATAGTTACATCCAGCAAGCCGAGGAGGAATTGCGAAGGGACGACCTTTTGCAAGCCGGGGAAAAGGCATGGGGCGCCGTTTCCACAGCTATCAAGGCGGTGGCCGAGGATCGAGGCTGGTTTCACAGCCACCACAACCTTACTCACGAAGCGTTGTTTTGGCTAGCCGACGAATCCGGTATAGCCAAGCTGAAAGAGGCTTTCGCAGTGGTCGATCATTTGCACCGCAACTTCTACGAGAACATATTAACTGAGGACGAAGTTGCTGAAGGACTTGAGCGGGCCAAGTACATCCTGCACGAAGTCGAGGCATTGAGGGCAATGTCTCCGGCAGCAAACAAGTTTGTTCCCACAAGCAACCGCCAGAGGCAACGGTGGGAGAATCTGACTGGCAGGAAATGGGACGATCCCTGATACCCGACCGACCATCTCGTAGTTTGCCCTATCCCTACACTGACAATCCTCTTCTTCCCCAAGCTGGGCCGCTAGCGTAAGATTCTACCCGGCTCCCGCCGGTGAATCCAAGGGTGGAGTTGCGCTTCTCATGACCAGCCATTCGTCCCCTCTCCACGCTCTCAGATCCCACTTCGGGTACGACAGCTTCCGGCCAATGCAGGAGGAGATAATCTCCAACGTCCTGGCCGGGCAGGACAGTCTCGTCCTGATGCCGACAGGGGGCGGGAAGTCGATCTGCTACCAGATCCCGGCCGTAATGTTGAATGGCGTTACCCTAGTGGTGTCACCCCTGATCGCCTTGATGAAAGACCAGGTGGACGCGCTGAACGCCAACGGAATTCCCGCACGGTTCATCAACAGTTCTCTGTCCGGAGCTGAGATTAGCACGGTACAGGAAATGGTGTTGAGAGGCGAAGTGAAGATCCTGTATGTCGCGCCGGAGCGGCTGGCGCTTCCGGGATTTCGCCGGTTCCTGGAACAGGTGCATCCGAGCCTGATAGCCATCGACGAGGCGCACTGCATCTCGGAGTGGGGGCACGAGTTCCGTCCCGATTACCGGAACCTGAGGTCTCTCAGGCAGGACTTCCTCGGGGTTCCGGTCATTGCGTTGACGGCAACGGCAACGGAGAGGGTGCGGCGGGACATTGTCGAGCAACTGGGCCTGCACGACGGCAAGGTGTTCCTGTCCAGCTTCAACCGCCCCAACCTCAGGTATTCGGTGCATCCCAAGGGGAATTACCTCCGATTGTTGTTGACCATGCTCGGGGAACGGCGTGATCAGTCCACCATCATCTACTGCTTTTCCCGACGGGAAACGGAGGAGTTGGCGGAGGAGTTAAACGCCAGGGGACTTTCCGCCCGCCCGTACCACGCCGGGCTGGAGTCGGAAGTGAGGAGGCAAACGCAGGAGGACTTCATCCGAGACCGGGTGCCGATAATCGTGGCGACCATAGCCTTCGGCATGGGCATCGATAAGCCGGACATCCGACTGGTGGTCCATTACAGCCTGCCCAAGTCGCTAGAGGGGTACTACCAGGAGACAGGTCGAGCAGGCAGGGATGGTCTGCCTGCGGAGTGCGTCCTGCTTTATGCATACGCAGACAAGGTCAAGCAGGACTACTTCATCAATCAGATAGATGACGCCACCGAACAGCAGAATGCACGGCACATGCTGGACCAGATGGTGGAGTACGCCGAATCGCGGGTCTGCCGGAGGCAGTCCATCCTGGAGTATTTCGGGGAACGCTGGGAAGAGGAGAACTGTGGCGGATGCGACGTTTGCCTGGAAAAAGCGGAGGAGTTCGACGCTACGGAAATCTCCCAGAAGGTGCTGTCGGCGGTGATTCGCACCGGGCAACGGTTTGGGGCGATGCATGTAATCCAGGTGCTGACAGGCAGCCGGGAGAAGAGGGTGGTGGAGCTAGGGCACGACAGGCTGAGTGTCCACGGGATTGTGAAGGACTACGACCGCCAGCAGTTGCGGGAGATCATCAACCAGCTGCGGGCCAAGGGGCTTCTGGCACGGAACGAGGGTGAGTTTCCAACGCTGGCGGTTACGGCTGAAGGCCGGCGGTTCCTGCAGGAGCGCCAGACGCTGTCGCTTGCGAGGGTGCGGGCTGCCGCAGAAGCGGCGGGCGCGGGAAATCGGGACGCCCGGACCGCGACCGGGACTGTATCCTCGCGCGCGCCGGCTGAATACGACGGAGCGTTGTTCGAGGAACTGCGGGGGTTGCGGAGAGAAATAGCAGACGCCAAGGGGATCCCTCCGTTTGTGGTTTTCGGGGATGTCTCTTTGCTACAGATGGCGGCGACCTATCCGCAATCGACGGAAAGCTTTTCGCGAATTTCCGGGGTGGGGCAGGTGAAGCTGGAGGAGTACGGGGAGCGGTTCCTGGGGGTCATTCGGAAGTACGCTCAATCCCGGGGGATCGAGGACCGGACGGGCCGAACCACCTCAAGGCCTTCCAACGGCAGGGATGGAAGCCGTAACCCTGCCCAAGCGCTCCGGGGAAGCCGACTGGCAGAAACGGTCAAGGCGCTACTGGGGCAGGGCTTGGACATCGATGAGGTGGCGGAGCGGTGCGGCGTCAAGCCAACAACGGTGATGGGGCACATTGAACGAATGGCTGATCAGGACACGGCATTGGTCCTGGAACACCTGCGGCCGGAGGGGTCGCGCCTGGCAGAGATCCGGAAGGGTTTCGAGGTGTGCGGAAGAAGCGCCCTGAAGCCAGTCAAAGAGTATCTGGGAGAGGAGTTCACCTACGACGAGATACGTCTGGCGCGGATTTTCCTGCGGCGGGAGGGAACAATACCTGAGTGGTGGCAAAGGGTCTTGAAGAACGAGGGGCGAGGGTAACTCCCGCGCAGGAACAGAGCGAGGGTCCGGGGCAGGGCGAGTTGAAAGGCAGTCGGTTGCCCACTACAACGGGCATGGCTAGAATAGCCGCAGGTTTTCCAGAGAAAGCGCCGAGGTTTTGTTATGCAGTTTGGGTTGGCTTACGAGATGCAGCGTCCGACGCTGGATGACCATGCGGTGGTGGAAGAGACCATCGAGCAGTGCATCCTGGCCGACGAGATGGGGTTCGATTATGTGTGGTTCGTGGAGCACCACTTCCTGACGACCTTCTCGTCGTCGCCCTGTCCCGAGGTGATTTTTGGCGCGCTGAGCCGGCTGACCAAGCGTATCCGCCTGGGATTCGGAGTAGTCATCTTGCCGTACCACCACCCGGTGCGGGTGGCGGAACGGGTGGCGATGGTGGACCACCTTTCCAGCGGCAGGGTGGACTTCGGGACTGGGAGGTCGGCACCCTTCGAGCAGACGGGGATGGGGATAGATCCCAGGGATACCCGGGAGATGTGGGAAGAATCGCTGACAATGATTCCGAAGATCTGGGAGTCGGAAGTCTTCGAGTACGAGGGCAGGTTCTGGCAAGTGCCGCCGAGAGAGGTACTGCCCAAGCCGTACCAGAAACCCCATCCGCCCATCTGGGTGGCGGCGCTGCAGCCCTCCACCTACGAACTGGCGGCGCAGAAAGGAATCGGGGTGATGGCGCTGGGAATCAGCGCGCCGTCGGTGCTGGAGCCGCACATCCGGGATTACCGGGAAAACATAAAGGACGCTCATCCGGTGGGGGCGCAGGTCAACAACCAGTGGTTGAGTTCCCTGTTCGGGTACTGCGGGGAGGACAACGCCAGCGCAAGGGAGCTTTGTGCCAACTCGCTGAAGACTTTCTTCGGGCCGGGGCGTCCCTACGTGCAGGACCAGAAGGACGTTTACGCCCGGCTGCTGGAACAGTGGGGTGGGATACCCGAGCACCTGGTGCACAATTTTTCGCGTTACATCGACGTCAAGGAAGTGTCGGAGGAGGGCGCTGCGACGCAGTTCGACCTGTCCGGCGGGTCAGCCCTGGCGCAGCGGATCTGGGAGGACATGGACGCGGACACGCTGGCGGAGCGGGGGGTGATCGTGGCGGGGGACCCGCAGAGCTGCATTGACGCGGTGAAGATGCACGAAGCGACGGGGGTGGACCAGGTGCAGTTCCTGATGCAGACGGAGACCATCGATCACGACAGGGTGATGAAGTCGATAGAGCTGTTCGGGAAGCATGTGATTCCGGCGTTCCGGTAGGGGGAGAGGCCTGGCTCTGGGCGGCGCGGGCTTGACGCTTCAGTCCTTTGCGGACGGAGGGGACCGGTTGCACGACGCGGGAGGGACATGATGAAGGGAGCTTCCGCCGGACTTTTGCCCGCCGGGCAGGTGCGGGTCCTCGGTATGATCGGCGTGCAGCGGGAGGATCCTTCCACGGCCGGGGCCAGCCTGAGCGTCTTCGGGGGGAGCATCAACCCCGGCGGGGAGATTCCGGCGGGGGTTGACGGCGAGTATATTGCGGAGTTCGCCAAGGCCCACGAGGACGCCGGGTTCGACATGGTGCTGACGGGCTACTCGTCGAGTACCCCAGACGGATTCGAGGTGGCGGGGTACGCCGCCGGGGCGACACGCAAGCTGGGGTATCTGATCGCCCACCGTCCCGGGTTCGTGGCCCCGACGCTGGCGGCGCGAAAGGCGGCGACGCTGGACCAACTGACGGGCGGGCGGGTCGCGCTGCACATCATATCCGGCGGCAGCGACGCGGAGCAGCGGGAGGACGGGGACTGGCTGGACCACGATGGGCGCTACCGGCGGACGGCCGAGTATCTCGACGTGATGAAGCGGGTGTGGACGGAGACGGAACCGTTCGATTTCGGGGGAGACTTCTACCGGGTCCAGGGGGCGCGGAGCCAGGTAAGGTGCCGGCAGCAGCCCCACGTTCCGCTGTTCTTCGGGGGAGCGTCGGAGCCTGCGGTGGAGGTGGGGGCGCGCTGGGCCGACGTATTCGCCTTCCTGGGGGAGCCGCTGGAGTCGATACGCGAGCGGGTTCAAGACCTGCGGCGGCGGGCGGCGGGGCATGGCCGGGAGCTTTCCTTCAGCGTATCGCTGAGGCCGGTGCTGGCGGACACGGAGGCGGCGGCGTGGGAGCGGGCGCGGGGAGTCCTAGCGCGGGTGGAGGAGTCGACCCGGGGAAAGATTGCGCCGGGGCAGGCGGCACGGGCGCAATCGGCGCTGTCCCAGCGGCTGGTCGACTTCGCAGCGACGCGGGAAGTGTATGACGAGCGGCTGTGGATGCCGATTGCATACGCCAGCGGCGGAGCAGGAAACACGACCTGCCTGGTAGGGACGCCGCGACAGGTGGCGGACTCGCTGCTGGCCTACTACGACGCCGGCTGCACCAGCTTCATCCTGCGGGGATTTGATCCCCTGAACGACGCCATTGACTACGGGCGGGAGTTGATACCGCTGCTGCGGGAGGGAGCGGCCTGGAGAGGGACGCAAACGGTGGCGGGCTTCTGACGATTCTCTCCAGTCGGCAAGCGTAGAGAGGGTTTACCCGGTCTCCCAGGTTATGAGCAGTTCGCGGGACGAGGGGCGCCAGAGGGGGCGGTAACCGTCGCGGGATGTGCTGAACAGTTGGCCGAAGTTTTCCTCGAATATCTGCTTGGCGTGGGGTCGGTCTTCTTCGCGGAGCCAGCGGCCTTCCAGGGCGAGAGCAAGGGCTTCTTCCCAGGTCGCCAGCAGTTCTCCCTCCCACCAGGGCGGTTCGGGGAGCATTTGGAGGTCAGGGAGGATGCCCATTTCCCAGAGGATGGGCATGAGCTGGCGGAAGCCGGGGACGGGGGCCTGGTCTTCTCCGTAAACGAGACGGAAGAGGGATGCAGCGCTGTTGGGCGGGGCCTCGCTCCAGAGAGTGATCATGACGCGGCGGCGGGCGGCAGCCTGGAGCTTCTCTATGAAGGGGACGATGTCGCGGACGAAGTAGGCGACGTCGGCGGAGAAGACGACGTCACCGGAGACGCCTGGGGCGTCCAACCAGTCGGCTTCGATCCGCCGGGCGTTGCTGACCCCGGCTTCATCGCAGCTGGCGTCGAATTCGGCACCCATGCCGGGGGATGGGTCGACGACGACGGCTTCCCGGCAGCGGAGGGCCAACGGGAGGGACACCCTTCCGGCTCCGCCGCCCACGTCGATTACCACGTCGTCCGGTTGCACGTAGGAGGCGATGACATCCAGGTTGGGTTCAAGGTCCCGGCGGGGGTTGAAGCGGAAGAGGCGGGCTGTCTCCCCGGTCCAGGGATCGGTGGGGCGGTCGGGGCCGTAGATCCGGTCCCGCTGGGCGACGATGGCATCGTGGTGGGCGGCGTAGTCATTGGCGGCAGTCATGGGGTACTTCTCCCGTAACGAGTGATTCCTGAGACAAAATCGGTGGAGTTGGAGGACCGGGGACCGGGTTACGTTGGGGGATGCATCCCCCAAACCCCCTTATTCAGACGGGATCTGACGCGTGGGATCTGACGCGGTCAGGCCGACCGGCGAACTGCCTCATGGGCCTTCCGGGTAGGCGCCGAAGGTGAAGGTGAAGAGGGAGAGCCCCGGGGTGTTGACGGACAGCTTCAGTTCGTGGCTGGAAAACTCGGGGAGTTCCACGAGGCGGTAGAGGTCGGGTTCGCCCACGATGACGTAGCTGTTGCCGGCGTCGTCGAATTCAACGTCGCGTCCAGCCTGAGAGCGAGTCAGGGGTTTTCCGTCGAGGAGAATCGTTACCCGGTGGCTGCCGGAACGGTAGGGCGCGGAGGCGTTGTCCGGGGTGTTCTCCGGGGGCGTGGCGGCCATAACGGAGTTGACGCTGGTGGCGTAGAACTTGATGGCAACGTAGTCCTCGAAACCGGAGGTCTCACGGGCGTGGGTGATGCTCTCCGCGCCGTTGTACCAGAGGCCGTTGAGATAGAGGAAGTGGTTGAAGTAGCGCTGAAAGTCGTGGTACAGAACCTCCCCATCCTCGACGGTGTAGTACTCGGGGTGCATGATGTAGGATGGGGTCTCTCCGACGAGGGTGGCGAAGGACGATGAAGGCAGGGTGTGGTTGCGGAGATACCCGGCGTACAACTCGCGGGTGATGCGCCGGGCCGGGTCGGCGGCGAAGGCCTCATCCACGAACTCCGGGTCGGGACTGGTGTCGGTGGGAATATGAGACAGGTCAACGCCGGTCTCCTCCAGCAGTTCCCGGATGGCCTCCTCGGTCTCGACGTAGGCTCCCTCGCCGCGGCGGGCGTACCGGACCATCCCCTCCTGGTCGATAAGGAACTTGGAGGGCCAGGCGTTGTTGCCGTAGGCGTCCCAGGTGGCGAAGCGGTTGTCGAGGGCGATGGGGTACTCCAGCCGGTGAGTGCGGGCGGCTTCTGCCACGTTGGCCAGGGATTTTTCGAACTCGAACTCCGGGGAGTGGATGCCGATGGTTGTCAGTCCGTAGCGGTGGTACTTGTCATGCCAGGCCCTGAGGTAGGGAAAAGTGCGAATGCAGTTGACGCAAGAGTAGGTCCAGAAGTCGAGGAGAACAACGCGCCCCCGCTGTTCCTCGATGGTGGTGCCGGAGGTGTTGACCCATCCGGCGATGCCGCGGAGCTCGGGGGCCGGTCCGGTGGTGCAGGCATAGACACACCCTCCCAGGAGGGCGGGGATCAGGAGGATGGCAGCCAGCTTAACCAGTTTCATCATTACAAGTATACGGCAGGCGGGGCCGCGGGATTGTTGCAGGTTGCGGATGCGAGGGAATGAGGGTATAACCGGGACAATTCGACGAAAAGATTGGGCCTCATGCCCACCAAACGGAGGTTGCGCGATGGCCAACGGCGCGGCGGGATGCACAGTTGGACCCTACGGGGATTATTCCCACCGTCCCATGGTCTGGGGGACGCGGGGGATGGCCGGCGGCGGAACTCAGCTGACCGCGCAGACCGGGATGAGAATCCTGTGGCAGGGTGGTAACGCGGTGGATGCCGCCGTTGCCTCGGCGCTGGCGGCGGGGGTCATGGAACCCACGGCCCACTACACCCTGGGCGGGGAGGTAGCCTTCCTGTTTTACGACCGGTCGGCCAGGACGGTGCGGTCGGTGGTGGGACAGGGATGGGCACCCCAAGCGGCTACGATAGACCTGTACATGGAGCGGTGGGGAGAGATTCCGCCGGGGGTGTTGAGCAGCACCGTGCCGGGGGTGATTTCGGCGCTGCTCACCATGCTGACCGAGTACGGAACGATGACCTTCGGGCAGGTGGCGGAAAGCGCGGTGCACTTCGCATCCGAGGGATTCCCGGCGTACCAACTGCTGAACCGGGCCATCGGGTCGGCGGAACGGATGGACAATCTGAAGAAATACCCGGACTCGGCCCGGATATTCCTGCCCAACGGGAAACCGCCGGAACTTGGGAAACCCTTTGTCCAGAAAGACTTGGGACGCTCCCTGTCGCTGATGGTCCAGGCCGAGGAGAAGGCGCTATCCCAGGGGAAGACGCGGGCAACGGCAATCAGGGCGGCTCGGGACGTCTATTACAAGGGGGATGTGGGGCAAAGGATGGTCAGGGCCCTGGAGGGCCTAGGCGGGCTGTACACGCTGGAAGACTTCGCGGAGTACGAGTCGCCGCTGGAGGAACCGATCTCCACAACCTACCGGGGGTACCAGATTTTCGCCAACCGGACGTGGACCCAGGGGATTGCGCTGCTGGAGACACTGAACATCCTGGAGGGGTTCGACCTGGCAACTCAGGATCACAACAACCCTCAAGCGGTGCATTTGCAGGTGGAGGCATTGAAGCTGGCGTTCTCAGACCGGGAGCGGTACGCCGGGGACCCGGACTTCGTGGACGTGCCGGTGGAGGGACTGCTCGCCAAGGAGTACGCGGCGCTTCGCCGAGGTCTGGTCGATACCAACCAGGCGCAGGCATCCTATCCGCCGGGAGACCCGCGGAAGATGCTGGCGGTGGCCGAGGGGGCAAAGGCGAGCGATGCGGCTCAGGTGATGGAACCGGTGGGCGGCGACGGGGACGGGACTACCTACCTGTCAACGGCGGACAGCGCGGGCAACATGGTCTCGGCGACGCCCAGCAGCTTCGCAGGCCTGTCCCAGGGCATGGTGCTGGGGGATACGGGCATCGTCATAAACTGCCGGGGATGCTACTTCTGGCTGGACCCGGCCAATCCCAACGGGCTGGCCCCCCACAAGCGTCCCAGGACCACGCCCTGCACCTTCATCGTGCTCAAGAACGGGGAGCCATTCATGACCCTGGGAACGCCCGGCGGGGACAGCCAGCCCCAGAGCAACCTGCAGGTACTGACCAACATCCTGGACTTCGGGTTGCACGTGCAGGATGCGGTGGAGGCCCCCCGTTACTGCGGGTACAGCTTTCCCCAGTCTCCCTGGCCGCACCGGGAGTTCCCGAATCGGCTGGAGGTGGAGGGACGGGTTTCCGGCGACTTGGTGGAAGCCCTGAACCACCTGGGACACCGGGTGGAGGAGGTGGGGCCGTGGGACATCCGCAACGGGTTCGCACCGATTGTGGTCGATACAGAGGCGGGGGTGTACCGGGGTGGGGCCGACCCCCGGAAAGAACCGGTGATGCTGGGGTGGTAGGGCGGGCCTTTTTCGAGGCTTAAGTCGGGGCTACTCGTACCACCCGGAGCCGATGAAGATCCCGTCGTAACGCACGACCCAGACGTGGTTAGTGCCCTCCTTTCCGGTGACGGGGTTGAAGAAAGGATAGTCGATCCACCGGCCAGCTTCGGTGACCTGCAGGTCGGCGAAGCCGGGACCGTCGGAGGGGGCGCCAGTCTCATCGATATGGACACCAAGGATGGACGGGTCCCAATGGGCGACGAACTTGCCCTCTTCATCCAGGATGAAGACGGACCAGAACCCGTCCAGGCTCTGTGGTGAACTGTAATGGAGGACGGCGCCATCTCTGCCGTGGGCGCGGTAGTAACGGACGGCCCGGTCAACCAGGGCAATGGTGTAGTCCGCCGGGTCGGCCTTGGTCGCGATCAACGGGGAACTGGGCAGCACCTGGTACCAGCCTGATCCGAAGAGCAGTCCGTCATGGCGGATTACCCAGGAGTGCTTGTACTCCTGGTTTCCGCTCCTGGGGTTCAGGAACAGGTAGTCGATCCACAGTCCCTCGTCCGTGGCTCCCAGCATCACCTCGCCGAAGCGATAGCCGGCCTGGTCGACTCCCAGGTTTCCTTTCAGGTCCTGCCCGATGAGCTCGGGGTCCTGAGCGACGATGAGCTTATCGTTCTCGTCGAAGATGAAGACGTACCACTCCCCGACAACGCTTTCCGGCGAGTTGTAATAAGCGACGGCCGCCCCCCGTCCTTCCCGGTCGTAGCGTTCCAAAGCCTGAAGAACGAAGTCGACGGTGAACTCGGGCCGGTCGGCCGGGTGGAGTCCTTCATCCTCGGAGGCGGCATCGACCTGTGGGGACACGGGAGGAGCAGGCGACGAGAGAGGGGTTGGCGTGACAGGTGCGGCAACCGGGAACGGTTCCGTGGGCGCGTCCGGCGGGTCGGGCGAGGCGGGCGAGTTTGAGGCGGGCGAGTTTAATGTGTAGAAGACAGCGACAGCTGAAGCGGCGATGGTAAGGAGGACAGCCAAACCCGCGAGAAGCAGAGCACTCCGCATTTCTATCCTTGTTGGTTGCGGTGATTCGCAGGATACAGGGATGGAAAACCCCTTAGGGGCGCCATCCCACGCCGGACGTCAGGGAGCCAAGTCCGGTTGCCGACTACATCGGCCAGGCCCAATGTTAACAGGGGGTGAGTATTTTTCCCCAAGATAGAAACCCCTTGCCAGAATGTGAAAAATGGTGCATACTGCTTGACGTTGATTCCTGGTGGTTCTAGCGGGGTGGACCCACCCGTTCCCATCCCGAACACGGAAGTGAAACGCCCCAGCGCCGACGATACTGCTCTGGTGACGGAGTGGGAAAATAGGTCACCGCCGGGTTTTTGTTTGCCTTATCTTCAAGGCTGAAGGCATTGACTTGAAGGAACCGGCCTCAGCAACCGCCTGCATCACGGAACCGGAATTAGCTCCCTGTTCCAGTGATTTCTCCTACCTCTTTCCCCTCTTTTGGCGGTCAAACCGCGGCTCCCGTTCCTTTACACCGTCTGATACCTACCATATAATTGCCCTTTAAGCAGGAAAACGACGCCCTCACCCGCCAAAGGGGATGAGCGGGGCGAGGGTGTCTTGCGGAAAGCCGTGAGCCACCTTATAGTTCCAGGCTGGATATTGGGACGATGGAATCGGCCGACGCGACCCGGAGTACCCACCCTAACCCATAAGGAGTGGAATTATGGGAAGCAGATTTGAGAAATTTTCAGAACGGGCCCGCCGGGTTCTGTCGCTGGCGCAGGAAGAAGCCCAGCGGTTCAACCACAACTACATAGGGACCGAACACATTCTGCTGGGGCTGGTACGCGAAACCGAAGGGGTGGCCGCCCGGGTCCTGTCGGGCCTGGGCGTTGATCTGACGAAGGTACGCTCGGCCGTCGAGTTCATCATTGGCCGTGGCGAGAAGCCCACCCAGGGCGAGATTGGGTTGACTCCCCGGGCCAAGAAGGTGGTCGAGTTGGCGGTGGACGAAGCCCGCCGGATGAACCACACATATATCGGCACCGAGCACCTGCTCATCGGCCTCCTGCGGGAGGGCGAGGGCGTGGCCGCCGGCGTGCTGGAGAGCTTGGGCGTAACGCTGGAGAAGGTGCGGGCAGAGACCCACCGCATCCTGAGCAACAGCTCCTCCACTGGACAGCAGGGCTCCCGCAACACCACCCGCACTCCCACCCTGGACCAGCTGGGCATCGACCTCACCGTCGCCGCCCGGTCGGGGAAACTGGACCCGGTAATTGGCCGGAACACCGAGCTGGAACGAGTGGTCCAGATTCTAAGCCGACGCACCAAGAACAATCCGGTGCTGGTGGGCGAGCCGGGTGTGGGCAAGACGGCAATCGTCGAGGCCATGGCCCAGAACATCAGCAACGGGGAAGTGCCCGACACCCTGAAGGGCAAGCGGCTGGTGACGCTGGACATGGGTTCCCTGGTCGCGGGCACCAAGTACCGGGGCGAGTTTGAGGAACGGCTGAAGAAGGTCATCGAAGAGATAAAGGCATCGGGTAACTGCGTCCTCTTCATCGACGAAATCCATACTCTGGTGGGCGCGGGCGCGGCCGAGGGTGCGGTGGACGCGTCGAATATCCTAAAGCCTTCATTAGCCCGTGGCGAGATCCAGTGCATCGGCGCCACAACCATGGACGACTACCGGAAGTACGTGGAGCGGGACCCGGCCCTGGAACGCCGGCTGCAGCCGGTCCGCGTGGAGGAACCCAGCCAGGACGACACGCTGTCGATCTTGGAGGGGGTGAAGGACCGGTACGAAGAGCACCACAACGTTGAATACACCGAAGACGCCCTGAAGGCCGCAGCGAACCTGGCAATCCGGTTCCTGCCGGACCGGTTCCTGCCGGACAAGGCCATTGACCTGCTGGACGAGGCGGGATCGCGGGTGCGGCTGCGGGGCAGCGCCACTCCGGCGTCGGTCAAGGACGCCATGCAGGTGCTGGATAATGTCCGCAAGGAAAAGGACGAGGCGATCGCCTCACAGCAGTATGAGTTCGCGGCCGAACTGAGAGACCGGGAACTGAACCTGAACCAGAACCTGGACAACCTGGAAAAGGAGTGGCAGGAAGGGCGCAACAGCGAGCGCACCTATGTCACCGAAGAAGACATTGCAGAAGTGGTCAGCATGTGGACCGGCATCCCGGTGACCCGGCTGGCCCAGGAAGAGACCGAGCGTCTCCTACACATGGAAGCCGACCTGCACAAGCGCATCATCGGCCAGGATGAGGCGATAGTGAACATATCCAAGGCCGTCCGGCGCGCCCGGGCCGGACTGAAGGATCCGAGGCATCCCATCGGCGTGTTCCTGTTCTTAGGCCCAACAGGCGTGGGCAAGACGGAGCTGGTACGGGCGCTGGCCGAGTTTATGTTCGGGGACGAGGACAACATGGTCAGGCTGGACATGTCCGAGTTCCAGGAGCGGCATACGGTGGCCCGGCTGATCGGAGCGCCCCCGGGATACGTGGGTTACGACGAGGGCGGCCAACTGACCGAGACCGTCCGGCGCAAGAACTACTGCGCCATCCTGCTGGACGAGATTGAGAAGGCCCACCCGGAGATCTTCAACATCCTGCTGCAGATTTTCGATGCCGGCCAGTTGACGGACGCCCGGGGCCGCCGGGTGGACTTCCGGAACTCGATCATTGTCATGACCAGCAACTTGGGTTCCGACCTGATCAAGCGCGACACGACGCTGGGGTTTGCGATCAAGGCGGATGACGCCCAGACCAGTTCCCAGTCCTACGAGCGGATGAAGGACAAGGTGATGGAGGAGGTCAAGCGTTTCTTCCGTCCCGAGTTCCTGAACCGGCTGGATGCAACCATCGTATTCCACCAGTTGGACCGGGACGAGATCCTGGCCATCGTCGACCTGATGATGGGGTTCGTTCGGAAGGAACTGGAGGACAAGCAGGTGGACCTGGAACTCACCGAGGCCGCCAAGGTGTACCTCGGAGAGAACGGCTTCGACCCGGTGCTGGGAGCGCGGCCGTTGCGCCGACTGATCCAGAACGAAGTCGAGGACCGGTTGTCCGACGAGTTGCTGGGCGGCCGGATCAAGGCCGGGGATACCGCGGTCGTTGATATGGACGAGGACGGCAAGATAATGATCTACGCCAAGTCCGTCGAACCAGTAGCCGTCTCGTAGACTCAAGACCCCTTGTTGGGGAACACCAGCCCATGACACGAGGCCCCGAGCAATTCGGGGCCTCGTTGTTATAATGGCCGGGTTATGCCCCGACCGAGAGAAGCGCGACCTATCTTCCTTTGCCAGGAATGCGGCTACGAAAGCCCGCGCTGGATGGGGTTTTGTCCAGCTCCGGGATGCGGGTCGGTACAGCCCCTGGCGGAGACAACCCGGGCTTCAGACAGGCCGTCCAATCCATCCTGGATTTCCTCCCGACGGGAGGGCGGACCGGAGCCGCTGCAAGAGCTGTCGCAACTGCGGACCGGGAGAGAGCCGCGCATCCCCCTACCCTCCGAGGAAATCAACCGAGTTATGGGGGGCGGGATCGTGCCGGGATCCGTGTCCCTGCTGGCGGGCGAGCCGGGGGTTGGGAAGTCGACGCTGCTGCTGCAGATCGCCCGCTACTTGGCGGCCTCCGGCGGATCGGTGGTCTACGCCAGCGGGGAAGAATCAGCCCACCAGATCCACCTTCGCTCCCGTCGGCTCGACCTGCCGGGTGACGGAATATTCCTGCTGTCGGAAACGGACGTGGAACAGATTCTCGCCCGGTTGGAGGAGAGCCAGCCCAGCCTGGCGATCGTGGACTCCATCCAGACCCTCTACACCCGGGACGCTCCCTCGGGGCCGGGCAGCGTGGTGCAGGTGCGGGAGTGCGGGCTGCGGCTGCTGCGTTGGGCCAAGCAGCGTGACGTTCCGGTACTCATCGCCGGGCACATGACCAAGGACGGTTCCCTGGCCGGCCCCCGAGTGCTGGAGCACATGGTGGACACCGTCCTCTACCTGGACGGCGAGGACCTGAACGCCTACCGGCTGCTGCGGTGCGGCAAGAACCGTTTCGGGTCAACGCAGGAAGTCGGTGTTTTCGAGATGACCGGGCAGGGATTGACAGAGGTTCCTGACCCGTCCCACACACTACTTTCCCAGAGGTATGACCGGGCTGTTGGCTCGGCCCTGGTCCCGGTCCTGGAGGGGAGCCGGCCACTACTCCTAGAAGTGCAGGCGTTGACGTCGCCGTCCTATGCGCCGGTGCCTCGACGGGTTGCCAATGGTGTGGACTACAACCGGCTCCTGATGCTTGCGGCAGTGGCGGTACGGAGGGCGGGGTTGGACCTGGCGGGGCAGGACATCATAGTCAGCGTGGCGGGAGGTTTCAGGGTGACTGAGCCGGCGGTGGACCTGGGAGTCCTGGTGGCAATCGCCTCCAGCCTGTACAACCGTCCGTTGGAACCGGGCACGGTGGTGCTGGGCGAGGTGGGGTTGAGCGGGGAACTGAGATCGGTTCCGCAGATGGAGCGCAGGTTGTCCGAATCGGCCCGGCTGGGGCTGAACCGGGCGGTGGTCCCGGCGGCGGCAGGACGGGAATCGGCGGGAACCGCCCATGGGGGAGCATCACTGGAAATGGTCACGGTGCGCACAGTGCGGCAAGCTATCCGGGAGATTTGGGGCCCTCCCGGTGCACAACGGGATGGACAACCAGAGGAGCTGGAGTGGAAAGACCTGGAATGACATGGCCTAGAGAGGGGCCGGAGGAACGGTCCGGAAGGACGTAACCCGCAAGTATCCCATCTCGTTCCGCAAGAAGAGGGCCCGTTGCGATAAGGTTTCCATCGGATACGGAAGGCTAAAACGGCTCAATAAACGTTTACGATTTATGTTGACTTTTGGGGCCTCCGGTTGCACAATTCTCCGCAATATCTCGCGCACAACCAGCCTGGGAGGAGGTACGGTTTATGGGGCGACGTCTCTTGAAGCAGCTTGACCAGACCTACGGCTTCGATGAAGTGGCCATTGTTCCCGGGGACGTTACCATCAACCCAGAACTAGCCGATACCAGGCTAACTCTGGGTGGACACGTCTTTGAAGCACCCTTCCTGGCCTCGGCCATGGACGGGACCGTGTCGCCCAGGTTCGCCACCCTGATGCACGAGATGGGCGGGCTGGGCGTTCTGAACGCCGAGGGCGTCTACACCCGCTACGACGATCCCTATTCGGTACTGGAAGAGATCGTCTCCATGTCCAAGGCGGAGGTGACCGAGTATCTCCAGCAGGTCTACTCGGAGCCGGTCCAGGAGCACCTGATCGGCTCGAGAGTACAGGAAATCAAGAGGTCCGGCGCGGTGTGCGCCGTTTCTTTTACCCCCCAGACGACCAAACGGTTGAGCCCGGTGGCGGTGGAAGCCGGCGCGGACATAGTGTTCGTGCAGTCCACGGTGACGACGGCGCGGCACATGTCCAACAGCTACCGGGGTCTTGTGTTCTCGGAGTTGATGGAGAACCTGAAGGTGCCAGTGGTAGTCGGCAACTGCGTCAGCTACAACGTAGCCCTGGAACTGATGCAGACCGGGGTTGACGGCGTGCTGGTGGGGGTTGGGCCAGGAGCAGCCTGCACCACCCGAGAGGTCACCGGCGTAGGAGTCCCCCAGGTGTCGGCAACACTGGAGTGCGCCGCGGCCCGGGAGGACTACTTCGAGCAGACCGGCCGCTACGTGGCGGTGATAACCGACGGCGGCATACGCACGGGCGGCGACGTTTGCAAGTCCATCGCCAGCGGCGCCGACGGAGTGATGATCGGAACGCCCTTCGCCCAGGCCGAGGAGGCACCGGGCCAGGGGTTCAACTGGGGCATGGCCAACGCCCATCCCGAGCTTCCCCGAGGGACCCGCATCGACGTGGGTACCAAGGGGTCGCTCCGGCAGATAATGTACGGGCCGACCTCGGTGACCAACGGCACGCAGAATCTGGTGGGAGCCCTTCGGGTTGCGATGGGAATGTGCGGCGCGTACACCATCAGCGACATGCACAAGGCGGATATGGTGGTCGCTCCGGCCATCAAGACGGAGGGCAAGTTCTTCCAGATGGCGGGGTAACGGGAACCGCCAACCGAGAGAAATAAACCTGAAAAACTCCGAAGAAAACCGAGTCAATTTAATTTGACCATGCGAGTATGCTAAAGATACCCTAGCACGAACCAAGATCAGGCCCCTCCAGGCGAGGGGTCTTTTTCTTTGGCGAGACTGACGCCCTGACTGATCCGTCGGGGCGTTTCGCTTTGGGAAGCAAATTCAAGACGTGGAGGCCGATCATGTTGCACACAGAACAGCACAAATTCGGGCAGACAGGGTTCAGGCAGCAGAAGGACGATGGTTCGGTGCAGACCGGGTGGGTCTGTTTCTCCTGCGGGTACAGGAAGGTCCAGTGGGAATTTCCGCATTTCACGGTCAAGGACAATTTCCTGGACGATGTGGATGGGGAATTGGGGATCGGGCTGCCCCAGCCAACCTGTCCGCCTTCGGACGCTTGGTGGGGTCTGGCCCGCAGGCTAGAAAAAATTCTGGAGGTCAAGAAGCGTCGGGACTGCGTGGCAAGGGCAACCGAAGAAACGGACCGTTGGCTCAAGGGCAAAGTCGACGAAATCCAGGCGGCGATTGACGAATGCCCCAAGCTGGACTCGTTGTTCGCGAAGCTGGGTCCGTATGAAGGGGAGGAGTTGGAGGTTCCTCACGCGGTTTTGCCAGAAGAGCCAGTGGTCTTCAATGGAGAGGAAAAGCCGTACGAACTGCCGCCGTTCCTCTTCAGAAACCTCAACTGATGGGCGGGAATTTTTATCTGGGGAGCTCGTTTGACGCCCCATTTGGAAGTGGGTAGACTACCTGCCAGCCAGATGGAGGCCTTGTTCGCGCTTGTGTGGACGAGGCCATTGAAGGAGTTTGACATATGGATTTTGGACTGGAAGGCAAGAAGGCTTTCGTGGCCGGCGGCGGGCGAGGCATCGGCAAAGCCATCGCACGGGAGTTGGCCAGGGAGGGCTGTGACGTCGTCATCGCCTCCCGAACCCTGGAGCAACTGGAGCAGACGGCCCGGGAGATCGAGGATGAGACCGGCCGCCGCTGCATCCCCATGCAGTTGGACGTGACGGATACGGACCAGGTGAACCGGGTAATGGATGCGGCCGCCGCACAACTGGGCGGGTTGCACATCCTGGTCAACAGCGCCTCCCTGCCGGGCGGGTCGCCCAACGCCATTGGTCCGGTGGAGACGGTGGACGAGGATGCGCTGATGGGAGACTTCGACGTGAAATATGTCGGAGCCCTCCGTTGCGCCAAGGCTGCCATTCCCCACCTGAAGGAACAAGGCTTCGGCCGCATCATCAACATCAGCGGCGGCAACGCCCGAAACGCTGGCAACCTGAGCGGCGGAGCTCGGAACGTCTCGCTGGTGCACATGACCAAAACCCTGTCCAACCAGTTGGGACGGTTCGGGATAACGGTCAACTGCATCCACCCGGGCACGACCCGCACCGAGCGGACCGCGGTGATGCTGGGCTCCCGGGCGGAGCAACAGGGCATCACCCCGGAAGAGGTGGAAGCCAACGACTTCGCTCCCGGTTCAGCCTCGGGGAACGCGATCTGCCGGATGGTGGACGCTTCGGAGATAGGCTTCTTCACCGTCTTCCTGGCATCCAACAAGGCGGAGGCCATCACCGGGGAAGTCATTGCGGCTGGCGGCGGCACTGGCAACGCAGTCTATTACTAGGGGCGGGCAAATCAGTCACACCCATCCCCGGACCACCAGGAGGTATCCATTTATGGCAACGGAAACCCGGACGATACAGATTCTGGACCCCAGACCCGAGGATGTTCCCGAAGAGCAGGGCATGAGCGCGGGACTGCCCAGCCTGGAAGGGAAGGTCATCGGGCTGCTGGAGAACACCAAGTTCCATTCCGACAAGTTCCTGGAAGAGCTGCAGATCATCTTGGAGCGGGAGTACAACGCCGAGAGGGTAATCTACGCGAAGAAGTTCTCCTTCAGCGCTCCCTGCTCCGACGAGACGATCAACTCCCTGATTGAGGAGTGTGACGCCGTTGTACACGGCATTGCAGATTGAGGCTCCTGCACGGCGTGGGGTCTCCACGACACAGTAATCACCGAGTCCCGGGGCCTTCCCTCGGTCAGCGTTATCACCAGTTCCTTCACCAGGGCGGCCCACACCAGGGCCGCGTCCCTGGGAATGCCCGAAGCGCGGATAGTCATCCTGCCCAGCCCGCTAGCGTCGCGCACGGTGGAAGGCGTCCACCAACTGGCCCACGAGTACGCCGAGGAAATCGTCGGGCTGCTGACCAAGTCCTGATATCAATCCGGTCCCCGAAGGGGAGCGTAAATCAAGTATCCGGGGTCCCGGCCAGGCCGAGTGGGCAACGAAGTTGGGCCGGGGCCTTCCTTTGTTCGATTTGGGAGGGTGCGAATCGTGAAAACTACTATTGAGTTCGATCCCAGCTACGCGCTGCTGACCGTCGACCTCGAGTCTGGCGAAAGCATCAAGGCGGAACCGGGAGCCATGGTGGCCCAGCAGGGCGTGGAGATGAAGACGGGTTCAGCCGGCGGCGGACTGTTCCGGGGCATTCGGCGAATGCTGGGCGGCGAGTCCTTCTTCATCAACACCTTCACTGCCGAGCGGGGTGGGGGAATGGTGAGCCTTGCTCCGTCCACCCCGGGGGACATCGGCGCCTTCCCGCTGAAGCCGGGGCAGAACCTGTTCATCCAGGGCAGCTCCTTCCTGGCGTGCACCGAAAATGTCGCCACCGACTCCCAGTTCCAGGGGTTCCGCGGGATCTTCAGCGGAGAGAGCCTCTTTTTCCTACGGACCTACGCAGAGAGGGGCAGTGGGGAAGTCTTCTACAACTCCTACGGCGCCATCAAGCAGCTGGCGGTGGAGCCGGGCAAGGAGCTGGTGGTTGACACCGGCCACCTGGTAGCCTTCACCGACGACGTGAGCTACTCCATCGGCAAGGTAGGCGGACTGCGCTCCTTGATCGGCGGCGGCGAGGGACTGGTGATGAAGTTCCAGGGTGACGGGCACGTCTGGATCCAGACGCGGAACCTGGCCTCGCTGGTTGACAAGATCGTCCCGTTCCTGCCCACACCGACCCGGGGAGAGTAGCCGATGAATTCCGTTCCTATTCGTTCCACACGGCATGACGTTGCCGACATCTTTAACGCCATTCAGGACTATTACGAGGGCAACGGTGTATAGCGTTGACGCCCAACGAGTCCATCCACGCCAAAATTGAAGAGTCTCGCAGGGAACTGCTTGACCTAAGCAATCGCAACCGGCTCCTGAATTACCGTCCTTTACGTGCTCAGGGTGTTGAAATCATTGGAGAAGATGTCTCCCAAGTTTTCCGAACCCTGGTGACGGAAGGGCGGGCGATGTCCTTCCGCCCTGGGCGGAACGAAGTTGCCGGACGTGCGGATATGGATGGCTCTCTACTGTTCGCCGAACTCGCCGTCCCTGTCAACGCCAACCAGTCCGACCGGGCACTCCAGACAGGTGAGACCCCTTCCAGCTTAGACAACCGGCTGCTAAGGACTTTCCGGCTGGCTAACTCTACCATCCAGGAAACGGGCGTCAACACACTGTTTCTGGCTCTGGGAATGCTCCACTGGTATGAAGCCGATTCCAGCGACGTTGAACGCCTGGCTCCACTGGTGCTGGTTCCGGTGAAGCTGGAGCGGGCAGGGGTCCGGCAACGGTTCCGGCTCCTCTACACCGGGGAAGACTTGGGAGTAAATCTGTCTTTCATCGAACGCACCAGGGAATTCGGGGTTTTCCCGCCCGGCGCGGAAGTGCTGGACCCGGATAACCAACGGGATGTTGACCCAATCGGCTATATCAAGCGGGTGGAGGAGGTTGTCAGCCAGTCTGCCCCGCAGAATTGGTATGTCGAACCGGACCGCATTGCCCTGAGTTTCTTTTCCTTCAACAAGCTTCTGATGTACCTGGATCTGGCAAGTCCGGCGATAGTTGAAAACGACATCATCAACGTCCTCTTCGGTGATGGCTTCCGAGAGCCACCATCGGATATTCCGGACGGCATTCACTTGGACGCCTATATAACTCCCAGCAACACCTTCCATGTATTGGATGCCGACTCGTCGCAAGCTCTGGCGATTCGCGACGCTATCGGACAACGCAACCTGGTAGTCCAGGGACCGCCGGGTACGGGCAAGTCCCAGACCATTGCCAACATTATTGCTGAGTCAATAGCGCGCGGGAAGCGGACACTGTTCGTTTCCGAGAAGATGGCGGCGCTGGATGTCGTGAAACGCAGGCTGGACCTTATCGGCCTGGGCGATGCCTGCCTGGAACTGCACAGCAACAAGACCAACAAGAGGGCAACTCTGGACGAGTTGAACCGCGTCCTTAATCTCGGCCAGCAATCTACGATATTTTCCCCGGTGGACGATTTTGGCCAGACCAGTGATCGGAGCCAAGGAAGCCCACTCGATTCCGCCCCGAATTGGGACGAGCTGACACGGAACCGGGACCGGCTGAACGCCTACGCCGAAGCGGTTAACGCTCCCGTGGGGCGAAGCGGGGTAACGCCACAGGACGCCTTCGGCCAATTGCTGGCGCTGGGCAACGAACCATCACCCAACCCGGTCTCCTGGAAGCAACTGCCGGACATTGGTCAATGGTCTCAAGATGACTTCCGACGCAAACGGGAGGTGGTGGAGGACCTGCGGCGCCGGTTGGAGAATTGCGGCGTACCGGCCCAACATCCCTTTTGGGGTAGCCGCTTGCGCGTCCTGCTTCCATCGGCTCAGGGTGAACTGCGGGACAAGCTGGCGGAGACGATGCAGGCTCTGGAAACCCTGGAGTCCAACGGGGCGCAACGCGGGATTTCGAAGCTCGAGACGCCGGTATCCGTTAATGAAGCTCTGACCCTTCAGAATGGCCTGGAACAGGCCTCCGCTGCCCCTGACATGTCCGGTCTCGACTTGTCCGCTCCGCAATGGAACCGGAACTCAGGACTGATTGAAGACCTGCTGGAACAGGCTGCCCGCTGGCAAGAGATTCGCCGGGAAAACGATGCCGTTTTGGTGCCGCAAGCCTGGAACGCCAGCCTGGGCGGTGTGCGCCAGACCTTGAGCACCGACGGCCGCAAGTTTTTTGGCCGCCTCTTTTCAGCTGACTACAAGCGGGCCAAGCGGGAACTGGCCAGCCTGCTGTCCGGCCCGCTGCCCAAGTCCATTGACGAGCAAATCGCTCTCATCGACACGGTGCAAAGGGAACAGCAACTCCGTACCGCCATAGATGACGGCTATGGGGATGCTGCACTGGCTCTTGGGGCCTGTTGGCAGGGACACCGCAGTGACTGGGACACTCTTGCCGTTAAGGCAAGGTGGTGGCTTGCTACATTAAACCAGGCCGCCAACGGACTATACTCAACCCTTGCCGAGCGCCTACTGCAGGCAGCCGGTGCCAGAGTGGACGGAGAAAACTGGAAAGCCGGTTTCTTGCGAGGGGCCGCGGATGCCCTGGAGAAGACCATAGAAGAGTACCGCACTGCCCTAACCGGCTTGCAGAGCGCTTTGGACTTGGATTGCCCAACGCGGTTTGGAGACCAGCAAGGGTTGTCCGCGCTGCCTTTTGCGGACCAGCGGCATGCACTGAGCCTGTGGGCCGACCGCCTTTCAGAAATCCAGGATCTCATCGGATTCAACAACAGTTCCGATGCTGTTTCGGCCGAGGGTCTTGGTACGGTGGCACAAATTGCCAGTCGGCATCCAGACGCCGCGCATTGCCTGTCGGACTGGTTTGAACGCGCCTGGTACGAGAGCATAGTAGAAACCGCCTTCTCCCAGCGACCGGCGTTGGTTAACTTTGAAGGCCGGTCCCACGAAAATTGCGTTGAGCGGTTCAGGGGCCTGGATCAGGCCTCCCTAATCAAGAACCGAACGCGGGTGTTCCAGAGGCACTTGGAGGGCTTGGAGCGTGTCCGTCGACTTCCCAGCGGCTTGGTCCGTGCTCCCAGTGAAGACTCTCCAGAATACGAAGAACAAATGGACACCAGGCGGAAGCAGCTGCAACTCCGTTTCTTGCTCCGGGAAATGGAGAAGAAATCCCGCCACCGGCCTATCCGGAAGTTGCTGGAAGAATCTGGAGGGGTAGTCCAGGAGCTTAAGCCAGTCTTTATGATGAGCCCCCTGTCCATCGCTAACTACCTAGCACCGGGGGCGGTGGAGTTCGACCTGGTTGTCTTCGACGAAGCCAGTCAGGTGCGGACGGTGGACGCTCTGGGCGCGCTGGGACGGGCGAGCCGGGCAGTGGTAGTTGGGGACAGCCACCAGTTGCCGCCTACCAGCTTCTTCGATCGCGTCACTCAGGACGACGAACCCGGGGAAGACAGTGAGGAGAGCGTAACCGCTGGCATCGAAAGCGTTCTGGGGTTATTCGCCAGCCAGGGCTCGCCCTCCCGGGAACTGCGCTGGCACTACCGGAGCCGACATGAATCCCTTATCGCCGTTTCCAACAGTGAGTTCTATAACAATAATCTGGTGGTATTCCCCAGTCCCGACGCCAGTTGGGAAGAAGCTGGGTTGAGGTATCGCCACCTACCCGACTCAATGTATGACCGGGGAAGGAGCCGCACCAATCCCCGGGAAGCCGATGCAGTGGCGCGGGCCGTAATGGAACATGCGGTTAGCCACCCGAACTTGTCCTTGGGCGTGGCAGCTTTCAGCCAAGCTCAGGCGCAGGCCATTGAGGACCGGCTGGAGACCCTGCGCCGACAGGACTATTCAGCCGAAGACTTCTTTGCCAACCATCCTGAAGAACCGTTCTTCGTGAAGAACTTGGAGAATGTCCAAGGTGACGAGCGGGATGTCATCTATATCAGCGTTGGTTATGGGCACGACGAGAACGGTCGGGTTTACCAGAACTTCGGGCCTATAAACCAGAGCGGCGGAGAGCGGCGCCTGAATGTGCTGATTACCAGGGCAAAACTGCAATGCCACGTCTTTACCAACCTTCACGCCGATGACATCAATGCTTCAGGATCTCCGGGAGTCCGCGCCCTTCGCACATTTCTGGCATATGCGGAAACCGGCACAATGCCGGATAATCCCCTTATCAGCAGCTTTGAGGTTGATTCACCATTTCAACGGGAAGTGGCTGCTCGACTTGCCGAGCGCGGCTACATAGTCGAACAGGAAATAGCTTCCGGTGGATATTTCATCGACATCGGTATCCGAGACAATCAACGCCCGGGCCGGTACATTATCGGCATCGAGTGCGATGGCGCAACATACCACAGCGCCCGCTCCGCCAGGGACCGGGACCGGCTGAGGGAACAGCATTTGCAATCATTGGGTTGGAAACTGCACCGTATCTGGAGCACCGACTGGTTCAGGAATCCCGCAAGGGAACTGGAGCGGGCGGTTTCCGCCATTGAGCTTGCCATTACAGTCAATAGTTTTCCTCAGAAAGGTAGTAGCCGATGAATTCCGTTCCCATTCGTTCCACGCGGCATGACGTTGCCGACACCTTTAACACCATTCAGGACTATTACGAGGAGCAGGGGTGGACCGACGGCTTGCCGGTGGTCCCGGCCACCGAGGATGCGGTGCGGGAGATGCTGGGCCCGTTTGGCGAAGACCCGTCCCAGTCCCTGGGGGTCATCCAGCCCCGCAACGCTCCGGCGACGCTGGAAAAGATAGCCATCAATGCAGTGATGGCAGGGTGCCGCCCTGAGCACTTCCCCGTGGTGGTGGCGGCAGTGCGGGCAATAATGCAGCCGGCCTTCAACCTGGCGGGTTGCCAGGCAACCACCGGAGGGGCTGCCCCGGTGATCATCGTCAACGGCCCCATCACGGAGCAGCTGGGGATCAACGGCGACTCCGGGTGCTTCGGTCCAGGATACCGGGCCAACGCCGTCATCGGCCGGGCGCTGCGGCTGGTGGTCCGCAACGTGGCCGGGCTGATCCCCGGCGAGATGGACAAGGCCACACTGGCCCTGCCGGGCAGGTTCACCTTCTGCTTTGCCGAGAACGAGTCCCGCAGCCCCTGGGAACCGCGCCACGTTGAGATGGGGCTAGACCCCGCTGAGAGCATGGTCACCATCACTGCCATCCGTGCCATGTACCCCATAATGGAGACGACGGTGAACGAGGGGAAGGCGGTGCTGAATACCCTGGTGCAGGCCATCCGGGCCGCCGGGTTCGCCAATTACTACCAGATTGGCACCGGGGCGCAGATGACCTTGATCATCTGCCCAGAACACGCCCACGAGATGCATGCCGCCGGACTGTCAAAGGCGGATGTCCGCCGGTACGTCTACGAGAACGCGCGGATGCCGGTGGACAGCCTGCGGGGCATCGCCCACTGGGGAAACAAGAACTGGCCGTCGTGGGTGGATGAGTCGAACCCGGATACGATGGTCCCGGTGGTGCCTCATCCCGACGACGTGGAGGTGTTCGTCGCGGGCGGAGACGGACGCCACTCGGCCTGGCTGGCCGGTTGGGGCGTGACCCGGGTGGTTACCCAGAAAGTAGAAACCAGCCTGTAACTCCTCCTTCAGCATTCTCCACGGCGGCATTCGATGGGGACGGGCAATGCGCGTCCCCATGATTTTTGCATCGCCGGCTTCAGCGACGCTCATTCCGATGCAACCGATGGCACCTCCGCTACGTAGTACCAATCTGGCGTTAACTGCAAGAAGCCGCCTGATGAATGGTACACGAATATGTCAAGACGAAATACGTCCATATATGACTCTATATTGACACTACAATGATCATATGATAACGTTTCTATCCTAACCTATGGAGGTCATGAGAAATGACTACTGAAGCGCTTCTGGCGCCGGTCAACCCCGAAACCGAGGTCTCACTCGACGCTCCCGAGTGCCGTCACCACTGGGTTATTCAGGCTGCGTCCGGCCCCTTCAGCCCGGGCGTATGCCAGACCTGCGGAGCGACCAAGGACTTCAAGAACTACGTCGAAGCTTCGACGTGGGGCGACGCTCCCTCCCTGAACCGGATCAGTCCTGACGTGGCCCGGGCCGTGTCCCGGCAACAGATGGAAGAGGAGGAAGAGGAGTAGTTCCGCCAAACCGACCCATCCCGACGGTTTAACCGGGCGGGCTGCCTAGTTGGCAGCCTGCTTTTTCTTTGGAGCTAGCCCAGAAACTGACTTTCCTCTACCGGGATAAAAACCCGGGAATTCACCATTGGTAGAGAAACTCACCCAGAATTTCCAAGTCTCATAACGTCCGGCGAAGCCCCGGCTGGGGTATAATTGGAAACTCCCACGGAGGAACATTCCAGGGCCTAGAGGGGAGGCCGCCGCGACCGTGTTCACCCACCTGCACACCCACACCGAGTACAGCATGCTGGACGGCATCAGCCGGATTCCGGACCTGGTCGACCAGACCTGCCAGCTCGGAATGAATGCGCTGGCGATAACCGACCACGGTTCGCTGTACGGCGCGGTGGACTTCTATTCCGAGTGCAAGGACCGGGGCATCAAGCCAATCATTGGCTGCGAGACCTATGTCGCCCACGGCCACCGCTCCGACCGGGGCGCGACGGAACGCAGTCCCTACCACCTGGTGCTGCTGGCCCGGGACAACGTCGGCTACCGAAACCTGATGCAGCTGGTCACCCTGGCCCACTTGGAAGGGTTCCACTACCGCCCCCGGGTGGACCGGGAGATCCTGGACCAGTACCGTCATGGCTTAGTATGCCTGTCCGGATGCGCTTCCGCCGAAGTGCCCCGCTACTTGGCAGACGGGAACCTGGAGGAAGCCAAGCGCGTAGCCGGTTGGTACAGGGAGATATTCGGCGACGGGTATTTCCTGGAGTTGCAGCGCCATGAAGATGTCCCGTCCCTGTCCACTATCAACGACGGCCTGGTAACACTCAGCCGCGACCTGGACATTCCCTTGGTCGTAACCAATGACGCCCACTATGTCCGGCAAGCGGACGCCGAGTACCAGGACGTCTACATTTGCATCCAGACCAACACCAACATCCACGACGACCGCCGCTTCAAGATGGAGGGCCGTTCCTACTACGTCAAGAGCGCCCAGGAGATGGCCCAGCTTTTCCCTGACTTCCCGGACGCTTTGGAGCGCACGCAACTGGTCGCGGATATGTGCAATGTGGAGATGGGTTTCGGGCAGACCCACCTACCCAAGTACCAGACGCCCGGGAACATGGACGCCGACGAGTACCTCGCCCAGCTTTGCTGGGACGGGTTCCGGCAGCGTTACCGGGGACCGTCTCCCGAGGCGGAACAGCGGCTCCGATACGAGCTGGAAGTTATCCGGCAGACCCAGTTTGCCAATTACTTCCTGGTGGTGTGGGACATCATCGACTTCGTTCGCCGCAGGAACATCTTGTTCGGTGTGCGGGGTAGCGCAGCGGCCAGCGTGGCCCTCTACTGCCTGGGCATTACCGACGTCGACCCTCTGGAATACCGTCTTGTGTTCGAGCGGTTCTTGAACATCGAACGGAAGGAAATGCCGGATATCGACATGGACTTCCAAGACGACCGGCGGGACGAGGTTCTGCACTACGTCATCGACCGGTACGGCAAAGACAAGGTGGCCCAGATAATCACCTTCGGGACGATGGGCGCCAAGGCCGCGCTGCGGGACGTGGGCCGGGGCTTGGGGATGAGCTACGGCGACGTGGACCGCATCGCCCGGATGGTGCCTCTGAAATCGCGCACCCTGGAAGACGCCATGTCGGCCAACCAGGAACTCTCCAACGCCTACCGCAACGAGGAGCCGGTCAAGACCCTGGTGGACAACGCCAAGGGACTGGAGGGCATTGTCCACCACGTCAGCACCCATGCTGCGGGAGTGCTCATCGCCGACGAGCCGCTGACCCAGACGGTCCCGCTGCAGCGTCCATCCCGGGGCGATGAGAACAGCCCGGTGATGATGACCCAGTACTCCATGGACCCGGTGGCCAAGCTGGGCCTGCTCAAAATGGACTTCCTGGGCCTGACCAACCTGACCATCCTCGACCGGGCGGTCAACCTCCTCGACGAAACCAGGGGAATCAAGATCGACATCTCCCGGCTCCCTCTGGACGACGAGGAGACCTTCGAACTGCTGTCTTCCGGGAAGACCACCGAGGTCTTCCAACTGGAAAGCGCGGGAATGCAGCGTTACATCAAGGACCTGCAGCCGTCCACCCTACAGGACATCGCGGCCATGATCGCCCTGTACCGACCCGGTCCCATGGAGCACATCGATACCTTCATCGGAGCCAAGCACGGTCAGATCCCCATCTCCTATCCCCACCCCAGCATGAAGGACCTGCTGGACGAGACCTATGGAGTCATCGTCTACCAGGACCAGGTGTTGCTCATCCTGCAAAGCTTTGCCGGATACTCCCTGGGCGAGGCAGACACGGTCCGCAAGGCCATGGGAAAGAAAATCGCCTCCCTGATGGCCGAGGAGCGGGACAAGTTCATCGAGGGAGCGCTGGGCAAGGGGTTCGGACAGGACATCGCAGTGAAGGTTTTCGACCTCATCGAGCCCTTCGCCGGGTACGCCTTCAACAAGGCCCACAGCGTCAGCTACGCCCTGATCTCTTACTGGACCGCCTACTTCAAGGCCCACTACCCGCGGGAGTACATGGCTTCGGTTCTAAACTCCCGCCTGGACCACACGGACAAGGTGGTCAACGCGATAAACGAGTGCTTCAAGCTGAAGATCCCGGTGCTGCCGCCGGACATCAACCGTTCCGGCGAGTTCTTCGTCATTGACAAGGACGCCGGCCCCCAACCGGCGCTGCGGGTGGGACTGGCCGCGGTGAAGACCGTCGGGGAAGGCGCGGTACGCCCCTTGGTTGAGGAACGCAAGGCCAATGGCCCCTACCGGTCCATTGACGACTTCTGCAAGCGGGCAGACGTGAGTGCGCTGAACCGCCGAACCCTGGAGAGCCTGGTCAAGGCGGGAGCCTTCGACTCCCTGGGCGCGCGCGGAGCCGTCCTCGCCGTCGTGGACCAAATTATCGGCGCGGCCCAACTGGAATCCCGCATCCGCAACTCCGGCCAGACCAGTATGTTCGACGCCATGGGCGGCGGTTCCGGCGCCGCCCTTCCCGGAATAGACCTATCCGCCAGGGATGTTCCCCCGGAGGAGAAAGCCAACTGGGAGCGGGAGCTTATCGGCGTTCCCCTGACCTACAATCCGCTGTTCGAGTTGGCCAACCTGCAAGCAGGGGACGCCATAACGTCCCTTGATGATCTGACCGACCAGATGAGTGGTCAGTCTCTCACCCTGCTGGGCCATATTTCCAGCGTCACCGAGCGGTACACCCGGGAGCAGAAGAAGTTCCTGGTGGTGTCCCTGGACCTGCTGGGCGGCCCGGCGGAGGTCATGGTATGGCCCGACGTGCTGGAGCGGACCGCCGGACGCTGGCAGGAAGGCAAGCTGGTCAAGGTTGACGGGAAGCTGCGGCTGCGGGGGGACCAGTACTCCCTAGCTTGCGACGACCTCGAGGAATATTCACCACCCGCTTCCGAAGCAATGGCTCCTGAACCGGACCCGCCGCCCTGGAAAGGGCCACCCGAACCACCCCAGCCAGAGACTAACGGCAGGGGCAAGGGAATGATCAGCGAGTCCCCGCCGGAGCCACTGTCTTCAGCTCCGCCTCCCCCACCGGAAGCCGCTCCAGTGAACGGGCATGACGGGAGTGTCAACGGCCACTCCAACGGCGCAACCAAGTCTCGGGCCACCCAGGCAAACGGGAACGGCAACGGGAAAGGAAAAGCCGCCCGCAACGGCAGCGAAAGCCGGGCGGCCCAAGTCCCTCATTCGCCCGATGAATCATCATCCGGGGATGGCAACGCCCGCTCCGTGGTACTTCAGATACGGGAGTCGGACGATCCCTTAGAGGATGCCCACCTGTTGCGAGACGCGCTTCGGGTTATGCCGGAGTTCCCTGGAAACGACCGGGTGCATCTGGAGATTTACACCAACGGCAAACGGCTTTTGATGGAAGTACCTACGGTACGGACGCGGTATTGCGCCGAGTTATCCGACCGATTAGAGGAGTTGCTCGGCGCGGACACCGTCTCCCTAGCACACATGGAGGACCTGCGGAGGGAAAGCGCCGCTCCCTAGCTCCCGTCCTTGGGCCAGTCCAGTCCTAGGTTCTCCCGCAGCGTCGCTCCCTCGTAGTTCGCGCGGAAAAGGCCGCGCCGCTGGAGCTCCGGGACAACCATCTCCACGAAGTCTTCGTAGGCCCCGGGTATGTGAGTGGCGGCCAGCACGAAACCTTCGCAGGCTCCTTCCCGGAACCACATCTCCAAACCGTCGGCCACCTGCGCTGGAGTGCCCGCGAAGACAGGCAGCTCGTCCAGGGTGCCCCGTCCGCTGAACCGGATGAAGTCCCGCACCGAGGGGTTGCCTCCGGCGCTCCGTTGAGTCACCCGGTCCAGGAAACCCCGCAGGCCGGAAATGGAGTCTAGAACTTTATCCGACAATGGCTCGTCCAGGGGGTGGGCGGAGAAGTCGTAGTTGAAGACCTCCGATAGCAGCACCACCGAGTCCATGGGATGGGCCAGCGCTTTCAATCCCTCCAGCTTCGTCCGCGCCCGCTCCACGGTCTCATCAACCACCACGTAGACCGCCGGTGAAACGATGGCCGTGTCCGGGTCGCGGCCCAGGGCGGCGGCCCTCTCCCTGATAGTAATCCGGTGGGCGCGGCAGGCCTCCAGGGTGGGAACGATCACGAACACCAGCTCTCCCCAGCGGGCGGCAAACTCCCTTCCCCGACCGCTCTGCCCAGCTTGGATGATCACCGGGCGCCCCTGGGGACAGCGGGGAACGGTCAGCGGGCCCCGGGAGTTGAACCACTCCCCGCTGTGGTCCAGACGGCGCACCCGGGAGGGATCGGCGAACCTCCCCTCGTCTCGGTCAAGGACTAATGCTCCTTCCTCCCAGGTGTCCCACAGACCGAAGGCCGCCTCCATGAACTCGTCGGCCCGGTCATAGCGCAGATCGTGGGGAAGGTGGGCGGCTTCGCCGAAGTTCAGGGCTTCCGAGTCATTCAGGGAAGTGACCACATTCCAGGCGATGCGCCCGCCGCTGAAGTGGTCGAGGGTGGCGAAGAGGCGGGCGACGTGGAAGGGAGTGTGGTAGGTGGTGGAGTAGGTGGCGCCGATCCCGATGTGCTCCGTCGCCAGGGACATGGCCGTGACCACCGGTCCCAAATCGAGTTTGACCGTCCGGATCCCGTGTTCCACCGTCGCGGCGATTGAGTCGCCGTACCGGTCGGGCATGGCCAGCCGGTCGTCCACGAAGGCCAAGTGGAACTTGCCCTTTTCCAGCGTGCGGGCGATGTGCTGGTAGTATCCTGGGAGCAGGAAATCGTCGGAGCCGTCCCGGTGCCGCCAGGAACCCGGGTAGTTGGAGCAGTTGGAGGCCTGGATAAAGCCCACCAGGACCATCTGTTTCGGGTCGCGTTTGGACAAAATTGTTCCAGATGTTCAACTAACGGGATAGCTATCTTCGTTCGGTTCGTGGGCGAAAGGAGGGGCGCACCTTGTCGGGTGCGCCCCGGTGTCTCAACCGTATTTCCAAGGAAGGGTACGGGGTTAGACGAAGTCGAGCTGCTCGAAGTTGCCGCCGGTGACGGCGTTGGCGTCGAGGCCCAGCCACTTCTCTACCATGGTGCCGTAGACGCCCCGGTAGTCCATGTTGAAGTGCAGGTCGCCTTCCAGCAGATCTTCGTCCTTCAAAGACGGGTACTCGCTGTACATGCCGCCCTTGACCGGGTCGCCAATGGCCAGGGCCAGCCCGCCCGAGCCGTGGTCGGTGCCGGAACCGTTGTCCCGGACGCGGCGTCCGAACTCGGTGAACACGAACATAAGCACGTTGTCGGCCATGTCGTGGGCCTTGAGGTCGGCGTAGAAGTCGGACACGCCCTGGGAAAGCTCGGTCCACAGCTTGGGGTGCACCGGCCCCTGGTTGGCATGGGTGTCATACCCGCCGTGCTGGGTGTAGAAGATGCGGGTGCCCAGGTCGGCGGTCAGCACCTTGGAGATGCCCTGCAGGTTCCGGCCGATGGGGGAGTCGGCGTACTCGATCTCGGTGTGGTACTTCTCAGGAGCCGTCTTGAGGATGTCCGCGCCCTTGAGAGCGTCCAGTCCGGTCTGCCCCAGGTATTCCATAACGGGGCCGCTGCCCAGCGTCGGGGCGTACATGCGGGCGAAGACATCCAGCGCCTCGCTCCGGTCCGGCTCCTCGCTGATGCCGGTCAGGACACCGTAGGTTTCCAGGACCGCGACGGAGGCGACGGGAACGCCGGACAAGGCCAAGGCCCGGGGCAGGCCGCGTCCGAAGTTGACGCCAGTCAGCACGTTCTCGGCCCTCGGATCGAGGTCCCGGATCACACGGCCCAGCCAGCCCTCGGTGCCCACCTTGTCCGGCTCGCAGGTGTGCCAGATGTCCATGGAGCGGAAGTGGGACCGGTTGGGATTGGGGTAGCCGACGCCGTTGATGATGGCCACCTTGCCCTGGTCGTACAGGTCCTTGATGGGGGCCGCTGCCGGATGGAAACCGAAATTTCCGTCCAGAGGCAGCACTTCCTCGGCGGGGATGGCCACGTTGCTGCGGTTGTCGTAGTACAGCGGGTCGCCGTAGGGAATCAGCGTGTTCAGGTAGTCGTTGCCGCCGGTGAGCTGGATGACTACCAGGATCGGATCCTTGTGGGTTGAGGTCATGTCTGGCTCCTCTTTCTGCTGAGAGTCGCGGCCTGGCGGCCCGCGCTGGTGGTCCGGGAAACGCTATTCGGGGACCCGCTCGTAGATCTGGATGCGGTGACGCCCGGTATCCACGACCAAGATGCGGTCCTGGTCGTCAACTCTTACCGTGGTAGGTTGGAAGAACACGCGCTCGACAGTGAAGTCCTTGACCACCGCGCGCTCCTTGGACATGCCCTCCGGGTCGGAGGCCATGCGGGCCGCGGCCCACTTGGAGTAACCGAGGCAGTCGCCGATGAACTTGGTCACGTAGCCGCCCTGGGGATCGAAAACCTGCACGATGTCGTGGCCCCAGTCGGAGACGTAAACGTAACCCTGGGAGTCCACCGCCACGCCGCTGGGACGGTAAAGGCCGCCCTCCCCGTCGCCGGGGCAGCCGAACTGCTGCAGGAAACGTCCCTCGGGGTCAAACTTCTGGATGCGGTCGTTGCGCCAGTCGGCAACATAGATATTGCCGTCCCGGTCCAGGTTGATGCCCCAGGGAGTGTTGAACTGACCCGGGCCTTCCCCGAACTCGCCGAACTTGCTGATGAACTGGCCGTCCTTGGTCAGCTTCTGGATCCGGCTGTTCAGGCTGTCCACCACCAGCATGTTGTCGTCTGCGTCGAAAATGATACCGGCGGGCCGGTCCCACTGGCCGTCGGAGGACCCTTGCTGCTCCATTTTCCTGATGAACTGCCCGTCCCCGTCGAAGACAGAGATGCGCTGGAGCCATTCGTCGGAGACGTAGACCAGGCTGGTGCGGTCAACGGCGACGGTGTTGGGCCAGGTGAACTGGCCGTCCCCCGCCCCGTAGGAACCGAAGGCGCCCAGGTAGTCCTCGTCCATGTTGCACTTGGCGACGAACTTCCAGGCGGGCTGGTACTCGTAGTAGCTGCACATCACGTACAGGAGGCCGTTTCCGGCGCAGGCGACGCTGACCGGGCCGGAGAAGCCGTGGGCCGGCGGCGTGGCCTGGTTGCCGATGGTGTAGCTGTAACGATAAGTTGGCGTCCTGGTTGCGGTCGAAGTCATGCCGTCACCTCCCTACGCGAACTGGTATTCGCGGGAAGATACGATGAGCCGGAGCAGGCCGGTGACCCGCTGCTCGAAGGCATCGTTGCCGGGCTTGGCGGCCTGGTCCCGCTGGACGTGGGCCACCAGCTCCGCCCGACGGTCATCGGATACCACCACCGGACCGGCCAGGTCCAGGCAGGCGTCAACCAGCTCTTCGGCGGTCAGGGTCTCGGCGTCGGGCCGCAGGCGGTCAACCATCCGGCGGACGCCGGGGTTGTCGATGTTGCCCACCCGGTCGGCGGCGAAGTTGACCCGCTCCACCAGGGCGCCGCTGTCGATCCACTCGCGGCCGGTGTGCCAGCCTTCCACCGTCGGCGGGTTGAGCAAGTCCTGTCCCATGTAGGCGGAGGCGAAGGTGATTTCGTGGCTGTTGGGCTTGGGAGAGGTGTAGTCGTCCACCAGGCGCATCACGCCGGCCACCAGTTCCGCCGGGCTCTTGACCTTCTTGTAGCGGGCTTCCTTGAAGAAGTCCGAGTTAAACAGCACCCGCAGCATACATCGGATGTCGCCATTGGACCGGAAATACTCGTCTTCCAGGGCCTGGATGGCGTCCATATCCTGGGGCGGAGTGGTCTGCCAGGCCGGGACCTGCGGCTCGTCGGCGACGAAGAAGTTGTACAGGTGGCGGGCCACGAACCGGGCGGTGGCCGGCTGTTTCACGACAATGTCAATGATGTCCTCGCCATTGAACCGTCCACTCTCCCCCAGGAAGGTCTTCTCGCCATGGTCATGGTCGTCGGAGCGATACTCGAACTGCCAGCAGTAGTCCCCGTAGGGATAGCGCGGCAACTGGGGGGCCATCGTCCAGCCGGTGAAGGCCCGGGCGCACTCCTTCACGTCGTCCTCGGAGTAGTTGAACTCCATGTCCTTGCCGACGCCCATGGAGAAGAGCTCCAGCAGCTCCCGCCCATAGTTCTCGTTAGGGGCGCCATTGTGGTTCTCGTTATTGTCCAGCCAGTAGATCATGGCCGGGTCCTTGGACAGCTCGATGAGGATGGTGCGGAAGCTGCCCAGGGCGAACCCGCGGAAGAGCTGCAACTGCTGGTTCATCTGGGGGTTGCGGTTCATCTTGGAGTGACTGGTGGCGAAGATGTGGTGCCAGAACAGGGTCATCTTCTCTTCCAGCGGGCGCTGGGTTGCCACCATGCGGTACATCCAGTAGGTCTGGTAGGAGGGGACACCCGTCCCCATGCGGTAGTAGGGAATGTAGCGGTAGGCCAGGTCGTCGTCGAAGGGCGGTTGCTCCTCCGGGTTGAGCAGTTCCTCTACCGTGGCTTCGTATCCCTCGGCCAGCCTTCTTTCCAGTTCGTCGCGGTTGGCGCCGAACCCGGCTCGGCGCATCAAGTGGGCCATCAAGGCCACGTCTTCACCACCGGGCATATTCTCTGTCCTTTCCCCGGAGTCAAACGCCCCGGGACGCTTGAAATGTTCGCCGGAACGAGCCCAAGTTTACGAAACCCGGACTGGCCGATGTTGCCCCAAATGTTACACGATTGCCCCTGCCCAGTCCAGCAGAGACAAGGGTTCAACTGCCGAAGGGTGGCCGACCGGAATGCCTTCCGGGCCAGGGTTATTGCACTAAAGGAAATTCAGGGAAATTTACTTGTGGGACATTTGGCAGTTTTTGTGCGTAAATCCCCCTGGATTCCTGTGATTTCAGTGCCATTTGGAGACTTTTTGGTACCGCGTCCGGGACATATTGGGACAGTGATTGGGACATGGTGAGACATTTTGGGGCATTTTCGAGACATTCCGGCACGTACCCAGGACTCGTTCCGATAAACCAAGCGGTCCCAGCGGCCGGGTCGCCGTCCCTAGAGAAGGACAGTGAAGACTGATGATACGCCATACGGACTAAAGGGAGACAAGCAGAGATGCAAGGATGACTTTGTCCAACATCATTTACGCTACCGGGTTCCGGGGCTGGCGTCAACGGCCTGGTGTCAGCAATTCCTGGGGGAACGGGGTGTATGGGACAGCGGGTTCACACCGGATCCCACGTCGCCTGGCGAATCCAAATGTGACAGCCATCCCTTCCCGGTATGCTAAACTGCCCCGCCGGGTCGGTGAAACCCGGGAGAACACCGCGTGGAGAAGCATCATGGGAGTTTACCGCCTTTATTCCGGCGACGACGGCAAGAGCCACATTGAGGAATTGACCGAAGATGCCCTGAAGGGGATCCGGGTCGAGGGAGCGCGGATGAATTTCGCCGTGTCCCAGCGGGAGCCGGGGCACTTCTCCGATTACCATCCCGCCCCCTTCCGACGCTGGCAGGTGGGGTTGGTGGGACGGACTATCATCGGGCTGGCCGACGGGACGTCTCACACCTTCGAGGTGGGGGACGTGCGGCTCATCGAGGACACCACGGGGCAAGGCCACACCACCACCTACCCGGACGGGTACAACGTCACCCTCCAGATCCGCCCGCCGGAAGAGTAAGTTCTCGGGGGTATGCCAGCACGCCCCATCCTAACCCCCGCCTTCGCGAGGGCAGTCCCTTCGCCCATAAAGGGGGAAGGGACTTGTCCAGAGGCCACCTTAACCGGGGTTGGCTAAACCGGAGCCGCCTCCGTCGCGGCGGAGTAGTGGGGCATTATCTCTTCTACGAAAAGCTCCAGGGACTGCATGGCCTGTTCGTGAGTCAGGTCGCCCCACTGGAAGGAGCAGACGAAGTAGTTGGCCCCGGTACTGACATACTCGTCCATGTACTCCCGTACGCTGGCCGGTGATCCGGCCATGACCCCGAACCCGGCTCCCTGTCCGGCCACACCGCCCAAGCCGCCGGGGGCCTGGCGCCGCCGCTGCTGTTCCTCGGAACGCTGCTCCATTTCCCAGTAGAGGTCGCGGCGGGCCTCCCGGTCCGGCGCGCCCCGGGGACGCATCTGGTCGTTGGGCACAAGGAACTGGGTCAGCCCCCGGCTCTCCGCCTCCAGGCGGCGCGGCGTTCCCAGATTCCACTTGTAATGCTCCCAGGCGGGCTCGCCGATGCGGAGGGCTTCCTCGTCCGTCTCGGCCAGGACCAAGTGGTTCACCAGGCTTATCTTGGGCTCGGTGCCCTGGAGGGTCATCGTGCCCTTGCCCTGGTACTCCTCCCATAGCTCCTTGTATCTGCGGACGTTGGCCTCGAAGCTGTCGAGCCCGCCGACGATGATGGTGTTCATCCCGTCCATCGCCGCGGTCTCCACGTTCCGCATGTACCAGAAGGGCGGGTACGGCGTCTGCTTGGGACGCAGACGCATGGGCAAACGCTCGAACTTGTAGAACTCGCCGTCGTAGTCCAGTTCCTCGTGGCTCAGACCGTACTGGATGATATCCAGGTTCTCCCGGTAACGGGCGAAGTTTACCTCGACGTCAGACTCCTGCCCCCAGAAGTAGGCTTCCAGGACGCCGCCGCGCCCCACCCCAATCTCCATTCGTCCGTCGCACAGGTTGTCCAGCATGCAGATTTCTTCGATGAGCCTCAGCGGGTGATGCAAGGGCAGCACGTAGATGCACGGTCCCAAGTGGATGCGGCTGGTGCGCTGGGCCGCCGCCGCCAGGAATACGTTCTGCGACGGGGCCAGGCTGTGCACCGCCGGAGTATGGTGCTCCGCCAGGTGGTAGGAGTAGAACCCGGCCGAGTCCAGCCGCTCCAGTTGCTTCAGCCGGAGACGATATATCTCGTCCAGCGCCAACCCGGGAACGGGCTCGATGTGGTCGAAAACGCCAAATTCCAAAGACATGAAAACTCCGATGGTGGGTTGCCGCCGCCGCGGGATTCGAGCTTGGACTACAGGTTCAGGGCCGCTTCCTCGTAGTCCTTTTCCCTCTGGTACACCTGGAAGCGGTGCCGCACCGACTCCAGGATGTAGATGTTGTCCTGCTCGTCCACGTTAATCGCCACCGGACGCCGGAACCGCCACTCCGGGGTCAAATCCACCCGGCGGCGCTGCTTCAGGATTTCCGGGTTGGCGTCCAGGTAGGTCTGGGTCCACGGGGACGGCACCTGGGCATCGCCCACCAGGGAGGTGATGAAGGAGCCGTCCGGCGCATAAATCTGGACGACGTGGCTGCCCCAGTCGGTTACGTACACATCGCCGTCGCTGTCCACTGCAACGCTGGTGGGACGGTTCAGCTCTCCCAGTCCCTGGGCATCAGCCCGGAAGGAGGCCAGGAAAAGCCCGTTGGGACTGAACTTCTGGACCCGGCTGTTCTTCCAGTCGGCCACGTAAACGTCGCCCGATTGGTCCACAGTAATGCCCCAGGGCATGTTGAACTGGCCCTGGCCGTCACCAGCTTCGCCCCATCCGCCGAGGAACTCGCCATCCCTGGTGAACTTCTGGATGCGGTTGTTTCCGCTCTCGACGACGTAGACATTGCCGTCCGGGGCAACTGCCACGCCGGAGGGGCCCTGGAGCTGCCCTTCCCCCGATCCGGCCTCGCCCCACCGGGACAGGAACTGCCCGCCGGCGTCGTAGATGTTGATGCGGTGCAGGTTCTCGTCTGAGACGTAGACGTTGCCGTCGCCGTCGATGTCCAAGGATGACGGCCAGATAAACTGTCCGTCTCCGGCCCCAAAACTGCCGAACTGGGAGATGAACTCGTGGTCCCGGGTGCAAATGCTAACCCGTTGCCCCAGCTCCTCGGCGCCCCGGTTCACCACGTACAGGCGATCGTTGGCCCCGAAGGCGAAGTCCACCGGGTCCCAGAAACCCAGGCCTCCCATGGAGTACATGCCCAGGCAGTGGCTGAAGTTGATCACGCGGCCCGCCGCGATAGTAGTAAGCATGATTCCCCCCAAAAGGTAAGCAGAGAAGGTAATCAGAGATTGTTGTTCGCTGAACTAGGCGGTTGAATAAACCCCTCTTCCGAGTAAGTGCCGATAGGAAAAGTATCCCCTACGAGGCGAGCAATCCGGTTTTGGTCCCTTATATCGGAGATTCGGAACGGTTGCGGGGGAGAAGCCCTTACCGCGTCCAGGTCGGCAATGTACCGCTCGACCGCATTGATTCCGTCTTCGATGTCTGCTTCCTCCAGGTCGTTCTCGTAGAAGTTGAAATGTATCGCACGTGCCATCATCAGGTGTTCCTTGAAGGCGGGGCGGTTGCGTTCCGCCGCCAACTGGTCGGCCACGGCAAAAACATTGCGCTGGCCGCGGTGCCTCCAGCCCCGCTGGACGGCCACGGCTTTGAGAGCGTAGTTGGCCGCACCCCAAACCTTCTCGGACGCTTGTAGCCGGTTACCACGGCTCAATTCATCCTGGGCATGGGCAGCGAAACGCCGACTGATGGCCGCGTAGTCTTCCGACGAGGCGGAGCCGGGATCTGGCAATTCCGTGGCCAAGTTATCCACCCTTACAGGACTCGGGTATTTCCAGAAGCGCACCAAACAAGCAGACCGCGGCGTTGGCCTTGAGTCCCAGCTTGGCCGCCAGCGGTCTGCCCGAGTATCCAGCCATGTTCGCTCCGCGCCTAGACGAAAGCCATCTGCTCGTAGGCGCCGCCGACGATGGGCGCCGAGTCCAGCCCCAGCCAACGCTCGCACAGCGAGGCGTAGAAGCCGCGGAAGTCGTAGTTGGGGGCGAGGTCGCCCTGGGTCAGGTCCTCTGGGGCCAGGGACGGATAGGTCCCGTACAGCCCACCCTGCACCGGGTCGCCGATGACGAAGGCAACGCCACCCGCGCCGTGGTCGGTGCCGGTGCCGTTGTCCTTGACCCGGCGTCCGAACTCGGTGAACAGCATCATGATGACGTTGTCGGAGGCATCGTGCTCGCGCAGGTCGTCGAAGAAGTTGCCGATGGCCTGCCCCACGTCCGTCCACAGGCGGGTGTGCATCATCACTTGGTTGAAGTGGGTGTCGAAGCTGCCGTGCTGGGTGTAGAAGACCTGCGCTCCGAGACCGGCCAGATGCACCTGCGCCACCGTTTTCAGAGCCTTGGCGATGGGAGATGCGGCGTACTCCACGTTGGAGCTATACTTTTCAGGAGCGGTCTTGAGGACATCCGCGCCGTCCAGTACGTTCCGTCCCGTCTGGCTCAGGTAGTCCATCACCGGGCCGGAGCCGATGGTCGGAGAGTAGATGCGGGAGAAGATGTCCAGCATTCGGTCCCGCTGCACTTGGCTGTCCACCACTGGAACGTCGGTCAACACACCGTAGGACTCCAGGTCGGACACCGACGTGACCGGAACGCCCTTGAGGGCCATGGCCCGGGGCAGTCCCTGTCCCACGTTGATGCCCTTCAGGACGTTGGAGCCGTTGGGGTCCAGGTCGCGGATGACCCGTCCTACCCAACCTTCCGTCCCCACCTTGTCCGGCTCGCAGGTGTGCCAGATGTCCATGGACCGGAAGTGGGAGCGGGGTGAGTTCTCGTAGCCGATCCCCTGGATAATGGCGACCTTGCCCTGGTCCCACAGATCCTTGACTGCTCCCACGTGGGGGTTGAATCCCAGTGTGTCGTTGATGGGCAGCACCCGGTCGGCGGCGATCCCCACGTTGGGCCGCGCGTCGTGGTAGTGGGGGTTGGTGTAGGGCACCACCGTGCTCAACGGATCGTTGGCCCCGGTGAGCTGCAGAATTACCAGGACGGGGTCTTTCTTGGTTGCGGTCATTATCTCCTCCTGCCGCGATTTGCTGTTTGGGCAGACTGGTTCGGGCGTGCCGGTGCCCCGGCTCCGGCCCACTCAGGCAAACTGATACTCTCTTGACGCGGCCACCAGTGCCAGGGTGATTCCCGCCCGACGCTCGGCGTCAGCTGCTGCTTCATCGCTGTCCCAGCGGATATTGCCGCCCTCGCTGACCTGGTTGATCAGCTCCCGCCGGGTGGGTTCCTCTACTTCCAGGGGCCCAATCTGGTCCAGGCACTCCTCCACGAACCGATCCGGGGTCAGGCTGCCCTGCCCCCTCAGACGCTCGACGATGGCGCTGATGCCCGGCATTCGGGTGTCGGAAAGGTACCTGGCGGCAAAGTTGACCCGGCGCACCAGAGCGCCGCCGTCAATCCACTCCTCGCCAGTGTGCCAGCTTTCCACGCTGGGCGGGTTCAGTAGTTCCTGTCCCTGGAAGGCGCACTCGGCAGCGGCAGCCTGGTAGCCTTCCCTCGGGCCGTTGAATCCCCCGGAAAGCCGCAACGTGCTGACCACCAACTCCGCGGGACTCTTGACCCGGGTGAAGCGAGAATTCTTGAAGAAGTCCGAGTTGAACAGCGTCCGCAGGACGGCCTTCAGGTCGTAGTCCGACTCGAAGTAGGCCTGGGTCAGGACTTCGATGGCTTCGGGGTCCCTGGGCGGGGTGTCATTCCACGCGGGAACCTGCACCTCGTCGGCCACGAAGAAGTTGTACAGGTGGCGGCAGAGGAACCTGGCAGTGGCCGGCTGCCGCACGATGATGTTGATGATGTCGTCGCCGTTGAAATTACCCTTCTCACCCAGGAAGGTCTTTTCCTCGAAGTCGTGGTCCGCCGGATCGTACTCGAACTCCCAGTAGAACCGTCCCAGGGGGAGCCGGGGAATCTTGGGGGCAATGGTCCAGCCGGTGAAGGCGCGGGACGCCTGCTTTATGTCGTCCTCGGAGTAGTTGCCCACTCCCATGGAAAACAGCTCCAGCAACTCCCGGCCCCAGTTCTCGTTGATGGCCCCCTTGTGGTTGCCGTTGTTGTCCAGCCAGTAGATCATGGCCGGATTTTTCGCCAGCTCCACCAGGATGTCGGGGAACCGGTCCAAGGCGTGGCGCCGGAACATGGCGATCTGCTGCACCATCTCCGGTGGATTGTCGATTTTGGAGTTGCCAGTGGCGAAGAGCTGGTGCCAGAAGAGGACCATCTTCTCCTCCAGCGGCCGCTGGGTGTTGACCATCCGGTAGAGCCAGTGGGCCTGGGACTGGACCGGCGCCATACCTCCCTCGTAGTTGGGGAAGTACCGGAACAGTACGTCGTCGTCCACCGGCGGGTGATTGTCAGGATTCAGCAGGTCTTCCACCGTGGCTTCATAACCCTGCTCCGCCCTGGCCTCCAGTTCGTCGCGTCCCGCCCCGAACCCGGCGCGGCGCATCAGGTGGGCCATCAGGGCAATGTCTTCCTTGCCTGGCATTGCACGCCCTCCGCTTCCAGAATATCTACGGACTTCCTGCCCCGCCGGAATCTTCGATCCCCTCTTTCCACACAAACCCAACCCGGCGAACGGCACTAATTGACGCATAGATTATAGCCGCAACGCACACGCTAGGAAAGGAGCGGCCCGGGACTAACCCACTGGAGGGAGGCAGCGGACGAGGATGCTATAATTCCGTCATTATGGCGTTAGATCCGACAGCAGCTTTAGCGCCGCGGGGCACCGACGCCGACGGTCCGGAGAGCAACTTGAAGAGCGCCGGGCTCATGCTCTTTGCCGTCCTTTGCTACTCCTTCATACCACTGGCAGTCGTGCTGACCGACAGCCAGGACCACCCGTTCTTGTTCACCATGGGGTGGAGGGGCGGCATCGCCATCGTATACGCGCTGTTCCTGGCGGCGTTTTTTTCAAAGCTGTTCTTCAACTGGGCCGTGTGGAAACTAATATTCCGCAGGATGTTCAGCTTTCAGATCCTGCTGATAGCCATTTCATATTTCAACATAGCCTTGTTCGCCCTGTCCCTCAGGTATCTGGACGTGGCCGTGGCCGTTATCCTGTTTGAAATCGCGCCGATCGTTGCGATTCTTGCGACCTGGTTGTCGCACCATGATCTCGAGGGCAACCAGACTTCCGTGACGATGACCCCAGCAAAGCTGCTCTTCATCGCCCTGGGGGTGGTCGGCACTGCCTTCGTGCTATCCGGCCAACTCGTAGCCGGAGTGCGGGAGGCCGCATCGTCTTCAGCAGGCCCGGCGGCCTGGGTCACACAACTCGCTGACACATTGCAGGGGTCGGCGTCCTCCTCTGCGGACCCGACCCTCTGGTTATTGGCTTTGGGCATCCTGCTCGCCGTTGGTTCAGCGATCATCTACGGCCTCAACAGGCGTTCGCTGGCCTGGGGGGCCGGCTTGAAGGGAGCCCTGCCTGACGACTTGATCGAACGCAGCGGCTATGAGTCCCGTTCAATCGATCTGTTTTGCGCCACAGTCGCCGGTCTCATCCCAACCCTCTTAATAGTTCCCTTGAGCCTGCTAATCGGCATCAGTTCCGGTGAGACTATTCTCGACAAAAGTGTTCCCATCAACGGAATCATTCGTGGCAACGCACTGATACTCATCCTTATTGGGGGAGCATTGATTCACCCCATCGCAGGAGTTGCCTGGAGACAGTCCAGCATTATGTTGGCCCACAACCCCGGGATAAACGCGCTGGAACACATGAGGCCCATTTTGACCCTGCTGTGGCTCCTGGCCCTTTCGTTAACCGTGGTCAACGGAGAGCGTCTAATAGACGAAATCTCGGTCGCGGGAGATTACCTAATCATCGGCGTTGTCGCCATCATCATCGCCAACTTGCTCCTCATTTTCGAGGCCGAGATCCGCTGGGGATTCAAAGCGCTCATGATTGCGCTGGGAGCCTGTGGAACCTTTGTGTATTTTCGGAGCAGTCTCTTCAAGGGTTTCCTGAGCAATGGCGATAATTCCTGGGTGACCGATCATTATTTCGAAGTAGTCGGACTCTCGGCCACCATATTCACCCTGTTGCTGGCCTTTCGAATCGCAACCCTGGTGTCCCGCAGCCACGCGGAAGAAGCCCAGGCCTTCAGTCTCTTCCGAAAGCTCGACATGTTTGCCAAGAGAGGCGTCATCGACCGCGCTGTCCTGGAGTGCGTCCTCCGCATCGACGCACCCAGGAATCAGGCCGATCTCAAAGAGGCATATTCCCAAGCCCGGGGCTACTTCAATTCCGCCGTCTTTCTGAACAACGTCGACGAACGATTAGCCTTCAACGAGGCCGAAGCAGAGTTGGATGCCATGGCCCGTTCCAAGCAGCTGGGACTGGTCCTCGGCGAACTGTTCGCCCTGATCATCTTCGCCGGGATCACCATTTTTTTCGCGCTGCTCTCCCGTCCTGAATTCGATGCTGAGAAGCAACCGTTTTCCATGTTCCTGATCGATGTGTTCGCCATGTTGATCTCCGCCGTTATCATTTTCCTGACCATTAACGTTTGGGACCTGCACCACGAACGCGGTATGAGACAGTTGGAATCGCAACCCCAGCAAGACGAGCATGAGGCCCAGGCTCCCTATGTGGTTGTGTTCCCTGAGACCCGCCACCAACTCTCGGACCGGTGGCTTTCCATCATCGTCGGGATTGGCATTGTCGTCACCTACGCCGGACTGCTGAGCCACCGGCACCTGGGATGGTTCGGATTCGGTTAACGCCGGCCGGTGGGTCAATCCGGCGGACCCGTTCCCGCCATGGCCCAGAAAGACACTGGCGCGAGCAACCCGCACCCCTTAAACTCCCCCCATGAAGTTCGCCTTTTTCACCCACCTGCCCTGGCCCGAGGGCCGGGAGGCCGCCGCCGTCATCGCCGACACCACCGAGCAGGTCCAGTATGCTGAGGAACTGGGATTCCACAGCGCCTGGCTAGCCGAGCACCACTTCACCCGTTATTGCATCGGATCGTCGTCCCTCATCGTCGCCACCCATCTCGCCGCCCGCACTGAGCGGATCCGGCTGGGTACTGCCGTCCTCGTCTCTCCCCTACACAACCCCCTGCGTCTGGCCGAGGATACCGCCACCCTGGACCTGATCAGCGGCGGCCGGCTGGACGTGGGATTCGGCCGCGGGTCCGGCTCGGGCTACGAGTACCGGGGATACAACATTGACCCCGATGAGAGCCAGGACCGTTTCCAGGAATCGGTGAGGATGGTCCAGGGCCTATGGACGACACCCGGCTTCACCATGGAGGGCAAGCACTTCCAGGCCCGCCACGCCAACCTGGTGCCCATGCCCTCTCAGCGGCCCCATCCCCCCATCTACCTGGCCGCCACCAGGAACCCGGTCACGCTGGACTTCGTGGTTTCCACCGGCCACAGCCTCTGCATCGCCGTAGTGCAGGACACCGCCGAAGCCTTGGACCTGTGCCAACGGTTCGTGGACAAGTCCGCCGAGGCGGAATTCAACCTGCCCAAGTCGGAGATTCCCTTCTTCCGCTACTTCTACGTTGCCGAGACCGAGGATGAGGCCCGGCGCGACACGCTGGACAAGCTTAACTGGGTCATTGACATTATGCAGTGGCGCAACAACATCAGCGAGGGGAGCGAAGTCTACCAGCAGATGGACAACTGGCGCCGGCGGCGCCAGCAGCTTCCCCTAAGCTACGACTACCTGGCCGAGAACCGGGCCATCATCGGCACCCCCCAGCAATGCGTCGAAAAGATTAATGCCCTCCGCGCGGAGGGCATCGAATACTTCGGCTGCAATTTCGACTTCGGCGGCATGGAGCATGAAAAGGTGATGCGGTCCATGAAGCTGTTTTCCGAAGAGGTGATGCCCCACCTGGAATAAAGAGGCCATTAACGAAGGGCGAATGGAATCATGGAACGAAACATCGAATTGATCTGTCAGTTGTTGGCTGCCATTAACAATCACCCTCGCAGTTTCGCGATCGTAAAAACCAAAGAAGAACGCATTGCCATCAATAGGGCGCTCGGTTCGAAAGACGACGATTATCATGACGGGCACTGGTTGGATGCTCCCGAAGGATACACAGGGGAGCAAATCGAATATCACCTGACCCTCATGGAAGATGCTGGCCTAATCGTTCCAGCAGAAGGGCCTCCCTTCGGTATGGGCCAATTGCATCGGCTATCGTTCGATGGGCATGAGTTTCTGTCCGAAATTCGTCAGGCGGAAGTATGGGAAAACGTGAAAACCTACTTTGGTGGGAAGTTGGCGGAAGGATCATGGTCCGTGGTCAGAGCAGTGGTGACCCATTTTGCCGTCAACCTCGGGACCCGTGGCCTCATAGGGTGATTTCTATGGGCCGTCGTGCCGCCGGCTTCTTTCTCCATAATGCCCGACCAAGATCTAGTTCCGGCGTTACAATAACGTCATCCAAGTCACCCCATCCAACCCACCTTTAAAGGAGGCCAGAGCATGACCACGGTAGGAAGCGGCAAGTATACCTATGAAATGGTGGAAAACTGGGCCAAACTGCCCGAGGGCGAGACCTTTGCCATGGTCAGCGCCATGGCCGCCGACTCCCAGGACCGGGTGTTTGCGTTCCAGCGCAAGGACCCGCCCATTCTCATCTTCGACCGGGACGGCAACCTGCTGGACAGCTGGGGCAACGGTGCCTTCTCCTTCGCCCACGGCATCTACATTGAGGACGACACCGTCTACCTCACCGACCGGGACAACTCCGTGTGCCTCGTCTATACCATTGATGGCAAGCCCATCCAGATGCTGGGACGCCACGGGGTCCACTCGGATACCGGCTGCGAGAACCCCGGCGACCTGTGCCCCCGGGCAGCAGGCCCCTTCAACTACCCCACCGAAATGATCCCCTCCCCCTCTGGCGACCTCTATGTCTCCGACGGGTACCGCAACGCCCGCATCCACCGCTTCACCTGGGACGGCCAGCTCAAGCAGTCCTGGGGAGCGCCGGGCAAGACCGAGCCGGGACACTTCCACCTGCCCCACAGCCTCTTGATCCACAACGACACCATCTTCCTGTGCGATCGGGAAAACCACCGGATGCAGCTGTTCACCCTGGACGGTGAGTTCATCGCCATCTGGGAAGACATCCAGCGCCCCATGGACATCTCCGTGGACAGCGAGGGGGTCCTGGTCGTCAGCGAGGGTCCGGTGGAAGGTTCCTCGGCCCGGGTCAGCGTCCTGGACACCTCCGGCAACGTCCTGGCCCGCTTCCCCTGCCGCGGCCCCGGCCACGGCAGTTGGGTGGACTCCCGCGGCGACATCTATGTCGGCCTCAGCGACGGCACCGGCATCGACAAGTTCGTCCGCCAGGGGTAACCTCGGCCGGAGAATCCGATAATGACAGTCGAAATGGTCAAGAGGACAATTGGCAAAATTCGACGGGTGATGGACGAGTGGGAGGAAGTGGACAGACTCCATTACCTGGGGGAGACCCGCTGGTTGGAGGAACACACTCGCTACGCCTTCATCGACCCGATTATCAGGGCGCTGGGCTGGGACACGAGCGACCCCAAGGAATGCCACCCCGAATACTGCCGCCCATATAATGGCCGTATGGGCAATTCCAAGCGGGTCGATTATGCAATGTTCGGGGAAGCGGACTCGGGTAAAATCGGTAAGTGGCAGGCAGTACCCAACATCATCATCGAAGCTAAGGCCGTCGGTACCAACCTCGACGGTGAATTAGAACAACTGGAGGGATACGCCCGGGCAAGTCCAAGGATGACACAAGGGGTGGCCGTTTTAACCAACGGGGAAGAATGGCGACTCTACAAGCTCGTCAAGGGGTGGCGGTCCTTGTCAAAGGTAGAATGCAAGCCTGTGGACATCCGCGATAATCAGCACAAGCCTGCGGAGATTGCCGAGATCCTTCATTCCTGGCTAAGAAAAGAACGGTCGCAATAGGCCCTTTCAGGAGGAGACCATGCTAACCCCGATGGACAACATGACCCTGACCCAGACCGACGCCGGCACTCCTATGGGCGAGACCATGCGCCGCTACTGGATGCCCGCCGCCCTATCCGTCGAGCTTCCCGAACCCGACTGCGCCCCGGTGCGGGTGCGGCTGCTGGGCGAGGACCTCATCGCCTTCCGCGATACCGAGGGCCGCATCGGGCTGCTGGACGAGTATTGCCCCCACCGTCGCGCGTCTCTCTTCCTGGCCCGCAACGAGGAGTGCGGCATCCGCTGCGTCTACCACGGCTGGAAGTTCGACGTGGACGGCAGGTGCCTGGACATGATGAACGAGCCACCGGACAGCGACTTCAAGGACAAGGTCACCATCAAGAACTATCCCACCATCGAGCAGGGCGGCGTCATCTGGGCTTACCTGGGAGAGCCCGGCAAGCAGCCCCCGCCGCCCAACTTCGAGTGGACTCTCCTTCCCGAGACCCACCGTCACGTTTCCAAGAACATGCAGGAGTGCAACTGGCTCCAGGGACTGGAGGGCGGCATCGACACCGCACACGCCCCCATCCTGCATCGCACCATAACCCCCGATACCGACAAGGCGGGAATCCGCATTGACTCCGACCTGGTGAAGGGCGGCGCGCCCCAGGTGGAGGTGGACGTCACCGATTACGGCTACCGGTATTCCGGTGTCCGCTCCCTAGGAGAGCGGGGCAGCATCGTGCGGGGCTACCATTATGTTATGCCCTTCCACCAGTTGCGGCCCAGCCAGTCCGCTTTCCGGGGACGCTCGGCCCACGCCATCATCTCCGGCCACATGTGGGTCCCCATGGACGATCACAACTGCATGATCTACAACTTCACCTACAGCTACGACGACCAACCCATCACCGAGGAGGAATGGGTGGCGATGGAGGAAGGGTACGGCCGGGGCGAGCAGCACATCCTCCCCGACTACCGTACCATCGGCAACCGGGGCAACGACTGGTTGATCGACCGCCAGGTCCAGAAGCGCGAGACCTTCACCGGCATCGAGGGCATCAACGCCCAGGACGTAGCGGTACAGGAGAGCATGGGGTCCATCGTTGACCGTTCCCTGGAGAACCTGTCCCGCAGCGACATGGCCATCGTCCACGCCCGACGCTTGCTGCTGGAAGCCACCCACACTGTGTCCGACGGAGGAGACCCTCCCGGAACGGGCACCAGCTACTACCAGGTCCGCGCCATCGAGCGGCTCCTCGGACCCGGCGTGGAGTGGCGGGACGCCATCCTGGACGAGATGTATCCCACCGACGGCAACGGCTCCGCCCCCGCAAACGCCGACCTTCCCGGGTTGGGTCGGACCGAAAAAGCCGGCTTCTAGTCCATCCCTCCCGCGCAGAAACGCGAAGACGGCGGGGAGTGTTCCCCCGCCGTCCTTTTGTTGCGCCTGGCTGCCGGAAGATCCGGTCCGCTTTGATTAATCGTCCGCCGAGACGGGGACCTTGCCAGCCTTCTTGTCCATGAAGTCCTTGATGGCGTCGGCGTACTCCGCTCGGGGGAACTGCTCCCCGTTGGGAACCTTCATGCCGTCGCAGAAGATTTCCAGCCGGTTGCCGTCCGGGTCCAGGAAGTAGAAGGAGCGGCTGCCGCTGCCCTCCAGGTTCCCACCAGCCTCGATGCCGTGGGTCAGGGGGCCGCTGACGATCTCTGCGCCGTGGGTGTGGATGTGGGCCAGCGCCTTCATGAACTCATCCCGGTTCTCCACCTCGAAGGCCACCTGCTGCACCAGCCTGGCCCGCCCGGGAACGTTCTCGGAAACGTCCACGTCGTCGGGGGCGGTGGCGATGACGAAGTCATGGTGGGTTTCATCGAACCGCAGGAAGGCCGTCTCCGCTCCGTCGGGCCGGCGGCGCCGGGACGTGACCTTGCAGCCCAGGACCTCGGTGTAAAACTTGAACGATCGCTCGAAATCGGATACCAGGATCCCCACGTGTCCAACGCGTTTGATCTGAATACCCATGCCAGGTTCCTCCTTTGAAGATTCGGTCAAATCAACGACCACGTCGTGGTTCCCTCTCCATACCGGAGAGGACTTGCCGGGATTATACACTCAAAGCCGCAGCGCAGGCAGGCTCCCACTAGCCTAACGGTCCCCGCCGTTCAGCACACGGTAGACCCTCTCCGCCGTCACCGGCAGTTCCTTGACCCGCGCCCCCACTGCATCGGCCACGGCGTTGGCGATGGCGGGAGCGACGCATCCGCTGGGGTTCTCGCCGATCCCCCTCGCGTTGTACGGACCGGACCCCATGCCCGACTCCAGTACCACGGTGTCTAGCGTCGGAACGTCTGCCAGGTTCGGAATCTTGTAATCCCCGAAGCTCACGGTGGAAACCCTCCCCTCATCCACACCCATCTCCTCGGTCAGCGCAAACCCCACCCCCTGGATAACCGCGCCCTCTATCTGCCCCTGGTGGTCCAGCGGATTCAACACCTTCCCAACGTCGTGCGCGGTAGTCAGACGCTCCAGCCGCACCGCTCCCGTCTCCGGGTCCACCGACACCTCGGCCACCTGGGCCGTGAACGATGTAATCGGCGACCGGTCTGGATCAACCGCCGTCCCCCGCCCGGAAACCGGACCACCGATCCGCGCCAGGATGCCCACCCAAGGGGAGCGTTCTCCCGTATCCCGCCGGACGATGTCGTCCCCCTCGATGGACAGTTCACCTTCCGGCCACCCCATCAGGTCTCCGGTCACCCGGTACAACTGCTGGGACACATCCGCCGATGCTTCCAGGGCCGCCGTTCCCCCCATCCGCGTTGACCGGCTGCCGCCCACTCCCGTGTCGAAGGGAACGGCGTCCGTGTCCCAGACCTCCACCGAGACGCGGTCCACCGGGATGCCCAGTTCCTCCGCCACTATCTTGCTCAACACAGTGTAGGTGCCCGTCCCCGGCTCGAAAATGGAGGAGTTGACAACCACCGAACCGTCCAGGTTGAGCGTCACCGCCGCGTGGGACTCGCCCCCGGCCGTAGTGCGTTCGCCAACCGCTATCCCTCGCCCCATGTTCACGGCCTTCTCGGAGCGGTACCCCGACGCCTCCACCACCGCTTCCACCGTCTGCCGCGCCCGGATGGACTGGTACCTCATCCCCACCGGATCAACATCCCCTTCGCGCAGCAGGTTAATCAGCCGGAACTCCACCGGGTCGATCCCCAGTTGGGCAGCGATCTCGTCCATGTGGGACTCGGCGGCGAAAACCACCTGCGGCTCCCCCGGAGCCCGCATGAACCCGCCCGGTACGGTGTTGGTGTAGACCTGAGTTCCCGTAAGCCGGACGTGAGGGATCCGGTAGGGGCCGCCCGCCTTGGCCGCTCCGCCCAGGTTGCAGCCGGGCGCCGGCTTGAACCCGCCGTAGGCGCCGCTGTTGAACCACACCTGGGATTCCTGGGCCGTCAGCGTTCCGTCCCGTTTCACTCCGGTTTTCAGGTGGATGGTCGCAGCGTGACGGGGATTGCCCGCCGTGAACTCCTCCAGCGAGTCCATCGCCATCCGAACCGGCCGCGCGGTCTTGGCCGCCAGGTAGTAGGCCACCGGAATATCCATCGGAGAACCCTTGCCCCCGTAGTCGCCGCCAATGTCCACCGGGTTCAGCCGGATACGGTCTTCCGGCAATCCCAGACCGATGGTCAACTGCTCCTTCACCTGGTAGGGCACCTTGTTAGAGGCCCACACCTGGATCCTGTTGTCCTCGTCGATCCACACCAGGCACGAGTGCCCTTCCAGGTAGGCCTGGTGCTGCCGTGGGACCGAGTAGGTCCCCTCCACGATCAGGTCCGCTTCCCGGAAACCGATCTCCACGTTGCCCTTGCCCCACGTATCCGTGACAAAGGCGTTGGAGGGAGCTTCCAGCGGACGGGGAATGCCCGCGTACCAGTTGTAGTCGGGATGCAGGACCGGCGCTCCGCCGGCCAGGGCTTCCTCCGGCTCAAAGACGGCAGGAAATTCCTCGTAGGTCACGTCAATGAGCAGCAGCGCCGCCTCCGCCGTTTCCCGGTCCTCGGCCGCGACTGCCGCCACCCGCTCCCCCACGAACCGGACCCGGTCATCCGCCAGCACCGGAACGTCGTGCAGACGCCTCCCGTACCGCAGTCCCCGCACGTCGGCCCCGGTGATTACGGCGTGGACACCGGGCAATCTTTCCGCCGCTGAGGTATCTATACTGGTAATGCGCGCGTGGGGCCACGGGCTGCGCAGGCACCGTCCCCACAGTGTCCCGGGGAGGGACAGGTCCTGGGTGTACCGCGTTGCCCCGGTTACCTTAGCCTCGCCGTCCAGCCGGGGCGTGGCCAGGCCGATGTTCTTGGTGGCAACCATTCAAGTCCTCCAGGTGGCGTCTCATGTTCCCGAGAATGGGCGCTCAACAGTTGGGGGCCGTCCAGCCGTCCAGCCGTCCAGCCGTCCAGCCGTCCAGCGGAAGAGGTAGCCTCTGCTACTTCCCCTGCAAAATCAGGTCCGCCGCCCGCTCCCCGATCATTATTGCCGTCGCGTTGGTGTTGGCCCGTACGAGGTCCGGCATTACCGACGCATCGACAACCCGCAGTCCCTCCACGCCGTAGACCCGGCAGTGCTGGTCCACCACCGCCAAGGGATCATCCTCCGGCCCCATCCGGCAGGTGCAGGCCGTGTGGCCGGCGATGGACACCGTCTGCTGCAGCCACAGGTCCAGCGCGTCGTCAGACGCCAGGGTTTCCTCCGGCGGCTCCATTCGCGCCCCGGTGATGCCCTCGAAGGCCGGATGATCGAACAGCGCCACCATCCGCCGCACAGCGTCCCTCATACGCTCCCGGTCCCACGGCTCGGACAGGAACTGGTAGTCGAGGCGGGGCTGCTGGTACGGGTCGGCCGATTCCAGGGTCAGGCTCCCCTGGCTGTCGGGAAGCTCCAACCGGCAGCCGATGCGGATGTCCACCGTCTGCTGGCCCACCGGATTAGACGACGTGGTCTGGACCTGAACGTCATTGCGGGTGGGGGAACCGGCGGGCCCGAACCGGAGCGCCACCTGGTTGCGGGGCGCTCCCGGATCCAGGGTTAAGCCATCGGCAGGTTGGAAACGGATGGAGGCAGAGGGATGGTTCTTCATGTTCTGGCCCACCCCCGGCAGGTCCTTCACCGCCGGGATCCCCAACCGCTCCAGGTCCGCGGCCGGCCCGATGCCGGACAGCATCAATAGCTGCGGCGACTGGATGGCTCCCGCGCTGAGGATAATCTCCTGTCCCTCCACGATGAAGGTCTCGTCCCCGCTGCCCACCTCCACGGCGGTTGCCCGCCCTCCCTCGAACAGCACCCGGTGGACCATCACGCCGCCCCGGATGGTCAGGTTGAGGCGGTGCCGGCAGTCATTCAGATAAGTCAGCGCCGTGCTCATCCGCACGCCGCCCGGGTTGTTCAGCGGAACGGCCCCCACCCCCGTGCCGTCGGGATGGTTCATGTCCGGGTCGTTGGGGAAGCCGGCGTCGATGCAGGCGCGGTGGAAGGCCGCATGAATGGGCAGCCACGATTCCCTCGGGTGCCGCCTTACCGGTATAGGCCCGTCGGAGCCGTGAAAGTCGTCTGCGATGTCCGTGTCCGTCTCCAGCTTGCGGAAGAAGGGCAGCACCTTCACGTAGGACCACTCGTCGTTGCCCAGCGCCGCCCAGTTGTCGTAATCCTCCGGCGCGCCCCGCAGGAAGATCTGGTGGTTGATGGAGCTGGTCCCACCGACCACCTTCCCCCGCGCCACGGCGGCGGGCCCGCGCGCCTGCGGCGTGGCCTGCCCCACGAAGGACCAGTTGTGCGGAGCGTCCACCTGGGACGCCGCCTGGTTCATGTCGTACCGGATCTCGTCGGGCACAGCCGCCGGGTCGGGATAGTCCGGCCCCGCCTCCAGCAGCAGCACCGTCCGGTTGGGGTCCTCGGACAATCGGGCCGCCAGGACGCACCCCGAGGAACCTGCTCCCACAATCACCACGTCGTATCGCATCGCTTCACCTGAAAAACCGGCCAGAATGTGACCGGGATTGTACCACCCCTACGGTTGCCGCACTCCCCTGTCCTCTCTCCCTCCAGATGGCCTCCCTCCCAGGAAGGAAACGTCCACATCATCCGGGTTCAGGAGCAGGGCTCGCACTGTGAGTCCGTCGTCGGCCCGCCGTCCCACCGCCACAACCTGGACTCCTTCGGAAAGGTCATCAACCCCGGCTTCCTTGACGGTCAAGATCACCGTTTCCTCCGACAGGGCAGCCGATACCCTCCCGCTTTCCGTTCCGCTCTCCGTCACGATGAGAACGCTCCCTTCTGCCGCCTCCTGGATCGTTCCTACCAGGATGCCGCCTCGTCCCGTACCCGGACGGGTCGCAGGCCCGCCGGCCTCATCTGCGGAGGACTGGGCATCCGGTCCACCACCCGCTCCCGGGCTCCGGTTCTCTCCTGGTGCGGGTTGGGCGCCCGGCTCGCCGGTACGCCCGTCCTGCCGGGTAAACACCCCGTTGCTCGGCCCGCTACTGCCTGAAGCACCCTGGCGTGATTGCCCCGCGCTTCTGGCCGGGCTCCCGGCTCCATCGCCGCTCCGCCCAGCCTGGGTGAACTGTCCTCCGCCCGGCGCCCGGGGAGCGGCCTGGGGTTGGCCGCCATCCGACCTGTACTCCCCGTAGACGATGCCTCCGATGAATGCTCCTCCCCAGCTCACTCCCAGGAATGCTGCGATGATCGCCAGGGCTATGAATGACTTGGTCACCTTTCCCTCCCTTGCCGGGCCTACTCGTGCCGCAGGGCTTCGATGGGATGCAGCGACGCCGCCCGGATGGCCGGATAAATGCCGAAGAACAGCCCGATGCCCGCCGACACCGCCAGGGCCAGGATGGCGATGTCCGGGCTGGCCGCGGTGGGCGTGGGTCGCCCTCCCAGGATGGCCGACCCGTTCAGCGCGTTGGCCAGGAACCAGCCCAGCACCACCCCGGCCGCCCCCCCGCCCAAGCTCAGCAGGGTCGCCTCAGCCACGAACTGGAGCAAGATGTCCCGGCGCTTGGCCCCCATGGCCTTGCGGATGCCGATTTCCCTGGTCCGCTCCGTCACCGACACCAGCATGATGTTCATGATACCGATGCCCCCGACCAGGAGCGAAATCCCGGCGATGGAGCCCAGGAACATGATGAAGGTGTCGGTGGTCTGGGTCAGCGCCTCCACCGTGTCCTGCTGGCTGGTGATGACGAAGTCATCCTCCCGGGTGATGCGGTGCCGCAGCCGGAGCACGGTTGCGACCTCCTGGACTGCCTGGTCCACCTGCTCCACGCTGGCAACCTGGACGTTGATGTTGCCGACCCGGACTCCGCCGTGGGGCGTCCGCTCTCCGCCCAGCCGGTAGTAGGCCGTCGTGATGGGGACCAGCACCTGCTCGTCGAAGGACCCCAGGAAGGACCCGCCCTTGCTTTCCAGCACCCCGACCACCTGGAACTGCCGGCCATTCAGCCGCAGGGCCTGTCCCACCGGGTCGCGAAAGCCGTACAAGGTCCGGGCCACCTCGGAGCCCAGCACCGCCACCTGGGATATCTGGTCGACGTGGCCGTGGGTGATGAACTGGCCGGAGGCAAGGGGAAAGTTGCGCACCTCCCGGTAGGGCGGGGTTACGCCCACGATTTGCGTGTTGGTGTTGTTCCTTCCCGCCACGGCCGTTCCGCTGTTGCGGAGTTCCGGGGCAACCCCCACCACCGACGGGGCGAACAGGGGGTCTTCCAGGGCCAGGGCGTCCTCAAGGGTAAGCATTCCAGCTGCATCCCCCGATGCGGCGGGCTGCACGAACAGCAGGTTGGTCCCCAGGGAACGCAGGTTTTCCGTGATCGAGTCCTGGACGCCCCGGCCGATGGCCATTAGCGTTATCACCGCCGAGACCCCAATGATTATCCCGAGCAGGGTCAACGCCGCCCGCAGCTTGTTCGCCGCCAGGGACGCCAGGGCGACGCTGAGGGTCGCCAGCGGGTTCACGGCTTACCCGGGACTTGGGCCGTCATTCCCGCCCAGGCGAGATAGTTCCGTTCGGTTATGGCGAACGGTATATGCCCGAAAGTTCGGTTCAGCACTGGGCGATAAACCGCGAAGTCATCGCCATTTTACAGGACCGAGAAACTGGATGACTCGGTTGAGAGTTGCCTCCCAATCCTTGAGTTCGCATTCCCACACTATAAATACTTCCCATCCGTCCCTTTTCAAAGCTGCAAGGTTGTCCAAATCCCGCTTGCGATTGCCATTCAATTTGGGCAACCAGTACCCCCTGTTTCCAACCGGGATTCTCGCCCAAGAGCATCCAGGATGTAGATGCCAAAAGCACCCGTTAACAAACAAGACTTTCCGGCGAAGGTGGAAGGTAAGGTCGGGGCACCCTGGAAGGTCGGCCCGATGAAGGCGATAACGGTAACCTAATCGGTGTAGGGCCCTTCGCACAACCAATTCGGGTTTGGTCCCTTTAGACCTAACTCGGGCCATAATCCGACTGCGCACCTCAGGGGAGAACCTGTCAGGCATTAGTCGACCCTTCACGTCGGGGTGCAGGAATTTCGCTGCGGAAAGCCCCGAATTGCACGTCACATATTCCTATGATACTTTGGGGTCTCCTCCAGCGATGTCCAAAGGAGGGCCCTTGTGTGGAGATGGGACCAAGGCCGCATGGCCTACTTCCAATATGACGTTCTACGCGCAATGTCGGAGTTTGCGTTAACGCATGATGTTCGGAACACACCGGCCGATATTATTCGCGACCTTACCGGCTTGGAGTTTCTGCCCGTGCATTATCATCCTTGGAGGAATTACGCACGGGTATTGAAGTTATGTCTGATAGCCTGTGAATTGGAGGACAAAGCAGTTGCTACTGATATTGCTACCATACTGGCCCAACCTGGTGCCGTGACCTGCGACGAGTATATCCATTTCTTGGCTGAAGCGACTACAGACCCGTCACCAGGACTTAACAATTGGAACAATCAGGCTCTAATTCGTTATCCCCTTGCCTTCACCCTCAAGTACATTCTCGCGAAAACTGCGGTGCTCGACAACCGGGAAACCAGTATAAACGAAATCATTGGTGCCTATATTGAGAGCGGATTTTCAGGTGACGAGGATGAAACCGACTTCGTCAATACAATCCTACATAATGATAATTATGCCGACGCGGCCCGGAACCTGACTGCAGACCAGCTCCGTCAATCTAGGGAGAGCGTAAAGTTCCTCTGCCAAATATCGTACTTGCACAGTACGGGCAACCAGGTTATCGCAGCGTTAAGCAGGGAAGACGCGGCAGAAATTTTCCGGGACATCACTCCAATCGGAGGACCTCATAACGCTGATGGAACCGAAGAGATCCTCCGGGTGGCAAGCCTGTTCCGGGGAGGATCCATCCATGATTTCTTTGATTATCAGACGACCACGATTTCGAATGAATTGGATAGTGGTTTTGTAGAAGGTAGCAAGGTCAAGAAATCTCACATTGTAATCGAGCGCAACTCTCAGTTGAGGAATCGCTACTTCCAGGCCAATCCAACGGCCGTGTGCGATGCCTGTGCCTTGGACACTCATAGGATGTACCCTTGGACAGACAAGGTGCTGGATGTTCACCACATCCTTCCCTTGTCCTCTGGTACCCGGGTCGATTCCCGCGCTGGCACGTTATTGGCAGACTTGATAGCAGTCTGTCCGAATTGCCACAGAGCAATCCACAGGTATTACGATAACTACCTGAAGAACTCTCAACAAAATGACTTTTCCGATAGAGCAGAGGCCGTTCGGGTCTATTGGAATGCGAAAAGCGACATTGCAAACGAGCACAACCATGCTCCATAGGGTCGATTTGAATGATACCGCCAAGCATGAATCGCAACGGTTCATTCTGGACTACGCTGAATCACACAGCGTAGAGCTCATGGATGCTCTAAAGCGATTCGGATATGACTTGGACGACTTGGTGTACGAAAAAAGTGGAAAGAGTACCTTGCAGGAGGTTGCGACTATAGATCTGGACGGCCTGGCACGGAAACCGAACGACGTCCCAATGGTCAGTTTTTTTTCGGGTTGCGGCGGATTAGACATTGGTTTTGAGACGGCCGGTTTCTCCCACCTGGCTGCCTTCGAGATTAACGAGTTGTTTTGCAAGACTTTACGTAGGAACCGCCCTAAGTGGAACGTGTTCGGTCCGCCTGTAACGTCCGGCGATGTCTCCAACTTCGATGAAACGGTTGAAACGCTTGAGAAACTAATCGAACCGGGGTTTCAGGGCGTCTTTGTCGGTGGACCCCCTTGTCAGCCCTTTTCGATCGCGGCAAACCAGAGGTTCTCTAAATCTGGGGACAAATACAAGCGCACCGGATTCGCAAATCAACCTTACGGCAACCTGCTGTTCGACTATGTGCGGTTTATTGAACACTTCATGCCTTCTTGCTTCGTAATCGAGAACGTACCAGGGGTACGCGACCTAGACGGGGGAGAGCAACTGTCGATACTGGTAAGCAGACTTTCGGGCAGCGGTTATTACGTCGGGGACCCCAAAATTCTGAATGCCGCCCATTTTGGCATCCCGCAGTTTAGGGAGCGCCTATTCATTGTGGGAACGCGGACTAGGAATAAGTTTGCATATCCCAAGGAGCATAATACTCTAGTCCCATGCGGGCCCGTTTTGCCGCGGGACAGAGGGTGTGCTCCGAACAATGAGACTAGGGCCCACAGATTGGCTTCGGTAGACAGATATATAAGGCTAGACTACGGGCAGCGGGATAGACTTGGAAGGGTAGACAGGCTTGACCCTAGTACGCCGGCGAAGGCGGTAATAGCTGGAGGAACAGCAGGCGGAGGCCGGTCCCATCTTCATCCGGAAATACCACGGACTCTCAGTGTTAGGGAATGCGCCCGGCTCCAAACATTTCCCGATGATTTCGTGTTTATCGGACCAACCGCCCGACAGTTTACCCAAGTGGGAAACGCCGTCCCGCCGGTACTTGCAGCCCAAATCGCGGCTGCGATTGCTGATTCAGTGTTTGGCGTAGGTAGAGAATAAACGGTCAAGTTGCCGTTTGGACCGTTGCCGATGGTCTACGCCTGAGGCATTTGCGTCTGCGGTTCCGAGACATGCACCAAACCCGATCAGATCCGGCGGGATACCAGGCCATCCCCCCGTGAATTCCTTCCAATCACTACCCCCTCCCATCATCCTCTCACCAATTCCTGACCCGCCCCCGCCCCCACCCGTGCCCGGTCCTCCACCACCAGGCCGTCCCGCAGCGTGATTACCCGGCCGGTGGCGGCGGCGATGTCCGCTTCGTGGGTGATGATTACCACCGTTAATCCCTGCTCCCGGTTCAGCCCCTGCAGGATTCGGATGATCTCCTCGCTGGACTGGCTGTCCAGGTTGCCGGTGGGCTCGTCGGCCAGCAGCAGGGACGGGTCCTTGACCAGGGCTCGGGCGATGCCCACCCGCTGCTGCTGTCCTCCCGAAAGCTCCGTCGGCTTGTGGTGAACGCGGTCTCCCAGGCCCACGCGCTCCAGCGCTTCCATCGCCCGGCGGCGCCGGTTGGAGCCGTTGCCGTAGAGCAGGGGAAGCTCCACGTTGGCCAGGGCCGACAGGCGGGGCAGCAGGTTGTAGGTCTGGAACACAAATCCGATCTTGCGGTTGCGGATTCCCGCCAGCCGGTCATCCCCCAGCTTTCCCACGTCCTCGCCTTCCAGCAGGTAGGCCCCGGAAGTCGGCACGTCCAGGCAGCCCAGTATGTTCATCAGCGTGGACTTGCCCGAGCCGGACGCGCCCATGATGGCCGTCATCTCGCCGGCCGCCACCGACAGGCTGACCCCTCGCAGGGCCGCCACCTCGATGTTCCCCATCCGGTAGACCTTGGTTATGTCGCGCAGTTCGATCACGATAGTTGTTTCTCAGGGAACCTCACGAATCCAGGGCTATCGCACTTGAAAAACACCAACATGCTGGTGCCGCAGGTTGATGCATATATATCCTGTTATCAACTGTTGATTTTAATAAGTTCCCGGCTGTCCATCCCTCGCTTTATCCACTCTATCCAGTGGGCCGCTGCCTCTTGAACGTTAATGGGCCTTCAAGAACCCAAATGCGACAGCCCTGTGAAGAAGTCCCTTCCCCATTGACGGGGGAAGAGCCGGCCCCCGCGAAGGCGGGGGTCAGGATGGGGGTGGGAATTCAATTTTCACACACCCTCTACCGGCGACGGCCCCCGCCGGACACCGTGCGGAGCTGGCGGAACCCCGCCCCGGAGGTGGTCACCTCGGCGGTTTCCATGACTATCGTGTCGCCTTCCTTCAGGCCGGTCCGCACCGCCACCCAGAAATCGTCGCTGTTGCCCAGCGTTATCGGACGCTCCACCGCGCCGGTATCCGTCATGACCCGCACCGTTGGCGCATCGAATGTTCCATAGAGGGCCTGCTGCGGGACCAGGAGCACGTTCCGTTCCTCGTTCAGCACCATTTCCACCACGGCCGTCAGACCCTCCCGCAGCTCGATGCCCTCCGGCAGGTCCACCCGGGACTTCACCGCATAGGTCACCACCCCCTGCTGGTTGGCTCCCTCCTCGGCGATTTCCGTGACGACCCCGTCGAACACTTCCCCCTCCAGCGCGTCGAAAGTCACCCCGGCCTCCGTCCCGACCGCGATGGACAGCACATCGATCTCGTCCACCACCCCGTCAATCTCCACCACCCTGGTATCCACGATTTCGACTACCACGGTCTCCGCCTCCACGTTATCCCCTTCCTCCAGGTGTACGACGGAGACGATTCCGGCGATGGGCGCCCGCAGGGTTGCTTCTTCCAACGTCCGGCGGGCGTCGGCAATCCTCTGGCGGGACAGGGCAATGTCGGCTTGCAGAAGAGCCAGCTCACGGTCCCGGTCCCGCTGGGACAGCAGGGACAACTCGTAACGGGCCTGCTCCAGGGTGGTCTCAGCCAACTGGACCTGTTTCTCCTTCAGGCTTATGTCAATCGGGTCTCCGCCGGCGAGCATCTCGGCCAGGTCTATCCTGGCCTGTTCCCAAGCGGCCCCGGCCGCTTCCACCTGCTGCTGCCGCAGCCCGACCAGCAGAGGGTCGACGCCTTCCTCCAGTTCCGCCACCCTGTCCCGGGTCTGCTCCAACTCCAGCTCGGCCAACCGGACAGACGCCTCCAAGTCCCGCAGCATGAGCAGGTCCGGCCCCTGTTGGAGCTCCCCCAGGTCTTCGGCAGCGCGCCGCAACTCTTCCTGCGCTACCACCACGTTGGCCTCCAGGCGGTGATACTCGACCAGCAGTTCCAGCAGGCGTTCCTCATCCTCCTCGTAGGTTTCTATGAAGAATTCCCAATGGCTGACCAGGTGGCTAAAAGCGTTGGGATGGTCCTCCTCGTACTCACGGAAACGCTGGAGATCGCGCCGGGTGGTGGCCAGGTCGTCCTGTATTTCTTCCAGTTCCCTGAGGCGGAGGACCAGCCATTCCTTATTCCTGTCCTCGTACCCCTCCAAAGCATTTTCGGCTTCGTTCAGGGCGATGGTGGCATTGATGAATGCCTGGGAAGCCTCGGGGATCTGGAACTCCAGGTCGGCGGCATACTCAGACAGGCTGGTCCGCGAAGTCTCCAGGGCCAGCTCGGCCCCGGCGATTTCCCGCAGAGCCACGACCAGCTCCTGGGAATTGTCTATGGTGAGGGCTTCCAGGGCATCACGGGCATCCTGCCAATCGAGTTCTGCAGCGGCTACCGCCTCGTACTGAGCCTGCAGCTGATCGTTGGTGTAGGGCGCCTGGGCGTCAGCCAACGCTTCCCGAGCCTGTTCCAGGTCCGATTCCGCGGACAGTACCTTCTCCTCGGCAGCCAGCACCTCGACGGCGAACTCGAACTCCTGACCGCCCAGCGCATCCTCGGCTTCCCAAAGCTCGGCCTCGGCCCGCAGCACGGCATCTGCCAGGTGGGCCAACGACGAATCGTCCAGACGAGCCACGACGGCACCCCGATCAACCCACTGCCCCTCGGCGACGGCCAAGTGTCCAACGCGGCCATCGGAGTTGAACGCGACGGACTCTCTTTCCGGGAAAGCAAGGCTGCCGCTGGTGGAGACCTTGTTGACCAAGTCTCCCATGCGGACCGGGATTAACTGTTCCTCTTCGGACAAGGCGCTAGGCTCAGGGGCCGTATAGTCGTCGTACACGGCGAAAGTCCCGGCGGCCGAGCCGAGCAGGATTGCCAGGAGGGCCAGGTAACGCCAGAATCCCAGGGAAGCCAGGGACGAGACGAGCCATTGCACCGGACGCAGTATCTGCTGAAGCCCCCTCATAGTTGCGCCTTATTCCGCTTTCCTATGAACTAAGGAGAAGCAGCTGCGGTGAAGTCGACTTCCAGGCGGATGTCGTTGTCCACGCTGAGGACCACGCGCACCCGGGGAACGTCTATTTCAAACTCTTCAAAGGTGAAATTGGTCTTGGCCTGTCCGGTGAAGGAATCGCCGTCGAAACTTCCCTCTACATCCCACGCCAGGGGCCTGGTTACCCCATGCACCGTCATATCGCCCAGCAGTTGGAAAGAAGCTTCCCCCTGAGATGGCAACGGCCTGGGCAGACCGGCGGCTTCTCGGATGATGAACTCGGCATTGGGGTAGGTGTCGGTCTTAAGGGAACGGTTCCTGACGTACCCGTCCCGCCGGTCCGAGTCGCTCTTCAACCCGCGCAGGTCAACCACGATTTTGGAGCCGGGAGCAACTATCCCTCCGTCGGCGTCGAAGATAATCGATCCGGATACATCGCCAGTTTCTCCAATGGCGTCGTTGGGAAAGTCCAGCCGGACCAGTTGTTCCCTGATGAGGTAACGGGCCCTGGCGCCAGCCTGGATTACGAATTCGGTCCCGCCGGCAACGGTGGTTTCGGGACCTGAGTCCGCGTCCTCCATTGGAGCCGCCGCCGGCACCGGAGTGTTCGTGGGCTCGGGCGTGTCGGTAGGCACGGGGGCGTCGGTGGAACCGGGGGCTTCTGGCATTGCCGCCGTTAGCTGGGGAGAGGCTGTTGCGGCGACGTTGGCAGCGGGAGTCGCGGCCGGGCTTGGTTCCACAGGCGCGTCAGGCGTGGCGGCGGCGCTGCACCCCAAGGCCAAGAGAGACACCAAGAGCATAATCAAGGTCAAGGGTGCCAGGATGCCCGCTCGCCGTGACCGGGTGGCTGTCGAAGGGTTAGCGCGTTGCCGCTGGTCCATTAGCCGGGCCTCCAACCATCAGCATTCTGGCCCACCTTGCCACGAGGCCAACCGGCCGGTTGGCCTCCGTTGCAGGTAAGCAGGGACGATAGTACACGGGAATTTTGCGGAAATTGTGGAGCCGGGACTGGGGACTTGGCAAGCCAGACTAGGCCGGAAGGATTCCGCACTATGGGGACAGGAGATTCTACCCGACCAAGCGGGTCAAAGGGAGGCGGCGGCAGGAACGGCGCAGTTGAGGCAGCGGCCGTAAATCTCAAGCCAGTGTCCGCTGACCTGGAATTGGTGGGCGGCGGCGACATCCTTGAGCTGGTCTTCTATATCGCAGCCGGTCAGGTCTTCCGATACGCCGCACTCGACACACAGCAGGTGGTGGTGGTGGCCGCGGTGGCTCAACTGGTAGTGGAGGTTGCCATCTTCCAGCAGCACCCGGCAGACGACGCCGGCATCGAGCAACAGCTTCAGGGAACGATAGATGGTGGCACGTCCCACTTCCGGAAGCTGGGCCCGCAGGTCTTCGGCGGTGAAATGCTTCTCCGTCTGCGCGACGGCCTGCACGATGGCCCGGCGAGGGGCGGTGTCGCGGTAGCCCTTCTCTCCAAGGGCATCCAACATATGGGCAACGATGGGAGAGTCACGCTTGGACATCATGGCTCCAATGACAAGATACATAGTATCTAAAAGTGAAGTTAACACGGCACAATTTCAGTGTCAAATGTTCTCGACAGGCCGGCGGCTTGGCTATACTTTAAGACCAGAAATTATGACATCGGACCCGCTTGGAGGGAGGACATGACCCAGCATCTAGGCCAGGTGGAACGGCCGGCCGCCGACCAGTACCAGGGGAAGCGCAAGCTGCTGCTGGTGCCTCTGCTCTACGCTCCCCATGCCGAGGACGGAGATGGGGCAGCGATCGTGGGCCGGTACTGGGAACAGGTGCAGGCCCAGACCGGGGCGCTGGAATCCAGCCTGGGCGGCCTGCACCGGATCTACTGCGAAAGCCTGGTGGAGGGCGGGGATGAGGGCATCAAGTACCTGGAAGGGGCCGACTCTCACAGCGGAGCGCTGGTGCGGGACAAGGCCGGGAGGGGGGCGGCTCTGGAACCCACGGAAGATCCGGACGTCCTGTTCGAGATCATAGACCTGCAACGCATCCTGATGGGGCCAATGGTCAGCCAGAGGGTTGCGTCCCGCATCCAGGAATGGTTCACTGAGGCCAACCACAGCCGCTACGAGGCCATCGGTGAGCGCATTGATTCGACCCTGCAAGCCGATGAAACCGGGCTGCTGCTGATAGGGGAGCGGCACCAGATCCAGTTCCCCAACGACATCGAGGTGTTCTACGTTGCGCCGCCCGCGCTGGACGAATTCCGGCGGTGGCTCCAAGCGTGGATGGCCCGTCAGCAGGCGGAAATGACGTCCCAGAACCCGGGGGAACCCGGCGACGGCGGCGGCGCAGCGGAAGCATCCGGCGAGCCGGCCGCCGCCGAATAGCGGCCGGGGATTCCTAGGCCACGGGCTGGGAACAGGCAGACCGGAGCAACGACGACGCCTGGTCCACGGCCTGGCGCCCCTTGTCCACCGCCGCGGCCATGCCGAAGAAGCCGTGGATCATGCCGTCGTAGCGGGTGCAGGTGGTGGAGACGCCCGCCGCTTCCAGGGCTCTCGCGTAGGCTTCTCCCTCGTCCCGCAACGGATCGTACTCGGCGGTGATGACCAGGGCCGGGGGCAGGTTGGACAGATCGCCGGCCTGCATGGGAGCGGCGTAGGGGTTGGAGGCGTCGGCGTCGGACGCCAGATAATGGTCCCAGTACCAGATCATCCCGTCCCGGGACAACTGGTAGCCGTCGGCGTTGTCGGTGTAGGAAACGGTCTCGAAGTTGCGTTCGGTCACCGGGTAGACCAGCAGTTGGAAGCCGATGGCAGGACCGCCCCGGTCGCGTGCCATAAGGCTCACCGCGGCGGCAAGGTTGCCCCCGGCGCTGTCGCCGCCGACGGCAAGGCGGGACGGGTCGGCGTTCAGGCTGGCGGCGTGGCCGGCGCACCACCGGGTCGCCGCGAAGCAGTCCTCGGCCGGGCCGGGGAACTTGGTGTCCGGGGCGAGGCGATAGTCCACAGAAACGACGACGCACTGAGCGCCGACGGTCAGGCTGCGAGCGGTGGCGTCGGCGGAGTCCAGGTCGCCGACCACCCAACCGCCGCCGTGGAACCAGGCCATGATGGGAAAGGGACCCTCCCCCTCCGGGGTATAGATCCGGACGGGAAGCTCGGTGTCGGGGCCGGGGATGGTCCGGTCTTCAACCCTGGCAACGGCCGGGCCGACGGCCCGGGGACGGGCGCGCCCGTTGGCGCGGGCCTCTTCAGGAGAGACGGTGTGGTTGGCCGGGAATCCGAGAGCCGCGACGGCGTCCATAACGGCCTGGGCTTGCGGGTCTAGCGGCATGACTTTACCCCCTCAAGTTGTTGCGGGACATAGAACCTGCTGCGAAGTACGGGTTGACGGACGGGCTGCGGGTGAAGCACCGCCGGGGCAGACGAGCAGGAACAAGGCGAGTATAGGTTTGGGCAACGAATACCGTCAATCGACTCCCGTCAATCAACCGACAAGGGCAGAAGCCGGCTGCCCGGCATCTCCCGGTCGCTGCCGGGTCTCCCAAAGCCGGACAAAAGCGGACATTTCAGGACATTCGAGCGTGGGGCCGGGGGATGTTGTCCTCGAAATGTCCGCCAAATGTCCTCGCTTGTCCGCCGGATGTCATGGTTTTGTCCGGTTTTGTCACCACTTGAAACCGGGTGTTGGAACGTTGCTGCCGGGGCTGAAGAATTTTTCCTGGTGCATTTTGATGCAATTTGATGCTTTTCTGCGGGGAAAGCCGGGCCTGAAACCTTCCCTGGATTTATCGTACCGGACGAAAGACGAGGTTGGTAAGGCCCAACCTGTCAGCAGAATTCCGCCGGTACCATCCGAGGCGCTGGGCATACCGAGTCCCCGGGTCAAAGAGGATTCAGGCATCCGCCAGGAAGTCCTCTATCTTCTGGCGGAGGGGGGCGGTGTCGTAGGCGGCGCAGAGGGCGGCGGCGTTGCGCATCCAGTCGCCCTGGAAGAACCTTTCGTAGAGCACCTGCCTTGAACCGAAGGCGCTGCAGGCCAGGTCCCACGCCAGGTGGAAAAGATGGATACGGTCGCGGGCGGAAGCGGTGTCGGTGTCCAAGTACTTCTCGATGTGCTCGGCCAGGGGGCCGTCCAGGTCCACCTCGGCGGGCAGGGCCATGAGGCTGCTGGAGCCGAGCAACTGGATTATCTCCGCCATCCGGGGATACATCCGAATGAACAGGCTGCGGGCGACGACGATGGGGATGCGGGCCGGGCACATGACGCCCCATTGGTCCAATTCGGCGTTGGCCTCGGCGGTATGGAGCAGGGCTTTCATTATCTCCAGGTTTTCCAGGGTTTCAGCCAGCAATGCCTGAACCTGGGGGATGCTGCCGGAGCCGAGGGTGTGGGTGACCAGGCTGGCGAGACCGGCGACGAACTCGCACTTGGCCACGTTCTTGGTCACCACCTGGTGACCGGAGTGGGTGTACTGGTTGGTGGCGACGGCCAGGTTGTTGCAAAGCTCTTGGTCCCCGTACAGGAAGACCCTTTCCCAGGGCACCAGAACGTCGTCGAAGAAGACGATGGCGTCCATTTCCTCGAACCTTGAGCCGAGGGGATGGTCGAAGCGGGACTTTCCCAGGTCGAGGCTGTCCCGGCAGAGGAATTTCAGGCCGGGGGTGGAGCAGGGGATGGCGAAGGCGAAGGCATAGCGGCGGGACTCGTCACCGCCGCCGAGGAGGGAGCGGCTGGTGGGATAAACGGCGATTTCGTCGGACAATGGGCCGAGGGTGGCCAGCACGCGGGGTCCCCGCACGACCAATCCCTGATCGGTCTCGTTGACGACGGCCAGGGCGACGTCGGTGCTGTAGTTCATGGAGGTGGCGGCGGGAGCGCGGTTGCGCTGGAGGTTTACCAGAGTGTGGGTCAGGGTGAGGTCGTTCTCCCGAACGTGCTCGTAGTATCGGACGATGTTTTCCTTAAACTCGGGGCGGTTCTGGGCGAAGTAATCGGAGGCGCCGGCCATGGCGGCCATGCTGACGTTAAGGAAGTCGGGGGTGCGGCCCATCATCCCGTAGCTGGTGCGGGCCCAGCGGGACATCATCTTCCGCCGCCGGTCCAGGTCTTCGCCGGTGCGGGGAATGATGAAGGACAGGCCCACCGGGTCGCCGCTGGTGGGGGACGAATAGGTCATCTCATCCCGGAACTGAGGATCGCACTGGAGGTCGTACAGGGCGGCGATGGAGCGGGCGCCGTTGGCGAGCCCGGGGAAGGTGGTCACGTCCTCCACCCGCTTCCCTGCGATGTGAATCTCGCGGGGCGTTTCCCGGAGGCCGTTGAGGTAGTCGTTTCCAGTGCGAGCTGGCATGGCGCTTTATTCTCCGCTGGGGACGTTTATTGACCAGTGGCCGATGTTTAGCCCCCCAGATAGCGGCGGAGCCAGTCCATGGCCTGTTGGTTGAAGTCGGTGCAGGGGGAGTGGGCTAGGCCCGGGTAAACGCACAGGGACTTCAGGCAGGTAATCCGCTCGAACACCGGCATGATGGTGCGGTAGGGGCACACGGGGTCATCCATACCGATGTTGACCAGGGTGGGGCAGGTAATCCGGTCAACGAGGTTGATGGGGTCGAAGTAAGCCAGCATGTCCATGGCCTGCTGACGGCGGTCCGGGTGGGCCGCCATGTAGTCGGTGAGTTCGCAGTAGGGACTGGTGGGAATGCCCACGGACTCAGGGTAGTTGCAGAGGAAGGGTTCCTCGGCCACGGCCGCGCTCAGGCGAGGGTCGAGGGACGCGGTGGTCAGGGTAAATCCCCCGCCCTGGCTGCGGCTCCACATTCCGATGCGGGTTGGGTCAACCTCGCCGCGGGAACTGAGGAAGTCGATGCCCCGCACGCAGTCCATGAAGGCGGCCCGGTAGTAGTACTGGAGCTTGTCGCCCAGCCGGTGAGTCAGCTTGGTTGTTCCCGGGTCCACCTGCCAGTCCTGCAGGCTTTCCCCCTGCCCCCGGGGAAAGAGGGTGAGAACGGCGTAGCCGGCCATAGGCAGGTTTACCGGGATGGCCTTGGCGCCGCCGTAGCCGGGGACGGCCAAGACAGCGGGGACCCTTTGGTCTTCGGAGCGAAGGGCCGGGACTGAATACCAGCCCCGGATCCGTTGTCCTTCAAAGCTGTCCAGGATGACCGCGCTGGTGATGAACTCGCGGTGGGTCTGCTCGGGCAATTCCGTGACCTGCGGGTTGGGGGCGGTCCTTCCCAACTCGTCCAGGGTGTTCTGCCAGAAGGCGTCCAGGTCGGCGGGCTTCATGGCGTCTCCTTTATGCCTGGGGATAGACGGGGTGGAGCCAGTGGGTGCAGGCCGGATGGTTGCCCCGGACGACTTGGTGGAACAGCGCCTCCAGGCGGGAGACGATGGGACCGGTCTCCCCGTCCCCGACCCGGTAGCGGTCCACACTGACCACGGGCTGGACTTCAACAGCGGTGCCGCAGAGAAAGACCTCGTCGGCGATGTACAGCTCGGTGCGCTCCACGTCCCGCTCCAAGACGGGGACGTTCAACTCGTCTTCCAGCAGTTCGCGGACGGTCTCGCGGGTGATGCTTTCCAGGATGCCGGCGCTAACCGGCGGGGTGATGGCGACGCCGTCGCGGATGATGAAGATGCAGGCGTAGCTGGCCTCGGACACCTTGCCCTGCTGGTTGAGGATGATGCCGTAGTCGTAGCCGTTGACCTTGGACTCGGTGGAGACGTAGCGGCTGTTCTGGTAGTTGCTGATGGCCTTGGCCCGGGGCGGCATCACGTTGTCGGAGATGCGGTTCCAACTGCTGACGTTGCAGTGGGCCAGCTTGCCCGATCCCAGGTTGGAGGGGGCGAGGCGGGGAGTTATCACGACCTCGGCGGGGTCTTCCCAGACAGCCTGGTAGCCGGGGATGCCGCCGGTGAAGTAGGCCAGGGGCTGGACGTAGGCGTCGGCGCGGAAGTCGTTGGCCCGCAGCAGTCCGGTGATGGCGTCCGTGAGCTGTTCCGGCGAGTAGAGACAGTCCATCCGCATGATTTTCATGGACTGGTACAGGCGCTTGAGGTGGGCGTCGAGGTGGAAGACGTAGAGCTGCTTCCGCTCCTCGTTCCAGTAGGCGCGGATGCCCTCGAAGACGGAGGAGATGGAAGTCCAGCCCATCATGGAGATGTGGACGGTGGCCTGGTCCCAATCCACGAGCTCGCCGCCGTGCCAGAGGTATTTCGCGTGGGGCCGTTCCGAGGGCTGAGATTGGGACTTGATGTCGGGCTTGGTAGTCATGGCAATCACTTGGCGGGGGTTAGGGTACAAAAGGGCCTTTCATTTCAATTATACGGGTTGGGGCGTAGCGTGTCCCAAACGGCGCCAGTCGAGTTAGCCGGATGAGCAGGTGCGGGAGTATTCCGGCAGAGTCCAAGCTGCCCCGTGCTATACTTGGCCGTCCCCGGGAAGTCTTCTTTCCCGTCAATTTTTCCGCCCGACAGGGTTAATTCGGAGGTCCGGCAATGGCTATTCTCGCGGCGGCCGTCAACCAATTCCGCGGGGTGGTGGTGGACCCGGAGCGGCTACCGGACGACGCAGGGGAGTTTGGAGCGCGGCTGGGGGAGTCGCTGGCGGCGTGGCGGGAACAGGGGCTGCTGGCGGTGTGGCTGGAGGTCCCCCTGGCCAGGTCGGGGGTTATTCCAGTGGCTGCGGCGGCGGGCTTCAGGTTCCATCATTCCGGGGAAGAGTATGTGATGATGGCGCTGCGGCTGGTGGATAGCGCCTTCATCCCGCCCTACGCCACTCACTACATCGGCGCCGGGGGCGTGGTGTTGAACCGGCAGCGGGAGCTGCTGGTAGTGTGCGAGAGGCACCGCAACCCGGGCCAGCCGCCCTTCTACAAGCTGCCCGGCGGAGCGCTGCATCCGGGGGAGCACGTGGAGGACGCGGTCATCCGTGAGGTGCTGGAGGAGACCGGAGTGCGCACCCGGTTCGACGCGCTGGTGTGCTTCCGGCACTGGCACGGATACCGCTACGGCAAGTCGGACATCTACTTCGTGTGCCGGCTGCATCCGCTGAGCCAGGACATCACCATGCAGGAAGACGAGATTGAGGACTGCCGGTGGCTGCCGGTGGACGACTTCCTTGGCTCCGAGGAAGTCAGCGTCTTCAACAAGAGCATCGTGACGGCGGCGCTGGGCAGCGAAGGGGTGACTCCCACGGTTATCCCGGGGTTCGAGGACGGGACGCGGGAGTTCTTCATGCCCAAGGGCTAGTCCTCGCCGGGCACGGGGCCGGCAGCGGGGGAAGGCAGGGTTTCGGGCATTGTTTCCGAGACAGCTTCTGGGCCAACGCTTTCCACCTTGCGTTCCGGCTGGCGGATGCAGCGGTAGAAGATGGCCGCGGCGGCGGCCCCGGCGGCGGGGCCCACCCAGTAGATCCAGTGAGCTTCCCAGTTGAAGGCGGCCAGGGCCGGGCCGAGGGAGCGGGCCGGGTTCATGGATGCGCCGGAGACCGGTCCGGCGACCATGATTTCCAGGGCGACGATGCCTCCGATGGCAAAGGCTGCGCCGGGGCCTTCGGCCCGGCTGTCGGTGGCGACGGCCATGACCACCAGGGCGAGGAAGAAGGCCAGGCCAAATTCCACCGCCGCGCCGCGGAAAACGTCGACGGACGGCAGCGTCGCTCCCATTCCTCCCACGTCTCCCATGATTCCCCGCAGGGCCAGGCCAGCGGCTATACCGGCGGCGAACTGCACGGCCCAGTAGACGGGTACGTCGCGCCAGGGGAAGCGGTTGGACAGGGCAAAGGCAAGGGTGATGGCGGGATTCATGTGGGCGCCGCAGATGTGGCCGGTGGCGTAGATCATGGCGGCGACCATCAGTCCGGGAGCCAGGCTGATGGCCAGGTGTCCGACGGCGCCGCCGGAGAAGGCGTCGGCCATCACGACGCCGGCGGAGACGAAGACGAGGCCGAAGGTGGCGACGAATTCGGCGAGGCAGCGTCTAAGCATGGTCAACGGGCGCCGGGAACCAGGGCGGGAACCGAAGTCCCGGCAGCGGGTCTAGTACCTGGAGGCATTGACCTTGGAAAGGCTGCCGGTGACGAGATATATGACCCGCTCGGCGATATTGGTAGCCCGGTCGGCGATGCGCTCCAGGTTGTGAGCTACCCAGAGCAGGTAGGTGGCCCGCTGGATGGCCTGGGGGTCCTGCATCATGAAGAGCAGGAGTTCCCGGTAGACCTGGTCGTAGAGGTTGTCCACCTCGTCATCGTCGTCGCAGACCTTCAACGCGTCCTGTTTGATGGACTCTACGTCTTCTTCAGCGTCGATGGCACGGATTAGCGCGTCCATGCCCCGGTGCATCATATCGATGGAGCAGTTGGCCATGCGGGGGATGTCGATGAGGGGCTTGAGAGGAGGCTCGTTGCCCATCATCAGGCTGATCTTGGCGATGCCCTCGGCGTAGTCACCGATACGCTCAAGCTCGACGGAAACGTGGAGGACGGTGATTATGGTGCGGAGGTCGGTGGCCAGGGGCTGCTGGGTAGCCACCAGATGGACGCACTGGTCCTCCAGCTCGAAGCGCTTGAGGTCGATTACGTCGTCCTCGGCGATGACGGCCTTGGATGTCTCCAGGTCCCGGTCTTTGAGGGCGCTGACGGACTTTTCGACCGCCTCCTCGACCAGATTTCCCAGGATAATCAACTCGCTTTGGAGCCGCTTCAGGCTGCGGTTGAAATCTGCCCTAATCATAACTACTCCTCGGAGACCCGTTTCAAATCCAATGGCATGTTATGGGAAGCCGCCGGTTTCCCAGGCTGAATGTCCGGCCAACACCAGAGTGCCTGGGTCAGTTTGCCACGGGTTCGGAAACGACCTTCCTGGGCCGCCCCCGCCTGCTGACCAAGGGAAGGACGGGAGGGGACACATCCGGGCTGTCGCTCTGGTGGAACCCGCACTGGAGACAGATGTCATAGGCCCCGTACTTGTCCCGTTCTTCCCGCAAATCACCGCCGCATCTAGGGCATCCTTTCAACTTGAACATAGCCTTTCCTTTCTAAATCCCGCCGCTTTCGGCCCCGATTAGGGAAACTTGTCCAAGGGGCCTGGGCGTCGGGGTCCCGTTAACCTCCAGCGCGGACTACATGTTCTCTTTTATACGAACTATCCAAATCTTCCCGTTATGTACGCCTCGGTGCGTTCATCCCTGGGATTGGTGAAAATCTGGCCGGTCTCCCCGTACTCCACCAGCTCTCCGACGCGCCTTTCGTCGGCGGTGATGAAGGCGGTGTAGTCGGACACGCGGGCCGCCTGCTGCATGTTGTGGGTGACGATGATAATGGAGTACTGTTTCGACAACTCCCGCATCAGGTCCTCGATGGCCAGGGTGGCGATGGGGTCCAGGGCCGAGCAGGGCTCGTCCATGAGGATGACGGTGGGCTCCACCGCCAGGGTGCGGGCGATGCACAGCCTCTGCTGCTGCCCGCCGGACAGGGACAGGCCGCTGGCGCGAAGGCGGTCCTTGACCTCCTCCCAAAGGGCGGCTCCCCGCAGCGAGCGTTCCACCAACTCGTCCATGTTGCCCCGGAACCCGTTGATGCGGGGCCCGAAGGCAATGTTGTCATAGATGCTCTTGGGGAAGGGGTTGGGCCGCTGGAACACCATGCCGATCTTGTACCGGATTTCGGTGGGGTCGACGAAGGGCGAGTAGAGGTCCTCACCCTCGAATAGAATCCGGCCCTTGGTGCGGGCGATGGGGACCAGGTCGTTCATGCGGTTGAAGGACCGGAGCAGGGTGGTCTTGCCACACCCGGAGGGGCCGATGAGAGCGGTTATCATGTTGCGCTCGATGTCGAGGCTGATGTCCTTGACCGCTGGCTTTTCCGCGTAATACACGGAAACGTCTTTAGCTTCGATGATCAGGTCGGTGGCTGCTTGAACCATGAAGTTGGACCTCTGAATTACGCCTCTGAGTTAGATCTCGGACCGTTTCTGGAACTTGTTGCGCAGGAACACCGCCAGGGCGTTCATGGTCAGGAGAACGACCAGCAGGACGATGATTCCAGCGGCGGCGGCGGTGTGGAAGTCTTCCTGGGGCCGGGAGACCCAGTTGAAAATCTGGATAGGGAGGACGGTGAAGGGGCTCAACGGGCCGTCGGGGGCGAAGGGCACGAAGGTCAAGGCTCCCATTACGATGAGAGGAGCCGTCTCGCCCACGGCGCGGCTGACGGCCAGAATGACGCCGGTAAGTATCCCAGGGAAGGCATAGGGCAGCACCAAAGTGCGGATTACCTGCCACCTAGTGGCACCAAGGGCGAAGCCACCCTCCCGGAGGGACGGCGGAACGGCGCGGATGGCTTCCTGGGCGGCGATTATGACGATGGGCAGGACCAACAGGGCCAGGGTGAGACCTCCGGCGAGGACGCTCTTGCCCATCATCATGATGCGGACGAAGATTTCCAGGCCCAGGATTCCGTAGACGATTGACGGGACGCCGGCGAGGTTGGCGATGTTCACCTGGATGATGCGGGCGAACCAGCTGCGGGCGGCGTATTCCTCGAGATAGATGGCAGCTCCAACCCCCAAGGTGAAGGCCAGCACTCCGGCCAGGCCCACGACGTAGATGCTGCCCAGCAGGGCGGCCTTGATGCCGGCCTGGTCGGCGTGGCGGGAGGGAAAGCTGCTGAGGAAGTCCCAGTTGACCCGGGTTATCCCGTCGGAAATTATGTTGTACAGCAGGGCGGCCAGCATTCCGACGCCGATGAGGATCGAAGCCAGGCAGAGGGCGTAGAACACCTGGCCCTTCAGCTGCCGGACCCGCCTGCGTCTCTGGAACTCGGCCTGGGTGATTATGGCCATTAGTCGCGCCTCCCAGCTCTCTTAGACAAGTTGCCCACACCGGGAGCGAAGGCGGCAAGAGATCAGGCAAGAAATCATTCGTACTCCTCCCGGAACCTGCGGACGAAGTACTGGCTCAACAGGTTCATTCCCAGGGTTATGACGAAGAGGCTCAATCCCACCGCGAAGATGGTCTTGAACTCCAGGCTGCCGGTGGGGGCGTCGCCCATGCTGACCTGCACGATGTAGGCGGTCATGGTCTCGATGGGGACGAAGGGGTTGAAGGTGAATTTCGGGTTCTGTCCGGCGGCGATGGTCACGATCATCGTTTCGCCGATGGCCCGGGACATGGACAGAATGAAGGCGGCGACGATGCCGGAGAGGGCGGCCGGGACCACAACCTTGGTGGCGACCTCCAGCTTGGTGGCTCCCAGGGCATAGGCCCCTTCCCGCAGGGAACGGGGAACCGCCTGCATGGCGTCCTCACTGAGGCTGGAGACCATGGGCAGGATCATGATGCCCATGACGATGGAGGCGCTGAGGCCGTTGAAGATGGAAATGTCATCGGAGATGGCCCGGAGGATGGGGGTAACGAACAGGAGGGCGAAGTATCCATAGACCACGGTGGGGATGCCAGCCAGCACCTCCAGGACCGGCTTGACGACCTTCCGGACCTGGTCAGGAGCATACTCGGCAAGATAGATGGCGCTAAGCAGTCCCAGAGGAAGGGCGATGAACATGGCCCCTATGGATGTCAGCAGCGTGGCCGACACGAGGGCCCAGATTCCGAACTGCTTGGATGCAAACAGCGGGGTCCAGCGGGTGCTTCCCAGGAACTCCAGGATGGATACTTCCTGGAAGAAGAGGATCGCCTCAAAAAGCAGCACCGAAACGATGCCGACGGTGGTGAAGATGGACAGGATGGCGCAAATGAAGAGGCCCGTTTTGATGGCGCTCTCTATGAGCCGCTGTCGCCAGCGATGGCCGCTCCGGGTATAGAGCGCCCGGCCGATGCCGACGTCCTCGGCGCGTCCCGCAGTGTCAACTCTCATGTCGTTTTCCTGGGTGCTTCCGGGGGTTGGAGCTGGCATGGCTGGATTATCGCATAACCGGGAAACGGGATGCCGGGAGTGCACCATTGTGCGGCACCACCTTGTGGGTGCAACACCAACTTGCGGGCGCCGCCCCCCGGCATCTTTTCCAGGGACCTATCCGCCGGCCAGCACGTCGGCCACGGGGCCCTTCTGCGGGTTCTCACCGCCGAACAGGGTGCCGGTGATGCCCTGCTGGAAGCGGGCCAGGGCCAGGGCGTACACCTCGTCCGGGTAGGGTATGTACCCAACTTCGGATACCAGCTTCCGCCCCTCCGGGCTCAGGTAATACTCGATGAAGCTCTTGATGTGCGGCTCCTGCGCCACGTCGCTCCGCACGTAGATGAACAGCGGCCGCGACAGGGGCGCGTAGCTCCCGTTGTTGATGGTCTCGTCGGTGGGAACGACACAGCCGCTGCCCCCGTCGATGCCCAGAGCCTTCAGCTTGTCCATGTTCTCGGCGTAGTAGGCGTACCCGAAGTAGCCCATGCTCCCCTTGTTCCCGGCGATGCCCTGCACCAGGACGTTATCGTCCTCGGAGGAGGTCATGTCGGCACGGGAGGCCTGCGCTTCGTCGTTCACCGTCTCGGTGAAGTAGTCGAAGGTCCCCGATGCCGTGCCCGGAGCGTACAGGTCCAGCTCCATGTCGGGGAAGCTGTCCCGCACCTGGTTCCAGTTGGTGACGACGCCCTCGGCCTCGGGGGCCCATACGGTGTGAAGCTCATCGACGGTGACGCAGCTCACGAAGTCGTTGCCGGGGTTGACCATGACGGTCAGTCCGTCGATGGCTACCGGAAGCTCGATGAACTCGATCCCGGCGTCGCCGCACATGGCGACCTCCTTGGCCTTGACCGGGCGGGAGGCGTCGGAGACAACCGTCTCGGAGTTGCAGAACTTCTTGAAACCTCCGCCGGTGCCGGAGACGCCGACGGTGACCCGGACGTTGCCGCCGGTCAGGTTGCCGAACTCCTCGGCCACGGCCTCGGTGATGGGGAAGACGGTGCTGGAGCCGTCAATGGCGATCTCGCCGCTGAGGCTGGGGCTGGGGGCCTCAACCGGAGCAGGCTTGGGGGCGGCAGCGGCACCGCCGCTGGAACCGGCCGCCATCGAGGAAGAACCGGCGCTGGAAGAAGACATTCCCGCAGAAGACGAGGTCTCAGGCGCGGAACTGGCGGTAGGCGCAGAACCCGAGTCCGTGGCTCCGGCCGGTTCATTGGACCCGGCGGACGGGCCGCAGGCAATGAGGACGATCACCAGGGTAATGGCGACGAGGGCCGTTGGTATGGAAAACATGAGCAGCCGACGCTGCTGTTTCCTCTGTGGGTTGGTATTCCCTCCGGGGACACTCATATCGAAAGATACCTCCTAGCTTTACCTTCCAAGGGTCGCCGCTTTTGGGCGGCTCCGCTTACCTTGGGCAACGCCGGTAGGTTACTCTCCGATTTTGAACCCCCGATTATGAAAAGATTAACGGATTGTTAACGGACCACATCGGATGGCCTGAGACGCGGGACGTTCACCGGATGACGGAAACAGGATGTTCCCGGTACATACAAGGGCAGTTCAGGGAAGCCAGGCCGGCGGAAGAACGAAGGAAAACACGCTGCCCACGCCCTCATCGCTGGTGACGGACACGGCGCCGCCGTGGGCCTCGACTATCTGGCGCACGATGGCCAGTCCCAGCCCGGTGCCGGTGTCCCGGCGGGAGCGGTCCACCTTATAGAATCGCTCAAAGACGTGGGGCAGGTGCTCGCGGGCGATGCCAACTCCGCTGTCCTCAACCCGGAACTCGATTGATCCGTCAATATTGGAAGCCCCAAGAGTGATGCGGCCGCCGGGCGGCGTGAACCGCAGAGCGTTTTCCAGCAGGTTGATCAGCACTTGGCTTAGCCGGTCCGGGTCGGCGTGGAGGGAGGGCAGGGGTGGTGGAGGAGCGATGGTCAGGGCGATATCCCGTTCCCTGGCCAGGGGTTCAAACCGGGCCGATGCGTCCCGCAGCAGGGCGGCCGGGGATACTTCCACCAATTGGAGGGGAATCTGACCGCTCTCCAGCCGGGAGAGTTCCAGCAAGTCGTCTACGAGATTAGCCATGCGGTCCACGTCCCGGCTGATGCGCTCCAGGAAGTTGCGCACGACCTCCCGGTCGTTCACCTCGCCGGTTTCCAGAGTTTCGACCATCGCCCGGATAGCGGCCAGGGGATTGCGGAGTTCGTGAGAGACGTTGCTGACGAATTCCCGCCGGCTGGTCTCGGCTTGCACCACCTCCGTTGAGTCGTGGATGGTGAGAAGGATATCGGCGGACGGGGGATCGGACAGGGGTATGGCCACTACGTTCAGCACCTTGCGGGGCCGCTGGAGTTCGATGCGGGCGGTCTGTACATCACCACCGGCCGCACAGTGAGCAACGATTTCCTGTAGGCGGTGTTCCGGGATCGCTTCGGAGAAGTCCCGCCCAAGAAGCTGGTCGGACCGCAATCCGAGAACGGCCGCGGCTGCCGGGTTCGAGATAACGATCCGTCCGGCGGCGTCAATCACAACCACCCCCTCGGCCATGGCGGCCACCACCTGGGACAGCTTGTCCCGCTCGGCGGAAAGGGCCCGGTGGATGTCTTCCAGCCGCTGGGCCATGGCGTTGAAGGCGTCGGGGAGTTGGCCTGCCGGTCCGTCCCATTGGCCGGGTACTCGATAGTCGAGTTCGCCCCGGGACAAGCGCCGGGAAGCCTCCAGGACGGCCCGGTTGGAGCGGCGTTCCCTGACGGCGCCGCGACAGACAAGGAAGACAAGGGCAGCCAAGGACAATCCGATGACGCCCACAGCGAAGCCGAGGATTTCCATTTCGAAGCCGGTCCGGCTGCTGTTCAGAGGAAGGGGCTAGGCCTCGAAGCGGTAGCCCACTCCCCTGATGGTGATGATGCGCTGGGGAGCCTGGGGATAATGCTGTATCTTCTCCCGAAGCCAGCGGATGTGGACATCCACGGTGCGGGTGTCGCCGTAGTAGTCATGGCCCCAGACCCGCTCCAGCATCTGGTCACGGGTCAAAGCGCGGCCCTGGTTGGAGGCCAGCATAGCCAGCAGGTCAAACTCCCTGGGCTTCAGGCTCAAGGGCTCGCCCTTGAGGGTGACGGAATGGCCGTCGAGGTCCAGCTCCAGATCGCCGGCCCGGACCACCCGGTGGTCCAGGTCGGCCGGGCCGTCCCTGGCGGTCGTCTGGGACCGGCGGAGCATTCCCTTGACCCGGGCCACCACCTCCCGGACGCTGAAGGGCTTGGTTACGTAGTCGTCGGCTCCCAGCTCCAACCCCACCACCTTGTCTATCTCCTCACCCCGGGCAGTCAGGAAGAGGATGGGGACGTCGGACTCGCGCCGGAGGATGCGGCAGATTTCAAATCCGTCCAGGCCGGGCAGCATCACATCCAGGATGATGAGGTCGGGATGGGAAACGCGGGCCGAGTCCAGCCCTTCCGCGCCATCGAGACAGGCTTCTACCTGGTAGCCCTCCCGCTCCAGGTTATACCGCAGCACCTCGACCAGGTTCTCCTCGTCCTCAATGACCAGTACGCTCTCGTTGGGCACCTCGTCCTCCCCGCTGGGTTTACCAAAGGGCCGCCGGTGACAGTATATATTTCGTCCAGTTTATTTCCCAACCCGGACCCGTCCCGGGACCTGAAGACAGCGCACCGGCGGGGTGTGTATGTCGCGCCACATCTGTCTGCTTGACTGCCCCGCCGCCCGGCCAATACACTCGGCTCACATCGCCGGGGCGGCTCCTCCGGCGGAAGGAGCACAGGAGGAACGATGATGGCTGCTGCCCAGATGAACGTGCTGCTGCACCCGGCGGCGGAGGACGTGGCCGAAACCCACGGCACCGCCAACCGCCTGTCCGGCCTGGAGGGGATGAAGATAGGGTTGATCGACAACCGGAAGAAGAACTCCGACGTGTTCCTCGAAGAGTTGGGCCGGGTGCTGCAAGAGCAGTACGGCGTGGCCGAGGTCATGGCCTACCGCAAGATCAGCCAGAGCATGCCCACTCCGCCCGCGGTGCTGGATGAAATGGCCGCCAAGTGCGACGCAATCATCCATGCCGTTGCGGATTGAGGATCCTGCACGACGTGGGGTCTCCACGACGGAGTAGAATCGGAAAAGCGGGGCCGCCCGGCGGTGACAGTGATCACCCAGGCGTTTGTACGCTCGGCGGAAATCCGCGCGCGGACGTTGGGAATGACGGACCATCCGGTGGTGGTAATTGAGCATCCCATCGCCAGCAAGACCCAGGGCCAGATCCAGACCACGGCGCGGGAAAGAGCGGGGGAGATAGCCCAGGGACTGGTCCGCTGATCAGTAGACTATGGACAGAACAAGACGGGCCGGGCGGACTGATTGCCTCCGGCCCGTTTATCCGTTTAAGAGGGAATAAGGGGGTAAGGTTTGAGTTCCGAGAGCGCGACCCCGCGGGCCAGCAAGCTGGAAGTTTCCGGTTCCATCATCGACATCAACCAGCACTTCTATGAACAGGGATGGACGGACGGGTTGCCCATCATCCCGCCGACGGAAGACCTGGTGCTGGACATGCTGGAAGCGTGTCCGGTATCCGCCGAGCACAGCCTGGGGCGAATGCCGCCGGCCAACGGGACGGTGACGGCGGAAAAGGTGGCGATCAATGCGGTTATGGCGGGCTGCATTCCAGACTACATGCCGGTGGTCCTGGCGGCGGTGCGGGCGGTAATGCAGCCCCAGTTCAACGTGGGTTCGATCACCACCACCACCGGCGGGGCGGCACCAGCGGTGATCGTGAGCGGGCCGGTGGCGGACCGGCTGGGCATCCACGGGGGAACGGCGGTTTTCGGGTCGGGCCACCAGGCGAACGCTACCATCGGGCGCGCACTGCGACTGACAATGCGGAACATGGGCGGGGCAACGGTGCGTACGATGGAGAAGTCCACCCAGGGCTGGCCGGGCAAGTACACCCTCTGTTTCTCGGAAAACCAGGAGGCCAATCCCTGGGAACCGCTCCACGTTGAGCAGGGATACGAACCTTCGCGGAGCACGGTGACGGTGTCCGCCGTTCGGGGCATCTACTCCTTTGTCGAGGCCACCCAGGAGACCGGACAAGGGGTACTGGAGACTCTGGTCAACTCGGTGAGGTCGGTCGGCATTTCGGCCTACCACTACCAGGGCCGGGGCTCATCCCCAATCCTGGTCCTGGGACCGGAACACGCCGCCGAAATCGCTGCCGAGGGTTACACCCGCTCCAGCCTCAAGCAGTACATCTACGAAAACGCACGGGTGACTTTGGGCCAACTCCGGGGGCGGGGCCATTATGGAGAGCGGGCCTGGCCCGAGGAGTGGGAGACCCAGGACGACGATTTCGAAATCCCCATGGCGACGGCCCCGGACAAGTTCGTGATCGTGGTGGCAGGAGGGGACGGACGCCACTCCTCGTGGCTGCTGCCGTGGTCGGCGACGCAGAGGGCGGTGGAGCTGGTGGAGTAGGGCTGGTGTTACAATTGGCGGAGAGGACAGTCGCCATGATAACGAACATCACCCTGGAGAATTTCAAGTGCTTCCGCCGTATCAGCGTTGACCCCAAGCTGATTACGGTGTTCATCGGCCCGAACGGCACCGGGAAGTCGGGTGTTCTTCAGGCGTTGTTGTTGCTGAAGCAGTCGCGGGATAACGTCGACCCCCTAAAGCTGGATGGGGAATTCATCCAGTTTGAACCAAGCGCCTTTGCATTCCAGGCAAACGACTCTTCTGAAGACACTGTTAGATTATCGTTCGCGGCAAGTTTTCCTATCGACTCAGAAAGTTTGGAAGGGCCATTAGAATTTAACGTTGATCTGGAATATTCTGGCCAAGCGCGCCTAAAAGACGACCGTGGGTCCACGAAATGGAGGGCCGCCGGACAACAAAATCACATACCGTTCGCCCGTAGTCGTAGCAGACCTGAAGCAACAACACCAAACGGTTCGATCGAATACGAAGTGTTGGCCGGAATCAACAGCTTCCGTGTGAGGTCTGGTGGCGGGGGAGAAAACCCTTCCCGACCGTTGTGGGAACAACTGTCACAAGCTCCATCAGATCAATTGGCCAAATTGAGAACGGTCCCGGCCGCGCGTGGCTTGACCCGCGGCGTGTACCCTCTCGGTCATCAGCCATCCCACGACATTTCAGCCGCCAAAGGGTTGGGGCAACAGGAAGAGGACATTGCCACCACCTTTGCCTACTACAACGATGAACAGAAGAGAGCAGTGTCCGCCCTAATGCAAAAAGTCACCAAGGTTGGTTTCCGGACGGACTTGGTACCGGACCAGTCGGTGAAACCAGTTTCTGAAACTAAATCGGGAGTCTTCAGCTTGGTTGTTGAAGGGTTTGGCACTAACGCCTTAGTACAACTCCTGTTCGAGGTGGTGAGGGCCGTGCCGGGGGCGACGGTGATGATTGAGGAGCCGGAGATACATTTGCACCCGAGAGCGCAGGCGAAATTGGCATCGGTGCTGGTGGAGCAGGCGAAGGCGGACGGGAAGCAACTGATCATGACCACCCACAGCGAGCATATCGTGGGAAGACTACTGACCTCGGTGGCGGAGGGGAAACTTGGGGCAGAGGAACTGGCGATATACTCATTCGAGAAAGATGAAGAAGGAGTGTGCTCGGCCAGCGAAATAGAGGTGAACGAGCGGGGGCAGGTTACCGGAGGATTGAGGAGCTTCTTCGAGACTGACCTGAATGAAATGCGGAGGTACGTCGACGCCCTGCGCGCCAAAGCATGACCCCCGCTCCCCGCTTCATCCTGGACGAAAACGTGGTCATCCTGGCGCAACAGGGATTGGATGAGCACGGAAACCCCAGCCCTGTTTGTGCTGACCTAATCCGGCAAATAATCGAGATTTGCCACACGATAACGGTCGACGACGTTTTGTGGGACAAGTACGACGACCAACTTAACAAGCCCGCTCACCAGGAACTCCAATTCGGTCCGTCCCTCCTGCGGGTTCTTTGGAACGCCCTGACCATCCCGGGGAAAGTTGACGGGTTGGGGACCACGGCTCCTTCCTTTACCGATGAAGCCTCGATTCCGGCGGGTAGCCAGGACGACACATATCTCGTCAGGTTAGCGGTGGAAACAGGAGCCATCCTTGTAACAACAGACACGCCGCTTCGTCAGGATTTGGAGTCTTCCGGGATTCGGTCGGACTACAACCTCATCGTAGTCCCACCGGAAGAGGCTTTGGGGTTGTTGTAGCGGTTGCCACCTAGCGGCATCTCGGACTTGACGCCACCGGGTTGCCGGTATAGCGTACACGCCAATCGCGCCGGAGCATATTCCGGCTTTTTCCCGCTTATTCTTGCGTATATTGAAGGAGGGCCATCCTATGACTACTACCGCTCAACCGAGCAGCGGCCAGTACCGGGTGCTGGGAACCCGTCCCATGCGTCACGACGCCTACGACAAGGTTACGGGCGCGGCCAGGTTCGGCGCCGACCTGAACCTCCCGGGAATGCTCCACGGGAAGGTCCTGCGCAGCCCCTATTCCCATGCCCGCATCCGCTCCATTGACACCTCGAAGGCGGAGGCCATGCCAGGAGTGCTGGCGGTTGCCACGTCGGCGGACTTCCCCGTTATCAAGGCACGTCCCCTGGACTACGAGAACTTCCAAGGCAATCCCCGCCTGATTGCCGAGAATATCCTGGCCAACCAGAAGGTGTTGTACAAGGGACACGCGGTGGCGGCCGTGGCGGCGGTGAATCCCCACGTCGCCGAGCAGGCCCTGGAGCTGATCGAAGTGGACTACGAGGTCCTGCCCACCGTCCTGGGATGGCGTGAGGCGATGGCGGACGACGCCGAAGTGATTCACGAGGACATGACCACCCGTTTCCGCATGGACCGGGCCGGCCCCGGTGAGGACACGGGCCAGAAGGGCAACATCGCCGGACACCTGCAGCACCGGCTGGGGGATGTGGAAAAGGGGTTCCGGGAAGCGGATGTCATCTTCGAGAACGAGTACGAGACCCAGACCGTCCACCAGGGGTACATCGAGCCCCACGTTTCCACCGCGTCCTGGTCCACCGACGGGCGGGTGACCATCTGGACCAGCACGCAGGGCGCCTTCGGAGTGCGGGCCACCACCTGCGGAATCCTGCAGATTCCCGAGTCCATGTGCAAGGTGGTGCCCATGGAGATCGGCGGCGGGTTCGGCGCCAAGGGCGTGACCTATCTGGCCCCGGTGACGGCGGTGCTGGCCCAGAAGGCGGGCCGTCCGGTGAAAATCGCCATGAGCCGGAAAGAAGTTTTCGAGGGCAGCGGTCCCGCGTCGGCCACCTTCATACGGGTCAAGCTGGGAGCGAAGAACGACGGAACGCTGACCGCCGCCGAAGCCTACATGGTCTACGAGGCCGGAGCCTTCCCCGGGTCGCCGGTAGGCGGCGGAGCGGTGACTACCTTCGGGTCATACAAGTGCGAAAACATGCTGGTGAACGGCTACGACGTGGTCTGCAACAAGCAGAAGGCCCAAGCCTACCGGGCCCCGGGCCAGCCCCAAGCAGCCTTCGCGGTCGAGTCCGCCATGGACGAACTGGCGGGCAAGCTGGGGATGGACCCCATGGACCTGCGCCTGAAGAACGCGGTCGAAGTGGGCGACCGCATGCCCAACGGCGTCCCTCACGCCGTTTTCGGGTGCGTCGAGCTGGAAGAGGCGATGAAGAACCATCCCCACTACAACACCCCGCTGACCGGTCCCAACCAGGGCCGGGGCGTGGCGGTGTCCTTCCGCGCCCAGGGCGGGCAGATGTCGTCGGCGACCATCAACGTGAACGGCAACGGGACCATCAACCTGATAACCGGGTCGGTGGACATCGGCGGGACGCGCACCGCGGTGGCGATGCAGGCCGCCGAGATCCTGGGAATCGACTCCGAGGACGTCAATCCCTCGGTGGGTGACACGGACGCGGTGGGCTACACCGCCAACACCGGCGGGAGCCGCACCGCCTTCGATACCGGACTGGCCGCCATCGCCGCAGCCGAGGAGGTCATCGAGCGGATGAAGGGCCGGGCGGCGCTGCTGTGGGAGGTGCAGGACGAGGACGTGGAGTTCGAGAAGGGGAACTTCATCTGCACCAAGAACTCCGAGGACCGCTTTACCTTCAAGGAGCTGGCCGCCCGCTTGATGCGCACCGGCGGGCCGGTGACCTGCTCCGCCTCGGCCCCGTCCACCGGGGTCGGCCCCATCTTCGGCGGCAACATCGTGGACGTAGAGGTTGACCCGGACACCGGAAAGGTGCAGATCCTCCGGTACACCGCCTTCCTGGACGCCGGGCAGGCGGTCCATCCCGACTTCGTGGAGGGACAGATCCAAGGTGCTACGGTGCAGGGCATCGGCTGGGCGATGAACGAGGAATACTTCTACCAGCCCGACGGGACGATGGCCAACTCCAGCTTCCTGGACTA
>CBDBDT010000001.1:0-112500 GCA_965203975.1 Dehalococcoidia bacterium | reverse complement strand
ATAGTTGAACCTCCTCCTGGATACCTGCGTTTGGGGAGGAGCAGTAGCCCCGTTGGTATCCGCCGGCCATGACGTGGTGTGGGCCGGTGCATGGGCCCAAGACCCCGGAGACGTTAGCATCCTGGCGCTGGCTTACGCTGAAAGAAGAGTCCTCGTGACTCTGGACAAAGACTTCGGTGAATTGGCAGTCCTCCGTCAGCAACCCCACGCTGGCATCGTCCGATTGGTGAACTGGGAACCCACACAACAACCGGAAGGCTGTCTCCAGGTCCTAGCCCGCTATGGCGAAGAGTTGCAGCGTGGGGCATTGGTAACTGCCGAGCCGGGCCGCATTAGAATCCGCTTTTGATGGCAGTGAAGGCCTTCTTTGCCCCCCAACTGCTATAATCCCCCACGCTATGCTTATCCGAGACCTTGGCGAGTTCGGCGTCATCGACCTGCTCAACCGGATGGTTGTTGAGGGGCGCGTCATCCAAGACGGATTGCCCTGCCCCGGAGTCAAGTTGCTGGTCGACACCGGCGACGATACCGCCGCCTGGAACGCCGGCGGCGCCACCGAGCTGTTCACCACCGACACCGTCGTGGAGGGCATCCACTTCACCCGGGGAACCACTCCCTGGCGGGACCTGGGCTGGAAATCCCTGGCCTCCAACATCAGCGACATCGCCGCCATGGGCGGAATGCCCGTCCACGCCCTCGTCACCCTGGGACTCCCCCCGGATACCGCCGTCGCGGACCTGGAGGACCTGTACCGGGGAATGCTCGAAATCTGCAACCGGTTCGGAGTTTCCATCGTCGGGGGAGACATGGTCCGGTCGCCAGTGGTGTTTATCACCGTCGCCTTGTCCGGCGTCACGTCCAATCCGCCCCTGCTCCGCTCCACGGCCCGTTCCGGGGACGTAGTGGTGGTCACCGGGGAACTCGGCAGCTCTGCCGGAGGGTTGAAGCTGATGCTGGAGGGGCTGGACGCATCCTGCGAAGCGGCGGAACATCTGAAAAACGCCCACCGCCGCCCTGTGCCCGACGTCGCGGCTGGACAGGTCCTGGCAAAGTCCGGCGTCACCACCGCCATGGACATCAGCGACGGGCTGTGCGATGACCTCGGCAAGCTCTGCCGGGCCAGCGGTGTGGCGGCGGAAATCGAAGCCGACCGGGTGCCCATCCATCCCCTGCTGCAGCAAGCCTTCCCGGAGGAGTGCCTGGGCATGGCCCTCAACGGAGGCGAGGACTACAAGCTGCTTTTCACCGCCACCACCGCCCAAGTCAGCAAGGTCAGCCTTCGCTTGCCCCAGCCCGCCGTTGTCGTGGGACGCATTACCGACGGGGAGCCCGGACGAGTTGCCGTTCTCGACTCGTCGGGTGCCGAGATCCCTTCCAAGCAGCGGGGATGGGACCACTTCGCATCATGATGACGGCTTCCCTGACAATCGTTACCGCCAGTGCCGATGAGACCCGGCAACTCGGCCAGCTCATTGGCGAACAGGCGCAGCCCGGGGATGTCTACCTGCTAACCGGTCCGCTCGGCGCGGGCAAGACCTGCCTGACCCAGGGTTTGGCAGCCGGACTGGGCGTGACCCAGCATCCCCGCAGTCCCACCTTCGTCCTGATGACCCGCTACCAGGGACGATTGACCCTCCATCACATGGACCTCTACCGGGTGGGGGACCCGATGGAAGCCTGGGACCTGGGCTTGGAAGAGTACCTGAACGGCAGCGGCGTCTGCGCAATCGAATGGGCCGACCAGGCCGAGGAAGTCTTTCCCGAAAACGCCCTGTGGATCGACCTGGCTTATTCCGGCCCAGAGTTGAGTCCCGATGAATCGGATGGGCCGCCGGCGGAAGAGACCGGCAAAAGGGTGGTCACAATCCAGGATGCACCGCAGCGCTTCCTACCACTAATTGAGGAACTGGCTGGGGCTTTTCCCGGCGCCGGGGAGAGAGTTTAGTTGCTGCTGGCGATTGACACATCGACCCGGTACGCCGGGGTTGCCCTCTACGATGGCGTCCATATCCTGAGTCTGCGGTCCTGGCACTCCACCAGCAGTCATACCTCGGAGTTGATGCCCGCCGTCAAGGGCATATTGGGGGATCGGGGGATTACTCCCCGGGACCTGGATGGAATCACCGTAGCGCTGGGGCCGGGGGCGTTCAGCGCCCTCCGGGTGGGCATCAGCGCCGCCAAGGGTCTTGCGCTGGCGGCGGGCAAACCCCTGGCTGGAGTTCCCACCCTCGACCTGGAAGCCCATCCTTTCCTGGGGTGCGGGTTGCCCGTTTGTGCCCTGTTGGAAGCAGGACGGAACGATGTGGCCGCCGCGTTTTTCAATCCCCGCGGGGAACGCACCGGCGAGGACGCGATGGGGCCGCCCGAGGAGGTCTTGTCTGGCGTCGGCGAACCCACCATTTTCTGCGGAGAAGGAATTTCCAAGTGGCGAGGCTTTATTGAGGAACGCCTGAGGAAACTGGCAATCATCGTGCAACCCGCCGCGGGAGCGCGATTGAACTCCCTGGCCGAGTTGGGACGGATCCGCTTTGACGCCGGTGAGGCAGACAACCTGGCAATTCTCCAGCCCCACTACCTGCGAATGCCCAGCATCGGCGGCCCAAAGCGCCGCGACCGCACACCGCAGCGGTCGTAGAAGTTCTTGGTGCCCGGAGATTCATCAGGCCCGGGTTTACGGCCCGGGCCCAATTCACGGAGTTAGGAATCGAAAATCATGGAACAAACATTGGTCTTGGTGAAGCCCGACGGTGTCCAGAGAGGCCTGTCAGGAGAGGTCATTTCCCGCCTGGAGAAAAGGGGCCTGAAACTGGTGGCGATGAAGCTCATGCAGGTCAGCGACGCCCTGGCCCGGGAGCACTACGGGGAGCACGTGGAAAGGCCCTTCTTTCCCAGCCTGGTGAGCTTCATAACATCCTCTCCCATCGTGGCCATGGTCTGGGAGGGCGAAAACGTTATCAACCTGGTCAGGAAAACCATGGGAACCACCAATCCGGTGGATGCCGATCCGGGGACCATCCGGGGGGATTTGGGGGTCAACATCGGCCGGAACATCGTCCACGGCTCGGACGGGCCCGAGTCTGCGCCCCGGGAGATCGGCCTGTTCTTCCGCCCGGAGGAGATCCTGAGCTATGAGCGCAGCGCCGACCCCTGGATTACTGAACCCTGACCACCTGGGGCGCCTGTGACCAGAGACGCTCCAGGCCGAAGTACTCCCGCTCATCCGGACCGAATATGTGCACGATGACGTCGCTGTAGTCCAGCAGCACCCAGCCTGATCCCCGGGCGCCTTCCCGGTGGTAACGGTTGACGCCCGCTTCCCTCATGGCTCTGCTGATGTCGTCCTCGAGGGCCTCAATCTGCCGGGAGGACTCGGCGGTCATGACCACGAAGTAGTCGGCAAAGGACGCCAGCCGACGCAGATCCAGCATCACAATATCTGCCGCCAGTTTCTCCGAGGCCACTTCCACCACTAGCTGGGCAACTTGGGTAGGATTCAGGGGAAACACTCCTTTACTATATATGAACGCAATACTTTCCAAACAATAATCATTGTAGTGCACCCGTCCTGAGGCGGTCAACGAAAGCGGCCCAGGCACATCCTCCGATCGCCCCCTGAAGGGATATGGCCCATACCCTGACCCGTCGGAAACCGTAACAAAGTGTTTACAATTGCCCCCCTTTGGGCTTGACATTGGGGACTACTCACCACGACGGCTGGCGTGTATAATTGGTCTTCTTAACCAAAACAGATTGTGATATATTTAACAATCATTGCCTGGCGGTGCCAATCCACCCAGGCAATCGCCTTCGACCAGCGCGCGGCCATCCAACATTCCGTGTCCCGCAGGCGCCAATCGCTACGGAGCCGCCAAGCAGTCCCTAGACAAGTGACCTGGCAAACAGGCTGCGGAGGCGGCGAACCTTAGAACGAAGAGTATTGGCCGGGAGTCACGCTATGAACCCACAACAAGCTCTGCAACAACTGTCTCAGCATGGGTTGTACCGACCTGAGACAGAGCATGACGCCTGCGGTGTGGGGATGGTGGCAAATATCAAGGGCGTCAAGGCCCACTCGATCATCGACGAGTCGCTGGAGGTGCTGGTAAATCTGGGACACCGCGGGGCCTGCGGCTGTGACCCGGAAACCGGCGACGGGGCCGGTATCCTGGTCCAGATGCCTCACGACTTTCTCAAGAAAGTGTGCCCCGAAGCCGGCATCGACCTTCCCGAAGCAGGAACCTACGGCTGCGGCGTTGTGTTCCTCCCTCCCCAGGGAGACGACCGGTCGAAGTGCGAGGCCCTCATCGAACAGACCATCACCCGCGAGGGGCTGGTCTTCCTCGGGTGGCGCGACGTTCCCGTCAACCCCGCGAGCCTGGGACGGGAGTCCCGCAAGGTCATGCCCGTCATCCGTCAGGTCTTCGCCGGGGTCCCAGCCGACGAACCCCAGCCGGAACCTCTCCAGCTCGACCGCCGCCTGTACATCGTCCGCAAGGTCATCGAGCACGGCCTGGACAACCTGGGAATACCGGAAGAAGCCGCCGACTACTTCTACATCTGCAGTCTTTCCAGCCGGGTCCTCGTCTACAAGGGGCTTCTGATGGCCGAGCAGATGTCAGGCTTCTACCACGACCTGGCCGACCCCGACTTGGTCAGCGCCTTTGCCCTGGTCCACTCCCGGTTCAGCACCAACACCCTCGGCCACTGGAAGCTGGCCCACCCCTACCGCTACCTGGCGCACAACGGCGAGATCAACACCCTGCGCGGCAACGTCAACTGGATGGCTGCCCGCGAGGCCCAGTTCGAGTCTCCCGCCTTCGGCGCCGACATCAGCAAGATTCCCCCGGTGATGACCCCCGGGGCCAGCGACACCGCCTGTTTCGACAACGCGCTGGAACTCCTGATGATGACCGGCCGGGACCTCAGTCACTCGATGCTGATGATGATTCCCGAGGCCTGGGAACAGCACGAGTCCATGTCCCAGCTCAAGAAGGACTTCTACGAGTACCACTCGGCCCTGATGGAACCCTGGGACGGGCCGGCCATGATGGTCGCCGCCAACGGGCAGGAGATATGCGCCGTCCTGGACCGCAACGGCCTCCGCCCCTTCCGGTACACCGTCACCCACGACGACCGCCTAGTCATGGCCTCGGAGACCGGCGTCCTGGACCTGCCTCCAGCGATCATTAAGGAAAAGGGACGTCTGCAGCCAGGCCGGATGTTCCTGGTCAGCCTGGAAGAGGGCCGGATCATCGTCGACGAGGAGCTGAAAAACACCCTGGCATCCCGCCGCCCCTACGGCGAATGGCTCCGGGAAAACAAGGTCACGCTGGCTGACCTTCCCGACCCGCCTTCATCCAACGGCAGCGCCACCAACGGCGGCACCCACCGCGACCTGACTCCCCTGCACCAGGCCTTCGGTTACAACATCGAAGAGTTGCGCATGATCACCACGCCCATGGCCGCATCCGGCTATGAGCCCGTCGGATCCATGGGCAACGACGCGTCCCTCGCGGTGCTGTCAGACCAGACGCATCTGCTGTTCAACTACTTCAAGCAACTCTTCGCCCAGGTAACCAACCCGCCCCTGGACGCCATCCGCGAGGAGTTGGTCACGTCTACCGAGGCCTTCATAGGCCGCGAGCGCAACCTGTTCGACGAAACGGCGGAACACTGTCATCAGCTCAAGCTGGACACCCCCATCCTGACCAGCGCCGAGCTGGAAAAAATACGCCACAACCGCGTTGAAGGGTTGCGGGTCGTTACCCTTTCCACCCTCTTCGACGCGGAGTCCGATGGCCTGACCCTCGAGACGGCCCTGGAACGCCTCTGCCGGGGAGCAACCCAGGCCATAGAGGAGGGCTGCTGTATCATCATTCTCTCCGACCGGGGCGTGGACGCGGCCCACGCCGCCATCCCCAGCCTGCTGGCTACCGGAGCGGTGCACCACCACCTGATCCGGGAAGGGACCCGCACCAAGGCCGGAATCATCGTCGAGTCCGGCGAACCCCGGGAGGTCCAGCATTTCTCCCTTCTGGTCGGCTACGGGGCAGGCGGCATCAACCCCTACCTGGCTTTGGACACCGTGCGGGAACTAGCCGAACTCGGAGAGCTAAACGGCACCAGCCCGGACTACGCCGAGAGCAACTTCATCAAGGCCAACGTCAAGGGACTGGTCAAGGTCATGTCCAAGATGGGCATCTCCACCGTCCAGAGCTACCGGGGCGCCCAGATTTTCGAGGCTATCGGCCTCAACCAAGCAGTCATTGACAAGTATTTCACCTGGACTCCTTCCCGCGTCGAGGGCGTCGGGCTGGACGTTATCGAGGAGGAGTCCCGCAGACGCCACCAAGCGGCCTTCGGCTTTGGCCAGGTCCCCGGCTCCCGTGACCTGGAGATGGGCGGTTTCTACCAGTGGCGCCGCCACGGCGAGCACCACCAGTGGCACCCCGACGCCATCGCCAAGCTCCAGTTTGCCGCCCGCACCAACAGCCGTCCGATTTATGACGAGTTCGCCGCCATCTCCAACGACCAGAGCCGCAAGATGGCCACCCTGCGCGGACTGCTGGAGTTCAAGACCGGGCGGGAACCCATCTCAATAGACGAAGTGGAATCAGCCGAGGAGATAGTGAAGCGGTTCGCCACCGGCGCGGTGTCCCTGGGTTCCATCAGCCGCGAGGCCCACGAGACCATGGCCATCGCCATGAACCGCATCGGCGCCCGCAGCAACACCGGCGAGGGCGGCGAGGACTGGCACCGCTACGTCCCCGACGACAACGGCGACTCCCGCAGCAGCGCCATCAAGCAGGTCGCCTCAGGCCGCTTCGGCGTCACCCCCCAGTACCTGGTCAACGCCACCGACCTGCAGATCAAGATGGCTCAGGGGTCCAAGCCCGGCGAGGGCGGACAGCTCCCCGGCCACAAGGTGGACGAGTATATCGGATGGGTCCGGCACACGACGCCGGGGGTAGAGCTCATCTCACCGCCCCCCCACCACGACATCTACTCCATCGAAGACCTGGCCCAGCTGATCCATGACCTGAAGAACATCAACCCGGACGCCCGCATCCACGTCAAGCTCGTTTCCGAGGTGGGCGTCGGGACCATCGCCGCCGGAGTTTCCAAGGGCCACGGCGACGTTGTCCTCATCAGCGGCCACGATGGAGGCACCGGCGCGTCCCCCGAGTCCTCCATCAAGCACGCCGGACTGCCCTGGGAGCTGGGCGTGGCCGAAACCCAGCAGGTGCTGGTCGCCAACGATCTTCGGGGACGCATCGTCGTGCAGACCGACGGACAGCTCAAGACCGGCCGGGACGTTGCCGTCGCCGCCATGCTCGGAGCCGAGGAATTCGGCATCGCCACCGCCGCCCTGGTGGTCAGCGGCTGCATCATGCTCCGCAAGTGCCACCTCAACACCTGCTCCGTCGGCATCGCCACCCAGGACCCGGAGCTCCGCAAGAACTTCGCCGGCCAGCCGGAGCACATCGTCAACTACTTCATGTTCGTCGCCCATGAGCTCCGCGAAATCATGGCCGAGCTAGGCTTCCGCACAGTGGCCGAGATGATCGGCCGGGTTGACCTGCTGGACACCCGGGAGGCCATCGACCACTGGAAGGCCAAGGGCATCGACCTGTCCCGCCTGTTGTGCCTGGCGCCTCGTTCCGATGAAGTCTCCGTCTATTGCGTCGAGGACCAGGACCACGGGCTGGAATTCGCCCTCGACCACCGGCTCATCGAGAAGGCCCAGCCAGCCATCGACGGCAACGGTCCCGTGGACATTGACCTGCCCATCCGTAACTCCAACCGCACCGTCGGCGCCATGCTCAGCGGCAAGATCGCCCTGAAGTACGGCGAGGAAGGGCTGCCCGCCAACTCCATCAACATCCGCCTCACCGGCTCGGCCGGACAGAGCTTCGGCGCTTTCCTGGCCAACGGTGTCAACGTCAAGCTCCATGGCGACACCAACGACTACATGGGCAAGGGCATGGGCGGCGGCCAGATTGCCATCGTCCCCCACCCCGAGTCGGGATTCGTCCCGGAGGACAACATCATCATCGGCAACGTCGCCCTCTATGGCGCAACCGGGGGCAAGGCCTTCATCCGGGGCCGCGCCGGCGAGCGTTTCTGCGTCCGCAACAGCGGGGCGGAAACGGTCGTTGAAGGAGTCGGAGACCACGGCTGCGAGTACATGACCGGCGGGGTTACGGTGGTACTGGGCTCCACCGGCCGCAACTTCGGCGCGGGAATGAGCGGCGGCATCGCCTTCGTCCACGACCCCGATGGCGACTTCGAGGCCCGCTTCAACGACGGTATGGCCGACCTGGAACTGGTCACCGATTCCGCCGATATCGCCATCCTGCGGCGGCTGGTCGGGGAGCACTACGAAAACACCGGCAGCACCCCTGCCCGCAATGTCCTGGACAACTGGGACCGGTGCCTGCCTCAATTCAAGAAAGTCATGCCCCGGGACTACCGTCGGGTGCTGGAAGAACGGCAGCGGCGTCTGGAGCAGGAAGCCGAAGTGGCCGCTCATGGGTAAAGTTACCGGATTTATGGAATTTGGGCGTGTCCCTCCCGGGCGCCGTCCACCCCGTGAAAGGGTCAACGACTATCGCGAGTATTACCAGCCCTGGCCCGAGACTCAAGCCAAGGAGCAGGGCGCCCGCTGCATGGACTGCGCCGTTCCCTTCTGCCACATGGGCTGCCCCCTGGGGAACGTTATCCCCGAGTTCAACCACCAGGTCTATCTCGGCAACTGGGAGCAGGCCACCCGCATCCTCCTCAGCACCAACAACTTTCCCGAGTTCACCGGACGCATCTGCCCTGCTCCCTGCGAGGGTTCCTGTGTCCTCGCCATCAACCAGGACCCGGTTACCATCGAGTACATCGAGAAGGAAATCTCCGACCGGGGATTCGCCAACGGCTGGATCAAGCCCGAGCCGCCCGCCGAGCGCACCGGCAAGAAGGTCGCGGTGGTGGGTTCCGGCCCCGCCGGACTGGCCGCCGCCCAGCAACTCAACCGGGCCGGCCACTGGGTCACCGTCCTGGAACGGGCCGACTTCATCGGTGGCCTCCTCATGCTCGGCATCCCCGACTTCAAGCTGGACAAGGACGTCGTCCGACGCCGCATCCAGCTAATGTCCGACGAGGGGATCGAGTTCCTCACCAACTGCAACGTCGGTGTCAACTACTCCGTAGAAGACCTGCTGGCCGAGTTCGACGCCGTCTGCCTCACCGGCGGCTCCACCCAAGCCCGCGACCTCCCAGTCCCCGGACGCGACCTCGATGGGATACACCTGGCCATGGACTATCTTCCCCAGCAGAACCGCCTCCTGGCCGGGGTTGAGACCCCGCTGGACCAGCGCATCACCGCCGAGGGCAAGCGGGTCGTTATCCTGGGAGGCGGCGACACCGGCGCCGACTGCCTGGGCACCGCCCACCGGCAGGGAGCCGAGGTCGTCTACCAGTACGAGCTTCTGCCCGAACCCCCCGTCGAGCGGCCAGAGGATAACCCCTGGCCTCAGTGGCCCCTCATTCTCCGCACCTCCGGCGCCCACGAGGAGGGCGGCGTCCGCGACTACAACATCCTCACCAAGTCCTTCTCCGGCCGCAACGGCCGGGTGGAAAAGCTCCACGCCGTCCGCGTGGATTGGGTCCCCGGCGACGCCGGCCGCCCCCAGATGCAGGAAGTCCCCGAAAGCGGGTTCGAGATCGAAACAGACCTCGTTCTGCTAGCTATGGGCTTCCTCCACCCCGAGCACGACGGGATGCTCTCCCAGCTGGGAGTGGAACTGGACGGCCGCGGCAACGTGGTGGTAGACCGGAACAAGATGACCAGCGTCCCCCGGGTCTTCGCCGGCGGAGACATGGTCCGCGGACAGTCTCTGGTCGTCTGGGCCATCTCCGAGGGGCGCGATGTCGCCCGCGGCGTCGACCAGTACCTCATGGGCGCCACCGCCCTCCCCCCCACCGCCCCTCCCTAGCAGCCCAACATCCTGGCCCTGTCCATTATCTTTGGGACTCATCCTTCGGGACGGGTGGATAGAGAGTTGTTTATGAAGGCCGTCATTGGGCTATTGCTTTTGCTGACTGTCACCCTGATGTTGGCATGCAGCAGCGAACCGACTCCGGAACCCACCGCGGCGCCACCAACGGAAACGCCGGCGCCTGCCGCAGATACCAGCGCCCCCGAATCGGCCGCGACCTCGGAGCCCACGCCCACCCCGGAGCCCATGGCCACCCCGTCCCCTGCTCCCACGCCGGAGCCCACCCAAACCCCTCCCACCGCGTTCTCCATCGACGTGACCTCGGATACGACTTGGGGGGAAGTGATTGATGCCTTGGCCCCCCAGGAACGGGATTGCATCCAAGACAATACCGACGGGGTAATGCTGGTCGAGTTGTCGTACATTGCGGTGATGAGCGACTCTCGATTGGTCGATGAATGGAGGCCCGCTCTCTTATACTGCTTGGCCCCGGACACCGCCCGCGCCCTTTTCCTCTCAACCATGCTCATCACATCATATCTGGGGCCGCTGCTCACGGAACTCGGGATCACCCGTACCGAGGACCATGAGCTGTGTCTCCAGGAGGTGGTGTCGGATGTGGATGTTGGGAAGATCTGGGTCGCTAAGGACGACGAGGCGTGGATGGAAGCAGACACCCGCATATTCGGCTGTTTCCCGGAACTGGTTGCTGCCTCCTACCTGGAGTGGATAACAACCGGAGTGGAGTTGAGCGAGGAAGAACACGGCTGTGTCCAGGAATGGAGCGAGGGAGTTGATTGGGAGATTTCTGAGGAGTCTGAGGACGGAACCTGGTTTATGTCCGTCCTGCCCGGACTGGCAGACTGTTCGCCCGACCTCGTCCTCAATATTGTCTTGCAAGAAAGTGGGAGCGGGTTCATGTTGGATGACCTGGACGATGAGGAATTGGGTTGCTTGCGCGAGTGGGTGACTACGCTCGATTGGGTAAGCATCCCGGCAGGGGGAGAAGAAGGCATGGCCGCGCTCGCCAGTGCGGTCAACCTTTCCCAGTGTGTGCCCTTAGTGCTGCCGTCGCCGGAGCCTCCGCCGCTCACTGCCAACGAGTCCCTGCTCTGGCAGTTCCCCACGGAAGGATGGGGTGTCAGCAGACCCGCGGTGGTCGATGGCGTCGTCTACTTCGGATCGGTTGACTACCACGTCTATGCCTTGGACGCGGCGACCGGGGACCTGCTTTGGAGCTTCGAGACCGGCGACGGCATTAGGTCAGCTCCAACCGTGACGAACGATGCCGTATACGTGGGGTCAGATGACGGGTACCTGTACGCCCTCGACCGGGAGACGGGAGAATCCTTGTGGAAGCACGACACCGGTGATTGGATCGAATACTCTCCCCGCTTTAGCAACGGAATCGTCTACATACTGTCCGAGCCATACGAGGAGGGAGAGGTTCAGGCCCGCGACGGGACCACCGGGGATTTGTTGTGGGCGGCAAAAATGCCCTACACCAAGCTGCCCCCCGAGATCATTGGTGGCAATGTCTACGTCTTGAGCAGTGGAATGTTTGCCGACGAGTTCCACGCCCTCGATGCTTCGACCGGGGAAAGGCTGTGGGTCTTGAACATCGAGGACGTGGAATATCCGCCGGTCGTGACCGGCGGCACTGTCTACTTCACGGGTTGGGATACGGCCTACGCAGCGGACGAGGTCACCGGGGAGATTCTGTGGAGCTACGACGCCAAGGAGGGGCCGACCAACTCTTCCGTTGTGGTCGAAGACGGCGTCTGCTACTTCGCGCCGGAGGGACACTTCTATGCCCTGGACACAGCGACCGGGCAGGTGCTTTGGTCCTACTCGGACGACGACCTGATTCCCATGACGCCGACGGTCGCGGATGGCTTGGTGTACGTGGGCACCTACCCGTTCCCCCGGACCGGCGAGTTCCACGCCCTCGATGCCGCCACCGGCCAGACTGTTTGGAGCCAGGGTCCATTGGAAGAGGCCCTGGAGTCGCTCGCAGTGGTTGATGGTGTCCTGTATGCCGAAGGCCAGAACGGTCTCTTGCGGGCGCTTGAGGCGTCGTCCGGCGAAGACCTGTGGGAACTCCATCATGAGGGCTACCTCCGCGACGGCCCGTCCTACACCGTCGCCGATGATGTGGTTTACCTTGGTTCTGTGGGGGGCCGTGATTATCCAGGTGGCGTGTACGCCTTTACCGCCCCGTCTCTTGGTGATTGATGCACCAGTGGAACCCTGCCTACTGACGGTTCGCCCCTTCCTAACCCCTGCACCCCATACATATTATGGAAGCGTGGTAGAAACAACCTTCATCCCACCCGCCTTGGAATCTTCCCCGCCCGGGTGCCTACGATCCGATGACACAAAATGCGACAGAATGGCACATTTTTGGCACATTACTGGCACAGATAAGACACAAAAATGGGCTGAAATTCGCGTCTTGACGCTGTCCCCAAGCGTGAATGGCACAAATGGCACACAAACAAGAATTTCCGGCATTGCACCGAGTCTGACCCCGCCTCTCCCGGTGGACAAACCCCATGCCGGATACTAGACTACTGGCACCTTCCCCCAATCCTTGAAGACCATGCCCAGGAGGTCCACCCATGCCCGTCTTCACTCCCGAATACCTCGAAAAAGTCGCCTACCACATCTATTGCGCCAAGGACACCCCGGCAGACGAGGCCGAGATCGTCGCCCGCCACCAGGTCAAGGCCAACCTTGTGGGACACGACTCCCACGGCGTCATTCACATCCCCGAGTACTGCGAGCGCATCGACAAGGGACACATCGTTCCCGGCGCGCCCTTTGTCATTGAAAGCGACACCCCCACCACCGCCGTCATCAACGGCAACTGGGGCTTCGGCTTCGTCGTCACCGAGAAGGCCACCCGGATGGTCATCGAAAAGGCCAGGACCCAGGGCGTCGCCGCTATCACCGTCCACCTTCAGAGCCACATCGGACGCCTCGGTGACTACCCCACCATGATCCTCAACGAGGGCATGATCGGAATGATCACCGCCGACTCCGGCGCCGGCCCCAAGGCTGTCGCTCCCTTCGGCGGGCGTGGCCGCAGGCTGGGAACCAATCCCATCTGCATGGGCATACCCAGCGACCTCGAGGGCCCGGTGCTGCTGGACATGGCCACCAGCGCCGTCGCCGCCGGCAAGATCGGCCTGGCCCGCAACCGCAACGAGGCGGTCCCGGTCGGCTGGATCATCGACAAGGACGGCAACCCCACCACCGACCCCAACGACTACCCCGCCGGCGGGGCCATCCTGCCCGTTGGCGCCGACCAGGGACACAAGGGCTACGGCCTGTCCTTCATGGTCGAAATCTTCTCCGGCCTGCTCACCGGATTGGGCTTCGGCATTGACCCCCAAGCCCGCCACAACGATGGCGTCTTCGTGGTCGCCTTCGACGTCGAGAAGTTCCGCCCGTTGGCCGAGTTCAAGCGCGAGGTCAAGGAGTTCGCCGAGTTCGTTAAGACCTCCCCGCCGGCTTCCGGCTTCACCGAAGTCCTCTATCCCGGGGAGATTGAGTTCCTCACCGAAAAGAAGCGCCGCGCCGAGGGCATCTTCGTAGAGGACGAGACCTGGCGCCAGATTACCGAGCTCATGCACGAGCTCGGCGTCGCCGAGACCGTCGGCCAACCCGGCTAAACGGACACCCCGGCTAGTACAGACAAAGGGGGGCGGGAGTTGTTTCCCGTCCCTTTGCCTTTTCTCCGAGAACGACCGCCGCCGGTTAGTCGTCCCTCAACTCCAGCAGCTTCTGCAGCAGGGGTATCTCCGATATCTTCTTGGGGTCCAGGTCTTCCCAGTAAATTCCCACCGGGGTCGGCAGTCCTCCTCCGCACCGGATAACTTCCTCCGGCGTCACCACGTAGTCCAGAGGCACATCGTGGTGGGTCATCGGCAGGTCCTCGTCCAGCACCTGCATCGGGTGCACTGTGCTCACCACTGGAGTCCCGGGAGCGACCACTCCCGCCGCCACTGCCAGCCCGTACTCCAGGTCGGCGAACCCGCCGCCCTTGCCAATCCGGACTCCCTGCCGGTTCACGGCCACCGACCCGGAGATAACCAGGTCCACCGGACGCATCTCCTCCACGTAAACCGGCCGCCCGGCCCGGGACGCCCCGCTGATGGTGGACGCCTTCGCCGGAGTTATGTCCAGCCGCGCCGGGTCCAGTTCCACGAAACACTGCTCCTTTCGGAGGCGGGGCACCGCCATGTAGACGATCTTCCCCTCTTCCAGGGCCAGCTGCCGCAGGGGGCGCTGGGCCTTGTCCGGGTTGCTCTTCACCACCCGTGCCTTCTGCCACACCTCCAGATCTCCCACCAGGTCCGCCGCGGCCTCCGCGCCTTTGAAATGGGGAATCTTGTCGTGGACGTTCTTGGCCCGGGCCACCCTGGACTGCTCCATCGCAGTCCAGACCTCTTCCCGGATGCTGTCCTTGTCCCTCATCGTACCGCCTCGTTAAGCAATGCTCCCCATCCCCTTAACCCAGCGCATCGTACCACAGGAAAAGAATCTGGCTCACTGGCGGCGGATCCGCCTCTCCTCCACCGATCCCCAATATCAACACTAGCAAGCCGTAGATAATGAACACCGGTATGGCTGCGATCAAGACCACGAAGAATGCGCGCCAAAGCGAACCGTAATCCAGGCTCGCCCGTATGGCGATCAACATGGCGGCAAACTGCCAGATGAACACGGCGAAGAGGATAAGCCTGCCGAAATCATCCAGGAAGGCGAATACGTTCAACAACCCCGGAGTTTGCGCGAACCCGGTGCATCGGGCTACCTCCGCCCAGTTAGCGCTGGTGTCCTGGGTCTTCAAGATGGTCCCGCCAATAATCCAGGCGCCCAATGCCCACAAGGCCCATAGCAGCACTCCGCGAGCAACGCCAAACCCCACACCCCGAATCCACTCCTCTCCGGCATCCAGCACACCGCCAACTGCCGTGGCCGCAGCCACGATAACCACCACCACCAGAGCCTGCATTATAGCCCCGCGGTCATTTTCGATTTCCTCGAACGTGTGCCGGTTCAAAGCGGCCGCGCCCAACATCCTTCGCACTATATTCATCGGCTCCACAGCACCTCCCTCGTTGCGTTCAAAACCGTGCTTCCAGGATCGCCCTGCGCCAGTTTCCTATTGGACCTCGCTGAGACCGGTTCCGAACAAGGAGTCCACGAACTCCGCACCGAAAATCCCCACCAAAATCAGTGTCAGCACGATCAGAATTACGAAGACCAGGACGATGGAAATGACCACGACACCAACGGCCCGCCATGTGGACGTATAGTCCAGGCATTGGCGCACCGCAATTACCATTGCGATGAACTGCCAGACCGAAGCGGCGATAAGTATCACCTGGCCAATCCAGGGAAGAAAGGCAAGGATCTTGAACAGGCCCGGAGCCTGAGCGAACCCGGTCCCCCGGGCCAGCTGGCCCCAGTCGGCATGGGTTTCCGGTCCCCGCAGGATGGTCGTTCCGATGAGCATGGTCAGAAAAGCCCAGGCCGCCCACCAGATTAACCCGTAAACTACGCCGCCAAACAGTCCAACAATGAAGCTGCCCCCTCCGCCGACCACCGACCCCAGACCCGCTCCCAGCCCGGTGGCCAGGGATACCAGGATCACCACGGCCATCGCCTGCATGGTCGCGCCAGAGTCGTTCTCCACATCCTCAAACGTGTTAGCGTCCAGGCGGATCGCTCCCAGCATTCGTTCCAGCATCTCTCCCAATCACCTCATTCGAGCCCATCAAAGGGTGTTGTGTGACCTTCCCCGGCCATGGGCCACGGTTCCGAAATGATAACATAGCGAGGTCCTGCGGCCTTTCAGTTTCCCATACCGATTCCGCTTATTGTGTTAGCCGATTACCCCTAAGCCTTCCGCCGGATGTGGCCTTGCGCTAGAATTGACCTATCCCAAACCCACTGGCGATCCAATGACCATTTCGGAACATGACGACGGGCTGCTCGGCAGCCGAAGACAAAAACTCCACCGCCTCCGGGACCGGGGTATCGACCCCTACCCTCCCCGCTTCCACCGCACCGCCTCCGCCGCCCAGGCCACGGCGGATTTCGAGGCGTTGGAACGTAATGGAGAAGAACAGGACGCCTCTACGCCAGTCGCCCTCGCCGGACGCATCACCTCCATGCGCGTCATGGGACGCGCCGCTTTCCTGGACCTCCGCGACGGATCCGGCGCCATCCAGGCCCTCCTGCGTCAAAACGTGCTTGGCGATGACTACGAACTTATCAAGGACCTCGACATAGGGGACTTTCTCGGCGTCACGGGCAGCATGATGCGCACTCGCACCGGCCAAGTTACCGTTGGAGTGCAGCAGGCCCGCGTCCTCTCCAAGGGGATGCGCCCCCTGCCGGAGAAGTGGCACGGCCTCCGCGACACCGAGATCCGCTATCGCCAGCGCTATCTGGACCTCATCGCCAACCCCGAGATCATGGACACCTTCGCCCAGCGGAGCAAGGTCATCAGCGGCATCCGCCGCTTCCTCAACAACCGGGGCTTCCTGGAAGTGGATACCCCCATCATGGTGCCTGTGGCCGCCGGCGCCCACGCGCGACCCTTTGTCACTCACCACAACGCCCTCGACCAGCAGCTCTACCTGCGCATCGCCACCGAGCTTTACCTGAAGCGTCTCATCGTCGGCGGATTCGACAAGGTCTACGAGCTGGGACGCGTCTTCCGCAACGAGGGCATCGATCAGGACCACAACCCGGAGTTCACCCTGCTGGAAAGCTACGAAGCCTACGCCGACTACAACGGCGTGATGGCCATGGTGGAGGAATTGGTCTCCTCCATAGCCACCGATGTCGCCGGCAGTCCCCGCGTGCCCTTTGGGGAGACCGAGATCGACTTCACTCCCCCCTGGAACCGGGTCCAGCTTCGGGAGGAACTCGAGCTCCGCAGCGGCATCAACATCGACGCCTTCCCGGATGCAGCGTCCCTGTCTCGCCGCGCCCGGGAAGCCGGGGTGGACACTTCCCAGATGGACAGCCGCGGACGCCTCATCGACAAGCTCCTCTCCACCTTCGTCGAACCCCGCCTGGTCCAGCCCACCTTTATCCTCGACTATCCCGTTGATATGTCCCCCCTGGCCAAGGCCAAGCCAGGCTGCCCCGGCTACGTGGAGCGGTTCGAAGCCTTCGCCGCCGGGATGGAGATCGCCAACTCATACACCGAGTTGAACGACCCCGAAGTGCAGCGGGCCCGCTTTGAGGGCCAGGAAGAGATCCGCCAGACCTACCAGGACGACGAGGTAGACCGGCTGGACGAGGATTTCCTCACTGCCCTGGAATACGGCATGCCCCCCACCGGCGGCCTTGGCATGGGCATAGACCGCCTGGTCATGCTCCTCACCGGCCAGCCCAGCATCCGGGACACCCTCTTCTTCCCCCACATGAGGACGCTGGGACCAAGCCCACTGCAAGACGGTGAGGCATGAACCACGAAGAGCACGTTTTCCTAGGGTTTGACCCGGGTGGAAGTGCAAGACTCGGGTTTGGGTGGAGCATATGCAGGGGCAACGCGGGACAGTTCGAACAAGTTTGCTCCGACTTGGGCGATATTGCTGAGAATGTACTTGACGCCGTCATCAGGGCATTGGCAAACAACGGCTTGAACGAAGCAAATGTACGCGCTGCCGGCATAGACGCTCCCCTTTTGTGGGACAACAGAGGAGGGATCTGGAGAGAGGCAGACTTAATCATCCAACGACGTGGTGGGGACCCAGTCTCCCCCAACGGGTTATACGGATCCGTTGTATACCAAGGTCCTATCTTGGCGAGCTTGCTTAGGCAGCATTTCTTCGGTGCTTTGCAAGTAACCGAAGTATTCCCTAGTGAGCTTCGCCGTGTGCTTAATCCCTTGCCTAATGAATTGGAGCGTAAACCCGATAGAAATTGTCGAGGCCACGAGGAATGCTTACCTGAAGATGGAGAGTGTAAGGACACATGGGACGCCAGAACTGCGGCATACGCGGATTGGCGCATGTACGAGGAAGATCCTGAATGGCAGGACCTCTTTTTGATCAACCCGCAATATCATTATCACCTGCTAGATCCTCAATTACGAGACCCGCCCGTACGTTATTGGATGCCCTGGCGGCCAATGGCCTAACCACCTAACCGGACAATCCTTTATGCTTTCAATCGAACTAATCCGCCGCGACCCCGACGTTGTGCGTCAGGCACTGGCTGCTCGCGGCGAGGACGATCCCTTGGATGAACTGCTGGCTCTTGACGCCCGCCGCCGCCAGGCCATTACCGAGGGCGACCAGCTTCGCTCCCAGCGAAATGACGTCAGCCGACGGATCGGCCAGGCCCGGTCGTCCGGCCAGCCGCCTCCCCAGGACGTCATTGACGAGATGCGCCAGGTCGGGGAACGCATTTCCGCGCTGGAGCAGGAGACCCGCGAGGCGGAGGAGCAGGTCCGCGAAATCCTGCTCGGACTGCCCAACATCCCCCGCCCGGGCGTGCCCCTAGGCCTGGATGAAACGGGCAACGTGGTCCTCCGGACCTGGGGCGACCTTCCCGTCTTGGACTTTGACCCGAAGCCCCATTGGGACCTGGCCGAGGAGCTGGGCATCATCGACTTCCAGCGGGGCGTCAAGCTTTCCGGCAGCCGTTTCTACACCATGTGGGGCTACGGGGCCAGGCTGGAACGCGCCACCGCCAGCTGGATGCTCGACCTCCACGGTCGCGAGCACGGCTACACCGAGCTCATGCTCCCCATCATCGTGCGGCGGGAGATTATGGAAGGCTCCGGCAACCTTCCCAAGTTCGCCGACAACCTCTACCGCGACGACGAGGATGACCTGTGGCTGGTCCCCACCGCCGAGGTCCCCATCACCAACCTGCACCGGGACGAGGTCTTGCCCCCCGGCTCCCTGCCCAGCTACTACGTTGCCCAGACCCCCTGCTTCCGCCGCGAGAAGGCCGCCGCCGGGAGGGACACCCGGGGTATCAAGCGCGTCCACCAGTTCAACAAGGTGGAGATGTACAAGTTCGTCGAGCCCGAGACCTCCGACGATGAGCTGGAGAAATTGCTTGACGACGCCGAGGATGTCTGCCGACGCCTCAACCTTCCCTACCGTATCCTCCAGCTATGCACCGGCGACATGTCCTTCCCCTCGGCCAAGTCCTACGACATCGAGGTATGGGCCGCCGGATGCCAGGAATGGCTGGAGGTTTCCTCCTGCTCCAACTGCACCGACTTCCAGGCCCGCCGGGCCAACATACGCTTCCGCCGGGAGCCGGGAGCCCAGCCCGAGTTCGTCCACACCCTCAATGGATCGGGCCTGGCACTGCCCCGCATCATCATCGCCATCCTGGAAAACAACCAGCAGCCCGACGGCTCGGTGGTGATCCCCGAGGAACTGCGCCCCTATACCGGCTTCGACGTTATTCCCGCACCCTGACCGGATTTCTCAGACGGATCTCGGAAAGCAAGGAAAGCCCTCCCGGTTCGTTCGGCGGGAGGGCTTTGGTCTGTCCTGGGAAGGTTGTGCCGCCTCTACTTCTCGATGGGCGCCCCGACGATGCTGCCCCACTCCGTCCAGGACCCGTCATAGTTGCGGACGTTGGAGTAGCCCAGCAGTTGGGTAAGCACGAACCAAGTGTGGGATGATCGCTCGCCGATCCGGCAGTAGGCCACCGTGTCCCGGCTCCCGTCCACTCCACGCCCACCGTAAAGGGCCTGCAGATCGTCGGCGGACTTGAAGGTCCCATCCTCGTTGGTGGCCTGGGCCCACGGAACGTTGGCCGCGCCCGGAATGTGTCCGCCCCGCTGGGAGCCTTCCTGAGGCATGGCGGGTGGGGCCAGCAGGGCTCCGCTGAACTCGTCCGGTGATCGCACGTCCACCAGAGCGATGTTCCCCGCGTTGACCGAAGCCAAGACCTGGTCCCGGTAAGCCCGGATGCTCTCGTCCGGGTCCTGGGCCGAGTAGGAAGCGGGGGCAATCGAGGAAGCATCAGTGGTCATGGGGCGGTCTTCCGCCTCCCACTTGGCCCGCCCGCCATTCATTACCCGCACGTCGTTGTGCCCGTAGTACTTCATCTGCCAGAAGGCCCAGCAGGCGAACCAGTTGCTGTTGTCCCCGTACAGCACCACCGTCGTGTCGTTGGAGACACCGGAACTGCCCAGCAGTTCTTCCATTTCCGCCTTGGATATCAGGTCACGGCGGACTGTCTGCTGCAGTTGGCTCTGCCAGTTCCACCCGACCGCTCCCTCGATGTGTCCCTGCTCGTAGGCGGACGTGTCCACGTCCACTTCAATCAGCCGGACGTTGGCATCGCTGCCGTGGTCGGCCACCCACTGGGTATCCACCAGAGAGTTCGGGTGCGCATAATCAGCCATCACTACCTCCTCAAGGGTTCCAAAATTTTCCCGGCTTCACCACAGCCATCGCCGCAACACGAGCCGGGGCCGCCCTTCATCTGGCCGGAGTCCATGGAGTCAGTTTACTCACTGCCCAGAATTGGGGCAACACGCTGCGGGAGAGAAAATTAGCCCCGGTCTCCCTCCGCCGGGTTCGGTTCGTCGAAAGGCAGATTGTTCCGAATGGCCTCGTCGCGCCGTTTCAACCATGCTTCCCAGCGGGCACGCTCTTCCTTTCGGCCCTCTTCCCGTCCCTCTTTGCGGCCAGCTTCCCTTTCTTCCCGATTGCGGCGTTCTTTGTATCTTTGCGCCAGTACCAAGATGACCTCCCAGGTCGCCAGAATGAGGATGGTCAACCCTATTGCGGGGCCCACCCACTGAAGGATTGCTGTGGCGGTTTCCAGTGGGGCTTGCTGAACATTATAAACCGTCTCGTACACCGTTGCCGCGACCATGAAGATCCAGACCAACCGATGCGACGAGATAGCGAATTTCCCAATCCCTGAACAAGCCGGCCACACCTGCGAACAATTGTTTCTATAGTTGAATGTATACGCCTGGCCGCCGGGTGTAAAGGGCCGCCTGTCAGCAAAAAGCCAGGCACTCTTGCAAACCGCCTTTCCGGGTGTAAACTTGTCCCCAACGGCAGCTTCTCGGCGGCGAAACCCGCCGCAGGGATAACCAGAAGCAACGAAAGAACAGCCATCACGGGAGACCGCTCCATGCCCTACACCATCAACCACGTCCACATTCGTTCCCAGGACCCCCACAAGTCCGCCGCCTGGTACACCAAGCACTTCGGCGCCAAATTGGTCTCGGAGCGCACGGTCATGCCCGGAACCATCACCTTGGGCATGGAACTGGAAGGGTCGTGCCGCCTGAACATCTCCTCGAAGCAGGAAGGCACGCCCGACACCCGGCCCTCCGCCGAGCTCAACCGCCTCGGGCTGGAGCACTTCGGTTTCCACACCGAGGACATCACCGGCGATCTCGCGCGTCTGGAAGCCGACGGCGTCCGGGTAGTCCTGCCCGAGACCGAGTTCACCCCCGGCACCCGGCTGGCCTACATCGAAGGCCCCGACGATGTGCTCATCGAACTGGTCCAGCGGCGCTGATTCTTCAAGCGGAGTCCCTTATCCCTCTACCCATCTCCATCGGCGGCTTCCCGTTGTCCTCGCCGGCCGCTCCTCGTAAACCGGAGAATTGACCAGCCGGCATTCCTGCCCGATCCGGCGGGATTGCCGGCCGCTTCCCCATGACCACCAACGCCGGACCAGATCCGGCCGATAAACCGGACCACCCGCAGGAACCGTCCGCCTCGGAAGCCCCTTCACCCGGGACTGCCGTCACCGCTGCCGGCGAACCCAGGGCTGACTCCGCGCCTCCCCGGCAGGGACGGTTCACCCGTTCCAGCAGCTTCTATGCCCTGAAGCAATACCCCGACTTCCGCTATCTTTGGGTGGGCAACTTCCTCACCGTCGGCGCCCAGTGGATCCAGGTGCTAACCATCGGATGGCTGGTGCTCCACCTCACCGAGGGCAACGCCTTCCTCACCGGCACCGTCGTCGGCATCCGCACATTTCCGGTGCTGCTCATCGGCCCCTGGGCCGGCGTGCTGGCTGACCGGGTCGACCGCCGCAAGATGGTCATGGTCACCCAGGGCTGTATGGCCGTCGCCGCTTGCGGATTCGCGGTCCTGGTCATCCTCACCGACCTGGACACCCGTCCGGTTACCGGGCCGCTCCAGTGGTGGCACGCCTTCGTCTATATGGGAATCGCCGGGGTCGCCCACTCGATAATCCAGCCGGTGCGGCAGGCCATGGTCGCCAACACCGTCCCCCGCAACGACCTGGCCAGCGCCCTCGCCCTCACCGGGATAGCCCATCCCTCCATGCGTATCACCGGCCCGGCCTTGGGGGGACTGCTCATCGTCACCCTCGGCTACAAATGGAACTTCTTCCTGGAAGCCGTCGCTTACCTCGGGATCGTGTTGCTGATGATTCCCGTGCGCCTGCGCTACCGGGAAGAAGCCCGCCGGCGGTCCGAGTCAGCGCTGCGCAGCATGGCCGAGGGTCTCGCTTATGTAGCCAGGGAACCCCGCATCCTCCAGCTCATCGTGATGTCCCTCATTCCCAACTTTGTCTTCTCGCCGCTGGCCTTCCTGCTGCCGGTGTTCACCACGGAGGCCCTGCACCGCGGAGCCGGCTCCGGCGGACTGCTGGCCGCGGCCATCGGCGGAGGCGGCATCGTTGCCGCCATCATCGTCTCCAGCATCGGGTATATCGTCAGAAAGGGGATGGCCACCGCCTTGGGAATGGTCGGGGGATGTATCTTCGTTCTCCTCTTTGCCCAGTCCCACTGGTTCCTGGCTTCGATGCTACTCCTTGGCGGGCTGGGGTTCTGCCAGTACGTTTTCCGGGTCGGGAACAGCACCCTCCTGGCAACCATCACTCCCGACGCCCTCCGAGGACGGGTGATGAGCATCTACTTCCTGGACAACGGTTTCACGCCCTTGGCCACCCTGCTTATCAGCATATTCGTCCACTTCTGGACGCCCACCGGCGCCTTCACCGTAATCGGAGCCGCCGTCGTGGTGCTGGCGGTCTTGCAACTGGTCTTCTTCAGGCAGGTGCGTCAACTGGAATAGTCTCCGGCTTGACCCCCGGAAACTCGGATCTGTCTTCAAGCACCAGTTGTAACAACTTGGTAACTTCGGGGAAACCGGGTGTTAATACCCCGGCCGGTATAATCGTTGGGATACGACATCCCAAGCCCAGTTGTGAAAGATGATTCCAACAGGACTCTCCCCGGGAACTGCAACCAGGGAATACCTCGACCCCTCCGGCTCCGTTCTTCCGGCCTACCGGCCCATGATGGGCATCCTGGAGGGAATGGGGCCTGCCGTCCTGCAAGAGCGATGGCGGCGGGCCAAGCGCGAGGTGGCTTTGGACGGCTTCACCTTCTCGCTGGAACCCAGATCCTTCCGTCCCGTCCCCACCGACTGGGTCCCCCGGGTCATACCCCAGGCAGAATGGGAGCCCATAGGACGGGGCGTGGAGCAGCGGCTCAAGGCGATCAACTGCTTCCTGGCCGATCTTTACTCCGGCACTCAGACCATCGTTCCCAACGACGTCATATTCACTTGCCAGTACTACTATCCCGAGTACCAGGACTTCCTTCCCGCCAGGGATGTCTTCGTACACATCTACGGCATCGACCTGGTCCACGTCGGAGACGGGCAGTACGCCGTACTGGAAGATAACCTGCGGATACCGTCGGGGATAGCCTACCAGCTCAAGTGCGTGGAAATCGCCCAGAGCATCATGCCCGAGCTGACCGAGGCCTACGACATCATCCGCTACGACATACGGGACACCTACCTGGACCTCTTCGCGTCCCTGTGCGACACCGAGTCGCCCACCTGCGTCTTGCTCACCGACAGCAAGTTCGGAGCCGCCTTCTTCGAACACCGCTACCTGGCCGACCTGCTGGGCATTCCCCTGGTCGAAGGCTCGGACCTGTACATCGGCTCCGACGGCCGGGTCTACGCCAGGAACGTGGACGGCGCCGTGGCCGTGGACCTGATTTACCGCCGGGTGGAGGACCTGGAGATATTTCTCCCCGGCCTGACGGAAGCATACCTGCAGGGCAAGGTCGTCCTGGTCAACGGGATGGGCACCAGCGCCGCCGACGACAAGCTGGTGTTCCTCTGGGTGCCGGAGATGATCCGCCATTACCTGGGGGAGGAGCCCATCCTGCAGCAGGCTCCCAGCTATGACCTGAACCAGCCCGAGAGCCTGCGCTACGTCCTGGAAAACCTGGACCGGCTGGTACTCAAAATCAGGCAGGGATACGGCGGGCTGGGCGTGTACATCATGCCCGACCTGGACCTGAGCTACCGGAGCCGCATGGCCCGCAACATCATCGAGCAGCCCCGGGCCTACATCGCCCAGGAGACCCTTGACTTTTCCAGGCACTTGATATTCGATGAAGCCACCGGCTCCTTCGAGGAACGGTATGTGGATCTGAGGGTGTTTGCCGTCCAGAACGGCCGCGGCGAGGCTCACGCCTTCCCCGGCGGACTGACCCGGGTGGCCAACGCCAACAGCCGCATCACCAACAACTCGTCCGGTGGACTATGCAAGCCGACCTGGGTGATCCGCTAAACGGTTCCGGGATCGTGGCCAGCTATACCTACGCGGCCCGCTACCGTTACTCGGACACCGTGGTGCAGAACGACAACTTCCTCCGGCTGTCCGCCTACGAGGACGAGCGCCAGGCGCCCGTCAGCTTCTCGGTGATGACGGCTCCCCAGACCCGTCCCGCCGGTTTCACCGACGGCTTCGGCAACATCACCCACCGAGTGCGATTGACCGCTCCCCACCAGGAATTCACCATCCTCGCCATCGGAACGGTCAAGCTCATCCAGCCCCAGCTGGTCAGCGTGGACGTGGCGATGCAGTCCCTGGGATACGATCTGCCTGCCCAGCAGTTCGTAGCGCCGTCGCCGCTGGTGGCCCCGGACCTGCTCACCGACGCGGCCCGCTCCATCGCCGGCGGTGCGGCCAGCCTGATGGAGTCGGTGGACCGGGTGACAACCTGGGTACACGACAACATCGAGTACCATCCCGGCATCACCCACGTCGGCACCACCGCCGACCAGGTGATAGCATCGGGCCGGGGGGTGTGCCAGGACATGGCCCACCTGTCCCTGGGCCTGCTGCGGGCGCTGGGCATCCCGGCCCGCTACGTCAGCGGCCTCCTGGCCACCCAGGCCGGCGACACCCACGCCTGGGTCGAGTTCCTCCACCCCCAGCTGGGATGGGTGCCCAGCGACCCCACCCGGGGCAAGACGGTAGTTACCGACGCCGACCTGGTCAAGTTCGCCGTGGGCCGGGACTATTCCCAAGCATCCCCGGTCGAGGGCTCCTTCACCTGCAAGGGTTCCGGCTGGCTGGAAGCGGTCATGGCCCAGGTCCTCCTCAACAGGGAGAGCGTGTCCTTCGGCGACGCCGAGGAACTGATCGCCAGGCAAACCGATGCTCCGGCATGGCTGGCCCGGCCCGAGTCATATACGAGCCTGGGACTTGATACAGGAGGGAATCGACAATGACTGAACCCAGGTCCCTGGTGATGGCCCACGACCGTTGGCTGACCGATTCCCGGGTCTACAACCTCATCTGGCTGGGCCGGTGGCTGGAGCGGGCCGAGAACATTGCCCGCACCACCGCCGCAGCGGCCCAGCGAGTCCCGCCGGGAGGGGATGCTGCCGGTCTGGAGACAGCAATGCGGGACGTGGCGGCCACCCTGGGCGTTTCTTCCGAGGGCTGTCCCGACCTGGCCCGGGAAATCCTCTACGACAACTCCGTGTCGTCCATGCTGCAAAGCCTCAACAAGGCCCGCATGAACGCGACGCAGGTTGCGCCGGTGGAGCTGGTCCGGGCCATTTCCGAGGTCATCCTGACCCTGGAAGAGCGGCAAACCTCCGCTGTCCTGTCGCCGGAAGATGCGGCGAGGATCGCACGGGAAGTCGTGGATGGTCTAGCCGCGGTGGGGGAGGAAATCGAAACCCGGTGGTTCAGCCGGGAGTCCCTGACCGAGGAAGAAGTCTACCACCGCTTCGTTCAGTAACTCCCCTTTCGTTCACTCGGCGGAGCAGCGGGGGATGACTGGTGGAAAGGGGCAAAAAAGCATTTGTGGGACAAATGGGACATTTCGCCGGATTTGAGCACGGAATCCCGGTGGCTATGGGTCAAACCAGGGGCATGTTGGGCTGCATTTGAGTCGCTGTCGGGACGCGACTGGGACACGGTGGGACAAAGTGAGACATTTCTGGGACATTTCCAGTGGGCGTCGTTATAGGGGCGAGGGAAGAGGACAACCGGGTACGGGATACGGGTTGGAAAGAATTCAGCATCGGGGCGGTTCAGGCGGGAATACTCCTTCGGCGAGGACTGTCTGGGCTAACATCAACGCTATACCGGCTTGGGGCGGGTGTCAACGGCGTACTGTCAGTTGGCCGAAGGTTGTGAGGAAATTCGCCGACGGGAGCCGAGCCGCCCCTCCTACGCCCGGGCAGGCTCCGGGGTTCCCGGATCCACAAACAAAACCTTGCCCAGGAAGAACATGGTAAGGAAGGAATCCACGAGGATTCCCAGCGCAAACAGTGTCATCACGCCTTCAAAAGTTGGCTCCCATACCCCTATGGCATAAAGGAAGAAAGCAAAGAGATACACCGTCCCATTTGTCAAGATGGCCTGGTAAGCCAAATACCGGGTCTGGCCCAGCCCATAGAAAACGCTATCCATGAGGGTATTGAACGAAAACAGCACGTAAGGAACGAACAAGATGCCAAAAGCGGTGACACTCCACCCCACCGTTTCCGCGTCGGGGTTGAGGAACCCCGCGAAAGGTCGAAAGAGAGGGACCAACGCAATCCATAGAATCATCATCCCGGCAGTAATTGCCATGGAGGAAAGCCACAGTTCTCTAACCCTGTTGGGGTCTTCCGAGGCATTGGCGACCAGGGCCTTTGCAGAATCGGCAAGAGCTAGCACCGGTACCAGCATGAACCCCCAAAACACTTGCATTGTAAGGTAATAGCCGCCTATCTCTGCTGGACCGATAGTGTTCACTATCCGGATGATCATGAAGAAATAGGCCAGGTTCCGAACCAAGCTATCCAGCCCACTTCCTACACCCACTCTCAGATACTCACGCATATCAGCAAAAGACGGAAGGGACCAGAGATCATCGACTCGGATACGCCGAGTCATCATCAAGAGGACAGCGCCTGTCAGAAAAACTCCCAAGCTGGACAACAAGGTCGCCCACGCGACGCCGAGCACATCGGCACCAATGGAAAATCCGTAACCGCCAAAAAAGAGACTGTCCAGGACAAAGCGCAACAGTACGTTGAGTATCGCCATGAAGAAAACCAGGGCCCGAAATCCCAGCGCCTCGAACAAGACGACTATGGCGGCGGCAAGCAACGTGAAGGGAATGCTGAAGATAGAAATGCCCAAGAAGGCTTTCGTCTGGTCTTGAATCTCGGGCGAGGTGCCGATGAGTGTTACGAAAACGTCACGGAACAGGAACACGGCCCCGGAAAACACCAGGGAGGTCAGAAAGATAAATGTTAGTACGCTCTTGGTGCGGTCTAACTGAACCGCCGGCCCACTCCTGATTTGGGAACCCAAGAAAAAGAAAATGGCCAACACCGTGGCTTCTTGGAATACCTCGACAACCAACCCCACGAACTGCCATTGGGACACAATGGCCAAGCTGCCTGGATCGGGCAGTTCATTTCCAATCAGGTAGGTTCGGTAAAGTTGGTAAACGTTCGGCAGTCCGACGAAGAGAAGAATAAATAGGAAAAGCCGCCAGTCCCAAACCTTGACCAGATCAAGAACACGAACGATCACGATCCTCTTACCTAGAAATGATCATTCCGTGCGTGGCCGGGCACTGGAGAGCAAATGTCCCAAGACACCACTTTACGCCCGGGCAGGCTCCGGCGAGCGGGGGTTAGCCACCCCAATCATGCTGTCCCGGGATACCAGCCGGGCCAACTCGTCTTCGGTCATGCCTTCCGTGCCCGGCGGGCGCTGGGGCAGCACCAGGTAGCGCAGGTCGGCGGTGCTGTCCAGGACGCGCACTTCCACATCATCCCCAACGTCGAGGCCGAACTCCCGCATGACGCCCCTGGGGTCCACCACCGCCCGGGAGCGGTAGGCCAGGCTCTTGTACCAGTCCGGCGGCGTTCCCAGCAGGGCGCGGGGGTAGCAGGAACAGAGGGTACACACCACCAGGTGGTGGATATCCGGTGTGTTCTCCACCACCGCAAGCTGGGGAGTTGTCTCTGGCAGGGTATATCCCAGTTCGGCCAGCGCCGCTTTCGGGTTGGACAACAGCCGCGCCTTGAATTCCGAGTCAGTCCAAGCCCGCGCCACCACCCGGGCCCCGTCGGCGGGGGAGCGGGACTCGTTGATCTCCACCGCCCGCTGTATCTCCTCGATGGTGCAGACACCCTTTTCCACCAGCAGTGACTCGATGGCCCCGGCCCGGCGGGCGATGGGTCCCAGCTCCGCGTCCTCCGCCATTCCCGGGTGTTGGTGATCGTGGCCGTCGTGCTCTGCGCTCATTTAATGTCTCCTGTTCCTGGCCTAGGCCGGTTCCAGCCAGTGCTGGTAAACGTCCACCAGCAGCTTGTCGGAAGCCGGCCCGGAGTAGCCGTCCCAAAGGTCGTTCTGAGAAAACTCGATGCGGTACAACGGCTGCATGGGCAGCCCGTCTCCGCCGTGGGCCAGGGACTCCGGGTTGCGGAAGCTGCCACAGAGGGCTTCCACGCGCCCTGTCTTTCCCTGGATATACGTGGGAGTGCGGAAGTGGCCCGGCGGAGAGCCAACCCGCACCCGTACCCGATCGTCAACCCGGTACTGCACGGACACGGCGGTCACCCTTCCCCCGGGATGCCGGACGCCCGCGCGTCAATCTCTTCCGTGGTGAGGATTCCCTTCTCCACCAGCAGAATCTCCAGCGCGGCAGTCCACCGCTCGTAGTAGCTCATGGACTCGTAGGCCGATGGTTCCAGGCTTTCGATGGCCCGGCGCATCTCGTCAGTGGTGCGGATGCCCTTCCCGCCCAGCACCTGGTGGAGCGCGTCCATGCGTCGCTCCCAGTCCATCAACTCGTGCTCGCTGCGGTCGATGGGTTCATCGGTGGGCCATCCCCCGCGGTCATGTACTCTTGGCATTGGAATACTTCCTGCCCTCGTTTAATCTTCCCCCGGCCTCAGCCGTTGTTTCCCGGCGCCCGCTTAGACGGGAACCGGGCCGCCAGGATGTCGATGATCAATCTCGCCCCCAGTTGCGCGGTTATCTCCGAAGAATCATAGGGAGGCGCAACCTCCACCAGGTCGAAACCGATGAGATGGTTCCGTTCGACCAGGGCGGCCAGGCACTCCCGGGCTTCCTGGTAGAACAGCCCCCCGATTTCCGGCGTGCCGGTGCCAGGAGCCTGGCTGGGGTCCATCACGTCAATGTCCAAGGTTACGTAAAGGTTCTCACCCCGGGGAACCAACTCCGCCACTCCTGCCGGCCCCAGCTCACGAAAACGGTTGGTCGTGATTATCAGGCTACCATGCTCAATCGCGTCCTCGTAGGGCTGGCGCCGCGCCGTGCGGATGCCCACCGAGGTTATGTGGCGGACAAAGGGCAGCTCCCGGCAGCGGCGGATAGGACTGCCGTGGGTCTGGAGCGCCCCCTGGTAGTCGTGGGAGTAGTCCAGGTGGGCGTCGAAATGGACGATGTTCAGCGGCTCGAACCGGCTCAGGCCCCGAACCACCGGGTAGGTGATGGCGTGATCGCCGCCCACGACCACCGGGAACGATCCCCGTTCCGCCACCTTTGCCACCGAACGGGTCAGCTTGTCGAAGTTTTGCAGCACGTCGGACGGGATGGTGGTGACGTTGCCGCAGTCGGCCATGGTGATGCCCCGCAGCAGCTCATCCCCGGCGTCGATGTCGAAGAACCCCTCTGCCTCCGCCTGCTGGCCGGAGGGGTCGGTGTAGGGATAGGCCCGGGGCGCGTCCCGGATGGCGTCGGGGCCGAAGCGGGCGCCGGGCCGTCCGAAAGTACCCTGGTCGAAGGGCATCCCGATGAACGCCACGTCAGCGTCCAGCTCATCCAGGTTGTTGCAGAGGGGCGCCTTGAAGAAGCTGCGGGGCTGCGCCCGCAGGTCCGGCCAGGGATCGCCGGTGGGCTCAGTGTACTGCTGGCTGAAATCCGGCTGGGACATGGGCCGACCGCCTATCCTTCTGCTACTCCGCGAAGGACGGCATCACCTCATTGGCGAACAACTCCAGGGAGTCCAGGACTTTCTGGTGTTGGATGCCGCCGTAGTTCACGAACAGGATGACTTTCTCAACCCCCGCCTCCCGCAGCGTCTCCACCTTTTCGCAGACCTGGTCGGGAGAGCCGAACAGGATGACGTCCTCCATCATCTGCCGGAAGTCCAGGGATGATTCGGCGGAAAAGCGAAGCCGGTACTCCGCGAAGTTGTCGGGAAGAAGTTCCCCCCGCCGCTCCGGTGGAGCGCCGACCTCGTTGCCCGTTTCCTTGAACCACATGAAGGGCACCCGCGCCTCGTCGAAGACTCGCTCCGGGTCCGGAGCGGTGTACATGGCCCGCGCCACCGTCACCCGTCCCGGCGCGCCGCCGGAATCGTCTCCCGCCTCGCCCACAGCGGAACGGAAGTAGTCAAACTGGGACGCCACCCGGGAGAAGCTTTCCCCCTGGCCCACCAGCAGGTTCCAGCCGTGGGCGGCGATGCGGTCCATGCTGGGCTGGCTGGACGCCGCCACCCACAGCGGCGGGTGGGGCTGCTGGACAGGCTTGGGATGGACCGTCATGTCGTTGTAGGTCCAGAACTCTCCATCGTGTTCAAAGGGTTCCCGGGCCGTCCAGCCCTGCACCAGGACGTCCAGAGCTTCCTGGAAACGTCGGTCCGCCTCGTCCATGGCGATGTTCAGCTTGTGATACTCGCCCCACTGGTACCCCCGGCCTACACCCAGATCCAGCCGTCCGCCGCTCAGCAGATCCACCGTAGCAGCCTCCTCGGCAATCTGTATCGGATTATGGAAGGGCAGGACGGTCACCGCCGTCCCCAGCCGGATCACGCTGGTCTTCGCGGCCAGGTAGGACAGGACGGAGAAGGGAGCGGAGACGATGCCGTGGCGGGAGAAGTGGTGCTCAGTGAACCACACCGAGTCGTATCCCATCTGCTCAGCCCACAGCACCTGGTCCAGCGCCTCCCGGTAGTACTCCACCTCCCGGTTCGGGTCGGGAAGCTGGACGGAATGGAACAGACCGAATTTCATCAGAAAACCTCGGATAACCTCGTGGCAGGGAAAAGCCGTACCGGGGAAAATCGAATCACAGGGCCTGCCAGTAGCGGCGGCCCTCCAGCCGGACTATCTTGCCGAATCCGGGGGCGGGCAGATGCACCGCAGCCACCGGCATTCCCTCCTGTTCCAGCCGGTCCAGCAGGGAGCCGCGGGTGGCGCGGGCCTGGGCAGCGTCCATGTCGGCCCGGGAGACCCAGTCCTGCTCGTGCACCTGGGCAGTGTTATGCAGGACGTCGCCCAGCACCAGGGCCGACTCGCCCTGGGAGCGGATGACGATGCTCATGTGTCCCGGAGTGTGCCCGGGAGAGGGCAGGCTGGTCAGGTCGCTGGTTATCTGGGTCTCTCCCTCCATGAACTCGATCAGGCCCAGGTCCTCCAGCGGCCACACGCACTGGGGAGCGTTGGGGAACCGTCCCTCAATCAGCGCCGGATCGTGGCACGCCTCCCAGTCACCCCGGCTCAGCCAGTATCGGGCATTGGGGAAGGTGGGGACGAACTTGCCGTCGCTGGACTGGAGGTTCCAGCCCACGTGGTCCCGATGCAGGTGGGTCATCACCACCGCGTCAATCTCGTCCGGGCTGATGCCGTGGGCCGCGAAGTCGTTCAGCAGCTCGCCCCACGGTGTCTCCGGCGCTTCGGCCGGCTTCGGCCCCAACCCGGTGTCCACCAGGATATTCTTGCCGTCGGAGCGGATGAGGAAGGCCGCCAGGTTGAAGCTGACCTTCCCTTCGGGGCTGAGGTGGCCCCGGTAGGGCTCCCAATTCTCTTCGGGAATTGTGGGGAAGAAGTTGCAAAGGTCGAACTCCAACAGCCCGTCGGAAAGCGATGTGATGGAGACGTTGCCGACGGTCATAACGTTGCCTGTCATGGACCCTCCCGTAAACAACCTGAAGGGAAAAGTGCGGACACCGGAAAACCGTGGCTGATTTTAACACATTGCCTCCCCGTTCCCTCACCCGGAGGCTTCGCTACCAGACTCCGCCAGGAAAATCTTGTAACACTACCGCACAACCGCATAAAATAGCGGCAATGCTGTCACTACGCCCGACCAACCCCTACGCAATCCCCTCATTGTCTTATCCCATTTCGCAGTCCCGGGACCCGCTTCCGTGAACATCGTTTCGGCATCGGGGCTGGCCCTGTCCTACGGGGACGTGGAGGTCTTTTCCGGGATTCACCTGGAAATCCCCGACGACGCCCGCATCGGAATGGTCGGCCCCAACGGGGCGGGCAAGACATCCCTGCTGCGGGTGATTTCCGGGGACACCGAGCCCGACGCGGGCCGGCTTCGCCTCCATTCCGGCCTTCGCATCGGCTACGTACCCCAGGTCCTCCCCGGCGAAATATCGGGCACCGTCCGCGACTTCGTTATGACCGCTTTCGACGACCTGCGCCTGCTGGAAGGCCAGATCGAGTCCAGCCTCGCCCTTCTCGGCGGCAACGGGCACGACGGGGATGACTTTCCCACCGAAGATTACGCCTCTTTGCTGGACCAACTTGAGGCCCGGGGCGGCTACGATTACGAGAGCCGCCTGGAACGGGTGGCCGCCGGAATCGGCCTCACTCCCGGCACACTGGACGCTCCGGCGGACGCCGCCAGCGGCGGGGAACGCACCCGGGCTGCCTTGGCCCGCGCCCTGCTCTCCGAGCCGGACCTGCTCATCCTCGACGAGCCCACCAACTACCTTGACCTGAAGGGCCTGGCCTGGCTGGAGCGCCTCCTGAGCCACTTCCGCAAGGCTTTCCTGGTCGTGTCCCATGACCGCTACTTCCTCGACCGGGTGGTCAACCGCATCTGGGAACTGGACCACGAGCGGCTGCAGAGCTTCCCGGGCAACTACACGAAGTACCGCGCTCTGAAGGGGGAGCAGATTAACTGGCAGCGCAAGCGTTTCCAGCGCCAGCAGGAATACATTTCCAAAGAGGAAGAGTTCATCCGCCGCTACGGCGCCGGGCAGCGGGCGCGGGAGGCCCAGGGACGGGCCAAGCGCCTAGCCCGCATGGAGCGCTTCGAAGCGCCGCCCACGGACGCTCCCATCCGGCTGGCGTCGGTCACCGCCGGGCGCACCGAGCACGTCGTCCTGCGGACCCAGAACCTGGCCGCCGGATACTTCGAAAACGGCCAACCCCACAGGCTTCTCTCCGTCCCGGACATCCAGTTGGAGCGGGGTACCCGGGTCGCCGTCCTGGGCGACAACGGCGCGGGCAAGACCACCTTCCTCAACACCATCCTGGGCGAACAACGCCCGCTGGAAGGATCGGCCTACCTAGCCGCAGCCGTCGAAGTGGGGTACTACCGGCAGGAGCACGATTCCATCCCCGAGGACATCACCGTCTTTGAAGCGTTGCTGGAAGCCCGGAACATCCCTCTCCCCGAAGTCCGCCCCTATCTGGCCCGCTTCCTCTTCCGGAACGACGAGGTTTTCCAGGAGGTCGGCACTCTGAGCGGTGGGCAGCGCAGCCGCCTCTCCCTGGCCCGCCTGCTTATAACCGAACCCAATCTGCTGGTCCTCGACGAACCCACGACCCACCTGGACATCGCCACCCGCGAGGCGCTGGAAAAGGTCCTGCTGGACTACGAGGGAACCATCGTCGTTGTTTCCCACGACCGCCACTTCATCTCCCTCATCGCCCAGCAGCTATGGATTGCCGAGGATGGTCAGGTGACGGTGTTCCCGGGAACCTATGCCGAATGGGAGCGGAAGAACCGCCCCGAGCCGCCGCCGGAACCGCGCCGCCCGCGGCCTGTATCGAGGCGCCAACCGACTGCGGTCAAGGCCAAACTCAAGCCGAAGGAACCAAAAGTCGATATGGCCCAGGTCATCGACGACCTGGAAATCCGGTTGTCCAGGATAGAAATGGACCTGGAGAACGCCTCGGCCGGTCAGGACATGGACGCCATCGTCCGCCTGGGCGAAGAGCACGAGAACGTGCGGGAAGAGCTGGAAGAAGCTTGGCTGGAGTTCGCCCGCTAGGGTCGGGGATCAGTCGAAGAACTTCCGAATCTCCGCCAGGCAATGGTCCGGGTGCTCCATGGGGACGAAGTGGGACCCCTTCCCCAATGGCTTTAGACGGAAGCTGTGCGCCTCCCTGACCAGGTGCTGTACCGCTGCATCCTGCTCCGTCTGCCTCCCCTCGTATTCCCCCACCAGCAGCAGGTAGTCGCCACCCAGGCCCTTCAGGATCTCCGGGGGATTCAACTCCTGCCGGGCTACGTAGAAAGCCGCCTCGGCGTCGTTGGGACACTTTATCTCCACCCGCCCGTCATCCAGCAGCCACGTTCCCCCATCTATGTAGTCAGTGAACACCTCATCGGTCCAGGTGGTGAAGGTGCGTCGGTGACGGTAGGCGTCGAACATCTCTTGCCGGCTGTTCCAGACGGAACGCTTCTGGGCTGTGCGGGCCATCCGGTCCCGCTGATCCTCCGGCGTCAGCATCTCCATCGGGCTGGGGCCGACCCGGGTATCCAGCAGCGCCACCTTCCCCACGATTCCCGGATGGGACGAATCGGCCAGCAGCAGGGCCATCCCCCCGGCCGAATGCCCCACGCCGAAGGGACGCTCCAGTCGGAGGGCCTGGATTACTGCCGCAATGTCCGCCCCCAGGTCCAGGAAGGTGTATCCCTTCCCCGGCTTGTCCGTGTCGCCGTGCCCCCGCAGGTCGGGGCAGATGACCCGGTAGTCTCGAGACAGGTCCCGGGCGTTGGCGTTCCATACCTGGGCACACAACCCTATTCCGTGCATCATCACCAGCGGAGGGCTTTCCGCCTCGCCCCATTCCAGGTAGTGATGCCGGATGCCGTTGGCCTCCACGAATTTGCTGACCGGTCGCCTAATATCTGCTCCCAAAGCTCCTCCTGAAACTGACGACACTGCGCCCGAACCAGTCTATTGAGGGCACAAAACCGTGTCAAACGGACTCGTTCACCGCCGCCGAGGTACAGGCTCCAACGGGACACGCCGGGAGAAACTCGTGCCCCCAATACCGTATAATGGTCAGACCATCCCCGGTCTGGAAGTCGCTTCTTTCTGTTGCGGCTATTGCGCTGGTTTTGGCTCCGGTGCGGTAGCCCGCTCCGCCATTAGACCGCTGTCCGCGAGGCCTGTCATGACCACCAATCCTTCTGCCAAGGCCGCCCCCGCCGCCGGATACCTCGTGCTGCCCGACGCGCCGAAGCCAGAGGACATGAACAACTATCTTTTTCTGCACTCTCCCGGCAACTCCCACTTTCTGGCTCTACACTTCGGCAACCCGGATACCACCCTGATGTTTGGCGATGTCTACATCGCCAAGGAGCCGACCTCCAGTCAGCAAGGACTGTTCGCTCCCGACCTGTTCATCGCCTTCAACGTCAACCCCGCCGCCGCCAGGGAGCGCAACGGGTACGTCATCTCCGAGCAGGGCAAGCCGCCGGACTTCGTGCTGGAGATTGGGTCGCGCTACACCGGCCGCCGCGACGTTACCGTCAAGAGGGAGGGATACGCCGCCCTAGGTATCCCTGAGTACTGGCGGTTCGACGATTCCGGTGGACGCTACCACGGTGCTCCCCTGGCCGGGGACCGGTTGGTGAACAGCCTCTACGAGCCCATCCCCATCGAACAGATAGACGCTGGGACGTACCAGGGATACAGCGCGGCGCTGGACTTGTTCTTACGGTGGGAAGACGGGAAGCTGGGATGGTACGATCCGGCAACGGGGAGGCACATCCCCCGGTTCAGCGATGAGCAGGAACGGGCGGATGCCGAGCGCGAACGGGCCGAGGCTGAGCGGGAACGGGCCGAGGCCGAGCGAGCGAGGGCAGATCAGGCCGAGGCGCGGGTACGCGAACTCGAAGCGGAGCTCCGCCGTCGGGAAGAACGCTGATTGCTTTCGGCTCCCGGCCCCGCGTCCTCGCGTTGACAGCCCGACAGCCGGTTTGTTAAATTTGTAACAAATTCGGGTGCCGTCAACTGGCGGCAAAAACCCGTTCCATCCCGCCCCAGGAGGCTTCGATTGCCACGCTACGATTACCAATGTACTAGCTGTGGAAACGACTTTGAACTTACCCAGAGCTTCAAGGAAGCCGGTTCCGGCACCTGCCCCCTCTGTTCCGGGGAAGGACGCCGAGTCTTCCACGCCGTACCCGTCATTTACAAGGGGTCCGGGTTCTACACCACCGACTACGGCCGCCCCAAGACCCGGGTGGACAACTCCAAGGAGGAAAAGGAGGCCAAGAGCGGCTCAGATTCTTCCGAGTCCAAGTCCACTTCTTCCTCGGAGACCAAGTCCGAGTCCACCGCCGCTGCGGCTTCCACCGATTCCTAGAACCCACTTCCGTTCAACGCGGCAAGAATCGCCCGTCACCCTGCCATTGATGAGGTGACGGGCTTTGCGCGCCTTGGTACAGAGGGTTTCATCGGCATCGGTCCGCATTGACGCCGAGACCGTTTCCTCCATCGGCGCGGGACTGCTGGTCCTGCTGGGAGTGGCGGAAGGGGACACCGAGGCCGACGCTGCATATCTCGCCGGCAAGGTCGCCAACCTCAGGATATTTGCCGACGACCAGAACCGCTTCAACCGCTCCGCCCTGGACGTTGGCGCCGAGCTTCTGGTCGTCAGCCAGTTCACCCTGTACGGCGACACCCGCAAGGGTCGGCGTCCCGACTTCACGGCCGCAGCGAACCCCGAAGAGGCCCGCCGCCTCTACGAGCACACCGTAGACTTGTTCCGAGGGCTGGGCCTGACCACCGCCACCGGGCGGTTCCAGGAATACATGGAGGTGACCCTGGCCAATGACGGCCCGGTAACCCTGATGCTGGACAGCGTCGACCGGCAGCGTCCCCGCCGCTGAATCGTTCCCCCGGACTAGCGGTGCCAGCCCATTCCCAGGAACAACCCCCGCAGGTAGGCAATCTGTCCGCCGTGGGCCACGGCGTCCCAAGTCATCTGGCCCAGGCCGGCTGCCACCGTGCGCGGCTCCGGGGCCGGCGGGATCACCTTCACCACCGCCAGTTCCTCCAGTGTCAGGCCCTCCAGGTAGGCTTCGGCGGCCGCTCTAACCGCCCCGTAGTATCCGACCAGCGTCTCCTTGGAAGGCGCGTCCCACGCGGCCACCTGGTCGGCCGTCCAGCCCACGCCCCGATCCTCCGGGTCATCGGCCATGCCGAACCGGCCGGCCCAGCCGCCGCTGGTCCAAAGCTGGTCCGTCTCCTGCAGGCGGGTGTGGATGAACGTATCCACCACCCGGCACATGTGCCACATGATCCAGGCCACCGAGTTGCACTGCTCGGCGGGGATGCGGGCGATGAGTGCGTCGTCCATGTCGGCCAGCGCGGCGTCGATCATGTCCCAGTTCCGCCGGTGCGTGGTCAAGAGTCCTTCTGCAGGCAGCATAAAGCCCTCCCCTGGATTGCTATTGTCCGGTTACGGGAATCTCCGGCCCCACCCCCTCCGGGAGGTCGACCTCGAAGGCCGCCAGGATCTGGCCCACCAGCAGGTAATGGCCAATCAGGGCGGTGATCTCCAGGGTCTTGCTCACGCCATACTTGTCCACGACTGCTTTATAAGTGGCGTCGCTTATCTTCCGGTACTGCAGCAGTTCCTTGGTATAGGTGACCAGCAGGGCCGTCTCGCCCTCCAATCCATAGGGAGCGGTGCCGTTGGCGATGGCAGCGATGGTATCATCCGGCACCCCGGCCTGCCGCGCCAGGCGGGCGTGGGCCGAGAACTCATACTGGTTCTTGATCTCCCGGGCCGTGGTGATGATGATTGTCTCCTTCAGCGACTCGGGCAGGTCCAGGTTGAACCGGACGTAGGCTCCGGTGTGGGCCACCCGCGCCGCCAGGTCGGGGCTGTGTAGCAGCACGCCGTAGGGGCCGCGCACGCTGCCGCGGCTGTCGGCTATGGAGTCGTAATACTGGTGTTCCTCGGGTTTCAACTCGTCTCTCTCAACGTTGCCTAGCCGCGCCATGACTGCGCCTCCTTGTATTCTTGAATGTATTCAGACCTTTGTTCAGATCCCCGGATGGCGGCGGAATGCTCCCTCCGGCCCGCCCCTGATAATACCCGCTGGCGGCAGCCGTGTCGAACCAGTGAACCACCCGCCAGGAAGCGGCGGGGACTTGCGGGTCAACCCAACGCCAAAGAGGATTCGGGCGGCCGTAACGCCCTCGGTTTACGCTAATCGGAGATTTCGTACTTGCGCCCAATCCCCTTTTCTTGTAACCTTGGGCTGCCCATTCAACACACGGAGCCGCCAAGCCGGCCTTTGAAAACCCACCCGGTGACCCACCCTCCCTACACCCCTGGACAAGTAACCTGAATTGGGCGCGAAGGGGCGGGCTTTGGGGGAAGGCGGCGACACTCAGACTAGGAGGAAGGCAACGAATGATTAACCCGCTGCGCTGGTTGAAGGTACAGAAGGCTTACGCCCACTGTGACATCCCCTGCGGAATTTACGACCCCATCTCGGCCAAGATTGCGGCCCAGACGGTCCAGAAAATGGTGCTCCGGATCGAGGCTCTCGAGCACGGCCACGACGCAGGAACCGCCAACACCATGTCCCGCTACGTGGCGGTCAAGGAACAGCATGCCGAGCTGTGCAAGCATGAACTGCGTGTCCTCTGGGCCGACTACACCTGGCCCAACACCGACGCCAATGAAATCGCCGCCAAGTTCAACGCCGCCCTCAAGCTGGCCGGACAGTGCAAGCAGACCGTCAGCATGGAAAACGCCGAGAACCTGGTCGCCGCCGTTGACGACATCGCCACGGCCTTTTGGGCCACCAAGGGCGTCGAGTACAGCGACCCCAACGCCGCCGTCCGCTACGGCGCCTAACCTCCCAGCGAAGGCAAAGGAACCAGAACAGGGGCGGGTCTGTAGGCCCGCCCTTTACTTTTGCCAGGGGGGATGCTTACCCCTACCCCTCAGGCGCCACGAACGGAGGCATCGGCGGCGGATAGTCTATGAGGGGATCGACCGACGCTTCCTCCTCGCTCAACCGAAGCCTGTCAATTGACTGCTGCTGGTCAGCGGAGGGAACGAAATCGGGATTCGGTCCCCGCTCCCGCGCATCTAGCAGGAACTCCAACAGTCCGGTCACGTCAGCCAATTTCAACCTCAAGTGCCAGTCATGCAGACGGTCCTCGTAGAAGTTGCCATGCAACTCATCGGCGTACTGCTGGAGGATCCCCAACGCGGGATTGCCATACTCGGCAGCCATCAACGCCATAACCTCCCGCCGCAGGTTGTGGGAACCGTGCCGCCACTGTCGGTCTTCGGCAATAGCTTTGATGGCATGGGCCACCGCCCCCGCCGCTTTCTCAGAAGCCTGCACCCGATCGGCCTTTTGCTCCAACTCGTAGTGCGCTTGCTGGAGCAGCCGGAGGCTCATCTCGGAATGCCGGTTGGCAAGTTCGGTGGACATCAGGTAATCTCCAGTTCCCCCAAAGCCGCCTCCGCCGCCTCTATCGTCCGGTCGATGTCCTCTTCCGTATGGGCGGTGGATACGAACCCTGCCTCGAACTGGGACGGAGCGAAATAGACGCCCCGCTCCAGCATGGCGTGGAAGTATCTTCCGTACTGTCCGGCATCGGACTGCTCCACCTGGGCCAGCGCTTCCACCGGGCCGCCGGTGAAGAACCCGGTGAACATGGACTGCACCCGGTTGATGCTCCCGGGGACCTCGGCCCGCTGGAAAACCCCTTCAATGCCGTCGGTGAGGCGCTGCGCCAATGCGTCCAGCCCCTCGTAGACCCCCGGCTTCTGCAACTCTCTCAACGTGGTGATGCCAGCCGTGACCGCCAGCGGGTTGCCGGACAGGGTGCCCGCCTGGTACATCGGCCCCAGCGGAGCCACCTGCTCCATGATCTCCCGCCGCCCGCCGTAGGCGCCCACGGGCAGCCCGCCACCAATAATCTTTCCCAGGCAGGTTATGTCCGGGGTGATCCCATACAGCGTCTGCGCCCCGCCGTAGGCAACCCGGAAGCCGGTAATCACCTCGTCGAAGATTAGAGCCGCCCCGTTGTCCCGGGTCCCCCGCCGCAGCCCCTCCAGGAAACCCTCCGCCGGGGGGACCACTCCCATGTTCCCCGCCACCGGCTCCACGATGACGCCGGCCACGTCACCCGGGTACTCCCCGAAATACCGCTCCACCGACGCCAGGTCGTTGTAGTCGGCCACCAGGGTTTCCTGAGCGTAGGACTCCGGCACGCCCGCGCTGGTGGGAACGCCGTGGGTCATCGCCCCCGACCCGGCCCGCACCAGCAACCCGTCGGCGTGACCGTGGTAGCAGCCCGCGAACTTGATAATCTTGCTGCGGCCCGTGTACGCCCGGGCCAGACGGATGGCGCTCATGCACGCCTCCGTCCCGGAGCTAACCAGCCGTACGCTGTCCACCGACGGCAGCGCCTCGCATATCATCCGGGCCAGCTCCACCTCCCTCTCGGTGGGAGCGCCGAAGCTCGTGCCGTTCCCGGCGGCTTCCCGCAGCGCCTCGACCACTGCCGGATGGGCATGGCCCAAGGCCAGAGGACCCCACGAGCAGACGTAGTCAATGTACTCGTTGCCGTCCACGTCCCAGACCCGGCTGCCCTGCCCCCGGGCAATGAACGGCGGCGTTCCCTCAACCGCCCGGAATGACCGTACCGGGCTGTTGACCCCACCTGGGATGTACTGCTGGGCCTGAGAAAATAATCGTTCAGAATTGGGTTGGTTCATCGGGCCTCTTTTCGTGCAGGATTTGATTGGGCGTGTATGGGTTTACAAACTGCCCAAGTCCCGGTAAGTGGTTTCTCCACGGATATCGATTCGGCCAAACTCTATCCAGCGTTCCTCATCGTTGATCCGGTAAACGACTCGATAGGAGCCTACGCGGATCCGATAAAGCGCCGGACGTAACTGTATGGCGCCGTTGGGTCTTGGGTTACTGGCTAGGGCCTCAATTGTGTTTATGATGCGCCGCTGATGTACGGGATGAATTCTGCGAAGCGCCCGGTTTACGCTGCTGCTCAGGGGTCTAATCCGATAGGGCATCGGGGATGCTGGAGGCATATTCTTCCCATGCGACCTTGCCTTCCTCCGGTTCTTCGAAGGAGTCCAGGGCGGTCACGATGTCCTCCAAGTCCTTGTACCCTTCCGGAGAATTCATTAAATCCCGGTAGTGGTCATAACCCACAATCAGTTCCCATCGGTTTCTGAATCCTCGCAGGTACTCCCGCAACGGTTCACCGTATTTCCTGACCCCGGACTCCAGGTCTAGGTCACGGATTTTGTCGTTGGCGCCAGACGCGTAGGCGTGGAAAACCATTGAAGGGAACACCCACACCTCTACAACTTCGTCCTCCACGAATGTGACGCCCAAAATGAAGAAATTCGCTCTGGGGTCAAAGGAAGGCATCTGAAACCAGCGCGGGTGTTTACCACCTGACCCGCCCGCTGATTTGATTTGTATCTCGATTACCTTGCCGTCCGGGAGCCTCAGCAGGGCATCCAATCCTTCGTCCACCAAGGGGCGGTAAACGGCGATGCCAAGCTTTAGCAGTTCGCGGAATACGTGCAATTCTCCTATTTCACCGGCTACTTGCCTGGTAATCATTATTGTCCTCGCCCCTACTCCCGCAGCCAGCGGGCCACCTGCTTGGCATGGTAGCTGATGGTTATGTCGGCGCCCGCCCGCCGGATGGCTGTCAGAAGCTCCATCGTCACGGGCTGCTCGTCAACCCAGCCCAGCTGCGACGCCGCCTTGACCATCGAGTATTCGCCGCTGACGTTGTACGCGGCCAGCGGATAATCGAACCGCTCCCGCGCCTGCCGGATAACGTCCAGGTAGGCCAGGGCCGGCTTCACCATCACGATATCCGCGCCCTCGGCGATGTCCGTCTCGATTTCCCGAAGCGCCATGCGCGCGTTGGCCGGGTCCATCTGGTAGCTGCGCCGGTCTCCGAACTGGGGCGTCGAATCCGCCGCCACCCGAAACGGGCCGTAGAAGGATGATGCGTACTTGGCCGCATACCCCATGATGGGAACATCCTGCTCATCCGCCGCATCCAGGGTTTCGCGGATGACCCGCACCTGCCCGTCCATCATCGACGAAGGCGCCACCATGTCCGCGCCCGCCTGCACCTGGGCCAGCGCGGTTTTGGCCAGCAATTCCAGGGTCTTGTCGTTGTCCACCCGGCCGTCGTCGATGACCCCGCAATGCCCGTGGTCGGTGTACTCGCAGAGGCAGACGTCTCCAATCACCATCAGGGAGGGCGCTGCCTCCTTGATGACCCGGATCGCTTCCTGCACGATTCCTTCCGGATCGTATGCTCCCGATCCGACCGGGTCCTTTTCCGGCGGCAGCCCGAACAGCAGCACGCCCGGAATGCCCAGCGAGGCTATCTCCCGCGCCTCGTCGGCCAGCAGGTCCAGGGACAGGTGGAAGCACCCCGGCATCGGCTCTATGGGATCCCTGACCCCTTCCCCGTGGGTGACAAAGAGGGGATAGATGAAGTGGGACGCGGACAAACGGGTCTCCCGCACCAGCGAACGCATCGTGGCCGATTCGCGCACTCGGCGCAGCCTTACATCAGGAAAGCCAAGCATTTTTACGTTCTCCTTCAATCATGGGACTGTCCCGCAGCCCGGGGAGACCATTCCCCGGCTCAAAATCCCGTCCTGCACCCTGGTCCTAGCAAGACTTTACCCGGAAAAGGCCCCGCTACCGGTTCGCGGAGGCTGCCGCGCCGAAGTGAAGGGCCAACGCCTCCACCAGACCTTCCACCGTGGGCTGCTCCGCTTCCAAGTCCACCCGCAACCCCTGTTCCCGCGCCGCCGCGGCGGTGATAGGCCCGATGCATGCTACTAGAGCCTCTTCCAAGTATTGCTTTTCGCCGCCGAGGATGTCCAGCAGGTTGTTCACCGTGGACGAACTCGTGAACGTCACCACGTCAACACCTGCTGACAACGCGGTTCTAGCCTGCTCTGCCGCGTCTTTTGGAGTGACTGTCCGGTAGGCCGCCACCCGCTCCACCCGGGCGCCCAACTCGGAGAGACCCTGGGCGAGAACGTCTCGGCCGATGTTCGATCCGGGAAGCAATACAGGAACGTCCTTCCAGTCCCTCGACGATAATTCCTCGACTACCGACTCAGAAACCGACCTGGCCGGAACGAAATCGGGAACGATGCCCCGTTCCTCCAGCGCCCGCCTGGTCGCCGGCCCGATGGCCCCCACGGTGACGCCGGACAGCGCCCGCGCATCCTTCCCCTTCTTGTGGAGGCGCTGGAACACCGACTCCACACCGTTGACGCTGGCGAAGATGACCCAACCCGGCTCCCCCAGCCCCTCAATCGAGGCGTCCAGATCGCCGTAGTCTTCCAGCGGCGCAATCTCGATGGAAGGCAACTCGATGATATCCGCGCCCAGTTCCTCCAGTTGGCTCCGCAGATTGGAAGCCTGCGTCCTGGACCGGGTGATCAGCACCTTCTTGCCGAACAGCGGACGGTTGTCGAACCACCGGACCCGCTCCCGCAGGCCGACCACCGGCCCCATGATGGCGATGACCGGAGGCCTGATCCCGGCCGCCCTGCCCTTTTCCACCACGTCGGTCAGATCCCCGGTCACTGTCTTCTGCCGAGACCACGTTCCCCACTGCACCAAGGCCACCGGCGTTCCCGGGTCCATCCCCTTCTCCTGGAGGGTTTCCATGATGGACGCCAGCGCGGCCCAGCCCATCAGGACGACCAGCGTCCCGCCGGTATTGGCCAGAATGTCCCAGGGGATTGCCGACTCCGGTTTGGAAGGGTCTTCGCTGCCGCTGACCACGGTGAAGCAGGTGGAAACCCGGCGGTGGGTCACGGGGATGCCAGCGTATGCGGCGGCGGCTACTGCCGAAGTGATCCCGGGAACTACCTCGAAGGGCACCCCGCTTTCCGCCAGGGCTAGGGCTTCCTCGCCGCCTCTCCCGAACACGAAGGGGTCTCCCCCCTTCAAGCGGACAACCACCTTCCCAGCCTGACCCTGCTCCACCAGGAGAGCGTTGATCTCGTCCTGGGTGAGGGCCTGACGTCCCCGCTCCTTCCCGACGAACACCCGCTCGGCGCCCGCCGGAGCCAAGTCCAGCAGCACCGGGTCCATCAGCCGGTCGTAGACCACCACCTGGGCCCTCTGCAAACAGCGCATCCCCTTGACGGTGATCAGACCCGGGTCTCCCGGCCCGGCCCCAACCAGGTAAACTTTGCCTGCCATGACAGTGGAAATCGCCAATTACCGGTCTTGTAGCCCAGCCAGTTGTCTGGACTTATCAATGTGATATGACATTGTTGCATATTCCTTTTCCTTAAAAATACTATCCGAAAAGTCTGGCTCAATATGTATCCAAATTCCTCTGAGATCCCGCGCTGGCATAACCCCCCACCCCCAACCGGACATGCCATGTAAAAGGGTTGTCCAATTCTGTTGCAAGTAACCACTTACGAAATCACGGTTGACGGGGTGAGTCCTCCCAAGTCCTATTCCTTCATCCGGGGGGCGTTTTAGGTCTTCAAAGTCGAACACCTGAAAAACCCTGAACCCTTGGGGCTGGAAGGTGCCGTTTTTGATTTCTTCCAAAGTGTCTAGGGTATCCCCTTTGTAGGATTCGTCACCACACAGAAGGCACACGGAAGCAGGCACGTTTTCAACCAAGAACGGCGTATCCGTGTCATAGGCACAGAACCGGGTGGTCGTCTGCTCTATCGTGTCGACTCCTCTGCAATAAAAGCAATTCATTGTCATCTTCCTCCAACGCGGATACGGTAATTGTCATCCCACTTCTCGGGCTCGGTTTCCGCTGGGAAATAAGCGGTTATTACTTGAGAATCCGGGGGATAACCGCAGACCACATGGCCCACCCGACCGTTAATATTGGTTGTGCCCCACACCAGACAGCGCGGGCCTCTGTAATCGTTCGGGCAGTCCTCGATAACTTCCGGGCTATCCTCGCAAAACAGGAACCTGATCTCTTCACGGTTAGGTGTCGGACGACGCTGTTGTAGCCTGCGGTAATAGTGGCGGCTATATCTCATTGAACCGGAGGTCACACCAAAACAGAGCTCACCGATGCGAACCTCATCATAGTCATCACCATTCATCATTCTCTGCTGCTAGAAGCTGGGTGAACTCTTCAGGTATTTGGATGGTTTCGTTCTGACTCTCATATCGCTTTAGAGCCCGTCGGAGCATGATGGCAAAAGTTTTGGCATCTTCCTGGCTTAGACGAACTATTGCTTTCAACGGCATCGGCTCCACGCTTTCAGATTCGGGTTCCTCGTTTTCTGCATGTGCCATATCGAAAGGCGCTACGGCACGGAAGCCCAAGAAAACGCCCAGGTTAGTTGTCACCACATGAACAACATCAGCATAAATTTCTGGAACACTCACACTATCAGGCATAACTGCCTCCAAATTGGCAAGAGATGGGCTTTAGGTCCGGGAACAGAACTCGTTATCCTCCAGACTTTTTGGCTTCGACTACTCCGCCTCACCCACCAGCCTGTCCGCCCCCTGCCCCGCCAACTCCCGGAACGCCTCTGCTGCCAGCCCTCTCGGATCGTTGGCCGGGCCCTCAATCGTGCAGCGAAATGCCTCATCCCCCGATGGAGACGCCATGAAAGCCGTCAGTTCCAGCCTGTCTCCTTCGTAGGTTGCGTAGGCGGCCACCGGGGTCTGGCAACCCCCTCCCAGGACTTCCAGGAAAGCCCGTTCTGCCGTGACGGCCGACCTGGTGCCAGAATGTTCGGCCGGGCACAACAGCTCCAGCATCCGCCCGTCGCCGTCCCTGGTCTCCACCGCCAGCGCTCCCTGCCCCGGCGGAGGCACGAACTCTCGGGGGTCCAGGAACTCGGTGATCCGTTCAGAGAGGCCCAACCGGGATAGGCCGGCGGCGGCCAGGATAGCCCCATCGCACTCCCCACCTTCCGACTTGCGCAGCCGTGTCTCCACGTTTCCTCGCAGTGGGACCACCCTCAGCTCGGGATGCAGCCGCCGCAGCTGGGCCTGCCTTCGGGGACTGCTCGTGCCAATTCGGGAGTTGGCCGGAATTTCGCTGAGCGGCACTCCCCAGCGGTTGACCTGCACGTCCCGGGGGTCCTCCCTTTCCAGGATCGCCCCGATGGTCAGGCCCTCCGGCAGTTGGGTGGGCATGTCCTTCAGGCTGTGCACCGCCAGATCAATCTCCCCGGACAGCAACTGCTGTTCAATTTCCTTGACGAACACCCCCAGCCCCATTCCCGCCAGGGGCGCAGTTGCGTTGGCGTCTCCCTGCGTCCGCACCACCACGGGTTCAAAGGATAGGTTGGGGTGAGCCTCCCGCAGCAGGTCAACCACCAGTTCCGTCTGGCGCAGGGCCAGCGCGCTCCCCCGGGTGCCGACCCGGACTGGACTACTGGGGGCCACGCCTTCGCGACCCTCCATCGAAGTCCAGGATCTGCCGGGCCAGCTTCTGGGAGGCGGCCTCCCGGTTTTCCTTGAGGAACCGGGTGGGCTGGTGCAGCAGCTTCTTCACCAGCGCCTGCGTCATGGCATCCAGGTGAGCAGCCAATTCCTCCGGGTCCCCTTCCCACCGACCACTGGCCCTGGACAGGGTCTTGGCCACCTCCTGCCGCCGGATGGTTTCGGCCTGGGTCCGGATGGAGGCGATTAGCGGGACCACGTCCAGCGAGTCCCACCATTCCCGGAACTGCCGCGTACGTTCCTCGACGATTTCCTCCGACCTCTGCAATGCGTCCTGGATGCTCTCCCGGGAAGTTTCCGCCAGCATTTGCAGGGAATCGATGTCGTAGACTTCCACTCCCTCCAGCGCGGCGGCAGACGGATCGATGTCCCGGGGAACGGCGATGTCCACCAGCAGCAACGGCCGCCTATCCCGCCCGTGCATCGCGGCAGAGACCATGTTCCGGTCCACCACAAACCCCGGCGACCCGGTGGAGCTGATAACCACGTCGGCCTCCGCCAGGTTCAGGGCCAGGTCCTCGAAGGGAGCGGCCACTCCCCTCAACTCTTTCGCCAGTTCCTCGGCCCGCCACTGGGTACGGTTGGACACAGTGATCCTCCGCGCGCCGGCATCGGCCAGGGCCTGCGCCACCAGCCGTCCCGCGTCGCCCGCCCCCACCACCAGCACCCGCCGGTCGGAAAGGCCCTCCAGGATTCCCTGGGCCAGTTGGACCGCGGCCTGGCTCACCGAGCGGGAATGGCTCCCGATGTTCGTCTCCCGGTGTACCTGCCTGGCCGTTCGCAGCGCCTGGTGGAACAATCCCGAAAGCGGCCCCCGGGCGCTGCCGGTATCGCTGGCCACGCTGAAGGCCGTCCTGACCTGGCCCAGGATCTGCCGCTCACCCACAACCATAGAGTCCAAGCCGCTGGTTACCCGGAACAGGTGCCGGGCGCACTCATCCTCGTGGTGCTGGTACAAGTGTTCCCTCAGTTCATGGCCCGGGATGCCCGACATGGCGCTGAGGAAGTTTCCCACGTAGGCTGGCAGGCCCATTCCCTCCGCCGACCGCTCATCGGCGTAGGTATAGACCTCCATCCGGTTGCAGGTGGACAGGATCACCCCCTGGGGCGCGTAGTCCCCCAGCAGCTCCAGCGCCTGGGAGAGTTGTTCTCTTTCGATGGTGAGCTTTTCCCGCACATCCAGGGACGCGGTGCGGTGGTTCAGCCCTAGGACCAGCAGGCTCAACTCACCGTCTCCTTGACCCGTCCTCGGGGGCGCACCGAGCATCCTTCCCCATTGCATTGGGACAGGTCCGGGCAGAGCTCAGCCTGCCTGTTGTCCATCAGCCGTGTCAGCAGTTGCTCCAGCGCATCCTGCGCCCGCCCGCCCTGGACCATCTCCAGCAGTTCCTCAGTGATGCAGCACTGCCAACGGTCCGGATCTATGACGACGCGCTTCTCCTTGATTTCCTTCCGCGCCTCGGCCAGCACCGGCGCCAGGTCTGCCCACCGCAGGTTGGCGTCATCCGCCAGGGTTTCCCTCATCTTACGGGCCAGGGCCGGGCTGGCCCCTCCCGTGGAAATCGCCAGCGTCACCGGGTCCCGCTTCACTATGGACGGAGCGATGAAGGTGCAAAGGTCGGGATCGTCCACCACATTGAGCAGCACTCCCAGCCGCTCCGCTTCCTCGTAGATTTCCCGGTTGACGTACCAGACATTGGTCGCCGCCACGGCGATGAACGACCCTTCCAGGTCGCCGGGTTCATACTTGCGGGTGATCCACTCCACGTCGCCCCTCTGGGCGGCCCGCTGGATGCCCGGCGTCGCGTCGGGACTGACTACGATTATGCTGGCGCCGGCGTCGCGCAGGGCTGCGATTTTCCCCTGGGCGATCCGGCCGCCCCCGAAAATCACGCAGCGCTTGCCGGCCAGGTTCAGGTAAACAGGATAGTACTCAGGCATGGTGTCCTTTGGTTGGTTACTCCTTCGGTCTCTTGTTCTGGAATCCTGGTTTTGCGTTCCCCGGGCGGGTTAGCGGGGCACCTCTCCCCGCATCCGCAGAGCGCGCAGGCGGTTCCGTGCGGCGGTGGCCGTCTTGCGCCCGACCCTACCGCGGTTGGCCCGTTTCCAGGTGCGGACCTTTCGCTTCCGTTCCACGCCGCTGTAAGCTCGTTGACCCTTCATTGCGGGTTAATCCTGGTCTGATAGTCCTGGCCACGAATCGCGGGGCGGACGCCTAGTCGTCGACGGCGGCCAGCTCCGCCTGCTCGTTTTCCCAGAACTCCTCGTAGTCCTCGACGAAATACTTCACCCGGGTCTTCTTGTACTCCCGGGTGCTGTAAAGCATCAGGTTGTCCGTGACCCCGGTCGCCCTGCTGATCTCCTCGGATATCTCCTCGCAACCTTCGGGGGTCGTGGCGTGGACCATGGTGAAATGGGTGTAGGGCCAGTCCGGGAATGTCGGACGCTGGTAGCAGTGGGTCACCGCCGAATGTTCGGCCATGATCATCCCGACTTCTTCGTATCGTTCCTTCGGCACCTTCCAGACAATCATCGCGTTGGCCCGGAAACCGGACCGGCGGTGGTGCAGCACCGCGCTGAACCGCCGCATGATCTTCCTTTCCTGGAACTCCGCCGCCAGGGCGAACAGCTCGGAGTTGGTCATTCCCAGCCGCTCCGACATGGCGTCGAAGGGACGGCTCACCAGTTCCAGGTCCTCCTGTAGCTCCCGGATTGCCGCCTTCTCCTCTTCGGCCACCGGCACCGCCTGGTTCCAGTCCGGGGCCGGCGCCCGCTGCGCCTGTTCCCCCGGGGCGGCATCGGGATTGTAGTTGTGGGCCGAGCTCTTCCGGTTCACCATGTCGAAGTTGACGCCGATTTTGAAGAAGCGGATCGTCGGCATGATCCGGTAGTTCTGCGCCCCGGTCTGCTCCGCCATCCACACTATCGTCGCTTCCAGGTCCCCGTCGGGAGGCACGGCGATGGTGAACCACAGGTTGTAGTAGGACCCTTCCCGGGCATAGTTATGGCTCACCCCGGGATGGCGGTTGATGAATATCGCCCCGTCGTGCAGCTTCTCCGGTTCGTAGGCGAAGGCGACCAGCGTCGTCTTGTATCCCAGCCGCCGCGTGTCGAAGATGGCGCTGATCTGACGCACCACGTTCTGCCGCTTCAGCTCCGCCAGCCGGGATATGACCTCGTCCCCGCCAATTCCCAATTCTTCCCCGATTGCCCGGTAGGGCTCATCGGCCAAGGGGAACCGGCTCTGGATGATGTTCAGTAGATTGCGGTCAGCCAGGTCCATCTCAGTCTGTCTCCGTTGGATTTAAGGGTCGCCGCCTCCGCAGCCTGTTTACAAGGTAACTAGTCAAGGGGTTGCTCGGCGGCTCCGTGCCGGGCGTTTGCCCCGCCCCGGGCGGGAACAGAATCCCCACCGTTCCGATTCAGCCGTTTCTCGTAGGATTCCACGATTCCCACCAACACCCGGTCCGACGTTTCCAGCACCTGGGGCCAGGACGCGCCGTTGCCCGAATCCAGCACCATGGTGCGGAAGAAAACGAATGCCTCAATCGTATCTTTCAACGGGGTATGGCGGTCGGCCATTTCGGCGCCGTACTCGTGCCCCAGCATCAGGGCTTCCTCCAGGGTTTCCTGTCGCCGCCGCCGAGGTTGGGATTCCTGCAGCAGCAACGAGAGCAAACGGCGCCCGAATAGCCGCATCCGGTCGCGACCTTCTTCCTCCACGCTCTGGAACCACGATTGCCGGGCCACATCCTCGTGCCCCAGGCGCCGGCGGATCCTCCGCAGGGTGGAACCCTCCAGCCGCTCCCTCGACTCGGCCTCCGCCGGAACGGCCGCCGGCTGGGTGAGGCTGAGCACGTCCTCCCTGGAAAATCGGCGGTGCCCTCCGGGCGTCCGGTAGACCCGCAGATGTCCCAGGTCGGCCCAATGCCGCAGCGTAGCCTCCTTCACCTGGAGGAGACGGCACGCCTCTCCCAGGGAAAGCCACTGGCCCTGGTCGGTGGGTTGGAGGTCAACCATCCGGCATCACGCTGGAAAAATCTGTCAAAACCTACAAAAACCTGAGCAAATGGGGCCGTTTTTCAGGCCCACAAGAGATTAGCACAAGCGGGTTGCAGCGTCAATAAAATTCAGCGCCCGTTCCAGGGCTGCCGCATGTGGAAGACACCACCATGTTGGTGCTGTTTCACCAACATGGTGGTGCCGCATCTTGGTGCATATAACTTCCATCGACAACCTTTGAATTACGATAGGACCATACCTGTCCATCCCTCGATTGTTCGAGTAGGCCGGTGCATCGTCGGCGTCAAGCGAGCTTCAGGGATTCAAGCTTTAGAGATTCAACTGCCATCGCCCTGGCCTGCTGACACTTGGCCCTTCCCAAGTCGGACATCTCCCGGCTACCATAGTAAGGCGGAAGATCCCGGGAAGGCATCAAATTCCGTTGGTCCGGCCCTCTCCGCCGCGAATAGTACAAAATGGGACAGAATTTTTTCTCCGCCGTCCTTTCCCTGTCCAGACCCTATGTGACAAACCGCGACAAAACCAGGACATCCCAGCGACGAAACCGGACATTTGGGTGAAAGTTTACGGCCAACCCTCGGGCGTCCTCACGCACGAATATCCCAAAATGTCGTACTTTGTCGCACATCTCCAACTCCCAGGAGGCCCCCAATGTCCGTTTTGGTAACCGGCGGCACCGGATTCATCGGCAACCGCATCATCCGCAAGCTGGTCGAGCGTGGTGAGGAGGTCGTCTGCTTCGATCTCGCTCCGCCCCGGGCCAACCTGGAGCCATACCTGGACCGGATCAAGATTTACCGGGGCGACGTGACCCAGGTGCCCCAGTTGCTGGAAGCCTGCCACACCCACGGAGTCCATCGGATAATCCACATGGCCGCCCTCCTGCCGCCCGACACCGAGGACCGGCCCCACTTGGGAATGCTGGTCAACATCCAGGGCACCAACAACGTCTTCGAGGTCGCCCGCTGGACCGGCATCCAGCGGGTGGTCTACGCCAGCTCCATCGCCGTCTACGGGGTCCAGGACACCTTCGGAGATCGTCCCATCAACGAGGACGACCTGGCCGCCCCAATAAACATGTACGGCATGACCAAGGCGGCCAACGACTTCGCCGCCGGCAAATACCGGGACAACTACGGGCTAGACATTCGGGGAATCCGCATCTGCACCGTTTTCGGACACGGGCGCGTCACCGGCATGACCGGCATGATAGGCGGACTCATGGTCTCCCTGCCCGCCATCGGTCAGCCCGTATCCATGGCCTTCGACCCAATGGAAGCCTCGCCCATGATCCACGCCGAGGACGCCGCCGAAATCTTCGTGGAAGCCGCCCTCAAGGAGGACCTGCAACACAACGTCTACATCAGCGGCGGCCACCTGGCCACCATCCAGGACATGGCCGACACCGTCCGCGAGTTCCTCCCCGACGCCCGGATTACCACCGGAGACCGTCCCGTCCCCCACGTTTACCTCGTTGACAACAGCCGAATGCTCGCCGACATCGGCTACGAAATGCCGCCCCTCCGGGTCCGCGTCCTGGAGCACATCAACGACGCCCGCCGCGAAGCGGGTATAGAGCCTATCCTCAGCTGAACGGCCATGTTGTCAATTACTTTGGAGACGATGGTGTCGGTTTTTCTTCGGTGGCTTCTAAAGGGGCACTGGCTTCAGTATCCTGAACAACAACATCCCCGATCTTGACAAAAACGTCGCGATCGAAAGCTTCGTCAATGGGCTCATCGGTTTGAAAAGTTTCAACTTGAGTTTCCCATTTGGGAGGCTGGAAGACATGACTAGCGAGTATTCCCAGCCCAGTGCCCCCAACGTTAATTTTCCGCGTTCGGAAAGTAGAAGCGATGCTAAGACGCTCTTGAACGGACGTAACTTTTACAGCAGTTTTTTCGAATTCTAGCTCCGCTGTACCAATGTGTTCCCCAGTGTCAGGGTCGTTGATAGTCGACTCCGTCACCCCAAGTATCTTGAACACCATGCCCACTTTAACCCCATCCAGCGAACCTTTGTTGAGGGCAACATCGCGATCACTAAGGACACGAGCAACCTTACCTCGAATTCGCTCAACGAGACTGGTCATATTCCGCCACCCTCCTTTCGATCTGCTCGACTTCTTCCGGCACAATGTCCCGCCAATCTTCCATCGCGTCCTGCCCTGTCGCGATTTGCTCGTTAACTAGGGCTTGGATTAGGTCCAATCGGTTGTCCGGACCGTCCGTCTTTAGTTCTTCGATCCTGTCGGACAGCCGGTACAAGCTATTATAAAGGGCCGTAACCCTCCGGAAAGCTGATCGTGCGTGCGGTTTGATGACCTCCATCGCCCCAGCCCGGGCAGAATTCCTGCCGAAAATATAGGATCCCAACAGTCCTGTTGCCAATATCACCAGTTGAAGCAGCCCCAACTCGAGCGCCGTCGGGTCCCTGAACACGGTGAGGGCAACAACGCCGCCTGCGGTGAGGATGCAAACTGCCAGAAGACTAAACTGAAGCCAATTCCCCACGATACCTCTTGGCCCCCGCTATCGCTTGGAACGGCAATCAAACCAAGCCACATTGGCAGGTGGAGCCCGTCGCCAACTTTTCGGAGGAGATTATATCATCGGGGTTTATGCCTTCCCCCTTGCGTTATAATGCCCCCAGCGCGTCCAACGTCCTGAGTCCAGGGGGGAATCATGAGTATCGCCATCGGATATGTTCCCGGGGCATTCGGCCAGGGTGGTGACAACCCCAACTTCCTCAAGGAGCTCGTCGAAGTCGGCGACAAATACGGCTATGACTCCATCTGGCTCAGCGACCGCATCGTCTCCGACCGCTTCAGCCTGGAGCCCATAGTCGCCCTCTCCATGGTCGCCGCCTACTCCGACCGGATGAAGTTCGGCACCAGCGTGCTGGCCCTTCCCCTGCGTAACCCGGTGGTCCTGGCCAAGCAAATCGCCACCCTGGACTACCTTTCCCAGGGACGTTTCTTCCCCGCCGTTGGCCTAGGCCAGGAGGAACCGGAAGAATACGAGGCCTGCGGCGTTCCCAAGGGGGACCGCGCCCGGCGCACCGACGAGGCCATCGTCCTCATGCGACGCCTGTGGGAGGAGGAGAAAGTGACCCACGAAGGCGACTTCTTCACCTGCCACGACGTCAGCATCACCCCCAAGCCCGTCTTCCAGCCCTCGCCCCCGGTATGGATCGGCGGACGCAGCCCCGCCGCCGCCCGCCGCGTGGGCCGTGTCGGCGATGGATGGCTCGTTTCCAGCGCCACTCCGTCCGAGGTTGGCGAGGGGAAGGACATCGTTTTTGACACCGCCGACCAGTGCCAGCGGGAAATCGAGGAGGACCACATCGGCGTTCTTCTCGGCTACTACGTCTCCGATGACTACGAGCAGGCGGCCACCAAGGCCCACCAGTTCGTCACCCGCCACCGTCCCGACGCCCACTTCACCGAGTTCACCGCCCTGGGCACCACCGAGCAGGTGGGAGAGCTGATCCAGCAATATATCGACGCCGGTGCCTCCAAGTTCGCCGTCCGACCCCTTTGCGCTGGCGACGAGTCCATGGAGCAGCTCGAGATCATGGGCCAGGAAGTCCTTCCCGCCTTCCACAAGTGACCCGGCCCGCCGAACACCTTCGAACCGGCGCCAGAGGCGGTCCGCGCCCGGCCGTTGAGAGAACGCCTTGACTCCTGATACGGGAGCGCCGTCCCCGTTGGCCCGGCTCCGCGCCGCCACCCCACCTGCCCTGCGGTACCGCTCCTTCCGGTACTTCTGGCTCGGTATGCTCTCCTCGGTCACCGGATACCAGGTCTTCCAATTCAGCCAGCTTTGGCTGATGTACCAGCTCACCGGCTCCCCCCTGTCCCTCGGCTACGTCGGACTGGCCAACGCCATCCCTGGCATCGTCCTCAACCTCTTCGGGGGAGTTTACGCCGACCGCCTGGACCAGCGCCGCCTCATCATCGTCACCCAGCTGATCACCGCATCCCTCATCGGCTTGCTGGCCAGCCTGACCCTGCTCGGCCTGGTACGCCCGTGGCACATTTTCGCCATCGCCTTTTCCGTCGGAGCCGTCGAAGCCTTCAACCAGCCGGCCCGACAGTCCCTTTACCCCCGCCTCATTGACCGGCGCGTCCTGGTGAGCGCCATCGCTCTCAACTCATCCATCTGGCAGGGCACCCGCATCGTCGCCCCCGCCCTGGCAGGAGTAACCATCGCCCTGGTTGGAACATCAACAGCCTTCTACGGGGCCTCGGTATGTTCCGCGCTGATGGCCCTGGTCATCTTCTTCCTCCGCGTCCCGCCCGTCGCCGACGCGCCCCGGTCCAGCGCCGCCCGGGGAATGCTGGAGGGGCTGGGGTTCATCTGGAGCAACCGAGTCTTCGCCTTCCTCATCGGAATGACCTTCGTCAACAGCTTCTTCGGAATGAGCTACATCATCCTGATGCCCATCTTCGCCGTGGACGTGCTCCAGGTTGGCGCCGAAGGACAGGGCCTGCTGGTCAGCGTCAGCGGGGTCTCGGCCCTAGCAACCTCCCTCTGGTTCGGCTCCCGCACCCGGGTCTCCCACCAGGGCTTCCTGATGATCGGCGGGGCCGTTCTCTTCGGAGGGCTCATCGCCACCTTCGCCGTCACCTCCCAATACCTTGGATGGTTCCCCCTGGCCCTCGCCATCCTGTTCCTTGCCGGATTCGCCAACTCCCTCTACATGGTCAACGTCCAGGGACTTCTCCACAGCCTGGTCCCCGACCGGATGCGCGGCCGGGTCATGGGATTCTTCGGAATGACCTGGAGCGTGATGCCTCTGGGAGGCCTCCAGTCCGGCGCCATCGCCAGCGTCCTGGGAGCGCCCGTCGCCGTGGCCATCGGCGGACTGGCCGTCGCCGCCTTCGCCGTCGGCCCGGCCCTCCTCAATCCCCAAGTCCGCAGGGTAGACCAGCTTCTCACCCAGCGGGAAGAAGCTCTGGCCGCGTCCACCGGCGGCGGCAGTAGTGAAGGCAGAAGCTAACTGGAGAACAGGCGATGGTTGGAGCGAAAGCTCCCCGTGTTCCGGATTCCTACCGCCGCTCCCGCGACCGCCGGACCCGGAAGTTAGCCCCGTCCTTCTGGCGGCGAGCCCATTTCAGGTAGCCCCGCACTTGGGGGTTGGCATTGAGCAGCTCCAGGGAGTGGAGTTCTGCCGCGAGGGTGGACTCGGAGAACATGGCGTGTAGCTGCCGGTGACAAGTGCCGCACAGTCGGGCCGTCGGCCCAAACTTGCCACCTTTGGCCTTGGGTACCAGGTGATGAATCGTGTACCGTTCAACGTCCCTGAGACATAATTCGCAGGACGCGGGTTCCGCCTTGCCGGGCAGCGCCTCTCCCGGACCTTGGCCGTTCCGGCGTGGGCGTTTGCCCCGGTTCACCCCGGACTGTCTCCCGAGTAGAGGAACCTCCAGCCGGGCATGTCCACCTGCCACACCCCCTCTTCCAGCCGCATGGGAATCACCAGCCCGGACATCATCCGCCGTTCATGCACCCGGTCGTTGTCCTGGGTTACGCCGAAGGGAAGAAAGACGAAGGCGTATTCGTCGTTGATGTACCTGGTGGGGGCCACTCCCAGGTCGGTCAGGTCTTCCAGGGGCCACAGCCCCAGCACCGTCTGGCGGAAGTCTTCCATCATGGAGGGACGCATGGAGTGGGATGGATCGTACCCCGCCTGGTAAGCATCCTGCATGTTGATGTTGTTGCGTGTCGCCCACACTCCCATCCTCATGCCCCGGGTCTCTCTCGACAGCATCGACCATGCCAGGTCCATGTTCCCGTCCCGCACCGCCTCCGCGAATACGCCCGCCCGGTTACCCACGTCATCGGGTTCCTGGCTTCTTCTATGTCCCGGGATTCGCATTGGCGTTACCCTTCTCCCTGTGGCAAACCAAGCCCGCATCCACGCATGGGACGCCTGCCCGTTTTGCGGCCATAATAGCACATCGGCCCTCCCTGATAAGGCGACAGATCGCTGACCAGCCTGGGCATGGTACCGCCCGCGTTCGCCGCCGTTTCTCGTTGACACCCTTCGTGGCCGGTGTTAGGATAATTGTTGACCAATTGGGTCAACAATAGGAAAATCCACCGGCAGCGTTGGCTCAACGGAGTTGACACTGTCCCATCCACAACGGGGCCGCTAAGTTTGGAGGAGCATCTATGGCCACCCAACGGGTAATCTCGCGCTCTACCTCGTCGGAGGAGCTCCAGTCCGACTACAAGTGGGGCTTTACCATCGACATCGAGCAGGATGCCGCCCCCAAGGGCCTCAACGAGGACATCGTCCGCCTCATCTCTGCCAAGAAGAACGAGCCCGAGTGGATGCTGGAGTGGCGCCTCCGCGCTTACCGCCATTGGCTCCGGCTGAACCAGGAGGAACCCACCTGGGCCAACATCCACCACGACACCATTGATTTCCAGGACATCCACTACTACGCCGCCCCGGTCGAAAAGGGGGACGGCCCCAAGAGCCTGGACGAGGTGGACCCGGAGTTGGTTGAGGCTTTCAACAAGCTGGGCATCCCCCTGGAGGAACAGAAAAGGATGACCGGCGTGGCCGTGGACGCCGTCCTCGACAGCGTTTCCGTCGCCACCACCTATCAGGACATGCTGGAAAAGGCTGGCATCATCTTCTGCTCCATGAGCGAAGCAATCCAGAACCATCCCGAACTGGTGCAGAAGTACCTGGGTTCGGTGGTCCCCTACGCCGACAATTTCTACGCTACGTTGAACTCCGCCGTGTTCAGCGACGGCTCCTTCGCCTACATCCCCAAGGGCGTCCGCTGCCCCATCGAATTGATGACCTACTTCCGCATCAACGCCGAGGAGTCCGGCCAGTTCGAGCGCACTCTCATTGTGGCCGAGGAAGGCAGCTACGTCAGCTACCTGGAAGGCTGCACCGCCCCCATGCGCAAGACCAGCCAGCTCCACGCCGCCGTCGTGGAATTGGTCGCGCTGGACGACGCCGAAATCAAGTATTCCACCCTTCAGAACTGGTTCCCCGGGGACAAGGAGGGCAAGGGCGGCGTCTACAACTTCGTCACCAAGCGGGGCAAGTGCGCCGGCCAGAACTCCAAGATTTCCTGGACCCAGGTTGAGACCGGCTCGGCCATCACGTGGAAATACCCCAGCGTCATCCTGCAGGGCGACAACTCGGTTGGCGAGTTCTACTCGGTGGCCCTGGTGAACAACTACCAGCAGGCCGACACCGGCACCAAGATGATCCACCTCGGGAAGAACACCAAGAGCACCATCGTAGCCAAGGGCATCTCCGCCGGACACGGCGAGAACACCTACCGGGGGCTGGTGAAGATCAACCCCTCCGCCAACGGCGCCAAGAATTTCACCCAGTGCGACTCCCTGCTCATCGGCGACCAGTGCGGGGCCCACACCGTGCCGTACATCGAGGTCCGCAACCCAACGGCCCAGATGGAGCACGAGGCCACCACCTCCAAGGTAAGCGACGACCAGCTCTTCTATTGCCAGCAACGGGGCATCGGCCTCGATGACGCCCACTACATGATTATCAACGGCTTCTGCCGGGGCATATTCCAGGAACTTCCCTTCGAGTTCGCCATGGAAGCCTCCCAGCTAATGAAGGTCAGCCTCGAAGGGACAGTTGGGTAGCCACCCGATTTACCCGGGGCCGTGCAATCCCGTTGCGGATAAGCTGTGTAGAATGGACAATCGGACCGACTGGCCATTTTTGGCAGTCCTGGGAATGGGTGCCTTTCAAATCCTCCTTCCGCTCATACTTGTATACCGAACCACATGACTCCAGCGCTCCATGAGGCACATACCAATCTATGACCGAACTCCTCAAAGTTTCCAACCTCCACGTGGCCGTGGAAGACCAGGAAATCCTCCGCGGCGTCAACCTCAGCGTCAACGCCGGAGAGGTCCACGCCATCATGGGGCCCAACGGCTCCGGGAAAAGCACTCTGGCCAACTCCCTAGCTGGGCGACCGGAATATACCATCACCGAGGGAGAAGCCCTCTACGACGGCGAAGACCTGCTGGCCCTGGAGCCCGAGGACCGTTCCCGCGCCGGCGTTTTCCTCGCCTTCCAGTACCCCGTCGAGCTTCCCGGCGTCCGTGCTTGGCAGTTCCTCAAGGCCGCGGTTGACGCCAAGCGAGCCGCCGCCGGCGAGGAGGAGACCAGCGCCCGCGAGTTCGACCGGATGCTCCGGGAAAAGGTGCAACTGGTCGACATGGATCCTGAACTCACCCGCCGCTCTGTGAACGAAGGCTTTTCCGGCGGCGAGAAGAAGCGGAACGAGATCCTTCAGATGGCCATTCTGGAACCCCGGCTCGCCCTCCTGGATGAGACCGACTCCGGCCTGGACATTGACGCCCTGCGCATTGTCTCCGACGGTGTCAACAAGCTCCGGGGGCCGGACAACGCCATCGTGCTGGTCACCCACTACCAGCGCATCCTCAACTACATCACTCCCGATTATGTCCACGTCCTCATCGACGGCCAGATCGTCCGCTCCGGCGGCCCCGAGCTGGCCCACGAACTCGAGGAAAAAGGCTACGACTGGATTCGCGAGGCGGTTGAGACCAGTGGTTAGTCAATGAGTTATTGGGTCTATGAAAACCACCCTACAAATCGCGCGAGGATTCATCGCGGAGAGTGCGGCTACTGTAACGATGGACATGGCATCCACGGAGGAGTTAGCCCAGCCGGTAACAGCGAGTGGCATGGGCCTTATCAAGACAAACCCAGCGCAGATGTTAAAGCGCGATCCACCAACAAGGCCGATGTTCGCGACTGCAAAGTCTGCGCTCCCTGACCGCTTCCACAGATTCAAGAGCAAGGCTAAATGACAACAACCCAAACCCGCTTCCCCCACTACGCCGCCGACTTCCAGGCTCTCTCCGCCGCTGATGACGGACTGGCCTGGCTCAATCCCCTGCGCGAGAAAGCATGGGAGCGCTTCAACGATCTCGGATTGCCCACCCAGCGTCGCGGCAACGAGAAATGGAAGTACACCGACATCCGCCGCATCGCCGGCGTTCCCTTCGCCCATCCTCTGGGACTGGAACCCGAGGCCGGAATTGACCGGGGTTCCGTCACAGCCTCCGTCCCCTCCAACCCGGGCTGGACCTACCTCGTATTCGTGGACGGGCGGTACTCCCCCAGCCTGTCCTCTCCATCTCCGGACGGGTTCCATGCCGGCGCTATCGCCGCCGCCAACGATGGCCTCCGAGCTTTGCTGGAAGAAAAGTTGTCCCGCCAGGCCCCTCCTGACGATGACGGTTTCGTCGCTCTCAACACCGCTTTCCTGCGGGACGGGGCCCTGGTTCACATACCCAGGAACGCCGAGGCCAACGCCCCGGTCAACCTGGTGTTCATCACCACCGGACGCGAGCAGCCCCGGGTCACCCACCCCAGGACCCTCGTCGTCGCGGAAAGCAACTCCCGTCTCAACCTGGTGGAAAGCTACATCAGCCTCACCGGCGAGCGCTTCCTCACCAACGCCGTAACAGAGATAGTCGTCGGGGATGGGGCCACCGTGAACCACCATCGCCTGCTCCTGGAAAACGACCAGGCCTACCACGTCGGTGTCAGCCGGGTCGCCCAAGGAAGGGACAGCACCTTCTCTTCCGCGTCCTTTGCCAAGGGAGCTGCTCTCGGGCGCAACGACTTCCAGGTGACGCTGGACGGACCCGGAGCTAACTGCACTCTCAACGGGCTGTACTTCACCACCGGCACCCAGCACATGGACAACTTCATCAACATCGACCACGTCCAGCCCAACTGCACCAGCCGCCTGCTCTACAAGGGCATCCTCGACGGGCGTTCCCGCGCCGTCTTCGGCGGCAACGTCACCGTGCGGAAGGAAGCTCAGAAGACCGACGCCCAGCAGACCGACAAGAACCTGCTCCTTTCCCACGACGCCGAGGTGGACAGCAAGCCCAGCCTGCTCATCTACGCCGACGACGTGAAGTGCGGCCACGGCGCCACCGCCGGCCACATCGACGAAGACACCCTCTTCTACATGCGCAGCCGCGGATTGGACATTCCCACTGCCAGCCAGATCCTCATCCATGCCTTCGCCAGCGAAATCATCGAGGCCGTGGAGCTGGAACCGCTGCAGGATTTCCTGGACTCTCTCTTCCTGCAGGCCATACCCAGCGCTACCCTGCCTCTCGGGAGGGCGCAGTGACGTCTCCCAACAACACCTTCGACGTGGAACGCATCCGTGAGGACTTCCCGGTCCTTCACCAGGAAGTCAACGGGCACCCCCTGGTCTACCTGGACAACGCCGCCACCAGCCAGAAACCCCAGTGCGTCATCGACGCGCTGGTCAACTACTACGCAACCGAGAACTCCAACGTCCATCGCGGCGTTCACACTCTCAGCCAGCACGCCACCGACGACTACGAGGCCGCCCGCAGCAAGGTCCGCCGCTTTATCAACGCCGCCGAGGACCATGAGCTCATCTACGTCCGCGGCACCACCGAGGGAATCAACCTCGTCGCCCAGACCTACGGCCGCCAGAACATCGGCGCAGGCGACGAGATAGTCATCTCGGGCATGGAGCACCATTCCAACATCGTCCCCTGGCAGATCCTCGCCCAAGAGACCGGCGCCGTCCTCAAGGTTGCCCCTTTCAACGACGAAGGCGAGCTTCTCCTGGACGAGTACGAAAAGCTCCTGAATCCCCGCACCAAGCTGGTGTCCATCGTCCACCAGTCCAACGCCATGGGGACCATCAACCCCATGGAGACCATCGTCGAGCTCGCCCACGCCCGGGGAATCCCCGTTTTGGTGGATGGAGCCCAGTCCATCCCCCACATTCCCATCGACGTGCGTAAGCTGGACTGCGACTTCTTCGCCTTCTCCGGGCACAAGCTGTACGGGCCCACCGGCATCGGCGTCCTCTACGGCAAGACGGAACTGCTGGAGCAGATGCCCCCCTACCAGTCCGGCGGGGAGATGATCCGCTCCGTAACCTTCGAAAAGACCCTCTACAACATCCTGCCCCACAAGTTCGAGGCCGGCACCCCCAACATCGCCGACAGCATCGGGTTGGGCGCCGCCGTGGACTACATCGAGTCCATTGGCATGGAGCGCATCGCCGCCTACGAAAAGGAACTGCTGGACTACGGCACCGGTCGCCTCAGCGGGATCGAAGGTCTCAAGCTCATCGGCACCGCCCGGGAAAAGGGGGGCATCCTCTCCTTCACCCTGGGCGACATCCACCCCCACGACATCGGCACCATAATGGACTCCCAGGGAATCGCCATTCGCACCGGCCATCACTGCGCGCAGCCCGTCATGCAGCGCTTCGCCATCCCCGCCACCGCCCGGGCTTCCCTGGCCTTCTACAACACTCCGGCCGAGATTGACGCGCTGGTGAAGGGAATCGACCGGGTCCTCGAGGTCTTCAGCTAGACATCATCCCGGGCAGCATAACCTGAAGGTTGAACGAACATGTCTGACCTTAGCGACCTTTACCAGGAAATCCTCCTGGAGCACAACAGCAAGCCCCGCAACTTCCGCAAGCTGGACGACGCCACCGTGTTCGCCGAGGGCTTCAACCCCCTCTGCGGCGACCAGTACACCGTCTACCTCAAGCTCGACCGGAACGAGTCCGGGGAGGACGTGGTCTCCGACATCAGTTTCCAGGGAGACGGTTGCGCCATATCCAAGGCCTCTGGGTCCATGCTCACCCAGCAGGTCAAGGGCATGACCCTGCCCGAGGCCGACGCCCTGTTCCACCAGTTCCACCGGATGCTCACCGAACCGGGCGCCGAGTTGGACTACGACCTTCTGGACGACCTGGAAATGCTCGCCGGAGTCGCCGAGTATCCCACCCGGATCAAGTGCGCCGTCCTCATCTGGCACGCCCTCCGGGCCGCCATGGCAGGCAAGAACGACGTGGTGACCACCGAGTAGACCACCCCCCGGCACAATGCCGACTCGCTGTACAAGCCGGTCCGAGAACAGTCCGCTCATGCCGCAGTTGCCCGACTTCCCCCTCGACAGCCTCTACGCCGACGCCATCATGGACCACTACCGCAACCCCCGCCACCGGGCGCCGGTGCTGGGCGGCACCATCCAGTCCCACCAGTTCAACCCCTTCTGCGGCGACGAGGTCACCCTGGACATCCGCCTGGACTCCCAGGGCCGCGTGGCCGAGGTCAGCTCCGTCTCCGACGGCTGCTCCATCATCCAGGCTTCCGCCTCCATGATGGCTGACTCCATGCCCGGCAAGACCCTGGAACAGCTCAAGGGACTGTCCCAGCAGTTCCGCAGCATGATGCAGGGACAGACCTTGACGGACGAAACCCTCGCCGGAATGGGGGACCTGCCCGCCCTCCGGGTCGTCCGGCAATACCCGGTCCGCATCAAGTGCGCCCTGCTTCCCTGGGTCGCCCTGGAAGAGGGCATCAAGCAGGCCGCCCCAAGACGGTGAACAGCCGTTAAAACTCGGAAAGTCCTTCCTAGCCGATCGTACCGCCTGGCTCACCATTTACCGAAGCGACCCAAGCCAACGGTCTTTCCCAAGCCTCCATCGTACCCGGCACAACAACGAAACATGGATGCGGGTCCGGCAGGTCAACCTCCTCCAGCATCTTCAGTGCTTCCGGGTTTCGTACCCGTAACTTTGCTGAAAGGTGCTTCCACTCATACCTCAGCTGCCCATCGGTGACCGGTATCGCGGCCGCATCATGACTGGAAATCAGAATCTTCCCCTGGTCGAAACGGTAATTTCGCCTCGCGGCCTCGTCCCAGACGGCCAGCAAATATTCCCCGATAGCCTCCACCGGGGCCGGATGTCCCAGAAACCGCTCCAACTGAGGATGGTTCCGGTAACGCGGCGCGCTTCCCGAGAGAACTTTCTGAGCAAGCAAGCTCTCCCGCCACAACGCCACCAGGCCTTTCCCGTCCAGGTACTTCGGATGCAATGACCATAGCCGCATCAGGAACCCTGACCTGCACCTGAACTCGTATGCGATCCCGGCTAAGGCCCCCTAAATCCCCAATCCAGCATAAACCTCGGGATTGGCGCATGCCTCCAGACGCTCCCCCCTCAGACCGGCCAGCAGGTTCCGCACCGCCAGGAACATCGTCTCCCGCCGGGTCGGAATAGCCGCGCTTCCCACGTGGGGGGTGATTACGATGTTGTTCAGGGTCAGCAGGGGGCTGTCCGCCGGCAATGGTTCGGGATCGGTCACGTCCAGGCCCGCGGCGTAGATCCACCCCTCGTTCAGCGCGGTATACAGCGCCTGCGGGTCCACCACCGGCCCCCGGGCCGCGTTGATCAGGACCGCCGTGGATTTCATCGCCCGGAGTTCCGCCTCCCCGATGAAGTGTCTCGTTTCCGGCGTCAGCGGCACGTGCAGCGAGACAAAGTCGGACTTTTCCAGCAGGGCGGACAGGTCCGCATACTCCAGTCCATACTCTGCTTCCAGCTCCGGCTTGCGGGTGCGGGAGTAGTAGATAACCCGCATATCGAATCCCCTGGCCCGCTTCACCATCTCCAGTCCGATCTCCCCTAGACCGACGATCCCCAGCGTCGCCCCGTGGACGTCTACGCCCAGCCAGCCCAGCGGGTGGAACGCCAGCTGCCACTGTCCGTCCCGCACCCAACGTTCGCTCTCCCCCACCCGGCGGGCCGCGCACATCAGGAGGGCGAAGGCCAGGTCCGCGGTACACCTGGCAAGGACCCCAGGAGTGTTGCCCACCAGGATCCCCCGTCTTGTTGCCTCCGCCACATCGATATGGTCCACCCCCACTCCCAGGTTGCTGATGACCTTAAGCCCCGGAGCGGCTTCCATCGTTGGCCCATCCATCCGGTCCATGATGTTGGTCAAGACTCCTGCTTTGTCGGACAGCAGGCTTCGGAGCGTATCCGGGGACGGAGGGTATTCATCCGGCCACATCTCCACCTCGGCCCCCTCTTCCAGCATCTTCACCGCTTCGGGCAATATCTCCCGGGATACCAACACAGCGGGCTTGTCCATAGACCCCTTCCTGTTGCCGGACCGCAAGTTTCCGTGCCGTTGATCCCGTCCGGGCTTGCGCCATTTTATCCAACGCCTGGATGGTTCCGCCATTGCGTTACTGTCGGTCCGGCCCAGTGCTATACTTGGCCGGAAATTTCCGCACCCTGGAGGAACCAATGGCCCTGTTTTTGACCGAGCGCGAAGTCGTGGGATTGTTGCCCATGGACGAGTGCATCGAAGTGCTGGATGAAGCCTTCTCCCACGCCGGAGCGGGTCAGGTCGAAGTCAAACCTCGCTCCCGCATCCGAATGCCCAACGGCTTCTTCCACTTCATGTCCGCATCCGACGCAGAGCACGGCGTGTTCGGATACAAGGCGTACCCTTCCTTCGCCGGCCCTGGCGGAAGCAAGTTCCTCGTCATGCTCTACGACTTCGAGTCCGGCGAGCTTCTTGCCCTCCTCGAGGCCGGCCGGCTCGGACAGATCCGCACCGGTGCCGCCTCCGGCCTCGCCACCAGGTACATGGCCCGCCAGGACGCCTCCACCGTTGCCGTCTTTGGTTCCGGGTTCCAGGCCCGCACCCAGTTGGAAGCCGTCTGCGCCGCCCGCGATATCAAGCAGGCCCGGGTGTACAGCCGCCGCGCCGAGCGCCGGGAGGAATTCGCCCGGCGCATGAGCGAGCAGCTCAACCTCAACGTTGAAGCCGTGGCAAACCCCTCCGACTGTGTGGCGGGGGCCGACGTCATCGTAACCATAACCTCCGCCCGCGACCCCGTGTTCGCCGGCTCCGAACTTGCCCCGGGAGCCCATGTCAACGCCGCTGGAGGCAACCACTGGCAGCGCCGTGAGGTTGACGAGGAAACCGTCATCCGCTCCAGCGTCATCGTCGTGGACGACCTCGACCAGGCCAAAATCGAATGTGGAGACCTTATGTGGCTGGAAGCCCGGGGCACTTTCCGCTGGGACATGGCCCACGAGCTCCAGGATGTCGTGGCCGGCCGCGTTGACGGGCGCCCCTCCCCCGACTCCGTTACCTTGTTTGAGTCCATGGGCATCGCCCTCGAGGACATCGCCGCCGCCCAGCTCGTCTACCGTAAAGCCAGGGAACAGGGCATCGGCCAGGAACTTCCCTTCTGACCCTGCCCTCCTTCGGAACCTCCCGGAAAAAATGAAGGCCCCCGCGTCAACGGGGGCCTTCGTTGTTGGTCATTTCAGATCGGGTTAGACGACCCGGCCAACGAACCGGTGCTTTTCAGCCTCGCACAGTTCCCGGGACATCCGTTCCTGCTCGGTCATTCCGGGGCCTGCCAGCAAGTCATAAACATGGACGATCTGGTTTCCCAGCTTGGGAAGAATTCCCTTTTCTTCAGTTTGTACGCGTGTTGCCAACTTAGGTTTCTGTAAACCCCCTGAGAATATATTGGCGCGGTCGCTCCCTCGTTTACCCCACTGCCCGGATGGACATCTACACCCGGTTATGTCGATAATGCAAGGGAATCAACATCACTATAACCAATATACTACTGGTTCAATATCGTGTCAAGGGATATTGCCAAAGCCTTAATATATTTAACATGAATATAACATTCGGCCCGCCGACAGGGGGAAAGGGCTCTTCCTGGGAGAGGAGGTTTCGCAGGTCGACTGCCCCGCAGCCCCTTGGGGGAAGGGTTACAACCCCAGCTTGCCGGGGTTCATGATATTCGCCGGATCCAGCGCCCGCTTGATGGATTGAATGACATCCTGGGATGTGCCCCGCTCCCGGGCCAGCAGGTGGTTCAGCTTCACGCCCGTCCCGTGGCAGTACTCCATGATGCCGCCCATGTCCTGGGCCAGTTCCAGCACCCTCGCCACGCCCTGGCCCAGCCTGTCCCGGTAGCCCGCGTCGTTGCTCCGGGAAGGGACCACCATCATCGAGAAAAGCTCAGGACGGCTCCACAGCGCGTACTCCACCACCCTGGCACCGTGTTCTGCCAGGATCGTCTCGCTCCGGCGCCGGTACTCCAGCACCTGGGAAATCGGCAGGGCCAGGTGCAGGTAATCGAAGCTCCGTCCCCGCTGGCGGTTCCACCGGACCTCCCTGGGTTTGTCCAGGGCTGTCCGCTTGAAGTTCTCCGCGGATTCGTGCCTGTACTCCCAGTAGTCCAGCGTCGGCTCGGGCCCAATGTCCTTGCCTCCGAACTCCTTGCAAATCCGCATCGTCCGCTGGTGGTTGGCGGCCACTCCCTCCCGGAACCCCTCAAAGAGCAGGTACAGCTTCACCCTGCCGTCCTCTTCCGTCAGGTCCAGGAGCGTCGGGCGGATCCCCAGGGCCATCATCTCCCCCACCGCTTCGAAGCCTCGGTCGAAGCTGTCGAAGGCTGCGGCGGCGAACACCTCCGCCTCCGGTTTGCGGAATACCTTGACCGTGGCCTTGGTGATGATACCGAAAACCCCCTCCGAGCCGATGAACAGCCGGTTCAGGTCCGGCCCCGTCGAGTTTTTGGGAACCTCCCGCGTCGAGATGACCTGCCCGGTCGGCGTAACCACCTCCAGGGCTGTCACCTGCTCCCCCATCGGGCCGAAGGCCGCCGCTCGATAGCCAACCCCGTTGGTGGATATGGTGCCCGCCACCGTCGCTATCGGAACGCTATAAGGATCATGCCCCGGCATCAACCCGTGCTCCGCCAGCGCGTCGTACAGGTCCTCCAGGACCACGCCGGCTTCCACCCTCGCCGTCATATCCTGCGGGCTGATTGAAAGGATGCGGTTCAGACGCTTCACGTCCACCACCATCCCGCCCTCCACCGGCAGGACTCCGCCCATCACCCCCGTTCCTCCGCCGTATGGAATGACGGGAACACGCCACTCGTTGGCGAGACGCACCACTTCGGAAACTTCCCGCACCGACCCGGGCCTCACCACCACCTCGGCTATCCTCTCAAAGGCCGACTCCGCGCCGAAGGCCCGCCAGGGACTCAGCGCGTCGGCGGAGTAACGGTCCAGGTCGTAGGGTTCAATCAGGATGTTGCCGGCCCCGACCACCCGGGTCAGGACCTCGATCCTCGGCGCGTCCATCGTGGCGTAGCTGTTCACGAACCCAGCGGGAGGCAACAGCAGGATAGACGGGAAACAGCCGGCAGGGCTCGGCCCCTCGCCTCTCCGGGAAAAATGGCCGGAGGCAACGCGGCTACTTCCGTGGCTGGCGCTGCCACTCGGTGCCCCGGGCGGTGTCTTCCAGTACGATTCCCTGGCCCGCCAGCCCATCCCGGATCCGGTCGGCCAGCTCGAACATCCGGTTCTTCCGCAGCTCCGCCCTGGTCTCCACCAGCATTTCGATGAACGGCTGGGCCGACAGCAGGTCCCCGCCGTCGTCCTCGCGCTCCCGGAACGTCAGCCCCAGCACGCTGCCCAGTTCCGACAGCCGTTCCTGGGCCGGCCCGACATCCATCCCCAGTTCCTGGGAGCGGTTGATCTCCCGCGCCAGGTCGAAAAGGGACGCAATGGCCTGCGGAGTGTTCAGGTCGCTGTCCATCGCGTTCTGGAACCGCTCGGCGAAGGGAGTGGCGTCCAGGGGTTCTCCCGAGTTCCCGTTGCTCCGCAGGGCGTGGCGGAAGCGCTCCATGCTCCGCTCCATCGCCGCCGCCCCTTCCTCCGAGTAGTTCAGCGGGGCCCGGTAGTGGGAACTCAGGAAGTAGAGCCGCAGCGAGTCCGGGCTGTACCGCCCCAGCGCTTCCTCCGCCGAAACCAGGTTGCCCAGAGACTTGCTCATCTTGTCGTCGCCGAACTGCAGCAGCCCGTTGTGCACCCAGTATCGGGAGAAGGGCTGTCTGCCGGTGTAGGCCTCGCTCTGGGCGATCTCATTCTCATGGTGGGGAAAGACCAGGTCCATTCCTCCGCCATGGATGTCCAGCGGGTCTCCCAGCCGGTCCAGCGACATCGCCGTGCATTCAATGTGCCACCCCGGGCGCCCCGGTCCCCAGGGGCTGTCCCACGCCGGTTCCCCTTCCTTGGCCCCCTTCCACAGGGCAAAGTCCATGGGATGTTCCTTGTCTTCGTCCACCTGGATCCGCGCCCCCGCAATCATCCCTTCCAGCGTCCGGTGGCTCAGCTTCCCGTAGTCCGCGCTCCGGTTGACCCGGAAGAAAACATCCCCGCCGGCCGGATACGCGAACTCCTCCTCGATGAGCCGTTCTATCGTCTTGATGATGCTGGGAATCTCCTGGGTGGCCCGGGGATAGTGGTGCGCCCGCTTTATGTTCAGCCCGTCCATCGTGGCGAAGAAATCCTCGACGTACCTCTGCACCAGCGCTTCTTCCTTCACCCCCTCGTCCTGGGCCCGCTGGATGATCTTGTCGTCGATATCCGTGAAGTTCTGGACGTGCAGCACCTCGTACCCGATGTGTTCCAGGTATCGGCGCAGCACGTCGAACACCACGTAGCTCAACGCATGGCCCACATGCGTGGACGAGTACGGCGTGACGCCGCAGACGTACATCTTGACGGTCTTACCGTCGGCGGGGACGAATTCCTCCTCCCGCCCGGTTAGAGTGTTGTAAAGCTTCATGCTCGGACTGACAGTCGGGAGACTCGTTGGCTGGACTGGAGGCCTGTTGGGTTCATTACCGGGGCGTCTATTCCCGGGGGAGGTATCTGACGGCCGCTACGGCGCACGCCGCGATGCCCTCTTCCCTTCCGGTGAACCCCATGTAGTCGGTGGTGGTCGCCTTGATGCTGACCTGTTCCGCCCCTACCCAAAGCACCGCGCTCACGTTGTTGCGCATCTCGGAAACGTGCCCGCCCAGCCTCGGTTTTTGCGCGAGTATTGTAGCATCAACGTTTTGAATCAGCCAACCGGATGCCCGCAGCATCTCCCCCACCTTCTCCAGCAGCACCAGGCTCGAAATGTCCTTGTACTGCGGATCGCTGGAAGGAAAATGCTCCCCCTTGTCCCCCAGGTTCGCCGCCCCCAGCAGGGCGTCCATCACCGCGTGTACCAGCACATCCCCGTCGCTGTGACCCTCCAGGCCCAGGTCGTGGGGGATCTCCACTCCCCCCAGCACCAGTCGTCTGCCCGCCGCCAGCCCGTGGGCGTCAAACCCCATCCCCACCCGGAAATCCACCTTCATTCCTGCGACCTTCCCATCCCCCTCAGCAGCGCCGCCATCACGTCCAGGTCCTCCGGGGTGGTCACCTTGATGTTCCTGTAGGAACCCAGGAACATCTGCACCGGATGGCCCATCATCTCCACCATCGCGGCGTCATCCGTCACATCCTGGCGGCAACGGGCATGGGCTTCCAGCAGGAGGGAGTAACGGAAAATCTGCGGGGTCTGCGCCGCCCACAGGGTGTCCCGCGGCGGCGTTTCAGCCACCAGGTTACCCTCGCCGGCCACCTTGATCGTATCCTTAACCGGAACGCCGGCCACCGCTGCGCCTGTTTCCCTCGCTGCCTGCAACCCCCGCTCCAGCAGGTCGTGACTCACCCCGGGACGCGCTCCGTCATGGACCATCACCCAGTCGCATGGCTCCAGGGCCTTCAGGCCGTTGAGCACCGAGTCCTGCCGCCTGGCTCCTCCCTCACACGCGGTGCTTACCTTAGCGAAACCGTAACTGCCCAGGACACCCCGCGCCGTTCCCAGGTCCCCCGGTGCCAGCACAAGGACAATCTCGTCCACCAGGAGACAGGAATCGAACGGCTCCAGCGTCACGGCGATCAGCGGACGCCCCATCAACTCGGCGAAGGTCTTGTTGACCCCTTCCATCCGGGTGCTCATCCCCGCCGCAACCACCACCACACCCACCCGTTCGCCCCGCTTCGAGCCGAGGCCCGGTTGACCGCCGCCAGGCGGTGCGTCTGAGTTCACTGGATCGGCCATTGCCCGCCGGGCTCGGGGTGGCGGCGCATTACCTGGGCTGGGCGAAGATTATCCGTCCCGCCGCTGTCTGCAGGACCCGGGTCACCACTACGTCATGAGACGCCCCGATAAACCGGCGTCCCCCTTCCACCACTACCATCGTTCCATCGTCCAGGTAAGCCACTCCCTGCCCGGGTTCCTTCCCCTCCTGCACAATGTTGACCCGCAGGTTCTCCCCCGGCAGGACAATCGACTTCAGCGCGTTGGCCAACTCGTTGACGTTCAGGACCTGGACTTCCTGCAGCTCGGCTACCCGGTTCAGGTTGTAGTCGGTGGTCAGTATCGGAACGTTCATGGAGCGGGCCAGGTGGACCAGTTCGGAATCGACCTCGGCACTGTGCTGCACTCCCACATCCAGCACTTCCAGGGAAATGTTCGGCTCCTGCCGCAGCCTGCCCAGCACTTCCAGCCCCCGCCGGCCCCGGTTCCTGCGCAATGGATCACTCGAGTCGGCGATATGGCGCAGCTCGTCCAGGATGAACCTCGGCACCACCAGGGCGCCCTCCACAAACCCGGTTACGGTAAGGTCCGCGATCCGCCCGTCGATTATGGCGCTGGTGTCCACCAGGATGGCGTTGTTCTTGGGCGGCTTTGCCACCCCGTTGGGAGAAGGCCGGGAGTCCAGGGGGGGAAACACCGCCTGCATTTCTTGAGCCCGTTGGACACCCATCGAAATCCCGGCGAGACCTAGGACAAATGTGACTGCCAGCGGCAACCCCAATCCTGGCCAACCGTCCAGGGTATAAAGTGGAATCGACAATAGCGAGGCGACGACAAGACCAACCAGGAGACCAATAGTACCTGCGACCAGGGTGGGACCGGGAATGCCGTTGATGTACTCGACCGCCTTGTTCAATGGCTTGAGGACGAGGTATGGGGTGACGATCGCTCCCAGCGGGACCCCGGTCAGGGCCAGCGCGAGCCCCCAGGGCAGCAGCCTGTCCTGGCCCGTCGACACCTCGGAGACGATCCTCCCCAGCCTCCAGCCCAGCACACCGAACCCTCCGGCGCCCATCAGCCTGAGGGTCCACACTTCTAACACGGTTTCACCTCCTCGAACTTCAAACGTCTCATTATTATCGGCCCGGAGCCGAAACGCCAAACAAGACGTTGCCCGGCGCCGCGTGGTTGAAACCCGGTATCATGGCGTGGTGGAATGACCCTGTTTTCTCGGGTTAAAGGGTGGGTGGATTGCGGTGAGAATAACATAAAAGCCGGAGTAGCGGAAGGCGCAGACCACCGTGGGCCAGGGCAATCGCATGAAGGGCGGCTCCACGCTGTCACCCCTTGCCCCGTCATTCCCGCGCAGGCGGGAATCCAGGCCCCCGTTAACCGTCCCCCCAGTATAGTCCCGGGGATTGGCGGGGGCTCCCGGCCGATATTACACTCATGCGATTGCCGTTGCCTGCTGACGCTTCCCCCTTGTCAACCCCGCCGCCTCTCTACTATGGATACATGGCTGCCCTTCGGCCAACCCTCTCCCTTGGCGCTGCCCCGCCCACCCCTCGTCAATGCGACAAAATGCATCAAAATGCGACAGAAACTTTTTCTCCAGACCGGGTTCAGCCGGGACGCCAGGCGCCGCAGCTCAAATTGTGGCCCGATTTAATCGCTGGTAAACTTACGTCAACCAATGGGGCCTTACCCCGGCCGCGGCCAAAATTCCGGCCCTAGATTCGGAGCCGCCCAGCGAGCTTTAGGCAAGTTGCCTCAATTGTGCGAGCGAAAGCGGCAGAATAAAAAGGAGGAAGCATGATCTACGAACTCAGGACCTACACCTTGAAGCCCGGAGCCGTACCCGAGTTTGAAGAACGCTTCGAGAAGCGGTTGCCCTTCCGCCAGAAGCACTCCGACCTCGGCTTTTTCGGCCACACCGAATTCGGACCCTTGAACCAGGTCGTCCACATCTGGCCCTACGAAGACCTCAAGCACCGCCAGGCCGTCCGAGACGCCATGGCCCAGGATGAAGACCTCAACCGGATGCGCGGCACCGACCTCATCGTCGGCCAGGAAACCGAGATATACATCCCGGCCCCCTTTATGCGTCCCATGAGCGACCAGGCCCTCGGCAACATCTACGAGATGCGCAGCTACACCTTCCTGCCCGGCGCCATCCCGGCTCTCGTTGAGGCATGGGGACAGGCAATCCCCCAGCGCGAGGAGTATTCCCCCCTGGCCGCGGGAATGTTTACCGAACTGGGCGGACTCAACAAGTGGGTCCACATCTGGCCCTACCAGGACCTCAACGAGCGCGACCGGATCCGGGCCGAAAGCCGCGCTTCCGGCGCCTGGCCCCCGGGCGGCGCCTACCGTGACTCCATGGTCCGCCAGGAAAACAAGATGATCGCCCCCGCCTCCTTCTCCCCAATGCACTAGCCCATCGGAGGCAGCGCCGCGACCAAACGACGAACGCCCCGGGCAAGCCCGGGGCGTTCTCTATCCAGGGTAGACCTTTGGGGTCTAGTCTTCCAGGTGAATTGTCGCCGTCACCCGCGGGGCATCCCCCACCACCCGCGTGGTATGCCCGCTGCCGGTAATGTCCTCCGCCAGGTTCACGTCTCCCGGCCCCAACCGCTGGACCGTCCCGTCCCGGAACCCGATCTCCGCCCCGCCGGACAGCGTTATGATGTACTGCCGCCGCGGTGCGTTGTGCCAGTCGCTGAACCGTCCCGGCTCGGCCGCCCGGAACACGACTCCCTTGGCCTCGTGGAGATCGGTCAGTTGGGGAGAGGACTCCAGGGGCAGCTCTTCCATGTGGGAAAGTCCGTCATCGCCGGTGTACAATCGGTAAAACGCCATCGAAACACCTCCTGGTTCACTCATATCATCCGCCGGTTGATCCTATCCGGCTCAACCGGGGTTGATTGTACCCGCTGACCCCGGACGATTCAACGGACTCCAACCCAACCACCGGAACACCCAACCGAGCCGCCCACCCCTCTTCGACAAGTTACCCAGTTCGGGGCGAAAGCGGCGACCCCTAGAAAGGAACCAACATGCCTAGCAAGAGAAGGTCCATCCATGTTGAAGGAGTGGCCCACGTCGCCCCCATCCCCATGGGCGCCGTCGTCGGGAACATGCTCTTCTCCAGCGCCATCGGCGGCATCGACCCCGCCACCGGCGAGACTCCGCCAACCCTTGAGGAGCAGTGCATCCTCGCCTTCGCCAACATGAAGGCTCTCGTAGAGAATGCCGGTGGGACGTTGGACGACATCGCCTCTGTCAAGGTCTACATGAAGGACCGCAGCCGCCGCGACGCCGTCAACCGCCCCTGGCTGGAGATGTTCCCCGACGAGGAAGCCCGCCCGGCCCGCCACGCCATCCAGTACGACGGCTTCCCGCCCGGAGTGGAAGTCCAGCTCGAAATCATCGCCATCCTGGGATAAAGGAGTACCCAGCGATGCCAACCCTGCTCGGAATCCACGGCGCGGTCACACCCCCGGGACGCCTTCATCGGGCCCTCCAACTGGCTGTCGACAGCGTCGGACCGGACAATCCCGGTGTTGCCGCCACCCTTCTCCACCTCGGGGATTACACTGTCTCTTTCGCTGATGGCCGTCCCCCTGCTGACTTCCCCGACGACACCGGAAAATTGGTGGAACAGGTTTCCTCAGCCGATATGCTTCTCATCGCCACCCCCATCTTCCGCGCCTCCTACACCGGCGCCCTCAAGAACCTCCTTGACCACCTCCCCGTCGAAGCCCTCCACGGCAAGGTCTGCGGCCTCATCGGAATGGGCGGCTCAGACCACCACTACCTCGCCGTGGACACCCAGCTCCGTCCCGTGCTTGGCTGGTTCGGCGCCATCATTACTCCCACCACTGTCTACCTCCAGTCCCACGACTTCCAGGACGGCCAACTCGCCAACTCCCAGGCCGCCGCCGACCTCCAGTCCCTCGCCTCCGCCGTCGTCACCACCCACCACGCCCTCGCCGGCAAGCCTGACTCCCTCGGCCCCCGCCCTCTGGCCGGATAAAATCTTCGTCCCGTCCCTAACTGAACAGGCCCGTGACGGAGCGTCACGGGCCCTGAATCCTTACCCCACAAGTCTCGAAGCGGTCTAACGCATTTTCAGCTCATACTTGTATCCCGAGGCCAGCCCCCGCTCCGGCAGCGGCGGCTGCTCCTTCGCCGGATAGCGGTAGTTCGGGTCTCCCGCCGGCTTCTCCCCGATTGTCGCCCGCAACACCCCCAAAGCCTCCACGTCCATCTCCACCACATCCCCAGGCTGCAGGAACCGGGCCTGCGGTATCCCCTTGCGGATCGCCTCCCCAATCGACCCGCCGCCCACCGTGCCGCACCCCAGCACGTCTCCGGCCGCGATCCGGCTGTCGTGGGAGGCCCGCTCCACCAGCGATCCCCAGGTATGGTAGGAAACGCTGGCGTCGCTGTCCTTCACCCAGTAGTCCCCGTTGACTCGGCAGGAACACTTGACGTTCAGCCGGCCATCTTGGAGCAGGTGCGCCACCTCGTCCGTCGTCACGATCCACGGCCCCAGGGTCGACGCCGAGTCCTTCCCCTTGGCCGGGCCCAGCCCGACGGCGCTTTCGTCCCGCTGCAAGTCCCGGCAGCTCCAGTCGTTGAAGATGCAGAACCCCGCGATGTACTCCATCGCGTCCGCCTCGGAAACGTTGCTTCCCTCCTTCCCCACGATACAGGCCAGCTCCAGCTCGTAGTCCAGCATCTGCGCCGCCGACGGATAGGGAACCGTGTCATCCGGCCCGTAGACGCACAAAGGGTTGGAGAAGTAGAAGATGGGCATCCGGTACCACGCTTCTTCCCGCTCCCGCGTCCCCTGCTGCGTGGCGTGCTCCTCGAAAATCATGAAGTCCCGGATCGTCGGCGGACGCAGCAAGGGCGACCGCAGACGCACATCGGACAGCGCGACACTCGGCGCACCGCCGCTTCGGGACAACGCCTCTCCTACTCGCTGCACCGCCGCCGTGTCCGACTCCAGCAACGCTTGGACGTCCCGCAACGTGTGGTCCGCTCCGATTAGCGCCGTCACATCCACCACCCGATCATCCTGCAGCACACCGCAGCGCGGCCCGTTCCCTGTATCGTAGGTAAGCAACTTCATCTCGCAACTCCTCCTCGGAAAACCTTCTCGCCGCTGCCTTTGGACACCCAGGCTACCCCCCGGCTACCCATTCCGCCACCCGCTCCGCAATCATGATTGTCGTCGCGTTGGTGTTGGCCCGGACGCAGTCCGGCAGCACCGAAACATCGCACACCCGCAGGTTTTCCAGCCCATGCACCCGGCAGTATTGGTCCACCACCGCCATCGGGTCCGACTCCGGCCCCATCTTGCACGTGCCGGAGATGTGCTGCGTCGTCGTCACGTTCTGCCGCAGCCACCTGTCCAGGGCCTCATCCGACTCCAGGTCCCCCGCCGTCGGACTGATGCACTCCTCCACGAACTCCTTGTAGGTGTCGTGCTCCAGCAAGTCCAGGCAAATCCGCACCCCCTCCCGCAGCCGCTCCCGGTCCCGTTCATCCTCCAGGTAGCGGTAGTCCAGGAAGGGCTGTTCCGTGGGATCGGTAGACGACAGCTTGAGTTCCCCCGCCCCATCGGCCAACTCGATGATGCACGTAAACCGGATTCCCTCGCCTTCCAGCGGGTCGCCGCCCATCGGCGACGAGAAGGAAGACTGCAATATCTGCATATCATTCCGGTCCGGCGACCCTTCCGCCGTGTACCGCAGGGCCAGCTGTGTCCGCGGCGCCTCCGGGTCCAGCGGGAAGTCTTCTTTTACCCGTATCGGAATCCGCACGTTGGGGTGGTCCCGCAGGTTCTGCCCCACCCCCGGCAGTTCGTGATTGACGGCAATCCCCATCTCGCCCAGGTGTCCCTGCGGTCCTACCCCGGACAGTAAAAGCAACTGCGGCGAACCGATGGCCCCTCCGCTGGAAATAACCAGGTCCGCCTCCACCACGAACACCTCGTCCCCACTCTGCACCTCCACGCCCGTAGCCCGCTTGCCTTCAAACAGGATCCGGCGGACGGTAACGCTGGAGCGGACCGTCAGGTTCAGCCGGTGCCGCACCGGGTTCAGGTACGTCAACGACGTGCTCATCCGCACTCCGTTGGGGTTATTCATGGGAATGGGGCCAACACCCCACGACTCCGGATGGTTCATGTCCGGGTCTTCGGGGTAGCCAGCTTCCCGGCAGGCCTCGAAGAAGGCCACCTGCGCCGGCAGCCACGTCTCCCGCTTGTGCCGCCGCACCGGGATCGGCCCGTCGGAGCCATGGAAGTCATCGTGAATGTCCGTGTCAGTCTCCAGCTTGCGGAAATAGGGCAGCGTCTTGATGAAGGACCACTCGTCATTGCCCCAGGAAGCCCAGTTGTCGTAGTCCTCGGGGACGCCCCGCAGCAGCACCTGCCCATTGATAGCGCTGGACCCGCCGACCACCCGGCCCCGGGGCACCGGCATCGTGTTGCCCTGCTCGGGAGTGGCATAGCCGTTGAACGACCAGTTGTGCGGCGCGTTCACCGCCGACGCCACCTGGTTGTACCCGTACTTGAGATCGTCGGGATAGCTCTCGAAGTCCGGGTAGTCCGGCCCCGCTTCCAGCAGCAATACGGAACGGTTGGGGTCTTCCGACAAACGCGCCGCCAGGACGCATCCCGCCGATCCGGCCCCGCAAATCACCACGTCATACTTCACGATATTCCTCCACAGAGCCGTCCAAGGGCCTTGGACAAGTCACCTTGACTCGCCCCTGAAAGCGGCACCTCCAGATAAGATAATTGGCTCCCGGGACACTCTAGTCCCTGACAAACTCTTCCTGCAGTTGCATGAACTCGGCGGTTCGGTTCACCTGCCTAAGCAATTCGGGAGAGGCCTGCGCCTCCGACAGGTCTTCCAGCGCCCTGCCGTCCCTCAGGTGCAGCAGGCTGTCGTGGATCGCCTTCACCGCCGCCGCAAAGGTCGGGTTCCCCAGCATGAGGATGCGGTACCCGTTGTCCGCCATGAACTTCGGATCGTTCCGTGCGCCCGCCGGCGGCCCCAGGATGGTCAGCGGCAGGGACGTCGCTTCATGCGCCGCCACCATCTGCTCCTTGGTGCGCACCCCGGTCAGCATCACCGCCTCCGCTCCCGTCTCCGAATAAGCTCGCAGCCGTTCCTGCGCTTCCTCCACTGAACACACCCCGAAGGCCGCTGAACGCGCCACGATCACCGTCGTCGGGTCCAGCCGGGCCGCTACTGCCGCTCGTAGCTTGCCCACCTGCTCCTCTGTGGACACCAGGCCCGGGTCAGCCACGTTGAACCGCTTGGGGACCACGTTGTCCTCTACTTCGATGGCCGACACCCCGGCCGCTTCCAGCTCCCGCACCGTCCGGTGAACATTCACCGCGTTGCCGAATCCGTCTTCCGCATCCACCATCAGGCTCACGTCGGCGATGCGGGTGATCCGCCGGCAGTGGTCCACCACGTCCGACATGTTGGACAGAACGATGTCCGGCACTCCCAGGTTGGCTACCTTCCCCACCGACCCGGACAGGACGCACACCTCGTAACCCAGCATGTGCGCAATTCGCGCCGACAGCGGGTCGAAAATGTTGGCCGCCAGCGTACAGGTATCCGCGCCGATCACCCGCCGGAACCGTTCTCTCGCTTCGGACATTCCTGGAACCTCCCTGTCCTACGTCTGGACCAAGAAACTAACTCAAAAGTCCCTTCCCCCTCGGCGGGGGAAGAGCCTGCCCCCGGCGAAGAGCCTGCCCCTGGCAACTGAGGAGGGAAAGGGGCGGGGGCTGGGATGGGGGTGACCGGTAGTATAAAGTCACTCCCTAGTCCCCCATCTCCACCTTCGCCGGGGGTTTTGAGACAGCTCCTACTAGTTGGGTATCCACATCACCGACGAAATCTCACTGAACTCCCGCCACAGCTTGCTCCACGAGTCTCCCCCGTCGTCGCTCCGGTACAGGTACCCGTACCGGCTCCCCGCGAACAGCAGCTGCGGATCGAAGGTGTTGGTGTTCACCACCCACATCGCCGTGTTCGGCTCCACCGGCAGCGGCAGACTCTCCCACGTCTTTCCCGTGTCCCTGGAGCGCATCACCGTCCCCGTCCGACCCGGCGTCGTGTCTCCCAGGGTCAGGAAGATGGTCTGTGGGCTCCCCGGCTGCACCTGTATTCCTCGCGGATAATGCAACGGAAAGTTCTCCCGCGCCCCCACCGCGGCCCAGCTTCCGCCCCCGTCGGTGCTCGTCCAAACGTCGTTGTTCACCACCACCACCACCGTCTTGGGCGGCCCCGGCGCCACCGCCACGTTGTGGACGTCCAGGTTGGGAATGGCCCCATTGATGGACTGCCAAGTCTCCCCGCCGTCGGTGCTGTGCCGCACCCCGTCCACTTCCAGGCCTACCCAGATTTCGTCGTGGTTGTCTGGATCAATCGCGATTCCCGTCACCCGCGGCGTCCCCACCGCTGGACATTCCTCCGCCACCTCCGCCGGCCGCTGCTCCCACGTCTTCCCGCCGTCCGTTGACCGGAAAATCGCCGCCGGGATGGGTGTGCCCGTACCCGCGTACATGATGCTGGGATCCGACGGGTTGATCGCCACCTGCCAGACGCACAGTCCATTCATCACCGAGTCCACGAACTGCCAGTTCTGGCCGGCGTCTTCGCTCCGGTACAGTCCTTTCTCCGTCCCGGTGAACACCACGTTTGGATTGCCGGGATGGTTCACGATGCACCGCACCAGCGCATCCGAGTGCAGCCCGTTGTTTATTCCGACCCGGCCCCACGTATCCCCGCTGTCCCCGCTTCGGATGATTCCCTGTCCGACGGTCCCTACCAGGATGCTTATGTTATCCGCCATTTGCTTACATCCTCCGATTTAACGGGGTCGGAAAGCGCTCGCCCCCGCCTGAAATTGACCCCATTTTGGCAGACACTCACTCCCAATGGCAACCGCGTCCTTTCAGTACCAAAGCACGATTGTAAAGTGCCGGATTGTAGTTTCCTTCAACCCATTACCTCTCTTCCCTGCGAACTCGGGAATTCACTGCCCCAACTCCCCAACCTCGGCCTTGCCCCGGGTCAATGACACTTGCCTGTTTCCAACTGATCCGTCCACCAGCTATCATTGAATCCATCTTAACCCTCGATCCGCTCTCGCCCGTCAGAAAGCACCAAAATGCAACAAAATGCACCAAGAAAATTTTCTCCCGCCGTCCTCGCCCGGATTGCCTGCTCTTCATTATTCCGGGGCAAAGTGCGGCAAAACTTGGAAAAAGCGCGACAAATCACCAACAAAACCGGATACCAACGGCACAAAACGCAACAGCCTGACCCCCACTTCACGCTCGAATGTCGCGAAATGTCGCACTTTGTCGCAGTTTCTCAAAAACTCCCCTTCCGGGCTGGATCATTGTCCCAGCCCGTCTCCGCATGTGATATGTTAGGGCCAATTGAACCGCCCCCCTTGGCGAATCGAATCCCGACGGAGACCATCCATGAACGCCTCTGAAGCCCTGTCCCATTTCATCGTTGACACCACCTACGACAGCCTGCCGGCGGACGTCGTGGCGGCGGCCAAGGTCGCCATCCTTGACGGCGTGGCCAACATGGTCGCCGGCTCCACCCAGGAACTCGCTGACATCATCGGTCAGTACACTCGGGCGTTGGGAGGCTCTCCGGCCTGTAACGTAATCGGCTGGGGATTCAGCACCAACGCTCCCGCCGCAGCGTTCGCCAACGGCGTCTTCGGTCACTGCCTGGACTACGAGATTCAGGGCTTCCCTCCAACCCACGGCACCTCCTCCTGCCTCCCCTCCGCCCTCGCCCTGGGCGAGATTCGCCGAGCCTCCGGCAAGACCATCATCGAAGCCTACGCCCTCGGCTGGGACATTCAGGGCCGGATGCGCGCCGCTTCGGCCCCGGCCTCCAATCCTGCCTTCCACCCTCCCGGCATGGTCGGCCCCCTCGGCGGGGCCGCCGCCAGCGCCAAGGTCCTCGGATTGGACGCCCCTCAAACACAGATGGCCCTTGGAATTGCCGCCTCCCGCACCGGCGGCGTTACCGCCAACACCGGCACCATGGTCAAGTCCACCCACCCCGGCAACGCCGCCCGGATGGGTGTCGAAGCCGCCCTCCTCGCCGGAATGGGGTATACCGCCAGCGAAGAAGTCTTCGAGTCGCCCGTCGGATACGCCGCCGCCCTCTTCGGCGGCAACGTGGACTGGGACATCCTCACCGGCGGCTTCGGCTCCCCCTGGCGTCTGGTGGACCCCGGATACGACGTCAAGCGATTCCCGGCCCAGGTCTACATGCAGAACCCCATTGAAGCCGTCCTCAACCTCCGCAGCGAACACAACCTGGACGCCTCCGTGGTCGACCGGCTGGTCATCCACCGCCGCGGCCGGGGCCACTCCGGCCCCATCCCCGCCAGCGGACTGGACGGCAAGTTCAGCGTCGAGTACTGCGCCGCCGCCGCCCTGCTCGATGGCCGGGTGGTCATCGACACCTTCACCGACGAGCGCCGCTTCGCCGAAGACATGAAGGATACCCTCCGCAAGGTCCAGGTTGACCCCGACGCCGATGACAGCGCCGGTGTCCGGGTCACCGCCTATCTCAAGGACGGCGGCACAGCCACCGCCGAATGCCGCAGCTTCAAGGGCTCCGCCGGCAACCCCATGACCCGGCAGGAACGCATGGACAAGGTGTGGGACTGCATCGGTCGCGCCCTCCCCCAGTCCGGCGCCCAGCGCGTGATCGACCTGTGCGAGGACCTAGAAAACGTCGACGACATTTCAGAGCTGATGGGCATCCTCGGCCAGGCGTCCCCCGCCCGCGCCTGATTCTCTTTCGGCGGCCAGGGATGCAGCCCGCCAGTCGATTCGTATCCGGCAACGGCCTGAGCCACCACTACCTGGACTGGGGCAATTCGTCTGCCCCGCCTCTCCTGATGCTCCACGGGACCGGCCACTGCGCCCAGGTCTGGAGCTACGCCGCCCGCGCCCTGCGGGAAAGGTTCCATGTCATGGCCTTCGACCAGCGCGGCCACGGGGACACCCAGGTCCCGGCCGGCGGCTTCACCTTCGAAGCCCTGGCCCGCGATCTCCTGGAAATCATCCGCGAGCTGGACATTGGGCCCGTCGACATCGTCGGCCACTCCTCCGGCGGCCTGGCCGCACTTATCGCCGATTCTTGGCAGCCCGGGACCATCAGGCGGGCGGTGCTGGCCGAAGTCGTGATCCAGCGGACCGAGGGCTCATCCGGCCCCGACCTGGCCGAGGTGGCTGCCCGGACCCGTCGCAAGGAAGTCTCCTGGGAGTCCCGCCGGGCCCTCTACGACGGATACCGGAATCGCAACGCCTACCGTCCGTGGCGCGAAGATGTGTTCCGGGACTTCATCAACGGCATCGCCCGGGAAATGCCGGACGGCAAATTGGTTCTGAAGTGCCCGCCGGAAGCGGAAGCCCGGTTCTACGAAGACCGGGCTTCCCTGGATATGCTCGCTCACCTGGGCGGTTGCGGGGCCGAGTACCTATTGCTGCTCGGCAGCTACTCCGGTCCGCAGGCGCAGACCCCGGAGTCTCCTGGCGTGATGCGCTTCAGGCAGTTGCTCCCGTCAGCCCTGGTCAAGCCCATGGGCGTGGGCACCCATTTCCTGCCAATGGAACACCCCGATTTGGTGCTCCATGAAATCGCCGCCTTTCTCGGGCCGGACCCGAGCTAGACCGGACCCGGGCTAAATGGGCAGCTTCGGCTCTCCCCCCTCCGGCGTATCGATTTGGAAGGCGTTGGCGTTGAACGCCAGCGTGGTGTAGTACCCCATCAGCGTTGTCAATTCCGTCACGCCCAGCGGCCCCAGCAGGTCCACCGCTGCCTGCCAGGTGGAGTCCTCCACCCGGTGGTTCTGGAACACTTCGGTAACGTAGTTCACCACCGTCTGCTCGTCCGGCTGCAGCTGCGGCAGCGGCTTCCCGTCCCGCAAAGCCTCCACGAACTCGGCGCTGATTCCCTGCTCCCGCGACCTGGCTGCGTGGGCGTGCCAGATGTACTGGCAGTCCATCGTTCGCGCTGTCAGGATCATGGTCAGCTCCTGCAGCTTCTTCGGCAGCGACGACTCGTCCCGCAAGTAATTGACCAGTGCGTTGGCCCGCTTCCGCATCTCCGGGCTGTGAATCATCACCGAGCCAGGGCCGTCTGTGACCGTCCCTCCTGTGGCGGCGGTTTCGTGATCGAAGGCTTCGCGCAGGTTCTCGGGCACCTGGTCTCTCGTAACGGTAGGTGTGCGCGGCATACGACTCCTCCTGAAGTGGCTGGATTTGGGACTTGCCTCCGCCTTAGCGGCGAAGGCGGCGGCCCTCGGAACAAGGCAGCCCCGTCCCGGCAGCATCATAGCCCGCTCCAATTGGGGAGACAAGGCGCGGTGGCCGTATCCTGTGGCAGTATCAATGTCTCACGTTCCATACTAGAATACCCTACCAGCAATTCCAGCCGCCCCGGCGCTTTGGAGAAAATAATGGCAACCGTGAATACTGTCACCGGACCCGTCGACACCGCCGATTTCGGGTTCACCCTCAGCCACGAGCACGTCGGCACCAACGCCGCCGGCCTTCGCCACACCTACCCCCAGTTCATCGACCGCGAGGGAATCAGGGAACAGTCCATCGCCGCCATGAAGGCCGTGTACGAAGACGGGGTCCGCACCATCATCGACGTCAGCACCTTCGACCTCGGACGGGATGTCAACCTGATCAAGGAGGTAGCCGAGGGCAGCGGGATGCAGATTGTCGTCGCAACGGGCAATCACCTGGCCGTCCCCCGTCCTTTCGGTGATGTCTCCCCGGATGCAATCGCGCCCCTGTACATCAGGGAGATCGAGGAAGGTATTGAAGAGACCGGCATCAAGGCCGGGATAATCAAGGTCGCCAGCGACCGGGGCGGCATCACCCCCCAGCAGGAAATTGTCCTCCGCGCCGCCGCCCGCACCCAGCAGGCCACCGGCGTCCCCATATCAACCCACACCTGGTCCCCGGAACGCATCGGGGATGCCCAGGTCGCTATCCTGGAGGAAGAGGGCGTCAACCTGGACCGGGTGTACATCGGTCACAGCAACGACGACACTAACCTGGAGTATCTCCTTGGCCTTCTCAACAAGGGAGTGTGGCTGGGACTCGACCGTTATCCGGGCGGGCTTGTCCCGGGAACGCCCAACTGGGAGCAGCGCACCGAGGTGGCCTGGAAGCTCATGGAAGCCGGGTTCACCCACCGGATCATGCTCTCCCACGACTACTCCGTGCCCAAGGCCCGCTACGGAGCCGAAGTCCAGGAGGCCCGTCGGAGGGCCAACCCCGACGGCTACAATTTCATCCCTCGGCACGTTCTTCCCCGCTTGAAGGAACTCGGGGCCACCGACGCCGACATCCGGCAGCTGACCGTGGAGAATCCCCGTCGTTTCTTCGAAGGCGAATGACCCACTCAGTCCCCACCCACAAGTTACCCATGTTGGGCCACCCAAGCCGCCCAGCAAGCTTCAGACAAGTTACCTTGGTAGCGCGAGCGAAAGCGGCGACCCTTAGAACAAGCCGCCCAGCGAGCTTTAGACAAGTTGCCTTGGTAGCGCGAGCGAAAGCGGCGACCCTCAGAACAAACCACCGCCCAACCTTGCGGCGGGTTGGGCGATTCCCCCAAGGCGGAGCCATTGGGAGCCCTCGGCCTCTGGCCGGAGCAAAACCCGCCGGGAGCCGCCCAGCGAGCTTTAGACAAGTTGCCTTGGTAGCGCGAGCGAAAGCGGCGACCCTTAGAACAAGCCGCCCAGCGAGCTTTAGACAAGTTACCTTGGTAGCGCGAGCGAAAGCGGCGACCCTCAGAACCAACCACCATCCAACCTTGCGGCGGGTTGGGCGATTCCCCCAAGGCGGAGCCATTGGGAGCCCTCGGCCTCTGGCCGGAGCGAAACCCGCCGGTATGCCACCATCCAACCTTGCGGCGGGTTGAGCGATTTAGAATGACCCCCCGCTACAAATGGTACGCCTTCGCCGCCATGGCGGTTGGAACCTTTGCCTCCGTCGTCGACCACGGCAGCGTGACCGTCGCGTTGCCGTCCATCGCTGCCCACTTCCAGTCCGACATCCCCACTGTCCAATGGCTGGTCATCGGATTCGCCATGACCATCATCGCCCTGCTCCTCCCTATGGGACGGCTGGCCGACCTGGTGGGGTCGAAGAAAGTCTACGTGGCCGGGTCGCTGGTTCTGGTCGCGGGCTCTATCTCCGCTGGGTTGTCCTCCGACCTGATGGTGCTGATTCTTTCACGCATTATCCAGGGGACCGGCGCGGCCATGACTCAAGGGACCGGAATGGCCATCGTGATTGCGGCCTTTCCGCCGTCGGAGCGGGGGAAAGCCATCGGGTTGATCATGACCATGGTGGGAACCGGGGCAATCGCCGGGCCGGCCACCGGCGGGTTTCTGGTGGATGCCCTGGGCTGGCGGGCGGTGTTCTTCGGGACCATTCCCCTGGTTCTCATCAGCGTCGCTATGGCCTTCGCCGTGGTCCGCGACAACCCGCGGATGACCGGCTCCCTTAGGACCCGTTCTGGCCGGTTTGACTGGTTTGGTGCGGGAATCTCGTCCGCCGCCCTGCTGGCTTTGTTGCTGGGTATAACCCACGCCCACAAGACCGGCTGGACGTCGTGGCCCATCCTTGCGGCCGGGGCAGCCTTTCTGGTCCTGTCCGGCCTCTTCGTCTGGTGGGAGCTGAAATACCCGTATCCGATGCTCCAGCTGCGGCTGTTCCGCCGGCGCAACTTCTCCCAGGGAGTGACCTCCAACTTCCTCATGTTTCTCGGGAGTTCGGCGGTCCTGTTTATGACGCCCTTCTACCTGCAGAACGTCCTCGGATACCGCCCGTCGCTGGCCGGGCTGGTGGTGGTCCCCGGGGCCTGCTGCATGGCCCTGATCGGACCGTTGAGCGGTCACCTGTCTGACCGGTTCGGATGGCGCAAGTTCACCGTCGGCGGGACCGTGCTTTCCATCACCGGGGTGTCCATCCTGTCCAACCTGTCCGAGGAATCCAGCCTGTTCCTGGTGGTGCCGGCCCTTATGCTCCAGAGCAGCGGCATGGGGATGTTCTACAGCCCCAACACCAGCTCCATCCTCAGCGCGGTCCGGCGGAATAATCACGGAGTCGTCTCCGGGTTCCTGAACCTCATCCGCAACGCCGGCAACGTTGTCAGCGTGGCCATTGCCACTGCCATCGTGGCCTCCACCATGGGAGCCATGGGCTACGAGCCCAGCCTGGATGCCGTCCGAACCGCCGCTGGGTCCGGCGTCGAGTCCGCCTTCACGCTGGGGCTCAAGTACGCCTACCTGACCATGGTTGCCTTCCTGGTCTGCTCCGTTCTGGTATCCACGCTCCGCTTGAGACCGGGGATAGACGCACCGCCCGTACCAAGGGCTCCTGTCGAACGGCAAGCCCGGACGGGGGGTTGATCGGTGAAGATGCAATGCTGCTTGATAGACAACCGGCTCTCTTCGTGCCAACATTGAGCTGAACCAACTCCCTTGGCGGGACCACAATTGCCGAGGCATCTCCAAGGAGGGACAAATGGCGATAGTTTCGTTGGAAATAAGCAACCGGCAACCCCTGGCCCAGGGCGAATCCTTTGGAGAAGTGGGCGCATACGTCCAGATTGACGGGACCGCCTATTTCGCTGTGGACCCTCTTGATCCGGCCAATGACCTCATCACCGACCTCAAGCTGGCGGCCCGGGACGAGGCGGGACTCGTCCGGTTCTCCGCCGACTTCCGCATTCTCCAAGCTGAAGATCCTTCCCGCGGAAACCACCGTGTCTTCTTCGACATTCTGAACCGCGGACGGGGCACGGCGCTGCGCAACTTCAACGACGCTCCCGACCTGGCGCCGGACCAGCCGCTGGATGTGGGAAACGGGTTCCTGATGAGACAGGGTTACACCGTCGTCTGGTGCGGCTGGCAGCACGACGCGCCCGATGCTCCGGGGATTATGCGGCTAAATGCGCCGGGGGCGTTGGAACCTGACGGTTCGCCGGTCTCGGGAAAGCTCGTGGTGACCTTCCAGCCCAACGCGCTGGTCCACGAACAGTTCCTTTCCGACCGGAATCACCGTCCCTACCCAGCCGCCGACCTCAATGACCCCGACGCCTGCCTTACCGTCCAGGACCACGAGGACGCTCCCGAGACGGTCATCCCCAGGGAAAAATGGTCCTTTGCCAGGATGGTAGATGGCCATGTAATACCGGATCCCGCCTACGCCTGCATGGCCGACGGATTTGAGGCCGGCAAGGTTTACCAGGTCATCTACCGCACCGTCGGAGCTCCCATCGTCGGGCTGGGCCTGGTGGCTACCCGGGACCTCGCCTCCTTCTTGAAGCATGGTTCCACGGCGGATGGCAACCCCTGCGCCGGTGACATCCAGCAGGTGTACACCTTCGGGTCTTCCCAGAGCGGGCGCTTCCTCCGCGACCTGCTCCATCTCGGGATGAACATAGACGAGTCCGGCCGCAACGTTTTCGACGGCCTCATACCTCACGTCGCCGGTGGCAAGAAAGGCGAGTTCAACCAGCGGTTCGCCCAACCTTCCAGCCAGGCCAGCCGCAGCCCCAACAACATGTTTCCCTTCAGCGACCTCTCCCAGACCGACCCGGAAACAGGGATCACTGACGGCGTTCTGACCCGGCTCCAGTCCGCCGGACAGGCGCCCAAGGTTATGTACACCTACACCTCCTCGGAATACTGGGGCGGCGGCGGATCCCTGGTCCACATCGATGTCACCGGCAAGGAGGACCTGGAAATCCCCGGGAATGTCCGGGTGTACGTCTTCGGAAGTTCCCAGCACCCCTTGGGGACGCCCAACCTGCGGGACTTCGATCCTGTCAACGGCAACCGGGGGCAGCAGCCCTTCAACTGCACCGACTACCGGCCGCTGCTGCGGGCTGCCCTGGTAAACCTGGACCGCTGGGTGACCTCCGGAGCGGCGGCCCCGGCTAGCAGTTATCCCCGGCTGGGAGACGCAACTGCGGTCGGTCCCGGCGAGGTTGCTTCCACCTTCGCCCGCATCCCCGGCGTCAACTTTCCCAACCCTCTGCGGCGTTTCCGCCGGCTGGACTTCGGGTTTGAAAGTGGCGTGGCCACCCGGATTCCGGCGCAGTTCGGCGTCCCCTATCCCAACCTTGTCAGTGCCGTCGACGCCGACGGAAACGAGGTGACCGGGATCCGAATGCCCACCATCCAGGTCCCCCTTGCCACCCATACCGGCTGGAACCTCCGCCACTCCGACATTGGAGGAGAAGGCCAGATCCTGTCCTCCGGTGGGGCCACCGGGGGCACCCTTATCGGGTCTTCCATACCCTTCCCAGCCAACCGGGCCCAGCGCGAGGCGGCCGGAGACCCGCGCCTGTCCATAGAAGAACGCTACTCGTCGCGGGACGATTACATCGCCCGCGTCGGCGCGGTGACCCGTGAAATGGTAGCCCAGGGTTACATCCTCGAAGAAGACATCGACCGGATAGACGAGTACGCCTCAGCCCACTACGACGAACTGGCAACCCGCACGCTCGAACTTCAGGCCGCGGACAACTAAACCCGCCAACCCGCCGGCCGAGTTAGCATGGGGCCCGCGATTCTTAGAACGATCTCAGACAAGGGGATCTGGAGACGGGGGAAACTATGACAACGGTTAACCACGACGGAGGCGAAGCTATCCTCGAGGCGTTCCGCAACCTCGGGGTGGACTACATCATCTCTTCCCCCGGGTCGGAATGGGCCCCAGTCTGGGAAGCTCTTGCCCGCCAGCGGATCAACGAGACCCCCGGCCCCCAGTACATCAACTGCTGGCATGAAACACTGGCGGTTGACATGGCCATCGGGTACACCCGGGCTACCGGAAAAATGCAGGCGGTCCTGCTCCACGCCGGCGTAGGCCTTCTCCAGGGAAGCATGGGCGTCCACGGTGCCACATTGGGCGAAGTCCCCGTCCTCGTCTGCTCCGGGGAGGCCAACAGCTACGGGGAGAATCCGGACCTGGACCCCCAGGGCCAGTGGTACCGCAACCTCAGCGTCGTCGGTGGCCCCAACCGGTTCGCCGACGAATTTACCAAGTGGAGCGGACAAGCCACCAGCCCCTACACCCTCTACGAACAGCTGGTCCGCGCCGGCGAACTGGCCCAGCGCGTCCCGATGGGACCCGCCTTCCTGGACATCCCCATCGAGACCATGATCCACCCCTGGGCGCCGCCGGAAAAACTCCGGTCCGTACCGACCGCCCCCAGGACCCGGCCCACCCAGGAATCGGTGGAGGAACTGGCTTCCTTTATCGAAAGCAGCAAGTTCCCCCTGATTATCACCGATTGCGCCGGACGCGAGGCAGAAGGGTTCCAAAACCTGGTGAGGCTGGCCGAACTGTTCGCCATTCCCGTCGTGGAGAGCGCCGCCACCTACTCCAACTTTCCCAAGAGTCACCCGCTTCACCTGGGATTCGACCCATCCCCGTACTTGGACCGGGCTGACCTGGTGCTGCTGGCCGGCAGCCGTTCACCCTGGTATCCGCCCAACGCCGGTCCGAAACACGCCACGGTGTTCGCCATGGGTGAAACTCCCATCAAGGCCCAGATGGCCTACCAGAACTTGCTGGCGGACCGTTACCTGGAGGGAGACCTCACCCTGACCCTGGGACTGCTGGCCGACACCCTTGCACCGGCCTCCGCCCGCAGAGCCGGCGAAATCCAGGAGCGTATGTCCGTGTGCCGGTCGGAACATGAACAAATGGCAATCCGCCGCCGTGAGTTGGAAACCGCGGTGCAGTCTGACCGCCCCATAGACCCGGTTGCACTCTGCGCCGCCATCAGCGATGTTATGCCGGATGATGCGGTCTTCGTAGAAGAGGTCATCTCCCATCGCGGTGTCATATCCAACCATGTGCGGTGGGACTCGCCCCACCGCTATTTCCATCCCAACGGCGGACTGGGACAGGGATTGGGTCTTGCCCTGGGAGTGAAGCTGGCCAAACCGGACCGGCCGGTGGTGGCGCTGATGGGGGACGGCGGCTTCCTCTACAACCCGGTGACCCAGAGTTTTGGGGTTTCCCGGGAAGCCAACCTGCCTTTCCTCACCGTGATTTTCAACAACGGCAATTACGAGGCCATGCGCCGCAACCACCTGCATTACTACCCCGACGGAGAAGCCGCTCGCTCGGAAATCTTCCACGGCGTCTACATTCCCGGCCCGGACTACGCCAAGCTCGTAGAGCCCTTCGGCGGGTACGGTGAGCGGGTGGAGGACCCGGCTGACCTCAAGTCGGCTCTCCGCAACGGTCTCAACGCGGTCCAGGAAGGACGGATGGCTTTAATCGACGTCGTGCTGAGTCACTAGGGAGGGACATCTTCCGGTAGGAGCGACACCAACTCCTCCGAGATCCCAAAATCCTCCGCCAGCGCCGCGGCAGCTTCTTCGTGGGAAATCGGAATCCGCTCCACGGCGCCGTCCGGAAGCGTTCTCATGCGTTCACCGAACGCGATGGTGTCCACCCCGTTCTCCCGGTTTTGCCGGATATACAGAGCGTTGTTGAAGTTGCTTCTGAGACGGGTGCGTTCATGGTACTCGTTGAACCGTCCCAGCGGGACGCCGATTTCCTCGATTCTACAGACCAATCCCTCGGGACGGTGGGCCGGATACCAAAGCACGGTCCATTGGCCGTCCATTCCCTCCATCGAGACCCGCTCCGAAGGATGTCCCGGATGAGGCAAGGCGGCATCCAGGAACGGGACGGGCCGACGGGTCAGCATGGATCCATCCACTAGGTAGCGTAAACCCTCGACGGTGGCCGCCACCGACCCGTGAGTCGGACCCACCGCATCGGGGGACGAGAGCATGGTTGCCGCCACCCTCTCCACCGGGAACCCAATGGCGTCCAGCAGATCGTGGATGGCGTGGCTGTTGGACCAGCACGTCCCCCCGGTGCCGTGAGCCAACCATTGCCGGAAGAAATGGTCCGATGTGCACCCGGGAATGGGGCCCTCGGCGGTCCCTGAGTAAAACAGGCGTTTCTGGATGTTGTCGAAGGGAACGCTCATCGACCACCGGTAGTAGACCGAGCTCAAACCGGCCCAATCAGGCGACGGGACATCCCGGAATCCCAGCTTCTCCAGGATCGGGTCTACGAGTTTTGGGTCCAGCATATTCCCCCTTCCGACGCCATATCCATGCCGGATTCAGGGCGCTCCCGGCAAGGACTCACAAGCAATCCCGTTGTTGTCCCTGTCCAGCCTGTGATCGTCGCTCTCCGGTCCGCCGGCGGCCACGAAAAATGTCTGGGACTCCTGCCAGGTTTCAAAGTCTCCGCAGTCACGGTCTGGCCCGTCTGGATCGTATCTTGGGTTGTCCGTGGCAGAAACCGCCGGGGCTTCAGTCGGTTCCCGGTCTGGTTGGTTGCTTATGATCAGGTCGCCGGACGGTTCTGCGGTTATCGCCACCAGCGCGGAACAGGTGGCAGCCATTTCCCGCAACGCCTCCAGCTCTTCAGGCGTTACTGAGAGGCTCCATCTCATCTTTATACTGGCCCAGTTACGGGCGTAGTCGCACCAATAGCTTTCGTCATCCGGGCGCCACTCCTCCGGGCCCTTCCTTCCCTTGGCACGGTTGGCTGCTGCTGTCACTGCCAGCAGGTGCTCGGGGTAGGACAGGTCATTGGCGTAGGCCTTTCTCCGGTCCCTGCTCCAGTCCCACGCCCCGGAACGGTGGGCGTTAGCCAGAGGCACTACGTGGTCAACGTCAAGCTCACTCGGATCATCAACGGTTAGACCCGTGTACGGGTCCTTCCAAAAACCCGAATCGACCCTGCATCGATTATCCGTTTTGAATATGACCGGCGTCGCCGATTCTGCGACCAGGGTCTCCTGTCGGGCGTCCTGGCAGTCCCCGTCTTCGTCCGACCAGTGCGGCCAGTCATCCCGGTCATACGCCGGAAGATCGGCTGGCACTTCGCCTACGGCCAGTTCAAATGACGTTTCGTGTGGCCGCGTGCCAGGTGTTTCCCCGGTATAGCCAACCCTCGAGGTTGAATTGGACATGGTGGCGGTCGGAGGCCGCGTGGGTGACTCCTGCTCGACCCGGGTCCCCGTTGCGGCGAACCGTTCCCGCGGGTCTAGTTCTGGCGGGGACAGATCCAGAGCGCAGCCCACCCAGAGCAACACCGACACTCCCGCAATAACCCCGCCCAGGAAGCCTGATTTCACCGAAGATGCTGCCTTGACGTGCCGTCCGGGGCGGACCTGCAAACCCGGATGCGTTACACTTTCCCCTGCCCCTCTTCCCGCCTTCAATCAACCCTCCAGTCTTGGGACCTCCTCCGGGGACCGTCATTCAATGGACGTGAACTCACCGGCGTACTCGTTGGGGACCGGATCGCGGGGAAGGCGGCCGAAGGCCAGGGTCTTGGGGAGGACGATGCCGCCCGAAAACACCATCTTCATCGCCGCTTCCACACTGACGCTGGTCTCGAACAGGTCGTCCTCCATGACGAAAGCCATGTTTCCCGACGTGGGATTAGGTACCGTGGGTATGTAGACCACGGCCATAGTCTCTCCCGTTCGTGAAGACATCGCCCGTCCCGTTACAAAACCCATCGCGATCATCCCCTCCCGTGGCCACTCCAGGAATACGACCCGGCTGAAACGGTACTGGGAGCCCATCGTGGATGCCGCCTGCTGGGTGACGCCGTAAACTGTGCCGACCACCGGCAGACCGTTGAGAACCGTACTCTTCAGATCCATCAACATGCGGCCCGGCCGGGTGCTTACCAACAGTCCAACCAGATAAAACACCACGACCAACCCAATGATCCCGATACCGGGAACGTCCCAGGGCTTTCCCTCCACGAAGCCCAGGGGACGGATGAAACTATCCGTCTTCTCGATTACGAATGCAAGAACAAGTATTGTCACCATGAGGGGCACCAGTTCCATCAGTCCACTCACGGTTTTTCCCTGGACATGCCCTTCAATCCTGCGGAAAAACCCTGCCCTCCGCGGATCCCTCGAGTTGGCCTGGGGTAGGGGTTCCGAGGCGCTGTCGGCCATTCTTCACCTCGCGAGATAGAGACGAAATTGAGCTAAATCACCCCAAGCGGCGCGGCCATCACAGCCGCGTTTCCCTATCCCCAACCAATGATACAACAGGGACGCCGGATAATGGAGAATGAAAATGCCCGAAGAACGGGGAAACTGGGAGATAGCGGGCGGCCCAGGCCCAACCGGTCCGGAACCTCGCGGGCTGACGACGGAAACGCTACAGCATACCTTCGTTCAATCTGACGCCAAATCCCGGGGCATCATTCGCAACGATGTAGCCGTTCTCCGGGGAGGGTTCGTCGAACCACAGGACATCCCTGGGCTCTCGGAGGTGGTCCGAATGGAACTCGGCCAGATCCGCCCAGTCGCTGGACGCGATGAGATGCAGGCCCCACACCTCCCCGCCGCGATGCGGGGATACTGGTACGTCGGCTTTCCTCCCCATCTCCACTATTCGCAGCCCGGCGGTGATTCCACCGCACCAGGTGATATCCGGTTGCCACAACCCCAAGGCTCCATTCGCGGCTATCTCCGCGAACCCGAAGTGGGTGGACTCGTGCTCACCCCCGGCTATCAATGTCGGCGCGACCCGAGGGTGCAACTCGGCCTGGCCGGGCAGATCATCCGGCGTCAGCACGTCCTCATACCAGTAAAGGTTGAACTCGGACAGCCGCTGGTGCATGTTCAGCGTCACGTCATGGTCCCAGGACATATACGTGTCGATCATCAAGCGGGCCCCGGCCCCGAAGAGCTCCCTGGCCCGGTTCGCCGCAGTCCAGGCAGATTCGTAGTCGGACTCTTGTCCCGACCAGCGGTGGGGGAATTTATGCGCCAGGAACCCCAGGTCAGAATAAGACTCGGAATCAGGACCGGTCGCATACGCCAGGACTCTTTCTTTCTTGAGTCCCCCCAGAAGTTCATAGACCGGGAGGTTCTGCGCCTTCCCCAGCAGATCGTACAGGGCGAGATCGACTCCGCTCAGGGCCATGATCGCCAGCCCCTTCCGGCCGTAGGGCAGGGACTCCTGGTAGAGATAGTCCCAGAGGGCAGCGATATCCTCGATGCTTTCCACTTCTCGGCCGAGCAGCAGCTCCCGGAAGTGCCGGTTCACCACCTCCACGCCGGCGACCCCGCCGCCGCCATATCCCAGGCCGGCCGCCCCCAAATCTGTGGAGACGCGGACGACGATCTGCCAGAAATGAGTCCGCCACGACGGGACCACGTGCTGGTACCTGGGGTAGACCGCTTGAACGCCGGTTATCCTCATGACCTGTCAGGCAACCCCCATCTCTCCCAATCAGTTGACCGAGCCGCCCAGCGGCGGGCGTGGAGGACCACTTTCCAGGAACTTGCCGTACCCGGGCTGTTGTTCCAGGGCGCCCTGGTTCAACAACACCTGCCCCCGCAGGAAGGTCATCCAGGGGCGCCCCTTGACCTCCCAACCCTCGAAAAGCGTGTAGCCGGCATTGCTCAGGTGGTCCCGTGCCGTGATTATCCGGTCTCCGTTGGGATCGATTATGAGCAAGTCAGCGTCCGAACCCACCTGGATAATGCCCTTCCGGGGGAACAGTCCGAAGATGCGGGCCGGGTTCTCCGACATGACGCGGGCCAGCCACCAGATGGGCAGGCCGCGCTTCACCACCCCTTCGCTGTACATCAGGGGAACAATCGTCTCCAAGCCAGGGGAACCGAACGGGACCGACGCCCCGTTGGAGTCCACGAAGATGTTATCCCAACCAGGCTGCTTGAGCTCTTGGGGGTAGGGGGCGTGGTCGCTGGCGACGATGGAGATGGACCCTTGCCCCAGGCCCCGCCACAGCGCGTCCCGGTCCGGTCCGTCCTCTGGGCGGAGCGGCGGACCGATCTTGGCCAGAGGTCCGTACTCTGCCATTTGCGCGTCGGATAGCAGAAGGTATTGGGGGCAGGTCTCGGTCCAGATGGGTTGTCCCAGGCTCTGGGCTTGCTGGATCTGCCGCAGCCCCAACTGAGTGCTCAGGTGTACCACGTAGGTCGGGCACCGGGTTGCGCCGCTCATCTTCACGGCCCGGTTGATGGCCTCTTCCTCGGCCCAGTCCGGGCAGGCCGACGGAAAGTCCGTAGGATGAGTATGGCCGTCGGCAATCAGCTTGTTCTCCAGGTACTCGATGATGTTGCCGCTCTCGCAGTGGAGTTGCAGCACTCCCCCGCCCCGGGAAACCAGGTCCATCGCCTGGCAGATGTAGTCATCGTCGCACATCCGGCCCGGACGCTTCTTGTAGGTCATGAACATCTTGTACGACTTGACGCCCAGGTCTATTGCCTCAGGCATCCCGGTCAGAATGGACGGCCGGTTCTGCAGGATGAAGTGGAAGGCGAAATCGGTCAGGGCGTTCTGCTCGACCTGTTCCCGGGTCCGGTGGATTGCCTGGGGAAGGGTCTCGTCCCCCTCCAGGGTATACGTGCCGAAGGGAACCAGGGTCGTCAGTCCGGCGTGGGCCGCGGCCAGGGAACCGAGAGCGTAATTGTCATGGCCGTCGAGATGCACGTGGCTGTCGATAAGGCCGGGCAGGACCAGCTTTCCCGAAGCGTCCACGTAGTTGTCCGCCCCGGGAAGCAGCGAATCCGGCCCGATGGCGACTATCTTTTCTCCCGCGATGGCTATCGACCCTTCGTAAACCTGGGAGGAAGTTACGATCTGTCCGCCTACTATTACCGTGTCAACGTGGGACTCAGGCATGGCTCCCTCCAGGCTGACCGCCTTGGGACCGACGAGTTGTTGGGGTTAGGTTAAAGCGAATCATACCGTGAGCCCAGTGAGGGGACAAGGCGACCGGCCCGGCCATCGCGGAGCCTCCTAAAAGCTGGCCACCAATCCGCCAAACGCCTCCTGCCAACGACATGCCAGAGCGACTTCCCGGTCCCGGTGCTGGTACCCGTCCGAGTCGGGGCCGGTGTAGTGGTCCCGGTACCATGCCACGGTGGCAGCCACCCATTCTTCCACCGGGGTCGCCACCAGCCCGATGTCCCGTTCCGCCCGGCCCCGCCGGTGGATATTGGACGCTGGACGCGTCAACGGGGCCATGTACTGCCCCAGCCCAGCAGTCCTGCTGATTACTTCCCGGGGAACATACACCAGTTCCGGAGCCTGCCCCGCGGCGGCCCAGATGAGGTTTACCCACCGCTCAGGTGTCATAATCTCGGGCATACCAACGAAATATGTCCTCGAAACTGTCTCAGGCCGGTCCAGAGTTCGCACGAAGTTAGCCGCCGCGTCCGCGCTGAACAAAGTTCGGAACGCCCCCCGCATTTCGTCCGCAACGATGACCGGCCCCCCATCAAGCGCCCGCTGGACCCACCACCACATTCGTCCCGTCGGATCCCCCGGGCCCATGACAGCGGGAATGCGGATGATAGTCCAGGGAACGCCCTCGCCGTTTTCCAGCAGCCATTTTTCACAGTGGCGCTTCCCGACGGCGTAGGGGTCCACACCTTCAGGATAGGAGTAGTCGATGGTGCTCCAGTCCACAACCGACTCGTCGTATGGGCAGTGGCGGGTGAAGTCAACCATTCCTTCCAGGTATACCGAGCTGGTGCTGATCAGGAGATACCGGCCCACGTTGCCTCGGAAGGTCTCGACGGCGGACCGGACATCCTCCCAGCGGTATGCCTGGGTGTCAACGACCGCGTCGAAGGTCAACCGACCAAGCTTGTCCTGGAAGTCCACGGGGTCGTTGCGGTCGCTGGGGATGTGACTTATCCGGTCCCACCATTCGGGACGGGTGGTCCCTCTGGAAAATACGGTCACCCTGTCACCCCGTTCGAGGAGCAGTTCGACCATGATTTTGCCCATGTAGCCGGTGCCGCCAATTACCAGAATGTCCAAGGGGATGCCCTCCTGAATCGCGCTTGTGGACTGCAGGGGTGAGTGATGGCGCACACCGGCTCACCCGGGCTATCACTAGCGGCCGGATAGCTCCAATGGCCCCGTACCGGGGACCCGACTCTGTAGAAGATCCCGGGTCTCCCGGGCTAGCGGGCTGTCCAACCCCCGTCAACGATCAGCAAATGTCCGGTGGTGGCTGACGCCGAGGGACTGGCGAGGTAGACTGCCGCACCCACCAGCTCTTCGGGACGCATCCGGCGTCCCAGCGGCATATTGACGGCCAGGTCGGCCTGCAATTCGTCCGCGTCGCGGGTGTCCGCTTCCAGCAGACCCGGCGTCTCCGTCGGCCCCGGACCGATGGCGTTGACAGTGATACCATAGCGGAGCCACTCCAGCGCCAGCACCTGGGTCAGGCTGGCCACGCCGCCCTTGCTGGAGCAGTAAGCCGCCCGGTTCTCACCGGCAACGACGGCAAGCTGCGACGCGACGTTGATTATGCGGCCCCCTCCCCGTGGAATCATGACGCCAGCGGCCGCCTGGGAACAGAAAAAGGTTCCCTTGAGGTTGGTGTCTATGACAGCGTCCCAGTCCTCCTCGGTGACGTCCAAGGCAGGACTGCGGCGGCGTATCCCCGCGTTGTTGACCAATATGTCCAACCCGCCTAGGTCTGCCGCTGCCTGGACCACAGTGGAGCGTATCTGGTCCAGGTCGAGGACATCCAGATCGTAGGCCATAGAGCGGCGCCCTTGAGCTTCAACCCGCGTTCTCACCTCACTCATACCGACCCGGTTCGAAGGTATGTCCGACACGGCGACATCCGCCCCCGCTTCGGCCAATCCGACGGCCAAGGCCGCGCCGATGCCCCGGGCGGACCCGGTGACGAGGGCAACCTTCCCTTCCAAGCTCAAGCCAGCGTAGCCCATCCCTTCACTCCCCAACCATCAAGCAGGCTGCAAGCGCTGGGCGGTTTCGGCGCACGCGGTTATGCAGTCCCAGTCGTACAACATGGGGATCATGTCCACCTTCCTCCAGGGCTCGCTCTGGTCTGCGTAGTGGGAACTTCCTGGATGACCCGAGCACCCAAGCGGTATCGCCCACAGGCAGTTGTTCCAGTTCGATAGGTCGTAGGCATAACGGGCGACGGATAATCCACCCACCGTGGCGAAGTCGGCCGGAGCGTATGTCCCGGCCAGCGGGGTTTCGCCGTCGCCGGACATGGCTATGGCCGGAGGATCGAGCAGGGAGGAGCAATCAGGAAAGGCGGAGGACAGGGGGTGGACGGGCCTTGCTTGGTGCACCTTTCCCCATTGCCACTGCGAGCGGTCATTCCCCAGCCTGTCCGAAAGCAAGGCCACTACTTTCTCGAGGGACTGGCCGACCAGGTCCGTCCAGGTACAGCCCGGCGGCAGCAGGTCGGCGTTTCCCTTCTCCATAGCGGTGGTCATCAGGCTCTTGAACCTGGTCAGGAATACTCCGGCGCCCCGGCCAGCCGGGTTCAGCGCCAGGTCCGCGAGAGCCTCCCCCAGGTGATGCCGGAGCAGCCTTTCCAGCAGGCAGTCCCGGGCCGCGCTGTAAATTGTGGGAGCCGCGGCGTTGGCGTCCATGTTCCGGTTCCATTCCAGCAGAAGGTCCTTCGCCCACGCCGGTGCTTCATCCTCGAAATACACATTCCGCAGCAGGTCCAGCAACGCGTCGGCGGGGATGGAGCGGCACTGCCGATGTATCTCGACCATATCGGCGGCGGTGGGCCGCTCCATGGAATTGATTGCTCGGGAGATTAATTCGACCCTGTAACCGGGAGAGAAATCGACCCCGATGTGATAGGGGTAGCTGTCGTCGACAGGCTTGTTGTTGGCAGTGGCGATGTACCCGGTGTCCGGATTGGTACAGTGGGGCATCTCGTCGAATGGAATTCGTCCCTGCCACTCGTGGCGGACAGTCCATCCGGGTACGGGCAGCCAGCCGTTGAGCCTGTTGCGGAGCGGTATTTCACCCCGGACCAAGTATCCGATGTTTCCCGAGACATCGGCGAATACCAAATTGTTGCATGGGTCCACCCATTTCCGCATGGACTCGGTTAGTTCTTCGGCGTTGCGGGCAACAAGCATCCCGAGGAGGGTATCGGGCCAGGCGGATGGCCCGTCAGTGGCGGTGTAGCGGAGAGCCAGCCCGGTCCCGGCGGCGGGGTTGCCGGAGATGATAGGGCCGTGATGGGTGTTCCACGACGTCAAGGGGACGTCCTCTGCGCCGCGGACCCGGATGGTCTCGTGGCGCATCTCCGCACGGCGCCATTCCCCTTGCCAAAGATAGTACTCGGGCATGTCCGGGTGGAAGCGCTCAATATACAGGTCCTGGTAGTCGGCCCAGGTGTGTGTGACGCACCATGCCACCCACGGGTTGTGGCCAAAGTGGGGAAAGCCGGGCAAGCCGGGGAAAGACAGTCCGACCACGTCAAAGTCGGGACAGGCGACATGGTTCTGATAGTAGACGTTTGGGGTGTTGAGAGCTCGGTGAGAGTCGCCGGCCAGTATGGGCTTTCCCGAGGCGGTGCGGGCGCCGGCGATGACCCAGCTATTGCTGCCTAGGTCGGACTCGTGCAGCTCGTTGACGGCCGTAGCCGCAGCTGTGAGCTCTTCCAGTCCCCGCTGCAAGTTGCCCTGGTGACGAGCTCCGGGCGGCAGGATCAGGAGTTGGCCAGGTTCGTATCCGGGAAAGACCTGCGCCGTCTTCTCTGGCCCCAGGGCCTTGACCAGGCGGGCCCGCAGCACCTTGGACTCGAAGATGCCCATCGGCAGGTGGCGTACTTTGTAGACCACCAGCCCATCCCAGGGCTGCCAGGGCTCGGGGGTCGCGCCGGTAATCTGGAACTCTATGGGCAGCGGATCGGCGGAATCTATATAAGCATTCACCCCGGCGGCGTAGGCGTCAAACATGGCCCGGGTCTCCGGGGAGCACGCCCAATAGTCATCCCTGGCGCTGCGTTCCAGCAGGCAGCGGCGCATCAACTTGTCCTGTTCCACACCTTCCTGCCCAACAGCTTCTGCCCATCGCCCCAGGCCCCGGCGTCGGTCCTGCTCCATCTGCCAGAAGCGGTCCTGGGAAGTGGCGAAACCCTGGGCGAAGAAGGCGTCGGACTCATTCTCTGCACGAATGTGGGGGATGCCCCAGGCGTCGCGATGGATGAGCACCGGGGCGTTCAGGCCGGGCAGGGACATATTCCGGGTTACGTCGGGGCACGCCCGGCGAAGATCCTCATAGGTCAGTTCGGTGATGGCGCTCAATGTTCAGCCTCAGACGGGGATGGGCCCGCATGGTGGAGTCAGAAAGCCCCCCGGGCCTCCAGTCCCAGGAGGGCCTGTCCCGCGCTTTCGTAGTGTGCGTAGCTGGCCTGCACGTGCTGAGTGATGACGTGCATGTCCTGGAACCGCCGCTGGATTGGGTTGGAGGCGAAAATCGCACCGGCGCCGCACAGGTTGTAGGCGATGTCGACTACTTGGGCAGACATCCTGAGAGCATGGGTGGCCGCCACCCTGAGTTGAAGGCGCTGCTCCACGGGTACGGTCCCGTCCCTGGAGGCCGACTCCCACACCGTGTTCACAGATTCCTGGAGGAAGCACTGGGCGGACCGGTGTATGGCGTGTGCCTCTCCAACCTGGCGCTGGGCCGGCTGCTGTTCCCGAAGGACGGTGCTGGAGCGGCCCGGGGCTCGGGTGGAGGCGGCCTCGATGGCAATTTCCAGGCTCCTGCGGGCCCCGCCCAGAGCCACGGTGGCGAAGCCCGATCCGAACAGCAGCGTCCTGGGAATGGCGTAAAGCGGGCCCGGTTCGTTATGTTGACCCTCGAACTGGTAGGTGCGGCGCTCCGGGATGAACATGTCGTCCACCTGGAAGCTGAAGCTGCCGGTGCCCCGCAGTCCGGCAACCTGCCACAGGTCCACAAACTTGACGTCTTCCTTGGGCATGAGCAACATTCGGGTGCCGGCCCGGTTGCGCGCGGCGTCTAGGACCTGGCCCGGTTGACCGATGGGAGCGAGGGCTGCGATCCAAGTGGCATGATCGCTGCCGCTGCTGAAGTTCCAGTGGCCGCTTAACCGGTAGCCGCCTTTCACTGGAACCGCAATCGATGCGGCCGTCGGCGGGCCGTTGGTCACGACGGCCCGAGGGTTGGTCCAGATTTCTCGCGCGGTGGACCGGTCCATCATGACGGCGCTGGTGGAGAAGACATTGTTCTGGTTGAGGCACCACGCGACGCTGGCATCAGCTGGGGCAAATACCTCGAGGATGCGCAGAAAATCAGGGTGGGCCATTTCGGCTCCACCCAGGGACTTGGGAAGGAGCAGCCGGAAGAATCCTCCGTCGGCCAGCGCGTTGGCCAGTTCGCCCGGCATCTGCCGGTCCCGGTCAATCCGGTCGGCGGCTCCCTCCGTTTGTTCCGCCAGGGGACGGGCGTTCTCCAGGTAATCGTCAATGCCGGGGATGACTGCATTCTGTTGCATCAAGTGGTTTCTCGCGTAGAGTTTGGGCTAACCTGTCCGGGCTGTGCGGACCGGCACCGGCTAAATTACATGGTGGGCGGCGCCGGTGTCAAAGTAAGATGCGCTGCTCTCCCACGTATTGGCGGGCGGGAAGGCTCCCGAAACCGGATGAATCCCCCAAAGCGGGTGGGCCGGAAACTCTGCGAGGGTTTACAGGCCATACGTTGCCCTCCATCATGCGAAGGTCACCACCAACATAAACAGCGGCCCGGCAAAATCAGGAAAGCAGAGTGACACTATGGCAGCTGACTACCTGGACCAATTGGCTGAGTTCGTGGCAACTACCCGCACGGAAGACCTCCCCGACGCAACCATCATAGCGGCCAAGGATGTGGTGCTGGACACGGTCGGAGCGATTGCCGCCGGAAGCCGCTTGCCCGAGAACGCCAACCTCGCTCATCTTGCGGCAACCATGGGCGGCCCCGGGAAGGCCCCGACGATAGGACACCCCCAGCGGGTGTCGGCGGCGTGGGCGACCCTAGTCAACGGGACCGCCGGCGTCGCGCTGGAAATGGACGAGGGAAGCAGGTTAGGTGGAGGACACCCCTCCATCCATGTTACGCCCGCATCATTGGCCGTTGCCGAGGAAAGCGGATCCAGCGGAGCGGACACCCTCGCGGCGGTTGTTGCGGCCTACGAGGTGACCTCGCGGATCGGGACAGCCACCAATGTCCGCTCCGAGGTCCATTCCCACGGCACCTGGGGAACCATCGGTGCGGCGGCGGCAACGGCCCGCCTCCTGGGATACGACGCGACGGACATCAGGCTAGCAATGAACCTAGCGGCGTCCATGAGTCCGGCTAACACCTGGACGCCCTGCCTGGAGGGCGCGACCGTGCGCAACCTGTACCCTGGCCGGTCCGGGTTCCAGGGGATACTGGCCGCTCACCTGGTCCGTTGCGGATTCACCGGAATCGACGACGGCCCGTCAGACATTTACGGGTCAATCTTGGGAGAGGGGTTCGAAGCGGAATCAGCGGTAGTCGGACTGGGCAAGGAAGGGCCAATGCGAATCCAGCAAAACTATTTCAAGTTCCATGCATGCTGCCTGTACAACCATCCGGTGTTGGACGCGGTGCAGCAGGCCTTGGCGGAGTATTCTTTCCGGGCTGACCACGTGGAAACAGTGGAAGCGGTTACCCCGCCGATCGTGCAGATTATGGCGGACCCGGAACCTGAGAATATGCTGGCGGCCAAGTTTTCCATTCCCTACGCCGTGGCGTCCCTTATCGCCCGCGGCAACACCGGGGTCACGGCCTTTTACCCGGAGGAAGTGGGCAACGAGGAAACCAGGGCCTTGGCGAAGCGGGTTAAGGTGGTGCCGGATGAGCGGATGAACCTGCGCCGCTACGACTATCCGGCGGCGGCGGTGACGATCCGGTTGAGGGACGGCAGGACATTGGAGAGTTCAGTCGTCAGCCAGCGGGGAGATTTCTCCAACCCGGCGCCTCGCGAGGACCTTCTGAACAAGTTCCGTGTTCTGGCCGGGGATACCTGGGACGTAGAACGTATCGAGCGCATCATCGCCACGGTAGAGCAATTGGACACCCTGGGTTCCATTTCTGAGTTGACTGGGCTGCTGACGGCCCCCTGAGCCAGTCCAGCTCATAAACCGGCCAGGTTTCTGGGACAATTCGCCCTGCCCCTGCCAGGGTTGGGCCACCTTTGAGCAATCTCCAACCTTCCTATAAAATCCAAATATTCCAACCCGAAACGCCAACGGAGCGGGACCTATGTCCAACGGCTTGATAACCCCCGAAGTTTCCGCCCTCATAGGACGAGAGTCCGACCCGGAGCGCAACCGATTTCCCATCAGCGCCGAGATGGCCTACGACGTGGCCGACAGCATTGAAGACTACAATCCTCTTTACGTTGACCCAAACTATGCTTCCAATAGTCGGTACCAAAAATTGCTGTGCCCGCCCCTGGCTGCCTGGAAGGATATCGCCCCGCCCATCGGCTATTTCGGGGCCGGCCAGGAGTGGCATTTCGAGGTGCCCCTTCCATTCAACAGCTACGGCCTGAATGGGGGCAGCGACTGGCAGTTCCTGGCCCCCGCCTACGTGGGGTCATGGATCACGCGGCAGTTCCGGATCTTGGACATATTCGAGAAGGAGGGGAGGTCCGGCCCCCTGGTTTTCATCGTCCGCCAAGAAACCCAGACCGACCAGCACGGCACCGTCCTCAGTCTGGCCAAGCGCGTCAGCATACACCGGGCCCTTCCCGCCGGGGCAGAACCCAGCCAACCCACCGCCGTGGCAGAGGACCTGACCACGGTGCCCGTCGCTCCCCCCGACCCAGAGGTGATCCTTCCCAAGCCTTCTCCGGAAAAGCGGGACCAGCAGTACTTCGAGGATGTGGAAACCGGGATGGATCTGCCGGAGGTGATCAAGGGACCTATCACCACCACTCACCTCATCCGTTGGGCCGCCGCCAACGGCAACTATGCCCGCATCCATTGGGACCTTCCCTTCGCACAGTTGCACCAGCGGTTGCCCAACGTCGTCGTCAACGGATCGCTGAAAAACCAGTATCTCGGCCAGCTCTTGCTGGATTTCGCCGGCGAGGAGGGCTGGTTCCGGCGGTTTTACGTGGAGCACCGGGGCATGGACTTTCCCGGGGACACCCTGACCGCCTTCGGGGAGGTCACCGGAAAGCGCGAAGTGAATGGATTCGGCCTGGTGGACTGCCGGGTCGGGTTGCGGAATGACCGCGGACACCAGACTGCCTCCGGGACCGGGACCGTGGTATTGCCCCGGCGCGGCCAACAATTGCCCCTGGTGTGGCCGGAAGAACCCTGGTAGTGTCCGGGATGCTGGAAGGGATCCGGGTCCTTGAACTGGGAGAAGGGATTTCGGCGCCTTTCTGCGCCCGGCTGCTGGGCGATTACGGCGCGGATGTTATCAAACTGGAGCACCCCAGCGGCGACCCGGGGCGCCGGTCTGGGCCCTTCGTGGGCGATGACCTGCACCCGGAGAAGAGCATCCCATTCCTGTACGTCAACACCAACAAGCGCAGCATAACCCTGGACCCCGCCACGACATCGGGGCGGTTCCTCCTGGGTCGGCTCCTGCAAACCGCCGATGTTGTCGTGGAGAACATTTCCCGCCCGGCCCTTGGGAGCCAGCCGGGAAATCCCGGCGAGCGACAACCCTCCAAACAGTCCTTCCCGGCAGCCATCTTCCCGGACATTTTCGATGACTATGATCTCCCGGTGCTGACATCCATTACCCCCTTTGGCCAGACCGGGCCCCGCCGGGATCTGGCCGCCACCGACATCGTTAACCTGGCCTTCAGCGGGTTGCTGTACCACTCCGGGGATTCCGACCGGGAGCCTCTCCGTAACGCACTGGACCAATCCTTCTACGTAGCAGGGATCAACGGCGCCGTCGCCACCTTGGCAGCCCTGTTCCAGAGGTGGACCACCGGCCAGAGCAGCCACGTGGACGTTTCGGTGGTGGAATGCCTGGCTTCCCACCTGGTCCAGGCCATCCCCTATTACAACTTCATGGGGGCAATCAAGGGGCGCCGCCCGGTGCGCGGGTCTGGGTTCGAGGAGCTGATGCCCGCCCGGGACGGGTACGTCATCCCTTCAGTCCAGGGTTCCCAACCTTGGTCTGCGGTGGCCGACCTCATCGGAGTGCCCGCGCTGAGCGACGAACGGTTCGCCACCGGAGCGGGGCGCATCGAGTTCGGGGAAGAGCTCAACGCGCTGCTGCTGGAGGGCCTGGCCCAATGGGACCGAAAACCCCTTTTCCAAGCCTCCGGGGAACGGCGGCTGGTCTTCGGGATGGCCCAGGATGCCGGAGACCTTTGCCAGTGCCCCCACCTGTGGGAACGGGGCTTCTTCACCACCGTCGACCATCCCATCGCGGGAACAGCCGATTACCCCGGGATGGGACCCCGGCCATCCAGCATGCCCTACCAGATCCGGTGCCCCGCGCCTCTTCTGGGACAGCACAACACCGAGATATACCGAGATGAACTGGGACTTACTTCCGGGGAATTGGCCCAGCTCAAAGCGGCTGGCGCTATATGATCGGCGACCCTCTGGCAGGTATCCGCGTCGTCGACTTGAGCCGGGTCTTCGCCATGCCCTACTGCGGGGCTTATCTGGCGGACATGGGGGCCGAGGTCATCAAGGTCGAGACACACCACAGCCAGTTCGTAGACACCACCCGCACCCTCAACGGCCCATACCCGGACAACCTTCCCAGGGCCGACTACTGGGAACGGGGCGGTACCTTCCACACCCTGAATCGGGGCAAGCGGAGCCTGACGCTGGATCTACGTTCTGACCGCGCCTTGCGCCTCCTCCGGGAGCTGGTCTCCATATCCGACGTGCTGCTGGAAAACTTCACCCCCCACGTCACCCGCCGCTTTGGGCTGGATTACAGCGCGCTACGGCAAGACCGGCCGGACCTAATCATGGTGTCCAACACCGGCTACGGTCACAGCGGACCCTGGAGCGATTTCGGGGCCATGGCCACCGCCCTGGAGCCCACCCACGGCACCGGGGCATTCACAGGCTACCTCGATGTCGACTCCCAGGGCCGTTCCCTCCCAGGGACCATCCCTAACAAGATCGCCAACTCCTACACAGACTTCCTGGCCAGCTGGAGCGCCCAGCTGGCGGTCCTCGCCTCCCTGCTCCACCGTGCCCGCACCGGCCAGGGCACCTGGATCGACCTGGCCATGTACCAGAACGGTGTTTCCTTCATGGGCGAGGGGCTGCTCGACTTCGCCTTCAACGGCCGTCGCATCCGCCGCATCGGCAACCGCCATCCCGCCTTCTCCCCCCACGGATGCTATCCCTGCCTGGGGACCGACCAATGGGTTGTCCTGGCTGTCCGCGACGACACAGAATGGCGGGGATTCTGCGCGGCTATCGGCCAAGGGGAACTCATAACCGACTGGCGGTTTCATGACCCCATCGTGCGGCATCACCATGCAGATGATCTCGATGCAATTATTGCGGAGTGGACCCGCCAGCGGACTCCCCTGGAGGCCATGGAGGCGCTGCAGCGGGCGGGGGTGCCCGCGGGACCAGTTCTCGATGCCCGGGGGCTGCTGCAGGATCCACATCTGCGGGAGCGGGGCTACTTTGAGAAAGCCGATCATACCCCGGAGTCCGGGCTGGGTACCAGGGAATACGTCAGCCGGGGCTGGCGTCTTTCCAATGCAAATGTCTCCATCCGTGGCCCCGCCCCCACCCTCGGGGCCCACAACCAGTACGCCCTCTCCCACCTGCTCGGCCTTTCCGATACCACCATCGCCGAGCTGGAAGATGAGGACGCCGTCGGCTCAACCCTCCTCGGCGCCAGCGAACCCACCTCGGTCCCTCTCGACCGCCAGGTTGAGTTGGGCTGGACGGTAGACTATGATTCCGATTACCAGCAGCACCTGCCATATGACGGCACCGCTGACGAAATGAGCGAGGGCTCTTAGAAACTATCTCAAAACGTACATTCTGAAACCCGAAACCCGCTGAAACCTGAAACCCGCAAAATGGGGACGAGACGGGGGTCTGGATTCCCGCCTGCGCGGGAATGACGGGAGGGAGGAAGCCGGTTTTGAGATAGTTACTTACGGGGTCCCCCCGACAGCACTTGTTGGGGTCCCACCGTCGTTGGACGGATGAAAACACGCTGGACCGCAACCATCCCGCCGGGACTGGCACACGACAATACACAACAGACCGGAGTGACCCGATGGCTGACAAGAAGATCCTCGACGGCGTCCGCGTCCTCACCCTCGAACAGGTCCACGCCCTTCCCTGGGGCACCGGATTTCTGGCCGACTACGGCGCCGAGGTCATCCGCGTCGAGAGCGCCGACCATCTCCAGGACCGCAAAGCCGGGCCCTTCCCCGAAGGAAAGGCCGGCGAGGAATGGTGGAACGAAGGGGGCAGCCTGGTCTACTACGGCACCCGCAACAAGCGCAGCCTCTGCATCGACGTCACCACCCCGCAAGGCAAGGAAGTTTTCCTCAAGCTGGTCGCCAAGTCGGACATCGTCACCGACAACTTCCGGCCCGGCACGATGGCACGGTTCGGCTTCGATCACGAGAGCCTGTCCGAAATCAACCCCCGGATTATCACCCTCAGCAGCACCGCATACGGCTACACCGGCCCCTGGCGGCGCGCCGGCTCCCGGGCCCGCACCGTCGACGCCGCCTGCGGCCTTTCCTTCCTCACCGGCTACGAAGGCGGCCCCTCCATGCGGGCCAGCAACAATTACATGGACCATTCCGTAGGCAACAACGTCGCCTTCGCTCTGCTGCTGGCCCTATACGAGCGGAACAAGACCGGCAACGGAATGCGCATCGACCTGACCATGCAGGAGACCGGCGTTTCCGCCATCGGCCCGGCTGTCCTGGAAGCTCAGCGGGGCATCACGCGCGACCGGCTGGGATGCGGCCACTGGTGGAAAGCCCCCCACAACGTCTACCCCGCCAGCGGTACCGACCGATGGATTGTCATCGTGGTTTCCTCCGACGCCGAGTGGAACGCTCTCCGGAACGCCATGGGACATCCCACCTGGGCCGATGACGACAAATTCGCCACTGTGCTGTCACGCTGGGAAAACCGCCACGAGCTGGACCGCCGCATGGCAGAATGGACCTCTCAGCACGACGACATTGAGCTTGCGAAACAACTCCAAGAGCTCGGGATCAGCGCAGGGGCGTGCCTCACCGCCCAGGACCTGACCTCCGACCCTCACCTCCAGGACAGGGACTACCTGTGGGAATACGCCAACTCCCAGGCTCCCTCAGTGGGCCCCCGGGTCTTCGCCGGGCGACCCTTCCGCGACCCCAACCTTCCAGTCGGGCTCCACCGAGTCGCGCAGCTCGGCGAGGACAACGGGTACGTTCTCGGAGAAATCGCTGGCCTCTCCCCGTCCGAGATCGACCAGCTGTACGACGAGAGCGTCATCTTCTCCCAACCCAAGGAGGGCGAGCGCGCCCCCTGACCGGCGTTGGTCTCCGGTGACTCTTGCCGCAATAGTTAATCTCACCTTCACCCCTGGAGGACTTCATGCCCGGGATACTTTCAGATATCCGCGTCCTGGAGCTCACCCACCAACCGTCCGGGTCTTTTTGCGCCAAGCTGCTGGCCGACCAAGGGGCCGATACCATCAAGGTGGAACCCCCCGGCTGGGGAGACCAAGCTCGTCACGAGCCCCCCTTCATCGGCGACGAGCCCCACTCTGACCGCTCGACCGCCTTCCTCGCTTTCAACACCAATAAGCGCGGCATCACCCTGGATGTGGAACAGACGGAGGGGCGGGACCTTTTTCTCAGGCTGGCTTCGACGGCCGATGTAGTGATCGAGAGCTTTCCTCCCGGTAAGCTGGATGAATTGGGCCTTGGGTACGACGCCCTATCCCAGGCCAACTCAGGAACGGTCCTGGTGTCCATCTCCTACTTCGGACAGACCGGCCCCTACGCCGGATACAGCGGCGACGACCTGGTGGCGCAGGCGATGGGAGGATACCTGTACGCCGTCACGGGATCATCCAGCCAGCCGCCCATGGGAACAGCCCTCCAGCAGATGGAAATCACCGCGGCGCGCAACGGGGCCATCGCCATCATGGCGGCCTTATTCCAAAGAGAGCAGTCGGGCGCAGGCACCCACATCGACGTTTCCACCATGGAAGCCGCGGTTTCCACGCCCTCCGGGTTGATCCATCCCTTCACCTACACCGGCCGCAGTCCCCACCGGGGCGGCAGCGATGGCAACGTAATGGACGGCATGCACCTTCCCACCCTGGACGGGGAGGTCACGCTGACCACCGCCGGCACAGGCGGCCGCCCCATGGAAGCCTGGGCCGAGTTCCTGGAGGAACCCGGGCTGCTTGATCCAAGGTTCTCCAGCCGCCAGGGCCGCATGGAACACTGGGAGGACCTCCACGCCCTGGTAGCCCCCAAGCTGGCTCAGTGGAACAACCTGGACTTGATGCGGGAGACCATGGCCCGCGGGTTGGTCATAGGCCTCGTGCAGAGCCCGCAACAGGTCGTAGAGTCCCCCCACCTCGAAGAACGCGGCTTTTTCGTGGAACTGGACCACCCGGAGGCGGGCCCCCTGAAATACCCCGGCCCCGGGTTTTTCGTTGATGGAGAGAACGGAATGCAGAGCAACCGGGCAGCTCCGCGCCTGGGGGAGCACAACGTCGAAATCCTGGTTGGAGAACTGGGTTTGTCCCTGCGGGAGCTGGGGCTGCTGCGGGCGGCGCGGGTTATCTAGCCCTTTCCATGAAACCTAGCCGTTGCTCTTCCAGGACGATTGCAAAGTTGCGCTTAGGGGCCAGCAGTTGTTGAAAGGGCCTACGGGGGTGTGGGTCCCCGCCCCACCCCCGCCTACGCGGAGGCAGGCTGCGCCCGGGTGGGTCACGGGAGAGGCGTTGGGTGTGGGATAGGGGGTTGCAGGGAAGGATTTACCGGGGTCTGGATTCCCGCCTGCGCGGGAATGACGGGAAAATAGGCAGCAGGGGTTGAGATTAGCGGGGCAAGGACTTTGCAACCGCCCTGGTTACTCTTCGGCCGCATCACTCTCAGCCACGATGTAGTTACGCAGCAGGCCGATGCCGTCGACGGAGACCGATATGGTGTCTCCCGGGAACATGTCGCCATCGGCGCCCTGGGTGCCCAGCATGAGGACGTCGCCGGGGTGGAGAGTGGTGTACCGGCTCATTTCCTGGATCCACGTCGCCGTGTCCCAGATCTGGTTCCGGGAACGAAAGTCCTCCCAGACCTGGCCATTGTGGCGGACGACGATGTGGAAGCCGGTGGGGTCGGCGCCGGTGACGATGTACGGGCCCAGGGGCTTGAAGGTATCGCAGTTCTTTCCCCGGAACATGGTACGGTCATTGGACTGCCACACGCGCTGGCTGATGTCGTTGGCGATGGTGTAGCCGAAAACGCAGTCCAGGGCTTCGTCCCGGGACACGTTGCGGGCCCGTTTTCCCATCACCACGGCGAGCTGCCCCTCGGGTTGCACTGCTCCCGAGCAGTCGCCGGGCACCACGATGTTTTCCTCCGGCCCGATGATGGCGTGAACGGAGCGGAAGTTGGGTTCGGGGATGGCCGGGTAAGTGGGCCGGGCACCCCGCCGCGCCGCCATCCCTTCCACGTGGCCCCGGTAGTTGGGACCAGCGGCGTAAAGCATCGGCGGGATTATAGGGGCAAGAATCCTGACATCCGCCAGGGAGTGGCGGTTGCCGGTGGGCCGGTGTTCCTCCAGGGGATGCCCGGCGACCTCCGCCACATGGGTCTCGTCCGCCTCGACGGTCCCGAAGCTGATAGAGCCGTTGTGTTCAAACCGGCACCATTTCATCTCGGCCTCCTGCATCGTCCTTGAGCTGGATTCAATATTGGGATTTAGAAACTATCTCAAACGTACATTCTGAAACCCGAAACCCGCAAAATGGGGACGAGACGGGGGTCTGGATTCCCGCCTGCGCGGGAATGACGGGAGGGAGGAAATCGGTCTTGAGATAGTTATTTACTCTTCCGAATCAGGCTTGCGATTCAGGTTTCCGGGCAACCACCCGGGCCAGGGACTGATCGCAGGACCAACCCTCCCAGTAGTAAAGAATTTCAAGCGGGTGACGGGCTTGCTTCAATTGCCACGGCTCGGCAAGGAAGCGCCGGGATGGGCGCTCGTTTCGTTCCAGGTTGGGCACAGTGAAGACCTCGGCAACCAGGATGCCTCCCCTGGACAACCGGTCCGCAATCCCAGGAAACAAGCTGGGCTGCCAGTAGTGGAAGCAGGAAATCAGATCGAACGGGCCGGTGGGCAACGGGTCAGTCTCCAAATCGACCACCGCGGTTTTCAGCACTAGTCCGTCGGACTCTACCGCTTCCCGGGCCAAGGCCAGACCCACCTGGGAAATATCCACCGCCATGACATCGAATCCGCGCAGGGATAGCCAGCGGGAAACGCGGCCAGCGCCAGAGGCGATGTCCAACGCGCAACCACGATCAGGGAGCCAAGGTTCGATGTCAGGGAGCCAAGCAGGAGCCCATTCAGGGGAGGACGCCACGTAATCGCCGGAGGCGTACCGTTGGTCCCAGCGGGTCCGGTCGTCGGCAGGCATAGGGCCTCCCAAGATGAGCGGCGAAGTTAGTCCAGCGGCGTCAGGGCTCCGCCCAGAAGGTGTCGACAGCCGCGTCGGGAAGCAGGAACTCGAAGCCGTTGCGCTCGGCGTACTGGCGGTCGAGGTCAGTGTCTCCGATATGATAGTAGACGTCGGCATCGAACTCGGACTTGACCTGGTCAAGCTGGTGTTTCAACACCGTAAATTCGACGAGAATCTCTGCGTTGCTCCAGATGCGCTGCTGGTTGCGGACGATGCGGTCGGAGCAGCTGCCGATTATGTAACCCTGGCGCCGGGCATTCCTCACCATATCCAGGGTGACGCAGCCGGGCGGGTCGCCGACTTCCAGGGTGCCGTCGATGTCGAAACTGATGAGCTTTGCCAAGAAAGATCCTCCGTCGAATGTGTCGTTGCCGGCGAATGGGCCGCCGCCGGCGCAGCTAGCTGGGATGTTTCCCGAACATTATCCAACCACCGCTGGAAGGAGTTGAGAAAGCGGCCAGGGCCGTCTCGCACCGGACCTGCACCTGCCGCTGACCCGCAGTCCCGCGAAGCTGCTGGATGCTATCGGTGTACATGGCGGTGCGGGTGCGACCGTTTCCCAAGTTACCGCCGCTGGAGCTGAAGGGATGGGGCCCCTCGACGCGGATGTCGCCCGCATAGAAAGCGAAGGCGTCGCCCCGCTTGACCCCGTGCCACTGGAAGCCTTCCAGGAAAAACTGGGTCATGGTGGCGTACCCGTCATAGGGATTGAAGATGTCCACGTCCGCCGGGCCCAACCCCGCTCCCTCGTACATCCTGGCCGCCGCGCGGTCGGTCCACATCTCGATTTCGTCCAGGTCCGGTTGGGTAGTGCGGTTCCGGAAGTTGTGCTGGGAGTGGTTGAGGACGTAGACCGGGGGCTGTTCCATGTCCCGGGCCCGTTCCGCCGTGGTGAAGAGATAAGCGGCCGAGGCGTTAACGGGGCGGTCACAGTCCCAGATGCGCAGGGGGTTGAGGATGTACCGGGAGGACTCGTACTCCTCCCTGTTGATCATTTCCACGCCGTGGTTGTAGTTGAAACCCCAGGGAGTCATCAGACCGTTACGGTGCTGGTTCATGACGAAGGGAGCAAGGTCGTCGTGATGGCCGCCGTACTTGAGGCAGTACTGGTTATGGGGAAAGATGTTGATGAAGTCGTTGCCGCCGTGGTTCCCCCAGGGCACGGTCCACTGGCGCGCTCCCCGGGCGTAATCGTCCGCGTTCTCCCCACCCCGCCGGTAGCGGCC